>CAVBPR010000007.1:0-244760 GCA_963597355.1 bacterium | reverse complement strand
CTGTCGACCTCCAGCGTGACAGGCTGGCGTTCTAACCAACTGAACTACCGGGCCATATGGTGGGAGCAACAGGACTCGAACCTGTGACCCCATGCTTGTAAGGCATGTGCTCTAACCAGCTGAGCTATGCTCCCGTTGCTCGCTTCATCAGCGACGATGGTTATTATAGCAAAGCTTTCAGCAATTGTCAATCACTTTTTTCAAAAGTTTTTTATTTTTTTGTTATGTCCTTGTAAAACGGCAGATTTTCCTTGCAATGACAGGAAAATCGCTCTCATTCAGAACAATATTGTTGCGATAAAAGAGGTCAATTTTTCAGAAAGTCTTACAATAGACTGCAGAGCAGATCTGCACAGCCCTCAAAATCATCCAGTGCCAACTGAGGTGTCGCTGTATCCAGCACCTCGTCTGTCATTACCGCCAGCAAAGTAGAATCGCGGGTAATCAGCGCATGACCAGTGGCCTTTCTGTGCACCTCGATTTTCGGCAGATGGCTGAACTTGAACCCTTCCCCGAGGATGAGATCCACCGGCGGCAATTTTCTTCGCAGGGCATCCAAATCGCCCTCTCCCCTGCTCATCACCGCCCACTGATTGGGTCCGAGAATCGCAGTGGTCTCCGCTCCTGCCTGTGCCAGCCGCCAGGTGTCCTTCCCCTCGTGATCAACGGAAATTCCGTGGGCATCGTGCTTGATTACGGCCACTCGAATGCCGCGACCCACTAAAACCGGTATCAAACCTTCTAGAAAGGTGGTTTTCCCGGAGTTTGCCCATCCCATTACCGTAACCATAGGCGGCGTTCCAGCCCGGGCACGGAGCAAATCCTCCGGCGTATTTACATTCTGGAACACGAACTCCAGACAGGGCGGCGCATAGTAATAGTCCGTAGTCACCGCATCCAGCATTGCCCCCACTTTGCCGCAGTGTGCCGCCAGCAGCCCCTCCGCCACCGGAACTACACTGCGGCGATAAACGGCAAACAGAGGCTCTCTTCTGCCGCTTCGACGGTATACCGCCGCGTCGTGCTCCGGAACCGGCAGTACGGCCTCCAGTGACAGGTTTGGCATATCCACGGCGCTGACATAGAGCACATCGGCACCGCTTGCATGAAACCCGGCCACAATCCCCGCCATCGGACCTTGTCCCATCTGGAGATCCGGCACCGCAAGAGCTCCCTCCGGCAGTTGAGAAAAGTGATCTTCTCCGCCCACAGCAACCCAAACCTGCTGTACCAGTCCGGAGGTGCGCCAAAACCGCACTGCCCGCTCCAGAAGCGTCTCGCCGCCCCAGTTCAGCAGTGCCTTGTCCTCGCCCATGCGGCTGGATTGGCCACCAGCCAGAATCAATGCCGCTTTGATTTGCGCCTGTTCTTTTTCTGCCATTGCCTGTCACTTCCTCTCTTTTAGCTCATTTTAACGAATTTGGTCTGGAATAGCAACACCGCCGCCCGGCAAAAGCCGAACGGCGGTGAAATTCATCTTATTGCAGACAACCCAATCAGGCAGACTTTTTTGCCAGCTGATTGCCGCGGATAAAGGTGTAGATGCCCAGCAGGACAACAAACACGATGATGCCAATCCAAACAGTAGCGGTCATATCCGACAGGCTGACAAAGAACGTTGCTACATTCAGCACAACGGACAGAACCAGCAGCACATACAGAACCGGCAGCTTCAGCTTCATGGTCGCGTTCTCATAGGCCTCCGGCATCACCTTGGGCAGACGCCAGCAGGCGATGACCTCCATGATGAGGATGACCTGGTTCAGGCCGACGCCCATGTTGGAGATGGTGGTGGTGTCCATACCGGTCAGGATGGGAATGGCGCCGACGACGAAGAACACCAGCAGCAGCACGACGGGAGTACCGCCCTTGTTCTCCTTGGCGCAGATCTTGGGCAGCCAGCCCTCTTCAGCGGACAGCTGCAGGCCGCGGGTGACCCAGGACAGGGTGCCATTCAGGGTGGTGGCCAGGGCGAACAGAGCGCCGCCGATGATGAAGAAGTAGTACAGCCATGCGGGGAAGATGGTCTGGGCGACCAGAGTCAGGTTCTGGAACGCGACCTGCTCCACGGGCAGAACGCCGGTGGCTACGATGCCCAGCAGGGCATAGAACACAGCGACGATGATGGTGGAGACGATCATGGCGCGGGGAACGGTCTTGCCAGCGTTCTTGACCTCGCCGGCGGTCTCAGCCAGGAACTTTGCGCCGCCGGTAGCGAAGCTCAGCAGAGCCACGCCCTGCAGGAAGTTGCCGACGCCGTTGGGCATGATGTTGGAGCCGGTCAGAGCCAGCTCGCTCCAGGTGACCTTGGGCAGGCCGAAGGCCACGAACAGCAGCAGGGACAGCAACAGGCAAGCGACCATGATGTTCTGGACGGAGGCTGCGGTCTTGATACCGATCAGGTTGACGATAGTGGCGGCGCACAGGATCAGCATAGCCACCAGCTTCTGATTCACGCCGGGGACAAGCGCCGCAAAGTAGCTGGCGAAGCCCAGAGCGAAGGTGGCGATCAGCACCTGGGTCAGAACGAACATACCCAGATAGATGAAGCCGGTGCGGGGGCCAAGCAGGCGCTTGACGTAGGAGTAGCCGCCGCCGTTGGACGGAATGGCGCTGGACATGACAACAGAAGAGGTCATGGTGCAGATGACCAGCAGAGCGGCGCAGATGAAGGCCAGGGGCGTGCCGTGGCCGGTCAGGCCGACGACGATGCCGGTCAGCACCATGACGCCGGAGCCAATGATCTGGCCGATGCCGATGCCGAGGCAGTCGATGAAGCCCAACTGCTTGTGTTGTTTCTTTTCTTCCATTTTTACTTTGCCTCCTTCTCAAGATAGCACTTTTTGATGCGCGCGATACCTTCTTCCAACGTTGCGCGGGGGCAGGCGATGTTCAGGCGCATAAAGCCATCGCACTGGGCACCGTAATGTCCGCCATTGCCCAGGCCGACACCGTAGTCGCGTCCCAGTGTCAATGTCAGCTCGTCGCTGGTCATGCCGAGGCACCGCAAATCCATCCACATAAGGAACGTACCCTCATGGTGGGACAGCTTGACCTTCGGCATAAATTCAGCCACCTGCTGCTGGACATAACGAGCATTATCGGAAAGATAGGCGGTCACTTCGTCCACCCATGTATCGCCATAAGTGTAGGCAGCCTCCATCGCCGTGAAGGCCATGATGTTCGGCCCCATAATCCATGCGCCCTTCAGGGCACCGTCCACCTTGGCCCGCAGTTCTGCATTCGGCACGATAATGGCAGACTGATGGAGTCCGGCCAGGTTGAAGGTTTTGCTGATGGCGGTGTACACAATCAGCTTGTCCTGCACAGAGGGAATCAGGCCCATGGTGGTGTAGTGATTCCCCAGCAGTACCATGTCTCCATGCACTTCATCCGACAGGACATAGACCCCGTACCTGGCGCACAGGTCGCCAATAGCCGTCAGCTCTTCCTTTGTCCACACCTTGCCCACAGGATTGTGAGGATTGCAGAGGATAATGGCTTTTACCCCGTCCTTCAGTGCCTCTTCAAAAGCAGCCAAATCCACGGAGTAATGACCGTCCTGCTCCTCCATTTGCAAATCCACCAGCGTGCGGCCGGTGTTTTTCACCACAGCAAAGAAGGGATCATAAACAGGAGAAAAAACAGCAATTTTGTCGCCTGAGGAAGTAATTGCCTCGATTGTGAATCGGATCATGGTAACCACTCCGATTCCACAGAGCACCTGATCCGGAGTAAACTTCCAATTGTGGCGGCGCTCATACCAGGAACATAGTGCAGGCAGACAGCCGGGAGTCGGCGTGTTGTAACCAAAGGTGGGGTGGTCAACCCGCTTATGCATTGCCTCCTGCACCTCTGGCAAAACGGCAAAATCCATGTCGGCAATCCACATGGGAATCAAATCCGCATCCGGACCGACACCAAAGAGGTCCTTCACGTCCCATTTGACGCTGGCTGTGCCCCGGCGGTCAACAATTTTATCGAAATTGTACATATCAGACGCTTCCTTTCTCTCAAATTTTGTTCTATTATATCGCTCTGTTATTTCATAGTCTAACAAGCTTTTATTGTATCTGCTACAATGTACCCTTGTTTGCCCAATCTTACTTTGACTGGTAAGATAATGAGTGCGATAGAGGAACTTATGCAATTATACAAAGGTAAGGCATTCAGCCTCTTTTCTGCGCTTTCTTCATTTTTATGATATAATGTTAGAAAAATACAGAAAGAGAGGCCTTCCGAAATGAGAATAGAAGATCTGCGTTACCTGATTCAAGTGGCAGACATCGGATCCATCAGCCTCGCGGCAGATGCCTGCTATATCACTCAGCAAGGACTTTCTCGCATTATCAGCAACCTGGAGAAAGAGCTCGGTGTTTCCCTCTTTCATCGCAGCAAAAATCACATTCGCCTCACCGATGTCGGTGAATTGGTGGTGGAACGGGCCAGAGAGTTGGACGGATTATACCAGCACATGCTCAACGACATCAGCCGCGTCAGCGCAAAGGAAGGACAGCCCCCGGTAGACTACCACATCTATACTTCTCAGCTGATCTCTTCTACTCTGCTCTCCCGCGTTCTGGCAACGCTGAATCTGCGCTATCCCGGCATTCGGCTGGACATTGACGAGCGGACGCCGCCGGAGATTATTGATGATGCAGAATTTACCGACAATTCCGTCGGCATTATCAGTCTGACCACCTTTCACGAGGAAGCTTCCCTTCGTCTGCGAAGCGGTCGCCTGGTCTTTGACCGCTATTTCCAGGACGATTTAATGCTTGGTGTGGCAGAACATTCGCCTCTGGCACAGAGCACCCTGATCTCTGCCGCAGAATTGGCCACAATTCCTCTTGCTCTATGCAATACAGAGTTGATGATGGCCCGCAATTTGCTGGAACCGGGCGTGAACCCTGCGGTTGCGCTGCATATCTCCAGTTATGATCTGTGCCGCGACATGGTTTTTCGCAACCGTGCCGCCTGTCTTACCTCAACCCTTCGGAACTATTACTCAAAGGTACCGATTAAATCCATTCCTCTGGAGAAAAAAGTAACTACATCTTATGGATGTATCTATGATCCACGTGCGCCAAAAACTCCGTTTCTTCAGGATTTATTTAGTATTGTCGAATCGGAACTGCGACGAGTCCGATAACCATTATCGCCGGCGTGAGATCAAATCAAGCACATTTATAAACTGACTACAACAGCTGTAATACATCATTTTTGGAAAGCAGGTGTCCAACCATGTCAAAACGTTATGCTATTGTCGGCTTCGGCTGCGCCGGGTATCAGGCTCTAACTGCGCTGCGGGAAAGCGACATGGATGCTGAAATCCATATATTCTCTGACCTGATCGATCCTCCGGCCAACCCCATGTTGACTACTTACTATGCCGCCGGTCGTTTGCCCTTTGAGGGACTGTTCCCCTTCGGTTCGCTGGAGCAGATCCAGCAGCGATTGAATCCTGTTCTTCATATGGACTGTCCCGTCACCGCATTGGATGCCGAAAATCGCACCCTGACTTGTGGCGGTGCACATTTTGGCCCCTTCGACGGAATCTTGTTGGCCACCGGTGCGGATCCGGTGGTTCCGCCCCTGGGCGTCACTCCCGGCAAGCGTGTTCTGTGCATGCGCACTGTGGCGGACGCTAAACTGCTCCGGGAGCGCATGGAGCAGGGCAACATCCACTCTGTCACCGTCATCGGCGGCAGCATGGTGGGCATCAAGATCGTCGAGCTATGTCAGGAGGCAGGCTATGACTGCACGCTGGCGGACATGGCAAACCGCATCTTCCCGCTGGCCGCCTTCCCGGATGTCTCAGAGGAAATTGAGCGCCGTCTGGTGGAGAAGGGCATTAAACTGCGTTTCGGCTCGGCTGTCACCTCTGCTGAAGAGCTGGACGACCATGTGACCACTGTGTTTGCCGAAGGCGAACCGGTCGTCAGCGACCTGCTGGTGCTCTGCATCGGTACCCGCGCCCGCACCGCGCTGGCACGGGAGGCCGGACTGGAAGTCGGCCGCGGCATCGTGGTAGACGACAGTATGCAAACCTCTGTTCCAGGCATTTATGCCGCCGGCGACTGCTGTGAAGGACGGAACATTATGACCGGTGGCCACCAGATCATTGGTCTTTGGGCCAATGCCGCCTATCAGGGACAAACCGCCGGGCACTGCATGGCAGGAGATCCGACGATCTTCTCCGGCAATATTCTGCATAACATTACCCACTTTATGGGCATGGACTTCATCTCCTTCGGCGATGTAAATGCCGAGGGGGAGGTACACACCATTGGAAAACCCACCGATACCCGTTACGTCAAGGCGGTGGTGTCCGACGGTGAGATCCGCTGCATCAATCTGCTGGACAGCTACCACATCAGCGGCGTCATTAAGAACTACATTATGAATCGCTTCACCGGCAATAAGGCCCCTCTCCCAACTGCTCTGCGGGGATTGCTTGCCCGGGAAGGGTTTACCGACGAATTTCTAACTTTGTTTGAAGGGAGTGACCAGCATTGAGTACCACAGAAGAGCGACTGCACAGCAAAGTGCCCGGTGAGGACACCGGCATCATCACCCGCAACAGCTTCTGCGACGTGTGTGCCCCCGGTCCCCACTGCGGCGTGACCTGCTATGTGAAGGACGGTAAAATCATCAAGGTAGAGGGTACTGACGGTCACCCCACCAACCATGGTCTACTGTGTCCCAAGGGACAATCCAATCGCCAGTATATTTACCGGAAGGATCGTGTGCTGACCCCTCTGCGCCGGATTGGCGAGCGAGGTGAAGGCAAATTTGAACCCATCACCTGGGATGAAGCCCTTGATGAGATTGTAAAACAGCTAAATAAGATAAAGCAGACTTATGGCCCCTGCTCTGTGGCCTTCTACTCTGGCTACAATAAGTGGTATCGTCCATTTTTGCAGCGCCTTTGCTACGACTTCGGGTCTGTAAATTACGGAACGGAATCTTCTTCCTGCTTCACCTCCACGATTATGTCCTGGCGCATCGCCACCGGTGCAGATTTTGCCTCTCCCGACCTCAGAAATGCTGGCATTTTTCTCGGATGGTGCTATAATGCTTACTATGCCCAGTACCTGATGACCACCGGTGTAGAGATGGCTCGGAAGCGGGGCATGAAGGTCATTATCGTCGATCCCCGCATCACCCCTGCCGTAGAGAAGCAGTGCGACCTGCACCTGCGCATCAAGCCCGGCACGGACTGCGCTCTGGCGCTGGGTCTTGCCCGGGAGCTGATTGTCAACGACTGGGTCGACCATGACTACATTGAAAAGAACGTCTACGGCTATGAGCAATACAAGGCCTACGTCATGGATTTCACTCCTGAGCGAGTTGAGAAACTGACGGATGTGCCGGCAGAAAAGACCCGTCTGGCGGCGAAGATGATCCACGAAAACATGCCGCTGGCCATCAATCAGTCCGGTGCGGCGCTGGTGCACCATACCAATGGAATGCAAACTCATCGCGCCGTTATGGCTCTGTCCGCCCTGATGGGCACCTACGACCGTCCCGGCGGAATGGTTCCTGCGCCCCTGACTTATGCCCACTCCATGGCCGGATTCAGCACCCTTGACCACGAGTTCCCCTTTGAGAAATATCCAAAGGATGCCCCGCGGCCGGTAGGCGCTGTGCGTTTCCCCCTGTGGGACGAAGTCGTCGGGGAGATGCAGGGCAACGACCTGGCCCGTCAAATTGCCCAGGGGCTTCCCTATCCTGTCAAGGCGCTTTACGCCCATGGCATGAACTTCCGCATGTTTAACGGCGACAAGGAACTGGAAAAGGCCATCAAAGAGCTGGACTTCTTTGTTGACATCGACCTGTTCATGACCGACTCAGCAAAGCTGGCTGACATCGTTCTTCCCTGCTGTTCCTCCTTTGAGCGCAGTGAATTCAAAGTGTTTGGCGGTGGATTCGGCCAATATACCGAACCGGTCATCGCTCCTCTGGGAGAGTCCCGTCCGGATGATGAGATTATTTGCGAACTGGCGCGCCGTCTCGATGTCGACGACGATTTGCTGAAATCCGGGCCAGAGGCCTGTGTGCGCTATATGCTGCGGGAAACACCTGTTGACATCGACTTTCTGAAGGCACACAGCCAGTTCCCGCAAAAATTGGAGGGCGTAACGGTCATCCCCGTTGGGGAACATGGCTTCAAAACTCCTACCGGGAAATTTGAGCTGTACTCCACCATTATTGAAAAACATCCCGGTCTCGACCCGCTGCCCACCTGGAAGGACAGCATCGACGATGTCGATCCGGAAAAATACCCCTTCCGCCTTGTGACCGGCGCGCGCATTCCCACCGCGCTGCATTCCCGTCTGCATAAGGTTCCGTGGCTGCGCTCCATGCGCCCCATCCCCACCGCCGACATGAATGACGAGGATGCTAAAACCATGGGCATTCACAAGGGCGACACCATCACTCTGTCCACTCGCGTCGGCGAGATCACCGTCGGCGTTAACCCCACTCGGACTGTCAAGCCGGGAACCGTATTCATGTATCACGGTTACACAGAGGCAGACGTCAACTCCATTATTCCCCCCGGACATAACGATCCTTATTCCGGCTTCCCCGGCTATCGCAGTGTCCGCTGCGCCATTGCGAAAAAGGAGGTGTAAGTCATGCGATTTGTGTTCGATTTCGATCCCGAAAAATGTTCCGCCTGCGGCGCCTGCGCCATTGCCTGCATGGACCAGAACGATATTGATGTAGAGTGCGGTATGCAGCCCTACCGCAAGGTCTACCGCTACGAAAGCGCCGATGACCAAGCCTACGTCTCCATCGCCTGCCTGCACTGTCCCGACGCTCCATGTGTCACCGCCTGTCCTGTCGGCTGTCTCTTTAAAGATGAGGAAACCGGCCTGACCCGGTATGATACCACCCGGTGCGTCGGTTGCCATTCCTGTGCTATGGCATGTCCCTATGGTGCGCCCACCTTCCGCCCCACCGGCGAAAAGCGTCCAAGGGAAAAAATGGAGAAGTGTCACGGATGTCTGGAACGTATTCAGGCCGGTCTTCAGCCCGCCTGCGTTCACGCCTGTCCCACAAATGCTCTCAGCTGGCACTGGTCCGAGGATGCGACAGAAGAATCCTCTTTGGCCCAGCTCTACAAGAGCTGGAATGCCCTGAATTCATCGAACCGCTGATTTATTCAGTAAATAGAATAAACACAAAAGGAGATTATTATCATGGAAAAGATCAAGAACATTGTTTCTACCGAAAAGGCTCCCGCCGCCATCGGCCCCTACTCTCAGGCCGTCTGCGTTGGAGGCATGGTCTTTTTGTCCGGCCAGCTGGCCATTGATCCTGCCACCGGAAATCTGGTCGAAGGCGGCATTCAGGCTCAGACGGAGCAGTCTCTGAAAAACGTGGAGGCAATCCTGGCTGAGGCAGACCTGACGCTGGACAATGTCATCAAGACCACTGTTTTCCTGGCCGACATCAACGACTTTGCCGCTATGAACGAGGTTTATGCAAAGCACTTCACCTCCAATTATCCCGCTCGCTCTGCTGTTCAGGTTGCTGCACTTCCCAAGGGCGGCCTCGTAGAAATCGAGTGCATTTGCTCTCGCGGCATGATTCCGTTTGATAAATAAAAAAAAGTTGAATTACATAACTTATCCGCAAGAAAAGCACGATGTACCTACACCGTGCTTTTCGCTGTTTAAAGGCAATCACGCTGCATTGCATGCCGCGCATGGGGAATTTCTTCTCGATGCTGTTCTATTGTGGTGGCTTTGCAAACAGGCAAAGCCCCTCTGTTCGTCAAAAGCGAGCAAATTCCACGATAAATTTAAGCCGCATCGAAGCAAGTTTTCTGTTCTGAGCAGTAGCAATTTGCGCAAATTTCCGCTATAATTTTGACATCCTATTAAGTTGTCTGGAGGAGATTCTATGTCCATCCATGAGGAATGCGGCGTATTCGGCGTTTACGATCCAAAGGGAGATTGTGCTCGTACTACCTATTACGGTCTGTATGCTTTGCAGCACCGGGGGCAGGAAGCGTGCGGCATAGCAGTAACCAATGACAGAGAGCTGGCTTATTATAAGGATGTCGGTTTGGTCGGCGATGTATTCGATGAGGATAAGCTGGATGAGCTGGGTGGAACTTGTGCGGTAGGACACGTTCGGTATGCCACCACTGGTGCAGGCATGCGTGAGAATGCCCAGCCGCTGACGCTGAAATATGTCAAGGGCACACTGGCTGTAGTGCATAACGGCAACCTGGTCAATACAGAAGAGCTGCGGACCGGATTTGAATATCAAGGCGCTATCTTCCAGACCACCAGTGACACAGAAGTAATCTCCTATGCCATTGCCCATGAGCGATTGACTGCACCGTCGGTAGAAGAGGCGGTGAATCGGGCGCTTCCCCGGCTAAAAGGAGCATTTTCCCTGATTGTTATGTCTCCTCGTAAGTTGATTGCCGCCCGTGACCCCTGGGGCTTCCGTCCCCTCTGTATTGGCCGCAAGGGCGATGCCGTGCTGTTTGCCTCGGAATCCTGTGCATTGGATGGCGTAGATGCGGAATACGTGCGAGAGGTAGAGCCAGGCGAAATCGTGGTTGTAGAGGATGGAGAAATTCGATCCATTCGGGATAACTGTCGAAACCAGAGCCATATGTGCATCTTTGAGTACATCTATTTTGCTCGGCCAGACAGCATTATTTGCGGTCAATCCGTCCACGAAGCGCGCAAAAACGCAGGGCGTCTCCTTTTTGAGCAAAGACCGGTTGAGGCAGATCTTGTTATCGGTGTGCCGGATTCCGGCTTGGATGCCGCTTTGGGCTATGCTGAGGCCTCTGGCATTCCCTACGGAGAAGGCTTTGTAAAAAACCGCTACATTGGCCGCACCTTTATTACGCCGAATCAGTCGGATCGTGAGGCAGCAGTTCGCATCAAACTGGGCGCATTGCGCAGTCAGGTGGAGGGCAAACGAATCGTCATGGTAGACGACTCCATTGTTCGCGGCACAACCTGCAAGGCAATTATCAACCTGCTTCGCAGCGCAGGTGCAACAGAGGTTCACATGCGGATTTCTTCGCCGGAATTCATTGCACCCTGCTATTTTGGAACAGACATTCCGAACAAGGAAAAATTAATCGCATGTCATCACACTGTGGATGAAATCTGTGAGATTGCCGGTGCAGACAGTCTGGAGTTTTTGTCGATGGAAAATCTCTATCGCATTGCACCGGATGCCCAATGCGGTTTCTGCGATGGATGCTTTACAGAGCACTATCCTCTGGACATTCCAGCCAGTCATTTGGATGCACCGGTCACTACCTGCGGCTGAGAAAACATGAAGTATATACGAAGGGCGAGAGAAAACCTCTCGCCCTTTTATCCTGTCTGCGAAAAACCGGAATATTGACGCTTTTGCCTGAAACCGCTACAATAGGATAAAAGGAGGAGATTTTTGCGTGCGGAAATTTCTATACTTTCTTTCCTGTGATGCAAGGCATTTGCAGACGCGGCTGGAGCGACTGGCGAAAAAGGGCTTGGTATTAACGAATACGGATGGACTGTTTACTGCTACCTTTGAAGAGACCAGTCGAAGCGAAGTGCGCTATCTGGTTGTGCCGTTTGGAAATGCAAAACATGCACCGCAGTCAGATGATTTCAGTTGCTTCGGCTGGACTTTGTTGGGCGGATTCAATGGTATGGCTATTTTTTTGTCCATGCCTTGTGTACAACCGGATGAGCAGGGTCTGCTGAAAAAATTGCAGCAGGATGGCAGTGTACATCCAGATCGTAAAATGCCGTATCTGTTGTTTGCGGGGCTGATTTGCCTGATTGGACTGCTTGCGTGGTGCATGTGGCATCCCGGGTCAAATGAAGCGTGGTACAGCACCTATTTTAATCTTGGTATTCCGGTTGTCGGCGGAGTGATGGCGGCATTAGCGATATCCTATCTGGCTGCGTGGCGAAGTTATCCGGCTGCCTGGGTTCACGGACTGACCCCACCGGTCGCATTGGCGGGGATTTTCCTATTGTTGCTGCTGAGGATACTGGATGAGAGCGAAGATCATCTGTTCTTTGTGTTGCTTCTGGCGGCGGTTGCGGCAGCAACCGTGTTGGGATTATGGCGAAGAAGTCGAATAACGGCAGGTATTTGCGCCGGAATCTGCCTTGTGGTGCTGTGTGTTGGCATTTTGTGCCCCAACATCAATCAAACGGTTGGAGTGGGAAAAGAACTGCATTATGAAACGACCAACGCCCCCGTGCTGCAGCTCAGCGATTTTGATGATGACGGCGAACTGAAGGGAAGCACCTATCAGGTAAATGGAACCGTTTTGGCGCGCAAGACGTCCTATTGGGAATTTTCAGATCAGGGGAGCATCTCCAGCGAGGTAACGAAGTGCGCCGTGCAATGTGTTGCAGACGATGTATTTGCGCGGGCATTTGCTCAGGGAGACTGGACAGAGGAAAACTGGGGATGGAGTCGCAACGAAGGGAAAACGGTTCTGCTGCGATACCGGAATCAAATTGCTGTGGTGACCTCATCGGAACCCATCCAGGAGGACCAGATAAAAACGATCCAGCAAAAGTTATTTGCATAAATATAGCGTGTGGTGCAAAATGCGCCACACGCTATGTTTTTTATAGTCGGCCATATAATCTGGTTAAAAAGTGTAGATGTTGGGATACGCTTGGATTAAAGGCCTCAGCGCGAACGCGCCAGCTCCAGTTGCCGTCGCCGGCAGTGCCGGGAAGGTTCATCCGCGCATCGTTCCCAAGCCCAAGTACATCCTGCAGGGGAGCCATGGCCAGGTTGCACACGCTGCTCCATGCCCCGGCAATGACGCCCCAGCCGAATCCTTCGTCTTCTCTAAGGCGCAAATACTGGATCGCATATTGCCGCTGCGCTTCGCTGGCCTGTTCAAACAGCCAGCCTACAAAGGTAGGGGTGTCGTGAGTTCCGGTGTAAATAACGGAATCAGGAATGCAATGATGGGGCAAAAAAGAGGAGCTTCCGCTCAAATCATTAAACGCATCGGTGAGCACACGCAGACCGGGCAGACCGGAAGCCTGGATGAAGCGATAAGCGGATTCCGTCAGATCGCCTAAATCTTCTGCGATGAATTCGGCTTCCGGAACTGCAGTACGTATGGCATCCAGCAGATCATTTCCGGGGCCCTCCCGCCAGCAGCCCTCCATAGCGGTCTTTGCACCTTTTGGAATTTCCCAATAGGAATCAAATCCACGGAAGTGATCGATACGGATTACATCATAAAAGGCCATAGACTGACGAATGCGGCTGCACCACCACTGATAGCCGTCAGCGGCATGGTTTTCCCATTGGTAGAGGGGATTGCCCCAAAATTGCCCCACATCACTGAAAAGATCTGGCGGAACACCGGCCATACGGTTTGCGTGTCCGTCGATATCCACTTGGAACAAAGATTTATGGGCCCATACGTCGACCGAATCGCCGGAAACATAAAACGGAATGTCGCCGATGATGCGGATGCCACGCTGGTTGGCATATTCTTTTAGCTGGGACCATTGAAGGAAAAACAGATACTGCAGAAAGGTGTGATACGCAATATCCTCCGACAGAAGACTGCGCCAATGGCTCAATGCTTCCGGTTGGCGGCGAACAAGCGCTTTGTCCGGCCAGTCGGTAAAGGAACATTGAAAATGATCGTGGCAGGCCATAAAGAGGGCATAATCCGGGAGCCAATCTGCATGAGCGAGAGAAAATTCCTCCGTTTTTTTGCGCAGAGCTGCATCTGCCCGTGCGAATGCGGCGCGAAGCAATGGCGTTCGTGTGGCAGAGACGGCGGAATAGTCCACACGATCCGGATTTCCGCAGCGCGCTTTTTCCAATTCCTCCGGCGTTAACAGGCCCATTTCAGCCAGTTCATCCGGATCAATAAACCAGGGATTGCCGGCGGCAGAAGAGGGAGACATATAGGGCGAGTTTCCCTCACCGGTGGGAACAAGGGGAAGCAACTGCCAGTATTTTTGACCGGAATCGGCCAGAAAATCGATATAAGAGCGGGCATATTTCCCCATAGTTCCCATTCCATACGGTCCGGGCAGACTGGAAAGATGCAGAAGAATACCACTGGAGCGGGAGAACATAGACAACCCTCCGTTTCTGCGGCGTCCAGCCGCAGATAATGTGGTTTTATTATATGTATTGTTTATCCGGATGTCAATTCACGGAAAAGGCGCGTTTCGATTTGATCGAAACGCGCCTCAATGCATGTATTAATCCTCATCGAGCCAATGGAAGGTGCTGTAGCCGGCCATTGTGTAGGCCAGATCATCGCGGGCTTCTTCTTCCGTATCAACGGGATACATCCCAAGGTCATCCCCGGTTTCCGGAATGGCTAAAAAGCCAGTTTCCACACCCTCTATGGAAACTCGAATTTCTTCTCCGTAGGGAAGGTCATCCTCCCGATAAGCGGCTACCCATCTTTTTGCCATAGAAAACGCCTCCCTTCCAAGCGGTATTGTCCTTGCGTATGATAGCACCGCAATATATGCCTGTCAAGAAGGACGATTATTCGAATGCACGGAACTCTTCTAAGTTATTATCTCCTTTTGAAGGAAAGGAGAATGTCGTGTTGGAATCCTGTAAATGAAGGGAGCTAATCAATGCTTTGAACAGACGGCCTGTTTTGGATTTCTGCGAGCCAAAAAAGTTTATATGGCAGAAAGCAAGAAAATTCCTGCTGTTTTTCAGTGCTCTGAAGAAAAAATGCTCAATTTATGCAAGTGCACCATATAAAAAATTCAAAAATACTATTGAATGACTGGAGTTGTTGTAGTATGATTAACACATTATCCTAGTAGAGAGATGGGAATTTAGGAGGACATTTTATGAGTGCAAAAGGGAAAGATGGTTTTTCAACGAAA
Organism: bacterium; assembly: GCA_963597355.1. GTDB lineage: Bacteria > Bacillota > Clostridia > Oscillospirales > Oscillospiraceae > UMGS1766. The sequence continues at coordinate 229,869 of CAVBPR010000007.1, read as the reverse complement.
ATAGGATTCATCTTTGCGGCAGCCGGTTCTGCCGTAGGATTGGGCAATTTGTGGAAGTTTCCGTATTTGCTTGGTTCCAACGGCGGTGGCATTTTTTTACTGTTTTATTTAATTGTATGCCTTGTCGTTGCATTTCCATGTTGTTTGTTTGAGTCGGCAATCGGTCGTAAGCTGCATATTCCAAACGGCACAGCCGCTTATGCCACTCTGGCAAAGGAAAAAGGGCATTCCAAAGCCTGGGGCATCATTGGATTTCTGGGTGTGTTGTCGTGCCTGGCAATGCTGTTTTATTATGCGGTCGTAGGCGGCTGGGTGATGGACTATCTGGCCAAGGCGGTTGTCGTTGGTATATCCGATGCAAGCACAGCCGCAGATGTCTTCAGTGCGACCATTGCCGGACCGGAGTCCATCATCTGGGCGATTATATTTCTGGGTATTTCTGCCCTGGTTGTATTGGGCGGCATTCAAAAGGGCATTGAGAAAATGAGTAATTTCATGATGCCCGCCCTATTTGTTATGTTGCTGATTGTCATGGTGCGTTCTTTGACTTTGCCGGGTGCGGCAGAGGGCATTGTATGGATGTTCAAGCCCGACCTTAGCGCGGTGGCTGACATTGGTTTAGGTAAGGTACTTATGTCGGCCCTCGGTCAGGTGTTCTTTTCCTGCTCTCTTGGCATCGGTATCCTGATTACTTACGGAGCCTATGCAGATCCCCATCAGAATATGATTAAGGCCTCTGTTTTAGTTCCTGTTTTGGATACAGCAGTGGCTTTGCTGGCATCACTTGCGATTATCCCTGCCGTGTTTTCAGCTGGATTGGAACCGTCTCAGGGCCCCGGTCTGCTCTTTGTCGTTTTGCCGTCTATTTTCTCCAGCTTTGGTCCTGTGCTGGGGCGCATTTTGACGATTATCTTCTTCCTGCTGGCAATGTTTGCCGCATTTACAACTTCTGTGGCAATGATTGAGCTTCCGGTTAACTGGCTGATGGATCGCTTTAAGCTCAGCCGCAAAAAAGCGGTTGCTGTTGATGCAGGAATCACCCTTGTGTTCTGCGTGTTGTCTGCACTGAGCTATGGCAATGGTGCAGTGGCCAACATTCAGATTCTCGGCAAGAATATCTTTGATTTCTTTGATTATATTTCGGCTACAATTATGATGCCGGTAGCTGGTTTCCTTGGGGCTATTTTTGTGGGCTATATCATTAAACCGGAATCTTTGCTGGATTCTATTACCAATAGTGGAGAGCATAAGTTCGGAAAGCTGCCCATGTTCTGGTTTAAACTGTGCGTGAAGATCCTGATTCCTATCGTTATTCTTCTGATTTTCCTCAATGGATTTGGTATTATTTAAGGAGTTGATTCCCAATGGCAAAAAAAGAAAATAAATTTGTAGAATATGATATTACTACCCAGGCCATTCACACCGGTACAGATTACGATGCAGAAACGGGAGCTGTGCGTCGCCCACTTCATATGGCGAACAGCTATAAACTGCCAGACGATCTCTCACAGGTCAATTATTCGTCCACCGATTTGTTGATGTATGCCCGCAATGGCAATGCAAATCAGCACTGGTTGGAGGAAAAGGTAGCGGCACTTTACGGCGCAGAGGATGCCATTGTATTGGCCAGTGGCGTTGCCGCGCTGCACGCTCTGTTTTGGACCTTGCTGAAAACCGGTGATCGGGTTGTCTATCCAAACGTCAGCTATATGGCAGTTTATCGCATGTTCCATGAGCTGTTCAATGAAAAGTTTGGTGTTGAGACGGTCATGGTAGATATGACGGATCTCGAAGCAGTGAAGCGAGCGATTACCCCGGGAACCAGACTGGTGCACATTGAAACACCGGACAATCCCACGGTTGGTGTGACCGATATTGCGGCAATCGCTGAAATTTGTCACGAAAACGGAGCCATTCTTTCCGTAGATAATACTTTCGCTTCGCCTTATAACCAGCGTCCGCTGGAGTTGGGGGCAGACTTTGTAGTGGATGCGCTGACGAAATTTGTCAATGGACATGGCGATGCCCAGGGTGGTGCGATCATTTCGAACAACCTGGAAATGATGGATCGCATTCGCTACGAGGCACAGGTGAATGTTGGCAGCGTCATCAGCCCCTTCAACGCATGGCAAATTTTCCGTGGCTCGGTTACGTTCCCCCTGCGCATGGACCGCATCAATCAATCCACGCTGAAAATTGCCCAGTGGTTGGAACAGCGGGAAAATGTTACGTTTGTGGCCTATCCCGGATTGAAGAGCAATCCCGGGTATGAGATTGCCCAAAAGCAGATGAAGCACGGTTACGGCGGAGTTATTTCCTTTGGTGTAAATACGGACGATAAAACAGTGGAACGTTTCTGCGCGGCATTGAAGGTGGTTACCTTTGCTGTTTCTTTGGGCCATGATGAGAGCCTGATTTTCCCTCAGCCCAGCTATGATGAACGGATTCATCTGTACCCTGAAAAATTCCGCCGCGGCTTTATTCGCTTCAGTGTTGGTCTGGAAGATCCGGAGGATATTATTCGGGACTTGGATCAGGCAATGAAAGCAGTTGGGCTTTAAGCAAAGCATACCGTGTCTGGGATGTGGTTGAGGAGTTGTTATTTCAAAAAATTTGTATTACAATGTCCTCAGCGCATATGCGCAAACCCCAGGAAAGAAGGCATTGTTTAACATGGAAACATTGAAAGCATTGGTTGAACGGCGCAGTATTCGCAAGTTCAAAGAGGAAAAGGTGGATCGCGAGACCATCGAAAAAATTGTCGCAGCCGCAGCTTATGCGCCATCTTGGAAAAACACGCAGGTGGTGCGGTATCATGTCTTTGATGACCCCCAAATCAAAGCAGACATTGCGCAGAATTATACATTGGGGTTTTCCTATAATACCGGAACGATTGAGCGAGCACCGCAGGTGGTTGCGCTTACAGCAAAAAAAGGCAGAAGCGGCATGGAGCGGGACGGATCCTGCACAACAAACAAAGGAGAGAACTGGTACCTCTTCGATGCAGGTGTTGCAGCACAGAGCTTTTGTCTGGCCGCCCACGATTATGGTGTTGGAACGGTAATTATGGGCATTTTTGACGCAGAAAAGGTAGCAGAACTGCTGCATATTCCAGACGACGAAGTGGTGGTAACGCTGATTCCAATCGGATATCCGGCAGAATCCCCTGCGGCACCGACTCGTAAACCGGTCGACACGCTGCTTCATTTTGTAGAAGAATAAATAAAAGAGAAGGACTTCCGACCAAAGAGATGGCTGGAAGTCCTTTTTTCGTCAGTGCAGGTGGTTTTTTAATGCTTGAAGGTAGTCTGTGGCATACGGACTGGAAATGGTGTTTTTCTTGCGGATGACGCCGATGTGCATGCTGCAGTCAACCGACAACGGGCGAGCAACGATATTGTCGCCATTGAGTTGTGTATCAATAATTCCGGAACAGACGGTAAAACCATTCAATCCGATAAGCAAATTGAACAGAGTTGCCCGGTCTCGAACCTGAATGCGCTTTGGAAAGTCCAGAACGCTTAGAAATTCCTCGGAGAAATAAAAGGAATTCCGCTCCCCCTGTTCATAGACAAGGTAGGGAAAAGGAGTGAGCTGAGCTACAGAGATGTTCTCCTGTGCGGCCAACGGGTGATTGCGGCAGATAAATACATGGGGAGAGGCGACCAGCAGTTCTTCAAAGAGTAAATCATTTTTCTTCAGCAATCTCCGCAGAACCTCTTCATTTTGCCGGGAAAGATAAATAATTCCAAGCTCACTTTTTCCGTTGGCCACATCGTCTATGATTTCCCCTGTTTGCGTTTCCCGAAGAATAAAGCTGTACTGATCGGCATCGTAGGTCTTAATCAGATCGACAAAGGCATTGACCGCAAAGGAATAATGCTGGCAGGAAACAGAAAATTTTGGTGCGCGGCGGATGCCGGGGCTGAAGTGGTCCTTCATGATATCTGCCTGTTCCAACAGCATGCGGGAAAAAGAAAGCAGTTCTTCCCCGTCACGGGTTAAAGTGACCCCCTTATTGGAACGCACAAAGGCGGTTACACCCATTTCGCTTTCCAGGCTGTGAATTGCGTTGCTGAGGCTGGGTTGGGAAAGATAAAGCTTTTCTGCGGCTGTGGTGATATTGCCGCATTCAGCAACGGTAACAAAGTAGGTGAGCTGTTGCAGTGTCAAAACAATTACCTCCGGACGAGTGCAAGTGTTTTCAGTATAGCATATTTTTTTGATTTTGAAAAAAAGACTTGACCTGGAGTTCACTTCAAGGTGTAAGCTAACCGAAAAAGGAGGTATTTCTATGAAGGAAAACGACCGGATGCAGTTTGACCAGAAAAACCTGTTTGGTATTGGAGAAGCCAATACCGCATACGCACAGTATTTCATTGGTGATTCTTTTTTGAATCCGTTGACGGATGCAAAGGGGGGCTTGTTTGCAGCAAATGTAACCTTTGCACCGGGATGCCGAAACAATTGGCATATTCATCATGCGCGTCGGGGTGGCGGGCAGCTGCTGCTGTGTGTAGCCGGTGAGGGGTGGTATCAGGAAGAAGGTAAGCCAGCTGTAAGTCTGGTGCCCGGTTCTGTTATTATGATACCGGCAGAGGTAAAGCATTGGCACGGAGCAAAAAAGGACAGTTGGTTTAGTCATGTTGCCATTGAGGTTCCGGGAGAGGACTGTTCAAACGAATGGTGCGAGCCGGTGCGGGAAGAAATATATCAAGAATTATAAAAAGGAGCGATTTGTTATGGCAGTGAAGCAAACAGCAGGCAAAGATGCACTGGGGGAATTTGCGCCAAAATTCGCCCAATTAAATGATGATGTACTTTTTGGTGAAGTATGGAGCAGAGAAGAACAGCTTTCTCTTCGAGACCGTTCTTTAATTACCGTGGTTGCTCTGATGGCGCAGGGAATCACAGACGAGTCCATCCGTTATCACCTGGTCAGCGCAAAGCAGAATGGGATCACCCGGGAAGAAATCGCTGAAATTGTTACACATGCAGCATTTTATTGCGGCTGGCCCAAGGCATGGGCTGTGTTCCGGATTGCAAAAGAAGTTTGGGCCGATTAAATAAGGCACAATAACTTGCACAAAGAGGAAAAGGCATAAAAGAGGACATAGTTTGCAGGCTCTGGTAGAATGAAGTTCGCACACAAACATTCTGAAAAGAGACAGCAAACTATGTCCGGATCTCCGGCAAGCCTCATGTTCCATATGCCACAGCTCAAGGGCGCGGCATATGGAATGTGAGGCTACCATTGTCATTGTCCTTATAATTTTAATCCACCCAAATAACTGCCTTATATCTTCTCAGCAGATTTAGTCCAACAGCATCTGATAGTAATCTGCGTAGTGCACGTCTCCGTTTTTGACTGCCGCAATTGCAGTGCGGGGATGCTGGTCGGTAAGTCCGGTGAGCATGTATGGAATATCGTAACCCCACTTCAGTCCGGCTTCCTTCAGGGGGAGCATATGCTGTTCCAAAAATTTCAGCATCGGATCCAGCTTATAGCGAGGATTTTTCAGAAAACCGAGGAGATTTTCCAGGGAGCAGTTTCCTGCACCGCGGCCCATCCCCATGGCAGTTGCATCCAAATAACTAACCCCGACCGAAAGCGCTTCAATTGTATTTGCAAATGCGCATTGCTGGTTGTTGTGGGCATGAATGCCAAGCTTTATGCCGGCCGGCTCCATAATTGCCCCATAGGTATCTACCAGGCGACGGATTTCCTCCGGATAGAGAGAACCAAAGCTATCTACAATGTACATTGTACTGATTGGACTCTTAGCCAGCATATTCAATGCCAGCTTGACATCGCTTTCCTGGCAGTTGGAGATTGCCATGATATTGCAGGTTACCTCATATCCCTTCTTGGCGGCATCTTCAATCATAGAAACCGCTTCCGGGATGGTATCAATATAGGTTGCCACACGAACCATATCGACCGGGCTTTCCCCTGCAGGGCGAATATCCTCCTGATAGTCGCACCGACCGACATCCGCCATAACCGAGATTTTAGGGCCATCGGTGTTCTCTCCGACAATTGCACGAATATCTTCATCGTCGCAGAACTTCCATTTGCCGAATTTCTCCTGATCGAACAATTTTTTTGATGCTTTATAGCCAAACTCCATATAGTCCACTCCGGCAGCTGTATTGGCCGCATAGAGTGCACGAACAAATTCATCCGTAAAAAAGAAATCATTCACTAAGCCGCCATCGCGCATCGTGGCATCCAGCACACGCGCATCCTCTCGAACTGAAATCAGATTGCCTTTGAGTTCCATATTTTACTTTACTCCTTTAAAGCTATATAGCTTGAAATCGTTATTGTGTTTGAATTATATCATAGCACACGCAAAAAGTAAACCTCTTTTTCTCGCCCTGTCTACTACACAAAATTAAAATCTGATACTCCCAATTGTAACTTCGACAGAAAGTCTTGATATCTTTAAATAATTTGTTTAATATAAAACTGTTTTTCAATTTTCTCTGCCTTGGTCACTGTACCAGCCTGTTCTTTCGGAAGAACTACACAAAAATTTATTTTCTCTTCGGAGGTAGAAATTAACATGGAACCAGTCCTCTCCATCCGAGGCATTGACATCGGAATCGGTATGCCAAAGATCTGTGTACCCGTTATGGGTGCAAATCCCACGGAAGTGCTCGAAAATCTTGCCGCTGCATGCGCAGTGTTGCCGGATATTATAGAATGGCGAATCGATTATCTGGCAGATTGCTCCCCTTCTGCCGTTGTTTCATTGCTGGAGGAAGTCCGCACCCAATCTGGCGATATCCCACTTCTGGTCACATTCCGCACAGAACAGGAAGGCGGCCAGAAGGCAATTTCTGACCTTGATTACGCCAAACTGCTGGCTGAGATCACCCCCACCGGCAAGGCAGATTTGCTGGACATGGAATTTTCCATCCTCTGCCGGTCGCAGCAGCTTGCCGAAGTGCGAAAGCTGGCACAGGAACGCCATCTTCCGGTCATCTACTCCTATCACAACTTTCAGCAAACTCCGTCCCAGGAGCAGCTGCTTCAAAAACTGGAACAGATGCGCCTGCATAACTGCGATATTGCCAAAATAGCCGTCATGCCAGAGTCTCCTGCCGATGTTTTGACCCTGTTAAGTGCAACCCAGACCATGAAAACCCTTCACCCTGAACTTCCCCTTGTCACTATGAGTATGGGACAATTGGGCACTGTCAGTCGTTTATGCGGTGAAACCTTCGGTTCTGCTGTCACCTTTGGTTCCGCCGTGGCCTCCTCTGCCCCGGGTCAGATACCGGCATCGCAACTGCGACAGGTACTATCCCTGCTGCACAACGCCTCGGCGGACGGGTGTAAATAAACTTTTTCCAATAAAAATCATAGCATCTTTTCCCATTCTGTGTTATAATCATCAAAACGAATCACGGAAAAGACATTAAATGTCGCTTCACCTTTGTCAGACGGTGGAGCGACATTTTCTGCTTTTTTAGATTCAAAAAAGAAAGGTGAATCAATTATGTTTCAAAAAAAGTATCAAGAAGTTTTATTTACCCTGCTCACGTCAGGACTCATGATCTTCTGCATGGGGCTTTACAATGTCGCTTTGCACACAGGCGGACTGCAGTGGAGCACATTTGCCGCCACTGCCCATTCCTTTCCCCTTGAGTGGGTCATTGGCTTCCTCTGTGCACTGTTTTTAGCTGGCCGCATTGCTCCCAAACTGGCATTTCGCGTTGCACGCCCCACGGACCCCTCTTTTTTTATCATACTCTGCATTCAAACCTTCACGGTTTGCGTCATGGTGCCGTTGATGAGTCTGTTGGGTGCGCTGGAGTCCGGCGGAATTACAACAGATCTTCTGCCGCGTTGGCTTCAAACCATCGTAGTCAATTTTTTGGTTGCCTATCCGCTCCAGATTTTCCTCATCGGGCCAATTTGCCGCGGTATCTTTCGCCGTGCCTGCGGAGCATTTCCCCGGGATTGAATCGTGAAGGTCAATGCACCTTCTCCGATTCCTCCAGATCCAGAAACAGCTTAACTGCAGGATTTCCCGTCTCCCGATTCCAAACCAGACAAAACTCCACATCCGGCAATTCCGGCAGCGGACAGTGCTTCAGTTCCGGATGATTGCATGCCTGATGAAACTGATTAAATGCAGCGACGCCGGAACCGAATTCCACTGCCGCCATCTGCGCCTTCAAATCCGGAACACGAAGGAATCTCGGTGTAAATCCTGCATTCTGGCAGCTTTTTTTCATCAGCTCCGAAACCACGTCCGACTCCCCGATTTCCACCTCCACAAAAGTCTGGTCTGCAAAATCCTGCAAGGTCAGTTTCTCCTTCTGTGCTAATTTCGACTGCTTGGGAAACACGATTTCATTGTGCAGTGCATATAAATGCCGCCATTGAAACTCTGTTCGGTGCTCAACATCCAGCTGCAAGGTAATGGCAAGATCAATCTGGTTCTCCCGAACCGCTTCTAAAAGATCGTGAAAGGAATAGCGCAAACTGGTGACTTCCACTCCCGGATACTGCTTCCGAAAGCACTGAATCCGCTGGTATAAACGCTCATCCATCAATTGACCTTCCAGCATGCCAATGCGCAGAATACCGCCTGTGCCGGAGGTCAGTGCGTTTGCCTGTTGCAGCAGATTTTCCCATTCAGCAGATAATTTTGTCAGCCCATCCCGCAAAAGAGCTCCCTGATCGGTTAGCCGATACGATTTCCATCCGCGCACAAACAAGGCAAATCCCAACTCTTTCTCCAGGGATGAAATTTGTCTCCCAAAGGTAGGCTGGGTCATGTAAAGTTTCTCTGCCGCTTCTGTAAAACTTTCCGAATGCGCCGCTTCCAGAAAACACTTGATCTGCACGGATGTCATATGCCCAGCCTCCTTCATTGCTAATTTCATTCTACATCCTTTTTTTCTTTTTGTTCAACCAACCTGCAAACTGGGTATTTATATGTTTTCGATTGAAATTTGTACTCTTATGTTCCGACTGAACCGTTGCAGCTCCGCAAAATCGTCTCCTTGCATGGTAACTTTTTTCCTAAAATCGCCGACAAAGATCCGGTTTCTTCCCAATGCAAATTATACATATTGTCTGCTTGCTAATTCTTCTTCCCGGTGTTAAGCTTTCTTTCACTTCAAAACCAGAAAGGATGTATTCAAATGACACAGCTTGAGGTCAACACCTTTATCTCAGAAATGAATCAGTGCGGCGATACGAATTGGACTTACGACGCAGTAATGGAGGTCTACGGCGATCGTTCTCTTGATTATGCGCGAAAGGATCGTATGGCTGCCCTGGATCGTTTCAGTTCCATCATTGACAATGTACTAAACCATAACGCATAATCCGCTTTTTATTGCCGTCCAATTTTGCTCCATCCCAGACAGCTTCCGATTTTATAGGATCCTGCTAAAACCAACTTTTTTGGTTGGTTTTAGCAGGATTTTCTCTGTTTTGTTCGTTTTCACGTATTGAAAAAACTCATTTCAGCATTCGTTCTGGTCTGTCTGATTTCAATCTGTTAGGATAAAAACAGCAGAAACCGAATAAATGAAAAAGGGGAGCATCTTTATGTCAATTCGAAAAGCAGAAGATATCAAACTGGTCGTTCAGCCCGTTATCGGCATCATGGTACATGAATATGTCTTTGAAGGCCCCTGTCGTTTTGGTGCAGGTGAAACGTTAACATTGGAATTTGACCGCATGGTTGGTGCCGATGGCTACAAGGCCTTTCGTGAGAATTTAGCAAAATATATCCAGCCGGAGCAGGACTTTGAAATGCTGGAGCCAGTCAGTTGTGAAATTACCGAAAGCTTTGAAGTGACGGAAGCCATGATGGAGGAACTGACGAAGAACGACGCAAAAGCAGACGTATACCTTTTTACCTCCATCGGCCGTACGTATCCCATTGTGTTAGCATTGGCCACTCGCACAAAAAAGCCTTTTATCTGTCTTCAGGAGTGCTGCGATAAAACTCAGGTTCCAGCCATGCTCCGCTCCAGAGGTCTGGAATGCGTGTCTGAAATGACCTGGGAAGAGACCGTAAAGAAAATGAAGGCCTATCGACTCAAGAAAGTCCTTCGTCGGAGCAAAATGCTGCTGGTAACCCGTGCTTTCACCAATTCTGCCCTTGTCTCCGCCTGCGATGGATTCATCAACATTGATGATGCCGCACAGCGGATCGGTTTTAGTTACCAGTGTGTGGATGTCCATGAATTTTTAGATCAGTCCCACATGGAAGGTTCTCCATGTCCTACTCTGCCTACGCGCAATGCAATGCACTTCACCGCCGCCGACAAAGCAGAATGGGAAAACAAAGCCGATCAGCTCATTGCAGGAGCCGGCGTTTGCAATGTGAAAAAGGAAGAAGTCGTAAACGGCCTTCGTTTCTATGCCACCGCAAAGAAATTTATGGAGCACTATGAATGCAACGCATTCTCTGCCCCCTGTCCCGAGATGTGCGCCACGACACGGCTGAATGCAGAGCATATGACACCTTGCTTTGCTCACTCGCTGCTGAATGCCGAGGGCATTTCCTCTGCTTGTGAATACGATATTCCCGGACTGGTAGCGCAGATCATGCTGTCCAGCGCGGCAAAGGCCGGCGCCTACATGGGCAATTGCGTGCCTCTATACTATGAAGCAGACGGAAAGACCGTTGCCACATTTATGGCGCCATCCAACGACCTGCAGGATAAGGTAAACGAGATGACCGCAGAAGAGCGCGCCAATCTTATTATCACCTACCATTCCTCCATCAACCTGCAAATGCGTGGCTATGATGCTGCGCCTTTAAGCTATGACATTCGCAATTACACTGCCTCTGGATGGGGCCCCACCATGCGGCATGATTTCCGCCAGGATAAGGGTCAGGTATTGACCATGGCCCGTATCTCTCCCGATGCCAAGACAATTTTTGTCGCCCGTGGCACCGTCGTTGCCGGCACAGGCGAACAAATGAGCGGCTGCACTCAGGGCGTTCTATTCATGGTGAAAGACAGCAAGGATTTCTTCCAGAAACAGTGCAATGTGGGCAATCACGTTCCAATGGTCATGGCAGATTGTTTCGATGATATTGTAGAGCTCGGTCATCTGCTTGGGCTGAATGTCGTTACCGCCTGATGACACAGCAAGAATTCACTGTCCAACTGGCGCAAAACAAGCTGCGGGCAAAGGAAATTTCCGATGCGCTATCCAGCGCACCGGAAGCTTCTTTGGTCGAACTGGTTCGGGAATTTATCGCCTGTAAATACTTTCTTACTCCGGAGGAAATGGTCACAGACAATCTGCTTGAGCTAGGAGACCTGAGCACAGAAAAAATGGCAAATTTAAAAAAAGGCGGTTTGCAATATGCCGATAAAAACGCAGGCTGCACAACTGCCGGCTCATCCACAATCAAGAAGGTGCTGCTGGCTATGGCACTGGGCAAAGCAATCCATCGTCATCTGGATGCAGACTGTGTTGCCTATGCAGAAACCATTCCTCAGCTGGCACAAATCATTGCTGATGCGAGAAGAGGCGATGCGCCATGACCCTTGCGGAAAAACAAGCGCATTTGATTCAGACGGTTAACGCATTGGGAGATTGTTTTGATCAATACAGTTACCTGATTGTCCGCTCCAACGACTTGCCCGCCTTTCCGGAAGAATATCGGCTGGATTCGAATCTGGTAGAAGGATGTCAATCCAAGGTCTGGCTTCATATGCAGGCAAATCCAGACGGTTCATTTCATATGGATGCAGATAGCGACGCCTTAATTTTAAAGGGTGTTCTAGCGATCATTGCCGAGCTTGTCGAAGGAGCACCTGTTGCTGAGGTAGCTGCGTTGGAGTGGAACATCCTCGATCAAACCGAACTGGGAGCTACCTTTACTTCCGCCCGTTCCGTTGGAATGAGACAGGCCTTCTCTACGCTTTCAGAAACAGCAAAACAAATGATGGAAACATAAAATCAGCGCCAACAGAGTTGTATATTCTCTCTGTTGGCGCTGGTCTTTTTTCAGTTTTCCTCTACCAAAGCATATTTTTGCGCAAATGCATTGTACCTGGCGCTGTATTGCGGATCGTCCATCCGCACTCCATTGAGGAACTGATGCAAATCCAAACTGGAATGGGACATCTCCAGCACGCAGCCGGCAATGTTGGAACAGTGGTCGCTGACCCGCTCCATGCTGGTCAGCAGATCCGTCCAGACAAAGCCATCTTCAATGGTGCATTCTCCCTTCTGCAGGCGCAGAACCTGCCGTGAACGAAGCTGGTTATGCAGCACATCAATCACCTGCTCCAATGGCTCAACTTTGCGGGCTGTTTCCAGATCATCTTCACAAAATGCCTTCAATGTCAAGGTAAGGCACTCTCGCACTGCACCGGTTAACTGCGCCAGTTCATGCTGAGCGGCAGGCGAGAAATGAATTTTCTTTTCCTTCATTTCCTCTGCCGACTCCAGAATATTGACTGCGTGATCTGAAATCCGCTCGAAATCTCCAATCACGTGGAGCAGTTTTGCCGATTCCATGCTGTCCTGTTCGCTCATAGCACGGGCACTTAACTTGACCAGATACGTGCCAAGGCTGTCTTCGTAGTGATCCGTTTCTTCTTCCTGCGCACGAATTTGTGCTGCCTGATCCGCATCGTATGTGCTGACCAGATCCAAAGATGTATCTAATGCGCTTACCGCATTTTTTGCCATTTCCATCGTTACAATCCGGCAGCGTTCGATTGCGATGGTCGGCGTTGTCATTAAACGCTCGTCCAACTCTGTTTTGCTGTCCTCTTTTTTGCTGTCCGGAATCACAATACAGGAGAACTTCTCCAGAAGGCCGGTCACCGGCAGCAACAACGCTGTGCAAAGCACATTGAAAACACTGTGAACAATTGCAATCCCCATCTGATCGGTCGGTAAGGCCACAAAAGCGAATTTAAAAATCGAATTGAACAGGCAAAACATGGATAACCAGATGACTGTACCAATGATATTGAAGGTAAGATGAACCACAGCCGCGCGACGGGCATTTTTATTGGTGCCCACAGAAGACAGCAGTGCTGTCACGCAAGTGCCGATATTCTGACCCATGATAATCGGAATTGCACTGCCATAGGTCACCTGACCGGTAGACGCCAGCGCCTGCAAAATGCCAACGGATGCCGAAGATGACTGAATGATTCCGGTTAAGAGTGCGCCGGCCAATACGCCCAGAATCGGGTTAGAGAACATAATCAGAATATTTCGAAATTCCGGCACATCGCTCAGTCCGGAAACGGCGGAAGACATCGTGTCCATGCCAAACATCAAAGTTGCAAAACCAAGAAGGATCATTCCTGTGTCCTTCCGTTTTCCTGACTTTGACGCCATATAAAGTACAATTCCGATCAGAGCCAAAATCGGAGTAAAGGAAGTTGGCTTAAGTAATTTTACAAAGAAATTATCTCCCTGAATTCCGGTTAAACTCAATAGCCATGCGGTAACGGTTGTTCCCACATTTGCACCCATAATCACATTGATTGCCTGCTTTAAGGTCATCAGGCCGGAGTTTACAAAACCCACCACCATAACCGTTGTTGCCGACGAGGATTGAATCACAGCGGTTACGCCAAGTCCGGTCAGAAAACCGGCCATTTTTCCGGTGGTCAACCGTCCCAGCAAACTTTTCAATCCACTGCCTGCCCGTTTTTCCAGCGAGCTTCCCATTACGTTCATGCCAAACAGGAAAAGACACAGGCCACCAATCAGCGTTAAAACATCAAAAAAATCCATGCTACTCCACGCTCCATCTCAAGGTTAGTCAAATCTTTACCAAAACTTTTCTAAATTTTCGCATTACAGCGTTCTTGTTTAAGAATATAAAATCCAGATTAAATCCAAAACCAAAAAAGTGTGAAATCTAGGTTAAATATTTTACGTTTTCTTCGCGTCGACCCGCTTCAACACTTCATCACTTCTACCCCGCAATGCTTAAAATGGTAAAATTGACCAATAAAGAGCACTTTGCTATAATGAATCTGTTCATTTTTTAGTGGAGGTAATTTTTTTGGAAAAGAGAGAGACATTTTCATCCCGGCTCGGATTTCTATTAATCTCCGCCGGATGCGCCATCGGACTCGGAAATGTATGGCGCTTCCCCTACATCACAGGCCAGTATGGCGGTGGTGCATTTGTTCTGGTATACCTTCTGTTTTTAATCATCCTTGGCTTGCCTGTTATGGTTATGGAGTTTTCCGTTGGCCGCGCAAGCAAGAAGGGGCTTGCACGTTCCTTTCATGTGCTGGAACCGAAGGGCGCAAAATGGCACTGGTACAGTTGGTTCGGCATCGCTGGCAATTACCTGCTGATGATGTTCTACACCGTCATCGCAGGCTGGCTTTTGCTGTACTGCATTAAGATGGCGAAAGGCGACTTTGTCGGCCTGGATTCTACCGGAGTTACCAATGAGTTTGGAAATCTGATGGGTCAGCCGGTTTTAATGAGCGTTTTTATGGCCATTGTCGTAATCCTTTGTATGGGGATCTGCTCCCTTGGATTGCAAAATGGCGTAGAAAAAATCACAAAAATAATGATGATCTGCCTGCTGGCTGTTCTCGTTATTCTGGTCATCCGCTCCTTAACGCTTCCCGGTGCCGGTGAGGGTCTGCGTTTCTATCTGCTGCCGAATTTGAATCACCTGATGTACGACAGCGAAGGAAATTTCATCCTTGGTAAGGCCATCTACGCCGCCATGGGACAGGCTTTCTTTACCTTCTCCCTTGGTATTGGCGCTCTGGCCATCTTCGGCAGCTATATCGGTAAAGAACACCGACTTGCCGGGGAAGCCGTCCGCATCGGCGTTCTGGATACATTTGTCGCGTTGATGTCCGGTCTTATTATTTTCCCCGCTTGTTTTTCCTTCGGTGTTTCTCCCGACTCCGGCCCGAATCTTATTTTTGTCACATTGCCAAATATTTTTAATGAGATGGCCTTTGGCCGTCTGTGGGGCGCATTGTTCTTTATTTTCCTGACCTTTGCTGCGCTGTCAACGGTAATCGCCGTATTTGAAAACATTATTACCTTTGGCATGGATCGCTGGGGTTGGTCTCGCCGTCGGGCTGTGGTGATCAATCTGATTGCAATGCTCCTGTTGAGCATGCCCTGCGTGTTGGGATTTAATGTGTGGAGCGGTGTACAGCCGCTTGGCGCTGGCAGCAGCATCATGGATCTGGAGGATTTCCTGATCTCCGACAATCTCCTGCCCCTTGGTTCCCTGGTGTATTTACTGTTTTGTGTCAGCCGAAAAGGTTGGGGCTGGGATCATTTCATTGCCGAGGCCAACACCGGTGCCGGCCTTCAATTCCCGAAAAAGATTCGTTTTTATGTAACCTGGATTCTGCCCTTTATCATGGTCATTATCTTCATTGTTGGTTACTGGAATCGCTTTGGCTCTGCCCTGCTAAATCTGTTTCATTAATCCCAAATAAAAATTTCACTCCCGCAGTCAGATCTACATCCGACTGCGGGAGTTTATTTTATGTCGTATGATCGCTTTGGTGAACTGTCTTTAGGTTTCCCGTCTTACCGCTGCGTCGATTGAGTTCTTCTTCCAGATCGTCCATACTGATCTGCTTGCAAAGCATCATTACCATAAGGTGGTAAAGCAGATTACCGGTTTCCTCGGCGATCTTTTCTTTTTCCTGTCCTTTGCCTGCAATCAGAAGCAGGCTGCATGCCTCGCCCACTTTTTTCAGAATCTTATCCAGCCCTTCCCGGAACAGATAAGCCGTGTAGGAGGATTCCTCGTTCTCGCTTTTTCTCTGCTGGATGACATCCATCAAGTCATCCAACGTCTTTCCTTCCGTCTTGCAGCGGCGATTGACTTCTGCAAATGCGTCGGTCAAAGGCACATCAGAAAAGCAAAGCAGCACGGTTACATGATAGAGCACATCGTTCAGCTCTCCGACCGTTTCATTCTGATCCTCGTTCTTCGCAGCAATACAAACTTCAAAGGTTTCTTCGCCGCATTTTTTCAGAATTTTATCCAGCCCTGCGCCATAGAGATAACTGGTATAAGATGATTCAGCCCCGCCGTTTTTTCGCCGATCCAGCGCGACTGCGTATTGATCTAAAATTGCCTGATGTGCGTTACTCATGCTCCGTCTCCTCCCAAATGTCGTTGAAGAAGCAGCTTCTTGCTCCCGTGTGGCAGGTGGGGCCATCCGGTGCACAAAGATACAGCAGAGTGTCGGTATCGCAATCTGTGACCATTTTTTTGACATGCAGAAAATTTCCGCTGCTCTCGCCCTTATTCCACAGCTTCTGACGGCTTCGGCTCCAGAACCAGGCCGTGTGGGTTTTTAGTGTCAGCTCGTAAGCCTCTGCATTGGTAAAGCCCAGCATCAGCACCTCGCTGGTCTGCCAGTGCTGAATAATCACCGGGATCAAATCCGATTTTTGAAAAAGATCTTTTGTTTCGATCATAGGTCGCTCCTTACCGGAATATCCTGCTCCCGCAAATAATCCTTCACCTGCGGTACGGTCAGTTCGCCAAAATGGAACAGCGATGCAGCCAAGGCAGCATCTGCACCGGTCTGCTGAAACACTTCTGAAAAGTGCTCCAGGCCTCCGCAACCGCCAGAG
This sequence comes from bacterium, assembly GCA_963597355.1. Lineage (GTDB taxonomy): Bacteria > Bacillota > Clostridia > Oscillospirales > Oscillospiraceae > UMGS1766. The sequence goes on along the minus strand of CAVBPR010000007.1, from coordinate 213,260 downwards.
GCAATTACCGGTATGTGTACTGCATTCGCAATTGTTCGGGTCATCTCCAGATCAAATCCCTGTTTTGTTCCATCCGCATCCATACTGGTGAGCAGAATTTCACCTGCGCCGAGTCGTTCGCCTTCTTTTGCCCACTCCACGGCATCCCGTCCTGTGGGTGTGCGTCCTCCGGCTACAACAACCTCATATCCCCCGTCCGGATTCTTTCTGGCGTCAATTGCCAGAACCACGCACTGAGACCCAAACCGCTCTGCCGCGCGGGAAATGAGGGAAGGATCCTTTACCGCCGCAGAATTAACGCTGATTTTGTCTGCTCCTGCGCGAAGCAGCTGCTGAAAATCATCTAGCGTCCGAATCCCGCCCCCCACAGTAACCGGAACAAACACCTGTTGAACGGTACGGCGAACAACGTCCGCCACCGTCTTGCGGGCTTCAACCGTAGCGGTAATATCCAGAAAGACAATTTCGTCTGCACCCTGCTGAGAGTAGTATGTGGCCAGTTCCACCGGATCTCCTGCATCTCGAATATTTACAAAATTAACTCCCTTGACAACGCGGCCATCCCGCACATCAAGGCAGGGAATAATGCGTTTTGCCAGCATTATTGTTCCCCTCCTGTCGCAACTGCCTGAGCCAGATCGATGGTTCCGGCATAATATGCTTTTCCTATAATTGCGCCGTACAGTCCCATTTCCGCCAACTGCTCGATATCTGCATTGCAGGAAACGCCTCCGGAGGCAACAATTTGACAGCGAACCGTTTTTTGCAGCTCTCTCAGCCGATCATAGGACGGTCCGGAAAGTGCACCGTCGGTTTCAATGTCCGTGAAAATCAGTGTTTTTACGCCCATAGCTTCCATGCTTTTTGCAAACTCCAGATAATCAAGACCGGAATTTTCAACCCAGCCGGCGGTTTTTACTTTTCCGTCCTGTGTATCAACGCCAACCGCAATCGCGTCACCGTAGCGCAGAACAGCAGCGCGGACAAACTCCGGATCTGTAACAGCGGCAGAACCAATCACTGCCCGCCAAACCCCCATGGCAAACACGGCCTCAAGGTCTTTCATGGAACGAATTCCGCCGCCCAGCTCAATCTTCATGCCGGTCTGTTCTGTGACAGAGCGGACAATGTCCCCATTTACACGCTGTCCGGACTTTGCTCCGTCTAAGTCCACCATGTGAATTACCTTCGCTCCGGCTGCAGCAAAATCCTTTGCGACGACAACAGGATCGTCCGCTACCTGGTGCACCGTGTCAAAATCACCTTTTAACAGACGAACTACCTTGCCATCCTTTAAATCAATTGCAGGTTCAATAATCATCGATTTAACTCCCCAAAATTCTTCAGCATGGCCAGTCCTACCTCGCCGCTCTTTTCCGGATGGAACTGGGTTCCGAAAACATTTCCGTTCTGCACTGCGGCAACAACCCGGGTTCCATAGTCCGTTGTAGCAATAATCTGATCTTCCCGCTCCGCACAACCGCAGAAGGAATGGACAAAATAAACATAGCTTCCCTCATCGATTCCGGCAAAAAGCGGAGAATTATTTTGAAAATGCAGTTCATTCCAGCCAATGTGCGGCAGCTTCAGGTTTGTATCAATGCGCTTTACCGTTCCCTGAATAAATCCTAACCCTTCGCAGGGACGAACTTCCTCCCCCTGCTGAAACAACAGCTGCATACCAAGGCAAATGCCCAAAATCGGCTTTTTCCGGCTTTGCTCCAGAAGAATTTTATCCAGTCCCGGTGCTCGCAGCCGCTCTGCCGCATCCGGAAACGCTCCCACTCCCGGCAGGATAATGGCATCCGCCTGTTCAAAGGCGGCAGAATCCGCAGCAATCTTTGTCTGATAGCCAAGATAGGCCAGCGCATTTCCGACGCTCATCAGGTTTCCAACGCCGTAATCTACGATTGCAATATATCCCATTACAAAACCCCCTTGGTCGAGGTTACCCCATTCCCCTCAATCTTTATGGCGTCCTTGACTGCCAAACCGAGGGATTTAAACAGTCCTTCTGTAATATGGTGTGCATTCACCCCGTAAAAGCACTTTTGGTGCAGCGTAATACCGGCATTAAATGCAACCGCCCGCATAAATTCAAGCGTCAGACAGGAATCATATTCGCCAATCCGTTCCTGCGGCATCTCGGCATCGAACACCAGATAGGGCCGATTGGAAAAGTCCAGCGCGGTAAAGGTCAGTGCTTCATCCATTGGGACATACGCGGAACCAAAGCGCCGAATGCCCTTTCGATCCCCTAAGGCTTCCCGAATGGCCTGACCCAAAACAATGCCGGTATCCTCAACGGTGTGATGTCCATCCACGTATAAATCGCCTTCCACATTGATCTCCAGTCCAATCCCGGCGTAGAAACCAAATGCCGTAAGCATATGATCAAAAAAACCGATTCCAGTGGAAATCTGCACCGGGCCGCCATCCAGATTTAACGACAGCACGATTTTTGTTTCCTTTGTATCCCGCTGAATACTCGCCTTCCGTTCCATGGATTATGCCTCCCCAAACCGCACACGAATTGAGTTTGCATGGGCCGTCAGATGCTCCGCTTCTGCAAAGGCAATCACCTGCTGATGAATCGGTTCCAGAGAGGCCCGGTCAAATTCCAGAACACTCATTGTTTTCAGGAAGCTGTCCACACTCAGCGGCGAGAAAAACCGCGCCGTGCCGGACGTCGGCAGGACATGATCCGGACCAGCCAAATAATCGCCCAGCGGTTCCGGTGCCCAGGAACCCAGGAAGACCGCACCGGCATTCTGAATCTCTGGCAGCAATGCCCGTGGATTTTCCGTGCAAATCTCCAGATGCTCCGGAGCAACTTCATTTGCCAGTTCCACACACCGCTCCAGCGTTGGGCAGACAATCACTGCACCAAAATTTTTCAGCGATTCTTCCATAATCGCGCTGCGGCTGAGATAACCGGTTTGGCGTACAATTTCCTGATCCACTTTTTCTGCCAGACTCTGGCTGGTTGTCAGCAAAATCGCACTGGCCAGCCGATCGTGTTCCGCCTGACTCAACAGATCGGCGGCGACGAATTCCGGATTGGCTGTTTCATCTGCAATCACCAGTACTTCCGACGGACCCGCCACCATATCGATGTCCAAAGTGCCGTAAGCCATGCGCTTTGCCGCGGCCACAAAGGCATTGCCGGGACCGACCAGTTTATCTACCTTGGGAATGAAGCCCGCACCATAGGTCAGCGCTGCCACTGCCTGTACGCCACCAACGCCGATTACACGGTCTACCCCGGCAATCTTTGCCGCAGCCAAAACCGCATTGTTCAGGTTTTCCGTTGGCGGCGTGACCATGATGATTTCCTTTACTCCGGCAACCTTTGCCGGAACCGCATTCATCAGCACGGAAGAAGGATAGGCCGCCGTTCCGCCCGGCACATAAATACCCACGCGGGTTAAGCCCCGCACAACACGGCCTACAATTCCCCCATCGGGAGATGTCCATTCCAACGTCTTTGCCAGCAGATGTTCATTATAGTCCCGAATATTTGCGGCGGCATGTTCCATAGCCGCAATCAATTCGTTGTCGCAGGCTGCATAGGCCGCATCCAGTTCTGCAGGAGAAAATTCCCTTGGCTCAGCCTTATCAAATTTCAAAGAGTACTGTTTTACTGCTTCATAGCCGTTTTTACGCACATCCTCCATAATTGCAGCCGCGGAACGGGTAATTTCCTCCCCCACGGCAGCGGAACGAGAGCGCAGATCTGCAATCAACGCTTTTTCCTGTATTCCATCGGCAGTTACAATCTGAATCATAATGCTCTCTCCCTCAATTCCTTCTCGCATTTACCTATAAAATCGAGAATCTGCGTCTTATATAATTTCATGCTGGCCGTGTTTACAATCAATCGGGCGGATACATCGGCTACAGTTTCAATCGGAACCAGTCCATTTGCCTTTAGTGTTGCTCCGGTTTCTACAATATCCACAATCGCATCCGTCAGTCCCAAAATCGGTGCCAGCTCCACGGATCCCTCAATTTTTATAACGTCCACATCCAGTCCCTTTGCCGCAAAAAAAGCTTTTGCCACAGCCGGATACTTCGATGCAACCCGTCGGTTTTTATAGGTTCCGTAGAAATCGGTTCCTTCCTTTACTGCCAGGGCGAAGCGACACCTTCCAAAACCGAGATCCAGCACTTCATAGAAGGATCCGCCTTTTTCCAGCAAGGTATCCTTTCCCACAATGCCAAGATCGCATACGCCCTGTTCCACATAGGTAATGACATCCGGTGCCTTCGAAAGGACAGCATCCAACGGGTAATTGGGAATCTGATGGATCAAGCGCCGTCCCGGATTACGCACCGGAGTGGTATCCATGCCCATGGCATCAAACATATCCATAGATTTATCCAGCAGACGTCCCTTTGTAATGGCAATCCGCAACCGTTCGCTCATACTTCCACCGTCCTTTCTCCCTGCTGATCCAATACAAGCACCTGCTTCATGCCTCGCTCCCCTGCCTGAGCAATTGCTGCCTCCAAACTGGCGCAGGTGGAAAGTTCCGCCGTTCCGTTGGGCAGTTCATCCAGCTTTGCAACCGCCGCTGCCAGTTGGTCCAATTCGTAATAAATCAGTGTATCCGGTTTTGTCATTTCTGTGTCAGGCAGGCAGGCTGCCACTGCATCGACATTTACCGCAAAACCGGTCGCCTGCGCCGGACGGCCAAATGCCTCCAGCAGACGATCGTAGCGGCCGCCGGAAAGAACTGCAGTTCCAGCACCCTCCACATAGCCACGAAATACAACGCCGGTATAATAATCGATCTGATGCACCAGACCAAGATCAAAGCGAATGTAATCTCCGTAACCGGCCTGTTCCAACAAACGATAGAGGGAGCGGAGATACGCAATTGTGCCTTCCTCCCCACTGCCGAGAGCTTCCGCCTCGTCTAAAACCTCAACGCCGCCAAACAGATACGCCAGCTGATTGAGCGCCTTGCACGCAGGTCGGTCACTGTAATCGGCCAGAAATGCCCGCAGTGCGGCAAAGCTCTTTCCTTCAATCAGGGTGCGAATCTGCTCTGCCGTTTCATCGTCAATTTTCATTTCTGAAGCCAGCGCACGATAAATTCCCGCGTGACCGATTTCGATATGAAAATTTTTCAAGCCACAGGCTCTCAGGGAATCCACTGCCATGCAAATCATTTCCAAATCGGCCCGCATCCCCCGCGCACCAATCAGCTCCACGCCGCACTGGGCACATTCTCCATCGTCGCCCCGGTTTCCGCTACTGGACCGATAAACATTTTGATTGTAGTAAAACCGCTGGGGCAATGCACGATCCTTCATCTTGGTTGCCGCCACGCGGGCAATCGGAATGGTGCAATCCGGACGCATTACACAGATTTTACCGGATCGATCAACAATTTTTATCAGAGACTCCTGGGGTATGGCGCAGCCCCCGGCAACAAAACTGTCGTAAAATTCAACTTCCGGAGTAATAATCTCCGCATAACCGCGGCTGCGGAACAGGTGGGTAAGTCCTGACTGCACTTTTCTCCGGGACAGACACTCCCCGAACAGCCGGTCCCGCGTTCCTTCCGGAGTATAAGGTATAAATTTCATGCGCATTGGCACTCCTTTGCTTTAGTACGCTAATACACTACCACACAAAATCATTTGTGTCAACGATGAATCTCTTTCATCAGAAGAAAGTAATTTGGCTGGTGTCCGGAATTCCGTCCAGTGCCCCCATAATCTTCAACTGCTCGATATGTGCTTTCGAAACCTTTGGACAGGCATTTGAAAATTCCTCCACCGAAATAAATTCCTTTCCTTTTCGCGCCTCCACAATGGAAAGCGCCGCGGATTCGCCCAAGCCGGGGCAGGCAGTAAAGGGTGGAATCAATGCATTCTTTTCCTCATCCACCAAAAATCGAGTTGCATCGGATTGATATAGATCCATTTTCTCCATTTGAAATCCGCGAAGATAGAACTCATAAAATACTTCCAGCGTAACAAGCATGTCTTCTTCGACCGCCGCCGGTTTGTCCTTTGCCTCGATCTCCTGCATTTTGGCCCGGCATACTTCCATTCCCTGACACATACAGGTTGCATCAATTGCCTTTGCCCGAATGGAGAAAAACGCGGCATAGAAGGCCAGCGGACGGTGCACTTTGAACCATGCGATGCGAAAGGCCATCATAACATAAGCTGCCGCATGGGCTTTCGGGAACAAATAACCAATTTTGGCCAACGACTCAATGTACCAGTCCGGCACATTGTGCTCCTTCATGGTCTCCACCCAGCCTTCGGAAAAGCCACTTTTTTTGACTTTTCCCTTTCGGACTGCCTCCATGATATTAAAGGCCGTCAGCGGTTCCACACCCTGCTCCATAAGATAAAGCATAATGTCATCGCGGCAGCCAACCGTGGAATCTACCGTTGCTGTTCCGGAAACAATCAGATCCCGGGCATTGCCCAGCCACACGTCAGTACCATGGGAAAAGCCGGACAAACGAATCAGCGTGTTGAACTGGGTCGGCTTGGTGTCCATCAACATGCCCCGTGTAAATTTTGTGTTGAATTCCGGAATTGCAACTGCACCGGTTGGCCCTAAAACCTTATCGTCTTCATAGCCCAGGACTTTGGAGGAAATGAAAATTGACAACGTGTCCTTATCATCCAGAGGGATCTGCTGGGGATCTACCCCTGTAATATCCTGCAGCATGCGAATCATGGACGGGTCATCATGTCCAAGCATATCCAGCTTGAGCAGATTGTCCTCCATCGAGTGGTATTCAAAATGCGTCGTAACAATGTCCGTATTCGGATCATCCGCAGGGTGCTGCACCGGGCAGAAATCATATATTTCCATGTCCCCGGGAATAACGATCATGCCACCGGGATGCTGCCCCGTAGTACGCTTAATGCCAACGCATCCCTTGGCTAATCGGTTGATTTCCGCCGTTGGCACATGAATGCCCCGTTCATCCAGATATTTTTTTGCATAGCCAAATGCAGTTTTTTCGGCCACAGTACCTACTGTACCTGCGCGGAAAACATGACTTTCACCAAACAGTTCAAAGGTGTAGCGATGTGCTTTTGCCTGATATTCACCGGAAAAGTTCAGGTCGATATCCGGCATCTTTTTTCCGCCAAATCCAAGGAAGGTTTCAAAGGGGATATTAAATCCGTCCTTCACATATTTTGTGCCGCAAACCGGGCACCACGCATCCGGCATATCTGCTCCGCAGCCGTAATCCTTGCCTGCCTCAAAATCCGAGTGCTTGCAATTGGGGCAGCGATAATGCGCTGCCAGTGAATTTACTTCCGTAATGCCGGAAAAGAATGCAACAATAGAAGAACCGACACTGCCACGAGATCCGACCAGATAACCATGTTCCAGAGAGTTCTGCACCAGCTTCTGCGCCGACATGTAGATAACATCGTATTTACGCTCGATAATACCCGGCAGCTCCAAATCAATTCGATCCTGCACAATTTGCGGCAGTTCCTCGCCATATAGTTCATGAGCCTTGGAATAAACCAGATACTCCAGTTCTTTCGCAGAATCCTTCAGCTTTGGAGCAAACAGTTTTTTCGGAAGCGGTGGAATTGTGTCCACCCATTTGGCAATTCGGTTGGGATCTTCAATTACCACCTTGCGGCAGTCGTCCTCTCCCAAATAGCGGAATTCCTCCAGCATCTCATCGGTCGTTTTGAAGTAAATCGGCAAAGGTGAGTCTGCGTCCTTAAACTGCTTGGATGCCAGCAAAATATGGCGATAGATTTCATCCTCCGGATCCATAAAGTGGACATCTCCGGTGGCGCAAACCGGCTTATTGAGCGCTTTGCCCAAGGCCAAAATCGTGCGGTTGAAATCCCGCAATTCTTCCTCGCTGTCTACAATCCCGTCCCGAAGCATATACATGTTGTTGCAAATCGGCTGAATTTCCAGATAATCATACCAGGACGCAATGCGAAGCAGTTCATCCCAACTCTTGCGATCCACAACCGCGCGGAACAGTTCCCCTGCCTCGCAGGCAGAACCGATAATCAAACCTTCCCGGTTTTCATTGATCAGGCTTTTCGGCATAATGGGGAAACGTTTAAAATGCTCCAAATGCGCCAGGGAGATCAATTTATACAGGTTGCGCAAACCGGTCTGATTCTTTGCCAGCACAATCAGATGGTTGGCACTGCGTCGCTTTCCCCCGCCGTTTCCGGCGCCGGATCGCAGCGTACGCATAACCGGGTTGATCTGCTGAAGCGTTTTTACCCCCATATCCTTCAAATTGCGATATAGCGGAACCAGCATATAACCGACCGTTGCCGCATCGTCACAGGCCCGATGATGATTGAATGCCGGGAGATCAAGGTATTCTGCAATGACATCCAGCTTATATTTTCCCAACTTCGGAATTAAATTCTGGCACAAAATCAAGGTGTCCAACGAGGTGTTATGAAACTCCCGTCCCATGCGGCGACAGCCTTCCGCAAGGAATCCCATATCGAAATCCGCATTGTGGGCTGCCAGTGGCCGATTCCCCACCCAGTCTAAAAATAGATTGAGTCCTTCTTCCTGACCGGGAGCATCTGCGACCATCTCGTCTGTAATTCCAGTCAGCTCAACGATGGTTCTCGGAATTGACTTTCCCGGATTTAGGAACGCATTGTATTTGTCAATGATCTCGCCATTTTTCAGAACCACTGCACCAATTTCTGTGATCCGCTCAAAGCGGCGATCCAGTCCGGTTGTTTCAATATCAAAGCAGACAATTTCGTCATCCAGATCCTGTTCCCAAGCGCCATGCACCACCACCCGGTCGTCCACATCGTTGCGGTAATATGCCTCTGTGCCTAAAATGACCTTAATCTTGCTGCCTTTTCCGCTGGCATTGTAGGCCTCCGGAAATGCCTGTGCAATGCCATGGTCGGTAATCGCTATTGCAGAATGCCCCCACTGAATGGCGCGCTTTACTGCCCCACTCACATCTGTCAGGCCGTCCATTGTAGAATAGCGGGTATGTAGATGCAGCTCTACCCGTTTTTCCTCTGCCGTGTCCTGCCGCTCCGGCTTTGGCGTTCCCTCCGCCATGGCATAGGGATGCAGTTCCATTTCGTTTGAAAACTTTCCAATTAGAAGTTTTCCCTGAATTAACAGATATTTTCCTTCCTGAATTTTTTCCAGCAGCGGCTGGGCCTGTTTATTTTCATAGAACCCAGAAACTGTAATAGATCCGGTGCCATCTGTGATATCAAAATTGATAATCCAGGCATTGCGTTTGGTCAGCTCTTTATGGTGCACTGAAAACACTTTTCCGTTGACGACTACACCACCCATATCAATGTCCAGTTTGCCGATCTCTACCGGCTCACCATGAATTGGTTTTCCAAGAAAAGTGGTCTCGGACGCAGGCACAGCCGGTTTCTTTTCTGGTTTTGAAGCGCTGAGTTTATGATTCTGCTTGATGGTTGCCTCCACTGCCTGGCTGCGAATCTGCTCGGTTTGCTGAAACACAGCCGCTACGTCCGTTTCCTCTGTATTCTCCACTAATTGAATGCGAACCACGCGGCCAAAGGCATCGTGAGCCCGACTTTCCACCCGTCGCAAAAAAGGATTCAGCAGTTCAGCGCCTCCTGTCCGCATGGTAACAGAAAGTACATCGTCCTGTTCTTCCATCTCCGCTCCAGCCAGCAGACCATGTGCCGGCGGAAAGAGTTCCGACAACTGCTCTTGTATCCAGCTCAAACTGATCTCATTGCAGCAGTTCGGCAAAATCACTTTCAGCTCCACACGATTCATCTGGTATGCGGCAGCCAAAGCCTGCTCCAGCTCATGAAGCCAGGTGTCATCGGCACCTGGCTTCAACGTAATATTTAAAATAATTTCCGCTTTTTCCTGATCAAGATTTACAACTTGCGTAATCGTACACGACTCAGCAAGTGTAAGCAATTCTCCCTCCAGCGGGCAGAGAGAGAACATCTGCATTAACGGGGTACAAAGATCTCCGGTCATGAATTTGCCTGCTCCTCAATTACAATTCATCAACAAGTTTCATCAGCTCATCAACCAAACATTCCTGGGGAACTTTTTTAAGAATTTTCCCTTTTTGGAACAACAGCCCAACGCCGTCACCGCCGGCAATGCCGCAGTCGGCCGCAGATGCCTCGCCCGGTCCGTTCACTGCACACCCCATAACGGCAACCGTGATCGGCTTTGTGCAGTGCTCCAGACGTTTTTCCACTTCCTGCGCCAAGGGGATTAAATCAATGCGCGTGCGGCCACAGGTTGGGCAGGCAATCAGTTCCGGTCCATCGCGCCGTAACCCAATTGCCTTTAAAATCTGTTTTGCCACCACGATCTCTTCCGCCGGATCTGCGGTCAGAGTAACCCGGAAGGTATCGCCAATTCCCTGCGCCAGCAATCCTCCAATGCCAATGGCCGATTTGATGGTGCCCATGGTGGTTGTACCTGCCTCTGTCACACCCAAATGCAAAGGATAATTGCTTTTTTCATGCATCAGCTGATAGGCCGCCATTGCTGTGGCAACATGAGAGGACTTCAACGAAATGCAGATATCATCGAAATCATAGCGATTCAGCAGAGCAATATGACCAAAGGCAGACTCCACCAACGCTTCCGGGCAAACCTTGCCATACTTTGCCAGCAGATCCTTTTCCAAGCTTCCGCCGTTCACGCCAATTCGGATGGGAATGCCCCTCTGTGCACAGGCATTGGCAACCGCCTTTACCCGGTCTTCACTGCCGATATTTCCCGGATTGATCCGCACCTTGTCTGCGCCAGCTGCGATTGCCTCCAACGCCAGGCGATAATCAAAATGAATATCAACCACCAGCGGGATTGATATCTGCTCTTTGATTTTTCCAATCGCCTTTGCTGCCTCCATATCCGGAACTGCAACACGAACAATATCGCAACCAGCGGCGGCCAATCGGTTGATCTGTTGAACTGTGGCCTCCACATCCGTTGTAAACGTATTGCACATCGACTGTATGCTTACCGGTGCACCGCCGCCCACCGGAACGTTTCCCACCATAATCTGCTTTGTCATATGGCTCATCTCCTGATCAATCGTAAAATATCATTTGCGCCCACTATCACCATCAGCAAAAGCAACAGCCCCATGCCGATCAAATGCACTGCACCCTCGTACTTCCCCGGAATTTTACGCCGAATCACTTTTGCTAAAATCGCATTCAGGATAAGGAAGAAAATCCGGCCGCCATCCAGTGCGGGAAGCGGCAAAAGATTCATTACCGCCAAATTGACTGCAATAAATGCGCCAAAATAAAGCAAATTCAGCAGTGCCTCCTGCCAACTGGCCGACGACTGCCCCACGCTGCTCATCGTGTCCACAATTCCAATCGGTCCGGACAAATCCTTCACCCCGGCAGCACCGGAAAAAATGTCCTCCAATCCAAACCAGACCATCCTTGCAAAGTTCAACGAACAGTGGACGGCGTTCGTGAAACGCATTCCCACCGTTGCAGGAACAATCGTAAACTGCAAGCCATATCGGCGGACGGTCTGACCGTTTTCTGTATACTCACGCAGAGCTAATGGCACATCGGAGAGGGACAGCTTTTCTCCATTTCGCCGAATCGTTAAATCCGCCGTTTCTCCATTTCCCCGCGCCAAAAGAGTGCTGATATTATCATAAAGAAGCACTCTGTGCCCATCGATGGACAGGATTTCATCCCCCGACTGCAGATAACCTTCCTCTGCTGCCTGACATCCCTCGGAAAAACCGCTGAGAATCGGAACGACAAAACTTTGCGCAGAAGAGTAGATACAGAGCAATACAATCAGTCCGGTTAAAAAATTCATTGCAGCTCCTGCAATCAAAATTAAAAACCGTTTCCAACCGGCCGCACTGGCAAAGCTTCGTGGATCATCTGTGGCCTCGTCTTCTCCTTCCATTGCGCAGAACCCGCCAATGGGGAGCAGGCGAAGCGAATAAAGCGTCTCCTTCCCCTGCTTTTTCAGCAGCAGCGGCCCCATTCCAATCGAAAATTCATTCACCCGAACTCCGCAGAGCTTCGCAACTGCAAAATGCCCGAACTCATGGATTGCGATTAAAAATCCGAACAGAAGAATGGCAAACAGGATATATAGCATAGAAACTCCTTACTTTGAAGCCTGAGAATAAACCGCTTCCCGTGCCGCGCGATCCGCTTCCAGTACGGCATCCAACTTTTCTGCCGCCTGAGCCGGGACTGTTTCCAGCGCATATTCCACCAAAGTCGGAATTTCCATAAACCCAATTTTATCCTTCAGGAACAAATCAACCGCCGCCTCATTTGCACCGTTCATGATGGCGCAGGATGTGCCCGGTTTACGCGCAGTTTCCAAAGCAATGCCAAGGCACCGGAAGGTTTCCGCATCCGGCCGCTCAAACGTCAGGCTCGGGCAGGAAAACAGATCCAGCTCCTCTGCTACAGCCTTGGTGCGCTTGGGCCAGGTCAACGCATACTCAATCGGCAGGCGCATATCCGCTGTGCCCAACTGCGCCAGAATTGCATGGTCGCAAAACTCCACCATAGAGTGAACAATGCTTTGCCGATGGACAACGATCTGAATCTGATCCGGCGAAACATGATACAAGCGCATGGCCTCAATAAATTCCATGCCCTTGTTCATCAATGTGGCCGAATCGATTGTAATCTTTGCCCCCATAGACCAGTTTGGATGTTTGAGGGCATCTTCCTTTTTTACGCTGGCCAATTGCTCCTTTGTCATGCCAAAAAACGGCCCGCCGGATGCAGTAAGAATCAATCGCTTGATTTCTCCATGACTGGCTGATCCCTGCAGGCACTGGAAAATAGCCGAGTGTTCCGAATCGACCGGAACAATCTCAACTCCCTCCTGCGCTGCCCGCATCATGACCAGCTCTCCTGCACACACCAGGGTTTCCTTGTTTGCCAGCGCAATCCGTTTGTGGGCTTCGATTGCCGCCAATGTGGGGCGCAGTCCCACCATACCCATTACGGCAGTTACAACCGTGTCCACCCAGGGCATTGTGGCCGCTTCGATCAGTCCACCCATACCGGAGGCAACGCGAATTCCGGTATCCGCCAGCCGCACGCGCAATTCCTTCGCCGCCGATTCATCGCAGGCTACGGCCAATTTCGGCTGAAATTTTCGCGCCTGCTGTTCCAGCAAATCAACATTGTGATTTCCTGTAATGGCAGCAATCTGATAGCCGCATTTTTCTGCCACATCCAACGTCTGGCGTCCTATGGATCCGGTAGATCCCAAAACTGAAATTATCTGACTCATCGCTATCCACCTCACAAATCAGCGCGAATAAACTCACTCAAAAACAAGGGAAACAAATGGAAAGCAGCAACACCATAGGCGCACAAAAAACCATGCTATCAAAGCGATCCATCATGCCGCCATGTCCCGGGAGTAAATGGCCGTAATCCTTCACTCCATATTCCCGCTTGATGAGAGAAAATGCCAGGTCGCCAATCTCCGTCACCAGTGCACCGGCAAAACCGCAGACTGCCAGAGCAGGATAAGAAGGGATTGTAGCAAACAGGTGCTGCACCACAATGCCGAAAACAATTGTAAAAACGGCACCAATTACTAATCCACCAATATAACCCTCAATTGATTTATTGGGGCTGACCTGGGTTAATCCTCTGTGTTTTCCCAGCAAAACTCCAACAAAATAAGCTCCGGCATCGGTAATAAATGCAAGACCAATGGTCATCATAACATACATCCGACCATGTCCCGCCGCCCCGTAGCACATCATCACAACAAGGCAAGACAGGAAAGCGGGCATAATAATGCCGGAAAACAGACTTTTCAGAATGGTTTCATAGGTCATCGCCCGCTCCGTACCATAAACGAGAATCGCATGTACAAACAGGATTGCAAATAACGCCAGAGCGGTAAAGCTCAATGTGATTACGCCGCCCCGTTCTCCCAGCAGAAATCCAAAAGGCAGAATTGCTGCTGCAACCGATGTCAAAACGTGAATTCCAAACGGCGCTTTCGCAGTTGCTCGCAGTAGCTCCCACGAGGCTAAGGCTGTAATCAACGCCACAAAGCATGCAAATCCCCACGCCGGGGCAAACAAAACAAGCAACACTATCAGCGGGACAAAAATTACCCCCACCAGAACGCGCTTTAGCATAACTCAAACTCCTCCAAAACGGCGGGATCGGTGCTGGTACACCGCAATCGCCTTTAACAGTTCCTCCTTGGAAAAATCCGGCCACAGAACATCGGTAAAATAAAACTCGGAATAAGCCGATTGCCACAGCAAGAAATTTGAAATCCGAATTTCTCCGCTGGGCCGAATTACCAAATCCGGATCCGGCATATTCGCCGAATAGAGATGCGCTGCCAGATCTGCCTCAGTCAGCGTGTCCGGATCGATCCCCTGTTCGACACAGGCCTTTGCGCATGCTCTTGCCGCATGGAGAATCTCATCTCGTCCTCCATAATTTAGGCAGATATTTGTCTGGCAATTCTCATAGCCGGCAGTAACTTCTCTGGCCTCGTCGCACAACTCCCGCAGTTTTGGCGACAGAACCGACAGATCTCCCAAAATCACAATTCGCGTGCGATTTTTTCTCGCATCGTCAATTGCCTCGTGGAGATACTTCTCCAACAGCCCCATAATGGTGTCGACTTCTTCCTTCGGCCGCTTCCAGTTCTCCGTAGAAAAAGCATATACCGTCAGATATTTTACCCCAATTTCTTTGCAATAATTCGCAATTGTCCGAAAGGTTTCCGCCCCTGCAGAATGACCAAAGGTACGCGGCATGCCTCTTTTTTTTGCCCAGCGGCCATTTCCATCCATGATGATGGCAATGTGCTCCGGAATGCGGCTGAAATCCACTTCCACCGGTTTCTCTCTGCGAAATATTTTCATAGGCTCACTTCCTGTCTAAAACCAAAAGCAAGCGGAGGCACCCGAACGGACGCTCCGCTTTGCTTTTCTCAGCGCAGGCTGTTTCAGCAGCTAAAGAGCACCATGCCCTACCGACTGCTGAGAAAGCAATCAAACGCTCATCAATTCTTTCTCTTTTTCTTCCGTCAGGCCATCCAGAACTTTGATATACTTATCTGTGGAATCCTGCAGTTTCTTTTCAATGTCTTTCGCGTCGTCTTCCGTGATTTCGCTCTTCTTCTTTGCCGCCTTGATCTTATCCATCACATCACGGCGAATGTTGCGGATAGCAACCTTTCCGCCTTCTGCGTATTTCCGTACCTGCTTGATCAGATCCTTACGGCGCTCCTCCGTCAACTGCGGGAAGGTAAGGCGGATCACTCGGCCGTCGTTCTGGGGGTTGATGCCCAGATCGGAGGTCAAAATTGCCTTCTCAATTTCACGCAGCAAAGAGCTGTCCCAGGGCTGGATTACCAGCTGACGGGGATCCGGAGAACTGATGGATGCCACCTGATTCAGCGGCGTCGGGCTGCCATAGTATTCGACCTGCACCCGATCCAAAACAGAGGCGTTTGCGCGTCCTGCACGGACAGCAGCAAAATCATTCTTTACCGCCTCAACACTCTTTTGCATTTTTACTTCTGCGTCTTTTACGAAGTCACTCATAATCAGTCGGCTCCTTTCACAATGGTACCAATCTTTTCACCCATTACGGCGCGAACAATATTTTCAGGATCCTTCAGTGCAAACAGCAGCACCGGAATGTGGTTGTCCATAGACAGGCTGGTGGCAGTTGTGTCCATGACCGCCAGGTGCTGTGCCAAAACATCATCGTAAGTGATGCTGTCATACTTTACTGCGTCTGCCACCTTCTGCGGATCGGCGGAATAAACACCGTCCACATTTTTTGCCAGAAGAATTACATCCGCATCAATTTCTGCCGCCCGGAGAACCGCCGCTGTATCCGTGGAGAAGAAGGGATTTCCCGTTCCACAACCAAACACAACAACGCGTCCCTTTTCCAGATGACGAATTGCCTTGGAGCGAATATAGGGCTCTGCAATCTGGCGCATCTCAATTGCGGTCTGCACGCGCACCGGAACGCCATGCTGCTCCAGCACATCTGCCACAGCCAGGGCATTGATGGTTGTTGCCAGCATGCCCATGTGGTCTGCACGCACGCGCACCATGGAATCGCCGCCGTCTTTTACACCGCGCCAAAAGTTTCCGCCGCCAACGACGACACCCACCTGAACGCCCATGCCGACGCAGGTTTTAATTGCCTCGCTCACTGCTGAAATCACAGAAAAATCAAGTCCGCGGCCTGCATTGCCGGCAAGGGCCTCGCCGCTAATTTTCAGAAGGATCCGTTTATACTTAGGGGTCTCCATCTGGACACAACTCCTTTTATCAGGGCAAAAGACGCCCGCTTTATTTCTAGTGGTTATTTTAATCTATTTTTGTCCATTTGCATAGAGGAAACGGCAAACTTTTTCTCGCTCTTTTTATGCCATCGGTCCTTCCGCTGTTTGGAACATGGTATCAATCTGCGGATACTTACGGCGCAAATTGAGAATGCTCCCCTCTTTCGTGGTAAAGCAGTGTTCCGACTGTCCGGTTGCCAGCAATTCCCCCGTGCCGCAGCGGGTGACTCGATAGCCGAGGACGAGCCGCACGCCATTGTATTGCTCCCTGTACAGCTGCACTTCGACCGTATCGCCAAAAACAGCGGAGCGAAGATAACGCGCAGAACAGCTGACGACCGGAATTTGAATTCCCATCGCTTCAACGTTCTGAAACGGCAAGCCCATCTGGTCAAACCAGTCTACCCTTGCCTCTTCAAACCACCGAATATAGTTGGAGTGATGGACAATCGACATTTGGTCTGTCTCATAGTATTGCACTTTGTGCCGATAGGCTGTTATCTTCATGCCTTTGCTCTCCTTTGTACCGGAACCGGCTGGAACACCTCTCCATCTGTCAGCGTTTCGATTGCTCCGGCAGACAAATCCAGCAAGCGCGCGGAATACGCTTCCGCCTTTTCCTCCGGTATCAGCACGGTAATCACAATGTCCGCCCCATACTCTGTCTCTTCCGTCACGCCGTCAAACTGCTCTGTTTCTATACACACCCGCTCATACATGCTGTAAGAACAAGGCACCAAAACACGAACCCATCGGCGCACAACAGAAATTCCCGCCGCATCCAAAGCATCTTTTGCAGAACGGGTATAGGCACGAACCAGCCCCCCTGCACCAAGCAAAACACCGCCAAAGTACCGCGTAACTACGCACACCAGATTTGTGACGCCTTCTTTTTCAAACACGCCAAGCATTGGCTGGCCGGCCGTACCCTGGGGCTCCCCATCGTCTGAATAGCGGATAATTCCGCCTTCCTTCAACAGATAGCACCAACAGTTATGCCGGGCATCATGATACCGTTTTTTCATTTGCTCCACAAAAGCGCGTGCTTCTTCTTCCGTTTCTACCGGCTGAATATGGCCAATAAAGCGCGATCGTTTTTCCACAAACTCCGTTTCAGCAGATGCCGTGGGAACAAAGTATTCCTTCATTGTTCCCAGTCCTCTTTTTGTTCCGGAATGGGAGGATAAATCCATTTTCTTAACTGGCCCAGCAGTTTTGGGGTGAGCACTGCCTTAACGGAAATCTCCTCGCCATACTCCACCTGCTCCACCTTCGCTTCTCGATACAAGGCATCTACCACACCGCCCTGATCATAGGGAATCCTCAGTTCTACCCGTTTTGCACCGGTATCTAACCGCTGGGCAATTTTTTGCAGCATCTCCGGAATCCCCTCGCCGGTCTTTGCGGAGATAGAGACAATGTTCTCGCCATGGGGGCGAATTTCGCCTACGTAAAGGTCTGACTTGTTGAACACTTCCAGCCGGGGTGTTTCCTGCGCTCCCAGCTCCCGAATCAGGTTATCGACCACCTCTGCCTGCTCCCGCCATTCGGGGTTGGATGCATCGATGACGTGGATCAGCAAATCCGCGTATTCCAATTCCTCCAGCGTTGCCTTAAACGCCTCCACCAGATGGTGCGGCAGTTTACGAATAAATCCAACAGTATCGCTGATCAGCACGGTGCAGGTATCGGTAATTTCCAGTGTACGCGTGGTGGTATCCAGCGTATCAAACAACCGGTTGTTCGCCGGAATCGCCGCTCCGGTAAGCTGGTTCAGCAGCGTAGATTTTCCTGCGTTGGTGTACCCCACAATCGCAACAACCGGAACCTCGTTTTTGATTCTTCGCTCTCGCTGCACGCCGCGAATGCGCCGCACCTCTGCCAGTTCTTCTTCCAGCTTATACAGCCGGCGGCGGATATGTCTGCGGTCCGATTCCAACTGGGTTTCGCCCGGTCCGCGCGTTCCAATGGGAGACTTTCCTCCGGAGGCATTTTGCCGGGTCAGGTGCTTCCACATGCCAGTCAAACGGGGCAGCAGATACTTATACTGGGCCAGCTCCACCTGAAGTCGGCCTTCCCGTGTACGGGCTCTCTGGGCAAAGATGTCCAGAATCAACGCGGAGCGATCCATTACCTGCACTCCAATACGCTCTGACAGCACCCGCACCTGCGTTGGCGACAAGTCATTATCAAAAATAACCATGTCTGCACCGGTTGCCTGCACCAGATCCCGTACTTCATCCACTTTACCGTCGCCAATAAACGTGCCCGGATCGGGAACATCCTTATTCTGAACTACAGTACCCAGACTCTCTCCTCCTGCGGTCTCCAGCAGTGCCGCCAGTTCTTCCATCGTGGAGTCGGTCGTGTTATCATACTTGGACAGTCTTGGACAATTTAATCCCACAAGAATTGCCCGGTTGATCTTTTCCTCATTCCGTTCTGCCATTGTGTTCACCTCCATACGCAAGCGGACGCTCTTGTATCAAACCTTCTGATATGCCTCAACGATCTCTGCAATGTACATATCGTGATAATCTTTTTCCGGATACCAGCGCTCTGCATCGTGATCGATAAAATTCTCCGGCTCAATTCGCTGGCGATACATTTTGCGGCAAACCAGCACCAACTCTGCCTCGGCAAAATAGGGCGCCCCACAGTCTGCCGTTTCCACGGTAAATCCGCAGTGAGCAATCTTATCTTCATCCCGACCGCTCACACTTCCGCAGTAGGTCAGATTTGCACGCTGTGAGCCCGGAAGGAAGGACAGCGTAAAATATTCCTGCTCATCCATAAACTTCTTTGTGTGGCGCTGCGGGCGAATATATGCAGTTGCCACTGCTTTTCCCCAGAGCACGCCAAGGCCGCCCCAGCTCGCAGTCATCGTATTGCAGCATTCCTTTGTTCCCGCTGTAACCAGCATCCACTGCTCCCCAATCGCCTGAAACGGGTTCATGGTTAATTCCTTCGGATCAACACGCTGAAACATCATCATCGCTCCTTCGTTGATAAATGAATTGTGATATGACATAAAAACCCCGCATCGAAACCGATGCGGGGTTTTATAAATGCATTACTTGCCCAGACCAAACTTCTTGTTGAAGCGGCTGACACGCCCGCCGGTATCGAGCACCTTCTGCTTACCGGTGAAGAAGGGGTGGCACTTTGCGCAAACTTCCACGCGGATGTCCTGCTTGGTAGAACCGGTATGGTAAACGGCACCGCAAGCGCAACGGATGGTGGTCTGCTCATAATTAGGATGGATTCCTTCCTTCATGACTGTTTCACCCCTTTCGAAAAATCACAGATTGAACACGATCGGTAAGCACACTTTGTTGCATACCACGTGAGCTTAGTTATTGTATCACGTCATCTTTTGAATTGCAAGCATTTTTTTAGAGTCCCCTCTGCCATTCCGATCGAATGGCAAGATCACCGGAAAGAGCGCTTTCAATGGCCGAAATCATTGCCGGTGCATCTTGGGGCAAGGTTCCCTTCAAGGGCAAATAATTGGAGGCATGATCGGAAGTAAAATGAATCGGCCCGCAGGTGATGTGCTCCAGCAGCAGCTTTGTTTCTTCTAACATTCCCGCTACGTCCTGTGGCTGAAATTTTCCTGCCCGCATGTCCTCATACAGTGGCGTCCCCGGCACCACCTGAAGCGTCATTGCAGAAACATGCTGTGGCTTCATGCGATTGATGAGTTCTGCCGTGGCAAGAATATGTTCCTTCGATGCCTCGCCTTTTCCGGCAAGGCCAATCAGCACCATAATCCATAGGTCAATGCCCGCCTCTCGCAGACGGTTCCCGGCCTCCATCATTTCATCCAGATTAACGCCCTTATGCACCTGCGCCAGCAAGGCATCGCTTCCGGTTTCCACACCAAGGTATGCCCGTTTCAATCCGTGCTCCTGCAACTGCCGCAGTTGATCCACACTTTTCGTCAGTGTAGACCTTGGGCCGGCATAGGTAGTCACCTTCTCCAGATTGGGGAATGCCTGATGAAGATGATCCAGAATGGACAGCAGATCCTCCTGCTTCATGACAATTGCATCGCCATCGCATAAGAACACCCGCGTTTTTGCTCCGCCATAGTAAACGCGCGCCATATCGATGTCCTTGTGGATTTCCTCCAGCGGGCGGATATGAAATTGCTTATCCTTGTACATACCGCAGTAAGTACAGCTGTTATTGGAACATCCCACCGTGCACTGGAGCAGATAACTTTTCCACTCTCCCGGTGGCCGATAAATTGTCCCCTCATATCGCATATCGCATCACATTCCTTTTGTCAATTTCAACATTCCGTCCAAAAGCGCATCCATTTCTTCATCGGTTCCAATCGTAATCCGCAGGCAATTGTCAATACGGGGTGCATCGAAATACCGCACCAGAATTCCCAGCTCCCGCAGGCCGGAAAACAGCGCTTTTGCAGCAATGGTGGGGTGGGTTACAAAGATAAAATTCGTCTTGGACGGATAAACGACAAATCCATTTTTTCGCAATGTATCCGCTGTCCGGTCTCGCGTTGCAATCACCTTGGCGCAGGTTTCCTGGAAATATGCTTCGTCTTCAACCGAGGCAGTCCCTGCCGCCAAAGCCAGGCGATCAATTGTGTAGGAATTGAAGGAATTCTTCACGCAGTCAATGGCCTGAATTAGGTTTTCGTTGCCCATTGCGTAGCCAATGCGCGCGCCAGCCAACGACCGGGACTTAGAAAATGTCTGCACCACCAACAGATTTGGATAGCGGTCAATCAATCCCACTGCAGACTGGCCTCCAAAATCCACATAGGCTTCGTCTACGATGACCACCACATTCGGATTTGCCTCTAAAATGCGGATAATTTCGCTTTGCGGCAGTTCCATGCCGGTCGGGGCATTTGGGTTTGCGATTACAACGCCATCATTGCCGCCGCACAGCGCGGAAACATCCACGGTGAAATCCTCATTCAGCGGCGTTTTCCGGCATTGAATTCCAAACAGTGCCGCATAGACCGGATAAAAGGAATAGGTAACGTCTGGAAAAACAATTTCCGCGCCTTCGTCAAAAAAAGCCTGAAACGCAAATGCCAGCACTTCGTCTGAACCATTTCCCACAAACACCTGCTCCATCTTTACCTCATGCCGCTTTGCAAGTGCCTGCCGCAAAGCGGTTGCATCCAGATCTGGATAAAGGCGCAGTGCGGCGTCCGCCCCCTGGCGGATTGCCTCCAGCGCCTTTGGAGAAGGCGGATAAGGATTTTCATTTGCGTTCAGCTTGATGAACTTTCGATTCTTCGGCTGTTCGCCGGCAGTATATGGCGTAAGTGCACGAATCCGAGTGCTCCAAAATTCCTTCATTTTATATCCTCTTCTCTCAGTATCTTTCGTATGTTTTTTTCAATTTTGCCACGCTGGATCATCAGCTCATGCCCGCAGCCCAGACAGGTCAAGCGAAAATCCATTCCGACCCGCAGCACCTTCCACCGTTTACTCCCACAAGGATGCGCTTTTTTCAGCTCCAAAACATCCCCTACGCGGACATCCATAAACTACACCTCACTCAAGCTTGCATATGTTTTAAAATCTTTTTGCCGACATTCTGCATCGGCTTTTCAATCAAGTACCAGGAAATCACAGCACAGACAAAGGTGGCCGCAAAGCAGATCAGGAACACCAGATTTAAACTGGCTGCAACCCCTCCTATTTTCTGCAATTGGTGAAAAATTACCTGCTGCATCACAAAGCCGTATAAGTACAGCCCATAGGAAAAATCGCACTTTGCAAACCAGCGGGAAAAGACCGGTCGCTCTGTCATGGCTACGGACAATACAAAATAGGGCAAAATAAAGCAGAGCACCAGCTCATATTTCACGCTGCTTACCTTAAAAATCGCCAGAAGCACCATAAAGAGTGTTGCAATCTGCAAATTAAGCAATTTTTTCATTTCCGGGAGGGCAAATAAACTGCCCATAAAGAAATACGGAACAATGGCAAGGGCATCCGGCCAGTTGCTTCCATAAAACACGAATCTGGCCGTTGGAAGGAAGCCGGTATACACGCAATCCGCTGCAATGCAAAGCAGAGTTACGAACACACCGCCCCCCCTCGTAATTCCCAGTTTCTTGAAAATCCACAATAGTGCGGGTAAAATCAGATAGAGTGCGAATTCAATTGGAAGCGTCCACAGGGAACCGTTCACTGCATTCGGATAAGTATAATCCATAAACACTCCCGGCAATACATAGATTGGATACAGCAGAATATTGCGCAAATAAGTCCATGTAGTTCTCGATGTAAAATACTCTGTCAAAGGTAAACTTGTGGAAATTGGACCCACAATCAATACCGCAAAAAGCACCACACCGATCAATCCGGGAAAAATCCGAAAGCAGCGGCGAACCATATATCTGCCGAAATGGGCATCATTCCTCAAGCTGACCATAATCAGATAGCCACTGATCACAAACAGAATTTTTACCGCAAGGGTAGAAACCGCCTGGTCATAAATGGTGTGTTTATATACCCCCATAACGCTGGACATATGGCCATAAATCACCATCGCAGCTGCAACAATACGGATTATGTTAAAATTATTGATCCGCTGTCCAGACGCTTCCTGGGGCGAAAAATATTTGCCTATAACGGCAGTCGTTCGATTCATTTCTTCTCTCCTCATTCCCATGCCTGATCAATGCTTTTCCGGCTTTATCGCGTCCCAGTAGGCCTTCGCCGCCTGTTCCACTTTGTTGTCCCCATATTCATAATATTTCGCCCCCGCCAGAGCGTCCGGCAGATACTGCTGGGGTACATAATGGTGCGGAAAACTGTGGGGATATTGATAGGTTAAGCCATGACCCAGTTTTTTTGACCCTGCATAGTGGCTGTCCAATAAGTGCGCCGGAATATCTGCTGCCTTTCCCTTACGCACATCCTCCATTGCCGCATCAATTCCGCAAATTGCGGAATTTGATTTCGGTGCCGTTGCCAAAAGCACCACAGCCTCCGCCAGGGGAATCCGCGCCTCCGGCAGTCCCAGCATATTCGCCGCATCCACGCAGGATTTCACAATGGTGACCGCCTGAGGATAGGCCAGTCCCACGTCTTCGGACGCAATTACCATAATCCTGCGGCAGGCGGAAATAAGATCCCCCGCTTCCAACAGTCGGGCAAGATAATGAAGACCTGCATCCGGATCGGATCCGCGAATGGATTTCTGCAGAGCGGACAGGATGTCGTAATGACTGTCCCCATCCCGATCATAGCGCATGGCACTGCGCTGAGCAACTACTTCAGCGTCCGCCTTTATAATTGTTATAACCTCATTCTGCCGGTCTGGGTGTACATCTTTTGCCGCTGAGAACAAAAGCTCAATCCCGTTGATGGACTTGCGCACGTCACCGCCGCAAGATGCGGCCAGATGTTCCAGAACACCATCCTCTAACTGAATAGAGCAGTTGAAACGCTGTTCCAGCTTCCTGATTGCCCGCTGAATCGCCGGCATAACATCTTCCGACTGCACCGGCTTGAATTCAAACACAGTGGCACGGGAAAGCACCGCATTGAAAACATAAAAATATGGATTTTCCGTAGTCGATGCAATCAGTGTAATCTTGCCGTTCTCCATAAATTCCAGCAGAGACTGCTGCTGCTTTTTATTGAAGTATTGAATCTCGTCCAGGTAGAGCAAAACCCCATTGGGCGCCATCAGGGTGTCTACATCGGCAATTACCTCTCGAATGTCTGAAATTCCGGCTGTTGTGGCGTTCAGTCGATGCAGTGTTCGATGGGTACGTTTTGCAATTATGTTGGCCACCGTTGTCTTGCCGGTACCGGATGGGCCATAAAAGACCATATTGGGAATGTTTCCGCTTTCGATAATACGGCGGAGCATTCCGTTTTTGCCCAGAATATGCCGCTGTCCTACTACATCATCTAATGTATCCGGTCGAATTTCATCCGCCAGGGGACGATAGTCCATGTCTCTCACCACCGCATCTTTTTTGCTACATGTTCATTTATAACGCTGAAAATAGGGTTGCCGCAAAACAGCAACCCTATTTTATCATAGTTTAAGTCAACGATAAAGCGGATATTTTTCCGTCAATGCGACCACCTGTGCGCGAATTTCCTCCTTGCGGGTTTCGTAATCGCGGGCAGTTTCGCAAATCAGCTTACCGACAAGGCGGAAGTCCTCTTCGTTCAAGCCGCGGCTGGTAGCGGCAGGTGTGCCGAGACGCAGACCGCTGGTAACAAAGGGCTTTTCCGGATCATTGGGAATGGTATTCTTATTGGCTGTGATAAACACATCGTCCAGTCGACGTTCCATCTCCTTGCCGGTCAATCCAGCCGGGCGGAGGTCAACCAACATCAAATGATTGTCTGTTCCGCCGGATACCAGATCCAATCCACCCTCTAAAATGGAATCGGCCAGCGCCTTTGCATTGTCTACGATGTGCTGCTGATACTCCTTAAATTCCGGTTTCAGCGCCTCGCCCAGAGCAACTGCTTTTGCCGCAATGATATGCATCAGCGGGCCGCCCTGTGTGCCCGGGAAAACCGCAGAGTTAATCTTCTTTGCAATTACCTCATCGTTGCAAAGGATCATGCCGCCCCGTGGTCCACGCAAGGTCTTGTGGGTTGTGGTGGTAACAACATCTGCATAGGGAATCGGAGACGGGTGCAGACCCGCCGCAACAAGGCCGGCAATGTGGGCCATATCTACCATCAGATAAGCTCCCACCTCGTGGGCAATCTCAGCAAAAGCCTTGAAATCGATCACACGGGGATAGGCGGAAGCGCCGGCAATAATCATCTTCGGCTTATGCTGTTTTGCCAGTTCCCGAACCTGATCATAGTCAATCCGATGGGTGACCGGATCGACTCCGTAAGACACCATGTGATAGTTTTTACCGGAGAAATTTACTGGAGAACCATGGGTCAAATGGCCGCCCTGATCCAGGTTCATACCCATTACCGTATCCCCAAGGCTGCACAGTGCCTGATACACCGCATAGTTTGCCTGTGCACCGGAATGGGGCTGGACATTTGCGTATTTTGCGCCGAACAGCTCCTTTGCCCGCTCCCGGGCAATCTCCTCGGCAATATCGACGCACTCGCAGCCGCCGTAATACCGCTTTCCGGGATATCCTTCTGCATATTTATTCGTGAGCACGCTGCCTGCTGCCACCAGAACGGCGGAACTGACTACGTTCTCAGATGCAATCAATTCAATGTTACGATTCTGTCGTTCAAATTCCTTGCGCACTGCAGCTCCCACTTCAGGATCTGCCGCACTAAGAAAATCCATCATTTCCTGTACCATTTTACCATCTCCATGTGATAAACTGAGCTCAAACGCCCTTTTTAGCGCATTATAACAAGCTTCCTTTCCCTTGGCAACCTCTTTCAACAAAAAGAGTGCAATCCTGCACAGTCTATGTTATTATGAACCTGTTCCTGCAATTTTTATGTTACGAGGCATGATTCCCATGAAGCAAAAATCTCCCTTAGCCGTGCGCCATATTGTGGATGAGCTGAAAAAGCTGTATCCTGACGCACTTTGCTCTTTACAATACGAAAAAGATTATGAGTTGTTATTTGCTGTTCGTCTGTCCGCTCAGTGTACGGACGAGCGGGTCAACAAGGTAACTCCTGCTCTGTTTCAGCGCTTTCCCACTCTGGAATCTTTTGCCGAAGCCAACCCGGCAGAGGTGGCAGAATATATTCACTCCTGCGGTTTCTACAACGGCAAAAGCAAGGACCTGGTTCGCTGCGCTCAGATGCTATTGCGGGATTTTGGCGGAAAAGTCCCCTCCGAAATGGAGGATCTGCTAAAGTTGCCCGGAATCGGCCGAAAGACTGCCAATCTCATTCAGGGCGATATCTATCATGTCCCCGGTGTTGTCGTTGCCGACACGCACTGCATTCGCATTACCGGTCGTCTCGGGTTAACCGATGGCACAAAAGATCCTGCAAAGGTTGAACAGCAGCTAAGAGCGGTTCTCCCCCCGGAGGAATCCAATCAATTCTGTCATAGAATGGTGCTTCACGGCCGCGCCGTCTGCACTGCCCGCACCGCCAAGTGCGGCATCTGCCCGCTGACGGAATGGTGCACCCACTACCAAAGCCAGGGAAAAGACGCCTGATTCACCGGGCTTCCTGCGCTCTCTTTTTTCTTTCCCGCTCCGCCTTAGAAAAACTGCATCCGCAATAGTCCTGTCGGTAAAGCTGATACTGAGCGGAAAGTTCAATGGAACGCTTGTAGCCATTCCGCTTTTTAAAGTCGCTGTACAGGTATTTCACTCCGTAGGCATCTGCCAGTTCTCCGCCGATCTGATTGAGGGCGTTGGCATTTTTCATGGGGCTGATCGAAAGTGTTGTGGTAACATACTCGCATCCCATTTCCTGCGCCATGCGCGCCGCCTGCTCCAGACGAAGGCGATAACAGACCTTGCACCGTTCTCCGCCTTCCGGTTCCAGTTCCATTCCCTTCACTGCATTTAAAAATACATCGGGGTCGTATTCCCCCTCTAAGATCTGCACATCTGTGTTCAGCGGCATCGCTTCCACCAATCTCCGCAATTCTGCCACCCGATAACGGTATTCCGATTCCGGAGAGATGTTCGGATTATAATAAAACAAAGTGATCTGAAAATACTGCGCGAGGTATTCCAACACATAGCTGCTGCAGGGCGCACAGCAACTGTGAAGCAGCAGCGTCGGCCGCCGGCCATTCAGATTGAGAATGACCTTATCTAATTCCTTTTGATAATTTGGATTTGCATTCATTCAATATTCTTCTCTCTAGCTAATCATTCGATCCTTTACGAAAGTTGGGCTTCTTCCATGAATTACGAGGCTTTGAAATCAAAACTGATGCACCGAAGCATTGGTGCTGTGGGCGGCCATCATCCCTGCGCCGTTTTAGTTCCGCTGGTTCGGGAAAACGGTCAGCTCTGCCTGCTGTTTGAAGTGCGCTCCGGCAAGCTGAATATGCAGCCCGGCGAGGTCTGTTTCCCCGGTGGTGGTATGGAACCTGGTGAGACACCGCTGGATTGCGCCCTGCGGGAAACCGAAGAGGAGCTTGGACTTCCGTCGGAAGAAATTGAGATATTAGGTTCTCTGGATTATGTCATCCATTTGTCCGGATTCCCCGTCTTTCCCATTCTTGCCCGTTTGTCAGACAACTGGGCGGAGAACATTTCTTTAAACTCCGCAGAGGTAGACGAAATTTTTACAATTCCCCTCTCCCATTTGCGTTACACCCCACCGCAAAAAGCACGGGTCGAGCGGAAGTTCCACAGCCTTGATCCACTTCCCGAAAACGAGCGCAGGTTAATTGAGGAATATCCCCGCCGCGATCTTCTCCCCATGCTGTTCTGGGAGTATGACGGACATCTTCTCTGGGGAATGACCGCCCGCATCACCGACTGGCTTCTCCAGTGGCTGAAGGAAAACGAACTGTAATTTGTAATTGATTTTTTACAAGGGTTGTCTTTGTTTAAATGTAAGATAACCTTCCAGAATCAGCGTTGCCGCAACAGCGTCCACTACTTTTTTGCGTTTTTTTCCGTGCTTATTTGCCTCTGATAAAATCCGGTGTGCGTCCACCGTCGTGCGGCGTTCGTCCCAAAGAGTAACCGGAAGACCGGTTTCTTCCCGCAGCCGAGCCGCCAGTTCTTCGCTTTTTTCTGCCCGGGGGCCCAGCGTCCCATTCATATTCTTCGGATAGCCCAGCACAAGCTCTTCAACTTCGTAATCTTTTATATAGTTCTTCAGCTGAGCTACAACAACATCCTGATCGCGGCTGTCGATGGTTTCTGCCACGCCGGCACCGAAACCCAATCGATCGGAAATCGCAACTCCGGTGTGGGCATCGCCATAGTCAATCGCCATAATTCGCATTTTTGTAAGCACTCCCCTGCTTTAATTCTAATGTAGAGCTATTGTAACTTTTTTTCTGTAAAATAACAAGATTTTTTCTTGACATAAATCCGCCTCGATGGTAGAATGGTAACACCTGTGAAAAGGGGTGCATTCGTTGTGCGTTTTTTTAGGCGTACGAGATCCCTCTTTGCGATGAGATTTCTTCATCAGATCAGGGAGGCAGCGTTCCTGCCGAAACCTTTTTTACACTTCGTCCAGAGAGAATATATCTGGGCGGTTTTGTGTTGGATTTCGGAGGACATACCTATTTCGGGTACCATCGAAGTCCTTTTTTTGTGCCCGATCGAATAATTACAAGGAGGTGCCTGGATATGGCGAAAGCCGGCGCACGGGTGAAGATCACCCTGAGATGCTCTGAGTGCAAGCAGAGAAACTACAATACCATGAAGAACAAGAAGAATACCCCTGATCGTCTGAAGTTGAACAAGTATTGCCCCTTCTGCAGAAAGCACACCGTCCACGACGAGACCAAGTAAGCGATCCATCACTTGCTGAAGAAAGAAGGGTGTCTTTTTATGGCAGACAAGGAACAGAAAGCTGTTCAGGAAACCGCCGCCAAGGAAAAACCCGCCAAGGCGAAAGAGAAGAAGCCCAACGCTTTCGTCCGCCGTTTCAAGGCGATTGGCCGTTACTTCCGCGAAATGAAGAGCGAGCTTAAGAAGGTTGTTTGGCCTACCCGCAATCAGGTCATCCGCAACACGATTGTTGTTATCCTGGTCGTGCTGATTGTCGGCGTACTGATCTGGCTGTTTGACTGGCTGGCCGCTGCGGTGGTCAAAGCGCTGGTCAACCTGGCTCAGGGTTGAGGGTTTTAATCATGGCTGAAGAAGCGAAATGGTATGTCGTCCACACATACTCTGGCTACGAAAATGCAGTAGCCACCACAATTATGAAACATGTGGACAGCCGTAATCTTCATGACCTGATCCATGAGGTATCGATTCCCATGGAGAACGTCACTGAAATCACCGACAACGGCACGAAAACAGTGGAGCGCAAGGTGTTCCCTGGTTATGTGCTGATCAAGATGGTAATGACCGACGAAAGTTGGCATGTCGTGCGTAATGTACGGGGTGTAACCGGTTTTGTCGGCGGTGGCGATAACAAGGGCATTCCTCTCAGCGACGAGGAAATCGCCGCTCTGGGCGTGGAGAAAAACGAAATTGTCGTTGGCTACAACGTTGGCGACACGGTCAAGATCATCAACGGCGCTATGGAATCCTTCCTGGGAACGGTTGAAGAAATTGATCTTGACAAAAATAAAGTGCGACTTGTCGTCTCAATGTTTGGTCGTGAAACACCGGTTGAGCTGGCTCTTGACGAAGTTGAGCTGGTTGAAATCTGATCCGCCAAGGTTGTTGACGAAATCTTTACCTAATATTTGAGGAGGTGCTCTTCGTGGCACAGAAGAATGCAAAAATCACCGGCTATGTTAAGCTGCAGATCCCCGCGGGCAAGGCAACTCCCGCTCCCCCCGTTGGCCCCGCTCTGGGTCAGCATGGCGTAAACATCGCCGCTTTCACCAAGGAATTCAACGAGCGTACGAAGAACGATGCCGGCCTGATCATCCCCGTTGTGATCACCGTTTATGCCGACCGTTCCTTCACCTTTGTTACCAAGTCTGCTCCTGCTGCTGTTCTGATCAAGAAGGCAGCTGGCATCGAGTCTGGCTCCGGCGTGCCGAATAAGACCAAGGTCGCTACCATCAGCCAGGAAGACGTTCGCAAGATCGCTGAGGCAAAAATGAACGACCTGAACGCTGCCAGCATCGAATCCGCCATGTCCATGATCGCCGGTACTGCGCGCTCCATGGGCGTTATCGTGGCTGACTAAGGAGGTAACTGACTGTGTTTAGAGGTAAGAAATATCAGAACAGCGCTAAGCTGCTCGAAAAGGGCGTCGCTTATGATCCGGCCGACGCTATGGATCTGGTTGTAAAGACCGCCGCCGCTAAGTTCGACGAGACCGTTGAGCTGCACGTCCGTCTGGGCGTTGACTCCCGTCACGCTGACCAGCAGGTTCGTGGCGCTATCGTCCTGCCCAACGGCACTGGCAAGAGCGTTCGCGTTCTGGTCTTCGCTAAGGGCGACAAGGCAGACGCAGCCCGCGCTGCCGGCGCTGATTATGTCGGCGATATGGATCTGGTTGAGAAGATTCAGAAGGAAAACTGGTTCGACTTTGACGTTGTCATTGCTACTCCCGACATGATGGGTGTGGTTGGCCGTCTGGGTAAGGTTCTGGGCCCCAAGGGTCTGATGCCCTCCCCCAAGTCCGGCACTGTGACTCCCGATGCTGCCAAGGCAGTTCAGGAAGCTAAGGCTGGTAAGGTCGAATATCGTCTGGACAAGACCAACATCATCCACTGCCCCATCGGCAAGGTTTCCTTCGGCGCTGAAAAGCTGCAGGAGAACTTCGACGCTCTGATGGGCGCTATCATCAAAGCTAAGCCCGCTGCTGCCAAGGGTCAGTACATCAAGAGCTGCACTCTGGCTACCACTATGGGCCCCGGCGTTCGCGTCAGCTCCGCTAAGTTGGTGTAATTTTGCTTATTTAGAGGGAAAGTACTTGACAAAGTGCTTTCCCTCTGGTAAGATAGTTTCTGCGTTCAAAGACAGCAGGTATGTGTAATGGTTTCGACCGCCTGCCGAGAGTGCGATCTGAAAATAATATTTTCTGATTGTTGTCCTCCTGTGCTTTGACGCGGAGGATTTTCTTATTTTCGGAGGTGAAATTTCAAATGGCTAATGCAAATGTTATCAATGAGAAGGCAGCAGTTGTTGCCGCTCTGGTTGAGCGTCTGAATGGCGCTGAGTCCGGTGTAATCATCGATTATTCCGGTTTGACCGTAGCTGAGGACACCGAGTTGCGTAGCGCTCTGCGTAAGGAGGGCGTTGAGTACGCTGTGGTGAAGAACACCATGATGCGTCGCGCTCTGGACAGCGTGGGTCTGGAGGCTCTGGATGCACAGCTGCACGGCACCACTTCCCTGGCTACCGGCACTGAGGATCCCATTGCTCCCATCCGTCTGGTCAGCGAATACTCCAAGAAGTTCGGCGAGAAGTTCAATCTGAAGGCCGCTTTCATGGAGGGCAAGGTTCTGTCCGCTGCTGAGATCGAGGTCATGTCTTCCATGACTTCCAAGAAGGACGTTTACGCACAGTTGGTCGGCACTCTGTTGGCTCCTGTTGCCAACCTGACCGCTGTTATGGCTGCTATCGCCGACAAGGGCGAAGCTGCCGCCGAGTAATTCCACCCGGCATTCTGCCCCAAGGGCTACTTTTAAATTATTTTATAAAATAGGAGGCTATTATCATGGCTGATATCAATGCTATTGTTGAAGAGATCAAGGCTCTGTCCCTGCTCGAAGTTAAGGAACTGACCGACGCTCTGAAGGAGACCTTCGGTGTCGAGGCTATTGCTATGGGCGCTCCCGCTGCTGGCGCTGGCGCTGCTGCTGCTGAGGTCGAGGAGAAGACCGAATTCGACGTCGTTCTGACTGAGTTCGACGCTTCCGCTAAGATCAAGGTCATCAAGGCTGTCCGTGAGATCACCGGCCAGGGCCTGGCTGAAGCTAAGGCTACTGTCGAGGGCGTGCCCGCAACTCTGAAGGAAGCTGCTTCCAAGGAAGATGCAGAAGCAATCAAGGCCAAGCTGGAAGAGGTTGGCGCAAAGGTCGAGCTGAAGTAATTTTACTTCTATCTTTCGTCTTCAAGAGGCGTTGCCGCAGGCAACGCCTCTTTTCATATATCGGAAATAAACGAAGCAGGAAACCGCCGCAACGGTTCCCTGCTTTTATTTTTTTGCTTAGGCTAGATCAGGCCTGTTTTTCATAAAATGTAACCGTCAGGTCAACGCGGATCGTACTGTCCGAGGAAAGATCCTTTTCTGCCTGCTCTGAAATATCCGAAACAGCGCAGCGATAAGGGCACTGATAAAGCTGGTTAATGATCTCCCGTGCAGATGCGTAACTGTCCGTCACAAAGCTTAGCTCCACCGGGCGAGACAGGATGCCGTCATTTTCATCGCTGATTTCGCCAAAAGCCAGATTATACTCCTGTGCATGAGCCAGAATCCCGTTCAACTGAAGCATGACCTTCTCGATATTGTCATAATTCGGAACCTCAGCATCGGGCACAGTGCCGGATGCTTTGATCTTATCCACCTTTTCCTGCATCATCTCCAGTTGCTGCAGCTTTGTCTGCTCCAATAAAATGCTGTTGGTAAGCTCCTCCTGCCGCTGCTGCTGGGTGTTGATTTCGTTTTGAATCGGTGTGAGGAAAAAACGGAAGTATCCAACGGCCAGAAGCACCACAGCTAACACAAGCAGCAAGACCTTCTCTCGTGTTGTAAACTCTCGATGAATCATGACTGAGTCTCCTCCCCGCTTTCCGTTCCAGTCAGCTGAATGGTTAAGTTTGCACTGACCTGATCTGCTCCGTCTTCTTCTGTGGCAGCCGTGTAAATCTGCACCGAATCAACAAACTCGTTTGCCATCAGATCTGCATAAACAGTGGACAGCTGTTGGAGTGTGATGCCGGAAATTTTCACGGAAATCAATCCGTCTGCTACGGTAAACTGCTGCACTTGAGCCGAGCGCATCAGCTTTGTTTCAATTAGATCCAGGCATTTCATCGGATCTGCGCCATCCGCCAGAGCGGTATAACTGCGATATTCCTCTTCCACATCCTTAAATTCTTCTGTCTTTGTCTCTAATTGCGCAAGCGTCACCTGCGCCGCATCTGCTGCCCGCTCTGCGGTCCACGCGGCATTCAGACGATCGATTACGCCAAATTTACAAAACACACCTACAAAAACAATGAGGCACGCCAGAAAGACAAGGACTTTTCCTCGATTGGACGCCGGACGGCAGTCCTGCGCCAGGTTAACGTCCTGTTTCAGCGTCAGTTCCTTTGTTGGTTTCATCATTCTGCTCACCTTCCATTTCCCTGGAGCAAGCTGCCCACAGCTGTGGCGCAGATAACAGCATCCTCTTCGCTTCCTCCGGGCGGCAGCAGTTCGGTGATTGAATGCATCTCCAGATCCACATTATGACTGATTTCATCCATCAGCGGGCGGATATTGGTCAGGCCGCCGCAAAAGTAAATGTCTCGCAAGTCGGAATTCGGCGTGTTAAATCCATAAAAGTTTACTGCACGCATTAATTCTACCGCCACACGACTGTACAATTCCTGACAGGCGGAAATTGTCTGCGCATTTTCGTAATTCGTTTGTTTATAGCTCGCGGCCAGATGGGGATCCACCCCGAAATGACTCGCAATCAAAGCATCTATGGAACGACCACCAATATCAATCACTCTTGTCGTTTCATAGACATGGCCTCGGAACATGTGCATTCGAATGGCGCGATGTCCCATGTCCACAATGCAATACTCCGCCGGGTGACCGGTATAATTGCTTTCATAATTTCGGATCAGGTTGCCGTAGACAAGGCAATCCGGGACTGCCCGTTCCAGCTTCAGTCCCGCCATACGCAGCACATCTCGGAACACTTCGATGGTCTCTCTCCGCACGGCACATCCAATCAGCTCCAATCCGGTCGGCTGATTCTGTTCATTTCTCTGCACGCCTGCCACTGCATAGTCATAAAAAAACAAATCCTTGTCTTCCTGAATAAAGTCATGAAATTCGTAGGGAAGATTGATTCGCAACTGTTCTTCCGTCATATACGGAACCACCATTCGGCGAACAATTGTCCGCTCTGACGGCAGTGTCAGTGCAACGCGGCGGGAAGAAATCCGATGATCCTTTATCGCCTGCCGAAGCTCCTGGGCGATCGCCTCTCGTGAAACAATCCGGTCCTCTTTCACCAGATCTTCCAGTAAAGGTAAACAAACCATCTGCCGCACCTGCTGTCCATCCGCCACAGCAAACTTTATTGTGCTGTTGCCAATGTCCAGTCCCAACATTGATTTTGACATAATACGTTTCATCTCCCCATTACGCTGATCAAACTCATCAATTCGAACAACTAGAACAATTAGAACAAACCCAGATACCAATCCGTAATTGGTTGGGCCCATAACAACGCTGCCGCAGCAGCCAGTGCAATCGCTGGTCCAAAGGGAAACGCCTTCGGATTTTCCGCATCCCCCACTGTCTTTTTCGTCAGTAGTGCGAATACAATCCCGATCACACAGGCCAGGATTACGATAACCAGCAGCTGCCGCAGGGGAAAGTACATCCCCACGACAAAAAATAATTTTATATCGCCGCCGCCCATGCTTTCTACCCCTAAAAGGCGATCCATGATCAGCACGAGAACCAGCAGCGGAATTGACACCGTTAAGCCGGACAATATGCCATAGAGCAATCCGGAAAATCCTGCTCCCTGCAGGATAGAGAAAATCACAAAATTTGCAACGCCAATCAGCAGAACGCTGTCTGGCAGGATACCGCTGTCCCAGTCTACCAGAGAAAGAATCAGCAGCAAAATAATCAAAATATCATATTCCAGCGTTTGGATCGTAACTCCGTAACGCCAAAGAGAAAGAGCAAACCATGCTCCGCACATTGCCTCGCTTACCGGGTAGATCGGCGAGACAGGCGCACCGCAATAGCGGCACCTTCCCTTTAAAAAAATCCAGGAAAAAACCGGAATTAAGTCCGGTGCAGACAACGTGTGTCCGCAGGAGCAACAGTGGCTTCGTCCTCGCAGAAAGGACTCCCTCGTCACCAGTCGCGATGCCACGCAGCCGCCAAAGCTTGCAAACACAGCCCCCAGCACAGCGGAAAGCACCAGCATATAAACGGTCATTCCAGGAGAAACCGCCATAAGTTCCTTCATCTTCGCGTCTCTCCTTTCAACCTCTTCGTAATACGTTTTTTTGTTGCTGCCTCGACGGTCACCCTTACCTTCAAAGGTGACCGCCGAGGCACAGCACCGAAATACTAAATCATCTCATAGCTCTGACCCGCGAGAATTGAGAATTCAGCAATCAGCCTTCCGCACCGTCCGTAGTGCCGGCCGGAATGGTATAAGTTGTGCCGTTGTTGGCAGTGTAGGTAATCACGAAATTATCCTTGTCAGCGTTCAATGTCGTGCTGAACGTGCCATACTTCAGCTCATAGGTGTTGCCATCGATGGTCACAGTTGTCTGGTCCTTTACTTCTGCCAGAGCGGTCTCATTGAGCATATAATCCATAATGGACTCAGAGTAGTAGGCGCGGAGATTTGCCTCATCTGTTGCAATCTTTGCCTTGGTCAAAGCGTTTGTCATGGTAGGAATTGCAATCGCGACCAAAATCGCAATAATGGCAACAACGATCAGCATTTCCATCAGCGTGAAGCCTTTCTTACCGCACTTTTTGCTATTCAGTTTGTTCATCAGAGTTTTCATAATAAATTTCTCCTATCTTTTTTTGATTTTTTATGGTCACCGAGCGGGTCTGGCTCGGAAATCCAACATTATATCATGCTGTCATACAGTGTGAACATGGGCAGATAGACCGCCAGCAAAATCAACACAACAATCACCGCTAAAACGCAGATGATAATCGGTTCCAGCAAACTGACTGCTTTTTGTGCCCTCAGTTCTGTCTCGCTGTTGTAGTAATCGGAAACCACATTCAGGGTCTGTTCCATTGTTCCGGTGTCCTCTCCCACACCGGTCATATCCACCAGCATAGGGGGAAGCGTCGGACAACTGCGGAGACACTCGCTTAAGGTTTTACCTTCTTCCAGCTTTGGCAGCTGCAGCGACAATTGATGTCCTACAAAAGCATTGTCCATTACGTTTCCTGTCACGGCAACTGCTTGCTGAATGCTGATGCCGGCGGCGAGAAGCGTTGTCATTGTAGAAGCATATTGACTGGCCGCTCGCATCAAATTGATCTTTCCCAATACCGGAAGCTTCAATTTCCATGCATTTTGCTTCAATCGGCCGGATTCGGAATGCCCCCAAACACGCCATGCAAATACAGCAGCGACCACAATTACAACCATCAGCCACCACCAGTCAACGAAGAAATTGCTCAGCGCAATCAACACCCGCGTTGCCCAGGGCAATCGGATTCCCATGGTTTCAAAACTTGTGACAAAGGTGGGAACCGCTTTTATCATAATCACCGCCACTACCACAATGGCAACCAAAATGGTGAATAGCGGGTAAACCATTGCCGTCTGGATTTTTCCCTTCAGCCTGGCAGAACGGTCGAAATAATCCTGAAGCCGCTGGAATGCCTGGGGCAGAGTTCCGGACTCTTCTCCCGCTCGCACCGTCTCAATAAAGGTAATCGGAAGTTCTACATCCTTTGTTTCAAAACTGTGTGCAAGGCTAATGCCCTCCGATACATCCGACGCAACAGAAGTCAGCAATTTTTTCATTCGTTTGCTGTCGCTCTGCTGGGCAATCAGCTCCACTGCGTGAACTACAGGCATACCCGCCTTCAGAATAATGGCAAATTGAGAGCAGACAATCGCAAGCTCCTTCTCTTTGATTTTCTGTCCGAAGACAGCCTTGCCTGATCGCCGCATCGCTTTCACCGGGGTGATTTTGGTAACCAGCGTACAGCTCTCTTTTATCTTAGCAACAGCGGAATACTCATCAAACGCTTCCACCACGCCATTGACGGTTGCTCCATCCTTTGAAATGGCCGTATATTTATAGCTTTGCATCGCCGTTCACCTCTTTAGATGCCAATGTGCATTTGTCTTTGCACCACGGCAGAATCCCGTGCTGCCTCTATCGCACTTTGACTGCTGATTCTTCCGTTCTGATACAGTCGCACCAGCGCCATATCCATGGTTATGCTTCCATCCGCTGTGGATGTGGCAATTGCATTGTTTATCTGGGGTGTTTTCCCCTCGCGAATCAAATTCTGAATCGCATGGTTGACGACCATTAACTCGCAGGCGCAAACACGCCCATCCTTCGTGCGATCAGGCAAAAGCTGCTGACTCAATACTGCTCGCAGCGTCATACTGAGCTGCATGCGAATCTGCTGCTGTTGTTCCTCCGGGAAAATTCCCACGATCCGATCAATGGTATCTGCCGCTGACCCTGTATGCAGCGTTCCGAAAACAAGATGTCCTGTCTCCGCCGCTACCAGGGCTGTCTCGATCGTTTCGCGATCTCGCAGTTCCCCTACAAGAATGATGTCCGGATCCTCTCGCAGGGCAGCACGGAGTGCTGCCGAGAAGGTTCTGGTGTCCTGTCCGATCTCCCGCTGGTTAAACAAACACTGATCCGGAACGTATTGATATTCAATCGGATCTTCCAGAGTTAACACATGCTCTGCCCGTGTATGATTGATGCGGTCAATCATCGCCGCCAGTGTCGTGGACTTTCCGCTTCCCGTCTCACCGGTCACCAGCAAAAAGCCCTGCCGTAAGTCGCACAGTTCATCTACTTTTGGTGGAAGTCCCAAGGTATGAAGCGGCGGGATCTGCTCTGCCAACAGGCGAATCGCCGCTGACGTGGCATTGCTCTGGCGAAACAGATTGATCCGAACTCTCACGCCGGCAATCGTAGCCGATCCGTCAATTTCTCCCACTTCCCGAAGCTCTTCCAGTTTTTCTGCCGCTAATTCTGCTGCCATCTGTTCCACCTTGGAACGCGTCAGCACTGGAAATTCTGCTTGTCGTTCCAGCTGACCTGCGATACGAAAAACCGGCGGTTCTCCACAAATCAGATGAATATCCGATGCTCTTTTTTTTGCCGCGGCAAGAATCAACTCTGCTGCATTCATTCGTAATCTACGGAGCTTACCACTCTCCGAACCTCCTCGATTGTAGTTGTACCATCCAGCACACGGCGGCGGCAATTTTCCGCCAGAGACTTAAATTTTCCTTCTTTTCGGACAATGGCCTGCAATTCCGCTCGATCCGCACCCCGCGCAACAGCAGTTCGAAATTCACGGCTAAGCACCAGAATCTCAAACACTGCAACACGTCCGCGATAGCCGGTATTAAAGCAATTAGGGCATCCCTTTCCCCGGAAGAACTGCAGTTCCGTCCCGTCCTTCAAGCCGAGTTCATGAAGTTCATCCGAATTGGGCTGGTAGCTCTTGCGGCACTCCGGGCAGACTCGCCGAACCAGCCGCTGAGAAATTACGCCGTTGAGCGCACTGGCAATCAAATAATCTGGAACTCCGATGTCCCGCAACCGCTCTACCGTCGCTAATGCGTCATTGGTATGGATCGTAGATAAAACCAGATGGCCGGTGATTGCCGCCCGCATTGCAATTTCTGCGGTTTCGCCATCTCGAATTTCTCCAATGCCGATGATGTCGGGATCCTGCCGCAGGATCGACCGCAGGCCGCTGGCAAAGGTCATGCCGGTTTTGTCGTTGATCTGCACCTGATTGACTCCATCGATGTTGTATTCCACCGGATCTTCCAGGGTAATCAGGTTTACCTTTTCCTCATTCAAGCGCCGAATCATCGTATACATGGTAGAAGACTTACCGCTTCCGGTTGGTCCGGCAATCAGCACAACGCCGCTGGGACGATTGATTAAGGAATAATAATTCTTTAAATCATCGCCTGCCAAACCGAGCGCCTCTTCGGTCAGTCGCTGACCGTCCTTATCCAGCAGTCGAATCACAAATTTCTCGCCATAAATGGTGGGAAGCGTGGACATACGCAAATCCAGATTTCGCTCTCGCACTCGCACGCCTGTGCGGCCATCCTGCGGCATACGCCGTTCGGTAATGTCCATGCCACCCATAATCTTCAACCGGGCCAGCACAGAAGATTGCACCGCCTTCGGCACACTCATCACCGTGCACATAATGCCGTCAATCCGCATTCGCACCCGAACCTCGCTCTCGCTGGGATCCAGATGAATATCGCTGGCATTTTCAATCGCTGCCCGCTCGATGATCGAATTTACCAGACGTACGGTCGGAGCAGCACTTTCTCCTATGTCCAGAACACTATCCACTGGGGAAACCGCCGTTATTCCGTCCGCCATCTCCCGCTTCATGTCTTCTATCGCCCGGTTTGCTCCCTCGTTGCCATAGAGGCTGGCATTCGCCCGCTCAATTGCCTCGCTGGTTGTGATCATTGGAACAACCCGTTTCCGGGTGGCTGTCTTAACCTCTTCCTGCGCCACAAAGTTCAGTGGGTCGCTCATGGCAAGATAGAGGGTATTTCCATGAAGCCGTACCGGAGTTACGCTATATTTCTTGGCGATGTTCCAGGGAAGCAGTTCCGCCAGTTGAGCGTCCGGTATCGTTACCGACAGATCAACGAATTCGATGCCCAATTGCATCTGCAGTACATCGATCATCTGTTGCTCCGTAATAACGTTCTCTTCGATCAGTTCTTGTCCGAGACGATTCTTCGTCTGCTTTTGCGCCTGCAGTGCATGGTTCAACTGTTCCTTTGTAATCAGTCCGGCGTCCAAAAGCAGGTCGCCTAAACGAGGA
The DNA here is from genome assembly GCA_963597355.1 of bacterium. Taxonomy (GTDB): domain Bacteria; phylum Bacillota; class Clostridia; order Oscillospirales; family Oscillospiraceae; genus UMGS1766. Next base: position 173,606 of record CAVBPR010000007.1, on the reverse strand, counting down.
TGTGCCATAAAGGTCTATCTCCTTTTCAGCTGTTGTTGTGGATAATGGTAGGTTGATTAATGGATGCAAATGTGAACGTGATCTCTTTTGTCTGGGTCTTTCCGCCCTTCAATGTATAACTGCCAGTAAACTGGTTTTTTTCGCTGTCATATGTCATCTGAAATGCATCGATATCAATGCTTGTATAGGCGCCTTCGTTGATCAGGCGCAATTGACTGGCCTTTTCATCGCTTGAAGTTTTGACATAAAGCCGTCCTTTATCGATCCATATACTTCCGTTTAACACGCCATATTCCTGACTGGAAAATTGAACTGTGCCATCGGTATCTGCTCCATCATAGCTGGCGTAGTGGAGCAGATCTCCCAAAGATGTGTTGATTGTGTCTGCCAGAATTTCACTTTCCGAAGAAAACAATGCCTTTTCATGGGCGTTCCATGCAATGCGAATTCCGGTCATCACCGCCATAGACAACAGCGTCACAATCAGCAGTGCAACCAGCGTTTCTACGAAGGTGAACCCCCTCTTTTTGCGATTTTTCAAAGGCTCATCCTCCTTTTACTTGCGCTCGTAACCCTGCAATGCTTCACTGTCTCCGTAAAATTGCACGTCATAGACCGTGGATTTTCCGCCTGCTGTCACTGTAATGGTTCCGTCTGTAGCCTGCTCCTTTTTTTCCACCGATTCCTGTGCCGTACGCAAAGAATCGTCTGAAGTTCCGGTTGTTCGATTGATCTTTCCGGTAGAAATCACCGCGGTAAGAAAGAAGGTGCTGGTAAGTACAACCACCAGAATCGCCGCCAGCGTTTCCACCAGGGTCTCTCCACGTCTGCTGCGCAGCTTATCCATTGGAACTGCCCCCTTTATAGATCACACCATTCTCCCAGGAAATTACCGTCACGTTGGTTCGGCGGGTTCCGGTAAAGTCGCTTTGGGTTGCCGTCTCCTCACCGCTGAACAAATCCTGCAGTGTCACCGTGTGTGTACAGGTCGGTGCATCTGAGTGCACCTCAACCTCTGATTTTCCCTCGCAGGTAAGGATCATATTATAAAAATCCTGCTGTTGTGGGTCCGATGGTGCCAATTGAAATGTTACTGTGTAATCGCTTTTTATGCTCACCTGTACTGTAACCTGACACAATCCATCATCTATGACAAAGCTTTCGCTCCATCCATCAAAGGCAACTTTCTCGTTGGACGCCATCTCCAGTTTGCTTTGATATACCTTTTGCACTCCCTGCCGCAGCAAGTCAATCAGCACATCGTTTTCCACCGTTTCGTTCGATTGCTTCGCGACCACTGGTGTTGCAGCAGCTGCATCCACTTCCTGCTCCGGTGACATACCGATCAGAACATGATATTGATCCGGTGCATAGTCGTTGCAACCATAGTGAACAGCCGTCTCACTGCCCTCCATCGAAATAGTATTCATGGTATCCCGCAAAAATTTTGCTGCAGAACTGACGGAGTTGTAGACCTGTTTTTCTTCCTTTCGCTGCTGTATTTTCAGCGTGTTGGTCGTAGCAGAACCCAAAATAACCGCCGCCACCATTGCGCAAACCAGGAAGAAGACCAGAGCAACAAGAAGAGAGGCACCGCGCTGAGTATGCAATTTTTGAATCACTTGTTTCATTCAGGTGCCACCCTCCTTGCTCAAATTATTCTTCCGGAGTTACAGTGCTGTCCGCCAAAGCTGTCACATCGGCTTCACCGGAAGCATCATCCGCCCACGAGCTGCGGATTGTGTTCCATCGACCATAGGATCTGCTTTTGTAGGTAATCCCGCTCGGCCAACTCGCATCCGGAACCCCATTTGTCACTGTATCGCTCCAGTTCAAACCATAGTATGCAGTTCCAATTCCGTTGGTCAGTCCTTGACTGTAGCTGTAATATCCGCTGTAGTTTGATGCGGTTCCATTTTCAGAAGGTGCAATGCCATATGCTTTGCTTCCATTTATTGTGATCGATGCAAAGCAACTTTCTAATGCAATCTGATTTCTGACGCAGAACCCAGCGGCCACTTCATCTGCAGAAACCGTTCCACTGTAATAAGACTGGCTCAACGTGCCACCAGATACGCTGTAAACAACTCCTGCCGCATTCTTTCCGCTGACATCAACCGAAACACCGCAGCGCTTGATTACGCCAGTGGAGTTCAGCGCTAACCCAGCAGCATCTCCGCTTGAAATCACCGACCCGCTAAGATAACAGTTCTGAATGGTTCCTTCGTTGTTCAGCACCAACACCGCTGCATCTTCGTCTGTCTGAATCGCTGCATCGGTGAAACGCAATTGACTGAGCGTTCCTGCATTGACTTCAAACAAGGTTTTTGTCAATCCCCGGATCGCATAACCATTGCCGTTGTAGACCGCCCCTTCCGAGCTGATGATTCCTCCAAGGGAAGCAGTGGCCTCAATATCCCGATCCAGTGCAAAGGTGAAGCTGTTTCCGCTGGTTGCCTGCAACTGATCCGCCGTACGTATTTTTAGTTCCGTCGGATCTGAGCTTTCAAAAATTCCTTTTGCGTAATTGCAGTTTACATAAACTTCTTGTATCGTCTCTCCGGATGTAGATTGCAACAGTATGTTCTGCGTCTTTTCCGCACCTGTTACAGTGAGCGCATTGCCCAGGTCATCGCTGATGTCAACCAGCTGATAGTTGCCCTGATAGGCATCGCTCAGCACCTGATTGTAGAGCGCTGTTCCTGTAAAGCTGCTGTCATGAACGCGAACGATAACATCCATCTGCTCGGTCAGAAAACCATAGCCTGTCCTTGTAATGGCCTTGTTATCCGTCAGGTTGTCGATAACCTCGCCGCTGGCATCCAGACTGTATACGCTGTAGGAACTGTCCTCATACTCCTCGAAATACACCAGGTACACAGTCTGCGTCAAATTCAGCTTTCCGTTCACCGGTACAGCCGAAACTTCCGGCCAGTTGCCGTAGTGGACATAGCTTCCGTCCGATTGTCTTACCATCGCCGGAAACGGGTATGCTTTCCCCTGCAAGTGCTCGGCATCCGGGTGACTATTGCTGGCCTCCGCCGTGCCGGATTCTGCTGCACCACTGCCGAGAGGGAAGGTCAGATTCTTCAGCTCAACTGCATCAATTTCGCGGTCGGTATCCGCAAAGTTTAATGTGGTATCCACCGTATCAGACACATAATAACAATTGCTAACCGTCAAAATGCTGCTGACAGGGGCAACACCATTCAAGGTGGTGCTGCTGCTGAAGTTCTCCAAGGTGCAATAGGAGTAGCTGTTGCGAACATACATATTCCGCAAATTCGAATAAGAATATCCCAAACCATACATATTGCAAAAACCGCCGCAAATTCCGCCGATGCTTGCTTTGCTCTGATTGGTATTTACAATGCTGCTGCCGGAATAGCAGTTATCGATTGTACCTGCGCCATTGATCGATCCGCAAAAACCGCCAATGTAACTGGTGTAACTGGTCGTATTTGGCGTGGTAAGCGTGATATCGCACACAGCGCTGGAATTTCGGATTGTGCCGAAATTGACTCCGACTAAGCCGCCAATTGCAAACTCATAATTGCCATTTTTGCTTGTCGTGTAAGAAACAATATATCCGGAAACAGTGCAATTCTCGATCCAAACCTGCTGGGACATGTCTGGTTTGGAGCTTGCGTTTTCTACGTAAGCCAAACCCACAAGAGCGCCAGTACCAGGACGGTTTGTGTCGTTGTCGAAAGAAGAGCGAACATACGCTGACTGGTATGGCTCGGAGGCCACCATGACGATGTTTTTCAAAATGCACTTTTCTGTTTCTCCGAATAGACCGGTGAACTGATATGCACTGGCTTCGCAGCAGTAGTCGATGATCTTTTTACACTGACCGTCATAACTGTTTTGGAAGTTGTTTCCCGATGCACTTCCCGGACGACCAATCGGCTGGTTTCGATAGGAATTGCTGGTGCTGGTATCCATCAGGTTATAGGTTACGCCGCAATAGTTTGTAACATACCGACCATAATCCAGGTCTACTTCCTGAATAAACTGGATTCGCTGACCACCCTTTGTGGTGTTCCAATAATAGGTTGAACGGGACAGACCATTCAGTTGCCGGGGAGAACGAACATACACCGGGGAATCGCTTCCGGCCGGTTCCTCTGGCTTAACCGCATTTCCATCGGTGGAGTTGACCGCATTTTTCGCAAAGTCCGGACAATAGTAGAATTTCTGGTTTTCAAACACCGCTTTTCCGGTGATTGAGGAATATCCCGTTACCGTCAAGCTTTCCCAGAAGCTGCTGGCGCTGGTACGCTCTGTAATCTGGAGATTAAACGGAAGGCGATACACCTTTGCGCTGGAAATGGTAGTTTCCTGTCCGCTTTGGCTGGACTGATTGCTAAATTTCAATTCCGCATTTTCCAGGAGCAACAACGAATTTTGCGCGTTTGCCTCACTCTCCTGCTTCACGGTGGTCACCGATCCGTTGGACACGCGATTGCCACTCAGCGCGGCCGTATCCAGCGTGTAGGAAAAAGACTTCAGGTCGTACACTGTCATCAATGCATAGCCATCTTCCACGCAATACTCATCTCTCAGCGTATCTACCACCCAGTTGTCACCGGCACTTTCGTCGCCGCTGGTTAAACTGGTAACTGCATAATATCCGTAAACTCCATCACTATACCGCTCGTAGTACACCAGAGATGTCTGCAGGCGATATGCCTCCGGCCAATCCCCGTAGTGAACCATATCCTCTCCGTTCCACTGGCAGAGTGGGAATGGGAATCCCTGTCCCCGCAAGGCAGACTGATAAGGCTTGCTAAGTCCAATGTGATCGGCATCGTTCACGTCCTCCCGCATTGCGGTATAACCGCGGCTGGAAATTCCGTTGCCACTCTTGTAGGTACTGTTATAGGAAGCCTGCTGCAGAAAACCGCAATCTGAATAGTTTGTAGCGGAGGACGCTCCCGTAAACCCGCCGCAATTTTCTGTGTTTTCCGTTTCCCCGTCTGTCGTAACCCGACCATATGCATTGCTGTCGCTAACCTCGCCGCCGTAAGATACGCCGATGAAGCCGCCGGAATAACTGGGGGCTGTCACTTTTCCGGTTGCATAGCAGTGATCAACAGCTCCGTTCGTTAATTGTCCTACCAGGCCGCCATTTATCGCTCCAACTGCCGTTAGGTTGCCGGAGGCATAACTTTGGGAAATACTCGTATTGCTCGCTTGCCCGACCAATCCGCCGCTGCAGGTACTGCCGTTTACATCCACGGCACCAAAGCATGCCGTTATGGTGCTATGGTTGGCAACGGCAATTAAACCGCCCGCAGCTTCGTTTCCGGTAACGGTATATTGCACCCGCCGAGCCGCCATGTCGTTGTAATAAGCGCCCATATCATTTTTTGTGCTGAGATAGGCCCCACAATCTGAAATTGTGCAACGCTCTGCAATCCCTGCCAGAATGGCTGCCTTCGTGCCGTTGGACGCACAATCTACCAAGCGGATCTGGGTCAAAGTAGTATTTTCTACCCTTCCAAACAACGCTGCACAGCCGTCCTCATCTTCCTGAAAAACAAAGCCCTTTAATGCGTTCTTTTGGCCGTTAAAAGTGCCTTCGGTAAGCAAAGTGTCGTTTGCAATAGATGTAATGCCGGAAAGCGGATTTTCTGTCCAGTCGGAAACAAAATCCTCTCCAGAGCGCCAATCCGAAAATTGGAAGGAAATATCATTGGTTTGATCAATTTCAGCCGCTTTATCTGTCGGATAAATGCTGCTGCGGAGATTATTTAAATGGCGTACATGATCTACATGTAGGATTGTCTTATCCTCATCCACCGTCTTTTGTGCAAACAGACTGTTTACCTGATCCACCGTGGTCTCACCCATGATGTTGATACCACGATTTAAGTCCTGATAAGTCATTTTTGCGGTGATTTTTAAATTATCCCCGGCTACCAGCTCCGGCAAAACACTGGAAAATTGATTTTTCTCTTCCAGACTGTCCAATATCTTTGTCAGCGTAATGCTGCCGTCGGAAACAAAAAGATCGGTTCCACCCTGGTAACTAAGTTCCGTTTGATTTCCATGTTCATCCGAAATATAGACGGTCAAAGTCAGGTTTTGCTGTGTGCGGCGAATTGCCTTCAAATTTTTGCAGCTGATCTTTATCGCCAACTCTTCTCCGTTGATCACTTGAATCGTCGGTTCAAATTTGGAAGGCAAACCTGCACCAGAATCGGCAGAGTCGCCGCAGTAATAACCCAATTGGGGTAAAGATTTCTGACGCGATTCTTTTTCACGACTCGCAAGAGCAAGTACCTGATCGTAAGTAAAATCCTCTTCCGCATAGAAAACACTGTATACATCTCCACTGACAGGATTCAGCTCTACAATAAATGCTCCGCCCTGCTGGGTTGCCTGCTGAAGTGAGTCATTTGCAAGAAGCAGGTAATTTTTCCCCACTTCGGAATCAGAACTGACATAATAGAGCTCCGTCCACGCGTCAGATTTATCCGCATCCGGATAGTCTGAAGGTGCTTGCGTCAGCTTGGTTCCCTGCCGCTCCGATTGCGCAGAAAGCAGCTCTAACCGTCCGGAGGCCTTCATATTCGTCAGCTCGTTCTGGGCTGCAACATATATTTGCCTGGCAAACTCGTCCAGCTTTTTCATGTGCAGACTGCGCTGAAGCGCAATGACACCGGGTATCGCCAGTCCGGCCATAATGGCGAACAGCAAGACAACCAACAGCATCTCCTGCACGGTAAACCCCCGCCTGCCGCGGCGGCAAACCTTCCTATGCATGAATGCTCTTTCCTTTCTCGGCGGTGAAGTTCACCGCAGTCAGGTGTGCCTGAATTTAAGACGGAAACTATTATCATTTCCCTTAAGATGGGCTTATTATAGCATTGTTTTAATCTTTCATCGACAAATTATTGCGTATTTTTAATCGGTTTTTTAACCAATAATTGAGGTTAACAACTCCCACTTCCTTAACTTTCTAACCGTTGTGGTTAATTTCCTGTTTTGGCTTATTTTGCTTGTTTCTTTTTATTAATCAAAAACACCTCTACCTCAGCTTCTGCTGAGATAGAGGTATTTCGATAAAATACAATATGAATTTAATAGGTAAAGCGTATCGGCTTTGCCGCCTGGAGTACCTTCCGATAGCGCTGGCATTCCAATTGTGCCGCTTCCACATTTAAATTTCGATAATTCCCGCATTCCTCTGCCGCCGCACCGAACATCGCGCCAGAGTGGTGGATAATTTGATTCAGCACCGTCTCGATCGCATCCAATACTTCTTCCTTGTCCCGATTCGCCACCAGAAGATAAAATCCAGTCTGGCAGCCCATAGGGCCAAAATAGAGCACATCATTCCCAATTTGGGAAGACCGTACATAGGTAGCAAACAGATGCTCTACCGAGTGCATGGTCAAGTTGTCCATGTAGTCCCCTGCGTTCGGTTTACGAGTGCGCAAATCATAGGTTGTCACGTTCCCATCCACACGAGAGATATACAATCCAGGCTCAAGTTTATTGTGGTCAACGGTAAAGCTTGCAATTTTCTTTGGCTGCATCGATGTTATGCCTCCCATTCCTTCAGAAAATGGCGAACGATTCTGCAGGCCAGCTCTGCCGCTTCCGTTGCAAAAGCATTGAAGTTTGCCGGAGCATGTCCCGAGGCATCGTCGGAAATCGTGCGGAGAACAACAAAAGGAATCTGATTCAGATAGCAAACATGGCCAATGCTTCCGCCTTCCATCTCCCCGGCGATTGCGCCAAAATGATCCACAATGAATTGTTTGCGCTCAGGTGTGTGCAGAAACATATCTCCGGATGCAATTGTTCCGGTGCGGGTGGTGCAGCCTTCTGCCTGCACTGCGCGTTCCAATGCGGCAACCATTCCGGAATTGCAGGGAATTTTCAGTACATCCAGAGACGGAATCTGTCCCAGCGGCAAACCCAGGGCGGTAACATCCATATCGTGCTCTACCACGTCGCAGGCAACCGCAACGTCCTTAATGCCAAGCTCCTCGCAAAGCGTCCCCGCCACGCCTGTGTTGATCACCGCATCCACATGATAGACCAGAATCAGCGTCTGGGCGCAGACAGCCGCCGCAACCTTGCCCTCTCCACAGACAACCGCTACAACCTCCTTGCCGTCAAGCTTACCTTTTGCAAATTCCATACCGCTGATGGTCTGGCATTCTATTTCCGTCATCCCGCTGCGCAGATTGGCAATTTCAACCTGCATTGCTCCAATGATACCCAACATAATAAGAACCTCTTTTCCGCTTATTCCACAATTTTGCTGTCAACCAATTTCGCATGCACCACAAACCGGCTTGATCCGCCATTTGCACAGGTGGAAAGCATGATAACATTGTCCTCCTGACTTACCTCAACGCCGGTGTCATAGATGGACTGGGCTTTTATATTTTGCAGATAGTCCGCAAAAATGCTGTCATGGGTAAAGCCAACCATATACACCGTCTGATCCGTTGGATCGGCATAGCGAACGGCAAAAATTTGGTAGGTACGGGTCTCACCCGGAAGGTACAGCTTGATCTTTCCGCCATTCTCTTCATAGAAGGATTGATCCTGATACTTCTTCAAGCTGCCGAACATGCTGCCGTTTTTCATATTATGACCATAGATGATCGTATAGCAGTCGGAAAAGTCAGATGCATTGGCCGCTTCCATGAAAATAGCTCCGTAACGGCTGGAACTGCCATCCCAGGCATGATTCAAAAAGAAATCATCGTTTTCGTACCATACAACCGGATAATCCACAACATCTAAGCCGGAAATGCGCATCCAAGCCTTTGCATAGGGAGATGCCGCCTGCAGCGCTTCAAAATCAACTGTGAAGGAATCCTCCTCCGTCTCCGCTGCTGTGGAATTGGCAGCAGAAGCGGATGAAGCTGAATTCGATCCGTCAGAATCGTTTGTATACTGTTCTGCTGCGGATTGATTGGCCTTGGTATTGGCATGTGCCTCCCAAAAATACCAACCAAGATAACCCGCAGAAACAGCAATTACCAAAACGCAGATTATCATTAAAATGCGGAGTACAATATCAAGTCCTCCGGTCTTCTTCTTTGTTCTCTTAGGCTCCGGTTTCATTTCCCGTTTACCGCTCATTGCATTCTCTCCTTCGACAAAAAAAGGAGCTTGCAGTGCAAGCTCCTTTTCAAGAAATACTGTTTGAAACTCAGGACTTACGACGCACCACGAAGTAAGCAACTGCTGCAACGGCGAGTGCTGCGCAAATCACAACTACAGTGACGGTTGCTACAGAATTGCCGGAAGAGGCGCTATCACCATCACTGGGGATCGTGTCTGCCTCAGGAGTGCTCTCATCGGGGATGGACTCGCCGCCCTTCTGGTCGGCATCACCGCCGGAAGTTTCCGGAGTGTCGTTGTCTGGAACTGTTTCGCCAGGCTGCTGGCCGTCCGTTCCGCCATCGGTCGTACCGCCGGCAGTGTCGGCATCGCCTGTACCCGTGCCCGTTCCGGTTCCGCTCGGTGCGGTGCTGGGCGTGCCGGGAACAATTACCGTCGTGGTCTCAACGATGGTCTCGCCAGGAACTACAACAGCAGTATAGCGGAACTCAATCGTCATGTCAACACCGCTGGCAATCGTGATGGACTTCGAAGCCTGATCCACGGTGTAACCATCAATGGCCTTGGCCTGATAGGTTACGGTGTCGCCCGCATTGGCATAGCCGGTATAAGACTCGGCAAGCTCTGTTCCGCTGGTGGCGTCCACATAGCGAACGGTATAAGCAACGCCGCCGGCCTTCAGCACACCGTACTCAGCCACATAGGTGGCATCCTCAGTGGCACTGCTCTCTGTGGCCAGGCCGCTGCGGTAGTAGTAGCCGGCTTCCGGCTGGATGTACTGACGCAGGCTGGACTCGATGTCCTCGCCGAACTCAGTTCCTGCTTCAACCTGCAGGTACAGGTTGCCGGTGCTGCTCTGCTGAACCTCGCCATACTTGCTCAGGTAACTAACAGCCCCACTGGTAAACGTGCCATAGGCTCCGGGACGGAAGCTGAGCACATATTTGGTTGTGGTCTCGGCTGCAAAGGCTGCCGGAACCAACATGGACACGCACAGACAGAGCGCCGTTCCCATCAGAGCGAGCTTCTGAATGAATCTCTTCATAGGTTTCCCCTTCCTAGCGGCACAAACTCAGCCAAGGCTGAAATCCGCCGATTAAACTTCTTTGTTGTCTTTTCTTTTCTTAGCAAAGCCCAGAATTGCCAGGGCAAATACAGCTACAACCAGAATGCCTGCCACGATGAAGATTGGGCTGGAATCGCCGGTCTTAACACCCTTGGTGATGTAAACCGTCTTCTTGACCACGTTAGGCGTGGGAGTGTTGACAGGAACGATCTCACCAAAGAACTGGAACTGGATCACACCTTCTGCATCCTGATAAGCGTTGCTCATGGTGGCATCCGCTGCAATGCTCAGTGCCAGCGTTGCGGTTTCACCGGGATTCAGCGTGGCGACCAGGATACCCTGTCCGTCGCTGCTGTACATGTCCTCGTTCAGGTCAGCCAGCTCGCCGGTGCTGTTGCTACCGCCGACCAAGGTGCCGCTAACGGTACCACTGACGGAGCTGTAAAGGGTTGTGTCCCCGTTGGTCAGGGTCACGGTGTAACCCGCGCCGTCCAGGCCGGCCTTCTTCAGAGTCTGGAGAACGGACATATCCATGTAGAAACGGATTGTGTCCTTCTCGCTGGTGTTGCGCAGCTGAATCTGCTGCGTGTAGGTAACACCGGGAAGCATGCTGCTGAAAGCAGTACCAAAATCGGAATCACCGGTGATGGCCTTGCCGGCAGCATCGGTATAAGTCAGTGCGGAGCCTCCGTCATAGGTAACCACCGGAACATCGGCTGCAAAAGCAGTGCTTACGGTGATGGCCATGACCAGCACCAACGCAGAGACGAGAGAAACGATTTTCTTCATAACCTTCTCCCTCCTATTACTGCGCCAGCGACTGAATCGATCCGTCGCTATTCAGCGTTGCCAGAACACCAAAGGTGCTTTCAATGCCCTTCTGGTTCAGCTCATTATCGCCGGAGACAAACTGCACGGAGTCAACGGTGACTTCAAGCTCGATGTGGTAATTCTGGTAGCTGTCGTCTACTTCGTTAGATACTTGAATGGTAAGCGGCAATTCTGCGGACTGGCCCGGATCAAGCGGGCTGCTGAGATAGAACACATCGGTCTCGCCGCTGGAGAAGGAAACGCCGCCTTCGGCTACCAACCAGCTGCCGCTGACATCCAGTGTCAGCAAACTTGCGTCCTTGCCCATGTCCTTTTCGCCGTCTTCATTCGTCCAATACTTATGGACGGTCACCCGGGTGTACTCGCTGATATCCTGCGTATTGCTCACAGTGAACTTTGTTGCAGTCTCATCCAGCGTATCGCCGGGAACAATGCTTCCGGCGTCCATTTCGAAAGCCGCATTTGTCACGCCGACTTCCAGCTCGGGTGCGGCCAGCTTATTGGTCGCCTGACGGCCGGAAGCGGAGATAGCTGCTAAACTTCCGCTGACTGCCACCGCAACAACCATCGTCGCTGTAACACCCATCAGCAAATATTTTTTCTTCACGAAACTCTCTCCTTTACTTTCAGCCTGTCAGCAATAATCCACATAATCATCACGCCTGCGAACACACAGACACAGGTCGCGATTCCCGTTGCAGACTGAATAAACGCAGCAACGCTGCCCAATGCTGGGATGTGGAACATCACTTTACCAGTCAGGTTTGAGAAAGGGACCGGAGTTTGATCGACTGCCTCATTGGCATCGCCCTTTGTCGTAAAGGTCTGTGCCTCGCTGTCGATCGCCGCAACCCGGTGGGTCATCACCCGGTCGGATGCGGACTCGGTCTGGAACGTGATTATGTCCCCCACCTGGATCTCACTGGGATCACAGGATCGAACATAGATCACACTGTGTACCGGCAGCGCCGGCACCATACTTCCGGTCTGGACATCATATAAATGATATCCAACCAGCTTTGGAACGGTAAGCGGGAGGACGAGCACCAGCAGTGCAAGGAGCAAAACGGTACCAGTCACATTTAATAACCTTCGGAGCATCGGCTCATCCTCCCGTCAGATTAGGATTCGAACTTATTCGAAGTCAACCCAGGAAGCGGTATCCCAGGTAGCGCCGTTGTTGTCGGACTGAACTGCCTCAGCAGAGATCTCGATGGAGAAGGAAGCGTCAGCAGCCTCGTTGCCCCAGGTGCTGGGGATGGTCACGGTCTCGAACAGGTCAATGTAAACGGTAGGCTCAACAATGTTGGTATAGTAGATATAGCCGTCATCTTCCGCCTTCACAGCCCACTCATAGTTTTCGGTCATGTCATCCACGATCGCCTGCTTCAGAGCAGCCACATTCTCAGCCATATCGGGATCCTCGGAGGTGACATCCAGCTTCACGCGAATCCAGGCATTGTTGTTGCCGTCGTTGTAGACCAGCGGATTCTTGGAGAACACATCACCGGGCATTGCATCGGTGTAGACAACGCTCTTAGCGTCTTCGGAAACCTCGCCGCCCTTGATGTTCTCATCCGGGTTGGGGATGGAGATCTCGGTCAAATTGATGCTGACATTGCCCATGGTGAAGGTGTTGCCAGCGCTATCCTTGCTGGTGAAGAAAGCGAAGGTGCTGCCAATGGCCAGAACAGCCAGTGCGCAAACTGCCATTACGACAGCAATCATTCTTTTTTTCATGATTCAGATTCCTTTCTAAATCGCTTCTAAATCGAATCTTCAGGAAGGATTAGCCGAGCAGATCTGCAGCCAGGTCATAAGCCTCGTTGGTGGTGATGCCGCCGTTAGCCTGCACGATAGCAGCGTTCACGTCAACCTTGAAGCCGTTGATCTCGTCCAGCACAGCGTTTGTGTTCACAGTAACAGTGTCGAACACGCCAAACACGAGATCTTCATCGGAGGAATCCAGAACTTCATAGTTGTTGTAGACATAGATGCCGTTGCCGTCGTTGCCTTCGCCAACATGAGTCCAGTTAGCGCCGATGTTTGCAGTCAGAGTATCAGTCAGGCCGTTCACCTTGATGAACAGATAAACAGGAGTGGGGTTCTGGTCAACCTTAACGTCGACGACCTTGTTGATCTCAGCGCCAGGAACAACGTTGGTGTACTCAACACCGCCCTCGTTCTCATACAGCCAGCCGGAATCGTAATCATCCAGAGCCAAGCCTTCCTTGGAAGCCACATCGTAGGTGTCACCATCAACGACCTGCTCGCGAACGGCGGTCTTAATGGCCTCAACACCAGAGAAGGTGTTCTTCACAGCGCCGGAATTGGCGGTCAGGAATGCGAAGGTGCCGCCGATGGCCAGGCAGCCAACCATAGCGCCGGAAACTACTGCAGTCAAAACGTTCTTCTTCATAACAATTTCTCCTTTTTTGTTATAATTTTTTCGTTTGGGTGTTGGAGGAGTTTTCCTCCTCCCTTACGGCCTTATTCTATCAGGTCAAGGTAAATAAAGCGGTTAATTCAAAGGTCGGAAATAAAATTTTTGCAAATTCAGTTTAATACAAGAATTTTACTCTTTTTGATCCTTCTCCGCCCGCTTTCCCTCCTCTTCCTTTCCGTTATCCGCAGAGAGAATCATCGGCAGGAAGTTCAGAAGGATGATCAATACAATGGTCACCGTGATGGCCATAATACCGACAGGAGTTTTCATGTAGATGGTCAGGAATCCCAGGTAAGGCACCCAGAACACCGCCTTGCCAAAGATCTGGCTGAAGGAAATGTCCCCATCATCTGCATTGTTGTTGTCACCTTTGGTGACGAGGGTCTGAGCTGCGGTGTCCACGGACTGCACACGGTGGGTGACAAAGGTGTCCTCATTCATATAATAAGTCACCACGTCACCGGCCTCCAGCGTACTGGGGTCCACATCGTCGTCCACGAAGACCACCGAACCCACATGGATGTTCGGCTCCATAGAGCCGCTGAGTACGGCCATCTCCTGGTACCCCATGACCCGGGGCACCAGAACCAGTCCTGCCAGAGCCACAAGGGCAATCAGCAGAATGGCAGACAGCACATTGCAGAGAACTTTAATTGCTTTCATCGATCGGCAAATGCTTTCTCAATGAGGGTGGCGCTTTGCAGGCCGGTGTTGCTGGCCACAACGCACTCCTGGGTGATGGTCACATCAAAGTGCTCGGTGTCTACCTTGGCCTTGCCGCCGATGTAGACCTTCTCCATCAGGTTGCTGGTGGATTCACCGGCAGGCAGGAACTGCAGGTAATAATACCATGCGTTTGCGTCCGTTTCCGTCGGTTCCCAGTCGCCGTTGTTGCTGAGCACAACGTAAACATGGGTGTCTTCCGCAAGGTCTGCAGCAGAGGGAGCGCTGGTGGTGTAAACCACGTCGCTCTGATCTGCGCCGCCCACAACGATGCGGGCACGGACATACACAGGCAGATCGCCGGTGTTCCTGATGCTGACCTGCTTCTCGCCGTCCAGCACTTCCACGATCTCGGTTTCAACTGCGCCGCTGGCAAAGGTGTTCTTTACCGAGCCGCTGGAGGCAACCAGATAGGCTGCCGTCGCTCCGATGCCGATCACTGCGACCAGCATCAGGGAGAGAATCCATTTATGCTTCCATAAGCGTTTCATGTTTCGTCATCCTTTCTCACTTGGTCGCAACAGGGATCACCTTGGTGAAGATCACTCTCAGGTCATCCATCAGCCCCTGGAACTTGTTCACAACAGCGGAGCTGTACTGATAGCTGTCGCCATTGCCGGCATTGGTAAAGTTAAAGGTTGCAGTGTCCACCACATCAGCGGTCTGAGGATTGGTGCTGGTGCACTCGTAGTTGTCGCTGCCCAGCTCGGTCACAGTGTAGTTACCGGCGGGAACATTGCTGATGGTGTAAGAACCGGTGCTGTTGGTGGTGATGGTGGCAGTGTAGGTCACGCCGGTGCGGGTGTTCTTCGCCAGGAAGGTGAAGCTGCCAGCATGGGCGTTGTTGCCGGTCACGGTCTTGTTGATGACCAGATCCACCATCTTGTCCGCATAGCTGTTGCTGATGCTGACGGTAGCCGTTCCGCCCTTGGGAACAGTTGCATAGGCTGCACCCTGCTCATAGGTTGTTGCAGTGGTGAGGTTATGATAGTCCAGCTCTGCGCCGCTCTCGGTGACGGTCCAGGTGGAGTCGCCGGGCAGATCTGTCTTCGTGAAGGTATAAGTGCCGTCGGCATTAACTTCCATATCGCTCAGCTTGAACTCAAAGCTCAGGCTGGCATCGGAAGTGCAGGTTGCGGTGAAGGTAATGTCGTTCAGGCTTTCCTTCTCAGCGTCGGTCATCCAGTTGCTCTGAATGTCCAGGGTCTTGTTGATGACCAGTGTGCCGGGGTTCTTCTCCAGCTTCAGATAGACATCGTAGTTGTCGTTAATGCTGATGCCGAAGATCTCCTCGTCGGAATACTCAGTGGTGAAATCAGCATCCTTATAGAACTTGCCGTCCCAGGTGTAGCCTTCCGGAACATCGAAAGTGGAATAAGCGTCCTTGGTGGCGGTGGTGCTGTTGGTGATGTAAACCTGAGAGCCGATCAGCTTGCTGTTCTGATAGGCATCCTTGCCGTCTGCATAAATGGAGCCGTCGTTGATATTGTTGTTACCATATTTAAATGCAATGTGGTTGGTGCTGAAACGCAGGTCCAGATGGTACTGAACCGGGGAGTTCGTGCCCTTTGTATCGGTTGCCTGCCACTTTTCGCTGTAGCCCAGGTGAGCATAGCCGGTGCCATAGAAAACACCGCTCAAGTGCCAGCGGAACAGAGCCGTTTTCATAGAGCCCCAGGAGGCATTGAAATCCTTGCCGGCATATTCCAGATAATCTGCAACCTTGTTGCCCTGGTTGTTCACAAAGATGCCGTCGTCAATCACGCTTGTGTCCAGCTCGCCCAACGCGGCAATCAGAGCATCCCAGTCGCTCTGGTTGTTCAGCAGAGCTTTACCGGCGGTCTGGGTGGCGGTACCCTTTGATGTGAAGTAGCTCTTGTTCACTTCGATGCTGCCGGCGGGGAAATAGCCGTTGGCGTCGAGGGTGTCGGGATCAATGCCCAGCAGGTTCAGCATCTCGTCGGAGTAGAGAGCTTTCTTGCCGTCCACATACTCGTAGCCGGCAACATAAACGAATACGGTCTCGGTCTTCTTAGTGGGCTCATAGTGAGCATAGAAGTAAACTGTGCCGTCTGCCAGTTCGGAATCGTTAGGAGTGTACTTCCAGCTGTCCACCTGCTCGCCAGCCTCGTTGTACCAGCCGACCAGCTCGTTCTCTTCGCCGTCGATGGTCTTTGTCTGGCCGATGGTAGCCTCTGTGGTTTCAGAGATGCTGGTGCCGGTCTTATAGTACTTTGCATCCACCTGCTCATACTGGCTGGTTTCCGGATTCATAACCATGAACTTGGCAACATAGATGTTGCTGCAGGCAAAGCTGACGGTGCAGTCCAGGTGCTTGTCCGGATTGGTTCCGTTATTCTTGGAAATCTTTGCGGGGGTGATGGTGATGGAGCTTACATCGGTTTTGCTGATGTTAACGCCCAGTGCTTCTCTGACCGACGATTCGTAAGCATCCCAGCACTCGTCCAGCACGGAGGTGAAATAGGTTCCGGTGGCAGCGTCGTTTCTGGTCAGCGTCCAGGTGTATCCGGTAGAACCATCCGGCCATGCCTTGATGTACTTGCTGTAGTTGTCCTCGGTGATATAGAGGTTCTTCTTGCTGACCCAGCTTGCTCCTGTGGTGCTCACGGTTGCCTTATAGGTCTTGCTGATGTCGCCGGTGGGGCGCCATGCGCTGGTGTCGTTGTCCTTCCAGTTCTGCGTGGGATCTGCCAGGTAGTACACGGCGGCAGATTCGCCGCTGGAAGAGGACTTTACGGTTACGGTAAAGGTTTCGGTAGTTTTTGAATGCTCTTTTGATGAAAAATGCCAGTCTGCGTTGTTGCAATACTCGTGCGTAATTGTGACTGTACCGGCAGAAACACCTGTAATCGTGCACTGTCCGCCATTATTTGTCGCTGTCGCTACACTTGTGTCAGAAGATTTCCATCCATGAGAAAATCCACAGAATGAAAATGCATTGCTACTTCCGCTGATCGTGGTTGTGCCTCCAACCTCAACGGTGTAGCTGCTCGCTGTCAGGTTGGCATCATAGAGGTCTGCGGTGCTGATGGCGTCTTCACTGCTTGCGCCGGAAGAAGAACTTGCGTCGGAAGAAGTGCTTGCGCTGGAAGAAGCGCCGTCGCTTGCCATCTGAGCCGTGGGCTCCAGGGCGGTGGGCTCGGTAGCCGCGGTGATCAGGGTCTCCTGCTCGGCGGTATCCACCAGGGATTCGTCTGCCACCAGGGTTTCCGGTTCGGCGGAATCGACGGTGGAAGAGGAAGCTTCCATCTCTGCCGCAGTGGCTTCTTCTTCGTCGTTGGCAGTCAGCACCTCGGTGTAGGCGGTTTCCGTGGTTTCGTCCGCGTCATCTCCAACCGCAACTCCGGTGGGGATGCACAGGGCAACCAGCGTAACCAAAGCCAACATCAGGCTCAGACCGCGGCGACTGAATTTTTTCCAATCGTGCTTGTTCGTGTTCATATTGAACCTTCGCTCCTTTCTGAATCTGTCTCGGTTAACTGTTGGCCTTGCGTTTCGTTGGGCCTGTATCTTCTGCTGTGGACTCAATCGCTGTGTCCATCAGTTTGATCAACTCCAGGGCGCTTCGGAAGCTGCTCTCCTGCTTTTCATCTGTCCAGATGACCTTGCCCTGCCAGGTGGCATTCTGTCGGTACTGCACATGAACCACAAAGGTGGCCAAATCTCCTTTGTGCGCCGCCAGTTCATCGCTGTTTTTCACTTTGTTCATGCGTCTACCACCTCCTTGTTCCTCCTTGCGGTCGAATCGCCGCGTCTTTCGCTCGGCCTGAGGGATGCCGAGCCAATCGTAAAACTGCTCCATTTTCAGAAGCATATCGGTTGCGCCGTAGAAGAGAATCGGCTGCTCGGCATAATAATGATAAATACGTCCGCTTACATCTTCCTCGCCGCCGCGGTCCACGCAGAGCCGGATCAGATTTGGTGCGCTGTATATCAATTGTTTTACCAAAGTGCCTCCCCCCTTTTGACAATGCTACTATAACAAGTGGTGGTAAATTTATCGGTTAATTTTATTCAAGGGGTTGAAAATTTTTTTATCAAATTTTTTTATCTTCTTTTTACCGCCCAAATGGCAAAAAAAGACCACCGTCGGAAGATCGACAGTGGTCTTTGGGTGACTTAAATTTCCGTGTCCTGCGCGCCCTCGATTTTCGTCCAGTAGCCGCAGTCGCTGAGGTTAATGTCCTGCTCCAGATCCAGAGCGCAGGAAGTAATCTGGCTGTAAACCTGCACCCCCCGCACCGGATCCGCCCCATAGGCCTTGCGGATACGGTCGAAAACGATGCCGCAGTTTTCCCGGCTGGCGCCGAAGAGGAAGATCAGGAACTGACAGTTATTATACTGGGTAAATGCATCGCCCCGACGAAGGGAAGACTGAATGGACTCGAACAGACGGCCGCTGGCCTGACTCAGCCGCTCGGAGTTGGCAACGGTTTTCCCGTTGCGGTCGGCCAGATAGCACATCATAATGTAGCAGGAGATGCCGCTACGGGCCATATTACGGGAGATGATGCGGCAAGCGTCAATAAATCCGGGGAATGCGCAGTAATACGCACCGCCCACCGGCTGATGCTCCCGCACGTTTTCCATCACGCTGTCCATGGAGCTGAAGGCATGCTGGGTTTTCTTGCTGATGGTTTCATACTGCTCCAGCAGGGTCTGAGAGGGGGGAACCGCAAATTCCCGGTTGAGGATAGCCACCGTTTCCTCGTAGATGTCCTTTGCCAGATCCCACTGCTGCTGCTGCATGGCGCACTCGATTTTCAGGATCTGCCACTCCTCTGCCGGATGCTGTTTGAAGGTGCGATCCAGCAGAGCAAACGCCGCGGAATAATCCTGCCGGCTCATGAGCACCTTGGCCAGAGAGCGAACCACATCGGAGCACATATTCCAATAGTAGGTGTTCAGCTTGGTGGCCCAGTCAACCCCCTCCAGCTCCGGGAGGAAATCGCCCTGGTAAAGCTCCAGCGCCTGCCGATACAGCTGCACCTGCTCGTCCTCAGTCTTTGCCGCCACGCCGGCTTTCACCAGCCGCTCGAATTCCCGCACATCCAGCTTCACCGGCACATTGGGATTCCAATTGTAGCTGCCATTCTGGAACATGACAAACTGAGTGCCCGGCAGCTCGCTTTCGTTCAAGCGGCGGCGCAGCTGACTGATGGAGACCTTCAGGTTGTTGCGGGGGTTTAAAATCTCGTCGTATTCAAACAGATATTGCAGCAGAGTTGTGGTGGGCACGCTACGGGGGGACTGACAGAGCAGAATCTGCAAAATCTGCATTACCTTGGTTGACGTTCCAAAACGCAGGTCAACCACTTTGCCCTGATACTTCAGCTCAAACTTGCCCAGCATCTGAACCTGCACTACATTCATTTCTTCATCCATAACAAAATAACTCCCAAATCAAACTTACAAACAGATCAATTTTAGGTTCAATGACTTCTTACAAAAATTATAGCCTGAGCGCAAGGGAAAAGCAATAAATTATTTTATTAATTTTTTCGTTGATAGTTGATTAAATCGCGCGTTTTGAAAACTTATTTCAATAGGTCTAATTTTTACATGTCCTTTTTGTCCATTTGGACACTCATTTTTTGTAAAAATGCATCCGGACGACAAAAAGACCTGGTGAAAACACCAGGTCTTTGGCAGCGGGAGAAGGATTCGAACCCTCACATACAGAGTCAGAGTCTGCTGTGCTACCCTTACACAATCCCGCTATTCAATTCGTCGCTGTCGGTCAAGCAACGAAAATTATTATACCATCTTTTTTCGATATGTCAACACTTTTTTGATATTTATTTTTTCTCCAATTGGTTATAGATTTTCCTTGACTTTTGTCCCGATTGGTGATACTATCTTGCTAGAACATATGTTTTATTTCTTGAGCAAAAAACACGGAACAGATTTCTCTGTTCCGTGTGGTGGAAGAGAATGGATTCGAACCATTGTAGGCGACGCCAACAGATTTACAGTCTGCCCCCTTTAGCCACTTGGGTACTCTTCCATATGAAATTAAATGGAGCTGGTGGACGGACTTGAACCCCCGACCTGCTGATTACAAATCAGCTGCTCTACCAACTGAGCTACACCAGCGAGCCAAACACTTCCGTGACTCAGCCTGTTTATTCTAACAAACCAATCTGCATTTGTCAACACTTTTATTTTATTTTTTTCAATTATTTTTTAGGAGCTGAATTTATGACCATTCGCCAGCGCTATCACAGGGACCAAAGCTTTGTCAATGAAATGCGCATCTGCACCATTCACATGCACAACGGGGATGAAATCGGCCTCACGCCCCGCCAGCAGATACTTGTCCGGGCATTAAATCACCTGACTACACCCCGCCAGCGGCTTTGTCTTTACCTTTACTACGGGCGGCAGCTCAGCCAGCAGGCCATTGCCGACGAACTGGGCATTGATGCATCCACCGTTTCCCGCACCATTGCCAAAGGAGAAAAGCATATTTTTACCGTAGAACTTCTGCTGTCCCCTCCCATAGAGCAAGTGGGCTGACCCGGGTCAGCCCACTCCACCGAAATGCGTAAAGGGAAATGCCACCAGCAGCACCCGCCCCAGCACATACCGTTCGTCCACCATTCCCAGCGTTGCCACCCGGCTGTCGCTGGAATTGTTTCGGTTGTCGCCGCAGACGAAGAGGTAGCCCTCCGGAACGGTAAACTCCGTGTTGACGTATTGGGGATCCAAATCCGACCGCACTGCCATCGGATCATTCCCGTAGAGGCCGCCGCCCTCCCGATTGATGTAGGGCTCGTCCAGAACAACGCCGTCCACCGTAACGGTGTTTGCATCATAGTCGATGTAGACGGTCTGACCGCCCGTTGCAATGATTCGCTTTACCAGAGCGCGGTTTTCAAAGGTATTGTCCTTCCGCAGCACGATCACATCGCCGTTTTTCGGTTGGTATGCCAGCCGCTGAACGATCATCACATCGCCGTTGTGGAGGGTTGGATACATGGAACTGCCGTCCACCGCCACAATTCCCACTACAAAGGTGAAAATGCCGGTGATACAAACCAGCACCACCACCAAAATCTGCAGCCACTCATACAGTGACCGAGCAAAGCCATCCTTCGGGCCGGTTTCCTCCCCGGAAACCGGCTTTTGTCCTTCTGCCATAAGATTCAGCCTCCTACCGAGACGCGAGTGTAATAAAGCTCGCTTTCCTTGCTGTGACAACTGAACAGGATAATCTGCCGGCGACGGGAAATCTCCTTCAGCAGGCGAAGCGCCAGCAAAACCCGGTCGTCGTCAAAGCTGCTCAGTGCATCGTCCAGCACCAGCGGGCAGGGGTTCTCCTCCGGAAGCGCCAGGTCGCAAACCGCCAGCCGCACAGCCAGCCAAAGCTGTTCTGCTGTTCCGGTGCTCAGGCTGAGCACGTCCCGGGTGACAACGCCGTCGGTTTCCTCTGCTCCGGCATCCATTTCCCGGGTCAGGCAAACCTTGTTATAGCGGTTATCCGTCAGCCGCGCCAGATATGCGCTGGCCTTGCGGTTCAATTCCGGTGAAAACCGGCTTCGCATTTCTTCGTCCGCCTGATTCAGCACATCCAAAGCAATCTGCAGAGCATCGTAATCCTGACGGTATTTTTTTAAGTCCTGATCAATCCGTTCCAACTCGGCCAGAATTGTCTCTTCCTCGCCCTGAGCGCTCATTCTGCCCTGAAGCATGGCCAGATCCGATTGGAGCACGGTGATTCTGCGATCCGCCTCACGCAAAGCGGGTTCTGCCTTTTCTTTTGTAAGCGACGGCTCTTCCGGGGGCGCAGCTGCGACGCCCTTTCCGTTGGCGGAAACGACTTCGAACAGCTTCTCTGCGGTTTCTACCCGTCTTTTTGCCTCATCAATCCCGTTGATCAGTGTTAACGCCCGGGTTACTGCCGCCGAGAACCCAAACACATCCTTTACCTCCGGCGCAAAACCAACCACAAAGTCCCGCAGGTTCTGCCATTCCAGCTCTCGTTTTGCCTTCAGCTCGTCTGCCGCCGTTTGCAGCCGCTGGCGTTCCTGCTCCAAATGCTGTGCGTGTTCCCGCCGGCGGCAGTAATGCTCCGCCCGCTCCTGCAATTGACTGACAGTCTCCGCATCGAATCGTCTCAGCACATCTTTGCTCTGGCGAAGCAGGGCTTTTCGCTGGGCGCCAAAGACAACACCGCAAAGGATTCCCACTGCCAGGCATCCAAACGCGGCAAAGACAATCGGTTTCAGTTCTCCAAAGGCAATGTGCATCACCACCAGCAGAATCCCGGTAAGCAATGCTCCTGCAATCGGGAAGCCGGTGACCATGTGATTTTTCTTTTTCGCCTGTTCTTCCAGTCGCTGAGCTTGCTCCGCTGCCGCCTTCACCTGCGCCCGTGTTTCCTCAATGGTTCCGGTAAAAACCGGGTCTGCACAGGCCGCTTCCGCTTCCAGCGCCGCCTCTTCCGCCGGAGGAACCTGCTGCTGCGCCTGCTTGATGCTGGCATCCAGCCCTCTCAGCGCTGCCACATCATCCCGCGCCTTCTCAAGCTTTGCCTTCTCCGGCAATTGTCCGGAAGCAGGCAGCTGCTGCTCCAGTTTCTCCAACTGCTCTTTTGCCTGTTTCAGCTCGTCTGCCGCATTCTGATAGGCAGTCGCCTGAACATGGTCTGTCTGAGCCTGGCACAGCGCCAGCTGGTACCTCAATTTTGAACGCACATCGTCATATTGATCCAGCTTGGTTTTTGTGTCCCGAATGCGCACCGTCAAGTCGCTGATGCCTTCCAGATTGGCTTCCAGCTGTTCCTTCCGCGCCTCGAGGGTCGGAATGTATCCCTTTGTGCGATATTGCCGGATGCGCTGCCAGTCGGACAGCTTTTCCCGCACCTGGGTTGCGGAAACCCCTTCCTCCCCGGAGGAAACCAGGGCCGCCAGCCGCTTTTCCAGCTCCGGCGTCTGACTGACTGCAGAACTGTCTGCACTCAGGAACGCTGACCGCTCATACACGCTACGGCTGACGCCCAGCAGCACGTCACCCAGATTGTTACCATTCAATCCCGATACCGGCTCATCGGTGTCGGCATAGGTGATCTCACACACCCCCATCGGTGCATTTCCTTTGGTGTAGCGGCGAATGCGCAGGTCTTTTCCCTGCCATTCAACCACCATTTCCCCTTCCATTGCACCGCCGTTCCAGGGCTGAAAACGGGTCTTATCCGCAAGAAAGCCCTTCTTGTCCCGCTCTCGTGTATTCAAACCATAGAACATCACGCGAATAAACGCACTCCAGGTAGATTTGCCCCCCTCATTGGGCAGCACAAGGAGATTCATCCCCTCATGAAGTTCCAGCGTTTCATGCTCCAGTCGGCCAAAATTGGCCGTCATACGTTTGATTTTCATTGGGGCTCTTCCCTCCCCTCCAGTGCTGCAAGGCCAAACCGGGCCGCCCGCTCCAGCTGGGCCTTTTCCTCCGGTGACTGCGCAAGACCAATGCGATCCCGCATATTGCTTAAAAACAATCCCGTGAGGGTATCTTCCCCAGCCCTTGCCCAAAGGTCGGTGACCGGTGTCGTTTCGTCCAGCACCTGTACATTAAAATACTTACTTGCCAGCATAGCCGCCAGCGCCTGGGTGCGCAGGGGATCGCCCTCTCGTTCGCCCACCATGCGGAAACGATAGATGTCGTTGCCTGTGGCAGAAGCGGAAGCAGCTGAAAGCAGCTGCGCCGCATCCTTTCCGGTGACATCCAGCGTTACTTCCTCGTATCTCCGGCGGCAGATCGGCAGGAAAGACATCTCCGCTTTCCCCCGCTCAACCGTTCCAATCAGCACGCCCTTCTCGCCGCACTCATCAAATCCGCGTCCTTCCGGGCAGCCGCAATAGGCAAACGCTGTATCCTGCTGTTTCCAAACTTCCGTAAAACGATGGATGTGTCCCAGCGCAACATAGTCCATTCCGGTGTTTCCAATCTGTTCCGGCGTCACCGAGCCATAGCGGCTCTTTGCCGGAGATAAATCTCCATGGAGCACCATCAGCCGGGTCATATCCTCATCGTAACCGGCTTTAAACTGCTCCAGCGGCGAATTGTCTCTGTATTTCGAGGTAAACGCCGTTCCGTACACCACCGCGTGAAGTTCCGGCAGTTCCACCCGCTCCATACCTTCCGAATGGAACACATGCACATTTTCCGGCCAGTGAACCGAGGCATAGGGAGAATACTCTGAATACGGATCGTGATTGCCCGGCGCAATAAAAATCCTGGCCGGAATTTTCCCCAACACATCCGCAAGCAGATGGGTGGTCTCATAAAAGACATGATCGCTGTCAAACAAGTCTCCGGCAATTAATACCACATCGATCTGCCGCTCCGTTACCAGTTGGTTCAACCGTTCTAATAATTCCCGCTGTTCCTGTCTGCGCAGCTTTGCCTTTGCCGGAGTCAATCCTCCAAACGGCGAATCAAGGTGCAGGTCGCCGGTATGTAAAACTCGAATCATAGCATCACTCCTGAACATCCACTCTCTTGGCGCGGATGCAGCGTTTCGTTTGCGTGTCAATGGTGAATAAAACTGCCTCCAGCTTGCACTTCCCGGGCGCCGCTTCATACCGCTGGGGCAGGCCGCCTAAGAACAAATTAATCGACTGCTCCGGTCGAATTCCCAGAATGGACTGAATCGGCCCGGTCATACCCAAATCGGTAACATGGCCGGTTCCCTTCGGCAGCACCTTTACATCCGCTGTCGGCACATGGGTGTGCGTTCCCCACACCGCGCTGACGCGGCCATCCAGATACCACCCCAGCGCCAGCTTTTCACTGGTTGCTTCAGCATGAAAATCCACCAGAAGAATGTCCGCATCCTTTTGCTCGATCATGGCATCCGCCGTTGTAAAGGGATTTTCTACATTGGGATTCAACTGAACCCGCCCGATTAAATTCATCACACCAATGCGCAGGCCGTGCGGTCCATCGAATACGCCGTAGCCCCGACCCGGAACTTTAGAGGAAAAATTGGCCGGACGAAGCACGCAGGGTGCATCCTCCAGATAATCGGCAATCTGCATCTTGCTCCATGTGTGATTTCCCAGCGTCACCACATCGGCTCCTGCATCCAGAATATCCTCCGCCTGTCTGGGCAGCAATCCAACGCCCGCTGCATTTTCGCCGTTCACAACGGTAAAATGCACGTCGTTTTCTTTTTTCAGCCGTCTCAATCTGCGACCTAAAAAATCCAAACCGGCCTGAGAGACCACATCTCCCACCGCAAGCACATTCAGCTCCAAGGTTTCATCCTCCGCACATACATATTCTGTCTTCTCTATTATACGCACATATCCGGCAATCTGCAATGCCGTCCACCGCATCTCAGAGCTATTTTGTTCCGATTCCCAATGCCGCTTTCTCATCTTCTGTCAGTGGGCGATATTCTCCCGGTTGCAGGCAATCGTCCAGGCGAATTCCGGCAAACGCCTCTCTCCGCAACCAGACGACACTGCATCCCACTGCCTCCAGCATTCGCTTCACCTGGTGCCGTTTTCCCTCTGTCAGCCATAACCGCAACTGTACTGCGGTCAACTCCGGCTGTTCTTGTGCCAGTGCCCGGCGATTTTCAAACAGCGGCACCGGAATCTCTCTCAAGATGGAACGCTCTGTAATCTCTATCCGTGCCGGCCGCGTCGGTCCCGGAATTCCCTTTAAAAAGACGCCCGCTCGAAGCTGTTCCAATTCCGGTTCGCCCAGTTCTCCAGCCGCCCAGAGAAGATATTCTTTTTCCATGTGCCGCTCCGGATCCAGCAGACGATGATTCAATTTTCCGTCGTCGCTTACCAGCAAAACGCCTTCTGTATTCTTATCCAAGCGCCCAATCGGAAATAATCCTTCCCGCTCTTCCGGCGGAAAGAACTCCATCACAGTTGGGTGCTCTTCATCTCGACAGGCAGAAACACATCCAACCGGCTTATTCAGCAGAAAATACCGCCTTGGCGGCAAAACGATTCGTTTACGGCTCATTCCACCCGTTCCAATGGACGCACTTTTCATCATAACGGCTTTCGCGAGGCGCAGTAATATCTTCCGTCGGATAACCCAGAGCAATGACGGAATGGGGAACAATATGCTCCGGCAATGCAAACAATGCCCGCTGCTGTTCCACCCGCTCCATTTGCGGCCAGGTTCCAAGCCAGACCGAACCGATCCCGAGGCTGTGCGCAGCCAAGCAGATATTCTGTCCTGCAATCGCCCCGTCGATGATCCAGTAATCCGGTGCCGGCGGAAACGCTTTCTTCCGGTTTCCGCAGATCAGAATCCCTGCCGCCGCCTGTTTCAGCGGCCGCGCCGGTGCTCCGTTGGCATCCGCCATGGCGCAAAGTTTCTCTCGCTCTGTAACCACAATAAATTCCCATTCCCGTGCGTTAACGCAGCAGGGGCCGCTCATTGCCGCCTCCAGAATGGCGTGCATTTTCTCCGGTTCAATCGATCGATCCTGAAAAGAACGCGTGCTCCGCCGCGTCAAAAGAGAATCCATTTTCTCCATCGCTCATTCTCCTCCTTGATTATCTGCAGTCATAATATCAGTCAAAGTATAGCATGTTTTAACAGTCAGCGCAAAACCAGATCTGTCCTTTTCTCATCAAACACTCTGTTTTGCATTTATCATAAACATAACGCTTAAAATCAAGATCGTCATCACCCAGGAAAGCGGAAAGACTTGATAAAGCATCGGCAGGGTATGTACCCGTTGCACTGCCGTAAAAACCCAGACCACGCGAACAAAACAGGTGCCGATCATCGTTGCCGCCGCAGGATAAACAGAATGTCCTCTGCCCCGCAGACAGCCTGCCGGAATTTCATAGAAATTGCACAGCGGCTCAAAAGCAAGAATATGCACAATCCGTGTTGCTGCACTCTCAATTACCGCGACATCCGAAGTAAACAACCCGGAAAAGAAGGTTCGGAATAGGACAATGGCAAAAATTGGAGCGGAACTGCAGATTGTGGACAATCCCAGACACAGCCTCAAAATTCTCTTGCACCGCTCCTGCTGTCCTGCCGCATAGTTCTGTCCGGTGAAGGTCGTTGCCGTTTGACCAAACGCGGTAATAATGTAATAGGTGAAATATTCAAAATTCATCGCAATTGCACTGCCGGCAATTGCAGTCGCTCCAAAGGAATTGACCGACACCTGCACAAAAATATTCGCAAAGCAGAATACCGCACCCTGTATCGCCGCCGGAATTCCAACCTTCAAAATTTCCGTCGCCGCAGTCTTTAAAATCCGCAAAGGTCGAAAGAAAAAGGGTATATCTCTCGCCAAACTCCAAAGCGTCAAAGCAGCGGACAAGACAGTTGACAGCGCAGTGGCAACGGCAACTCCTGCAACGCCCATATGAAACAGCGCCACAAACAGAAGATTGAGCCCAACATTCACAATTCCAGATAAAACCAGAGCAATA
The DNA here is from genome assembly GCA_963597355.1 of bacterium. Classification (GTDB taxonomy): domain Bacteria; phylum Bacillota; class Clostridia; order Oscillospirales; family Oscillospiraceae; genus UMGS1766. The sequence goes on along the minus strand of CAVBPR010000007.1, from coordinate 145,990 downwards.
AACGGATCGCGGCTATTACCGCGGGCGCGCAAAATTGCAGACGCAAAATCGTAAAGAAGCAAAAACGGGTAGGCAACAAGATAAATCCGCAGGTACAGTACCGCTACATTGAGAATATCGGCAGGCGTCTGCATCAGCACAAGCAGAGGTTTGCAAATAACCTGTCCCAGCACACATCCAGGCACACCGATTATGAGCGCAAGTAAAATTGCAGTTTGCACCGCTTCTGAAATTTGATCCACTTTATTTTGTCCCATTCGGTTTGCAATCAACAGATTTGTCCCAACCGCCAGTCCGGTAGAAACAGACACGATCAGCGCGACAATTTCTGTATTTGTTCCCACCGCCGCAAGTGCATTTGCATTCTCAAAAAGCCCCACAACCGCAGTATCCGCAGCGTTAAAAAGCTGCTGAAGCATGCTGCTCAGTGCAATCGGGATCGTAAACAGAAGTATTTTCCCTGCCAGCGGGCCATGGAGCATATCAACATTTTCTCTTTTGATGCGCATATAAATTCCCCCTTCGATGCATCTTTCCATAGTATAGGATCCATGTTATAATAGAAAAAGCGAATATTATAGATAAGATAGATCGAAGAATGGAATGATAACAATCGACAATCCCTTATTAAAATACCTTGCCTTCGTCAAAACAGTTGAAAAAGGCAGTTTCACCGCAGCAGCAGAATCCATGAACTACGCCCAGTCCTCTATCAGCAAAATGATTGCCGATCTGGAAAAGGAATGGGGCATGACGTTGCTTGAACGGAGTAAAACCGGCGTTTGCCCCACCTCCTTCGGACTGCAGATGTTGCCCCTGGTCCGAAAACTTCTCCACGAATATGACAATCTGGAAGGACAGGTCAACCGAATCAACGGTCTTGAAACCGGTGTTGTTCGTATCGGCACCTTCGCCAGCGTTGCGATCAACCTTTTGCCCGATATTTTCGCGCGTTTAAAGGCGGATTATCCGGGAATTGAATACGAACTTTTGCTTGGCGACTATAACGAAATCGAACGCTGGTTGATGGAAGGTCGGGTCGATTGTGGTTTTCTCCGTCTGCCAACCGCATCAGACTTTGAAGTAATTCCGCTGGTCGAAGACGAATATAAAGTGGTTCTTCCCGTCGGTCATCCTCTCGCTTCAAACGAAGCAGTCGATATAGAAGAATTAAACGGGATTCCGTTTTTGCTTCTCGAACACGGCGGAAAAACAGATGTGTCGGATCTGCTTGAACGCCACCACATAAAACCGAACATCTCCTTCACCACCTGGGAGGACTTTGCCATTATGGCTATGGTGGAAAAAGGACTCGGCGTCAGCATTCTTCCTGACATGATATTGCGCCGCATTCCCTACAAGTTGGAACTCCATCCCCTTAAAATCCCATATTATCGTACCATCGGTCTTGCATTCAAAAGCAGAAGAACGCTGACCCCTGCAGTCGAGAAGTTTATTGAATTTCTGCTCTCATCCAATCAAAAAACGGAGTAACACCCCCCATTTTGATAACACCAGTCGGGAAGCGCAGGCAGAATGTTTTTCGAAGTATCTGATGGCATCGCAAATTTTTCTTATTCAACCCTTGCGAATATCGCAAAATTATAGTACAATACTGATTCAGTAAGTGAGAGCGTTGTGCCGTGTGTTTCGGCCGGGAGCGCTATAAAGGGTCGGTCCCGCGCAAGGCGATCCCGTGAACCATGTCAGGCGGGGAACCGAGCAGCATTAAGCGGTGTTTCGTTTGTGCCGCGGTCAGCCGACCCCAGTTCCCGGTTGAACCAGACGACACAACGCTTTCATTTTGTTGCAAACAGTCAGCGGAAACGGACCTGCGCCCGTTCCCGCTTTTTTCAAATGAATGGATGTGAGCACACATGTATCAGGCGTTATATCGCAAATGGCGGCCGAAAACTTTCGATGAGGTTACCGGTCAGAGTCACATCACGGAAACATTAAAAACGCAGGTTGCCGCCGGGCGTCCTTCCCATGCCTACCTGTTTACCGGCACCCGAGGCACCGGCAAGACCACCTGTGCCAAAATTTTAGCCAGAGCCGTAAACTGTGAAAATCCCGTCGGAGGAAACCCCTGCAACAAGTGCCCCTCCTGCCTTGGAATTCTGGACGGTTCGATCCTGGATGTACTGGAACTGGACGCTGCATCCAACAACGGTGTCGATCAGGTGCGGGCATTGCGGGATGAGGCGATCTACTCCCCCACCGCCGTAAAGAAAAGGGTTTATATCATCGACGAGGTGCACATGCTCACCCCGGCCGCTGAGAATGCACTGCTGAAAATCATGGAAGAACCGCCGGAGCACCTGATGTTTATTCTGGCCACCACAGATCTGCATCGCATTCTTCCCACTGTTCGCTCCCGCTGTCAAAGATTTTCCTTTAAGCGGCTGCGTGCCGAGGACATTGTCGGACGGCTTCGCTTTGTTGCCGGTCAGGAAAAAATCGATCTCACCCTGGAAGGCGCAACCCTGTTGGCGCGCCTGGCAGACGGCGGAATGCGGGACGCGCTGTCCCTGCTGGATCAGTGTGCGGCAACCGGCGGCACCATTGATCGCCCAAAGGTATTGGACGTTCTCGGATTGGCCGGGAACTTGAAAATTGCACATATTTTTAATGCCATCCGCCGCGGTAATGCCGGTGCGGCAATTTCCCAGTTTGGCGAATTATATGATGCCGGCAAGGATGTCAGCACTGTTTTATCCGAGCTCATCTCCCTGAGTCGAGATCTTCTGATTCGGCAAACTGCTCCGGATGCCGGAGCCGGATTACTGATCGGCGGGTATGACGAGCAAACTTTGGCTACACTGAGCAAAAATATGCCTCCGGAACGGCTGATTGCCATTCTGGAGCGCTTGGAAGAGGCAGTCGACGCCTGTAAGCGAAGCGGAAGCAGCCGCACCACCGCAGAACTGTGCCTCATTCGTCTTTGTGATCCGTCTTTGGATGGTTCCTCTGCCGGATTAGCTGCCCGCATTGCAAAGTTGGAGGGAATCGTTGCCCAGGGTGTGCCGATCGCTCCACCTGCATCGGGTACCTCCGTCAGGGAAACTGCGCAGCCTGTTCCCAGTGATGACAGCGCTCCCCCATGGCAAACCTCCCCTGCAGCTACTCCTACCGCCCCCGCTCCGGTTGCTCCGTCCACTCCTGTCCCCTCGTCTGCTCCGCAAAACAGCCAATGGCTGGATTTAATTGAGGCACTTCGCGGGCGGCTTCCTATGACAATCTACCCTCTGCTGAAAACCGGCAGCAATGCAATTGGCCAATGGCAGGGAGATGTTTTGACCATTTATATACAGGAAAGTCTTCTCTACCAATTGGCAAATAAGCCGGAGGTCATTCAAACCATTGCAGAAGCAGCATCTGCCCAGGCAGGCCGCGCCATCCGCGTCGACCTGCGGGAAGGCGCACCCACCCCAAACCCAGGTGAGGGCACCACTCAAAAGCAGGGCAGCGTGCTCGATCTGGTAAATTTCATGCAACAGCACCAACACTGAAAGGAATGTGAATTTTATGGCAAAAGGATTTAACGGCCGCGGAATGCGTGGTATGGGCGGCATGGGCGGCTCAATGAATATGAACATGGTTCGTCAGGCGCAAAAAATGCAGGCCGACATGCAGAAAATGCAGGAGGAACTGAGCGAAAAACAATACACCGCAACCATCGGCGGTGGCGCAGTGACTGCAGTGGCAAGCGGAAAGCACAGCATTGTAAGTCTGTCCATTTCGAAAGACGCTGTCGATCCGGAAGATGTGGAAATGCTGCAGGATATGGTTCTCTCTGCAGTGAACGAAGCTCTGCGTCAAGCCGACGAGGATGCTTCTGCTTCTATGAGCCGTGTGACCGGCGGTCTGGATCTGAGCAAGTTCGGACTCTAATGCTATAGCGAGCGAAAAAGAGCCGTCGTAATAAAGTGAACCCCAAAATTTAGGCAAAAATTTAATATTCACCTGCTTGTGAATGAGTCCGGTATTGTACCGGACTCATTCCTTTTTTGCCTGTTTTATCCATAAAAATGCACACCCCAAAAAGTGTCTAACTTTTGGGGGTGTGTATCAAACTCGGGCACTGCTTTTAGTCTCGATTTAAAAATGCATCTGCATAATCCAATGCATCTTCTGAACTGCCGAAAATGCAGGGGCCCATGTCAAAGCCATCTCCCTGAATGGGGATGCCGTCCTGAGGAGAGGCGTGGTTCAGAGAGCGAAACTTCTGGGGTGACATCCCGGTGTGCTTTTTAAACAGTCGGGAAAAGGAGTTTGCCTCTTGATAGCCAACGGATTGCGCAATGACAAGAATGGATTGACTGGTGTTATTCAATAAATCCTTTGCATAAGAAATCCGCAGTTCCGCCAGATAATCGCTGAAGGTCATGCCCATTTTGCTTTTAAACAGCCGACTGAGGTAGGCAGGATTTAAAAAGAAGGAGTTGGCAACGTCCTTCAGGGATAGATCCTCGGCAAGGTGAGAACGAAGATAGGATTGAATTTGCGCAATCTTTTGAAATCCAACGTCAGCAGAGTAGCGGCTGAAGCAGGCGACAGCCTGTTGAAAAAAGTCGCAATAGGACGGATAAATAGCGTTGGGATCGTCTTCACTGGACAGCAAGCGTACAAAGGTCAGATAGGCTTCGTTTAGGGCGGTACTGCCAATATCGGCATCCGGTGTCGTATCAGCTACAGAGGTGGCGAACTGAAACAGATGGTGACTGGCATCTTTGGGCGCAGTTGAGAAAAAGGGGAGCAAATCCTGCCAGAATTGCTCCAACTTATCGCCAATTTGCCCGTCGCGTCCACTTTTAATCTCTAAAACGAGCTGCCTGTAATCAGGAAGCTGAGGTGTATTCATGATATTCCCTTCTTTATCCTCTGGTTGTATTATCCATTATTATAGAATAAGATGCAGCAAAAATCCATCCCTTTGTGAAAAATGAATAAAAAACAACCATCACTGTTATAACTTTACTGCCCGAGATACATTGATTTAGTAGACTTTATGGCGGCTATGTGGTAAAATTCCGCTAAACTAGGTTTGTTATGTCTATGGAGGGGAAAAGCCATGAAAGGCAAATTGATTGTGCTGGAGGGAACGGATGGATCCGGAAAGTCCACCCAGTTTGGACGGCTGTGCCAACGCCTGGAGCAGGCCGGAATTCCGTTTCAAAAGCTGGTTTTCCCGCAGTATCAGGAACCGTCATCGGCGCTGATTCGGATGTATCTTGCCGGCGAGTTTGGCTCACACCCTTCGGATGTGAATGCCTACGCAGCTTCTGCTTTTTACGCAGTGGATCGCTATGCTTCCTACAAAAAGGTCTGGGGCGAGTGGTATGAAGGCGGCGGCCTGGTAGTGGCGGACCGATATACCACCTCGAATGCGGTGCATCAGGCATCCAAGCTTCCGGTGGAAGAAAGAGAATCTTTTTTTCAGTGGCTGTGCGAGTTTGAATACGACAAACTGGGTCTGCCGGCGCCGGATCAGGTGTTTTATCTGGATGTGCCAACGGACACCTCCGTGCAGATGCTTCGGTCGAGAGAAACTGCAACGAATACCCATGCGGACATCCACGAGCAGGACACCGGGTATTTGCGCACCTGCCGGGAAACAGCAGGTCAGGCGGCGGAATGCCTGAAATGGTATCGGGTGCGGTGTGTTTCCGATGGAGCAATGCGGACAATTGATGATATTTCAGAGGAAATCTGGAGAGAAATCGATTCTATACTAAAAGAATAAGGGGTATTTTTATGGTTGTTTGTTTGATGGCACCGGGATTCGAAGAATCCGAGCTGGTTGTTCCGGCAGACCTTTTGCGCCGTGGCGGTGTAGAAGTTGTGTTGGCCGGTGTGGAAGACATGGAAGTGGAAAGCTCCCATGGAATTCGCTTTCTGGCCGATAAGCTCCTGAGTGAGGTTGATCTCAGTCGGGCGGAAATGATCTTTGTGCCCGGTGGCCTGGGCGGTGTGAATCATATTTTGAACAGTCCATTGGCCTGCGACGTACTGCGGCAGGCAAGACAGCAGGATAAATATCTTGCCGCAATTTGTGCTGGACCTACGGTGCTGAGCCGATTGGGATTGATCGACGGCAAACAGGCGGTGTGTTATCCCGGCATGGAGGAACTGCTGTCTCCGGCAGTTCCCTGCCCGGGGAATCGAGCCATTTTGGACGAGAAAATTTTAACGGCAGAGGCGGCGGGAAGTGCGTTTGAGCTGGGCTTGCTGATGCTGACTGTGCTGCGGGACGAGGAGACGGCCCAGCGCGTAAAGCAGGAAGTCCATTATCATGGTTGATAAGGCGGCATTTCGCCAATCCATGCAGGAGCGGGAGAGAACTATTTCTGTCTCCCAGCAGGAAGAGAGTGATTTTCTCCTGCAAAAGCAGTTTCTTGCATTGGCGGAGGTGCAGCAGGCGGAAACCATATTGCTGTTTTACGGCATGAAGAAGGAGATCAACACACAGCCGATGCTGACTGCCTTGCAAAGGCATGGGAAGCGGGTGCTTTTGCCTCGCTGCCTGCCACAACATCAGATGGAAGCCAGAATCTATCATCCTCAGAAGATAAAGCAGCACCGATACGGCATGTGGGAACCGGATGAGGACTGCGCTGTGGTAGAGAAGGCTGAAATTGATCTGATTCTGGTGCCTGCCCTGTGCTTTGATCGGCAGGGAAGGCGCATGGGACGCGGCGGCGGATATTATGACCGTTATCTGGCTGATTATTCTGGCGTAACGGTGGGATTATGCCGCGAGGTTCTGCTGTGCGACGAGGTTCCGATTGATCCATGGGATCAGCCGGTTAAGCTGGTCGCAACGGAAGGAACGGTTTATCGTTCTGCAACAATTTAAATATTGCCCGTGCGGGCAGTGACAGGAGGGAAAGAAATGCCTTTTGATCCGGATGAGTTTGACCCCAATCAATTCGATGGAGGCGGAAATGATTTTAATATTGATGATTTTCTGAACGGGATTGACTTTGATAACGCGGGTTCCCCGGAAAATAAACCGGCGGAGGAACCCCAGGAAGACCGGCAGGACACGGGAGAGTATATCCCAATCAGTGAACGCAGCTATGACGATGAGGAGGAGTATCAACCCAGGGTGAGAAAACACGTTAGAAAAACGAAAAAGAGTGCCCGACAGGATAATTCTCCCCGGGGTGTACGTGCACTGCGGAGAACGGTCATTCTGTTGATCTACCTGCTGATTATCACGTTGGCAAGCTATGTCCTTGCTACATTGGGATGGCATTGGGCAAATGATTTGCTGGCACTCAACAAGGAAGAAATGACTGCGACCGTGACGCTGGAAGATTCCTGGTTTACAGAAAAGGAAAGTACAGACGCCGACGGCAACGTGACGACAACGTCAACAGCGGACATGGATCAGGTAGCAGATACCCTGCAGGACAATGGATTCATTGAATATAAGTGGCTGTTTAAACTGTTTGCAAAGATGACCCATAAGGACACCCGGTTGGTTGCCGGAACCTATGAGTTAAGCACCACAATGGATTACAGCGCTCTGCTGCGGAACATGGGGGCAAAGTCCTCCAGCCGGGCAACGGTGAAGGTGCGGGTCGTAGAGGGTAGTACCGTAGAGGAAATCATCCAACTGCTGGTGGAGCAGGGGGTCGCAGACCAGGCGTCTTTGGAAGAAGCTGCCACCAACTATGATTACCAGTATGATTTCCTGGATTCGTCCACTCTGGGACAGGCAAATCGACTGGAAGGATTCCTGTTCCCGGATACCTATGAGTTCTATGTCAACAGCGATGCTGCGACGGCGCTGGGACGCATGCTCAGCAATTTTGACAGCAAGCTGACCGATGAATTGCGCAACGAAATCAGCACAACCAGCTATACGGTGCGGGATATCATCACAATTGCCTCCATTATCGAAAAAGAAACCGACGGTGTGGATCAGGCAAATATCGCATCGGTTATCTATAACCGTTTGAACAACACCAGCGGCGGAACCAACGGTTACCTTCAGATGGACTCCACCATTCAGTACATTCTGGAGGAACGGAAAGAAAAGCTCTCCAATGAGGATACGGCGATTGAAAGCCCATACAATACCTATCTCAATAAGGGCTTGCCGGCCGGGCCGATCAGTTGCCCGGGTATGGAAGCAATTGAAGCGGCGATCTATCCGGCCAGCACAGACTATTACTACTTCGTGCTGGGTGACGATGGAGACACCCACTTCTTCGAAAGCTATGACGCGTTCGTTTCCTTCCGTGATGCACAGACCGGCGTAATTCAAGAAACTGAGGGAGATGCAAATGTGGAAGGATAAGCGTAAGCCGGAGCTTCTCGCTCCGGCCGGAGATATGGAACGGCTGAAGATGGCGATAGCCTATGGTGCGGACGCAGTTTATTTGGCGGGCACTACATTTGGCATGCGGGCTTTTGCCGGGAATTTTAACGAGCAGAGCATCTATGAGGCAGTGCGCCTGTGCCACGAAGCAGGGGTGCGAACCCATGTTACCATCAATACCATGCCCCATGGAGAGGAAATCCGCCAGCTGCCGCAATGGCTGGAAATTCTGGATGATGCAGGCGTTGATGCGGTGATTGTGGCGGATTTGGGTGCATTCCGCACGGCGCAGAAGTATGCACCGAAGGCGGAGAAACATATCTCCACACAGGCCAGCATCTCCAATCCGGTTACGGCAAATGCATGGTATGAACTGGGTGCTCATCGTGTGATTCTGGCCAGAGAGCTGACAATGAACGAGGTTGCAGACATTCGCCAGAACACTCCGTCCGAGCTGGAAATTGAAGCCTTTGTTCATGGTGCAATGTGCGTCAGCTATTCCGGGCGGTGCCTGCTGTCCAATTACATGACCGGCCGGGACGCCAGCCGCGGCGCCTGCGCTCAGCCCTGCCGCTATCAGTACACGCTGATGGAAGAAAAGCGACCCGGAGAGTATTTTCCGGTGTTTGAAGACGAAAAGGGAACCTACATTATGAACTCCCGGGATATGTGCATGATTGACCATGTGGGAGAACTGATGGATATTGGTTTGGATTCCCTTAAAATTGAGGGACGGGCAAAGTCCGCCTACTATGCCGCCATCGTCACCGGAGCTTACCGCCATGCCATTGATGCCGCCTGCGTCGGTCAGCCCCTCGAACCAATATGGCGGGAAGAGGTGGAAAAGGTTTCCCATCGCCATTATTCCACGGGATTCTGGTATGGGTATCCGGGGCAATTTTACGAGGATTCCCGCTACATTCGGGACTGGCAGGTGTGTGCCATTGTGGAGGACTGCGATGCCAGCGGTCTTGCCACCCTGTCCTTGCGGAATAAATTCAAAGCAGGCGACACAGTTGAAGTGGTTGGCCCGGATTGCGCACCGGTATCTTTCACAGCACCTTCTATGGAAAATGAAGACGGCTCTGTGTTGGAAGAAGCAAAACGCCCCCAGATGAAGTTCAAGATGCAGCTGCCCCACCCCGTCCCCGCCCTGAGCATTCTGCGCCGGGCGGTGGATCTGACGCCAGGAAAAGGAGAATGAATCATGAAGTTTATTAAGGTAACAGAGGACAATACTCTCTACGGCCCCACTCCGGTACTGCTGAACCTCGATTCGATCAGCTCGATCAGGATGGAACGGAACGGCGACCATCGGAACTATCATGTCGTGTGCTCCGGAGACAATGTCTACGTTGATCAGTTCGACTATGAGAGGATCCTCACCGCGCTGGGTATCCGGTGACAGATCCCGCAAAATGCGGAAAATCGGCGGTGCAGCTGTTGACAATCGCCGTTTTCGTGATAAAATAACTAGGCAATATTGATTCGCCCGGACGAAAAAGAGAGCGTTTCTGCCCACCAGAGCGAGCGGGGGAGGGTGCAAGCCCCGCGGTGCAAGGCGCGCGCTTGGCCGTTTCGTCAGACTGCCTTCGGCGGTCGGGGTCGCCCGGGATGACCGGGCCGTATGAAAAACCGCGTTAAGGTTTACCGAGATGTCCGGCATAGCCGGACAAATCAGGGTGGTACCGCGAACGAGCCTTCGCCCCTGACCATGGGGGCGGAGGCTTTCATTTTTGCCCCTGAATATCCTATTGTTGGAGGTAATTCCATTGAAAAAGTACGGTGTAAACGACCTGCGCGAGATGTACCTCTCCTTCTTTGAGACGAAGGGTCATCTCCGCCTGCCCAGCTTCTCCCTCATCCCCCAGAACGACGCGTCCCTGCTGCTCATCAACTCCGGCATGGCACCCATGAAGCCCTTCTTTACCGGCGAGCAGGAGCCGCCCCGCCACCGTGTTACAACCTGTCAGAAGTGCATTCGTACCGGTGACATCGAGAACATCGGCAAGACTGCCCGCCACGGCACTTATTTTGAAATGCTGGGCAACTTCTCCTTTGGTGACTACTTTAAGAAGGAGGCCATTCCCTGGGCCTGGGAATTTTTGACCAGCCCGGAGTGGGTTGGTCTGGATCCGGACCGCCTCTATCCCTCTGTCTTTGCCGGCAATGAAACCACTCCGGCGGATGATGAGGCATGGCATATTTGGCACGATGAGATCGGCATTCCGGCAGATCGCATCTTCAAGTTTGGCAAGGAAGATAACTTCTGGGAGCATGGCTCTGGTCCCTGCGGCCCCTGCTCTGAGATTTACTACGACCGGGGTGAACAGTATGGCTGCGGTCAGCCCGGCTGCACGGTGGGCTGCGAGTGCGACCGTTACATGGAAGTATGGAACATCGTGTTCTCCCAGTTCAACAATGACGGTCAAGGGCATTATACAGAACTTGCCCAGAAGAACATCGACACCGGCATGGGTCTGGAACGTCTGGCAGTTGTGTGCCAGGATGTGGATTCCCTGTTCGATGTGGACACCGTCATGAACATCACCAACCATGTTTCCCGCATCACCGGTGCTCACTATGGCGACAGCGACAAGGTGGACGTGTCTCTGCGTATTATCACCGACCATATTCGCGCCTCTGTCATGATGATCAGCGACGGCGTGCTGCCTTCCAACGAAGGCCGCGGCTATGTTTTGCGCCGTTTGCTTCGCCGCGCTGCCCGTCACGGCAAGCTGCTGGGTGTCAACAAGCCTTTCCTTTATGAAGTGTGCGACACGGTGATCCACGAAAACGAGGGCCATTATCCCGAGCTGCGGGAGAAACAGGGCTATATTACAAAAGTAATTCAGTCGGAAGAAGAGAATTTCGCAAAGACGATCGACGGTGGTCTGAAGATCTTTGGCGATATGCTGGCTGAGCACAAGGCAAAGGGCGAGAGCGTATTCTCCGGCGCAGACGCGTTCAAACTGTATGATACCTATGGTTTCCCTGTTGATCTGACCCTGGAGATGGCAGAGGACGAGGGTCTGACAGTGGATCAGGAAGCCTTCCAGCAACTGATGGAAGAGCAGCGCGTTCGCGCCCGCAAAGCGCGTGAGGCGCTGGGCGATCTGGGCTGGGCCGGCATCGAGTTCGGCAAGGACATGCCGGAGACGGTGTTTACCGGCTATACGCAAAATACGGATCAGGGCAAAGTGCTGGCACTTGTGAGCGAAGAAGAGATGCAGGATACCATCGGCGCAGGCGTCGAGGGCATCATGGTGCTGGACAAGACCCCGTTCTACGCTGAGATGGGCGGTCAGGTAGCCGATTATGGCACCATCACCTGCGGTGAAGCCGTGTTTGAAGTGACCAATGTCCAGAAGAACAAGGGCGGCAAGTATATGCACTATGGCGTTGTGAAGGCCGGCTCCTTCAGCGTGGGCGATACCGTTATTGCCGCCATTGACGTTAAGCGGCGTAAGGCTATCTGCCGCAGCCACTCTGCCGCCCACCTGCTTCAGAAGGCATTGCAGACTGTTTTGGGCGACCATGTGCATCAGGCGGGCTCTCTGAACGAGCCGGACCGTCTGCGCTTTGACTTCACCCACTTCTCTGCCGTGACTCCCGAGGAGCTGTTCCGCATTGAGCAGCTGGTGAACCATGCTGTTCTGGCTGGCGGCGATGTAATCACCGACGTTATGAGCCTGGAAGAGGCGAAAAAACTGGGCGCCATGGCTCTGTTCGGAGAAAAGTATGGCGAAACCGTCCGGGTTGTGCGCATGAAGGACGAGAACGACCAGGACTATTCCATGGAGTTCTGCGGCGGTACCCACGTTGCCAATACTGCTATGGTCGGTGCATTCCACATCAAGAGCGAAGGCAGCGTTGCCTCCGGTGTGCGCCGCATTGAGGCTACCACCGGCCGTGAGAGCTTGCGCACCATGACGGATGTGGAGCGGGAAGTTGTGGAAATTTCCGCTTTGCTGAAAGTAAAACCGGCGGAATTGGCCGGCCGCATTGAAGCCCAGCTGGGTGAAATCCGTGACCTGCGCAAGGTGGTCGAGGGATATAAGAGCCGCGAGATGCTGGGCGAGGCAGATCGCTATCTGCTCGCCGCCAAGAGCGTGGGCGAGATGAAGGTGCTGACGGCAACTTTGAACGACGCTGATGCCGCTGCTCTGCGCAAGGTGGGCGATTTCCTGCGGGATAAGGCGGAAAATGTTGTGGCAGTACTGTCCAGCGTAAACGACGGAAAAATTACATTCCTGGCCGTTTGCGGCAAAGCTGCGGTTAAGGCTGGCATTCGCGCCGGTGACCTGATCAAGAACGTGACTAAGATCTGCGGCGGCAGCGGCGGAGGAAAGCCGGATTCTGCTATGGGCGGCGGCAAGGATGTGCTGAAGCTGGATGATGCACTGGCTACCGTGGATGATTTCGTAGCAGAGAAGCTGGGCCTTTGATGAAACGAAAAAGCCTTCCCTGTTGATCAGGGAAGGCGGAGCACATATAAATCCGATGGAAAGGAGCGATACAAATGAGCGATTGTCTGTTCTGTAAGATTGCAGGCGGAGAAATTCCGTCGAACAAGGTGTATGAGGACGAGATGGTTTATGCCTTCTATGATATTGATCCCCAGGCACCGATCCATTTCCTTGTCATCCCGAAAACGCATATTCCTTCCTGCGGCGCAATTACAGCGGAAAATTCTGCCGTGGTGGCCCACGCCTTCGAGGTAATCTCCAAGGTGACAAAAGAGATGGGGATTACGGATTTCCGGGTGGTTTCCAACTGCGGCGAGCAGGCGGGGCAGAGCGTGCAGCACCTGCACTTCCACGTGCTGTCCGGCCGCGACATGACCTGGCCGCCGGGCTGAGAATGAGACAATGCGCTCAGGACTTTGCACGCATTGGTGACTGCGATAAGGTGGGCCGAGTGCAAACCTGTATCCGCACTGCGTATCATGCTGCCATGTCTTTGGGCTGTTATTGACTACCACCATTTATTTTGCTCTTTCGGAACTGCAAGCGGACTCCAGCGGTATCCGCTTGCAGTTCCCCTTTGGGCAACTATTTTTCTTTTTGCGGAAATTTATCTTTTTTAGCGCTTGACAACTCAATTTCTTCGCGCTATACTTTACCACAATAAACCGACGAGGAAGAGGAGTACTCCCTTGCAACACTGGATGAAGCGAGCAACGGACGGTGGAAGCGTTGCACCAGCAGAGGGACGAATGGGCTTCCGAGGGCAGCGCAGAACGAGTTCGCTCCAGTATGCAACGACGGGAACCCGCCCGTTATCCCAGGGACTGCGTAGGAACAGCGCAGGTGACAAAGTGGACGATTTATCGTCAATTTGGGTGGTACCGCAGGAGTTGGAGCTCTTGTCCCATGATGGGACGAGGGCTTTTTATTTTTTCGGATGTCCTGCCGCCCGAGTTTCTATGTAGGAGGAAATCAAAATGAAAAAACTGCTTGCAATGATGTTGGCTCTTGCCATGGCCTTTGCACTGGCCGCCTGCGGCTCATCTTCGTCGGACGGCTCCGCTGCAGCCAATGGATCTGGATCTGCCGCAAAAGACGCAGATGGCAAAACCTATAAGGTTGGCATTGTCAACTGGATGGATCACGCTTCTCTGAACCAGATTGTTTCCAATCTGGAAGCTGAATTGGATGCCAAGGGCGCTGAGCTGGGCGTAACCTTTGACTATGCAGACTATTATGACAATGCTCAGGCCGATCAGAGCGTTCTCAGCCAGATTGGCGCCAACATGATCTCCGACGATGTAGACATCGTTGTCGCTGTCGCCACGCCCAGTGCCGCCGTTATGCAAAGCTCTCTGGAAGACACCGACATTCCTGTGATCTTCTCCGCCGTTACTGACCCTGTCATCGCTGGTCTGGTGGACAGCATGGACACCCCGGGCGGCAATGTCACCGGCACATCCGATGCACTGAACACCGAGTCCATTATGAATCTGATCCTCGCCGCTGACCCAGACTGCGACTATGTCGGTCTGCTGTATGACACCGCCCAGGATTCTTCCACCCAGGCAATCGCCGATGCAAAGGCTTTCCTGGATGCTCATAACATCAAATACATCGAAAAGACCGGTTCCACCACCGGCGATGTGCAGCTGGCCGCACAGGCTTTGATCGCTGAAGGCGTCGATGCTGTATTTACTCCCACCGACAACACCATCATGGACGCAGAACTGTCCATCTACGAGTCCTTTATTGAAGCCGGCATTCCTCATTACACCGGCGCAGACTCCTTCGCTCTGAACGGCGCCTTCCTGGGCTATGGCGTAGACTACGCCAACCTGGGCAAAGCCACTGCCGATATGGTCGTTGATATCCTCGTGAACAACGCCGATCCTGCAACCACCGCCGTTCAGACCTTCGACAACGGCATTGCTACCATCAACACCGACACCTGCACTGCTTTGAATCTGGATCTGGATGCAATCAAGACTGCCTTTGCTCCTTATTGCACCGAGGTGCAGGAAATCACCACTGCAGCAAGCTTCGAATAATTCACCCTGTTTCTGACATCTGCTGACCGGACAGCATAAGCTGCCCGGTCAGTTGTGCACCTTCCACCCTTCCGCATAAGCCCGTCTTTGCACCACCATATCACATCAAAAGGAGGAAATCCGCTTGTTTATCACCTGGGATCTGATCCAGAACGCGCTGGAGCTGGGTCTTATTTACGGTCTGATCGCGCTGGCTCTGTTTTTGAGCTACTCCATGCTCAATGTCTGCGACCTGTCCACAGATGGCTGCTTTACCCTTGGCTGTGCCGTCGGTGCAGTCGTTGCAATTAATGGTCATCCCGTGCTGGCCATTCTCGCCGCCATGGGCGCAGGAGCTCTGTCCGGCTTCGTTACTGCGATTCTTCAGACAAAACTTGGCGTGGAAAGCCTTTTGGCCGGCATTATCGTAAATACAGGCCTTTACACCATCAATATTCTTGTGATGGGAAAATCTACATTGAGCCTGAACGACTCCACAACTGTCTTTACACAGCTGCAAGCGCTCTTAGAAGGCACAGCCCTTTATAGCCTGCGGAAACTGCTGGTTGCCCTTGCCTTTGTTGCGGTGGTATTGATCCTTCTGTTGCTGTTTTTAAGCACTCGTCTCGGTCTTTCCATCCGTGCGACCGGAAACAACCCGGATATGGTGCGTTCCTCCTCCATCAACCCTTCCCTGATGATTATCATCGGCCTGTGTATTTCAAATGCAATCACAGCCCTTTCCGGCTGCCTGATTGGCGAGTACAACAAATCCTGCGACATCAACATGGGCACCGGCATGGTCACCATCGCTCTGGCCAGCCTGATTATCGGTGAAACGCTGTTTGGCAAGCGTTCCATCCCCCTTCGGGCTTTGGGCGTTGTCATCGGTTCCTGCCTGTATCGCATTGTAGTGGCCATCGCTTTGCGCTTCAACCTCCCCGCCTCGGCACTGAAGCTGGTCAGTGCAATCATTGTGGCTGTGGCGATCTCTTACCCCACTTTGATGAAGCTGATTGACTTTCAACAGCAGAAGCTGGCGCGGCGCGGCAAGGATCTTCATCGAATCTTAAGCGTGATTTTCTTCGTACTGACGGTTATCTTGGGAGCACTGACTGCCATCCCGACTTCCGCTCGTGCCCTGTTTGCCATGCTGGCCGTTCTGGCTCTGATTTGTGCACTGTGGGCGCTGTTTCGCGGTCAGAAGGCTAAGAAGGGAGGGCAAGCGTCATGCTGAAGCTGACAAACATCTCTAAAACATTCAATCCCGGCACGCCAAACGAAAAGCCCGCTCTGAAGCAGTTGAGTCTGGACGTTGCCACCGGTGACTTTATCACAATTATCGGCTCCAACGGCGCCGGTAAATCCACTCTCTTTAACGCCATTTGCGGCAACTTTTACGTTGACCAGGGGCAGATTGAGCTGGACGGAGCTGAGGTTACTTTTCAGCCCGAGCACAAACGCGCCCGCTATATTGGCCATCTGTTTCAGGATCCTATGCGGGGCACTGCTCCGAACATGACAATTGAGGAAAACCTGGCTGTGGCCTATCTTCACACTGCCGGAAGCAAAAACGCGTTCCTGCGCCGGGTGTCCAAGGCGGAAAAGGAGTTATTTCGGGCTCAGTTGGCCCAGCTGAACATGGGATTGGAAGATCGCATGAAGCAGCCGGTCGGTCTGCTTTCCGGCGGTCAGCGGCAGGCATTAACCCTGTTGATGGCCACCATGATCACCCCGAAAATCCTGCTGCTTGACGAGCACACCGCCGCCCTCGACCCGGGCACAGCAGAAAAAGTGCTGGAACTGACGAAAAAAGTGGTATCCGAACAGCACATCACCTGCCTGATGATCACCCACAATATGCATCAGGCTCTGGAACTGGGCAACCGCACGTTGATGATGGATTCCGGACGCATTGTTCTGGACATCAGCGGCGCAGAGCGCGACGGCATGACCGTGGATGATCTGCTGGAGAAATTCTCGATTGATGTGGGCAAGGACTTTGACAACGACCGGATTTTGCTCTCGACAAAAGAAAACTGATGGATCGCGGAGGATGTCTGCCATGTTGCAGCATCCTCCGCTAATCTATTTAAAAAAGTTGACTTTCTACTTTGGTTTGTTTTATACTTCCTTGTAGCTGTTTCCACATTCTATATAAGGTAAGCAGCAAGAAAATGCACAAAAAGCGGAGGTATTGCCATGGAGCACATCACCAGCCGCACAAACCCACTGATGGTTCGCGTGCGAAAAATACGGGATGATCGAAAAGTTCGCCGTAAAGAGAAGCTGTTTCTCTGCGATGGAGTAAAAATGCTTGAGGAAGCACTCCAATGGCACGCCCCGATTGAAACGATAATTTTATCAGACGATTTGGCGGACACAAAAACTCCGCCAGATGTGCGAACGGTGGTTGTCCCCGGAGAACTGATGCAGAGTATCTCCCCCATGGAGGCTCCCCAGGGAGCGCTGTTCCTGGTTCGTATGCCAGATCTGGCTCCGCCGGAAACTCTGACCGGCTCCCATTATCTCATTCTCGACGGTCTTCAGGATCCCGGCAATGTTGGCACCATCCTTCGCACCGCAGATGCTTTTGGCTGCGACGGACTGCTGCTGACAAACCATTGTGCAGATCCCTTCAATCCGAAAACGGTTCGTTCCACCATGGGTGCTATTTTCCGTATGCCAATATGGGAGGTTGATTCTGCTGAACTGTCTGCCCTGATGCATCGCTCCCACCTGAAACTGGCTGCTACTGCCCTGCGCGATGATACCATTTCTCTTTCGGATGCAAATTTTGATCATACCGCAATTATCATCGGCAGCGAAGGCAGCGGCGTCTCTGCCGACCTGCTTTCCCAGTGTGAAACCACCATTCGAATTCCCATGGAAGCTACCTGTGAATCGTTAAATGCTGCAGTAGCCGCAGCGGTGGTGCTTTGGGAACAATATCGGAGGAGATAAACACGATGTTGACTCCCCTAAAGGCATGGTTGTGGCTCACCCTCACGTTAGACACCGGCCCCGCATGGCAGGTAGTACATCATTTCAGTTCTCCGGAACAGGCCTACTTCGCCGACGAGGAGGAATATGCCCTCGTTCCCCGTCTAACGGAAAACAACCGCAAAAAGCTGGCAAACAAGTCACTGGAAGCCGCAGAACAGGTGCTGGCAGACTGCGATCGCCTCGGCGTTCACATTCTCACCTGGCAGGATGCCGATTATCCGGAACGCCTGCGGAACATCGATTTGCCGCCTTTGGTGCTCTATTACCGCGGCAACCTTCTCCGCTTTGATGATGAAATTGCCATTGCCATGGCAGGAACACGAAAGGCAACCCCCTACGGGCGCAAAGTCAGCGCAGAGCTGGCGTTTCAAATTACCCGATTGGGCGGTCTTGTCCTTACCGGCATTGTCGGCGGATGTGATCGCTTCTCGGTGGATGGTGCCTTAAAGGCCGGCGGCCCGCTGGTGGCTGTCGTTGCCGGCGGCGTAGACTTACCCTACTACAACGACGAGGAAAACCGGCGCTTATTGGATGACATTGCCGCAGTCGGCATGATTATCAGTCAGCGCGCCCCGGGCACGCCCCATCTGGGCGAGTACTTTGCCAGCCGCAATGTACTCCTCACCGGGCTGGCATTGGGCACGGTCTGCGTGGAAGCGCCTGTGCGCAGCGGCACTTTAAGTGTAGCCCGCTTAGCCCTCGATGCCGGACGGGATGTATATGCTGTTCCTGCCAATATTGATGCCCCTGCCGCCAGCGGAACCAATCAGCTGCTGGTTCGGGGAGAGGCCCTGTGCGTCAGTTCCGGCGCTGATATTTTAGAGCAGTATTGGTCTGTTTATCCCCACCGCCGCAAACAGACCGATTCTCTGACTCCTGCTCAGCAGACGCAGCGGCTGCGCTCTGTCGAAATAGAGGATGAGGGCTCAACACCACCACCCAGAAAAGAAAGAAACGATGTCACCGCTCCACCAAAAGCATCCCATCGGCGCGTAATCTCTCTGAAAGAACACGCCAGCGAGTTCACTGACGACGAGCAGTCCATTCTCCGCGCCCTGGCGGAAGAATCGCTGGTAACCGACCTGTTGGTCGCCCGCACCGGACTGCCTGCCCGCCGCGTTTCCGCAACCTTAACCGTGCTCACCATCCGCGGTTTGGTCTGCCAGCTGTCCGGCGGCCGATTTGAAGCCACTGTGGAGTTGAAATAAAAATATATTGTCAGTTTTTATACCCGGAGGAATTCTATGTCCAAAGCTAAATTAGTTATCGTGGAGTCTCCCGCCAAGGCAAAGACCATCGGCAAATATTTGGGACGGGATTATCAGGTCACCGCTTCCATGGGACACATTCGCGATCTTCCCAAAAGCAAACTGGGCGTTGATATTGAAAACGGTTTTACCCCCAACTATCAGCCCATCAAGGGAAAAGAGGAAATCATCGCTGCACTGCAGGAAGCTGCCGCTGCAAGCGAAAAAGTCTTTCTTGCAACCGACCCTGACCGAGAAGGAGAAGCCATTTCCTGGCATCTAAAAGAACTACTCGGCATTCCAGATGACAAAACCTATCGTGTTACCTTTAATGAAATCACGAAGAAAGTGGTGAACGAGTCCATCACCCATCCCCGTCCCATTGATCAGGATCTGGTGGACGCCCAGCAGGCGCGGCGGATTCTCGACCGCATCGTCGGCTATCAGCTTTCTCCCCTGCTCTGGCGAAAAGTACGGCGTGGCTTGTCTGCCGGCCGTGTCCAGTCGGTTGCGACTCGCCTTGTGGTAGAGCGGGAAGAAGAAATTCGCGCATTTCAGAGCCAGGAATACTGGACGATGGATGTGACTCTAGATCGCATCGCCCCCCGCATCGGCAGCTTTATCGCCCGTTATCATGGCTCAAACGGAAAAAAGAAAGACGAATTGAGCTCTGAAGCAGAGGTAGAAGCAATTAAAGAGCAGCTCTCGAAAGAGCAGTTTGTCGTTTCCGCTGTGCGCCGAACAGAAAAGCAGCGTCAGCCTGCACCGCCCTTCACCACCTCTACTTTGCAGCAGGAAGCCTCCCGCAAATTAAACATGGCTCCCCGCCGCACAATGTCGATCGCTCAGCAGCTCTATGAAGGCGTCGACATTGAGGGCGAAGGCACCATCGGTCTGATCACTTACATGCGTACGGATTCACTGCGTCTTTCCGAGGATGCACTCAGCGCTGCAAAGCAATTCATCATTGCCCGCTACGGTGAGTCTTATTATCCGCCGGAGACCCGCCGTTTCAAGGCAAAGGCCGGAGCTCAGGATGCCCACGAGGCCATTCGCCCCTCCAACGTGGAGTTAACGCCTGAATCGGTTCGAAAGAGCTTAACCCAGGAGCAGTATCGTCTTTATAAGCTGATCTGGAGTCGTTTCCTGTCTTGCCAGATGGCAAACGCAGTCTATGACAACCTTTCCATTGATATCACTGCCGGCACACATCTCTTCCGCGCTACTCACACAGCTCAGCGTTTTTCCGGTTTCACCGCAGTATATGAAGTTACAAAGGACGAAGAGGATGGCGAGCGCAACTCTCCCCTGCCGGACCTGAGCGAGGGAGAAGCCCTGAGTCTGAAGGACGTAGACGGAGCGCAGCACTTCACTCAGCCGCCTGCCCGCTACAGCGAAGCAACGCTGATCAAGGTGCTGGAAGAGAAGGGAATCGGTCGTCCCTCCACATTTGCTCCCACAATTTCTACGATCATGGATCGTGAATACGTTGTAAAAGAAGGAAAGGCACTGCGTCCCACCCCCTTGGGTGAAGTCGTTACCCAGCTGATGAAGGACAAGTTCCCCGATGTGGTAGACCCCGCTTTTACCGCTCATATGGAATCCCAGCTGGACGAAGTAGAGGCAGGCAAGGTGTTCTGGAAGGATGTCCTGAGCCAGTTCTACACCGGCTTTTCTGCTGAACTGGAGCAGGCGGAAAAAGATCTGGATGGAGAACGGATCAAGATTCCCCCGGAGCTTTCCGACGAAGTTTGCGACGTCTGCGGCCGTCAAATGGTCGTGAAATCCGGCCGCTTCGGCCGTTTTCTGGCCTGCCCCGGTTATCCGGAATGTTCCTTCACCAAACCGCTGGTGATTGAAATGCCCGGCAAATGCCCCAAATGCGGCAGTCGTATTTTAAAGAAAACCAGCCGAAACGGCTATACCTACTACGGATGTGAACGAAACAAAGTAGTTAACGGAACTCCCTGCGACTTCATGACCTGGGACGTACCTGTGAAAGATAACTGCCCGGAATGCGGCATGACAATGTTCAAAAAATCCGGACGCGGGTTTAAAAAACCGTTCTGCATCAACGAAAAATGCAGCCGTTTCCTGCCGGAGGATCAGCGGGGTTATCCGAAGAAAAAATCGGAAACTGCTGAGCCCACCGAAACCAAGACGGAGGACAAGAGCGAAACCCCCACTAAGAAATCCACCGCGAAAAAAGCCCCTGCAAAGAAGACAACCGCCAAAAAGACAACTGCCAAGAAAGCACCTGCTAAGAAGGCAACCACCGAAAAGGCGACTGCTAAGAAAGCAACCACCGAAAAGGTGACTGCTAAGAAAGCAACCACAAAAAAGACAACTGCGAAGAAAACAACCAAAAAAGCCGCCTCAGCGGAAGTGAAAGAGGAATAACCCATGGAACCTGTAAAAGTTATTGGCGCCGGTCTGGCAGGCAGCGAAGCCGCCTGGCAGCTGGCTGAACGGGGGATTCCTGTCCAGCTCCATGAGATGAAGCCGCTGAAAACCACCCCGGCACACCACAGCGCCGATTTCGCTGAGCTGGTCTGCTCTAACTCTCTGCGCAGTGATCAGCTGGAAAATGCAGTTGGCTTATTAAAAGAAGAGCTGCGGCAGATGGGCTCCCTCATTATGGCCTGTGCTGATGCCCATCGTGTGCCGGCCGGCGGTGCACTGGCGGTCGATCGTACCGCCTTTTCTGCCGCAGTCACAGAACGCATCCGAAATCACCCTAATATTACCGTCATCGAAGGCGAGGTTACCCATATTCCGGAGGATGGACAGGTTCTGATTGCCTCCGGTCCCTTGACTTCGGATGCTCTCAGCGAGGACATTGCCCGCCTGTTCCCCGAGACAAACTACCTCCACTTCTTTGATGCCGCAGCACCGATTGTTACCTTCGACAGCATCGACATGAGCAAAGCGTGGTTTGCCTCCCGCTATGATCGGGGCACTGCGGATTACATCAACTGCCCCATGACACAGGAAGAATATGATCGTTTCTGGACGGAGTTAACCCAGGCAAAACAGGCGCAGCTCCATGAATTTGATGATGGCAGCGTTTTTGAGGGCTGTATGCCCGTGGAAGTCATGGCCCGCCGCGGTCACGACACCCTTTGTTACGGCCCGTTAAAACCCGTAGGTCTTCCGGACCCTCGCACCGGCAAAGAACCCTTTGCTGTCGTGCAATTGCGGCGTGACAACGCACAGGGAAGCATCTTTAACATTGTCGGCTTCCAAACCCACCTTACCTTCCCGGAGCAGAAACGCGTTTTCTCCCTGATTCCCGGGTTGGAAAATGCAGAATTTGTCCGTTACGGCGTAATGCATCGCAATACTTATCTCCACTCGCCCGGTATTCTGAACCGTTATTATCAGGTAATCCACCAGCCCCGGCTGTCCTTTGCCGGTCAGATGACCGGTGTGGAGGGCTATGTGGAGTCCACCGCATCCGGTCTTGTGGCCGCCGTGGAGTTAGCCCATCGCCTGCTTGGACTTCCCCCTGTGGACTTTCCCCGTGAGACTGCTTTGGGCGCTCTGGCCAACTATGTCAGCGACACTTCCATTGCAAACTTCCAGCCGATGAACATCAACTTTGGCATCATTCCTCCCTTGGGATACAAGGTAAAGGGAAAACGCAACAAGAATGCGGCCCTGTCTCAGCGGGCATTGGACGCATTGTCTGCCACACAAGCCCGTTTCGCAGAGGAGAATTAAACTATGAAAATTATCATCGACGCAATGGGCGGCGATCTCGCTCCTCTTGAGCCAGTTAAGGGTGGCTTGCAGGCTCGCCGTGAGTTTGGTGTGGAGATTATTTTTACCGGCCGTGAAGCCGACCTGATGGAGGCACTGAAGAAAGAAGGGTTTACCTCCCTTCCGGAAGGCGTTGAAATCGTGCCCTGTTCCGAAGTCATCAGCAATTGTGATGAGGCGGCCATGGCATGGCGACATAAGCCGGATTCCTCTCTGACGGTGGGATTAAACCTGCTGAAGGAAGGAAAAGGCGACGCCTTTTTGTCTGCCGGGAGCACCGGTGCGCTGCTCTCCGGGGCAACGCTGCTTGTAAAACGCCTGCCCGGTGTTCGTCGTGCCGCAGTTGCTCCTACCATTCCCACAGGAAAAGGCCGTGCAGTTCTTATCGATGCCGGTGCCAACGCCGAGTGTACGGCAGAACAAATGGTGCAATTCGCTGTCATGGGATCTTATTATGCCGAACTCTCTCTCGGCATTCAAAATCCTCGGGTTGGCTTGCTGAACATCGGTGCCGAGCCAAGCAAGGGCTCCGAACTCTACCAGCAGGTGCATAAACTTCTTTCTCAGCTGGATGAAGCCGGAGTCCTGCACTTTGTTGGCAACATCGAAGGTCGCGAAGCGGTTGCCGGCGAAGCCGATGTGCTGGTTGCCGATGGTTTTACCGGGAACATCTTCCTGAAAACAATGGAAGGAACTGCCTCCTGGTTCAACCAGGAGATCAAAAACATTCTGCTTCGTTCCACCCTCACAAAGCTGGCCGCTTTGACGCTCAAAGACGGCATCGCTGCTTTTAAGCGCAAGTGCGACTATCGGGAAATCGGCGGCACCGCATTGTTGGGCATTTCAAAGCCGGTAATCAAGGCACACGGCTCCTCGGATGCCTTTGCCGTTCGTTCGGCAGTGAAGCAGGCAATCGCCTATGCCCAGGGAAACGTAACAGAAAAAATCGCAGCACAGCTGGTAGATTCTGCTGCGAAAAAAACAGAGAAGGAAGCGGACTGATATGCAGACATTAGAAGAAAAACTTGGCTATCGATTCCAGGATATTTCCTTGCTCGAAAACGCTTTGACCCATAGTTCTTATGCCAACGAGCATCGCTCCGGCATGAACAGCAATGAGCGTCTGGAATTTTTGGGCGATTCTGTCCTTGGCATGGTGGTAGCAGACTATCTTTATCGCAACTGCCCCACTCTGCCGGAAGGAGACTTGACCCGTCTGCGGGCTGCTCTGGTCTGTGAGGGCAATCTGGTTCTGGTCGCTCAGGAACTGAACTTGGGCAGTTACCTGAAGCTGGGACGCGGCGAAGAACTGGGCGGTGGACGCACCCGTCCCTCCATTCAGGCAGATGCCGTTGAGTCTGTGCTGGCAGCGGTCTATTTGGATGGCGGCATCAGTGCCGCCCGCAAGCTGATTCAGCACTTTATCCTGGACCATATTTCCCGTGTGCACGAGGCGGCCAAGGATTATAAAACCGCCTTACAGGAAATTGTTCAGCGGAAAAGCGGTCAGGTATTGACCTATGAATTGGCCGGAGAAAACGGCCCTGATCACGCAAAAACCTTCCGCATGCAGGTATTGCTCAACGGAAAGGCAATTGGAGAGGGCGAAGGGCACAGCAAAAAAGAAGCCGAGCAGGCTGCTGCCGCCGCTGCAATCCGCGCCATTCAAAAGTAAATCAGCAACGCAACAAGGCGACCGCACAGAACCTCTGTGCGGTCGCCTTGTTACTTATCTTTCAATGGACTTATAGATCTGCCGGGTCCAGTTGGACTACATCCAGCGCCTGCCGAATTGCATAAAGTAGCGTGTTGCAGGTTCCGCCGCCGGGATTTCCGTCGAACAGCGCAATCAGCTTTGTTGAGCGATCTACCATATATTGATTTCTCCGCATCATGCAACCTCGGGTATAATTCTGCTGTACCAGGGTCTCCAGGTCACATTGCTGCAGCAGATTCCGGTAACGGGCCTGCTGCTCTGCATTCCAGTGGTCCGCCTGTCCGGCAAACGGAATTGCCGCCTCCAGCAATATCTCCGGGTGCTGCTTCTTTTCCTGCAAAACTGCATCACAAAAGAGCATATCGCCCCCCAAAGCCATCCCGGAAATGAAATGCCGATAGCCCTGCTGATAGGCCAGCTCAACCTGTCGCTGCAATTCTCTGCGCAAATGTTGGCAGCGTTCATCTGTATCGGATTCCAGCCATGGCAGCCGATGGGGACGATGACCGGTAAAACAGCACGTTGTATCTCGACTCATGTTCTCACCTCATGGCACCTATTCTATGGGATTTTTTCAACCTCGTCAAGGGCGCGAAAAAAGGCTTGCATTCCACACCGGGCTGTGCTATATTGTGTTTGGAACAACTGAACAGCTGATGTCTTCAGGGCAGGGTGCAATTCCCGACCGGCGGTAAAGTCCGCGAGCCATATGGCCGAATCGGTGTAACTCCGATACCGACAGTAAAGTCTGGATGAAAGAAGATGTGTTGTATTTTGGCGCAGCTCCTAATGAAATCACAACACCTGAAAGGCATGTATCTTTCAGGTGTTTACTTTTTTATCATGAAGGAGTTTTGTCCCATGAAAACCACTACCACTGCGGCTGTCCGCCGCAAACCCCGCATCACCACCCGTTCTCTGGTGGTAACTGCCATGCTCAGTGCAGTAGCCTTTGTGCTGATGTTCATTGAGTTCCCCATCCCCATGTTAATTCCCAGCTTTGTAAAGATGGACATTTCGGATCTGCCCGCTCTCCTCGGTTCCTTTGCCCTCGGCCCCGTCTACGGAATTGTAATCGAGTTTCTGAAGAACCTGCTTCATATCATTTTCAAAGGCACCAGCAGCGCCTATATCGGCGAGCTGTTCAACTTCCTGTGCGGCAGTTTCCTCTGCGTTGCCGCCGGTTTAATCTATTATTTCAAGCGCAATCGCAAGGGTGCAGTTCTCGGCTGCCTGATCGGCTGCGTGGTTATGGCCGTTTTGTCCGTTCCGCTGAACTACTTCCTCGTGTATCCCGCCTATGTGGTCTGCTACGGCTTGCCTATGGAGGCGATCATTGGCATGTATCAGGCCATTCTCCCCTCTGCAGACTCTCTCATCAAGTGCCTGGTAATTTTCAACCTGCCATTCACCTTCTGCAAAGGCCTGTTGGACGCCATTCTGTGCTTCCTGATCTATAAGCCCCTTTCTCCCCTGCTGCATGGAAGAAAGTAAGTTCTCTCATTAAATCATAATATATACAGAAAGCGGAAGAGTTTTTCTCTTCCGCTTTTTTAGTTTGTTCTCTTATCGAATCGCGTCGGTCACCGGCGGCTCCAGCTCCAGAGCCTTGAAATACTGATAGTATGGCATAAGCCATTTGATCCCATCCAGCACCACAGATTTCAATTCACCGCTGAGCATCGTCTCATCCGGCTCGTGAAACGCACAAATTGCTATGTTCTTGCGATTAAACCATGGTTTCAACACGGAAGAACATTCTCCCTTCGATCGTTTGTATTCCTCCCCTTCCAAACGAAACCGATCCTGCCGGTCAAACTTCCTTGCCAATTTTTCCAGCGAAGCCGGCTCCCGCAAAATGCGGCGGCGATACTGCTCCATCATAACCGGTCGGGCGCAGTAATACCCCATGCCATATTCATAGCCCTCCGGAGAGATTTCAAAATAGAATGCCGGTCTTGCTGTCCATTCCTCGCTGGGGCGACGAAGAATCAGCCAAAGGTGATCCTTATATAATCCGCCGTATTTTACCCGCCGGGCATCCCGATAAATTCGGGTCACCTTTACCTCAAGTCCTTCTTCCGGGCAAAGCTCGCCGAGTGCCGCTTCCAGCTCCTGACCAAGCTCTTTTAGTGGATTATAAACATAGTCCAGATAATCCTGCTTATGTTCCAAAAACCACTCCCGGGAATTATTTAATCGAATTCCCCAGAGGAAGTCGATGCTCTTTTCCGAAAATCCCTCAAACATATCTTTGCTCCTTACTTTGGAAAACGCCCGCACAACAATCTGTGCGGGCGTTCTTGCTTCTATTGCTCTCAGGCTGCAGGCGTTTCTGTATCCGTCGCTGCGGTTTCCGTTTTCGTGCCTACACGGACAATCTTATCGGTCTTACGATAATAGCTATACGCTTCGTCCGTAGAGGAAATCTGGTTTCCTGCACCATCATACACCGTGCGGTAAGTCTGCACACGATAACCGGTATGGGCGCTCTGCTGAACGGTAGATGTCCCGGCTGCCATTGTGCTGTCCTCGATGGTCTGGGTGGACGGCTCCAGAGTTTCCAGCGTCTTGCTGGTAATCTCCACCTTGAAGTCGGAAACCTTAGTGCCGACAATCTGGAAGGTGATCTTGTCGTCTGCATAACTGCAAACCAGCTTGATTGGGTAATCCGTGTTATTGCAGAACACGAAGTCCGGCCCGTTCCAGGAAACGGTTGCGTCCATGCCCAGCGGCACATAGCTGGAAACATAGCTGTGGTTGTGTCGCTCCACGATCTCCAGGTTTGCATAGAGCACCGCGCAATAAAGCGTACTGGAGGTCTGGCAAACACCGCCGCCCAGTTCCTGCACCGTTTCTCCATTGCTGTATGCCGCAGCTTCCTTAAATCCCGCCTCGGCCGTGCGCTGACCTACAACATCATTATAGCTGAAGGTCTCCCCGGGGAGCAAAATCGTTCCGCTGCACTTCTGGCCGGAAAGTTTTACGTTTGAACGCCGATCAGATGTGCCCTTCACCGTTGTGGTGTATTCGCCCAGCACATCCCGGAACAGCACGGATTTTAATGTAGCTGTGTCAATCGCAGCCGCCTGACGGCTGAGGGAAACGCTGACAACCGTTCCTTCTCCCGCCTGACTGAGCTGTTCCTGTGCCTGCGCCACGTCGAAATCGACGCCATCCACACCATCGACAATCGTATAACTGTTGTCCGATGCCACATCCAGCGTTGCATTGGTCGGCTCTGCATAGATTGCATCGTGGATTGCCTGCACATCCACCCCATCCGGCTTTGTCTCTGCCAGCGGGCAGGGAATTTCAGAATAGTTTCCCTTTGCTGTGTTTTCAACGATCTCACGAATCAGTCCCGCTTCATCAACGGCAGATCCGCTGGTTCCCATGGTAAACTGCAGTGTGTCGTCTACGACCTCATAGGTCGTCTGGACTACCGTGTTCAGTTCCAGCAATCCGGAATTTACCAGCGCATCATGAAGTGCGCTCTCGTCTGTCACCGAGGGAACCACTGTATAGGTCTTTCCGCCCCGAAGATAGGAAAGAGAACGCAGACCGCGGCTTAAAAATGCACCGCCGTATTCATCTTCCATCGCCTGCGTCACAATCTTTTGCGCGTCGTAGCCCAAGCTCCCGCTCAGATCCACCGTATACGGTGCAACACCCTCAATCTGCGGATCAACCTGAATGGTGGCATATTCTGTTCCGCTGACTGCCGTCACTCCACTCAGTCCCTGTTGCAGCGCTGAAACCGCTTCCTGTTCCGTCATGCCTCCGATGTTGACACCATTGACGGAAGTGCCCTCGCGAAGTGTTTCTCCCCGTCCGGCAAGTGCACACAGCACCAGGTACACTGCGAACAGCACTACCAGCAAGACAACAACAAGGATTGGCGTCTTAGAGCGGCTTGCCTTTGGCCTTTTTTGCACGCGCTTTGCCTGTCTGGTTGCCATATCTTCTCTTCTTCCAACCTTTCTTTAACCATCAAGTCGAAAAAAAGAATTCTTCGACTGAAAACTATCTGTTCATGATTATAAGCTCCATACACTGCAAAATCAATTAGAAATTCATTAAGCTTTCCGCCCTTACTTTGTGCATTTATGCCCTGTTTGACTGGTTGCATTCCGATATTTCTACTGCTATAATATTCTGGATTTAGAATAGATAAAATGAGGTATTTTCCATGATCACTGTGACCAATCTAAGCCTTCAATACAGCGGCACTCCCCTTTTCTCCGATGTCAACCTGCAATTTTTACGGGGCAACTGCTACGGCATCATCGGTGCAAATGGCGCCGGCAAATCTACCTTTCTGAAAATCCTGTCCGGCGAGCTGGAATCCACCACCGGCAGCGTGGACATTCTCCCCAATGTACGCATGTCCATTCTGAAGCAGGATCAGTTCCTGTTCGATGAGTATACCGTGCTGAATACGGTCATCATGGGCAACCGCCATCTCTATGATGTCGGCCAGGAAATGAACGCCCTGTACGAAAAAGAGGACATGACCGATGAGGACGGCATTCGCGCCAGCGAATTGGCCGAAGAGTATGCCGAACTGGGCGGCTGGGAAGCGGAAAGCGATGCCAGCCGGATTCTCCAGGGACTGGGCATCCCCACCATGTATCACGAAGAACAGATGGCCAATATGGACGGTCGACTCAAGGTGAAGGTGCTGCTGGCACAAGCTTTGTTTGGCAATCCGGACATTCTGATGATGGACGAGCCTACCAACAACCTGGACATCAACGCCATTAACTGGCTGGAAGATTTCCTCCTGGATTTTGAAGGCACGGTGATTGTCGTCAGCCATGACCGTCACTTCCTGAACACCATCTGCACCCATATCGTAGACATCGACTATAACAAGATCAAAATGTACGTCGGCAACTACGATTTCTGGTATGAATCCAGCCAGCTGATGCAGAATCTGATCAAGAACCAGAACAAGCGCAACGAAGAGAAAATCAAAGAACTCCAGAGCTTCATCACCCGTTTCTCTGCAAACAAATCCAAGAGCAAGCAGGCAACTGCCCGCCGCAAGCTGCTGGACAAGTTGACCATCGAGGAAATGCCGGCTTCGTCCCGTCGGTATCCCTGGGTTGGCTTCAAGCCCGACCGGGAAGTCGGCAAGGACATTCTGTTTGTCTCTGACCTAAGCAAAACCATCGACGGTGTGAAGGTTCTGGATCACATTTCCTTCTCTGTGGAGCACAACGACAAAATCGCTCTGGTGGGTGACAACGAGCTGGCGCAAACCACTCTGTTTAAAATCCTGATGGGCGAGCTGGAGCCGGACGAGGGCACGATAAAGTGGGGCGTTACCGCCAGCCAGTCCTATTTCCCGAAGGACAACTCCCCCTATTTCAACGGCATTGACCTGAATCTGGTGGACTGGCTCCGTCAATATTCCGAAAACAAGGACGAAACCTATCTTCGCGGTTTCCTCGGTCGGATGCTGTTCTCCGGCGAAGACGTATACAAACCTGTGAAGGTACTCTCCGGCGGTGAGAAGGTTCGCTGCATGCTCTCCCGCATGATGCTCTCCGGCGCAAATGTACTGCTGCTGGATCAGCCCACAAACCACCTTGATCTGGAGTCGATTGCCGCCCTGAACAACGGTCTGCTGGAAGTGAACTGCAACATCCTGCTGGCCTCTCATGACCACCAGATGATTTCCTCTGTCTGTAACCGGGTCTTTGACTTTACTTCTGACGGCAAACTGATCGATCGCAAGACCAGCTACGACGATTATCTCGCTTATCAAAACGAAAATGAGGGCTGATCCCTCTGTTTAGGAGCATGACTTGATATGAAAATCGTTATTGTGGGTTGTGGTAAGGTCGGCTTCACGCTGGCTGAAACCCTCAGCTCAGAAGGACACGACATTTCCGTAATCGACGTAAATGAAGATGCATTAAGCCGCCTTTCCTCCCTTGACGTGAGCACGGTCAAAGGCAACGGCAGTTCTTATCGTGTGTTGCAGGATGCCAACGTTCACGATAGCGATATTCTAATTGCCGTAACCAACAAGGATGAAATCAATCTTCTCTGTTGCCTGATTGCAAAGAAAGCCGGCACCTGCCGTACCATTGCCCGCGTGCGCAATCCGGAGTACTATGAGGAAATCAATTTCATTAAGGATGAGCTGGGACTGTCTCTGGCCATCAATCCGGAGCTTGCCGCGGCAAACTACATCTATCACCTGATTCGCTGCCCTTCGGCCATTGAGCTGAATGCCTTTGCCAAGGGCCGGGTGCAGATGATGTCCCTTGAACTGCCTGCAAACTCCCCCTGGAGTGGAAAAAACCTGATTGAAATCTCCAGCGAAACCAACTATCCTCTGCTGATTCCCATCGTTGAATCCAGCCAAAAGGTCATCATCCCAAACGGTCACTCGGTGATTCATGCCGGAGATCGCATTTCCATGATCATCCCCTCGGAACACAGCAACGAAACCTTCCGCCGCATTGGCATCAAGTCAAAACCAATCAAGAACGTCATGATTGTCGGCGGTGGCACGGTTGCCTTCTATTTGGCCAAGCGTCTGGGACAGGCCCATATTCACGTCACCATCATTGAAATGCAGAAGGCACGCTGCGAAGAGCTGAGCGAAAAGCTGCCCCATGCAAACATTGTGTTAGGAAATGCATCCAATGAACAGTTGCTCCTGGATGAAGGCCTGGCCTCTGCCGATGCCGTCGTTACCCTGACCAATTTTGACGAAGAAAACATCATGCTGTCCCTTTACGCCCACCGCATGAGCCATGCAAAGCTGATTACCAAAGTGAATATGACCAACTTCAATTGCGTAATTGACGACATTCCAATTGGCAGCGTCATTTCTCCCAAGCATCTAACCGCCGAAACGATTCTTCATTACGCCCGGGCGCTGCGCAGCTCCGCTGACAGCGATGTGGAAGCGGTGCATATGCTGGCAGATAATCGCGTAGAGGCGCTCGCCTTCCGCATTAAGGAACACAGCAGCGTTACCGACCGCACGCTGGAGCAGATGCGCATTCGTAAAGGCGTGTTGATCGGCGCGATTATTCGCAACAATGCAGTCATCATTCCTTCCGGTCAGGACTGCCTGTTGCCCGGTGACCTGGTGATTGTTGTAACAACGATAAAGGGAATCGACAGCATCAAGGGAATTTTGGAGTAACCGGCCATGAATTTTAAGAGTATTTTCTACGTTCTTGCCAATGTGCTGGCGATTACAGGCTTGTTCATGCTGCTGCCCGCTTTGGTTGCGTTGATCTATGGTGAGTACGACAATTTAAAGATTTTTCTCCTGCTTACTGCCGTTTGCATTCTGCTGGCCCTGCCGATTATACGCCGGCGAACCATGTTCACCCGTTTCACCACAAAAGACGGCTATGTGTCCGTGGCCCTCAGTTGGATTCTCATGTCCGCTGTAGGCGCCTTGCCTTTTGTAATCAGCGGAGAAATTCCCTTCTTTTTAGATGCACTGTTTGAGATTGTATCCGGTTTCACTACCACTGGCGCCTCGATTCTATCCGATGTAGAAGCCCTCAGCGACAGCATGATGTTCTGGCGCTGCTTCAGCCACTGGATCGGCGGAATGGGCGTTCTTGTCTTTATTTTGACCATCCTGCCCATGGCAAAGTCCGGCTCCAGTTTTGCACTGATGCAGGCAGAAAGCCCCGGCCCCGTCGTAAGCAAATTAGTTCCGAAACTGCGGGCATCTGCTCGCTTTCTTTACGGCATCTATCTCGGAATCACTGCCCTGCTGATTTTACTGCTCGCTCTTGGCGGGATGCCACTGCTGGACAACCTTTGTCTGTCCTTTGGCACAATGGGCACCGGTGGTTTTGCCGTTCTGAACAGTGGCTGCGCCACCTATTCTCCCTATATCCAGTGGGTACTGTCCATTTTCATGTTGCTTTCCGGCACTAATTTTGGCCTGTACTTCCTTCTGCTTTACCGGCAATGGCGGGCAGTTCTGCATCTGGAAGAAGTTCGCTGGTACTACATCATCGTTTTTTCTTCTGTTGTCCTCATTGCTCTGAATCTCTATCGCAACGGGCAATTTTCCAGTGTGCGTGAGGTTGTCTTTCAGGTGGCATCCATTATTACTACCACCGGCTTCAGCTCAACGGATTTTGACCTCTGGCCCACTTTCTCCAAATGCATTTTAGTTTTGCTGATGTTCATCGGCGCTTGTGCCGGCAGCACCGGCGGCGGAATTAAGGTATCCCGCATCCTGATTTTTGCCAAGACCGCTTTGCGCGAGGTACGGGAATTAAGTCAGCCCCGGCTGGTTCGCACCGTGCGCATGGACGGAAAGAAGCTGGAAGACCGAGTTATCCGCGGCACGCTTTTGTTCCTTGCCGCCTATGTGTTGCTGTTCTTCCTCTCCCTGCTGCTGGTGTGTCTGGATCAGATCGACTTCAACAGCGGATTTACTGCCGTTGCCGCCACGCTGAACAATATCGGCCCAGGCCTCGGTCAGGTTGGCCCTACCCGTAATTTCGGTTTTCTTTCTCCCCTGAGCAAATCGGTGCTGATTTTTGACATGCTGGCCGGACGGCTGGAACTGTTCCCGCTTCTCATTTTGTTTGCACCAAGAACCTGGAAACAATGAAAAATCATCTGGTCATTCCTTTGACCAGATGATTTTTTTCGCAATTTGAATGTCATTCTTTGGCAACCTATCATAGGAAAACAGAGGAATCAGTTCTCTGGCGCTTATCGGTTCGCACCGGTCGATCAGACCTGCCGCATATGCAAGCCATCCCACGATCTGTTCTGCCTTTACACCATCGTCACGCATAGACGCTAACGTCAAATCCGCCTCACGCTTGGACAGTCGCCGCCCTTCTCCATCACACAGCAGCGGCACATGGCAGTAATCCGGTGTTGGATAGCCCAGCAATCGCTGCAAATAAATCTGGCGGGGGGTAGAAGACAGCAGATCCTGTCCCCGCACTACCTCGGTAATCCCCATATCTGCATCGTCAACAACCACAGCAAGCTGATAAGCATAGATACCATCTGAGCGACGCAGAATAAAATCGCCGCACATCTGAGCCAGATTTTCGCTGTAGCTTCCTTGCAGTCGGTCAACAAATTCAATTTCTTCCTTCGGCACACGCACCCGCACAGCAGGCCGCCGGAGTTGAGCACGCTTTTCCCGTTCCGCACTGCTTAAATTCCGACAGGTGCCGGGATAAATGATATCTCCATCCGAGCGATGCGGCGCGCTGGCTGCATGAAGTTGCCCTCTTGTGCAAAAGCACTCATACAAAAGCTGCTGCTCCTCCAACTGTTTTAAAGCCGCATGATAGACCGCCTGTCGCTGACTTTGCCGATAGCATGCCCCTCCGGACAGTCCGCCCTCATCCCAGTCCAATCCCAACCATCGAAGGTCCTCTTCAATGCCCTCGCAAAACATCTGTTTGCATCGATCGGTATCCAGATCCTCCAATCGAAGGACCATAATTCCGCCCTGACTGCGCACAGAAAGCCACGCCAGCAGCGACGACCACGCATTCCCAAGATGCATGCGACCGCTGGGAGACGGGGCAAATCGCCCTCGTATTGTTTGTTTTTCCATCGAATTCCTCCGAAAAAGAGCAGGGACAGCCAGCCGTCCCTGCTCAAAATTTGCTTATCGATGGCCGCCTCCGTGGCCGCCGCCTCCAAAGCCACCACCGCCGTGGCCGCCTCCATGGCCTCCGCCACCAAAACCGCCGCCGGGACGTCCGCCACCACCGGGTCGGGGACCGCCGCCAAAGCCGCCGCCGGGACGTCCACCACCACCGGGTCGAGGGCCTCCGCCAAAGCCGCCACCGGGACGTCCGCCGCCACCGGGTCGCGGACCGCCACCAAAGCCGCCGCCGGGACGTCCGCCGCTACCGGGTCGAGGACCGCCGCCAAAGCCGCCACCAGGCCGCGGGCCACCGCCCGAATGTGGGCCGGGGCCGGGGCCATGGGGTGGATGATGGTGCATTCGGTTCCACCAGCCACTGCCAGGTCTATGCCAGAAGAAGATAGGAGCAAACATCACAGGCGGAGTAGACATATGTCCATAGCGATGATACCAGGTTCGATAGCGATTCCGTTCCAGCGCACTGAGAACAAGATAAACGATAATCGCTAAAACTATAAGCACAAAAATCACCTGAACCACACTCCCTCCTCCATTCGTCTGAGGTTCTGCATCCGGCACATCCCATACCGCTGAATCATCGTAGGTCTGATAGCTGGTAGATGGAGTGCCCTGTGCAAAATAGGTCTCCATACCACCGAGCAGGGAAGTTACCGCTGTGTCATAATCGCCGGCAAAAAAGCTTTGATTTACATAGGTGTTCAAATAAGATGAATAGTCAAAATCGCTGTAGTTACTGCCGTGATACAGATAGCTTTGCTGCCCTCCGATATCCAGCAGCAGCATAAAGTCATTCCCCTGTAATTCCCACTGGTTGAACAACTTCTCAGCATAGCTGTCTGCATCCCAACCCTTGAGATTATCAACCGTTACTACCGCAACATAAGCAGAATAGTTTTGATCAAATCCTGCGTTTGAGGTGCGCACCGCCTGCTCCGTCTCATCGGAAAGAACATTTGCTGCATCGCACACCCAGTTTCCCGGTGTAACCGTTATCATGTCCGTCTTAGCGGTCTTGATGCCAAAAACCACTGCACAAACCACAACCGCCGCTGCAATCAACCACGCAACAGGGTATTTTAATATTTTTTTCACACTCGTCATTCCTTCATTGGCCACTGGTTGCTCAACTCAGCGCAGCTCCAGCAATTTCTGCTTCAGCTCGCCCTCGATCTTGCCCAGTTCTGCCTCGGCTGCCTTGCGCTTTTCGCGCCCTTCGTTTTGAATTCGAACTACCTCATCCAACGTTTGAATCAGCTGCTCGTTGGTATGCTGCAGTGTCTCGATG
The DNA here is from genome assembly GCA_963597355.1 of bacterium. Lineage (GTDB taxonomy): Bacteria > Bacillota > Clostridia > Oscillospirales > Oscillospiraceae > UMGS1766. The sequence goes on along the minus strand of CAVBPR010000007.1, from coordinate 110,496 downwards.
TCTACAATCGACCGCTCTGCTTCCCGCGCCGTTTCCACCGTGCCCATCTTCAGCATTTCGGCATTCTGGCGCAGCAAATCGTTGGTCATATTGGTCACCGCAGTCTGTGCCGCCGTTGCCTGGCGGGAGTGCTCCAGTCCCAGCGCCAGCACCATCTGGCTCTTCCACAGCGGAATGGTATTGACAAGAGAGGTCTGAATTTTCTCAATCATCAAGGTGTCGTTGTTCTGCAGCATTCGGGTCTGGGGGCCCATCTGAACGGAAATCATCCGCGTCAGTTCCAGATCGTGCAGTTTCTTTTCAAAGCGGTTGCACAAATTCACCATGTCGTTATAGGCCTGGGCGTCCTCCTGTGCTCCGCTGGTTTCTGCCTTCTTCCGCAGTTCCTCCAGCTCACCGGACCGAATGGCCGCCAGTTTCTTTTTTCCGGCAATGATATACATGGTCAGCTCTTTGCTGTATTGCTGGTTTAGATCAAACATCTGATCCAGCATTGCCACGTCCTTCATCAGCGTTACCTGATGGCCTTCCAGCATAGTGACAATTTTATCTACATTCGCTTCCGCTTTTGCATACTGCGCCTTCATTTCTTCCATGCGGTGCTTGCTTCTCTGAAAGAAACTGCCGAAACCTTTTTTCTCCGGCTGGCCAACCTGCTTCAGCTCTACCACCAGATTGCTCAGCGCCTCGCCCACACTGCCAAGATCCTTTGTGCGCACGCTGCTCAGTGCGGTTTCAGAGAACTGGGCAATATTCTTCTGGGCGGCTGAGCCATATTGCATAACCTGAGTGGAATCCGTAATGTCGATTTTTTCCGCAAACGCTGCAACCGCCTGCCGCTCTGCGTCGCTGAGCATGCTCTCATCAATTACAACGGGAGCAACCGTCTCTTCCTGTTGCGCCGTTTCCGGAGCGTTGGGATCCAGTGTCAGCGTGGGCATCGCAGGTGCTGTCGGTGGAGCAGTCTGAGCCGCAGCAGCTCCCTCCGGATCCAGCGTCAATTGGGGCATATGTTCCAGTTCGCTCATAAAAGTTCCTCCATAAAAGTTTTTCCGGCAAATTAATTTCCGCCAGCGGGAGATTCACTGTGGATCAGTCCATCGCCGGTTAACACGCTCTGCAGTACCTGAATTTCCGCGTTGATATCCAGCGCTTCATCTGCATACAAGGCATCCAGCTGGTGGTCAAAAGCTGTAACTATGGTTGCCATCAATTCACCGATTTTACCCTTTGCTCCATCCACATTTTTTCCTGAAACGCCAGCCGCTCCCATGCGATCATAGGCATCCAGCAGTTTCAGCGTGGTGGGCAGGTAATAATTCAGGAAACGGCGAATCTGGCTTTTCTTTGCCGTGTGTTCCATCACATAGTCGAAGATTTTGCCGGTTGTCCTCTCAATATGATCAATCTGCTGAGAGATCACTGGATCTTTGATATTGTCATTCAGGCGCCGCATTTCGCCAATTGCCCGATCCCGCTCCTGCCGCAGTGCCACGACCTCCGGATCTTCCGGCTGTTTGGGTGATTGGGTCGTTTCTTCCTGAATTGGCTCTTCTTTTTCTTCTTCCTCTACCTCCACCACAATCTTCCGCGGCCGCCAAATGGCATTTGCCGCAAAAAACACAGCAATGGAAATTGCAGCCAAAACTGCAAATCCGATTGGTTTGTGTACTCGCACGATAAAACCGCCAATTGCCCATGTAAGGGCAAACAAATAAACCGGCACGACGCTGCGCTGTTTTTTCAGCTTTTTCATTGTTAAATCACATCCATTGGTATTCGCTTTCTGCGTCGAATTTATTGTATCTTTTTCCCCCTCCGGTGTCAAGGAAAAGGGGCGCCTCAGCCCCCTGTTCTTCATTGACATTACAGGTTGGATTGAGTAAAATAGGGTGAATTCAATCCAAGTCGAAACAATACAGAAAGAAGTGCAATGCCATGATGACACTCGACAGTTTCAAGGCCGCCCGCAACGTTCTTGCAGGTGTCATTTTTGAAACAAACCTGATCCACTCCCCTGCCTTCACTGCCGCCTGCGGCAACAATGTCTATCTCAAGCCGGAAAACATGCAGGTTACCGGTGCATATAAAATCCGTGGTGCTTACTTTAAAATCAGCACCCTGTCCGAGGAGGAAAAGGAACTCGGACTGATTACCGCCTCTGCCGGCAACCACGCTCAGGGCGTCGCCTATGCCGCTCAGCACGCGGGGGTAAAGGCGACTGTCGTCATGCCGACCACCACACCCATGCTGAAGGTCAACAACACGAAAAACTACGGTGCTGAGGTAATCCTTCACGGTTCGACCTTTGATGATGCCGCGGCAAAAGCCATGGAACTGGCCGAAGAGAAGGGCATGACCTATGTCCCTCCCTTCAACGACCTTACCGTTGCCACCGGCCAGGGTACGATTGCCTACGAAATCTTCCGCAATCTGCCGGATGTTGACATTATTCTTGTTCCCATCGGCGGCGGCGGCCTTGCCGCAGGCGTGTCCACGCTGGCAAAACTGCTCAACCCCAACGTAAAGGTCATCGGTGTGGAACCCACCGGAGCGGCATCTATGAAAGCCTCCATCGAGGCAGGGCACGTAGTAACGCTGGACAGCGTATCAACAATTGCTGACGGCGTGGCTGTCAAAACCCCCGGCGACTTGGTGTTCCCCTATGTGCAGCAGAACATCGACGAAATCATCACAATTGATGATGACGAACTGGTCGATGCCTTCCTGGACATGGCAGAAAAGCATAAGATGATTGTAGAAAATGCAGGACTGCTTACAATTGCCGCTCTGTCTCATCTGGACTGCAAAGGCAAAAATGTTGTCAGCATTCTTTCCGGCGGCAACATGGACGTTATCACCATGTCCTCTTTGATTCAGCACGGTCTGATCAACCGCGGTCGCATTTTCACCTTCTCTGTTCAGCTTCCAGATCGTCCCGGCGAGCTGCTGCGCGTTGCGGAAATTCTTGCCCGGGAGAACGGCAATATCATCAAGCTGGATCACAACCAGTTTGTCAACATCAACCGTCAGAGCGGTGTGGAATTGAAGGTCACATTGGAAGCCTTTGGCTTGCTGCATAAAAATTCTATTTTGAATGCGCTGCGCAAAGAGGGCTACGATGCTCACGAAGTACAGACCAATGATTTTTACGATTGATGTTTACCTGCCTGAAGAGAGAGGATTTCTAAATCATGATTAAAATCGCACCTTCTATTCTTTCTGCTGATTTTGCACACCTGGGCGCAGATCTGGATCGAATCGCCACGGCAGATATGATTCACTTCGACGTTATGGACGGCAGCTTTGTTCCCAACATTTCCTTTGGTATGCCGGTTTTGAAGGCAGTAAATAAATACACCGACGCTTTTCTGGATGTCCATCTGATGATTGACGATCCTGATCGGTACATTGACGATTTTGCCGAAGCGGGTGCCGACCTGATTTCTGTCCACCTGGAGGCAACCGGCCCCCGCGGCATTCGCCGCGCTCTGGACGCTATGGAGCGCTGCAAGGTGAAAAAGGCAGTCGCTCTTCGCCCCATTACGGATGCAAAGGCCATTCTCCCCTACATTGAAGAACTGGACCTCGTACTGATCATGACGGTGGAACCCGGGTTTGGCGGTCAGAGCTTTATGGAGAACCAGTTGGAAACCATTCGGGAGGTTCGCGCCCTGTTAGACAAATACAATCCTGCCTGTGATCTTGAAGTCGATGGCGGTATTAATCCCACAACTGCGAAGCTGGTTAAGGAAGCCGGTGCGAATGTTCTGGTCGCCGGCAGCGCTGTGTTTGGCTCTGCCGATCCGGCTTCCGCCATTGCCGCTCTGCGCGGCTGAGGAGGAACGCAATGCAGTATCTTCCCCCCGCAATGGAAAATCTGACTGAGCAGTTCGCCCGCCTTCCGGGTATCGGAGCAAAAAGTGCTCAGCGGCTGGCATTTCATGTGTTAAGCCTCTCCAAAGAAGATGCACAGGCTTTTTCTCAAGCAATCCTGGATGCAAAAGAGAAGGTGCACACCTGTCCCATCTGTCAAAACCTGACGGAGGGGGACGAACCGTGTGCCATATGCTCCAGCTTCAAGCGTGACAAAGCCACCATCTGCGTCGTAGCGGAACCCAAGGACGTCATCGCCATGGAACGAAGCGGCGAATACAACGGACTGTACCATGTGCTGCACGGTGTCATTTCTCCTATGAACCGCGTTGGCCCTGACGATCTTCGTATCCACTCCTTGATCGACCGTGTTTCACAAGGGAACACCCATGAGGTCATCATGGCAACAAACCCGGATACCGAAGGAGAAGCGACCGCCATGTATCTTTCCCGGCTGTTGAAGCCATTCGGAGTAAAAATCACCCGTCTGGCTTACGGAATCCCGGTTGGCAGTCATTTAGAGTATGCAGACAACGCCACATTGACACGGGCGCTGGAAGGCCGGCAGGAAATCTGAATCAACAAGGAGGAGCGGCGCATCGAGTGTGATACGCCGCTCTATTTTATAGTTTACCCATCGTACTGCCCGAATTTGCTCTTAAGTCTCTTCTCTATGCTGATTTCAGAAAACGTTTCCCTCCTTTCTTTTTGCCAAAATCGGCAAAATGTCCAAATTTTAGCCACTGCAATCCAATTGACAGTTTGCAAAAAAGAAAAATCGCTTTATCATGCAGATAGAATATATCCTGATTCTGCAATGCTAATACGTGGACAATTTCAGAAAGTCAGAAAGGCGGTTCAATCGTATGGATATGAAACAGATAAAAAAGTGGACCAAAATGAACAAGCAGGTTGTAACCCTCGGTGCGGCAGCTGCTGCCGCCGGAATCGGCACCAGTGTGGCGGCCGTTGCAGTCGGCAAAAAGGTCAAGAAATCCCGCGCTGCAAAGGCGGAAGCCGCCAAGGCCATTCCCGCTCCCGCACCTTACCGCAACACCGAGCGGGGCGCCAATGCAAAAAACAGCAAGGGAATTTATTATTCCAACGGCAACTACGAAGCCTTTGCCCGTCCGGAAAAGCCGGCAGGTGTGGATGAAAAGTCCGCATGGCTGGTGGGAAGCGGCCTGGCATCCTTGGCGGCTGCCTGCTTCCTTGTCCGCGATGGTCAAATGAAGGGCGAAAACATTCACATTCTGGAGGCCATGGATATTGCCGGCGGTGCCTGCGATGGCATTAACGATCCTCTGCGCGGCTATGTTATGCGCGGCGGCCGTGAAATGGAAAACCATTTCGAGTGCCTGTGGGATCTGTTCCGCAGCATTCCTTCTCTGGAAACTCCGGGTGCTTCCGTACTGGACGAGTATTACTGGCTGAACAAGCACGATCCGAACTACTCCCTCTGCCGTGCCACCGTCAACCAGGGTGAGGATGCTCATACCGACGGTCAGTTCCACCTGAGCCAGAAGGGCTGCATGGAAATCATGAAGCTGTTCTTTACGCCGGATGAGGATCTCTACGACAAGACCATTGAAGATTTCTTCGACGAGGAAGTGTTCTCCTCCGACTTCTGGCTTTACTGGCGCACCATGTTCGCCTTTGAAAACTGGCACAGCGCACTGGAGATGAAGCTGTATATCCAGCGCTTTATTCACCACATCGGCGGTTTGCCCGATTTCTCTGCATTGAAGTTCACCAAGTACAACCAGTATGAATCCCTGATTTTGCCCATGCAGAAGTATTTGGAGGACGCTGGCGTTCACTTCCAATTCAACACCCGCGTAGACAACGTTGAGTTTGAATTCGATGGCGATAAGAAGATCGCCCGCAAGATTCTGTGCACCGTAGACGGCGCTCCGCAGGAAATTTCTCTGACCGAGAACGACCTGGTGTTTGTCACAAACGGCAGCTGCACAGAGGGCACCATTTACGGTGACCACACCCATGCCCCCGTCGGCGACGCCGAGGTTCGCACCAGCGGCTGCTGGGATTTGTGGAAGAACATCGCCGCTCAGGATCCCTCCTTCGGCCATCCGGAGAAGTTCTGCTGCGATACCCGCCGTTCCAACTGGGAATCTGCCACAATCACAACCGATAACGAGGAAATCATTGAGCAAATCCAGAAGATCTGCCAGCGTGATCCCCGCACCGGAAACGTGGTCACCGGCGGTATTGTCAGCTGCAAAGATTCCAGCTGGCTGCTGAGCTGGACCATCAACCGTCAGGGTCAGTTCAAAGAGCAGGCAAAGAAAGATGTGTGCATCTGGGTTTACAGCCTGTTTACCGATGTAGCCGGCGACTATGTGAACAAGCCCATGAAGGAATGCACCGGCGAAGAAATCGCCGCTGAATGGCTGTATCATCTGGGCATTCCTGTGGATCACATTGACGAGCTGGCTAAGACTGCAGTCAACTCAGTGCCTACCATGATGCCCTACATCACCGCTTTCTTCATGCCTCGCCGCAAGGGAGATCGCCCGGATGTCATTCCGGACGGCTGCGTCAACTTTGCCTTCCTCGGTCAGTTTGCAGAAACCCCCCGGGACACTATTTTCACCACAGAATATTCTGTACGCACCGCTATGGAAGCTGTGTATGGCCTGTTGGATGTGGATCGCGGTGTGCCGGAAGTCTGGGGCAGCGTGTATGATGTCCGTGACCTGCTGGACAGCACAGTGAAACTGATGGACGGAAAGTCTCCTCTGGAAATCAAACTGCCGAAGCCTCTCGCAGCCCTTAAAAAGCCGCTGTTGAAGAAGATCAAGGGCACTGTAATTGAAAAACTTCTGCGGGATCACAACATCATCAAAGACGGAATGCTGTAAAATCAAATAAAGGAGCGAAGCGCCCATGAAAAAGCAAGTGTTAAGCCGGATTGCCAACGACGGAACTCAGATTTATTTTCAGATCTGGAAGGACGAGACCTTGCCTTGTCGTGGGCTGCTCCAAATTGTTCATGGCTACGCAGAGTGGGTGGATCGTTATGACGAATTCGCAACCTACATGGTCCAGCAGGGTTTTATCGTCTTCGGTGAAGATCACCGGGGCCATGGTCAAACCCAGCGGCGCAGTGATCGAGTCATTCATTTTGCCGAAACCGATGGATTTGACACGGTGGTTGAGGATAACTATGCCCTCATGAAAATGGTGCGGCAATCCCACCCCGATGTACCCCTGTTTCTATTCGGTCACAGTATGGGATCGTTTCTCAGCCGCCGCTACATTCAGCTTCACGGGGACGAATTTTCCGGCGTGATATTGTCCGGCACCGGCAACAACGCTTTCCCTGCCCTGAAATTGATTCACAGACTGGCCCTGCTTCACATTCGCATGCAAGGTGCAAAAGCGTCCGACCCATTCTTAACGGCTCTGGTCTTTGGTCAGCTGAATCGAAAATTCCCCGGTTCCAAAACCGGATTGGACTGGGTATGCCGTCGGCCGGAAGTCGTCAACGCCTTCTATCAGGATAAGCGGCGTGGGACGGTCGCCACTGCCGGTTTCTTCCGCGACTTTTCGGAGGGAATGATGAAGGTTCAAACGCCTTCCCTCATTGACAAAGTTCCGAAAACACTGCCCGTCCTCTATGTTTCCGGACAGGCAGACCCTGTTGGAGGAAAGAATGCTTCCGGTGTCCGCACCGCTTACAACGCCATGCTGAACGCCGGAATGACCGACGTATCCATTCACATTTACCCCGACGCAAGGCACGAAATTCTGAATGAATCCAATCGCATGGATGTCAGCCGGGATATTCTGACTTGGATCAATCTCCATATTTAATGGATTCTGCCCCTTCTGACCACTTCTCCAAAGTGATCTCCAAAAGTAATCAACCGCAAAACGGAATTGCCGCCTGCAGCCTGCAGACGGCAATTCCGTTTTCTTTTTTTCCGCGCAAAGCACCTCATCCATCGGATGAAATCTGCTCCGATCGATGAGGTGCTGGTTTTATAAACTCCGGAAATTACTTGTTCAGAAACGGAGTGTAGGTATTGTCGTTGTCCAGCGTCTCATAGGGTTCTGGCCATGGCACGCTGTCCTGGGGCTTGCTCAGCACGGAATAAGGCATGTGCATGGGGCCGGGATCTGCAACCGGCGGGCAGCCCAGCGTGGGAGGCATTGCCTCGCCGGGATTCGGAGAAGTAATGCGTGCATACTCGTCTGCTGCCCAGTTGGTGTGGTCCATGTCGCCTACCAGATCAGGGCAAACATGCTCGTGCAGATATTTCCACTCGCCGTCCTCGCAGACAAAGTCAGAACCATAGCGCTCCCACAGCACGTGGCAGTACCGGGGAGAACGATGCACCTTTCCGTCCTCGCCTTTATCGGCCGTCAAACGGGAATGAATCACGCCGGGCGTGATGAAGCAGCCTCTGGCGCTCTTGCCGTCTGCTGCAACCTCAATCACGTCCGTAACCAGAGTGTGTACAGAGCACTCCATCAGCGGACGGGGATCCTTGCCGGTCACCTCAGGATAGACCTGATACAGGTCCAGCCAGTTCTCCATGCACATCATGTCATAGTCGCCTACACTGCCATGATACACCTGATCAAAGCCACGCATACGACCGAAGGCGTGTGCCCAGGAACAATCGTCACTGCGGGACCAGATTACGCTCCACTCTCCGGTAGCGTCTGCACGACCGTGGAGATAAGCATGCTGTGCCTTAACGTTTTCAACCTGCTGGCTGGCATCCGCATTGCGGATGCGCTCATGCAAAGTCAGTTCTCTCATTGATAGTTACCTCCTTCACCGGCGCCAAAGTGGTACTCCGTCTTTTCCGGATAACCCTCCGGCCCATAGCTGATGTCGTCGCTCCAGGTATCATAATCCACAGGAGGCGCAGGATAATTGTCCCACCAGTTAAATGTTGCATCATGGGTCAGCATCGGAATAGTAGGTGTGCCAAACTCAACCGCCACAGGATCGGTAGCATAGTCAATATAAGCAGGATGATCGCTGTAGCTGTCGCCAGCCTCGCTGGTGCAATCGTTTGCCTCAACAATGTGCCAGATCTTCCATGCGTCGCCTTCCTTGATAAAGTCGATTGCAACCTTACCGGTGTTCCACATAGCCTTGGCAGTACCATCGCCGTTGGGCACGGTGTCCTGACCGATGGAATACCACAGGCCCTTTGCCGTCTTGCTGTCGCCGGCCAGCTTCACCAAACCGGTGGAAATGGGGTGTGCATTCATGGTGCCCACGCCATCGCCCAAATCGGCAGCATGCTTTGTAACGTAATAAGCGCGGATGTTATCCATGCCCACATAGTAGCCGGTGTTTTTGCCGAAGGATGCCGTTGCCTGGTGCTCCGGCTCTGCCACCCACAGGTCGGCCAGTTCCTGCTCGCGCCATTCATTGATCATATAGTAAACGCGCTTATTGGCCAGTTTCTTGACTTCCTCAATGTCCGTTACGCGACGGATCAGTTCGTCGTCGGTATATTCATGCTTGATATGCTTGCTCATTGTGCTGTTCCTCCTCTCAAATGCCATAGCTGAAGGTATCAGCAAAGGTGTCGTAAGGCTGGGGGATCGCAGGAGCGTCCGTGTGGGGGCGCTGAGGCGTATACAGCTCACGAACAGTCTTTTCTACCGTATAGGCGGGATAGTGGAAGTCGTTCAGTGCTGCAAACTCAGGCAGTTCAGGCAGCGGCTGCTTCTCCTTGCCCCAGCTCTGGCCGCAGATGCAGTCCACATCGTTGGTATAGCTCATGTGCCACACCTTCCATTCGCCCTCTTCCCGGACGAAGTCGACTGCAAAGTAACCCCAAGTCCAGTTGGCAACCGGGCCGCAAGCCTCCACATCGTTGTAAGCGCCCTGGCAATGCCACAGGCCCTTGCCGGTTGCTCCATCTGCTGCAATCTCAATCACGGGAGAGGACAGCGGCTTTACCTTAAACGGGCCGATGCCATAGATCTCTTCCTCGCTCATGCCGCCCAGTCTTTCCGGAAAACGCGCCTGCATCAGCTTGGCAACCAGCTTGTTGCGCTCGTAGCAAGCAGTGTAATAGCCGGAAACTGCCTCTGCACCTACATAGGCGCCGTCATTAAAGCTGAGGCAAATGTCCTCCTTGCTGCTCCAGAACAGGTCGAAAATATCCTGCTCCCGGTTCAGAATGATGCAGTTGGCATACTTGCCCATCAGGTTCTTCAGGGCACGCTGATCTTCCCAGCGCTGCGTCAACTGCTCTGTGGTGAATTGTGCCATATTTTATTTACTCCTTTCACAAGGTGAATTGGTACTTCTCAAAGTCCGACGTTTACCACGGCGTCGTAACCGCCCCGTGTGGCTTGACCAATCTGGCGCGCTGCATTTGCATCGCCGACCACATAGAATTCCGGTGTAAACTGGCTCAGCCACTCCACATCGGTGGAACGGGGACGCATGCCTGCGCACATAACTACGGTATCTGCCGGGAAGACTTTCTCGTTTCCTTCTGCATCCACCGCCGTCACGCTGTCCTCTGTAATGCCAGTGCAGCGGAAGCCAGTCGCTGTAGACAGGGTTTCTGCAACCTCAATTTCATGCAGCACGCTCAGTCGGTGCATGCGGCCGCAATCCGGGCAAAGCTCGGTCTGCATTTCCAGAATCGTCACGTCATGGCCTTCTTTTGCAAGCTCAATGCCTTCCTCGCAGCCGATCAGGCCACCGCCGATGACGACCACTTTCTTGCCGACCCGGGAATCCTCCCGCTTCAGCTCGGCACCAAATACGACGTTCTTTCCGTCTGCACCGGGTACCGGCAGAGCCCATGGATTCGCTCCCACTGCTGCAATGATCGCATCCGGTTTGATTTCATCCACCAGTTCCTTTGTCACTGTGGTATTCAACCGCACATCAATGGGCAGTCGCATAACCTTTGCGGCGGTCATATCCCGATAGCGACGAATGTTCGCCTTAAAATCTGCATTGTCCGCATACTTCAAGCCGCCCAGCTTATCGGTTTTCTCCACCAGAGTTACCTTATGCCCCCGCTCACTGGCCGTAATTGCCGCCTGCATGCCGGCAGGACCGCCGCCAACAATAAGAATATTCTTCTGTTCTCTCGTTGGAATCGGGTGGAAATACTCTGTCTCCCGACCGATATAGGGATTGACCGCGCAGCGCATGGTGCGGTTTTTCATCATGCCGCTCTGGCATTCGCCGCAGCGAAGACAGGGCGTAATGTCCTCAACCTGTCCCCGCATGATTTTACGCGGAAGGAAGGGATCGGCAATCAATGCGCGGCCCATGGCAATGCAGTCCACTCCGCTTTCCTCCAGGAAAGCCTCCATCTTGTCCGGCTCGCTGAACGCACCGACGGTAACGACCGGAGTTTTGACATGCTTCTTGATTTCAGCGGCCAGCCCGGAGTTTTCTCCGTGCTTCTGGAATGCGCCGGGGTGCATCAAAACACAGGAATATTCGTCCTGCTGAGAGCCGGCAGAAACATGGATCAGATCCACCTTACCGTCCAGCATCTTGGCAATCTCTACGCCGGTTTCAATCCCGTATCCACCGGGCATGCGTTCCGACCCGGAAATGCGGATATCAATGGGGAAATTGCGGCCCACTGCGGCACGCACTTTTTCCACCACCAGAAGCGGGAAACGCATGCGGTTTTCCAGACTTCCGCCCCATTTGTCCGTGCGGTGATTGGTAATTTCCGAAATAAACTGATGCAGCAGCCAGCCGTGACCGGCATGGATCATTACCATATCGAATCCACAGGCCTTCGCCGTTGCAGCTGCCTCGCCGTACTTCTCGGCAACCGCATAAATCTGTTCTTCGGTCATTTCCAACACTTCGTCGCCCCAGTCATCCACATAACCGGAAGGTCCGATGGCATTTTTTCCGCCGATGAATTCCGGAGAACACAGCGCTCCGCCGTGGTCAATTTCAATTTCCGCCGCCGCACCGCCGGAATGGATGGCATCTGCCATCTTTACCAGATAGGGAACTGCAGTCGGATCATCCAGTCCCACCTGCTGGGGATGACTGCGGCCGGTGTCCAGGTCGACAATTACATCGCCCACGCTGACCAATGCCACACCACCGGCTGCCTTGAGCTTGTAGTAATTGATGTTGTCGTCGCTGTAATGCTCCTCCGGACCAAGCTCCGCCATTGACGTAGGCGCAGAGAGCATCCGGTTTTTCAGCCGCAATCCCGCAACCTGCAGGGGCTGGAGCAGCTTTTCATAAGATCCCATACAATAAAAACTCCTTTCAAACCAGAATTGTCACGAATTGCACTAATCTGACTCCTATTATAACATCTGCTCTTATGCAACGGTAACAACAAAAATCCGCTCCATAACAACGAGATTGTTTTTTTCAGACAATGCCCGAAAAAAAGTCCGCAATCCATTGCGCTGCAACAAATTGTTTCTAAAACCGACGCATTGTCACATCGTTATGTTGTTAATTTACAACATAATAGAAAGCCGATTGTGACGCTGCACAATCGGCCTGATCTCAGTATGCAAATGTTTCTGAAAAGGTTCGATAGGGCACCGGCGGTTCCGGTTTTTGCGGAGCGATCGAATCGCTTGCATAGGCATAGTGAAAGGTTGTCGGCGCATCCGGAATTATCGGCATGCCATGGGGCATAACCTGCTCTCCTGCTGCCGCGCGGGCATTCCACTCGTCAATCATTTCCTGAGTGGTTCCTCTGTCCATGGGGGTCGCCGTTGCAACGGGATCCCGATGGAAGTCGGTACGCCACAAATCACACACATGAAGGTGCCACACGCGCCATCCCTGCTCTGTCCGGATAAAATCTACGGCGTACTTTCCGGAGTCCCAGGTAAAGGAATGCCCCTCTTCCGCTCCTTCGTCCTGCAGCATAAGAATTGCCCCTGTGGACATCCACATTCCTTTCGCCGTCTGGTTGTCCTCTGCAACCTCCAGCACCGGCGTTGTAATCTGATGCAGTTCCAGCAGTCCCGGATGACAGGCTCCCGTTCCGTCGGTAAAGAGTTCGGTCATCGCATCGAAAAACTCCAGCGATTTCTTCGCCCCAAACACGCCCAACGGCCCGTATTCGCAGCGCGCATCCGGCAGCCACCAGGCAAACAGTTCCCGGCCAATCCGACTCATTTCCCCGCCGGTATGATAATATTGATACCGTCCCATCAGATTCATAATCTCGATTCGGGACTGCTGCCGCTCCAATAAAGACTGCATTTGCTCCATATTCATGCCAATCCCTCCCATTTTCACTATCATAGCCGGAAAAACCGTGAAAAGTCAAGATGCAAAAGCACACCAATTGTGGTACACTTAAATGCGAACTATCACGACAGGAGAAGTGGCTATGAACGAACTGGTTGTTGGAATCCTTGCCCATGTCGATGCAGGCAAGACCACGCTTTCGGAAGCAATGCTCTACCAAAGCGGCACAATTAAAAATCTTGGTCGCGTGGATCACAAAGATTCCTTCCTTGACACCGATTCCATCGAACGCAGTCGGGGCATCACCATTTTCTCCAAACAGGCGATCCTTCCTCTGGAAAAACGCACTCTGATTCTCCTGGACACTCCGGGACATGTGGATTTTTCTGCGGAAATGGAACGAACCCTGCAGGTACTGGATTATGCCATCCTGGTCATAAACGGAACCGACGGCATCCAGGCCCACACAGAAACCCTCTGGCGGCTGTTGGAGCGCTATCAAATTCCCACCTTTCTGTTCATCAACAAAATGGATCTGGCCGGTGCAAACCGCGATCAGCTTCTGGCGGACCTGCACCGGCATTTCAGCGACGGCTGCCTGCCTTTAAATCCCTCCGGTGAAGAAGTTGCCCTGTGTTCCGAAGAACTCATGAGCGAATATCTGGAACATGGTAGGATGTCTACCGAGACCATGGCTCATGCCATTGCCAACCGCCAGCTTTTCCCCTGCTGTTTTGGCTCTGCCCTGCATTTAGATGGTGTGGATGCTTTTCTGTCCTTATTGGAAACCTACACGCTTATTCCTCATTACCCGGAGCAGTTCGGTGCCCGAGTCTATAAAATATCCCGTGACCCCCAGGGAAACCGTCTCACCTGGTTAAAGATAACCGGTGGTACACTGCGTCCAAAAACGGTGCTCTCCGGTGTAGCCAACGGAGAGCCCTGGTCGGAAAAGGTAAACCAGCTGCGTCTCTATTCCGGAGAAAAATTTACCTCTCCCGACACTGTGACATCCGGCGGCATCTGTGCCGTGACCGGTCTCCGCTCCACTTATGCCGGCGAAGGTCTCGGCTATGAAAAAGATGCCCCGCTTCCCGCCCTGGAAAGTGTATTGACCTATCAAATTATTCTTCCCGAGGACTGTATTTGCTCCGATGCCTATGAAAAGCTGCGTCAGCTGGAAGAAGAAGACCCCATGCTCCACCTGATGTGGAACGCACAGAGTCAGGAAATCCACATTTGCCTGATGGGTGCAATTCAACTGGAGGTACTCCAGCGGCGGATTTTCGAGCGATTCGGCCTGAATGTCAGCTTCGGTCCCGGCAGCATTGTCTACAAGGAAACCATTGCAGAACCGGTGGAGGGAGTCGGCCACTTTGAACCCCTGCGGCACTATGCCGAGGTGCACCTCCTGCTGGAGCCCGGCGATCCCGGCAGCGGTATCACCCTGTCCACCGCTTGCAGCGAAGACCTGTTAGACCGCAACTGGCAGCGGCTTATTTTAACGCATCTGGAGGAAAAGGAGCACCGGGGTGTGCTGATCGGTGCTCCCATTACGGACGTTCACATTACGCTGCTTACGGGTCGCGCCCACCTGAAACACACGGAAGGCGGCGACTTTCGCGAGGCCACCTACCGTGCGGTGCGTATGGGACTTATGCGGGCAAAATCCGTTCTGCTGGAACCTTGGTATTCCTTCCAATTGGATGTTCCATCCTCCTGCATTGGCCGCGCTTTGGCTGATTTACAGCGCTTTGGCGGCAGCAATGATGCTCCGGTAACTGCAGACGACCGCACTTTGCTCACCGGCTCCGCTCCGGTAGCTGCCATGATGGACTACCCCAGCGAGGTGGCGGCGTATACCAGAGGCCGTGGGCGGCTCAGCCTGCGGTTTGAAGGGTATCATCCCTGCTCCGATCCGGATGCTCTGATCGAGGCTGCCCATTATGACCCGACTGCCGACGTAGAAAACACCCCGGACTCCGTATTCTGCGCCCATGGCAGTGGTTTTACCGTAAAATGGGACGAAGTTCCCGCCCATATGCATCTTCCCTGGGCCTGGAATCCTTCGCCGGAAATCCCGCCGGACAACCCACTCCCCATTCGCCGGGGCGGCGTCACCTATTCCGGAACCCAAATGGAGGACAAGGCGCTTCAGACCATTTTTGAGCGCACTTATGGCTCAATCAAACGCCGCGATTTTATGCCACAACAGGAGCTGAAGCACGGTGATCTGAACTCTGTTGCTGCAACAGCAGAGCCGTTTCAGGACTTTCTTCTGGTGGACGGATACAACATCATCTTTGCCTGGGATGAGTTGAAGGCAATTGCCAAAGAAGACCTGGATGCCGCCCGAAACCAGTTGATTCACATTTTGTGCAACTATCGAGGCTGTCGCCAATGCAATGTCATTCTGGTCTTTGATGCCTACCGAATGAAGGGCAACCCCGGCCGCACCGAGCAGGTCAATAACATTTTTGTTGTCTACACCAAACAGGCCGAAACCGCAGACAGTTATATTGAGCGGGCTTCTTATGAGCTTGGCAAAAACTATCGCGTACGGGTGGCCACCTCGGATGGTTTAGAACAGTCTGTCATTCTCGGGCATAATGCCCAACGCATCTCTGCCCGGCTTTTTCTGGAAGAAATTCGTCAGACAGAAGCGGAACTGGCAGAACGCATCCGTCAAAACAATGAAAGGTGAAATGCGCAATGATCACATTGGACAATGGAATTCTGCAAGCTGTCATTAATCCCAAAGGAGCTGAGTTGATCAGCCTGAAGCAAAATGGCATGGAACGCATCTGGCAAGGAGATCCTGCCATCTGGGCTCGGCATGCTCCCCTGCTGTTCCCCCTGATCGGACGACTGATTGACCAGAAATATGAGCTGGATGGGCAGATGATCTCCGCCCCCATGCACGGCTTTTGCCGGGATCGTCTGTTTTCTGTGGTAAGCCAGAGCGAGACCGAGGTAACCTTCCTCACCGAGGAGGACACCGACACTTTGGCTGTTTACCCGTTCCAGTTCCGTTTAACGGTTTCCTTCCGCCTGGAAGGAAACTCGATTGTCAAAACCCACACGGTACTCAACCGCTCCGAGGTGGAAATGCCATTTGAATTAGGCGGACACGACGCCTACTGCACTACGCTGATGCCGGGAGAAACCATGGAGGACTATGCCGTAGCCTTCGAAGGTTGCGATCATCTGGAACCCTTCGGCATGGATGCAAATGGTGTGCTGGAATTGCCAAAAGGACACATTCCGCTCCATCACGGCGTGCTGGAGCAGTTGCCGGAACAACTGGGACTGGACACCATCGTGCTGGAAAATCTGCCGGTGCGCAAAGCGACTCTGTTCAGCCGCAAAAGCGACCGCAGCGTCACCATCGAATTTGATGACTTCCCCTATTTCGCCATCTGGACCGCCCAAAAGGGTGTCACTACCAATTACCTGTGCTTAGAGCCGTGGTCTACCCTTCCGGATGGACATTTTATGGGTCGAAAACTCACCGACAAGCCCGGCATCATCCGGCTTGCTCCCGGGGAATCCAAGGTTCTGACCTTCCGTTCCACCTTTGCTTAAATTGTACCCCCTTGCAACTGAAAATCATCGCCATATCAACGGAGGCATATTTTATTATGGAAGAAGAAGCAATACATACTCTTCGCGGCGAGGCCGCTCTGGCTCTTGCCGTTGTAATCAACAGTTTTGGCGTCGTGCTGATGCTCTATTCCGGTGCAGGAATTTC
The DNA here is from genome assembly GCA_963597355.1 of bacterium. Taxonomy (GTDB): domain Bacteria; phylum Bacillota; class Clostridia; order Oscillospirales; family Oscillospiraceae; genus UMGS1766. The sequence goes on along the minus strand of CAVBPR010000007.1, from coordinate 93,655 downwards.
TGCCATTTCCAGCGTTCCCTTCGCCTTTTCCGAGGTGCTCCCCCGCCTGTCTCTCGGAACCTGGACTTATTTATTTCAGGGACTGCTGGTACTCTCTCTCATGATTCTGCGAAAGAAATTTGTGCCGCAATATCTCTTCAGCTTTGTCGTCGGATTTGTATTTGGCAAGCTGCTGGATTTTTATGAACTTTGGATTCCCCTTCTTCCCAAAGGGTGGGTCATGCAGGTTATTTACTTTATCATCAGCTACCTGCTCATCTGCTTCGGCATTGCCCTGTCCAACCGATGCAAGCTGCCCATCATTCCCACCGATCTCTTTCCGAGAGAGTTGTCGGATATCACTGGCGTTGCCTATTCCAGAATTAAGATCATCTTTGATGTCACCTGTCTTGCCGTTACGATGCTGCTGACCCTTCTCTTCCTTGGACGTTTGGAAGGGCTGGGCATTGGAACCATCCTCGCCGCCTGTACCATGGGAAAAGTCATTGGCTGGATTGGAACAAAACTGGATCGGCACCTTGCTTTTACATCCATATTAGAAAAATAAAAACCTGACAAGAACAGGGTGTATGGCAAAAACTTGCCATGCACCCTGTTTCTGATTTATGTTTTCTTTCTTCCGGTAGCGGGTGGGACGCCCATTTCCCCTCGATATTTTGCCACCGTTCTTCGCGAAACGGAGTAGCCTTCCTCCTCCAGCAGCTCTGCCAGCTTTTGATCGGAATAGGGCTTATGTGGGTCTTCCTTCTTCAGCAAGGCACGCAGTCTGTCCTTCACTTCCTGTCCAGATGCCGCATCCCTCCCGTCTTCGCCTCCAAAAGCAGCCCTTGAGAAGAAAAACGACAGCGGCACAACTCCGTCCGGACACTGGATGTACTTTCCCCGAATCGCCCGACTTACCGTAGATTCATGAATTCCAAGCCGACTTGCTACATCGCCTAAGGTCATCGGCCGCAAAGTCCCTTTTTCATTTTGAAAGTATTCCGGCTGAAGCTCCATAATGACCTGCATACAGCGCAGCATGGTCTCTCTCCTCTGTCCCACTGCAGTGACCAGCCATTGTGCCTGGCGCACCTTTTGATCCAGGTAGGCAATCACCTCCGCATCGCGGCTTTCCTTCTGCATTTGAATGTAATAGCTGCTGATGTTCAGGCGCACGCTGCCTGCTTCACTCAAACGAAGGTCAAATCCCTCTCCATTCCACTTTGCAACCATGTCCGGAATAATATAATTCGTTGGTTCTGCATAAGAAAATCCGTTTGCCGGTCTTGGATTCAGCAGCTTAATCTGCTCCGCCGCCTGCCGCACTCTCTCCTGTGATATCTGCAGTTCTCTTGCAATGAGGTTAAAATGATTTTTTGCCAGCTCCGGTAAATAATCCCGCACAATCTTCGCTGCAATATCATCTGCATCAGGGCGGCGATAAAGCTGAATCAACAGGCATTCCCGCAAATCTCTGGCTCCTACGCCCCAAGGCTCTGCATTTTGAATTTGCGCCAGAGCCCGTTCCAGCAAAGCCAGAGGAATAGCACTTTCCTGCGAAAGCTGCTCCAATGACTCCGATATCCATCCGTTTGCATCCAGACTCTCCAGAAGATACTCTGTCGCCCGCTCCAGCGCTTTGCTTTGCACCGGAAGTTGACTGCGGATATACTCCTTCAGGGATTGTCCCTGCCGATCCGGAATCCGGTTGCGTTCATCACCCTCATCATCCTGCCGATGATACCACCGGTTTTGAGCATCGTTGCTTTCCAGCCACTCCATTCTCCCCTGCTCTCGCCCGCGGGCTGGTACAAAAGCTTCCGGAAGCTCTATTTCCAGGACGGGATTCTCCAGCGCTGCCTCTTTCACATAATCCGCAAGCTCCAGCGTATTCTTCTGAAGAATTTCCAATCGCTGTATTGTTTGCGGGGAAAGCGCTTGCGTTTGTTGCAGTTTTTGTTCCAGTTTCATCTTTTGCACCACCTTTCGCTCTCTTTATGTCATTATAGCCAACGATTCATCGAGTTGCAACCCATACATTGTAGAAATAGACAGCCCCATCTCAGGCAAAGAAACTGCCTGAGATGGGGTTGTCTGTCAGTTGATGTAATTTTGAATCATTTGATCCAGTGCTGTTTCGATCTCTGTTTGATCTGCGGCATAGACCATGCCATATCGGCAATCCGCCGTCAAAAGCTGGCTTGTGCCGCCATAGCTTTCCGCAAATTGTTCCACGCTTTCCGGATCAATTACGGTATCCTGTGTACCCTCTAAAAACAGCGCCGGAACCGTTGTCCCTGCCGTCATAGTTGCCAGATCCACATTTTTCATGGCTTCCCCCAGCTGGTCGCGGGCAAACATCGCCGTCAGCGGCATCATCATGCCCGGCAGATTAAACTGCTTGCTGAGAAGATATTTTCCTGCGTCGTAAAGGTTCACCACCGGACTTTCGGCAACCACAAAGGTGAGTGCCTTCGAAAGCTGATCGTCCTGCTGCGCTGCGGCTGCGCCGGCTAAAGCGGCATTGGCTCCCAGCGTCTGTCCCTGAAGAATGATCTTCTGGTCCTTTCCGCACTTCTCCAATACCCATCGCATCCAGTCGGCGGCATCCTGACCCTCCAGCTGTCCATAAGTGACCAGCTGTCCTTCGCTGTCACCGTGGCTCCGGCTGTCCGGCAGGAGAATGTTGTAGCCTTTTTCTGCATAGTAAGGTGCAAAAAGATAATCGGAGGAAGAAGAGCTTCCGTCAAAACTGTGGAACAAAATAACGGTTACATCTCCTCCGGCGTCATACCAGCCGCCGGATAAGGTCAGCCCGTCCTGAGATGTAATCGTCACATCATCCCGCAGGTGGGTCTGCTTCCAGTCGTCGAATGCCGTTTGGAGGGGCAGCAGCTGTGCCTTTTCTTCGTCGGTGTGCTTAATGCCCTTCAGTTCCTCCACGATGCTGGTCGTTCCATCGTAGTGACCAATGAACATATTGACATAGTTCTTTGGCAAACGCACTGCCCAGATTGCAAAGATAATGATCAGCACACCCACCAGCAACATAATCTGGTTGCGCCGCTGGGTTTTAGATGGTTTCTTTCTTGGCTTCGCCGGATTGGTGTTGGGAGTTTCCTGCTTCTTTTTCATTGTTTCCGCCTCCTCAACGCGCAATGATCATGGCAAAGCCATGGGTTTTTACAGTAAGGGATGTTTCCTGTTCGTTCAGCCATTGATCATAGCGCTCCTGATTCAGCGCTTCCCGCGCCTGAACGCTCAGGGCGCTTTCATCCCAGCCGTTGAAATAAACCAGATACCATCCGGTGTCGTCCCGCAGCACAGCGCTATCTCCGCTTTTGCGAGCGGCATCAAAGCACCAGTTTTCCAGAACTTCCTCTACATCCTCTTTTGTTAAGGCCGAGAAATGTCCATCCGGAGCCCGGTCGTCATCCAATTCGGAAAACTGCGTTGCAATCGCAACATAGGCCGCCAAATCTCCGCCATTCGCCTCGGCCCGTGCCTGGGCCGCCTCAGCCAGTTTACCGGCGTTTTCCCATTGATGCTCCTCCGTCTCGCCGGTTGACCGATCTGTTCCGGGAACAAAATAGGTTACAACCACATCCGCCGTCTGATAGTCGGAAGACGTGTCATAATACTTTTGCCGATACGTCTCAACTTCCTCGTCGGTCGGTTTTAATTGTTCCATCAACACACTGCGATAGCTTTCCGCACGGGTGCGGCTGGCCAGCTGAGCGTAGTAAATCTTCTCATTCATGCCTGCATCATAGAGCTTTTCCAGATACTTATCCGGCTCTGAAATGCCGGCACTGACGCAGTAATCCCGAATTTTCTTTTCGTTCTCGGCTCGTACGGCAGCGACCTCATCCTCTGCATCGTAGCCAGCCTCATCCGCCGCCCGGTTGAGCGCGGCATATTCCTGCATATTGGCCAGGGCTACCTGCCGAAAGTACTCCGCCCATGTGGTTGAATCGTCATAGTTCTGCTTTTGCAGATCGCCGTTCACGTTCAGCCCCAGGTCGCCCAGCTCGTTTTGATGCTCGCTTACAAAGCTGTAATAGGCTTCATAATAATAGTAGTTATAGGCGGCAATATTGTATTTTTCGCTGCCCACATTGACCGCCGTAAGCAGCTGCTGGGGAATGCCGATGGCCAAAATCACCAGCACAAACAATACCGGGACACAAATAATGATAAGGGTACGCTTGGAAAACAAATCTTTCATTCTGTCAATTCCTTTTGCAAAATTCTCGACCGCGGTTATATCCGCCGATGACACTGTATTTTACCCCGCCGTTTCCAGCACTGTCAAGGAAGAAAGGATAACAAAACGCCGGGATGCAAGCATCCCGGCGTTTTGGGGGGTCCAGGAATCTGGGGTCAGGCGATCAATAGAAGATGATTGCGCCGACCACAGCCACCAAGCTGAAGATCACGGGGAAGATGACCGTCAGCACGAAGCTGTACTTGTAGGACTCCTTCATGTTGGTTTTGAACACGGCCATGCCCTGAGCCAGCATCGGGCTGTGGGGCAGAGAGTCGAAGGTAGTAGCTGCAGAAACTGCGATACGATGGATTGCTGCGGGGTTGACCAGACCAGCATTTGCCATCTCGCTGCCTGCGCCATACTGACCGCCGAAGATGGACAGCCACATAACCATGCCGCTGACACCGTCGGCGCACAGAGCTGCAATCAAGCAGACGGACAGCCAGCAGGTGATGTAGGGGTTCAGGTTGATGTTCAGGATTGCAGCCTTCAGAGGCTCGAAGCAGGCGGAAGCCTGAGTGACGTTGCCGAAGCCGTAAACGCAGCCGGACATAACAATGAAGGGGAACATCTCGGTGCAGCCCTGGCTCAGAGCGCGGGTGATCTTGATCTGATGGATGACAACATGCCAGTTCAGCAGAACGACAACGCCGGAAGTGATCCACATAGCGAAGATCAGAGCATTCATAGCAGTCCAGCCAATGGCCAGCTGGAAGACACCAGCCAGAACAATGACCAGGATGATGGGCAGAACGGACTTCCAGAAAGCAGGCATCTCGATATCGCCGAACATCTTGTTGGAGCCATACTCATCCTCTTCGTTGGTGGTATAGCCGATGCCCTTCTTACGAGCCTGCTTGATCAGGTGCTGCATGTAGATGATCATCAGGATGATGCCGGTAGCAGCAGTGGCCAGGGACAGGCCGGGAGCAGCCCAGGTGGTGGTGCCCAGCATGGTGGTGGGCAGCACGTTCGGCATTGCCGTGACGCCCGGCATCGTGAAGGTCACGATGGGAGGCACAGCGATGCAGGCTGCATAGCCGATGTAGATGGGCAGGTCAGCCTTCTTCATCAGGGAGAAGGTCATGGTAGCCACAATGAAGATGTAGCTCTGGATACCAGCCAGCTGAAGAACAGCAGCGGTAACTGCGATGATGTAAGGAGAATGGTCAGCACCGATGATCTTGATGAACTTCTCGGCGATTGCCTCACCGGAACGAGTCTCACGCATCAGATAGGAGAACAGGCCGGCAGAAATGAAAGCCAGACCGCTGTCCTTGGCGAAGCTGCCCAGACCGGTGGACCAGGTGGTGGTGATGGTGGTCAAAAAGCCGGTGCTACTGCCCAAAGCAACCACTGCAGATGCGATGATAGCAGAAACGGCGGTGTGGATGCCCTTGTAGCACATGACAACGAACAGAACGATGCCGATGATCAACAGGGCGGCGGAAACAGGCACGCTGCTCAGGAACGGAATTCCGGAAGCAGTGGCTGCAGCAGAAGATACTGCTGCGGATGCTGCAGAAGACATAAATTACCTCCTCAAATCTCTTTGTCTTGCTTGCTGCGAGAGAAAGAACCACAACTGCCTCCCCCTCCCCCAAGAGTTCAGCACTTGCTGTGCATTTTGCACAGATTCCTTCCTCGCAATTTACAATTCTTATTATACTTTGAGTTAATCCTTCTGTAAAGGAACGAAATTAACTCAAATCTACAACGAACTGTTACATTCATTCCAATTTGTTGTGATGTTGCCCAAAAACAATTTTCTGTTTTTGGGCAATATCACGGAATGTAATTTCTTAAGAAAACTGCCGGCAATTAAGCAAGCTTCAGAACGATCTTACCGGCATAACGGGTGCCGGGAACGATCTCGGTTTCCACGCCGTCAACCGTCATAACCAGCTTCTTGCCGTTTGCGCCCTTTACGATGGAATTCTCGCCCAGTTCCAGAACGGTCAGATAAGAAGTTCCGGTCACCAGCCAGCTGCTGAAGCGATCCATGCGGACGATCACGCCGTTGTTTACCGTGGGTGCGGCGGTCTGGGTAATATTGCTCAGCTCCAGACGGTTGCCCTGATAGATCTTCTTCACGCCGTCGCGATAAGACTGGGAAGCAGAGGAGATGATGCCCTCCACACGGGTGTCGTTCATTTCGACCAGCAGGTTCTTCGGGCCGCGCAGATCCTTGTCGTGACCCATATGAGGATCGGGATGGTCTGCACCGGGAGCACCGTCGGGACCGCCGGGAGCGCCAGGGCCGCCTGCAGGTGCGTCCGCAGGAGGTGCAAACATGCCGCCGAATGTAGGTGCTGTGGTGGGTGCGTCGTCATTGCACAGGTATTGCTCCATATGCAGGTTGGTGGTGGAGTTGAAGAAGTTGCCCACCACGGTCATGTCGCTCAGCTCAACGGAGACGTCCAGCGTCGGATCGAACTTAGTCAGGTCACGGCCTTCGACATACTCGTCCTTCTCATCGGTTGCAACAATAACGGAAGTGGCATCCATGCCGCCCTCATCGTTGTCGTGGAGCTGGAGAACCGTGCCGTTGCCGGGCTGCAGGTAGGAATTGCTGATGTGGAAGTCGGTGGCGGAACCCTTGACCACAATGGTGGACTTGCCGGTCACGATGCTGGAATCTGCAATGGTAACCGGAGTGTTCTTATCGCCGATGACAAACACGCCATAGCGATTGCCACTGATTTCGCAGCCGTTGACAATCTCGGCACGGGCTGCACCGATCATGCCCCGCACCAGCAGAGGATAGCCGTCAACGTGAACCTCAGAATGGTCGAAGCTGACAATATTCCGGTCGCCGATGCAGAAAGCGCCGTAGCCAACCGCCCGAGGGCCGGACAGCTCCACTTTGCAGTCCTTGACGTAAATGTTTGCAGAATCATCGCAGCCGTCGATGGAGAACACGCCCCAGCCGTTGGTCTTCAGGTCGCAGTTGGTGTAGTACACCGTGCCGTTGTCGCACAGCTGCACCAGACGGTTGGTGCCGGTAACAGCAATACCCCAGCTGAAGTCGCCCATCCAGTCCGCATCATCGGGGCTGTGGTTTTCAATGCGGCAATTGTCAACATGGACAACGCTGTCGCCGCCCACATGCACTGCGCAGCGGGTAACACCATCCATGGTGATGTCGCTGTCCTGAATGGTCAGGTGAACGTTGTCGATGGCAGCAATGCCGGCACCGGAACCGATAAAGTCATTGTAGCCATGGCCGTCCAGATCAATGTGAGCGTCGGCAATGACATAGTCGCTGTCGCCGGTGACCAGAATGCCATTGAAGTTTTCTTCATTGCTGGAGATGGTCACGCCAACAGCCTCTTCGCCGGTAATCACACCGTCCTGCACCAGAGCCGGCACGCCCTTGGCTTCCACAACCTTGTTGTTCTCAATGACAGCGGCAGTGTGGAACTCCTCGCTGCGGTTCATCATCATCATCAAACCATGAGGGGGCATATGGTAAAGTTCAGCCACTGTGAGCACGATATCACCGTAATACTCCCCAGCCTTCTGCTCACGGCCTGCGCCGTCCACAGTCAACTGAACAAACTTTCCCTCGGGGGCAACCAGCTTTGCGCCCTCCTTCAAAACCAGATGGGAGAGAGTTTGGGTCTCCTCCACCAGCTGTTCGCCTTCAACGATCCATTCGCGCATAAATATTCCTCCTGTTTTGCTCGAATAAAATGGTAATTTACCTTCAATTTAGAGTAACCCATTTTGTCGCAAAGTGTAAAGCAACGAAATGAAATTGATTTACAACCGCCTGTTACATACCGCCGTTTTTTTGTCTATGTTGCATAATTCCGAAGCTTTATTTTTGGATCTGTAAAGTTTTTGGCTTGCATATAAAAATTGCCGCAGATAAAAATCCGCGGCAATCCAACCTGTTTTTAAGATTCCATTTTGCTGCTCTTAAGCCGTTTCGTGGCTTCTTCCACCAGTCGACGGACACTGCGCTTTTTATTGTCCTTCCGATAGGCCAGCACCAGTGTCACCATGTGGCAGTCCGGATAGGCACGAAGCGTCTTGCTGTTGAGCATACGGCAATGCTCCAGCAGGAAATTGACACCCTGCATCTGTTCCACCGAGGCACAGGAGGAAAGCATATTCTCCGCCTCCACCAGTTTATCCGTGGGAAAACCCATGCCCTCCAGCCGCAGCCGCAGCTGCGTCATGCCTTCCTCCGGAGTGGGCGTGTAGAAAACCCGCTCGTCCCGGAAATCCAGATAGCTGGCATCCGGCGTGGCCTTCGGATGATCCGCGGAAACCACCAGCATCTCCTGCAGTCGCTCAACTTCGATAAACCCAAGGCTGTCCCGCCCCTGCATCTCCGGAGCAAAGGTGAATGCCACATCCAGCTCACCCTCTTCCAGCCACTTGAGGATCTGCCAGGAAGGAGCGCTTTTATACACCATGCGCAGCTCGGGGTTTTCCGTTTGGAAATCCCGCAGCAGAGACCGGCCCACCTGCTGCAGATCCAACAGCTCCGGCTGACCAATCGCCATGGTATTGTCCTGTCCAGCGGTCATCTTCTCCGCCTCTGCCCGAGCGGACGTGATGATGTCGTCCATCTCAGAAAAGGCCTTGTAATAAATCTTCCCCACATCTGTCAGGACAAGCTTGCTCCGCTCCCGGCTGAGCAGCGTGCAGTTCAGGTCCTGCTCCAGCTTGGCCACCTGCTTGCTGACCGCCTGCTGACTTAAATAGAGCTGTCGTGCCGCCTCAGTGAAGCTGCCGACGCGAACCAGCATCAAGAAAGATTTTACTGTCGTTTCATTGACCATATCGAAAACCTCTTAATTTCATCTCCAAAGAAAATGCTGCCTATTTTGCGTGCACATTTTAATATAAATAATTTTATCACAACAATTTGTTACATTCAAGAGTTCATGCTCAAAAAGTAACACTTTGTTGTGACCCGTGCCAATTTCGTTGCTTTACATACGAACACCCTTACGATAAAGTAAAAGTGCAAAGAATTCCGCGCTGTCCCTGTATTTTTTCGGCGATAGCGCCAAAAAAACCAGTAAAGGAGCGATGTACATGGCAAAGACACTGGAAGAGTTGAAGCTGGGCTTCGACCGGATCGAGGCCGCACATGCCTGCCGCAATCTGATGGGCAAGTACTCCTATCTCCACACCGCAATGCGCAACAAAGACTACGTTCAGTTGTGGGCGCAGCGGGACGATGACCTGTTGGTTATGCCCTGGGGTTATTATCAGGGCATTGAAGGCGTTCGCAAGTGCTATCTGGAGGATCACGGCGACCGAAACGATCCCGAAATTCAAGACTCCCCCATTCTCAAGGGCGGCATGATGATGCACTGCATGGACACGGAAGTGCTGGAAGTTGCCGGCGACGGCAAAACCGCCAAGGGTGCCTGGATCAGCCCCGGTCACGAAAGCTGCTTTATCCCGGACTTTGACAAAATCCCCGGCTGGAAAAAAGGGGATCCTGTGCCTGCTGATGCCCCCATGGTTTCCTCCTGCGAGTGGGCGTGGAGCAAGTATCAGGTAGACTTCATTAAGGACACCGACGGCGAGTGGAAGTTCTGGAAGATGCGCCTGTGGCCCATCTACAAAACCGACTTCTATGTTCCGTGGACTGAGCATCCGGATATGGATCCTGTGGACTTTCCGTTCCACAACCACAAGCCGCTGCCCAAGCCCAACTGGGCCTGGAGCGCAGACTCCGTCTATCCTGCAGACGAGCCGGAGCCGCCTCTGCCCTACGAACACTACGAGGATGCCATTCCTGCCCAATGGGCTAACTATCAGTAAAGGAGGTCGGAACGATGAGCGAACAGGAAATGCTGGAACAGCTGACATTAAAGCTGGAGCGACTGGAGGCCGTTCAGGCCTGCCGCAATCTGATGGGCAAGTACAGTTACTATCACACTGCCTTCCGCAACAAAGAGTACATTGACTTGTGGGCAAAGCGGGACGACGACCTTCTGGTCATGCCCTGGGGCAGCTATAAAGGCTTTGAAGGTGTAAAAGCCTGCTACCTGAAAGACCACGGCGACCGCAGTGAGCCCGGCATGCTGGAGTCCCTGAAGGGCGCTGTTATGATGCACGAGATGGATACCGAGGTCATTGAAGTTGCCGCTGACGGCAAAACCGCCAAAGGTGCCTGGATCAGCCCCGGCCACGAAACCTATGTAGATGGTCAGGTTCCCGGTCTGGAGAAGGAAGCTTCCTCCGGCAAGGCCCATGCCGAATGGTGCTGGGGCAAGTACGCTGTGGACTTCATCAAAGACGAGGACGGACAGTGGAAGATCTGGCACATGCGCCTGTATCCTCTGTTTAAGTGCGAGTACGGTGACAGCTGGGTTGACACCAAGCAGCCCACCACCGAGGACTATTCCTTCACCAGCAGCGAGCGCAGCACCTCCTGGTGGAGCTACTCCCCCACCGAGGTCTATCCTGCCAATGAGCCTGCCATTCCCTGGCCCTACAAAACTTTTGACGATGTCGGCATCACCTTTATGGACGAGGAGGGCTAAGCAATGAGTGAACTGAATGATTTGATGCTCCAGGCCGAGCGGCTGGAGGCAGTTCAAGCCTGCCGCAATCTGATGGGCAAATATTCCTATCTTCACAGCGCCTTCCGCAATGTTGAATTCATGGAGCTCTGGTCAAAGCGGGATGACGTCAGCCAGACCATGCCCTTCGGCAAATTCATCGGTTACGATGGAGTCTATCAAAGCTACGTCGGATTCCACGGTGACCGCAGCAATCCGGAAGATTACGAAGCCATTCGCGGTCTGATGATGATTCACGAAATGTGCACCGATGTGATTGAGGTCGCTGCAGACGGTCAAACCGCTCATGGCATCTGGATTTCCCCCGGTACAGAGACCGCTCCGGGTCCGGGCAAGGACAAGGGCTCCTGGTGCTGGGGCAAGTATGAAGTTGAGTTCATCAAAGAAGATGGCGAATGGAAATTCTGGCACATGACCCTCTTCCCCCTGTTCCTGACTCCTTACAACCGCAGCTGGGGCGAGCCTGCTCTGAAGATGGCTGGCAACGGCGAAATGCCGGATATGGGCGACTTCTGCCACCCCCTGGAAAAGCCTTTCTGGACCTATGGCCCGGATGCCATCTATCCGGAGGACGAGCCCGCCATTCCTCAGCCCTACGAAACATCTAATATCTGATCTCATTTCGTCACGCCGTCGTTTTGACGGCGTGGCGAAGATGTGCTATTCTTACCCTATTACAAAGAAGCAAACACAGAACCTTAAGGAGGCTTCTCATTCATGAATCCTTACTATCCCCACCTGTTTGAACCGCTGACCATCAAGCGCACCACATTCAAAAACCGTCTGTTCGTTGCGCCCCACATGATGAGCCACATGGACTTTAATGGCCGTCCGGACGAGTCCATGATCGATTTCTATGCCGAGAAGGCCAAGGGCGGTTATGCCGTTGTCACTTTGGGCGACACTCCTGTTGACCGGGAGCACGCAGCAACCAACCCACGCAGCTTCGCCTGCACCCCTGAAAACCAGCCCAAGCTGGCTGAAATTGCCCGTGCCATCCATGCTGGCGGCGCTCTGGCCAGCCATGAGCTGAACCACGGCGGCATGGTCGCCTTTGTCGGTGCCAACTCCGATGCAAATCCCGAGGGCTGGGAAGCCTGGGGCCCCGTTGAGGTGCACAAAGTCGAGAAGGGCGTGCTCCACGGCGAGCCCTATGAGGAGCGCATCGACATCCACGGCATGACCGAGGAGGATATGAACGTGGTGGCAGATCACTTCGCCGATTGCGCCGAGATTCTCAAGAACGCCGGCTATGACATGGTTTTGCTCCACGGCGGTCACGGCTGGCTGCTGGATCAGTTCATCTCCCCTCTGTACAACACCCGTGCCGACGAATACGGCGGCAGCATTGAAAACCGCGCCAAGTTCCCCCTGATGGTAATCGACCGCGTCCGCCAGCGCTGCGGCGAAAATTTCCTCATCGAGTATCGTATGTCCGGCTCCGAGGAAATCGAAGGCGGTCTGACCCAGGAAGACGGCATTGCCTTTGCCAAGATGCTGGACGGCAAGGTGGATTTGATCCATGTTTCTGCCGGTCTGGACATTGAAGAGGCACAGGCCGTTCACACCCACCCCACCATGTTCCTGCCTCACGGCGTGAACGTCCATTATGCCGCAGCAATCAAGGCTGCCGGTGTTAAAACTCCCGTCGTCACTCTGGGCGGTATCAACACCCCGGAGCTGGCCGAGGAAATCATCGCCGACGGCAAGGCAGATGTGGTTGCCATGGCCCGTCAGAGCATCGCCGATCCTTACTTCCCGGAAAAAGCTCGCCACGGTGACAACATGGACATCGTCCCCTGCCTGCGCTGCCTGGACTGTCTTACCGGCCTGCACAACGGCAACAACCTGTCCTGCGCTGTGAATCCCCGTTCCGCTCAGGAATGCCGTTTTGACCGCATGAGCGCACCTGCCAAGCGTCAGCGCAAGGTACTGGTTGTGGGCGGTGGCCCCGGCGGCATGCAGGCTGCCGTTACTGCCGCTGAGCGCGGTCATCAGGTGACACTGGCGGAAGCGACCGACAAACTGGGCGGTCTGCTGAAGTTCACCGATTACGACGATCTGAAGATCGACCTGATGCGCCTGAAAAACTACCTGATTCACCAGGTGGAAAAGAACGCCATCGAGCTGAAGCTGAACACCACGGTCACCCCTGAGTTTATCAAGGCCGGTGGCTATGATGCCGTTATTCTGGCTGTGGGCTCCACTCCCTCCCGTCCTCCGATTCCCGGCCTGGACGATCCCTCTGTGGAGCATGCCACTACCGTCTACACCAAGCTGGCCAACTTCGGAAAGAAAGTGGCTGTTCTGGGCGGCGGTCTGGTAGGCTGCGAGACCGGCCTGTATCTGGCAGAGAACGGTCATGATGTAACCATCATCGAAATGCAGAGCGAAATCGCACCCGAGGCCAACTGGATGCACAAGGAAGGTATGATGCAGTCCTTTGCAAAGGCCCCCATCACCTGCCGCACCGGTCTGCGCGTGGCCCGCATCGAACCGGGCAAGGGCGTTTATGCAATCAATGCCGAGGGCAGCGAGGAGTTTATTCCTGCTGACGGCATCGTCTATGCTATGGGTATGCGTCCCAACACCGCCACTGTGGCCGAGCTGAAAGAAGCCTGCCTTGATTCCATCGCCGTAGGCGACTGTGTCAAGCCCCGTAAGGCTCGTCAGGCCATGGAGGAAGGCTATTGGGCCGCGGTCAATCTTGCTTAATCCCCCTTTGAGCTCAACTTATTTTGCACCGTCTTGCGTTTTGCAGGACGGTGCATTTTTTGTTTTCATTCAATTGACAGTCGCGGTGCATGGTGGTATCATTTTCAATAAACCTGATATGTTAGTAGGTTTAAGGAAGTGATTCTCAAATGAACACATTGCTGGATGAGGCCAGGCAGTTGCAAACGGAATTAACTGCCTTGCGGCGAAAACTTCACCAATATCCGGAGCTTGCCTGCGAGGAATACCGAACCGCAGATGAAATCGAGACTTTTCTGGATCAGCTGAATATCCCCCATCATCGCGTTGGAGAAACCGGGGTCTGTGGAATTTTGCGCGGAAACAATCCTGGCTCGCATACAATTGCTCTGCGGGCCGATATCGATGCCCTGCCGATTCAGGAATTAAACCAGGTGCCCTATTGCTCGCAACGCGACGGCATTATGCACGCCTGCGGTCACGATGCCCACACCGCCTGTCTGCTTGTCGCCGCCCAATTGCTGGCGGCCCATCGGAATGACTTTTCCGGCGAAGTGCGTCTGTGCTTTCAACCTGGTGAGGAAGTGGGAAAAGGTGCTCTGGACTTTGTTCAGTCCGGCGAGCTGGATGGCGTGGAACGTGTCTTCGGTTTGCACACGGCCCATGAAATTCCAAGCGGCACCGTCAGCCTGACTGCCGAGCTGAACAATGCCGCCGTTGACCAGTTTCGCATTCTGGTTCATGGTCAGTGCGCCCATGTCAGCACCCCGGAATTAGGCGCTGACGCTCTGTATATTGCCAGTCATATTGTCACCGCAATTCAGGCTCTGATCACCCGTCAGTTTTCTCCGGTAGAACCGGTGTTGATCGGCGTTGGGAAATTCCATTCCGGCACAACCTACAATGCCGTTGCAGGGGAAGCGGAACTGGAAGGCACCACGCGCACCGTCCGCAACGAAACCCGAATGGAAGTGCGCCGCAAACTCACGGAGCTGGTCAATCAAATCGCCTCAGCCTATGGAGCTACAGCGGAAATTCTCTGGACCGGCATTTGTTCTGCCCTCTATAATGATGAAGCAGTATGCCACGAAGCAACACAGGCCGCCGAATTGCAGCTGCCCGGCGTAACGATCTCCCATGACCGCCCCTACTCTCTTGGCGGAGATAACTTTTCTGAATTTAACCTGGCCGTCCCGGGCGCCTACGCTTACCTCGGAACCGGAAACGATGCGCTCCCGGGCACTTTGAACGCGGCGCACAACGGCAATTTTGATATCGATGAGGCCACGCTGCCCATTGGTGCAGCCCTCTATGCCGCCTACACCCTGTGGTGGCTCAACCAATAACCTTTGAAAGAAGGTGCATCCGCATGAACAACCCCTTGCGTTATCAAATCACAGAATACGACTGCGGCCCCACATCGGTGCTCAACGGCATCAGCGCTCTGTTCCCCCGAGAGGTCATCCCGCCGGATATCCCTCGAAACGTGATGCTGTACAGTCTGGACGGCTGGGGCGAAGATGGTGTCTGCGGAAAAATGGGGACGACCGCCACAGCCATGATGTTTATGAGCAACTGGTTCAACAGCTATGGAAAATTAGGCCGCATTCCCATCTCCAGCCATTTTTATACCGGCGCACAGGTCAATATGAAGGACGACGGTCCGGTTATGGAGGCACTGCATCGGGGCGGTGTTGTCGTTCTGCGCTGTTATTCCGATGTCGCCCACTATGTGCTGCTGACAGGAATCCATGATGGATTGCTGCAAACCTTTGATCCTTACTTCTGGGACGGCCCGTTTGAAAACCCGGACATCCATGTAACCCATGCCCACGAAGACAGCTACAATCGCCTCATTGCCCCCTATATATTCGACATGGAAAGCTGGGGTACTGACGCAGATTTCTATGCCTGCGGGCCAACGCAGGCCCGGGAAGCTCTGGTTCTGTTTAATGATCAAACCAAACTGACTACCGATAAGACGGTAGAATATATTATTTAATCCATCAGGAGGCGCAACCACATGATACCCACACCCCAGGAAGCTTACACCCTGCTCCAGCAGTATAACGAAGGCGAATTTCACCTGAAACACGGCCGTATCGTCGGCGACGTGATGCGTTGGTACGCCCAACAGTTAGGTTACGGCGACGAAGCTGACTTCTGGCAGGTCGTCGGCATTCTTCATGACTTGGATTTTGAACGCTGGCCGGAAGAGCATTGCACAAAAGAACAGGAGCTCATGCTCCAGCACGGACTGGATCCCCGCATTATTCATGCCACGGCAAGTCACGGCTGGCAGTTGACGGTAGATATCAAGCCCGAGCATGAAATGGAGAAAGTTCTCTACGCCACAGATGAGCTGACCGGTTTAATCGGTGCCGCCGCATTGATGCGCCCTTCGAAAAGCGTGAAGGACATGGAGTTAAAATCCGTCAAGAAGAAATATAAGGACAAGAAATTCGCCGCCGGATGTTCCAGAGAGGTCATCGAACGGGGCGCAGAGCTTCTGGGCTGGGACCTGAACACGGTCATTGAGCGCACGCTGGAGGCCATGAAACAAAGCCTGAATGTTGACTAACCATTCCCAAAAACAAAAGGAGGTATGTGCCCCTCGGCACATACCTCTTCTCTGCTTTTCAGCTCTTTTTCAATTTGTTGCAGAAAACCCACTTTTCATGCTCTCCACTGCATGAAAGGGAACACTTCTGCTCAGCCCAGCCGTTGCTGCCGGTTGAGGGGGACAATCGCCCGAAAATAAGGAATGCGGGGCAGGAAATACAGCAGCAGCATGCCGAGAATATAGCACGCAATCAGTTCTCCCACACCAACGGTCAATCCGTTGTAGATCCATGCGGCTGCGAAGCCGGAGGAGAAGCCGGTCTCAAACCAGGCAATTTCCGCACCGACAATCACCACGTTGCAGATCACGGGAGGCAGAGGCGCCAGCCAGCGATTTTTCATCTGACTGGTCCACAGTGCCGCAAGCAATGTGGCCAGGGTGCCGAACACCCAGTCCAGCACATAGGGAGAACCCAACAGATTGGAAATAAAGCAGCCAATTGCCAAACCGGGAATTGCCTCCGGGAAAAAGAAGGGCAGGATGGTCAGTGCTTCCGAAAACCGAATCTGTACCGGTCCATAAGACAGATAGGGAAGGGAAAGGGTGAGCACAGCATAAACAGCGGCAATAATGCCGCCGATGCAAATGCGTCGGGTTGTATTGTTTCTCATTGCAGGATACCTCCATTTTATCTTTAGAGTACGGCGAAACAGAAACCGCACAGCGGCGCAGACAAATCCTGCGCCGTTTGGACCGGGTGTGGAGAACCGGTCAGCGGATATCCTACCATATGCCTAAGGAAAAAGCAAGTTTTCCCACCAAATGATTTGCGTCCCCGAAATTGGTATGCTAAACTGAGGAAAACAGACCAAAGAAAGGAACCTCCCATGAGTAAAGAGCAGATCTTAGCTATCTTAAAACAAAATGCCGGCAGCTACTGTTCGGGTGAAATCATCCGCCAGCAGTTGGGCATATCCCGTGCAGCAGTGAGCAAAGCGGTGGGTGCACTGCGGCAGGAGGGTTATGTGATTACTTCCGTTACCAACCGCGGCTACTGCCTGGAAGAAAGCCCGGATCGTCTGACGGAAGGAACCATCCGTCCCTGGCTGCACAGCGCCGTTCTGGGCGCCGGAGACCGGCTCATTTGTCTGGACAGCATCGACTCCACCAACAATTACCTCAAGCGCCTTGCCGTAGAGGGCGCCGCCGACGGAACCGTTGCCGTTGCAGACCAGCAAACCGCCGGCCGAGGCCGTCTTGGGCGCAGCTTTCAGTCCCCTCCCGGAACCGGCATTTACATTTCCTTTCTGCTTCGTCCGGACTTGCTGCCCAATAAGGCTATGAACCTGACCGCCTGCACTGCCGTTGCCGTCTGCGATGCGGTGGAGCGCGCCTGCGGCATGCGCCCGCAGATCAAGTGGACAAATGATGTCCTGATGAACAAGCGCAAGCTTTGCGGCATTCTTACGGAAATGAGCGTTGAAGGGGAAACCGGAGCCTTGCAATACATCGTTGTTGGCATCGGCGTGAATGTAAATCAGACGCTGGAGGACTTTCCTTCCGAATTGCAATCCATGGCCGGAAGCGTGGCGATGGCTACAGGCGAGAGAATGGATCGTGGCCGCTTAACCGCAGAACTGATTAACGCAATGGATGAAATGTATGCCGCCTGGCAGGCCGGTCACTGGGACGTAAACCGTTACCGTGCGGACTGCGCCACCATCGGCCGGGAAGTTCGGGTCATTCGCGGAAGCAGTGAACGAAATGCATTTGCCGAAACGGTTGACGACGATTTCGCACTGGTCGTTCGCTATGAGGACGGTACCCGGGAAACTGTATTCTCCGGCGAAGTATCTGTACGGGGTTTAGAAGGTTATGTGTAAAAAAACACTGCCGTCTTTCCTCGACGGCAGTGTTTTTATGGTCGTTTTCGCGCCAATGTAAGGCAGTATACCTGTTTTGCACCGGCGGTTTTTAAAACTCTGGCGCACTCACTGAGGGTCGCGCCGGATGTAACGATATCATCGATCAAAAGAATGGTGCAATTGCGGACATCGGCATTCTTTCGAATGGAATAAGCGTCTAAAATGCGGGCCATACGAACGGATCGGTCACCGCTGAGCTGAGACAGCGGCCGGCGGTACGCTTTTTGCAAGGTTGGATACATTGGCAGTGAAAGCCTCTCTGCCACGTTTGTTGCCAGCAGTTGTGCCTGGTCATAGCCTCTGTGCCACCGCCGCAGGCGGCTCAAAGGCGCCCAAGTGACATAATCAAAAACAACCGGCAATTCCTGTCCCTTCAGACATTCCGCCATCCACCCGGCAAAAACAGGCGCATAGTGCCTTTTTCCATTGAATTTATACCGAAGGAAGGCCTTCCGAAGCGGTTCTTCGTAAAAAAAGGGCGAATAACATGCCTCGAAAAAATCTCCGTGCTGCTCCGCACAACTCCCTGTCGTTGAAAGCGCACGGGCGCATTCCGGACAAATTTCAACCTGCCGGGAAAGTGGAAGCAATCCCTGACAAATCACGCATTTGGGCGGAAAAAGAAGATCGATTGGGCTGGGGATCGCCATGAAACCACTCCTATCGGAAACGAGGTTCATTTTCATGAAAACAAAGGTATACATCGCCTGCGATGCACAGGGAGACGGAAAAATCGCCTCCCGCCGGGCAATGGCCTGTGCCTGGAAGGATCAGAACATCCCCGCGGATGCTGAGCTTGCCAAAACCGTTCTTGGAAAGCCATACTTAAAGGATTGGCCGAGGATACAATTCAATCTTTCCCATTCGGGGGCATACGGGGTTTGTGCCGTTTCGGATGCCCCCGTTGGAGTGGACGTTGAAATGATCCGTCCGCTGCGACAGGATGTGGCAAAGCGGTTTTTCACCAAAGTAGAACAGGGATATCTCTCGGCGCAACCGCCGGAAGAATTTTTTCGCCTGTGGACGCGGAAGGAAAGCTTCACCAAAGCCGTTGGAAAAGGGCTCACCCTTCCCATGGATCGTTTTTCTGTATTGGATGATGTCCTTTATCGGGATGGCATTGCATGGTTTTTTCATGCGCATCCCATCGAGAACGGCTTTTTGACCGTCTGCTGTCAGCAGCCGGAGGCAGAATTCTCCTGGCTGGATAACTTATAATTTGCTTCGATTGACTTGACCAGCCGATACAGCATGGTGTTGACCGGTGCGGCAACTCCATGCTCCTCCGCAAGCGCTACAATCCGACCGGTTAATGTGTCAATCTCCGTCGGCCGTTTTGCTCGAATGTCCTGCAGAGTAGAAGATTGATGCTGATAGGTGTCCGGCAGGAGATTGTCGTAGAGTTCCTGGCGATAATCTTCTGCTGTAGGCCAATAGGTGGAGTAGCCGGCGGCGTCCATCACCGCGTAGATTTCGTCAATGGTAGCATCGACAATCGCCCGCGCGTGGGGACTCTCTGTCAGTGCTCCGTAGTGCACGCCAAGAATTGCTCCCAGCGGATTCAGGGCGCAATTATAAAGCATTTTTGCCCACAGCGCCTTTCCCACATCATCCGTCACTTCGCAGGGCAAGCCGCCTTCCGTAATTGCCTGCGCAAGCGGTTTCAGGCAGTCCGTCGGCAGACCGTAAAGATTGCCCAACAACAGCGGCAGCGTATAGACGGTAATTTTGCTGAAGTTTGGCTGCAGACGCTGAAATCCGGTAATCACCCGGGCAGAGCAAATCTGCTCCCGCTCAAAAAAGCGAAGATAAGGAAGGTCATTGCCCCAGCCATTCTGGAAGAGCACCAGCTTTCCATTCGGTTTCAAAATCTCTCTGTGTTCTGCCAGTGCCTGACTGATGGTATCATTGGCCATGGTCTTTGCGCAGATAAGGATATAATCAAAACTATCCGGAGCAAATTCTCCATAGTCCTCCGCCAGCTGAAATGCATCGGCAGGATAATCCAAATAACCGAACAGTCCCGTCTTGTAAATGCCATCAATTCGAATCGCTTCCATTGTTTTTCCCGTGGCGTAAATCGAAACGGACTGACCGGCATGTTTAAGGATTGCAGCCAATGCAATTCCTATGGAACCGGCACCTGTGATTAAAAGATTCATCAGTTTACTTCCCTTTCCAGATAAAATTGCTTCTGCAATTTATTATAATAATTATGATCTTTGCTGTAAAGTAATATAAGAGACGGAAAAAGGAGCGACAATTGTGATTACAGAACAGAAAATAAAAAGTTTTCTCCTGTTGGCCGAGGAATTGAATTTCAGCCAGACCGCCCGGCGCCTTTATATTACCCAGCAAGCGCTAAGTGCGCAAATTTCAGCGCTGGAAAACGATCTCGGATTTTCACTGTTTATCCGCACCACAAAATCCGTTCGGCTGACCGAAGCCGGAGAAAAAATGGCCGCCCTCTTCCGCCAATGGGAAGCCGATTTTCAGGCTCTGACTGCGACCTATCGCAAAGCCTCCGCCTCCCTGCTTCGCATCGGCTGCTTTGAAAATCTGGACCTGGGTCCCCTGCTGTTTCAGGCTCGGGACGCCATGCCCAGCGAATATGCAAAAACAAGCTGTCAGCTTTCCGTTTCGGCAAACTACTCTGCCCTTCTGCAGAAATTAGAGGAACGGAGCATCGACCTGGCCATTATGCCACTGGGCATAGAGACCCCTGCCCGCTTTCAAACTCAGGTACTGGCAGACGACGCAACCTACGCCTTCTTCTCCCCCCGTTTTCCCGATGCCCACAAAATCCGGCAGCTGATCGACTTGAAAGATGCCCAACTGTTCGCCGGTCCGGAATACAACGGCCTATGGCAATATCTCCACAATTACTTTCAGTCCCAGGGGATCAAGGCAAACCTCGTCTACGATGCCGCCATGTCCGTCTATACAGAGCGCATGGTGATTGAATCCGGTGAAGGAGTCGGTTTCGGCGGAAAATATTCTCTGCTTTACCGCAACTCCGATCTGCTTCATCTTCCTCTGGAAATGACCGGAGAGCTTGGTGCCGTCTGGTGCGAGGAAAACCGCAATCCCGTGATTCACCCCTATATAAAAAGTCTTCTGGCACAATTTTAAACTGTGTTTTATACCACCGGCTATTTACAAGGCTATCCTTGTAAATAGCCGGTGAAGCTTTGTTTCTCTTTTTCTCTTTGGTGTGATATAACAAATTCAGCAACAGAAATCCGGAACAAATTGTATAAATTATGGAGGGAAAGAGTATGAGTGTTCCGACAAAGGCAAACGAAGGCAAGAAAAATGCCAACAGCAAATTCAGTGCCAGAGGATGGCTGATCGTTTTTCTAGGCATGGCGATGTGGTTTTTTGCCGCAGCAATGAACGTTGAGGGAGCAAACCTCATCATCCCCGCATTCTCCGCCAGTTACAACGTGCCAGCCGCCGCATTGTATGGAATTGCCACCGTAGCAAGTCTGATTACCATTCCCGGTGTAGCCGCCTGCGGTGCGCTGCAATCCAAAATCGGGCCGCGAAAGATCATCCTGTTGTGCTGGGCGGTGGCCGCCTGCGGCATGGGCGTATTGAGTCTGGCAAAAAATCTGCCCGTCTATTGCATCGGCCGCATTTTGATGGGCGTTGGCGCCAACTGCGCCACCTACATTGGCTTAAACGGCATTATTACCAACTGGTTCCCCCGCAAGAAAGATTTAATTCTCGGCTATGTGACCATGGGCTCCAATCTTTCCACCGCACTGTGCCTCTACATCATTGGCTTCCTGCTGGCTAAGGTCAGTTTAAGTGGCACCTTCCTCGTTTGGGGCATCATCTACCTTGCTCTCGGATTGCTGTCCTTCGCTTTCCTGCGGGACAATCCGGAGGAACTGGGGGAATATCCCGACAACGACCGCAGCCTGTCACAGGAACAGGTACAGGAACAGTTCCGTCAGGGCGAAGCCTATCGCAAAAACGGCGGCATGACCACCAAAGACATTTTGAAGCTGCGTCAAAGCTGGCAGATTGCCTTTGGCTATGGCATTATTCTTCTCATTACCGTTGGAATTTTGTCCACTCTGGTCAGCACTTTGATTATCAAAGGTCTGCCGGAAATGAAAGCCATCAGCATTATGACCGTTGCCGCCGTTTTGGGCATTCCCTTCAGCTATCTCTGGGGTTGGCTGGGTGTTAAATTCAGCACAAAAAAGGCGACGTTGCTTCTCTATACAGTTATCTTTGTTATGATCGCCTTTATGCTGATTCCCGGCGCATGGACTGCCTATATCACCGCCATTTTGCTGGGCTGCTTTATCGGTGCCGGCAACAACCTGACCCCTGCGATTATTGCCACCGTCTTTGGCCGCTATGATTTCTCCAAGGCACTGGCCGTCATCATGCCCATCTGGAACATTGTGGTTGCCTTTGCCACCACCGTAGTAGGCGTGCCCCAATCCCTGACCGGCAGCTATGTCGCTGCATACATTGTCCTGGCCGTTGTCGCTGTGATCGGATTTATTCTGGTTGTAACCCTGGATGACCGTTGCATCGGCAAAGAAGATATTTAACTGATTTTACATCCACAGGAGGACTGATGAATCATGGAACGACGTAAAGAACCACTGAATGTATCCACTTCCGATTTTCTGAATGAAGCCCACGACTACTTTGATCCCGAAATTATGCGTCGCTATCGCGAAGCTCTGGCGGAAAGCGATCTGGAAGGCGGCTGTCTGCCGAAAGAAATCACCGTAGAGTGGATTGAATTAGGCGGTGTACGCACGGCAAAGCTGAATTATGCCGGTGCTCCAGCGGATAAACTGGTGCTGCACATTCACGGCGGCGGCTGGTGCGGCGGTGTTCCCTGCACCGATCTGCAGGGAATGATCTCCCTTCAGCAGATGGTCGGCTACAACATGGTCTCATTGGATTACGGTCTTGCACCGGAGCATCCATTCCCGGAAGGGATGATGGACTGTGTAGCGGCATACAATGCTTTACTGAGTCAGGGATATGCACCGGAGAATATTGTCCTCATCGGTGAATCTGCCGGCGGCTATTACTGCCTTGTCTTGGCCCAGTATCTTCGCGACCATGATCTTCCCCTGCCCGGAGGACTCTGCCTTGTGTCCCCCGGCGCAGACATGAAAATGCCGGAGGAAGTGCAGAAGGCGCTGGATGCCGATCCGGGAAATCCATTCCTGCTGCAGAACATCGCATTTTCCACCATGTATACCAACGGTCACAAACTGGAGGAGCCTTATCTCTCCCCCAATCAGGGCAGTTATAAGGGCTTCCCCCCCATGTTGATCCAAACCGGAAGCTGTGACTTCTGCCTGGAATCCAGCTTGAAGTGTGCCCAAAAGGCCGCCGCAGAACAAGTGGATGTCACCTTACACAGTTGGGAATTCATGCCCCACGTGTTCTTCCTGCTTCACGACATTCCGGAAGCAGAAGCGGGTCAGCGGGAACTGGCAGAATTCCTGAAAAAAATACTGGAATAATCTCTATATGGAATTACGGGCCGCCGCATCCCCTTGCGGCGGCTCCTATTTTCTGTCGCTTCGAAAGGAGGAAAGCAACAAATGCCGATTGGTGTACTGATCAATGCCCTGTCCGTTGCGGCAGGGGGCATATTGGGCGGATTTCTGCAAGGCAGATTCTCCGCCCCTTTTCAAAAAAATCTGAACCTTATCTTTGGCTTGTGCTCCGTTGGTATGGGTGTTTCTGCCGCGGCGCAAATGGAAAACCTGCCTGCCGTTGTGCTCGCTCTGATCCTGGGAGGCATAATCGGCCTGCTCCTGCATCTGGGGCAAAGAATTTCCAATGGGGCAGCAATTCTTCAACGACGATTTTCTCCGGTCAAAGATTCGGACGAGGAAAAAACAGCTCTGTTTTTAACAGTAATCGTACTCTTCTGCGCCAGCGGAACCGGAATTTACGGTGCGTTGCTGTCCGGTTTTAACGGAGATCACAGCGTGCTGATTGCCAAGTCTATTCTCGATCTTTTTTCCGCCGCTATTTTCGCCTGTTCCATCGGATCCATCGTGGCATTGGTCGCCATTCCCCAGTGCGGAATTTTTCTGCTGCTTTTTCTTCTGGCGCGGTTCATTTTTCCCTTGACAACTCCGACCATCATCGCCGACTTTAAAGCCTGCGGTGGCATTATTATGATTGCTACGGGTCTGCGCATGGCAGAAATCTGCGCTTTCCCCATTGCGGATCTGATCCCCGCTATGGCATTGGTCATGCCGCTGAGCGGACTTTGGAGCAAGCTGATTCTGCCGCTTCTGTGAAATCCCAATTTTGTTTTGGATTTTGCGAGATTTTTCTTGACAATGCTTCAAAATCAGGTATAATAGAAAAGCTAATGTGCCTAGGTGTGCATATAGCGTATTTTTAATCCTTGCTTCCGCAGTCTGCGGAGGCCATTTGTCCATAAGGAGGTGCAAAACAATGGCTAAGGTTACTGCTAACTATGAGGCAATGCTGATCATCAACCCTGCTCTGGGCGAGGAGGCAATTGCCGCTACCGTGGAGAAGTTCAAAACTCTGATTGAGAAGAACGGCACCCTGGCCGAGGTTGATGAATGGGGTACTCGTCGTCTGGCGTACGAGATCGACCACATCGCCGAGGGTTACTATGTGCTGTTCAGCTTCAATTCCGTCCCCAGCCTGCCTGCTGAGGTTGAGCGTATCGCCAACATCACCGACGGTGTCATTCGTTCTTTGGTTGTCTGCAAGGACGAGTAAGGAGTTTTTTCATGCTGAATCGTATTACCCTGATGGGTCGTCTCACCCGGGATCCTGAGCTGCGGCACACCGGCAACGGAACTGCAGTTGCCAGCTTTTCGCTGGCAGTGGAGCGGGATTTCCGCGACAAGGCCACCGGACAGCGCGTCACCGATTTCATCGATGTCGTGGCGTGGCGTCAGACGGGTGAGTTTGTTACCAAATACCTTCAAAAGGGCCGCATGGCCGTTGTAGAAGGTCGTCTGCAGATGCGTGACTGGCAGGATCGCGACGGCAACAAGCGCCGCAGCGCCGAGGTCGTAGCCGATAACGTCTACTTTGCCGATTCCCGTCGGGACAGCGAAGGGGCAAACAACGGTTATGCTCCCGCTCCTTCCAACTACGCTCCCCCAGCAAGCCAGAGCTATGGCGGCGCAAATAACTACGCCAGCCAGAACAACAGCTATGGCTCTCCCGCTCCTGCCAGTGATTTTACTGAGCTGAGCGACGATGACGGTGAATTACCGTTCTGATTACTTAATGCGCTTTTTGCGCATTTCTCAAAAAGAAACTCAATGATAGGAGGTTTTCGCTATGGCTTTCGATCGCAGCCGTTCCCGCAAGCGCAGAAAAGTTTGTGTCTTCTGTGTGGACAAGGTTCAGAGCATTGACTACAAGGACACCAACAAGCTGCGCCGTTATATCTCTGAGCGTGGCAAGATCCTGCCCCGCCGTACCACCGGTACTTGCGCAATGCATCAGCGTCAGCTGACCACCGCTATTAAGCGTTCTCGTCAGGTTGCTCTGCTGCCCTACGTGCTGGACTAATTTCTTCCACAAAAAGCCTCTGTTCCTTCGGGAACAGAGGCTTTTAATTTTTTACCTGTCTCTCAAATACCAAGGTATGCCTTTGTGACTTCCTCGCTGCTGAGCAGTTCCTGCGCCGTTCCGTCCAGCACATTGCGGCCGGTTTCAATAACATAAGCCCGGTCGGCAATCTCCAGAGACGCCTGCACATTCTGCTCCACCAGCAGAATCGTTGTGCCCATCTTATTGATCTTTTCAATAATCTCAAAAACCTGCTGCACAATCACCGGCGCAAGACCCAGAGAAGGTTCATCCAGCATCAGCAATTTGGGGCACTGCATCAGTGCACGAGCAATGGCAACCATCTGCCGTTCACCGCCAGAAAGAGAACCTGCCGCCTGATTGGCCCGCTCTTTCAGCTTCGGGAACATCTCAAAGCACATCTCCAGATTTTCCTTCCGTTTTTCTCTGGCATTTTTCGCGTAGGAACCCACCAGAAGATTTTCTTGAATGGACATATCCGGGAAGAGCTTTCGTCCCTCCGGAACCTGCACCAGACCAAGAGAGGAAATCTCGTGAAGTTTATACTTGGAAAGATCCTCCCCCATAAAAGAGACCTTTCCGCTGATGGGCCGCAGCAAACCGGAACAGGTGTTTATCGTAGTGGTCTTGCCAGCGCCATTGGATCCCAGAAGAGCAACAATTTCCCCTTCCTTCACCTCTAGAGAAACGCCTGCCAGCGCCTCAAAGCTGCCATAATTGACATGAATCTGATCAACTGTCAGCATTGTGTTTCCCTCCCAAATACGATTCGATGACCAACGGATTGGCCGCAATTTCTGCCGGTAAGCCTTCTGCAATTTTAACCCCCTGGTTAATCACGACAATTCGATCCGACAAACTCATCATCGCTCTCATAACGTGTTCAATGATGATAATCGACATGCCGCCATCGCGGATTTGACGGATCAATTCCATGATTTTTTCCACTTCTGTGGGATTCAATCCGGCAATCACCTCGTCCAGCAGCAGCACATCCGGCTCCGTTGCCAGCGCCCGGGCAACCTCCATGCGCTTCAGTTCCGGTAGGGTCAGCGCAGAGCCGGACGCTTCCGCACGGTTCGCCATTCCAACCCGCTCCAGAACGGCATATGCCGACTCCCGGGCATCCTTTGCTCTGGGGTGGCGAATAAAGGCACCAACCATGACATTTTCCAGCACCGTCAAGTTGCTGAAGGGCTGACAAATTTGATAGGTTCGACCAATGCCCATCTTGCACATCTCATTCGCCTTTGGATGGGGCACCAGATTGCCGTGATAATGCAGCGTTCCTTCCGTCATCGGCATAGTGCCTGAGAGCATGTTGAACAGGGTAGTTTTTCCTGCACCATTCGGACCGATCAAGCCAAGAATTTCGTTCTTGCGCAGTTCGATATCCACCTTATTGACGGCAACCAGACCGCCAAACCGTTTGGTCACTCCGGTTCCCTGAAGGACGACTTCATTTTGCACGCTCATTATTTGCCGCCTCCTTCTTCTTTGTTCGATGCCACCCGTTTTTGCGTGCCCCTTCTCTTCTCCCGCAGGCTCTGGAAGAAAGGAACCAATCCGCCGGGCAGGAAGAAAATCACCAGCATCAGAATTCCGCCAAAGATCATATTCGCCAGACCGGCAATATTAGAGCAGTAAACGGTAACCAGACGATTGATGGTGTACATCACGCCGCCGCCCAGGATGGGCCCCAGCAAAGTATTTGCGCCGCCCACAACTGCCATAATCATGACATTGATGGACAGTTCACTGCCGAACATCTTGGTGGGGTCAATCAAGCGGATAAACATGCAGTAAAATCCGCCGCCGACGGCGCAGAAGAACGCTGAAATAAACTGCGCTTCAATCTTCATTCGCATAACGCTGACGCCCAAAGAGGAAGCTGCTCCGGCATTTGCACTCAATGCGCGGAAGTAAAAGCCCCGCTTCGAATGGGAAATCAGGTAGGAAACGATCAGTATAATCACCAGCAGTGCAAGGATAATGTAGTAATACGGTAGCTTGCTGGTAAAGACCATATTGGCCGGATCATTTCCGGAGGCCGCAATACGGAAACCTTCTGCACCGCCAAGATCAATACTTCCCAAGTTGCTGAAATTCTTAAAGAATGTCAGCATAACGTTCAGCAAAGCAAAGGTAGCGAAGGAATAGTAAATGCTCTGCAGCCGGAAGGTCGGATAGCTTAAAATAATGGAAAACAGGCCGGTAATAATACCCGAAAGAATAATACCGATCCAGGGTGTAATGCCTGCGTAGCTATACAGGCAGGCAGTCACATAGGCGCCGATACCGATGTAAATGCCGTTGCCCAGAGAGAACAAGCCTGCATAGCCACCGAGGATATTCCATGCGCTGGCCCAGTACATATACAGCAAAACCGAAACCAGAATCGACATGTTGGAAATGCTGATATGGGCAACAAGGGGAATCACAATGAGTGCCAGCAGAACAACCAGCCCGACAATCAGTTTTGCAATCGGTTTTTTCTGTTGTTTCATTCATGCCACCGCCTTTTTCTTCTTCGGAAGCTTAATGTCCATGATGCCGTTGGGCAGAACCAACAGGATAATGATAAACATAACGAAAATAATAATCTGTGCCACAGGCTCGCCCCAGAGGACAGCACCCACTTTTTCGATAATACCGATGGTAATGCCAGCCACCATTGCACCGGGGATATTGCCCTTGCCGCCCAGGGCAACAATAATGAAGGATTTGAAGCAGAAAGCGGATCCCACATAAGGCGTAACGGAATAGAAGGGAGTCAGTAGTGCGGCGGCAACGCCTACC
This sequence comes from bacterium, assembly GCA_963597355.1. Classification (GTDB taxonomy): domain Bacteria; phylum Bacillota; class Clostridia; order Oscillospirales; family Oscillospiraceae; genus UMGS1766. Next base: position 65,278 of record CAVBPR010000007.1, on the reverse strand, counting down.
ACAGCGAGACTGATTGCAAAGCACAGGCAATAGACGAAGTTTGCATTGATGCCCATCAGCTGCGCAGTACTGCGGTCCTGAGACGTAGCCCGAAGAGAGCGACCCATCTCGGAATGCATGATCAGCAAATACAGCGCAACACAAACAGCGGCAGCAATGATAAAGGAAATGGTTTTCGGAATGGAAACCATGATACTTCCCACATGGAACATGCCGCTGTAACGGGTGTTCACGCTCTGTGCAGGAGCACCAAAAATCATGTTGAACAAAGCCTGCAGGAAAATGCTCATACCGCAGGTGAACAGCATGATGTCTCGCCACGCCTTGTTGCTGCGGTTGATGAGTTTATTAAACACAAACTTCTGCAGGAAGAATCCGCAGACACCCATCACGGCAACATTGATAATCGCGGTGAGATAAGGGTCGACTCCAGCATATTTCGTCATATACAGAGAGATGAACATGGAAACCATAAGCACTTCGCCGTGTGCCCAGTTGACCACGCCCATAACGCCATAGGCAAGGCTCAGTCCCAGGCCGATCGCAGCATAAACGCCGCCGATCAACAGGCCGTCGACCAAAGCCTGAATAACAGTTGTTGCCATAGTTTTCCTCCTTTGGAGAACTGATTTGCGCTGCCGCCGTCCGAAGTACGGACGGCGGCAATGCCGTTTTCACCGAAATTGCAGAACAGACGCGTTATTTTGGGGGGATGTCCGTTTCTGCCGCAAGGGGAAAGAGATCTCAGACAGAATCTTTACAGGCAGATAAAGAAGTTCTAATGATACCCGCAAGCCACCGATCAGTAGACGATGGTATCCTGACCGTTATTGTAGCTGGTTGGGTAAACAATCGTCCATGCGCCATTCTGAACCTGAGTCAGGATCATGCCATCATCCGGGCCGAGGGCATCGTTCTGGTTGTAACGAGTGCCTTCATAAGCGGGGCTGGTCTGACCTTCGGTGCAGAAGTGGATGCCGTCATAACCGGAAAACAGCAGGGCGTAGTTGTCCTTGTCGATATCCATGTTATACAGAGCATCTGCAATTGCTTCACGATCTGTGGAAGCTGCGTCCTCAATGGCGTTAGTAACTGCGCCCATGCCCAAGAAGCCCCAGCAGGCCTCCATCATCATGTCATCGCCATAGTTTTCCTTGTAAGTTGCGCGCCACTGCTCTGCTTCATCCGAAGCGCCACCATACATGGGCAGCCAGGGAGAGGTGTACATGACGTTTTCCGCTGCCTTACCGCAGTTGTTGATGAATTCCGTCTCGCCAACGCCGCCGCCCAGGCTGATGATCTTAGCTGTGCACTCATAGTCACTCATGGCCTGAACCAGCATATTGGTGGAACCGGAGAAGGAAGCCAGGATAACGATGTCGCAGTTATTGCTCTTGATCTTGTTTACGATGGTGGACATGTCCGTGGTAGACTCGGAAACAGGCTCTGCCACCGTCACCTTGTAACCATACTGTTCCGCATTGGACTGCCAGGAAGCAACTGCAGAGCTGCCCCAGTCGCCTTCATCATAGACAACTGCCACGGAATCCAGCGGATCTTCCGGACGAACCTTGTTGAGGTAATCCACGATCTGGGTCACAAAGACATCGCCGTCGGTAGATCCGGTATTGGTACGATAAACGTACTTGTTCTCGGTGTTCATGAAGGTTTCACCGGTGGCATTGACGATAACATAGGGAACGCCATACTGAATTGCCAGTGGAGCAGTGGAAGCCGCTACTGTGCTCTGATACGGGCCAACTACTGCGACGCAGCCGTCGTCCACCAGCTTTTCGAAGGCCGACACACCAGTCTCCGGGTCAGAAGCAGAGTCCTGAACATCCAGCTCAATCTTGGCCCCACCCAGGGACTTGATTCCGCCATTGGCATTCACATAATCGGCGCACAGCTGAATGCCCTGCAGCTGAACGTTGCCATAATAGGAAATGGAACCGGAGAGGGGAAGCAGAACGCCAACCTTGATGGTGTCTCCCGAGGCGGCGCTGCTGTCACCGGAGGTGTCTTTTCCAGTACCAGAAGCTGCACCTCCGCCTCCACCGCTGCTGCCGCAGGCAGCAAGGCCGAAAACCATAACAGCAGCCAATAAGATAGACAGCAATTTTTTCATTTCATTTTCCTCCTTAATGATGAATTATTGCAAAGAACTTATCTGCCGTATCTACCCTTGTACATAAGCACAAAGCATGCCAAGTTGCATAAATTGAGTGAACTATTTTTTGATTCTTTGTGTAATCTGCTGTTCGAATCTTAAAATAAGCTGAAATCTCAAGGCATTTTGTGCTTTGCAAAAAACAAAAACAGAGGACAGCTCTGATCCGGCTTATCCTCTGTTTTCGTCGAAGGAAAACTTTTATTTGAATTTTTTAAGTCATAAGTGACTCAAATCAAGTCAGTCTTGAATTAGGATTCACTGCCCTTCTTCCGCCTTTTCAACGCTGATCCCCAATTGCTTTGTGCGCCGCACCAGGGTAGACTGGCTGATTCCAAGCCGATCTGCCGCCCGATAGGTACTGCCGCATTCCAGCAGAGCATCCTCTATCATCTTCCGCTGCAGCGCATCGGTGGCATCCTTCAGTGTGCCGACTGGCTCTTGGACAACCAAATCCATCGGGGCTCTGTCCGCTGGATCATCCTCCATATTCCACTGTATCATATCGTTCAGAATCTCAGCGGACAGTTCCACATCCGAATTCATTACCACAGTGCGCTCGATAATATTCTCCAGCTGCCGTACATTTCCCGGCCAATCACACCGCTGCAGAAAAGGAAGTGCATCCTTTCCAAACCAACAACTGCGATCGTATTTCTGGTTAAACATCGCCAGTGCATGCTCTGCCAGCTCCGGAATATCGCCCCGATTTTGATTCAGCGACGGCAAGTGAAACGAAATCACATTCAACCGATAGAATAAATCCTCTCGAAACTTCTTTTCTCGAATTGCCTGCTTTAAATCAACGTTTGTGGCCGCAAGAACCCTGACATCTGCCCTCCGTTCCTTCACGCCGCCCACCCGGACATAAGTACGCTCCTGAAGAAAGCGAAGTAATTTCGGCTGAAGCGACATGGGCATTTCGCCGATTTCATCCAGCAGAAGTGTTCCATGCTCCGCCTGATCCAGCAGTCCGTTTTTTCCACCCTTGGCCGCGCCGGTAAAGGCACCGGCCTCATAGCCAAACAGCTCGGATTCCAGCAATTGCTCCGGAAATGCCGAACAGTTCACCTTGACAAACGGCCCGGTCGCTCTGCTGCTCTGCCGCTGAATCTCGTTGGCAACCACTTCTTTTCCGCAACCGGACGGTCCAAGAATCAATACCGTAGCGTCTGTCGGCGCGACCTTCTGAATCATATTCCGCACCCGTAGAATCTGCTCCGACTGTCCTAAAAGACGGGATTCCGCATGATACATACCGGTATTCAAAATCCGTATCCGATCCTGTTGCGAGCGATAAATATTCACCGTACAGATTATGTAGCTGAGGGTTCCTTTTTCGTCAAAAACCGGGCGGGCCGTCACGGTGCTGGTGCCTTTTTGCAGCGTGGTGGTGGCCGGCAATCCGGTTCGAATCGCTTCCAATGCCGCCGGCGCCTCGAATTCCCAGGGCAGATCACCGCCATTTTTCCCACTACGGGCATAGATCATCGAATGCAGCAGGTCCTTGATGGGTTGGCCCCGGACAAAGTCAATGCGGAAGCCAAAGAAAATCTGCCAACTCGTGTTTGCATCGATCAGTTTTCCCTCTGGGTCGACCAAATAAATACAGGCATCGATGCCATCCAGAAAGCGATGCTCTGCTTCCGTCAATTTGACCACAATATTCCCTCCCCATCGTTATTTTATGTCTAACTTAACACAATCGTAACAATCTAGCAAGAAAATATTCATAATCTGTGGGATTTTCTTTTGTAAAAAAATCAACCTCGCCTTAGAGTTTTTTTACTGTTCCTCCTCCGGCGAGTTGAAAATAACCGGCATGTACATATTCCATGGATTCCTCCACATAATCGGCAGCGCTGGTTCGATTGGTTTCGATTTCCTCCGTCCTTAACGGCCGAACAACCCTTGCCGGGCTGCCAAACGCCATGGACCCGTCTGGAATCACGGTATTCTGCGTGACCAAACTGCCTGCTCCAATGATGCAATTCTTCCCGATTTTCGCTCCGTTGAGAACTGTAGATCCCATGCCAATCAGGGTGTCATCTCCCACGGAACAACCATGAAGAATCACGCCATGGCCAACGGTCACTCCGTTTCCGATGTCAACCGGATTTCCCTCGTCTACATGCACCGTGCAATTATCCTGAATATTTGTATTTTCTCCAACGGAGATCGCTGCGCTTTCTGCCCGCAGAACGGCATGAAACCAGATGCTGCTGTTCTTACCGATTGTTACATCTCCACACACAACCGCTCCCTGTGCCAGGCGAACCGATGGATCTATGATGGGTTGTTTCATTCCAATTGACTCCTTTTTCAGAATAAATTCCACAATAGTATATGCAATGGCCGAAAAAAGTGCAAGTCATCTTTGGTTCTTTAAATATTCACTTTTTCTTTATGGAACTCATCTGACCGTTATGCTATGATAGGACTTAGAAACCCATCGTTCTGATTTTAGGAAGGATCTTTTTACTATGAACATTGCCAAAATCATGACGCCGAAATATAACACCGCCTGTCTGCAGGAAACCAGCACCGTTCGCCAGGGACTGGAGATTATGAACCGCTATGGCTATACCGCCATTCCTGTTCTCAACCAGGACGGTCAATACCTCGGCTGCGTAACGGAGGGCGACTTCCTGCGCCATGTCATGTCCGTTGGATCCACCGAACTGCGAGAGCACGAAAAATACCGCGTCGGTATGATTTACCGAAAAGATTTTTGCCCCCCACTGAGCATTAGCGCCCAACGGGAAGATGTCATTTCTGCCGTATTGCAGCAGAATTTTGTTCCCATTGTGGATGATCGGGGCTGTTTGTGCGGCATTGTTACCCGCCGCTCGGTGATATTGGAACTGGCAGAGGAAGAAAAGTCTTAAGGAGATGCACAGATGAGACTGACAAAACAGGAGCGTCAAACCCTGCGCAGCCTGCTGCACGGCACTTCAAATACACCGGTTGCTCAGCGCATGCGCCGGTTTAAGCAGCATGGCAAGGTGAGCACCTATCGCCACTGCCGCGACGTCACCGCCCTGTGCTTTCTTCTCAACCGACGCCTTCATTTAGGCGCAAACGAGGCCACCTTAGTCCGCGGCGCTTTTCTCCACGACTTATATCTCTACGATTGGCACGAAAAGAATGCGGCCCACAAGTTGCACGGCTTTCATCACGCAGAGAAAGCACTGGAGAATGCCCGACAAAATTTTGCGCTGAATCAAAAAGAGCAGGACATGATCTATTCCCACATGTGGCCCTTGAACCTGACCCGTGTGCCCAAAAGCCGGGAAGCGCTGATCCTTTGCGTTGCAGACAAACTATGCGCATTGAGGGAAACTCTGTTATACCGATAAAAAAAGCTGCCCTACGGCAGCGAACGTCAGTTTGAAATTTAAATAAATATAACACAAACCCCCATCTGTCCACCGCAGATGGGGGTCACTTCTGTGAACTCTTGGTATCTAACATCAATTGTTTACCTCTCTTTCTGTTGATTTGCAGCCTCATCACCTGTCGCCACTCACCAAATTTCGGCTTCTACTTCATTTCCCAGATAGCGCCCTCAACGCGTTTATGCTGTACTCACAGCTTGGGATGGATCTTCCGATTGGGTTTCTGTGACTTGGTTTTTTTACTGCATCAGGTTGAGTTCTTTGTTCATTGGACTCATTCCTTTCTGTGACTATAAGATAACACTTCCCTTAGGGTATGTCAATCACTTTTGACAATATAATTAACAAAAGACCCGGTCGTCAATTTTTATTCTATTTTTTCGCCGCTTGCACCCCTTTGGGGGAATGATTATAATAAGAGGACATGGGAAAGGGGTATCTCTATGGCAGAAACATTGGAAATGAACATCATCGGTCACATTCATACGGATCTACCGACAAAATTCGGCATTCCACGGCAGAGCGGCGTGGTGGAGGATTTGACGGGCAGGATTGTGTTCGAACCGGAATATCGCAATCCGGACGCACTGCGCGGTTTAGATGGATTTTCGCATTTGTGGCTGATCTGGCAATTTTCTCAGGCTGTCCGGGAGCGGTGGTCGCCCACCGTGCGGCCGCCAAGACTGGGGGGAAATACCCGAATGGGTGTTTTTGCAACCCGTTCTCCCTTTCGTCCCAATGCCATTGGTCTCAGCAGCGTTAAGCTGGAACAGGTCGACTTAAAATCTCCCGACGGGCCCGTAATCCTTGTTTCCGGAATTGACCTGATGGACGGCACGCCAATTTTAGACATTAAGCCCTACATTCCCTACGCTGACAGTCATCCCAACGCAAAAGAGGGATTCACCAGTTCCGGCTGGGAGCGGGAGTTGACGGTGGATTTTCCTGAATCTTTGCTGGAGAAAGTGTCCCCTTCCCGCCAGGCTGCCTTGATAGGCGTGCTGCGCAATGACCCCCGTCCCCCCTACCAAAACGACCCGGAACGGATCTATGGTCTTCCTTTCGGCGGGCAGGAAATTCACTTTAAGGTTGCCGATAGTATATTGACGGTAACAGATGTTGAAGACGCATAACAAACCTCCAGGTCTATATCAGACAGACCTGGAGGTTTCCATTTCTCCGCAGATCAAACGGATCGGCAGAATTTATTATGCTATAACGCAGCCCACAGCGATACCCAACGCAGCACCGCAAACCACCTGCAGCGGTGTGTGCCCCACCAGCTCCTTGAACTTTCTGTCTGCCGGAATTGGCTTGCCCATATCCGCAAAGGTACGAATCATGTCGTTAATAACCTTGCCCTGATCGCCGGTCTCCCGGCGCACACCCATGGCATCGTACATCACAATAAACGCTATAATACAACACACGCCAAAAAGAGGGCTGGAAACGCCGCAGTCAAATCCCACCACAGTGGTCAGTGAGCAAACGGTTGCGGAATGGGAGGACGGCATTCCTCCGCTGCCAAAGATGACATTCAAGGGCAGGGAACGATTCACCGCCAGATTGATAATGCACTTAACCAGCTGGGCTGCCAACCATGCAGCCGCGGCCGCAATCAATTCAACATTAAAGAACATAGGGAAATCCTTCCTGATTTTATAACTCTGGGATAAGTTCATTATAGCCAACGGCACAGGAAAATCAAAGAAAATTTATCTTAAGATAATCTGTATTCTATATTATTTGCGCATTGCCCTGTCGCATGATATGATGATAGGGAAAAAGAAGGTGTTTTTTTATGTGCGCACTGAAAGTGGACAAAGCTTCCTCCGACTTTCATCTTCGTTCCTATAAGTTGCTCAGTCCATTTATGGACCGCTCCCTTTACGGTTCCATGATGCTGGTTCTGCGGCAAAAGCCCATCGCTGATGTAGCCGCCCGCCGGCGCGCCGGCCTGGATATCGTTGATATTTTCAGCATCGGCACCGATCCTGCAGATCCGCAAATTCTGCACTGTCACTCCCTCCACCGGGGCGACCGCACAGTGATGCTGGAATATACCTACATGTATTGGGCGCAGCTTGTTACCATGAAGGAATTGTTGGAGGACGAATACGGGCTGGTCATCCCTCACATAAACCGCTCCCAGAAGGAAAACGGTCTTCTGGCAAGCGTGGAATTGGATGGCTGTCACATGATCCCCTTAACGGATCGGTATATCATATGGACCTTCCGTCTGAAATCCAGAGGACAGCACCGCTGCAAGGAAGAATCCCCGTCTTCTCCGGCAGACACAGTTGTGTCACTGGGAGATTACGGAGGCATTGCCTGCCCTTATTGTCTGGCGGAAAAACTGGATATCAATCTTTAAGCGCAGAAGCATCGCAGGCAATCCCACGCCGCCAACACCGGGCATCCGGCATTGGTCGCGTGGGAGTATTTTTTATTCAACACCTGTTAAATCAAAACTGGGGACAAACTGTTCTGATGCGGAAGACTGCTCCTGCGTGAACCCCTTCAATCCCAATAAATCCATATATTCTGCCGCTTTTCTTCCCTCTGCTTTTCTCAGAGGCCGATCAATTTCCGGGCATTCCCCTGCATGGCCACAGGGAATGTATTGGCTCATCAGGGAAAAGAGAACCTCGCCCGGTGCAAAGGTCTCTTTGACCCAGTCCATTACCTGTTTTGCCCCGTTTAACTGCCCCGGCAAAATCAGATGCCGAATGATAACACCCCGGCGCAAAAGTCCTTCCTCATCGAACTCACAGGGGCCGGTCTGACGCACCATCTCTTTTATGGCCGCCTTTGCCACCTCCGGATAATCCGGCGCTTTCGAATAACGGGCCGCAGGCGCAGAGTCGATGTATTTCAGATCCGGCAAATAAATATCGATCTTGCCTTCCAGCTGCTGCAGCGTCTCCACCTTATCATATCCGCCGGTATTCCAAACCACAGGAACCTCCAGCGGTTCCTGCAGCAGTTCGGAAACCACGTGGGCATAGTGAGTTGGATTTACGAGATTGATATTGTGTGCACCCTGACAAATTAATTCCTGGCAGATTTCGCGCAATCGCTTGATGGTGACCGGCTTTCCAAAGCAATCTCTGCTGATGGGCTCGTTTTGACAAAAGATGCACTTTAAACTGCATCCGGAAAAAAAGATGGTACCAGATCCCCTTGTGCCGGAAATAGGGGGTTCTTCCCACTGGTGCAGGGCAGCACGCGCCAGAACCGGAACGGCAGGCACTCCGCACACGCCGACACCGCCCTCAGAATTTCGCTCTGCCCCGCAGTTGCGGGGACATTGTGTGCAGTTCATTTTGCCGCCTCCCTCATCTGTTTTTCCACAACGCCTGTGAAGCTTTGAAACGCATTTGGTATTGCGTAATCCCGCTCCAGCTCTTCCCGGGTTGCCCATTGCCACCCCGTCGGCAGTTCCATCTGGTCGGTTTCAACCACAAATCCCTTCATATGCCACTCGATATGGCTGAAGATATGCTTCCCGACCCCTGCGAATTCCTGACACTTTGCAGTAATCCCCCACTGTTTTAACGGGTTTCCTGCCTCCTCCAATTCATTCGGATACTCCCACAAACCGGCCAGTAATCCTTTGGCCGCGCGTCGGCGCAATGCCACCCGTCCATGGCAAAAAACCAGCCAGACCGTTCTTTCTTCTATGCGGCGTGCACTCTTTTTCCCCTTCACCGGCAGTTCTGCGGTCCGATTGTCCCGATATGCGGTACATAGACTCTGCACCGGACATTTCTCACAGGCCGGTGCTCCATTGGGCAGACATACCATTGCCCCAAGCTCCATCAGCGCCTGATTAAAAGTTCCGGGCGCATCACAGGGAATGATGTCCTGCAGCAGCTTCCTGACCTCCCGTTTGGTATCCTCCCGTCCAATATCTCGCTCATCGCCCAAAATCCGGCTGATCACCCGGAGCACATTTCCGTCCACTGCGGGAACCGGAAGCTGGTAAGCAATTGATGCAATTGCCCCGGCTGTATAGGCTCCTATTCCGGGAAGGCTTTGAATTTGATCGTAGCTTTTGGGCATTACGCCATCATACTCCGACACGAGAATTTGTGCCGCCTTCTTCAGGTTGCGTGCGCGATTATAATAGCCCAATCCCTGCCATAGCTTCAGCAGAACATCCTCCGAAACTTCTGCCAAATCAGAAACGGTGGGCAATGCCGTCATGAAGCGTTCAAAATAACCAATGACCGCCGCAACCCGCGTTTGCTGCAGCATAATTTCTGAAATCCAAACCCGATACGGGCTGGGATTTTCTCTCCATGGCAGCTGCCGCGCGGACTCCTGATACCATTGCATCAAAGGAATTACCGCCTGCTCCAATATTGCTTCATACCTCAAACCGGACTCACCTCGTCTGCTATTATACGAGGAATTTCTTTATCTTGCAATTCTCACAAATAAATGGTAAAATGGGGCATCATGCGGGTATGACGGAATTGGCAGACGTGCAGGATTTAGGTTCCTGTGGAGAGATTCGTGTGGGTTCGACTCCCACTACCCGTACCATAATCGGACACCAATCTTATTGCACTGCGTAGCGAGATTGGTGTCCTTTTTTCAAACTTTGCGCTTTACAGGTTATTTGAGATAACGTGAGGGAATTCGCACTATCAGATCAGGAAAGGAACTTTGCCAATATGAGTCAATACACTGACATTCTCAATCTCAAGGCTGAAACGCTGTCCTCTGACGACGAAGACTACGAAGAAAGTCTGCTTGAAATCTCTGCACTGTTTCACGGCTTTGACATGGCTCTGACCGCCTTTATTGCCGCGCACGGATACACGGAGGATTCCTCTGATGTGACTGCAAAAGCGCAATTCCTACGTAAAAAGTTCAAGGCCGCCGACATAAAACCGCCTCGCGACTTCAAAGAGTGGTTTTCTCCAAACAAGAAAATTTCCCGGAAAACGGCATTTCAAATCTGCTTTGCCTTCCATCTGGATGTCGACCAGACAAACGACTTCTTCCGGTGCGTTCTGTTGGAGCGGGGTTTTGATTGCCACACCATAACGGAGGCCGTTTATTATTTCTGCTTGAGAAATGCCCTCTCCTATACCCAGGCGCAGGAGATGATTGACCAAATTCCCATCCCCAAAAAAGCGAAAACACTTCCCGATTGCGACATTCTCTATACCGGAACAATCCTGGACGGCCTGAACAGCATTGACGATAAAGAAACCCTGATTCAATACATAAAAGAGCAGATCGATGACTTCCGGTACAACAACGCCACCGCCATCAAATATATTCAGGACCTTTGGGCGGAGATCTCCAAACCGGGCGGATTGGCCACGCAGGAAGGCTCCATCATCGCCAGAACCCACAATCAGTTTGAGGACAGGCGTAAAAAAGGCGCAGCAGACACTCGCTCTGCTGAAGTCATTTCTGCCGAAATTCACCATCAGGATCAAAAGGTGAAGCCTTACGATTATGTCATTGCCGATTCAGATGCCTCCACCTGGATTATCTTTTCTCAAATACTCGGTCTGGCAAATTATCAGGAGACGGAATACGCTGTAAAATACGACCGCTCCCTGACCTCTGTTTTGTCCGAGAACCGACTGATGCCCATGAAAGCCGACTACTGTTTTCCCAGTCGCCAGAGCATTGATAAACTTGTCCGGGGCGATTTGGTCGGTGATGATGAGATTGTTCGAAAGATGCTGATTTTCCTTGTGTTCTACTCCTATTGGGCAAAACTCATCATCCATAAAAACGATGCTTTTTATTCTGCAAGATCCTCGGATTCAGAACGGTGCCTGGACACGATAAATGCCCGTCTGTTGAGCGCGGGTTATCCGGAGTTGTACGCCGGAAATCCCTATGACTGGCTTTTCTTGTGGTCTTTGAACGATGAGCATCCGCTGGAAGCTTTTCGAACCTATATGGGCGAGGTTTTTGCCGTAAAGGAAGAGGATACCGAAGTTTAATCCTTGCGACGGCAAAACCAGACGCAGGAAGTAACTCGTTATAATCATGGCATAGCAAAAAAGGTGGGGAGTTTATGGATCATAGAATTGCTTTACGCCCAAACACTCCGCTTCACTTGCGCAATGACAGAGGCGAGGTACTTCATTTTTCTATCGAAGGTGAAATCGGACGCGGCGGCTCTAGCATTGTGTATGAAGCAGCCCGTATAGCAGATACCGGCGACAAAACACTGTACCGGATTAAGGAGTTCTATCCTTACACGCTGGATATTTTCCGGGATGAAAACAACCATTTAATCCCGTCATCAAAGGATGCCGCCGCCTTTCAACAGTGGCAGGAACAATTCCGCTCTGAGTTTTCCCGCACAAATCAGCTGTATTATTCCGACACAAATTATTCCTCGATGACAAATCAGCTGGATGTTTTCCGGCAGAATGGCACCTTTTATATCCTGTCCGCTTATTCCTCCAGAAAAACGCTGGCAACCTATCGACCGGAAACGCTGAAGGAATGCATTGCACTCGTCAAGCAAACCGCCCACGTCCTGGCCAATCTCCACAAGCAGGGGTATCTCTACCTGGACATCAAGCCCAGCAATGTTCTCATTGTTGACGGATATGAAAAGCAGGTTCAGCTCTTTGACTTCAATTCTCTTCTTTCCCTTCAAGAGCTGAAAAAGGCAGGCAAGCTGCACAGCGGCGATGTACGGCTTTCCTATTCAAAGGGATTTGCTCCCATTGAACTGCAAACCTCAAAAATCAAACGACTGGGCCCCCACACAGATGTCTACAGCATCGGTGCTCTGCTCTTCTATCTTTTATTCGGGCGAACACCTGCTGCACCAGATTGCGAAACGGACGCGGAATATGATTTTTCTAACATCCAGTATGCTGACCGCAAATGCGATGATCGACTTTTTCACTCTCTGGGCGCCTTCCTTCACCGGGCTTTGGCGGTCTATTATGCCGACCGATACCAAAGCATGCAGGAAGTCGTGGCGCAGCTTCAGGAAATGGAATCCTATGCAGATCCAATCATCCCGAGAATCTACTCCACCCCCATCGTAAGACCCAGGATTTTTTATGGGCGTGAACAGGAATTTTCAGCGTTAGATCAGTTCGTAGTAAACCCGGATGCTAACTGCCTTCTGGTCACCGGTATGGGCGGCATCGGAAAAAGCACACTGATCCGGGAATATCTGTCCCGCCGCCGGGAAACATTCTCCACCGTTCTGTATGTCTATTACAAAGACAGCATAGAAGCAACCGTCTCCAACGACAACAACATTGAAATAAATACATTAAGGCAAGAGGAACAGGAACAAACCGCCACCAGGTACTTTGATAAAAAAGTCCGGAAAATTCGGGAGCTTGTGCGAAACACATCTTCCGTTCTAGTCATTGACAACTTTACCGGTGATTTTGATGATGATTTGAAGGCCCTCCTTTCCACCGATCTCAAGGTTATCCTTTTGCGCCGGGAAGCGGTCTGTTATCCAAACTGCCGGGAGCTGAAACTTTCTGCCGTTTCCGACCAAAATGCACTCCGCCATATTTTTGAAGCCAATCTTGGCCGTTCTATTTCCGTGGAAGAACAGGCAAATTTTGAGCAGATTTTACAGCGTATTGAGGGTCATACTCTTATCCTCGAATTGATTGCAAAGCAGATTGCCAACAGCCACATCACGGTTTCCAGTGCTGCATCTCTAACCGATCAATATGGTTTTTCAGCCATTGCTCCGGAAAAAGTTGATTATGAAAAAGACAGCACGCCAACCAGAAACACCATCGGAAACATCATCGATGCTCTCTTTGCAGCCAATTTGCTCTCAGAAGAACAGAAAAGCCTAATGAAGGTCTCTTCTCTGCTGGGCGACTGCGGAATCGACATCCATAACCTTCATCAGATTCTGAACCTCCGATCCCTGGATGATATCAACGAGCTGATTCAGGACGGCTGGCTGATGCTTACCGACAATTCCATTTCCATGCACCATGTAATCCGGGAAGCCGTGCGCCGTTGGGAATGGACTCCAGCAAGCATCCGCGCAGCAGAACAGTTTCTGACTTACTTCTACACAGAAATTCAACTGGAATCCACCAGGAATAACTATCCCAAAAAACTGCGCAAAGGCACAGCTTCCTGCGAGAACGCTCCTTCCGACATGAAAAAGCTGACAAAATTGCTCGCTCAGGCGGAAAGTTTGCTCCCTCAATGCCAGCATGAAAAAGCGATTTATAACACCGAGTTGTTTGCAAATCTGCAATTAACCGTATTGCTCAATATGCCCCGGTACAGAGAAGACTTTATTTTCTCTGAAACAGGCCGGTTTCTTGCCGAAAACACTGCCTCCATTTCCTCCGATCATTATGCAAGCACAAAAAAGGGGCGGCAGCAAAAGGCACTTGCGGTTATGCGCACCTATGAACTGATATTTTCCATTCATTCCGCCCATAGAAACAAAGACGAAATGAAGGGTGTGCTTGATCGCGCAAACAGGGCCGCAAAGCATTTTCGATCCCACGAGACTTACGCAATTTACTATGACATGGTTTCCGCTTACTACGACTTTCTTCTGAATGGATTTTATGACACGGAGGATCCCTACGAAAAACAGCTGCTGGACAAGATGATGAATGCAACTGAAAAAACCATTCATTATGCAAAGCGAAGCCGCTCCCGGGACGACAGACATCTATACACAAAAAATATTCTGGCCAAGGCAACGGTGCTCATGCGCAGCGGACGCGGCACAGAAAAGGAGATTCACCGCCTGCTCGACACGGCAGAGAAGGTAATTTCAGAAAACACCTCGCCATATGCTGACGTTCGCCTTCAATACTACCTGGTATGTGCCTGGTACTTTGCTCTGGTGCAGAATAACGCACCGTCCGCGGAAACCTTTATTCAAAAGGCGCAAGAGCTTTCTGACCTCATTATTCCAACGGATCTGCAAAAAATTGAAGATGTGTTGATCCCCTGCGCAAACATTTTCTTTGAACTGGGGCGGCCCCACAATGCCATGAATCTGCTCTATGAAGGAACCAGACTTTGCGTCAAGCACGCGAATATGGACTCCTATGCCCTCACCAGACAGGACTTATATGATCATCTCTTTGAAGTCGGAATCGATGCGCAGCAGTATGAATTCTGCCAAACCCTGATCGAACTCATCGAAATGGAAAACAACGACATTGTTGATCCTGAAAACAGAGTCGACGTTTCAGATGAAGTCCGCAGCACCATAACAGGTAAAACTTGATACTTTTTCTCCAGGAGAGCCCGGACAACGAAACTCCGGGCTCTCCTGCTTTTGCATTGATAAAACCAGATACAACACTTTCCGTGCTATTCTTTTCTTGCGAAAGGGGAACAGGACAAGTTGCCTCTGTAACCCACTTTGTAGTTGGCAAGGTCAACAACGGAGTTGAATGCCCGTGTGACCGGAAAGGAAGAAAATGAAATGAAAAAACTATTCTCGTTACTGCTTGCAATTTGTATTGTCATTTCTCTCGCTGCTTGCGGCGGCAGCCCCAGCACAGAAAGTTCCGCCGAAAACAGCCAACCCGACGAAAGCAGCTCAGCGGCTGCATCCTCCAGCGATAAAGACGAAAGCAAATCCTCCGATGATACGCTGGAACCCTTCAGCAAAGACGCCACGCTTTCTGAGACGGTAATGTATGATGAAAACGGCACAAAGATCACCGCAACAGGTCTGAGTTATTCCAACTACTCTGTGGACTTGGAGCTTACCATCGAAAATAACACGGAAAAAGACCTGTCCTTCGTCAGTGGATCCGTTGGATATTGCTGCAATTCCATCAATGGATACATGATAAGCGACGGCTACCTGAACTGTGATGTTGCGGCTGGCAAAAGCGCAAATGACACAATCAGCTTCAGCTATGACCAGCTCATGCTGTATGGCATCAATGAAATTGCCGATATCGAAATTGGCTTTGACGTGTCAGACGACGACAGCAACGACACCTACACTGGCCCCTGCCAGGTGAAAACCTCTGCGTTTGATGCTCACGATTACAGCAAAGATTGTTATCAGGAAACCATCGCAAGCTCCGCCGCTATGAACACCTACAATTATGACATCACCTGCTTTTTGCAGGATGCGCTTTACGATGTAAACGGCGTTAAACTGCTTTCCAGCGCAATCATGGAAAACAGCAGTGGGGAATCCGCTCTGCTTTTGGAACTGGAGAACACCACCAGCGACATGATATATTTATCCACTTCCGACATCGCAATCAACGACCTGATTGTCTACAGTT
Organism: bacterium; assembly: GCA_963597355.1. Lineage (GTDB taxonomy): Bacteria > Bacillota > Clostridia > Oscillospirales > Oscillospiraceae > UMGS1766. The sequence continues at coordinate 49,445 of CAVBPR010000007.1, read as the reverse complement.
CCACCTGGGACAGCGATGCAATTAACCCCGGCAAACGCGTCATCATCTCTATTGATCTTTCATCCGTTCTGGATCCCGAGTACTGGAGCATTTACGGAATCAAGGAAATTGGCTCTGTTGCCCTTTCTTTGTCCCAGAAAGACACAAACTGGAATGACATTGCAGAAGAAACCTCTGTTACAATTGCTGTGCCGGGTGCAAAGGCTGAATACAATGCCGATGGTACGGAAGTTTATAATCAGGATGGTCTGCGGATCGTCAAAAAAGCCGTAGTCGAAGATCCATCTGATTACAGCTCCAATCTGCACGTCCTCCTTTTGGCAGAGAACAAAAGCGGAAAAGACCTTACCGTTGGCACTGCATATAATTCTCTTTCCGTAAACGGCTTTATGACCAGCTTCTACGGTTATAGCAAAGCGCTTGCGGACGGCGCATGCGCCGTGCTGGACATCACGCTGCAGGAATCTTCTCTGGAAGAAAATCAGATTACCTCTGTGTCGGATATCACCGAAATAGAGGTCGGGCTTGAAATCAAAGAGGGACATACTACCATTGACACGCCGGTGATTGAATTCACGGCAAATTAAACGTCAGGGTTTCGCCTTATCCCCAGCCGCCCATCCGGATGCTTTCTGCCTCCGGATGGGCGATCTTTTTTTGCATTGATTATAAATTGTTTATTTCTATTGACACAGATCCTCCATGTGAATACACTGAAATCGCGTTCCACTCAGAAATATTACCCACAAAGGGAAGGGAGACAAATTTAAAATGGCAAAGAAGAAACGATTTGTGATCAGCTATACCCAGGGCACGATTTCTGCCGCAATGGTACTGGTCGATACAGAAACCGGCGTGAACTATCTTTTTTGTCGGGACGGATATGGCGGCGGGTTAACCCCTCTATTGAACCGAGATGGTACACCGGTTATTACCTCCGTCATTGAAGAGCCCTGACCAGTTCCATTCCCAGCAACAAAGAGCCGCATGGCAGCATGAAATGCTTTGCCATTGCGGTTCTTTTCATTTTCCGCCCTGTAGCAAAATTCATACATTGACAAATGGGAAATAGATCGCTATAATCTGTAGTTGTTTAAAGCTTTTATGCTGTAAAGTGGCGATACACCACCGCCGCTCTTAAGACAAGGAGGAAATAACAATGAAAAAGCTTTCTAAGCTGGCCGCTGTTGTGCTGGCTCTGGCCATGGTTCTCGCTCTGGCCTCTTGCGGAAGCTCCACTTCCGGCACCACAAGCACTTCCACTGCAGGCGGCAGCTCCGCATCTGCAACAGATGCTTCCACTGCTGACGGCAAGGTCTACAACATCGGTATCTGCCAGCTGGTTCAGCACGAGGCACTGGATGCCGCTAACCAGGGCTTTCAAGATGCACTGAAGGAGAAGCTGGGCGACGCCGTCAAGTTTGATTCTCAGAACGCTTCCGGCGACAGCGCAAACTGCGCTACCATCGTCAACGGCTTTGTTTCCGACAGCGATGACCTGATCCTGGCAATCGCAACCTCTCCCCTGCAGGCTGCTGCCGCTGCAACGGCGGACATTCCCGTTCTGGGCACTGCAGTCACCGACTACGCCACCGCGCTGGAAATCAGCGACTGGACCGGCACCGTCGGCAACAATGTTTCCGGCACCTCTGACCTGGCTCCTCTGGATCAGCAGGCCGCTATGCTGAAGGAACTGTTCCCGGATGCAAAGAACGTCGGTCTTTTGTATTGCTCCGCTGAGCCCAACTCCGTGTATCAGTGCAACGTGATCAAGGAGTATCTGGAAAAGGACGGCTACACCGTTACTTACTATGCTTTCAATGACACCAACGACGTCACCGCTGTCACCGAGACGGCTGCTGACAACTCCGATGTCATTTACATCCCCACCGACAACACTGCCGCTTCCAACACCGAGGCAATTGCAAACGTGGTTCTCGCAAAGAAGGTTCCCGTCATTGCCGGTGAAGAAGGCATCTGCAAGGGCTGTGGCGTGGCTACTCTGTCCATCAGCTACTATGACCTGGGTTACCAGACCGGCCTGATGGCTTATGACATTCTGGTCAACGGCGCTGACGTGACCACCATGGCTGTGGAAACTGCTCCTTCTGTTACCAAGAAGTACAATGCCGCCAACTGCGAAGCTCTGGGCATCACCGTTCCCGACGGCTACGAAGCAATTTCTGAATAAGTTCCTGCTCCACGATTCAACGAAAGCAACGGAAAAGACTTTTCTTTTCCGTTGCTTTTTGTTATAATGTTTGTTATCTATATACTTTTGGAGGAATCAACCATGCAATTTCTGTCTGCCCTGCTTAGTTCCATGCCGGGTGCGATTGCTCAGGGTCTGATCTGGGGTGTAATGGCCATTGGCGTTTACATCACTTACAAGATCCTTGACGTCGCCGACCTGACTGTGGACGGCTCTCTCTGCACAGGCGGTGCCGTGTGCGTTATCTTGACTTTAAACGGTGTTCCCATGGCGGTTGCCTTAATCGCTTCCGTACTGGTCGGCATGCTGGCCGGATTTGTTACCGGCATCTTTCATACCGCCTTCGGAATCCCCGCCATTCTCGCCGGTATTCTGACCCAGCTTGCCCTTTATTCCGTAAACCTGCACATCATGGGTTGGGGTACGGACAACGGCAGCAAGGCAAACCTGCCCATCAGCGTTGACAAATACAACCTGCTGGTATCTTCCCGTTTCGTACGCAATCTGGGGCTGAACAACCCCCTGCTGATTCTGGCCATTTTCCTGGTGGTCATTATTCTGGTCATGTATTGGTTCTTTGGCACGGAATTGGGTGCTTCTCTCCGCGCCACCGGCGCAAACCCCAATATGGCACGGGCACAGGGCATTAACACCAACTTCACAAAGGTACTTGGCCTGATGATTTCCAACGGTCTGGTAACCCTCAGCGGTGCTCTGCTGAGTCAGTATCAGGGCTTCTCCGACATCAACATGGGCCGCGGCGCTATCGTAATCGGTTTGGCTGCCGTTATCATTGGCGAAGTTATCTTCGACAAGATTTTCCGCAACTTTGGTCTCAAACTGCTGGGCTGTGTCATCGGCGCTGTCATCTATTATATCGTCATTCAGCTTGTTCTGAAGCTGGGTCTCTCCACCGACGATTTGAAGCTGCTTACTGCAGTTGTGGTCGCTCTGTTCCTTGCTCTCCCCTATTGGAAGGGAAAGTACTTCAACAAGGCCAAGAAGGGGGCTGGAAACAATGCTTGAAATTCAGAACATTCACAAGACCTTTAATGCCGGAACCGTCAACGAAAAGCACGCTCTTTGCGGCGTATCCCTCCATCTGGAACCGGGAGATTTCGTCACGGTAATCGGCGGTAACGGCGCAGGCAAGTCCACTATGCTGAACGCAGTTGCCGGCGTCTGGCCGGTAGACAGCGGTAAAATCATCATTGACGGCACCGATGTCACCTCTCTGTCCGAGCACAAGCGGGCAAAATATGTCGGCCGCGTCTTTCAGGACCCCATGACCGGCACAGCGGCCACAATGCAGATTGAAGAAAATCTGGCTCTGGCCATGCGCCGCGGCAAATCCAGAACCCTCCGCAGCGGCATCACAAAAGGGGAGCGCGAGCAGTACCGCGAACTGCTCAAGCAGCTGGATCTGGGTCTGGAAGATCGCCTGACCAGCAAAGTCGGTTTGCTCTCCGGCGGTCAGCGGCAGGCGCTGACCCTGCTGATGGCTACTCTGCAAAAGCCAAAGGTGCTCTTGCTGGACGAACACACCGCCGCTCTGGATCCAAAAACGGCGGCAAAAGTTCTTGCCACCACCGACCGCATTGTCAATCAGGAGCAGCTGACCACCATCATGATCACCCATAACATGAAGGATGCCATCACCCACGGCAACCGCCTGATCATGATGAGCGAAGGCAATATCATTCTGGACATCCGCGGCGAAGAAAAAGCCAATCTCACCGTAGAAGATCTGCTTCATCAGTTCGAGAAAGTCAGTGGTCACGAGTTCGCCTCTGACAAGGCGATCCTCGGATAATTTCAACTTTCCACAAAAAAATCCTGCCAGGTGTACCTGGCAGGATTTTTTGATGTTATCAGTTTTTCAAGCTGTGCAGCGGAGCCGGAATGCGGCCGCCACGATGAATAAAATCAGCCGAGGACGCCGTATGCACCGGCATTACAGGCGCAGAGCCCAACAGGCCGCCCATTTCCACCGTGTCTCCCACATCAAGACCCGGCGCGGGGATGATGCGCACTGCCGTGGTCTTGTTGTTTACCATACCGATTGCCGCTTCATCTGCGATAATTGCCGCAATGGTTTCCGCCGTCGTGTCGCCGGGCACTGCGATCATGTCCAGTCCAACGGAGCAGACACAGGTCATTGCCTCCAGCTTATCCAGCGTCAGCACGCCGGACTGCGCCGCGGCGATCATGCCTTCGTCCTCAGACACCGGAATAAACGCACCGGACAAACCGCCCACAGAAGAGGATGCCATTACGCCGCCTTTCTTGACTGCGTCGTTCAGCAGTGCAAGAGCGGCTGTCGTACCATGCGTGCCGCAGGTTTCAAGGCCCATTTCCTCCAGAATCCGCGCCACACTGTCGCCCACTGCCGGGGTAGGTGCAAGGGAAAGGTCCACAATGCCAAAGGGCGTATTCAGGCGGCGGCTGGCCTCCTGCGCCACCAGCTGGCCCATACGGGTAATCCGGAAGGCAGTTTTCTTAACCGTCTCTGCCACCACATCGAAAGGCTGGCCCTTTACGGACTGAAGTGCGTGATAAACAACACCCGGTCCGGAAACGCCCACATTGATCACGGTCTCTGCCTCGCCTACGCCGTGGAACGCACCGGCCATGAAGGGATTGTCCTCCACCGCGTTGCAGAACACCACCAGCTTTGCGCAGCCAAAACCGCCCCGATCTGCAGTGCGCTCTGCCGCCGCCTTCACCGTTTCACCCATGAGCTTCACTGCGTCCATATTGATACCTGCTCGGGTGGAACCAACATTTACCGAGGAGCACACCAGCTCCGTTGTGGCCAGCGCCTCCGGAATGGCGCGAATCAGTTTCACGTCTGACTCCGTCATTCCCTTCTGCACCAGAGCAGAATAACCACCGAGGAAATTGATCCCCACGGTATGCGCGGCCTGATCCAGTGCCACAGCAAAGGGCACATAGTCTTCCGTTTCACATCCGGCGGCAACCAGAGAAATGGGGGTGACGCTTACGCGCTTGTTTACGATAGGAATACCGAATTCCCGCTCGATTGCCTCACCGGTGGCAACCAGATGCTCTGCCTTGCGGCAGATTTTATCATAGATTTTCTGACAGCAAACCTTGGCATCCGGATCCGCACAGCTCAACAGGGAAATGCCCATGGTGATGGTGCGAATGTCCAGGTGCTGCTGGTCAATCATGTGTATGGTCTGAAGAATTTCTTCGTTACTCAGCATAGTTCAGTTTCTCCTCAAATGCGATGCATTGCGTTGAAAATGTCTTCCCGTTGTGCGTGGATGGTCAGTCCCATCTTCTCGCCCTCCTGCTCCAGCTCCGTCACCAGAGCGGAAAAATCCAACGGGCATTCTGCTGTATCCACCATCATAATCATAGTGAAATACTCCTGCAAAATCGTCTGGCTGATGTCCAGCACATTGACCTGGTGGCCGGAAAGCAGGGAACAGACATTGGCAATAATACCCACCTGGTCCTTACCAATTACCGTAACAATAGCGCGCATAGTAGTTGTCTCCTTTATCTTATCTTTCTTATCTTCGGTTGGTGTCAACCTTGCAATTCATCCAGGGTCAATTCAAAGCTGGGCAGAAAATGCTCCATAAAATAGCTTAGTGCGGGGATCGGTTGATCCGTCAATGCTGCCCAGGTTTGTTCCCTTGCCCGCAGAAACTCCGTGTTCCCCGCCTTAATTTCCTCCACACACTTGATGTAGGCGGAAAGCTTGTCCGCTGCCTTGACAATCTTGCGAATTTCAGGATCTTCCTCTTTGAGCAAAGGCTCGTATTCCTTTTTCAGTTCCTCCGGCAGCATGTCCAAAAGCTGGTCTGCCGCAACCGCTTCCACTGCCTTATAGGAATCTCGAAGGGTATCGTTATAATATTTAATCGGGGTCGGCATATCGCCGGTAATGATCTCTGTTGCATCATGATAAAGCGCGGCAATTGCTACCTTTCCCGGATCCACCTGTCCGCCGAAATAGCGGTTTTGCAGCAGCGCCAGCGCGTGAGCCAGAACCGCCACCTGATGGGAGTGCTCCTGGATGTTCTCCTGCTTTGTATTGCGCATAAGTGCCCAGCGATCAATATATTTCATTCGGGCAATCAGTGCAAAAAAATGATAATCTTCTGCCATAAACCCTCCAAGAAAGAAATAACTCCATCCCGAATCGGGATGGAGTTATTTTAACACATCGCCATAACGATGCAAAGCATTTCAGGGAAATAATCCTCTGATTTGAGCACTTCTGTGCAAAACCAACAATTCCGTTTACTTTACAATGCACTTGTTTCGCCATGGGCCAAAGCGATAGCGCAGCACCGCCAGCGTAAGGCTGTACACCCAGCTTGCCAGACTGCCCCACCAGATGGCCCGCATGCCAATCGGCGTAAGAAACGCGGCAATATAAACGAAAATGACTTTCATGGCAAGTCCGGAAAACGTGTTGAAGGCGCAGAAGCCAACGTCACCCGCTCCCTGCAAAACGCCATTGACGCAGAAATAAATGCAGAAAACAGCAAACGCAAACACGATAAAGCGCAGATAATGGGCCGCAATCGCCGCCGATGCACCCGTCACGCCAAACAGCGCCACCAGCTGGGGCGCCAGCGGGAAGATAATTGCAATCACGCCAGCCACAACGATCATACTCATTGCCATTGTGTGGCGCAGTGCCCGATAGATGCGATCCAGCTTTCCTGCCCCCAGGTTTTGGCCGGTAAATGTAGCCATTCCCATAAAGAAACCCTGAATTGGAATCAGAATAAAGCTCTCAATCCGCATAGCGGCGGTGTAACCGGCGGTAATATCAAAGGCATTGATAACCCGCTGAATTGCCACATGTCCCAGCGACGCAACACACTGCTGCAGCGTGGACGGAACGCCCATTTTCATGATCAGGACGCCCTTTTCTCCATCAAAACGGAACTCTCCCTTGGCAAAACGCAAATCAGGATAACGCTGGAACAGGTAGTAAATGCTGGCCACAGCAGACACAAGCTGAGACACCACCGTGGCGAGCGCAGCACCCATAACCCCCCAGTGCAGCACCAGCACTGCCACCAGATCCAGCACCACATTGCACACAGAAGAAATCAGCAAAAAATAAAGGGTTGCCCGACTGTCTCCCAAAGAACGCAGCACCGCCGCAACAATGTTATATACAAATTGGAATAACAAACCGATGGCATATATGCGAAAATACAGCACCGCATCCGCCAGCAGGTAATCCTGAACCCCCAACACGGTATTCAGCATCCATTTCGCCAATACGCAGCCCAAAACAGAGAACGCCACACCCATCCAGAACAGCAGAATCAGCGACGTGGCAATACTGCGTTTCATCTCCTCTATCCTGCGTGCCCCAAACAATTGGGAAATCACCACCGCTGCACCATTGGACATACCAACTGCAATGGCGATAAACAGCATGGTCAAAGGCGAACAGGTTCCCACGGCTGCCAGCGCATCCTCGCTGACAAAATTTCCTACAATGATTCCGTCCACCGTATTGTAAAGCTGCTGCAGCAGGTTTCCTGCCATCAAAGGCAAGGTAAACAGCAGAATCAATTTCCACTCTTTACCCTCTGTCATTGTTTTTTCCATATTTTTCTCCCCTAATTATAATTGACAGTATTTATTTTAACACAGCTTTTTCTGAGTACAAGCTTTTTCCTTTCCCGATTGTTTCGATTATGCTCCCCCGGTTTTATCTGCACCGTCTGCCTTTCTTCCCCGCTGACCGGCAAACAAACTACACGCCATGGAAATTCCTTGACAAAAGGAAACGGAATGCGTAAAATAGCACTAGAATTGAATTCCTTCCCCGAAAGACAATGATGGAAAAAAAGGTTTTGCAATTCCCTTTTCAGAGAGCTGCCGTTCGCTGCAAGACAGCAAGAGATGCAAAGCGTATAACTGTTTCCGGAGTCGACCGCCTGAACAGGTTTCCCCTTACTAAGGTTGTCCGGCTGACGCCGTTATCTGTCCCGGCCTTGTTGGAGGCTGACGAGGGTCATTGGGTAACCAGTGGCCGAACCAGGGTGGTATCGCGTGAATACTCTACGCCCCTGACATCGCAGATCGTCAGAGGTGTTTTTTTGTGCCCTTTGACAGAAAACCAGATTTTGAATCATCTACACGAAATAGTAAAAGGAGAACAACCCATGAAAGGTTACGAAAAGTACATTCCCTTCCAGCCTCAGCCCATTGAAAACCGCACCTGGCCGGATAAGATCATCACAAAGGCACCCGTGTGGTGCTCCGTCGACCTGAGAGACGGCAATCAGGCGCTGATTGACCCGATGAACATGGATGAAAAGCTGGAGATGTTCCATGTGCTGGTAGACGAAATTGGGGTAAAGGAAATTGAAATTGGTTTCCCCTCCGCCTCCGATACCGATTTTGAAATCTGCCGCGAACTGATTGAAGGCGGCCACATTCCAGACGATGTGACCATTCAGGTGCTGGTGCAGGCCCGCGAGCACCTGATCAAAAAGACCTTCGAGGCCATTCAGGGCGCCAAGCACGTCATTTTCCACTTCTACAACTCCACTTCCACCCTTCAGCGCGAAGTCGTTTTCCGCACGGATGTAGCCGGTGTAAAGCAGATTGCCACCGACGCCGCTGACCTTATCTATGAAATGGCTCAGCCGGTAATTGCCGCTGGCATGGATTTGCGGTTTGAGTATTCTCCCGAATCCTTCATGGGCACGGAAATGGATGCTGCTGCAGAGATCTGCGCCGCTGTGCTGGATCACCTCCACGCAGACGAGGAGCACAAGGTAATCCTGAACCTGCCCACCACGGTGGAAAACTGCATGCCAAATCAGTTTGCAGACGAGCTGGAATACTTCATCCGCAAACTGCCCGGTCGGGAGCGGGCAATCATCTCCCTGCATCCCCACAACGACCGGGGCTGCGGTGTTGCAACCACTGAGGCCGGTCTGCTGGCCGGTGCAGAGCGGGTAGAGGCTTGCCTGTTCGGCAATGGCGAGCGCACAGGCAATGTTGACATGATCACCGTTGCAATGAATATGTATGTTCAGGGAATTGATCCGGAGCTGGACTTCAGCCATATGGACCGCATCCGTGAAATGTATGAGCGCTGCACCAAGATGCGGGTTCCGGAGCGCCAGCCCTATGCCGGTGACCTGGTATTCACCGCTTTTTCCGGCAGCCATCAGGATGCAATTAACAAGGGCTTTAACTACATGCGGGAAACCGGAACTGACAAATGGATGGTTCCCTACCTCCCCATCAACCCTGCCGATCTGGGCCGGGAATACGAACCGGTGCGCATCAATTCCCAGTCCGGCAAGGGCGGCGCCGCCTTCATTATGAACCACAAGTTTGGCTTTGACATGCCGAAGGCAATGCACGGAGAATTCGGTGCTGTGGTGCAGGAAGAAAGCGACCGCGTCGGCAAGGAGCTGAAGGCCGACCACATTATGGAGCTGTTCGAAAAGGAATACCTGAAGGTAGACGGTCCGTATCAGCTGGTGAAACATGCATTCCACGAGGAAACCGTAAACGGCCACAGCCAGGTTACCTTCTTCGGCACAATCCGTCATCAGGACACCACTTTCTCCGTCAATGGCGAAGGCAACGGCCCCATCGATGCATTCTTCAATGCCATTCACGGTCAAAAAATGGACCGACTGACGTTTGTCGATTACAAGTCCCACGCAATCACCAACGGCTCTGATTCCGTAGCCGTTGCCTACATTCAGCTGCGGGACGACGAAACCGGGAAGGACATTTTCGGCGTTGGCATCAGCCACAATATTAACCTTGCGCCTCTGCGGGGCATTCTCTGCGCCATCAACCGTTATCAGCGGATGAAGAAGGCAAAGTAATACATGCAAACAGAACCCCAGCCCGAAAATTTTCGGGCTGGGGTTCTTGCTGTTTTTATTCCATCTTCTGTTTTAGATTATTCAAGCACTTCAGTTAAAATCCATTGGAATTGGCAGAATGATGGAAAGCGTGAAAACATGGTCAACGGTAGAGATTTTAAGCTCACCGTCGTGACGATGGACCACGGACTGAATGCTGCGCATCCCGTAGCCATGCTCGGAAGGATTGCTTTTTGTGGTGACCGGCAGTCCATTTTGAAGCACAGGAAGAGTTTCACAGTAGTTCTCAATTTTCAGGAAGGCCATCCGCTGCTTTCGCCAGATATTCACGCTGAGGAATCTCTTTTGCGGATCGCTCACCTGCGCAGCGCTTTCTATGGCGTTATCCAGCGCATTTCCCAGCATGGTATAGAGATCAATCGGATCAAGAAAGCCCACGGCCTGTCCATCTGCCATGCAGGTCCACTGCACATTTTTGTGATAGCAATTCATCCATGCGTCGGACAAAAGCGCATCCAAACCATCGTTTCCCGTATCCATCTGCGCGTCATAAATCATAACATCCTGCTCCAATTCCCGGAGCAGTTCTTTTTTTCGCTCGCTGTCCCCTTCGCTCCGGAGTGCCGCCACCAGATGTTTCAAATCATGACACTTATGATTGATCGCATCCAGATTGGAACGGAAGGTTTCATATTGCTGCTTCTGCATCCGGCGCAGTTGAGCTTCCAGTGCGGCGGCGGTGCGGAAGCTTTCTTCTCGCCTCTGCAACAGCTGTGTGACCAGAAGCGTAGTAGAAAGCAACGCATCATAGATCAGCAGGAAAACAAAAGTATTGTTGCTTTGCGTATCAAATCCCCATTTCGCATAGGTTCCGAGAATACGACCAACGAATATAAGAGAAAGCATGGCAGGGAGCGACCGACTGCACTGAAAACGATAATCTCCATTCTCCGGCAGTTTTCTTGCGAAACAGATAAAAAAGAAGCCATAGACCAGCAGCATAATCAGCAGCTCCAGCCAGAATGTGTTCCATTGAACCGGGTGCGTCCCCCGGTTTGCTGCATTGGGCATCAGAATAACGAAAGCAGTATAGGCAATGTCCTGCGTCAAATAGGCGCAGACCGCGCAATAGAGGGCTTTATGCCATTTCAGCTTACAGCAAAAAAACACCATCAGAAAGAGGATCCATACGTTCCATAAAAGGTCTCCTCCGGTTCCAATTAGAATCCCCGGCAGGGCAGAGAAAGCATCCCTCCCGAGAAACAGTCCTGCCGTGCAGGACTGGTATAGTTTTAGCAGTGGCGCTGCCAAGAGAGAACCAATGGCGGCGAAAAAGAAACGTTGCGGAAAATGCTCCCGTTTCTGCAACGGAAGCATATACAGAAAACCTGTCACCAAACCGCACTGAACTGCGCCGGGTGTCAGGATTTGAGAAACATCATAGCCCATTCGCTCACCTCCCCCAAAAATCAAGCAGCGCCTGCATAAACGGTTTTTTCCGGTTGCGGCTGATGCCCAAGCATTCGCCGCCTGTCAGCACAACCATATCCTTTTCCACCGACTGTACATATTGCAGATTCACAAGGTAGCATTGATTGCATTTGCAGAAACCGTCGGGTTGCAGCTCCCGTTCCAACTCCCGGATGCTTTTGGCCCCGGTGGATGAGATGATCCCCTGCGGCGTGTGATACGAAATTGTATGTCCAAGCACATCGATATACCGGATCGTTTCCACCGGGATCTTCCGGACAAATCCGTTTCCCTGTATGACGATATGGTTTTTCTGCTTTGCTTCCAGCAGGCTCAAAGCCCTTCTCAGCTTCATAGAAAAAGCATGGTAGTTGACCGGCTTCAGAACATAGTCCAGAGCGGCAACTCCATATCCCGCCATCGCATATTTCGCCACTTTTGTAATGAAAATCAGCAGAACATTCTGGTCGATCTCTCTGATCTTATGCGCAAGCGTCATGCCATCCATGTTGGGCATTTCAATGTCCAGCAACAGCAAATCCCACACCGGCTGATAGGAAGAAAGAAAGGTGACGCTTGATTTGAAATACTGGCACTGCATCGCCACCGGATGTTCCTGGCTGAACCGTGTTATGTACGCAACCAGTTCCTCTGCAAACGGCTGTTCATCTTCAATGATTGCAATGCGCATTTCTATCCCCTCTCCCTGTGCACAAAACACCGTTGTTATTATATCCCATAATGCAAGCCCCCTGCGATACCAATTACGCACTCGAACGGACAGAATACGCATACCCGATTTCATAAAGGGGGAGGGATATACAATAATAGCAGTGTTTGTAATCTCTGCCGTTCCCGGCGGAGAAAATGTTAGGTAGAAAGGAAAGCACTGTATATGAAGAGAAAATCCCTTATTCTTGCAGTTGTCGGTGCGGTCGCACTGCTTGTTGTGATCGTTTCTGTTGCTGTGGTCAGCAAAGGAATGAAACAGGCAAGCAGCAAGACACAGCCAGCAACCGTCTCTGCAGAAATGCATCTTGAAGCCAATTCCGAGGATTCCGGACAGGTATACGAGCCAGAACCCATCTCGGAATCTGATTCTGATGGAAAGCAAGACGAAGAAACGGTTCCGTCCATTTCTCTGAAGAACGAAATTCCAGAATCAGAGAACACAGCGTCATCGTCCCCCACCACAGCAAGCACTCCGGAGCAAAAATCAGAAAGTGATCAGAAGGAGACACCGTCCGTTACACCGACCGACTCGGTATCGCTCCCCGAAGAACAGACCACTGTGCCGACTGATCCGATGCCGGAATCCACAGAGCCGGAAGCAACGGAACCCGTCCCCACGATACCGGAGGAACCCGCTCCTTCCCAAACACCTGCCACAATGGAAAAGCACAACGGTCAGGGGCTTGGATATTGGCTGTATACGCCAGAAAATCCGTCTGCGCATATGCCTCTGATCGTCTATCTCCATGGGGGCACCGGAAAAGGGAATGACCTTGATCAGCTTCTGGAGATTGACGGCTTTCCAAAATGGCTTCATGACGGCAGCTTGGGCAAGCCATCTGCTTATATCCTGATTCCCCAACTTTCTTCCAGTCAAACTGGATGGAGTGACGTAGCCAGCTCTGTAATTGCATTGATTGATGAGCTTGCGGCAGATTATGCAATTGATACAAATAATATCAGTTTGACGGGACACAGCATGGGTGGCACCGGAACCTTTGCGCTGGCAAAATCATATCCGGATACTTTTGTTCGAATTGCACCCTGCAGCGGAAGCATTCGAATTACCAGTGAGGATTTGCCCGCATTTCAAAACACAGACGTGTGGGCCTTTGTCGGCTCTGCGGATACAATTGTCGATCCCAAGAGCAGCATCTATTTTGTGGACCGGCTGTCTCCGGTTGGAAATGCGAAGTTGACCCAGTTTGAGGGAGCAACGCATTTTGATGTGCCGGCATTGGTGTACTTAAACAGCGAGATTTCCATTATTAATTGGCTCATTGGTGGCTGATCGCCCAATTTTCAAAAGGGCGTAGCTATATTCCATCCGCAAAAACTCAGAAACAAAAGGAGGAACAACATGAGAATTTCAAAAAAGGTTATGGGACTGCTGCTGGCAATGGTTATGGTAATCAGTCTGCTCCCCGCTACCGCATTGGAGGCCAGCGCTTCCAATATGTTTGAAAACAGCGATTTCATCGAAACCGAGCAGCCGGAACTGAACGAGGAAACAAAGAAATTGATTTCCCTGTATCAGAGAAAACCGACGGAGGAAAACTACCTGAATCTCCGGGAGATGGTAATTGCAAATTACGATGCCGTTCTTGTTCGGAAGGAAGCCAAGCTGGCCGAGTTGAAAGCCGAAACAGCCGGAAAGCCCGGCGGTGCAGCAAAGGTTGCCGAAATGGAAGAAATCGTCCAGGAAATGTATATGACCTACTGGAACCGGATCAACAGCAGTATGCTGCGATTCACTGATACACGACTCCTGAAGTGGAGCGTTTCCAATGCATCCAATTATGAATACATCCCTGTGATGGGCGCGGGCGAAACCATCTATGTCAAACGCACGCCCGTTACCAATGCAGAATATGCCGAATATCTCGCTTCTACCGGTGCGGAAGCTCCTTCCAACTGGATTGATGGCAGCTATCCGGAAGGCGAGGAAAATTACCCGGTTAACTGTGTTTCCTATGAGGACGCCCAGGCTTATTGCGCATGGCTTACCGAACAGGATGGTGTGAACACCTACCGCCTGCCCAATGAGAGCGAGTGGGAACTGGCGGCCGGCCATATGCCGAAGGACGCCGAATTTAATTGCGGCGTGAATGACGGAAGAACACCGGTTGATCAGTATGAGGGCATTACAAGAGGTGCTCACGGCGCAATTGACTTCTGGGGAAATGTTTGGGAATGGACCTCAACGGTAAGATCTGATGCCGATGGTGTCACCTCCTTCGGCGTGAAGGGCGGCTCATGGGCATCTGCCCGAACCGACTGCCGCACGGAACACCGCAAGGAAGGCCGTGATGCAACTGTCGGATATGAGGATGTAGGCTTCCGGGTCATTCAGGTGCTGAACGGTCAGGAACCGGAGCAAAAAGTTGAGCTTGCAACCCTTGCTTCACCGGTCGTATCTGCAATCTCTACTATTCCGGGCAGCATTACCCTCTCATGGCAGAGCGTCCCAGAAGCCGTGGCGTATCAGATTTTCGAATATGACACGGATACCGGCCTTGTTGCGATGCTGGAAACCGTAACGGGAACCTCCGTTACTATGGAGAATTTGGAAGCAAACAGCACCCACAGCTACATTGTTCAGCCCATCTCCTATGTGGAAATTGCGGATAATGTGACGGCTGAAAACAGTGTGACAGCCTCTTGTGGCCCAGCTCCGGATGCAGCAACAATCTCCGCCGTGTCCTTCGATACAGAAGCAAATTGCCTGACGCTTTCCTGGGATGCAGTGGAAGGAGTGGATACTTATTACATCTATCGCTATCATCCGGATGGAGCTATGCTCTCTTCTGCAAAAGCTGTTACCGGGCAGACAAGTTATTCCTATCGTAAAATGGCTTCTGGTACCTACTATTTCCTTGTTGCAACGGAGCAAATCGGTCGAAAAGGCTATGATGGAACAGGAGTACTTTCTGTGGTGATCCCGGAGCAGTAAATAAAGTCCTGGTACTGCGTTCCGATGCGCTGAAACAACAACAAATCGACGGCAAGGATTCATTCCCTGCCGTCGATTCGTTTATTTCATATGGTTCATTTGTAGCTTTCAAACAACCTTTTTCATCCCAGGAGATCCGTCATTCCCGGCATATTTATCGCCCTACAAAATGAAAATCCCGTCTGATTTCCTTTGAGAAATCAGACGGGATTGATTTGTTTCGAGGATTTTATTCCATCGTCCTTGCAATCAGCCAAACAGTGCCATCAACACACCGGCGGCAATTGCAGAGCCGATAACACCAGCCACGTTGGGACCCATGGCATGCATCAGCAGGAAGTTTCCGGGGTTCTCCTTCTGACCTTCGACCTGAGACACGCGTGCGGCCATAGGAACGGCAGAAACACCGGCCGAACCGATCAGCGGGTTGATCTTCTCCTTCAGGAACAGGTTCATCAGCTTTGCCAGCAACACGCCGCCAGCAGTACCAAAGCCGAAAGCAATTACGCCCATGATCATGATTGCAATCGTCTGAAGGCTGAGGAAGGTCTTTGCCGTGGCGGTACAGCCAACAGAGATGCCCAGGAAGATGGTGACAATATTCATCAGCTCGTTCTGTGCGGTCTTGCTCAACCGGTCAACTACGCCCGTTTCACGGAACAGCACGCCCAGCATCAGGCAGGCCACCAGCGGGGCTGCAGAAGGCACCAGCAGAGACACAAACACCGTAATCACAATGGGGAATGCAATCTTCTCCTTGCGGCTGACAGCGCGCAGCGGCTTCATAACGATCTGCCGCTCTTTCTTTGTGGTCAGCAAGCGCATAATCGGGGGCTGAATCACCGGAACCAGCGCCATATAAGAATATGCTGCCACAGCAATAGGGCCAAGCAGTTCCGGTGCCAGACGGGTTGTGACGAAAATAGCGGTCGGGCCATCAGCACCGCCAATGATGCCGATGGACGCGGCCTGTGCCGCGGTAAACAGGCCGGACAGACGGCAGCCGGCAAAGGTCATAAAAATGCCCAGCTGCGCCGCTGCACCCAGCAGGAGGCTCTTCGGATTGGCAATCAGCGGGCCAAAATCCGTCATACAGCCAACGCCGAGGAAGATAAGGCAGGGATAGATACCCAGCTTCACGCCGAGGTAAAGGTAATCCACCAGACCGGGGGTAATGCTGGATCCGATCATACTCTGGAAGCTTTGCTGCAGCTCCGGAGAAATTCCCTCCAGAGCATTTACAAAATCAGCAGTGACCGGAGCTCCGCCAAAAAGATCCCAGTGGACATGGCCGCCGGCAAAAAGAATCTCATGGAACATCTCTGCCCCCGGCAGATTTGTCATCAGCATACCAAACGCAATGGGCAGCAGCAACAGGGGCTCAAACTTTTTTACAATGGCAAGATACATCAGCAGGAAGGAAATGCCGATCATAATAAGACACTTCCAGTTTCCATCCACCGTAAACAGAGAAAATCCCGTCTGCTGAAGGAAATTAACAATTGCAGTCATAATTCAGCTCGCCTCCAGACGATTACTGGATCACACACAGCAGCGTGCCGGGATCGACGGTTCCGCCCTTTGCAACGCTGATCGAAGCAACTGTGCCGTCGCAGGGAGCCATGATTTCGTTTTCCATCTTCATTGCTTCCAGAACGAACAGCACATCGCCGCTCTTGACTGCCTGACCGTCTGAAACATTTACGCTCAATACAGTGCCGGGCAGAGGGGAAGTAATCTGGGTAGCGTCGGCAGATACAGCCGGTGCGGCAGGTGCCGGGGCAGGTGCGGGAGCTGGTGCCGGTGCGGCAGCAGCTACAGGTGCTGCTGCAGGTGCGCCTGCTACATCCGTCTCCAGCGTTACATCGTAAACGCTTCCGTTAACCGTAACTTTATAATGCTTCGTCATATCAATTCTCTCCCATCTCTATTAGACCTTTTTGATTGCGGTAATATGAATGTTGCTGAAGTTAACCCCCATATCCTCGGCAATTGCCGCCGTAATGGCCGCCATCAACTGAGGATCCTGTGTCGGTGCTGCCGTAACTGCCGTAGGCTTAGCTGCAGATACAGGTGCAGCAGCAGGTGTCTTTGCGGCAGGGGCTGGCTTATCCAGCTTGCGCACAACAGCGCTCATTACACTGGACAGCACAACGATCACAATCAAACTCAAAAAAACTGTGATGATACCAAACGCACAGACGAAGGGAATGCTGTAATTCATGTGCTACTTCCTCCTTCTCTTTTATTGTCTGCCAGAAAAAACTTCGCCGAACAGACAACACTTATAACATTAACAGAATGAATCCGTATCACTCCAATGGCAAGTATAACTGAAATTGCGAAATATTGCAATCGAAAAAAAGACAGAATTTACAGTATTTTTTCGATTTTTTATGAAAATAGTTTTCCAAAAGTTCTGATAAAACAACTTTTCAAAAGTTGTTTCCGGTCGTTTAACCGTTCCCTTCCTCGCTGGCTTTATAACGCAGTGCCCTTCTTCGGAATGAAAAAATGTGTCATATCAACCTGCTCCAACCGAAGCAATTGCACCTTGCGGGAAATTCCGCCGCCATATCCTGTAAGGTTTCCATTTGCCCCAATCACCCGATGACATGGAATCAGAATGGAAATCGGATTATGTCCCACTGCCCCGCCAACCGCCTGGGCAGACATCTTTTTAATCCCTGTTTTATCGGCCATTGCTGCTGCAATCTCTCCATAGGTTATGGTTTTACCGTACGGAATGGTGCGCATGATATTACAGACCATCTTGCGAAATGGAGTGGAATCATACCGCAAGGCTGGGCAGAAGTCCGGCTCTTGTCCGGCAAAATAGATGTCCAGCCACCGTTTTGTTTCCTCCAGCAAAGGATGCATTTTCTCTTGTGCATCCTTCGGAAGTGCGTTTTCGAAATGACTCTGTTCCGCAAACCACACTCCTGTCACCGCCTCCTCGTCGCAGACCAGCGTGATCAAACCGAGGGGTGAATGATATTGATCGGTATACACCATGGCTTTGCCGTCCTTTCTCCGCATAAATTTCAGCGACGGAAAAAGGCTTTGATCGGTTCCAATCAAAGCCTTTTCCAAAATGACGCTATAAAATTGCAGGATAGTTTATTCCAATCTCACCCAAAGAAGGATCGAAATACCGATTCTTCTGCTGAGATTACTCCTGCGCGTAGTAGTTGATCAGGCAACCGGACAGGACAATGTCCCGCTCCTCCTCTGTCATATTCGGCAGACGCAGGGTGATGGACTTTTCTGCACCGTTTTGAACCAGCGTTGCCTCAACTTCTTCCTTGCCGGAAGCAACTGCAGTGCGGATTTCCTTCAATACGACCTGATCCCCGGGGGCAATTCCCAACTGCTCCAAATCAGCGGCAATAAAGGGAAGCATGCCCCAGTTGACCACATTGGAGCGATAACGCTTTGTGGCATACTCCAACGCAATGTTCGCCACGCCCCCCAGCACTCGCTGGCAGGAAGCCGCCTGCTCCCGGGCAGAACCGTCTCCCGGACGCAGTGCCATAACAAGGCTGCCCAGTCCGGTATTTGCCGGATCGAATCCGCGAAGTGCCTCGGTCACAGTGGCATCGATCTCACCGGCGCGGCGCTTCAACTCCAGCGCCTTCACTTCCTTTGCCCGGCCAACATAGGCAGGGTCCTTGCGGCTGAGGGTAAATTCTGCCAGGCCCAAGGGGTTGGAACGATAGGAAGATGTCTCACCGGAGGGAATCAATTCGTCCGTAGTGGTAACTGCATCATAAATTGCAGAGCAAACCGTCAGCACCAGGTTTTCCGGCAGGGCAATCTGCTCCGGCCAGTCGGCAATATTGGGGCCAAACACCAATTCGGTCTCTGGCTGTGCATGGCCGACGCCGCGATAAATACGGCTGCGATATGCACCGTCATCGAAAGCGTACAGCTCATCCGGCTTATCCTCCGGAATAAAGTCCAGCTCGGTTGCCGCCGTCAACCGTCCCTGATTCTTTGCCGTTGCCGCAATTGACCGGGCATCCATCAGTGCAACGTAAGCAATCTGTCCGTTGCCGGGTTTGCTTCCCTCGCGGTTGGGGAAGTTACGGGTGGAATGGCGAATGGAGAAACCGCCGTTGGATGGCACATCCCCTGCGCCAAAGCAGGGTCCGCAGAAGCAGCTGCGAATGGTCGCGCCCGCCTCGGTCAGGTCTGCCAACTGACCATGCCGCGCCAAATCCAGGAAGGTCGGCTGGCTGGCCGGATATACCGACAGGCCAAAGGCCATGCCGCCGATGCTTTCGCCCTTCAAAATTTCGGCTGTACGCATCAGGTTTTGCCATGTGCCGCCGGAACAGCCGGCAATCACTGCCTGATCAACATAAAACTCGCCGTTTTTCAGCTTCTCTGTCAGCGGAGCAGGCGGATTCTTCAGCTCAAACTGCTGCATCGTTGCCGCATCCACCTGAGCCAGCAGTTCTGCAGCATTGGCCTTGAACTCGCGAATGGTATAGGCATTAGAGGGATGGAAGGGCAACGCAATCATTGGCTCCACCTGATCCAGGGGTATCTCGATCAGATTATCATACCAGGCTCCCTCTGCAGGGTTCATCTCCTGATACGCTTCACCGCGACCCAGCACATCAAGACAGTGCTTGGTTGTCTCATCTGTGCACCAGACAGAGCTGAGGCAGGCGGTTTCCGTGGTCATAACATCAATACCGCAGCGGTAATCCATCGCCAGATTTTTTACACCCGGGCCAAAGAACTCCAGCACCGCATTTTTTACCGTGCCGGGCTGAAACACCGTGCGAATCAAATCCAGCGCCACATCCTGAGGGCCAACGCCGGGCTGGGGCTTACCCGTCAGATAGATTGCGATCACCTTGGGATAAGCGATATCGTAAGTCCGGTTCAGCAACTGCTTCACCAGTTCCGGTCCACCTTCGCCAAAGGCAATTGTGCCAAAGGCACCGTAGCGGGTGTGAGAGTCGCTGCCAAGGATCATCTTTCCGCAGCCGGCATAACGCTCCCGCATATAGGAATGAATGACAGCCTGATGCGCCGGAACAAATTCGCCGCCATATTTTTTTGCTGCAGACAGGCCAAACACATGGTCATCCTCATTGATCGTGCCGCCGACAGCGCACAGGGAGTTATGACAGTTGGTCAGCACATAGGGCAGGGGAAATTCCTTCAATCCAGAAGCTCTTGCGGTTTGAATAATGCCAACATAAGTAATGTCATGGCTTGCCATGGCATCGACCTTAAGCTGGAGCGCATCTGTGTTGCCAGATACATTGTGGCTGGACAAAATACCATAGGCCATGGTCTTTGTCTTGCCGGTGAGCTGATCCGCCTCGGTTGCCGGACGGAAGCCGCCCTTTTCATAGACGACACTATGATTGGAAACAGTAATCATTAAGGCACCTTCTTTTTTCAGAATGCAAAATAGGCAAATTGTAACGATTATCTGTATCATATCATGTTTTTTTGTGCTTTACAAGGGCAAAGCGGAGCAGAATTGTATCTCATGCAACCGCAAAAAGGACTCCTGTCATTTTGCAATGACAGGAGTCCTCGTTTGATTGTATTCTTATCGAATTACAGCAGACCAATCAGGTTGAAGGCAACAATCAGGCCGGAGAACACGATGGAAACCGTGGAGCACAGCTTGATCAGGATGTTCAGAGACGGGCCGGAAGTATCCTTGAAGGGGTCGCCCACAGTATCGCCAACAACGGCAGCCTTGTGGCAGTCGGAGCCCTTTCCGCCGTGATGGCCGGACTCGATGTACTTCTTTGCGTTGTCCCAAGCGCCGCCGGCGTTGGACATGAACACTGCCATAGCAAAGCCGGTCACGGACACGCCGCCCAGCAGGCCAACAACGCCTACAGGACCCAGCACCAGGCCGGTGATAATCGGAACAATGATTGCCAGCAGAGCAGGCACGACCATCTCGTGCAGAGCACCCTTGGTGCACAGAGTTACGCAACGGCCATAGTCAGGATCTGCCTTGTACTCCATGATACCGGCAATCTCCTTGAACTGACGGCGAACTTCCAGCACGATGGACTGAGCAGCCGTCTGCACGGCGCTCATGGTGAATGCGGAGAACACGAAGGTCAGCATAGCGCCGATGAACATACCAACCAGAACCGTGGGGCTGGTCAGGGTGAAGTTCAGGACCTCAGTGGTCTTGGTCTGAACAATGTTAACATAGGAAACCAGCAGAGCCAGAGCGGTCAGAGAAGCAGAGCCGATAGCAAAGCCCTTGCCGGTAGCTGCAGTGGTGTTGCCCAGGGAGTCCAGTGCGTCGGTACGGTTACGGACTTCCTCCGGCAGGCCAGCCATCTCAGCGATGCCGCCGGCGTTATCGGCCACAGGACCGTAAGCGTCGGTTGCCAGAGTGATGCCCAGGGTGGACAGCATGCCAACACCGGCAATGCCGATGCCGTACAGGCCCTTGTTGAATGCCTCGGTGAACAGACCGTCAGCATCCACAATGTTCACCGTGCCGCCGGCAGCGAAATAGCTGACCAGAACAGCCACAGCAACAATCAGAATGGAAGCCATGGTGGACTTCAGGCCCAGAGAGATACCGCCGATGATAACGGTAGCAGAGCCGGTCTCGGAAGAGGCAGCCAGCTTCTGGGTGGGCTTATAGTTGTCAGAGGTGTAGTACTCGGTGAAATAACCGATGGCGCAGCCGCCAACCAGACCGCAGAGGATAGCGATGAACACGCCCCACTGATTCTCAGTCAGAATGACGTTGCACAAAACAGCAGCAGCAATTGCGCTCAGCACAGCAGCCGTATAGGTGCCGGTACGCAGGCTGGTCAGCAGGGAGGCCTGAGTGGCATTCTCCTTGGTGCGAACCAGGAAGGAACCGATGATGGAGCAGATGATACCAACAACAGCGATTGCCAGAGGCAGAATCATGCCGTTAAAGCCATAGCCAGCGGTAGCACCCAGAGCAAAGGTAGCCAGGATGGAGCCAACATAGGACTCATACAGGTCAGCGCCCATGCCGGCAACGTCGCCCACGTTATCGCCCACGTTGTCGGCGATGGTTGCGGGGTTACGGGGGTCATCCTCAGGGATGCCGGCCTCAACCTTACCAACCAGGTCAGCGCCAACGTCGGCAGCCTTGGTATAGATACCGCCGCCCACGCGAGCAAACAGAGCCATGAAGGAAGCGCCCATGCCGTTCATAACCATGATGTTGCCCAGAGAGGTTGCATCCTGAATGCCGAAGCCGAAATACAGGATGGTGAACCAGATCGAGATATCCAGCATGCCCAGGCCAACAACGGTGAAGCCCATAACGGAGCCGGAAGAGAATGCCACGCGCAGACCGCGATTCAGGCTCTCGGAAGCAGCCTGAGCAGTACGGGCATTGGCGTTGGTTGCGATCTTCATGCCGATGAAACCAGCCAGCATAGACCAGATACCACCGGTGACGAAAGCAAAGGGAGTGAACTTAGACAGCATCTCGCCGTTGGAAGCAAAGGCAATAATCAGCAGGATCACAAAGACCACTGCAAAAACCTTAGCAACCGTGGTGTACTGATGCTTCAGGTAGGCATTCGCACCCTCACGGATAGAAGAAGCGATCTTCTTCATCTTTTCGGTACCCTCGGAGTAGCTCAGCACCTTTTTTGCCTGAACAATGGCAAAGATGCCTGCAATCACAGCGCCGAGGAATCCGATCCAAAAATAGTTTTGCAAAGTATTCCATCTCCTTACTTAAAAACAGGGAGCCGCTCTTTTCTTCGACTCCCCTAATTCGACAAGTGCTATTGTACCAACTCCGCGGCTTTTATGCAAGAGTCAAAGGGAAAAAACTTTGGCAAATGTACCTATTCTGTTGAATTCATAAGATTTCCCTCCTATAATGAAGCCAAGTTTGGCGGTCAATCCAGACATTTTTTCACACCCATTGTGAGAAAACGCCCACTCCATCCCCTGAGGTGCCTGTTTTATGAAAAAAAAGCCCTTCATTCTCATTCCGTTTATCGTCCTCCTTGCCGCACTTCTCCTCGGTGGGTTTCTTCTCGGAATCACCTGGTTTCGCTTTTCCCCGCCTGCGATCCTGGGCTCCACCGCCTCCGGTGAAGACGACGTGTCACGCTCTGTAAACTGGTTAACAGACTATGTCTCCCAGTTGGACGGCTGGAACGTGCCTCCTTCCCGACGAATCCGCGACGTCACCGTCACGCAAACGGAAGACCTTGGTGGCGGATGCGTCCAGTTGGATTTTTCCTTTACCACTCTGATTTCCCACGCCCGCTTTGATGACGACTTCGGTCAATGCGTCAACACCCAGGATGGGCACTGCTTCACCGGCAGTCTGGTTCTCCGGTGGGAAAACGCAGTAATTGTGGAAGTTATGCGCCCCGCCGCCTGGCAGATTGCCTACTCTCCGGAAATTCAGGCCGAGCGGGAACAGCCGGAAACACAGCACTATGCTTCCGAAACCTATGACGGAAAACCATACCTGGTGGAAAACGAAACGCTCTATGTCACCTACAATGGCGGAGAACGTTATATCGAAGTTCCAGACGGCTATGATCTGATCTGCCGTCGCTCCAGCGGAGGCAATCAGGAAGTGCTGACCTGCAATCAATACATTATCACTTCAGACCTGACTGCATTTCTTATTTTTGACGAGGACCAATTTCTTGCCTACCTTTATTATAGTAAAGACGAAGGGCAAAGCTGGTCTCGTCAGAAAATCGGATCCGGTTACCAGGCAAACTCCTTCCTCTCCCTCACCGACGCCGGAGTCTATGCCACCTTTGCCGTTGATCGGGCTGCCGGAAGCGACTACTATGGGACCTATTTTTCCAGCGATCTGACCCACTGGAGCAGCATACCGCTGTCCGCCAGCACCCGCAACTTTTCCTGCGTCTTCTGGTCTGTCGCTGATGTTGGATATTACTCCGGCGGTGTTGTAGAAAATGTTTCCGGCGAGAAAAGCATTTCTCACTATGTTACCTTTGATCAAGGCGAAAGCTATCAGACGATTGAGTACACTCCTGTGTGGAGTTTTGTGGAGCAGGCCGGCGGAGTGGATCCCTTTGACACGCTGGATGAAATGTATGAGCAGGACGGAGTTTGTTATATGGTTCTCGGTCAAGGCGATGACGGAGACCTGACTATCGACGGAAAACAGATCAAACTTCGCTATCGCTCCACCGACGGAATCCATTTTGAATTTGACGCACAGGTTTCCGATCCAAATGAATTGGCCGGTTAGCCTCAATTGTAAACCATTGTATTTTTATAGTTGACAATCAAGCAAAAAACGGATATGATAGAGCTACTTTAATCGAGAGGACGTTCGATGCATGAAAAAGAAAAGTTCTATTTATCACATGGCGGTGTGCGCCTTGATGGCCGCTGTTATGGCCGTAGTCGGTCCCATGAGCATTCCCATTGGTGCCATCCCCATCTCCCTTACCAACATGGTTGTCTGTCTGGCTGTGTGCCTGCTGGGTATGCGCTGGGGAACCATCAGCGTGCTGGTCTACCTGATGCTGGGCGCCTGTGGTTTGCCGGTGTTCTCCGGCTATGCCGGCGGTCTTGCCAAATTTGCCGGTCCCACCGGCGGATATCTGATTGGCGACATTCTTCTGGCTCTCGTGGCCGGCTTCTTTGTCGTTCGCTTTCAAAATAAGATCGGCTGGAACATCCTCGGCATGGCGCTTGGCACGGTTTTGCTCTACACCTTTGGTACTGCCTGGTTTGTAATCCTGATGAAGTGCTCCATCTGGACTGCTCTGCTGCAATGCGTGTTCCCGTTTTTGATTTTCGATGCCCTGAAGATCATCTTTGCCGCACTGGTCGGTTCGTTAATTCGCCAGCAACTGGTGAAAGCAAATCTGGTCGAACTTCGGTTGAACTGAGAAAAAGATCCTCTATCGCATTTTTCTTGCGATAGAGGATCTTTTTCATTCATTTAACGGACATACTCAAATTGGAGCTCATACATGCTGACGGTGTCGCCGTCCTGAATGCCCATAGCTTCCAGTCGATCGAAAATGCCGGAATTTCGCAGCTGACGATCAAACCAGTTTCTCGACTCGGAGTCCTTGAAATTGGTGCTTTGCAGCATACGATACAGCCAGTCGCCTTCCACATACCAGATGCCGTCCACATGCTCAATGGTAACGTCGCCAGAGGTTTCGATCTTCGGCGCCTGAGGAACATACTCCGCCTCATACACCTTTACCGGCGGCAGGGAAGCCAGCTCGGCCGCCACTGCATTGACCAGCTCTCTCACGCCCATATGAGCCGCTGCGGAAATCTCGAAGCAGGGATATCCCAACTGCTCTACATGAGCCTTGAAATCAGCCAGCAACTGGGGATCGGAAAGAATGTCCACCTTGTTGGCGGCAACAATCATCTTGCGCTCGGCCAGTTCCGGGGAATAATTTTTCAGTTCCTCATTGATAGCATCAAAGTCCTGAATCGGATCCCGGCCTTCACTGCCGGACACATCAACAAGATGCACCAGCAAACGGCAGCGGTCAATGTGCCGCAGAAAATCGTAACCCAATCCGGCGCCTTCCGACGCACCCTCAATAATGCCGGGAATGTCCGCCATAACAAAGCTGACGCCTTCATCCACGTAAACAACGCCCAGGTTGGGGAACAGGGTGGTAAAGTGGTAATTTGCAATTTTCGGCTGCGCCTTGGAAACCACACTGAGAAGCGTAGATTTGCCCACATTGGGGAACCCCACCAGGCCAACATCAGCCAATAGCTTCAGCTCCAGGGTTACATCCCGGCTTTCGCCTGCCATTCCCGCCTTTGCAAAACGGGGCACCTGCCGGGTAGGCGTTGCAAAATGTTGATTTCCCCAGCCGCCTCTGCCGCCCCGCGCCAATACGAAGGGTTCCGCATCCGACATGTCATGGATGATCTCTCCGGTTTCCGTATCCCGCACCACCGTGCCTCTCGGCACACGGATCGTCAGATTTGCTCCATCTTTTCCGCTTTTGCGGGCGCTGGAGCCGTCCACACCATTGGGGGCAGTGTACTTGCGTTTATAGCGGAAGTCCATCAACGTAGACATATTGTCGTCTACTACCAGCACTACGCTGCCGCCCCGGCCGCCGTCGCCGCCGTCGGGACCGCCGGCAGCAACATATTTTTCCCGGTGAAATGCCACCGCGCCATTGCCGCCGTTACCCGCTTTCACTGTGATACGGGCGGTATCAACAAAGGAAGTTGCCATACGCTCTTGCCTCCTTAAATACGATAATAAGATGGTTAAAAAAAGCGCCCCGAACGCGATGTTCGGGGCGTTTGGCAGCAATAAGAATTACTGAGCGATCTCCACGATGGAGACCTGCTTGCGATCCTTGCCCAGCCGCTCGAACTTGACGCGGCCGTCCTTCAGTGCAAACAGGGTATCGTCCTTGCCGATGCCCACGTTGGTACCGGGATGGATCTTGGTGCCACGCTGGCGAACCAGGATATTGCCGGCGAGGACAAACTGACCGTCACCGCGCTTCACACCCAGGCGCTGAGAGTTGGAATCACGGCCATTCTTGGTGGAGCCGAGGCCCTTCTTATGAGCGAAAAACTGAATGGAAATCTTCATGGTCTATTACACCTCCAAAACGGTAATGTGATTGGGGTACTCATCGTGGAGCTCCGCGAGATATACCATCAGCGACGCCATCAGCGTCTGACAGGTATGCTCACACTCCGAAGAGAGACCACCGGGAAGATGAAGAGAGATACGGGCATTTTTCTCATCAATTTTGACACTGGCACCCAACCCGAGAACGGTGTTGACTGCGCACTCGGTCAAACCAATGGCGCTGGAAACTGCAGCGCAGACGATATCCTCGCCTTCTTCTGCATATCCGCTGTGCCCTTCACTGGTAAAGCCGGTAATTCGGCTTCCCTCCATCATAAACTTTACAGTTGTCATTAGCCAACAACGATCTTGTTGATGGTAACCTTGGTGTAGGGCTGACGATGGCCCTGCTTGCGCTTGTAGCCAGACTTCGGCTTGTACTTGAAGACAACGATCTTCTTGCCCTTGCCGTTCTTCTCAACGGTAGCCTCCACCTTAGCGCCCTCCACGACGGGAGTGCCGAAAGTAGCCTTGTCATCGTCGATGACAGCCAGAACCTGGTCGAAGGTCACAGCGTCACCAGCCTCGACAGCCAACTTCTCGATGAACAGAGTATCACCCTCTGCCACCTTGTACTGCTTGCCACCGGTCACAATGATTGCGGTCATGCTTTATTGCACCTCTTTCCTTTAATACGGGCTCGCTGTTGCAGGCGGATGGACACACTCCACCCTTGACACCTGATCAAAGCGGCTTTTTTATGTTAGCAAGAATAGCTCCGTTTGTCAATGATTTTCTCGACTTTTTATTCAAGTTTCGGCAAAAATTTTCTTCTGCCGATCTCGTGGTGTCACTTCACCCGGCAGCCGTCAATGAATACGGCTTCCACCGTGCTGTTCAGCTCCAGCGGAGAACCGCGGAACACCGCAATGTCCGCATCTTTTCCCTTTTCTAGCGTTCCAACCCGATCTCTAATTTGAGCAATGTCGGCCGCATCGCAGGTAATCGCAGCCATAGCATCATCCTCTGATATCCCATACTTTGCGCACAGTGCCGCCGCCATCGGCAGGTATTGTTCCGGATTTTCCGGGTGGTCCGTGCAAATTGCCGTCTGCACAACGGCTTGCATCAGCGTTGCTGTGTTGTCCATGCGCTGATTGCTCAGCTCTGGTTTGCTTCGATCCCCAAAAATAGGACCGGTTACAACCCTCGCTCCTTCTTCCGACAGCAGATCGGCGATAAAATGCGCCTCGGTACCATGCAAAATCACATAATCCAGCTGAAACTCCTTTGAAATGCGGATGGCGGTTGCAATGTCATCCGCACGGTGGGCGTGGAAATGCGCCGGAAGCTCCCCCTTGATCACAGGGATGAGCGCCTCCAGTTTCATGTCGAATTCCGGCGTCTCCGCATCTTCCTCTGTCGCCGCGCGCTCCTTTTTTTCAAGATATTCCTTCGCTTTAAAAAGCTCCTCCCGAATCAGTGCCGCCGTTGCCATGCGAGTAGTCGGCGTTTCATGGCGGTCATTGTAGCAGCTTTTTGGGTTTTCCCCCAGTGCAAATTTCATGGCAGCCGGGGCTTTTACAATCATGTCGTCCACCCGCCGACCGACGGTCTTGATTGCCGCAAGCTGACCGGCGATTGGATTTGCACTTCCCGGACCGGTTACAACGCAGGTAATACCGGCCTCCCGTGCCTCCTGAAAACAGCGATCAAAGGGATTAATCGCGTCAATTGCTCTCAGCTGCGGCGTGATCGGGTCCGTAATTTCGTTGCCATCCTCTCCTTCAAAGCCGAGACTGTCTCCAAAAACGCCCAAATGGGTATGGGCATCTACCAGACCGGGATAAATATGGCAGCCGGAAACATCCATCACCTCGGCATCCTCCGGCAGAACCAGATCTGCCATTGCGCCTGTAGCAACAATTTTTCCATTTTCGAAGCTTACATAGCCGCATGCAATTGTCGGGGCAGCCATCGTATGCAAAATTCCATTGATTAAGAACATAACTGGTCCTCCTGAACCGGAAAGAATCATAAAAAAGACGCCGTGCAGTTCAGCACGGCGTCTGGATACAAAAGGTTAGCCTCTGCGACTGCCGCCGCCTCTGCGACGAGAAGAACGGTCGGTATAGCGGCCGGACAATTTGCTGTCCGAATCAGACATGAATTGCTTAATCATGTCGTCAAAGGTCTTAGGCTCTTTCGAAACCGGCGCATGAGTCCCGCGGTTCTGAGGGCGGTCACCCTGGGGGCGAGCCGGCCGATCTCCTTGAGGACGAGGTGCCCGGTCTCCCTGTGCGCGATACGGACGATCTCCCTGAGGCCGCTGACCGCCGCGGTTATTCCCCTGTCTGGGCGGGGCCGGAAGCGCCTTTTTGATGGAAAGGTTGATGCGGTTGTTCTCATCAATGCTGATGACCTTGACCTTTACTTCCTGCCCGTCTGACAGATGTTCGCTTACATCACTGACATAGGAATAGGCAATTTCGGAAATGTGCACCAAGCCAGACTTCCCACCGGGAAGCGACACAAATGCGCCGAACTTTGTAATTCCTGTCACTTTACCTTCCAGAATAGCTCCTACCTCGATCTCGTTAGCCAAGCTGTTTGTCCTCCTGCTCTCTCTAAATGGGTTGGCCTTTCGGCAAATGATAAATTAATTTGTGGTGTCATAGAGGATCACTTCGTCCTGATCCACCAGACCCAACCGCTGCTTTGCGACCTCCAGCATGACGTCAGGATCACTGCTGTTGTTAATGTCTTCCTGCAACGCGGCATTCTGCTGCGTTTGCGCGTCCACCTGCACCTGCAGTGCATCCCGCGCCGCCTCAGCAGACGATAGACGAGCCCCTAAATGAATCAGGGCTATGATCACGGCAATCAAAATGGCTGTAATGACGACCTTGGTCAGGAAACCAGCGCGCTTTGTTCTTTTCAAAAATTGGTTCCTCCTGTCCGGATTATGCGATACACCAATGTGAAATCCGCTACCTTACCGCCTTCATATTAGCCTATTTTACCCCGATTGAAAAGAGTTTTTCAAGAAAAAAAGCAAATTTCTTTCGAAATTTTTTCGACTTTGTCACACTGACAAAAGCAAGCGGACATAGCTTCGTTTCCCTTGTCCAGATTGCCAGTGCTATCACCGTATTTCCTGATACATCGCAGGTGCATCATTTTTGCCCACATTGTCTGCAACAATGAGAACTTCCAGTTTTACCGTTTTTTCGCCAAACTTGATTTCCAGAATGTCCCCTACTTTTACATCATAGCTTGCCTTTACCGGCCGGCCATTGGCCGTCACGCGTCCGGCATCGCACGCCTCGTTTGCAACTGTGCGCCGTTTGATCAACCGGGAAACCTTTAAATATTTATCCAGCCGCATATCTGTTTACCTCCTGTGCTATGGAAAAAGGCGATCCCGAGACAATCGGGATCGCCCATACCCATGCAAAATCTTACTTTACAACGGCGTCCTTCAGTGCTTTGCCAGCCTTGAAGACAGGAACCTTGGATGCAGGAATCTCGATCGGCTCCTTTGTCTTGGGATTGCGGCCCAGACGAGCTGCACGGCTCTTAACTTCAAAGGCACCAAAACCGACCAGCTGGACCTTCTCCTCAGCAGCCAGAGCGGCAGTGATGGCGTCCAGAGCAGCGGTAATGACGGCCTCAGTATCCTTCTTGGAGACATTGGTCTTTTCGGCGGTCAGGGCAATGAGTTCAGCTTTGTTCATAGTAAAAAATCCTCCTGTGCGTGATGCCCCGCAGCAGCGGGACAGTGCAGTCATATATTTTTCAAAGAGTAAAATAAAATACCCTTTAAATACAAAATTAATTTTGGGTTGGTTCCTGCCGTTTCGCAAGCTGCCACAATTCCAGAAGCTGCTGTGTCGTTAAGTCCGACCAGTCTTCCGGCTGAATGCGTTCCATGGCGGCAAAACGGGAAATAAACTTATCGGAAGCGCGATTCAGCGCTCTCTCCGGATCCACGCCCAAATGACGGGCAACGTTGACCACTGCAAACAGCAAATCGCCCAATTCTTCTTCGATGTTGCTGTTGTCGCTGATCGCCTGGCGCAATTCGCAGAGTTCTTCGTCGACCTTATCCAGACAGGGCGTCACATCCGGCCAGTCAAAACCCGCCGCAGCGGCGCGTTTTTGAATCTTGCCGGCGCGCCAGAGGGCGGGCAGAGAGCGCGCAACCGCATCCAGCGACTGGGTGCGCGTGGTATATCCCTTTTCCTGCTGTTTCAGTTCTTCCCAGCCTAAGCTGTTCCCTTCCTCTGTGAAGAGATTCGGGTGGCGGAAGATGAGTTTCTTACAGGCGCTGTCGGCCACATCATCCAGATTGAAATGACCGGCATCTTCCTCGATCGATGCATGAAAGATGACCTGCATCAGCACATCTCCCAATTCTTCCTGCATCAAGGCGGTGTCATTGTTGTCAATCGCCTCGCAAACCTCGTAGGTTTCCTCCAGAAAGTTATTGCGAATGGAACTGTGGGTCTGAACGCTGTCCCACGGACAGCCGTCCTTTTGCCGCAAAAGGTGAATTAAGCGGCGAAAATCATCCACATTGTAGCAGGATTTGCACACAAAATCTATCATAGAATGACCATCTTTTCAAGTAGTTTTCTATAAGTTCCTAGAAAAGTCAGCTGCTTTGCCAATTTTCTCAGACAATCTTTGGCAATAGTTCCAAAAATATCGATCAAAGATGGAGCAGGTGGGCAATTTTATCGCCCTTCGGCATGAGGGAAAGGTCTTCCCGTGTCAGGGTGCGCAGTGCAACGATCAAAACGGCATAGACGATCACTGCCACAAGAATTGCCGCCAGTGTCGCAATCGAATTATGTCCCGTCACTTTGAAGAGAATGGTGTAGCTTCCCCAGGCGGCAACACCCATAACCACCGAGGCCAGAAGCGGCTTTCCAAACAGAGAAATAAACGAAGGGCAACGGGGAACAATGCGCCGCACAATGAACAGGTCAAGCAGGCAGGTAATGCCATAGCAAACGCAGGTTCCGATAGGGCTTCCCAGGATATTGATGCTCGGAATACCGACCATAACATAGTCGAAAATCACCATGATAATTCCGCCAATCAGCATGGTCAAAATCGGCAAATGGAGAATTCC
The DNA here is from genome assembly GCA_963597355.1 of bacterium. Classification (GTDB taxonomy): domain Bacteria; phylum Bacillota; class Clostridia; order Oscillospirales; family Oscillospiraceae; genus UMGS1766. Next base: position 17,495 of record CAVBPR010000007.1, on the reverse strand, counting down.
GTAAGATTGAAGCACGGAATTGCAAACCAGCATAAGGCACACAAAAATGTTTGCCAGGCCCAGAATCGACAGGATCGTACCGGCAACGCTGGCATCCAGACTGTGGAAGAGCAGCTTTGTAATGGGCGTGCCCAGCACGATCATGCCAATGCCCGACGGGAAGGCAATCAGGGACGCTGTCTTCAATGCGCTTCCGACAATGCGCGCCGCGCCAGTGCGGTTTCTGTGGGTAAAGCAGATCGTCACCGCCGGAATAACGGAGGCTGTAATCGCAACCATCAAAGCGGCAGGAATCTGATAGACCGTCTGAACGCCGGTATAGTTTCCCATCAAACTGCGGGCCGCTTTTTCCGTCATATCCAGTGCACTTTGCAGCCGTCCCATGACCAGGCTGTTGTCCACCGCAGTAATAATGCTGGTAGAGGCACTGGTAAGTGAAATCGGGATTGCCAGTTTCAAGCAGGTACGGGCAATTTGATTTGCTGCGCTGGTACGGCCAGCCGGAGCATATGGCTCGCTGGAGCGGGTGCGATAAAAATCCCACGCCATATAAAGCACAGCGATCAGTTCCGACACGGTAACGCCGACGATCGCACCGGCGGCGCCAATGGACTCATCCTTCTGCAGTACGCGAATCAGATACCATGCCAGCGTCAGTCCTACAACCAGCTTAAACAAAGCCTCAATAATCTGGCTGACCGAAGACGGCGTCATATTGCGGTGTCCCTGGGCATAGCCCCGGAAGCACGCCAGGCAGCAGACCAGAGCCACCGACGGCGCCAAAGCGCGCATGCACCAAACCGCCTGAGTATTATGCATCAGTCCGGCAAACTGCGTGGCAAACAGCAGCATAACCAGCGAGCATATCACGCCAATGGCCACAAAGAGAATGAATGCCACCCGGAAAATCTTGTGCACCTGACTGGGGCGATTCTGCTCCAACGCCTCGCTGATCATTTTTGACATCGCCACCGGAATACCGCCGGTGGAGATCATCAGCAAAATATTAAAAATATTAAATGCAGCGCTGAAGTCTGCATAGCCACTGGATCCCAGAATATTGACCAGCGGCATTTTATACACGGCGCTAATGACTTTGACGATCAAAATACCTGCTGCCAGAATGGCAGCACCGCCGAAGAAAGAGTTGGATTTCTTTTTCACGATGGTTGCCTCCCTGCGGGAACCTACAATCTACCGCGTCACATGAGCGCAGTTTTCACTATTTTGCCCGTGAACGCATGACAAGCTATGATATTATATATCGTAACCATTGCAATTGCAACAAAAATCATGCCTGGCAACTGGAAAAGCAAGGCATGATTTCAGATATTTTCAGCTCATCGATGGAAAAAGCATCTTCACTGCAGACTGCAGGGCAGAAATAAACCGATCCACATCCTCCCGGCTGGAATCCCCGGAAAAAGAAATGCGGAATGCACCGTCCCGCTGCGCTTTATTCAGCGGCATCGCGGCATAGACGTGGCTTGGTTTCCCTTTGTGGCAGGCACTTCCGGCAGAGACGCAAATCCCCTGGTCGCCCAGCACCCGCACCAGCACCTCGCTTTTATAACCGGCCATAGTCAGTGCCAGCACATGGGGCGCACCGCCTGACACAACCGGTACGACCTGCGGAACCTCCTCGCGCAAACGCTCCAGCGTGTAGGCTTTCAATTCCCGCATGTGAGAAATATCCGCCTCCCGACGGGCAAGGCCCACGCGGCATGCAGCGGCAAAAGCCGCAATTTGCGCCGTAGGCTCTGTGCCGCTGCGCAAACCATTCTCCTGCCCGCCGCCAAGAATCATGGGCGGCAGCTGGACTCCACTGCGAAGGTACAGCGCTCCAATCCCTTTTGGTGCATGCACCTTATGGCCACTGATGGAAAGCAAATCTACTCCAAGCTCCCTCACGGTAAAGGGCACCTTCAAAAATGCCTGCACCGCATCGCAATGGAACAGGGCATTGGGATTGCAGCGGCGGAGAATCTGAACCGCTTCCTTTACCGGAAGAACAGAACCCAGCTCATTGTTCACCAGCATCATCGACACGAGCACCGTATCCGGGCGAATGGCCTGTTCCAGTTCCTCCAGACGAATCGATCCATCGGCTGTGGGCTTTAAGTAAGTTACTTCATACCCCTGTTTTTCCAGCGCCGCCATCGGATTCAGAACAGCATGGTGCTCAATGGCGGTTGTAATGATATGTTTTCCTTTGCGGCGCTTCAACTCTACAGCGCCCCTGATGGCCCAGTTGTCGCTTTCCGTTCCGCAGGAGGTGAAAATAACCTCACTTGCCTTGCACCCCAGCGCCTTTGCAACCGCTCCCCGATGCTCCGCCAGCTGTTTACCCGCCTGGATCGCCTGCGGATAACGGGAAGATGGATTGAAGTAGTCCTCCGTCATCGCCGCGACCGCCGCCTGCACTGCCTCAGGGCAAACCTGCGTGGTGGCTGCGTTGTCCAGATAAACGGTTCTCATGCTTCCACCAGCTTTCCAGCAAGGCCGGTTCCCTCGACTGCATCGATATAGACTTGACGGAGTTGATTGTGGAGATTGTCTTCGCAGGTCGTGCGAACTTCAAGATAGTTTGGCGTATGCCCTCTCCAGCGGCCGTCCTTTTCCTCTTCGAATAAAACTGTCATAGTTTTGCCCAATTGACGCTTTAGATAGGTTCGCTCCATCTTCTCCGCCACAGCAGCTGCACGATGCGCACGGTCTTTTTTTACCGCGTTTGTAACCTGATCCGGAAAATCATAGGCCGGCGTTCCACTACGCCTGGAGTAAGGGAAAATATGCATGGAAGAAAATGCCGCTTTTTGCAGGAATTCCAGTGTCTGCTGGAATTCCTCTTCCGTTTCACCTGGAAAGCCGACAATCAGGTCAGTGGTAATTGCCGGATCATCAAAATGATCCCGCAGCAGACGGCAAGACTCCAAATAACGGGCCGTATCGTATTTCCGGTTCATCCGCTTCAGCGTTGCATCACAGCCGCTTTGCAGAGAAAGGTGAAAATGCGGGCAAAGGTTCGGCAACTGAGCCGCCCGAAGGCAAAATTCCTCCGTGATGGAACGGGGTTCCAGACTGCCCAGACGAATGCGGAGAGATGGGGCAGCTTGGCAAATTGCCTCCGTCAGGTCAATCAGAGAAAGCCCATTTTTCAAATCGTGCCCCCAGCTGGAAATCTCAATACCGGTAATCACCAGCTCCTGATAGCCTTCCTCTGCCAGACGCACAGTCTCGCTAACCGCCTGCTCCAGCGAAATCGAGCGCACCGGGCCACGCGCATAGGGAATGGCGCAATAAGTGCAAAAATTGACGCAGCCGTCCTCAATTTTCAGCATGCAGCGCGTGCGTCCATCCAAGCCGCCGGCGGGCAGAAATTCAAAGTTGCGCCGGCGCATAACTGCATCCACATGGATGGATTGCTTACCATGGGCAATGCGCTCCAGCTCGTCCAGAAACTGCATTCTGTCCCCGGTGCCATAGATCAGGTCCACTTCCATGGCCTCGATATCCTCCGGGCTGGTCTGAGCATAGCAGCCGCAAACCGCCACAACCGCATCCGGGTTTTCCCGCCGCGCACGATGAATCATCTGCCGCGATTTTGTGTCGCTGACGGCGGTCACCGTACAGGTGTTAATGATGTAAGCATCGGCCGCTTCGTGAAAATCCACCAACTCGTGTCCGCGCTGGCGGAGAATGGTTTCCATTGCCTGGGTTTCATATTGATTCACCTTGCAGCCAAGGGTGTAAATAGCAATCTTCATAACTTTTTTCATCCTACACAAAAACATAAAAATTCATCTTATTATATCAGTTTTTTCCCCTGTGTCAAAGGGAAACACCGTTGGCAAACGATTCCGCCTTTCTGTTGCAAACTTCCTTGACACTCCTGCCATCATCACATATAATTGCCCTTGTATGTATTAATAAAAGACTGTGAGGAAAACACATTGAATAAAGGAAATCTCAGAATCGTTGTCACCGGTATGGGTGCCGTAACTCCCATCGGTACCGGCGTAGAAACCTACTGGAAGAACCTTACCGCCGGCGTCAGCGGTGTTGCTCCCATCACCCATTTCGATGCCTCTCAACTTGCGGTGCGTTTTGCCGGTGAAGTAAAGGACTTCGATGTGGATCAGCATGTTCCCAAGGCCTACGCAAAGAACCTGGCCTCCTTCGGCCTGTATGCATTTGCAGCTGCGCAAGAGGCCATTCAAATGTCCGGCGGCGAATTCGATCCCTTCCGCACCGGTCTGGTTATGGGCACTGCAATGGATGGTGTGGCGGAAATTGCGGCAACGCAGGCGGAATATGATACTGCCGCACGAAAAAAGGTTTCCCCCCGTTTTGTACCCAAAATTCTGGGGAACATGGCTCCCTGTCAGATTGCCATTGCCAACAATCTTCGCGGCCCCAGCCTGACCATCAACACAGCCTGCTCCTCCGGCATTGACGCAGTGAATGTGGCCTGCATGCTGCTGCGCTCCGGTGCTGCAGATGCTATGGTCGCTGTAGGCGGTGAAAGCATTATGTGCGATGTGACGATCGCCTCTCTGGCCGCTGCTCAGGCCCTGAGCAAAAACAACGATGATCCCGCCCACGCATGCAAGCCCTTTGACAAAAACCGCGACGGCTTCGTCATGGGTGAGGGCGGCGGTGCACTGGTGTTGGAAACATTGGATCACGCAAAGGCACGAGGCGCAAAAATTTACGCTGAAATTCTGGCCTGCGCCAACAATAACGATGCCTTCCATATCACTTCGCCCCGTCCCGGCGGAGAAGGCGGCGCTCAGTGCATGGCTCTGGCACTGGAACAGGCAGGACTGAAGCCGGAGGATGTGCAGTACATCAACACCCACGGTACTGCAACCCATATGGGCGATGCCTACGAATGTGCCGCTATCCACACGGTATTTGGCGACCACGCAAAAAATCTGCTGATCTCCTCCACCAAAAGCGCCACCGGCCATTTGATGGGTGCAGGCGGCATTACCGAAACCATCGCCTGCATTCAGGCGATTCGGGAATGCCTGATTCCTCCCACATTAAATTATGAAACTCCCGATCCGGACTGCGACCTGGACTGCGTTCCCAACGTTGCCCGCAAAGCAGACGTTCGCGTTGCCATGAACAACGCCCTCGGCTTTGGCGGTCAGAACGCCAGCCTGATCGTAGGTCGTTTCGAAGACTGACAACTTTCATTCATCCTTTACGCACCTGTCGAAAACGACAGGTGCGCTTTTTATTGACATTATGCATCATTTTTTGTATAATGCACATAATGTATAATTTATTATACAACTTTCGTATAATGCGAGGTGCTGTTATGGCAAAAGTGACCCTTGGTCCTGCAGAACGCGACATCATGGATATCCTCTGGTCCGCCGTCGCACCGATGACCGCCCGCCAGATTCTGTCCGCAATTCAACCGAAACGCAACTGGAGTCTGTCCACACTGATGACCTCCCTCGCCCGTCTGGCCGAGAAGGGCTTCCTGCTGTGCGACCGCACTTCCGGTACTAACCTTTACGCTCCCCAAATAGCGGAGGCAGACTTTCTCAACCGCTCCGCCCACAATGCGCCTGCCGCGCAGAGAGGAAAGACTATGAATCGAACCTATGATGACACCATGTTTCGAGACACCTTTGAGCACGAATACACCTGGTTAAACGGCTTCTACCGCAATGTGCGCCGCTACGCGAAAAAGACGGCCATGATTGATCCGGCTACCAACCGAACCTGGAACTACAACGAGCTCAACCACGAGGCCAACCGACTGGCCCATGCACTGGATGCCGACGGCGTTGGCAAAAACGACGTTGTGATGCTCTCTCTGATGAACTGCCCGGAATTCGCCTTTGGCTACATTGCCCCCCGTAAGCTGGGCGCGATTGTCAACCCCTGCAACTTCAATCTCTCCGCCGGTGAAACCGCCCTGCTGATTGACCACAATAAACCGAAGGTATTCATTTACTCTGCCGAAATTGCCCCCATGGCATCCCAGGCAGTTGAACTGGCTCAGCACAAGCCTACAACGGTAGTGATGGCGGACAACCTGAAGGGAGCCGCTCTGCCGGAGGGGCATATCTCCTACGAAAACTATGTCCGCGATCAGCTGATCACAGATCCTTTAATGAAGGTGCGTCCTCATATTTATGACGAGGTGGTTCGGTTGTGTACTTCCGGCACAACCGCGCTTCCGAAAAGTGTTCCCGTCAACGACATCAACGAGGTGCTTTCCGCCCACGACATCATTATGCACTACCCCATGAACGCTTATGATGTCCTGCTGAATATGACTCCCTGGTTCCACCGCGGCGGCGTCCACGTCGGCGGCCCCTGCCCCACCTTCTATGTCGGTGCATCTACGATCGTCTCCCGCGTGTTTCAGCCGAAGCTGAGCCTGCAAACCATCGAGGAATATGGCGTCACCTTCGCCATGGGCGCTCCTTCCTCCATGGAAATGCTCTGCCGCGCACAGGAAAAATCACCGGTTGACCTGAGCAAACTGAAGGGACTGGTTACCATGGGCGCTCCCTTCGAAAAGGCCGCCTGTGTGCGTTACATGCAGGTGTTGACCCCCAACATCTACAACGGCTACGGCACGACCGAAACCCTCTGGAACTCCTTCCTTCGCCCCTATGACCTGCCGGAACACACAGGCACCGCCGGGCGGAGCTGCATCGACGATGAGGTTCGCGTGGTAAAAGCCTATGACGATCACAAGGCCGAGCCCGATGAAATGGTAGCTCACGACAGCGAGGAAACCGGCGAAATCATCATCTTTTGCCCGGAAAAAACCACCTACAGCTACTACAACAATCCCACCGAACAGAAGAAGAAATTCTATAAGGGCTGGCTTTACACCGGAGATCTGGGCACCTGGGACGAAGACTGGTTCGTTACCGTCTGCGGTCGAAAGGATGATATGATCATCTGCTCCGGCGAAAACATCTATCCCGCCCAGATTGAAGAGGTTCTCAACGAGCACCCCGGCGTGGCAGACAGTCTTGTCACCGCTGTGGCGGACAAAGTCCGCGGTCAGGTTGTTGTGGCCTACATTGTAGCCAGCGAGGACAGCCTTACCGTTCGGGATCTGGTAGACTATTGCAACGCCTCCCCCATGCTTTCCGCCTATAAACGCCCCCGCTATTATCGGCTGGTGGACAGCCTGCCTCACACCGCCACCGGCAAAAAACTGCACTACGTCATGAAACAGCAGGCGGCGGTCGATTTGGAACAGGGACTGCTGAAGCGTTCCTGAGCAGATCTCCTTGTCTTATAAAAAACCAGAGACGCACACGGAAAATCCCGTGTGCGTCTCTGGTTTGTCATTATCACTGCTTCATACAGGAAGCAACCACTGAAATTCAGGCCAACTCTGTGCAGCCCCAACGAACCCGGGGCCGGTTGGCACTCTCCTGTTCCCCCTCGGAAGCCCAGGTCAGACGACCTTCTTCATCCCGGCTGCGCACCACCGTGGAACGGCACAGCCAGCTTCCGTAATGGGTCACATAGTAGGAAGCTCCGTCTTCCTGGAACACTTCCTCGTATTCTCCCTCAAAGAAACCGGCCGGCTTTTCCGGACTGGCGCAGAACACCACCATATTTTTGCCAAACCCATCAAGAGCACCCCGATGGATGGTGCGCACGCAATGGGGGATGTTCACCTGCTTCAGCCGCGGACAGTTACCCACACTAATCGCGCGCTTCCGAATTTCCTTCACGCCGGCGGGTACAACGAACACTTCGCCATCTCCGCTGACGTCCCACAGAACCTTGTTGCCTGCTGCGTCGACAGAATAGATGATTTTCCAATTTTCTCCATACTGTTCCAACTTCAGTGCCATAGTACCCTTCTCCTTTTATAATCAGTTTTGTGTAACTGTTTTCTGTAAGTCGTTTTTGTAAGTGACAGTATAGCATAGTTTTTCTAAAATGCAAGACTTATTTTCAAAATTTCAAAAATAATTTTGATTGTTAAAAATTTATCGAAATATAAGGAAATAGCCGGCGCACCCATGCAGGATTACGCCGGCTATCTTTCATTTTTGTTAAACTTTTAACAGGCCGTATAAATCACACTTCCATAATCACAGGAAGGATCATCGGATTTCGCTTTGTCTTTTTGTACAGGAAGGTGGACAGATCACCCTTCACTGCGCTCTTGATGCTGGCCCAGTCGGTCACTCTGCGGCACTCGCATTCGTACAGCGTCTGGCAGGCAATGTTGCGCAGCTCCTCCATCAGGTCCTCGCTTTCCTTAACGTAAACGAAGCCACGAGTGATGATATCCGGGCCGGACACCACACTGCCATCCTCACCGGACATGGACACAACCACAACGATCATGCCGTCCTCTGCCAGGTGTTTGCGATCCCGGAGCACAACGCTGCCCACATCGCCCACGCCATAGCCGTCCACCAGAACATTTCCGGAAGGAACCGTTCCGTTGATGCGGCAGGAGTTCCGCGACAGTTCAATCACCTTGCCGATGTCACTGATAATGATATTCTTCGGATTCATGCCCATCTCCTGTGCCAGCTTGGCATGCACCCGCAAATGGCGCTGCTCGCCGTGCACCGGAATAAAGAACTTCGGCTTCACCAATGCATGAATGATCTTCAGTTCCTCCTGGCAGGCATGTCCGGAAACATGGAGCGCTCCCGCCCGTTCATTGACGACCTCTGCTCCCTTACGATACAGCTCATTGATCACTGCACCAATGGAATTCTCATTCCCGGGAATTGCAGAGGCAGACAAAATCACCCGGTCTCCCGGCTGAATATCGATCTGACGATGGGTTGAAAAGGCAATCCGGGTCAGTGCGGACATGCTCTCGCCCTGACTGCCGGTGGTAATAATGCACACCTGCTTTTTGGGCAGGCTCTTGATCTGCTCCAGCGGAACTACCGTCCCCTCCGGAACGCTCATATAGCCCAGTTGCGTTGACACCTTCAGTGCATTTTCCATGCTGCGGCCGCTGACGGCTACCTTACGGCCATAACGGGCCGCCACATTGATCACCTGCTGAATACGATCCACATTGGAGGCAAAGGTCGTGACAATAATCCGTTCGTCGCAGCCCTTAAACAGCGCATCAAAGCTGTCGCCTACCGCCCGCTCGCTCTTGGTGTAACCGGGGCGCTCCACGTTGGTCGAGTCGCACAGCAAGGCCAGAACGCCCTTGTTGCCCAGTGCACCCAGGCGAGCCAGATCAATCATGCCACCGGAAACCGGAGTCGGGTCAATCTTAAAGTCGCCGGTGTGCACTACTGTACCCACCGGGCAGGTAATCGCAAAGGCAACTGCATCGGCAATGGAATGGTTCATATGAATGAATTCCACCGAGAACTTTCCTGCCTTGATAACCTCGCCCGCCTCGCAGGTATGAATCTTGGTCTTGTCCAGCAGCTTATGTTCCTCCAGCTTCAGCTCCACCAGACCGGCCGTCATACGGGTGGCATAGATCGGTGCATTAATGCTGCGCATGACATAGGGCAGTGCACCAATGTGGTCCTCGTGGCCGTGGGTCAGAAAAATGCCGCGAATCCGATCCCGATTTTTGATCAAATAGGTCACATCCGGAATCACAACATCAATGCCATACATGTCGTCATCCGGGAAGCCCATGCCCACGTCAACTACAATGATATCCTCACCGTACTCGTACACCGTGAGGTTCTTCCCGATTTCGTTAAGACCGCCCAGGGAAATAATCTTCAATTTTTCCGCCATAAAAAACTCCTTATCTTTCTAATTGCATCCGCGGCAAACAAAGAATTTTTCCATCGAGGCGCACAAACAAAAGCCCTTCCCTACGGAAACAAACCCGGCGGCAGTCAACCCTGCTTCGTTGACTGCGCTGCACGTGCTTCTCCATAGAAAAACGCTGATCTGATGGTGCAAGTGATGTTAGCAAGGCAGTTCGTGCTGCTGCCCTGCATTCAATAAATTCTCTGATATGAATCCGCTTCAGCGAAATAAAAACCGCTTAAACTGCTGTAAGTTCCCCACATGGGCAGCAGTTTACTTGGCACGATAAAGAGAGTATATCATATTTTCTTCTTTTCGTATACCCTTTTATCTTTTCTGCTCGCTTTACTTTGCTCCGTCCTCCGGAATGGTGTCGTCTTCCCGCACCCAGTCTTCCACATCTACAACCGTATATTCCCTTTCGCTGTCCCGGGAAATCACCCGACTGATGCCGGCATTGATGACCATGCGCCGGCACATGGAGCAGCAGGTCGCCCCCCGAAGCAATGCGCCGGTCTTTGCGTCCCGTCCAGCCAGATAGAGGGTCCCCCCCAGAATATCTCTCCGCGCCGCAGAAATAATCGCATTTGCCTCTGCATGTACGCTGCGACACAGCTCATACCGCTCTCCGGAAGGCACCTGCAGCTCCTCCCGGATACAACGTCCCAAGTCCATACAGTTCTTTCGTCCCCGGGGCGCACCGTTGTAGCCGGTGGAGACAATCTCATCATTTCGGACGATAATTGCTCCATATTGCCGCCGCAGGCAGGTTGACCGCTCCAGCACACTCTGAGCAATGTCCAGATAATAATTTTCCTTGTCCACACGATTCACGGAAAACGCCTCCCAAGTCCATATTTTTCATCAGTATAGGGGAAATTTTAGTCAATTGCAATAGATTTACAATATGTTCATCACAGATTCATTGACCGGACACCGTTCTAGTATTACAATAAATACATCAAATCCGAAATGATTGGAGCGCATTTTGTGATACGCAATTTTTTCAGCCGTCTCATGTACGGCCGCTACGGCACAGACCAACTGAATATTTTTCTCAGTATTTTCTTTCTCCTGCTCTGGGTCATCGAACTGTTCGTTCGCAACCAGATTGCGCTTGCAATTTTGCAGGGTATCTCCACAATCTGCGTGTTCTTCGTCTTTTTCCGCACCTTCAGCCGCAATTACAGCCGCCGACATGCGGAGAACGAGGCATTTTTGAAGCTGGTGGGCCCGGGACTGCACTGGTTCCGCCGCAAGCGCAACCAGACCAGAGACCGTGAACACGTTTACTTCAAGTGCCCCAGCTGCAAGCAGGTTCTCCGTGTCCCCCGGGGAAAAGGCAAAATCACCATCACCTGCCGCAACTGCGGAACGATGTTCCAGGAGAAAACCTAACCGCCCAGACTCATACCGCAGCCGCACATTGCAAACGCAATGTGCGGCTGTTCTCTTTTTCCGATATTGATCCAAAGAAAATCTGCCCTCTGCGATTGAAAAACGAGATCGATTAAATTGAATTTTGTCTTTTTCTTTTCGCATAAAGAGAACCACCAAAAACAGTCTTTATGGACTGTCTTCGGCGGTTTTCTCGTGTTTTATTCAGTTCACTTTACTTCTTCGCAGGAAACGGTATAGGTAATCGCGTTGCCATTGACCTGCGGTGCAGCCGTCATCGTACCGGAGCCGGTCAGCACCTGTGCTGCAGGGGCTGCGGCCACCGCCTTCGGATCGACCCAGGTTCCGTCTGCCTTAGCCTTGCGCTCTTCCAGGAAGGCTTTTGCCTGATCCGGGAAGCAGATATAGCTCATGACATCTTCTTCGCTCTGTGCCAGGTCTCCCAGTTTCGCCTTTGCATCCTCAAACATGGTAGAAGGTGCGGCATCTGCAACGCGGCAGTCAATGGGCTGCTCGTTGCCCAGAATTTGCTTTGCCAGCTCTTCATTCACCGGTGCAGGCGGATTTCCGTACTCGCCCCGGAAATAGGCCTTCACTTCCTTGGAAACTGCCTTATAGTGACCTGCAATGCAGTTCATAACCGCCTGTGTGCCCACCATCTGGCTCATCGGTGTAACCAGCGGAGGATAGCCCAAATCAGCCCGCACCTTCGGAATCTCAACCAGCGCCTCATCGAACTTGTCCATTGCGTGCAGATCCGTCAGGTTTGCAATCATGTTGGAGAGCATACCGCCGGGGACTTTGTACACAAGGGCCTGAGAGTCGGTAGAAAGGCTTTTGGGATTCAGCGTGCCGTCTTTTACATAGCCCTCTTTTATAGGCTTGAAGAAGTCGTTAACCTCCTTGAGCACCTTTTCATTCAGGCCGGTTTCAATGCCCATCTGATCCAGAGCATAGAACATGGTCTCCGTTGCCGGCTGGCTGGTGCCGCCGGAGAAGCAGGAGGTGGCGGTGTCAATCACGTCAATGCCAGACTCGATCGCCTTCGTATAGGTCATGTAGGCCATGCCCGTGGTGCAGTGGGTGTGGAGGATAACCGGCATGTCGCCTACCGCATCCTTAATTCCCTTGATCAGGTTTTCTGCCTCATAGGGGCTCATTGTGCCCGCCATATCCTTCAGACAGATGGTGTCAAAACCCATGCGCTGCAGCTCTTTGCACATCTCCACATACTTCTCCACGGTATGCACCGGGCTCTGGGTATACGAAATGCAGCCAGAGGCAACCGTCTTGTCGGTGGCATACTTCTTTGTTGCCTCCAGTGCGGTCTGAATGTTGCGGAAGTCATTCAATGCGTCGAAAATACGGATAATGTCGATGCCGTTTTTGATGCTCAACTCCACAAACTTCTCCACAACCGAGTCGGGATAGTGCTTATAACCCAACAGGTTCTGGCCGCGCAGCAACATCTGCAGGCGGGAATTGGGCAGGTGCTTGCGCAGGCCACGCAGCCGCTCCCACGGATCTTCGTCCAGATAGCGCAGGCAGGTGTCGAACGTAGCGCCGCCCCAGCATTCAATGGAATAATAACCGGCCTGATCCATCTTAGAAAGAATCGGCTCATAGACCGAGTAGGGCAGACGGGTTGCAATCAGAGACTGGTTTGCATCGCGCAAAACCGTTTCAGTAAGCTGAACTCGCATAAAATAACCTCCATATCACGGCACGGTGCCCCAGGTCTCAGCACCGAAAATCCTCTATTTCATCAAGTTGAATTATAACACAGGAACAAAAAAAGTAAAGAGCAACTCCTGCAAAAAGCTCTGATTTTTCGCGTTTTCAGTGCTTTTTACAGGAGTTACTATTCAAAAAGTTATTCTTTTAAAAACCTGTTTGTATAAAGTTATTTTTACAGTAACGGAAGCACCCGGTCGAATTTCCGCCTTCTGCAGGCATCAGTCTTCCCGCTCCGGCAAATTCACAATGACCCGCTCAATGCCCTCAACTGCCTTCTGGCAAAGGCCTTCAAAGTCGTAATTCTGCTCTGCCTCCAGCAGCTCTTCCACCGTGGGATGGGTCTTCGGATGGCGGGGAGTGAACACTGTGCAGCAATCTTCATAGGGCAAAATAGATGTCTGGAATGTGCCGATTCGTCTTGCAATCTGAACAATTTCCTCTTTATCCATGCCCACTACCGGACGGAAAATCGGGAGCTTGCAGGCGGACTGGGTCACCGCCATAGCCTCCATGGTCTGACTGGCCACCTGACCCAGGCTTTCGCCGGTAACCAGGCAGCCTGCACCGATGCGCTGAGCGATCAGCTCGGAAATCCGCATCATAAACCGACGCATTGCCAGGGTAAACAGCGGTTCCGGGCAGTTGCGGCGCAGCTCCTCCTGAATTTCGGTAAAGGGAACGATGTGCACCGTCAGACGGCCTGTATAAGGCGTGATTTCCTTGGCCAGCTGCAGCACCTTCTCCTTGGCCTCCAGCGAGGTGTAAGGATAGCTGAAAAAGTGCACCATATCCAGTGCAAGGCCCCGTTTTGCCATCATATAGGCCGCCACAGGGGAGTCGATGCCTCCGCTGAGGAGCGCAACGCCTCTTCCGCCGGCGCCAACCGGCAAGCCACCGGCACCGGGCGTAGGATTGCCGTGAACATAGCCGCTGAAATCCCGCACTTCCAGATGAACGGTAAACTCCGGATTGTGCACATCCACCTCCAGGTGAGGGAAGGCATCATGGATCATACCGCCTACATACTGGCTAAGCTGGATCGATGTCATTGGAAAGCTCTTATCCGCCCGCTTCGACTCCACCTTGAAGGACTTAGCGGTCATAAGCTGATCGTGCAGATATTCAATCGCCGTGGCAACAAAGGCGTCCTTGTCCTTTTCGCAGGCCTTTGCGCGGCTCAATCCTGCCACGCCGAACACCGGCTGCAGTGCCTCCCATGCCCCGTCTAAGTCGCACCGCTCCTCCAGCGGCTCTACATACACGGTAGACTGGCGGCAATAAACGCGCCAGCGGCCAAGGCGATGCAGGCGGCGGTTGACATTCGCCGTAAGCCGATCCTCAAAGCGACGGCGGTTGAGCCCCTTGAGGACTATTTCGCCCATCTTCAACAAAAAAATCTCTCCGCCCTGATAGGCGGGTTCTTTCATCTGATTTCCCATTCGTTTCCTCCCTGATTGTCTGCAATATGCAAGCGTTGTTTTATCTTATCCTATTCGGCAACAAAGCACAGCCGCCGATTAAACTTCAATGTAATAAGGGCAGATATCTTCATAGTGCCCGTCCTTCATTAAAAAACCACCCGGAATTACACCCAGTTGGTGGAATCCGATTTTTTCATAGAGGCGTCGCGCCCGCGTATTGGTTGCCACCACGGCATTAAACTGCAGCACCCGAAACCCGAATGTGTGTGCCTGGGCAATGCAGTCCCGTACCAGATGCTCTCCCACCTGCATTCCACGGCTGGAAGACGCCACAGCATAACTGGCGTTGCAGATGTGGCTGCACCGCCCCACATTATTGGGGTGGAGAATATACATTCCCTGCAGGGTTCCGGCAGAATCGATCGCCACACCGCAATAGCTCTGCTCGCCAAAGAAAACAGGCGCTGTTTCCTCGGTCAGGCATTCCATCTGCGGGAACGCTACGCCTTCCTCTACCACTTCATTCCAAATGCGCATCATCGCAGGGATATCATCCTGTGTATAGGCTCGCACGGTAATATTCATAAAAATCACCCATCCCCTCTGAATAACAAAAAATGCTTCGCCCCTGCCGGTTGGGGCGTGGGACGAAGCAGATTTTACTTTGCTCTTATTACTTCTTTCCGTGGGTGCTCTTCATCCGCTGCTCCAGATTCAAAATCCGCTTGCGGATACGCAGGCTCTCCGGTGTGACCTCCAAGACTTCATCGTCATCAAGGAACTCGAGGCACTGCTCCAGGCTCATCTGTTTCGGGGGAATCAGACGAAGGGCATCATCGCTGCCGGAGGCACGGGTATTTGTCAACTGCTTGCGCTTGCAGGCGTTGATGGCAATGTCCTCCATCTTAGGTGTCTGGCCGATTACCATGCCTTCATACACAGGCACACCAGCGCCGATAAACAGCGTGCCACGGCTTTGGGCGTTGTACAGACCATAGGTAACCGACTCACCGGTTTCGCTGGCCACCAGCGCACCTACATTGCGACGGGTCACCTCGCCACGGTAGGGAGCATAGCTGTCGAACACAGAGGCCATGATGCCCTCGCCCTTAGTGTCCGTCAGGAACTCATTGCGATAGCCAAACAAGCCGCGGGACGGAACCAGGAAGGTCAGCTTCACACGGTTTGCACCGATGGGAGTCATGTCCAGGAAATCGCCCTTTCGAGAGCCCATCTTTTCAATGACCGCGCCGGAGCTTTCGCTGGGCACGTCTGCCACCAGGCGCTCCATCGGCTCGCACTTTTTCCCGTCAATGGTCTTATACAGCACGCGGGGTGGGGACACCTGGAACTCATAACCTTCCCGGCGCATGGTCTCAATCAGAATGGACAGGTGCATTTCACCGCGGCCCGCCACGTTCAGCGCAGAATCCGATCCTTCCACCTCTGAAACCCGCAGGGACACGTCCTTCAGCGTTTCCTTCATCAGTCGGTCGCGGATCTGACGGGAGGTGACAAACTTGCCTTCCCGGCCTGCAAAGGGGGAATCGTTGACCGCAAACGTCATTTCCATTGTCGGTGCACTGATCTGGACAAATTCCAGCGGCTCAACGGAATCGGTAGCGCAGATAGTGTCACCAATGGTGATGTCACCAATGCCGGACATGGCAATGATATTGCCCGCCTGCACCTCGGTAACCGGCACACGATTCAAGCCGTCGAACTCGTAAATCGCAGTCGCCTTTGCCTTCTTGCTCACCTGATCCGGAGCGTGATAATTGCATACCACGATCTCCTGGTTCTGCTTCAGTGTGCCGCGCTCAATACGGCCAACCGCGATACGACCCACAAATTCATTGTAGTCAATGGAGGAAACCAGCATCTGGAACGGTGCGTCCAGATCCACCTCAGGGGCAGGAATGTAGTCCATAATCGTGTCGAACAGGGGCTTCAAGTCCTCACCGATCTTATCCGGGGTGTAGCCGCAAATTCCCTCACGGGCAGAGCAGAACAGCATGGGGCTGTCCAGCTGCTCGTCGGTTGCATTCAAATCCATCAGCAGCTCCAGAACCTCGTCTATCACTTCGTAAACCCGCTGATCCGGGCGGTCAATCTTGTTGACCACAACGATTACCCGATGTCCCAGCTCCAGAGCGCGGGACAGAACAAACCGGGTCTGGGGCATGGGGCCTTCGGCGGCATCCACCAGAAGAATAACGCCATTGACCATCTTCAGGATGCGCTCCACCTCGCCGCCGAAATCGGCGTGGCCCGGAGTGTCAACAATGTTGATCTTGGTGTCACCATAGGTAACTGCAGTGTTCTTTGCCATAATCGTGATGCCGCGCTCCCGCTCCAGATCGTTGGAGTCCATCACCCGGTCTACCACTTCCTGGTTGTCGCGATAGACGCCGCTCTGTTGCAGCAAGGCATCCACCAGCGTAGTTTTGCCATGGTCAACGTGGGCAATAATCGCTACGTTTCTCAGTTTTTCCTGCTTCATATTGGAAAGATTCCTCCTTGGCAGGCGCGAAACGGCCCACCGACTCACATTTTAAAATCACAACATTGCATTATATCGCCATTTCCTTGCAAACGCAACACTTTCCGCCATTTGCGTTGACAAAATCGGCATCTTCCGTTAAAATGATGTGCGGTATTGGTTCGGTTTTGCCTATTTCGCCAGTACCTTTCTGTCTCAGTAGCTCAGCTGGATAGAGCACACGCCTCCTAAGCGTGGGGTCGGAGGTTCAAATCCTCTCTGGGACGCCAGAAAGCACCGCTGCAAGCCTTTTTTCGGGGTTTGCAGCGTTTTTTTGTTCCTCCTTCTCCTGGTAATTTCACTTCCGTTACCGGGAGATTTTTATGCGCCGCATGATGTATATTTGCTAATTGGACTCGAACGCTTTTCAGAAATTTGCTAAGAAAATTCTGCGTTTTGCTAATTCGATTTTTCGGATCACTTTGCCGGGGCTTGCGCTGCTATCAGGGCTGCGAGCGCACTTGCCAGCTCCGGCGACTTTTGAAGCTGCTCCACAAGGCTTTCAAGGTCCAGGGTCGCAGGCTCCGATTTCGCCGGTTCTTCCGGCGGACGGACGTTGCGAAGATCAGGCTTGGCATAGAAAGCTGTCTCGAATTTCTGAGCATTGACCTTTCTATCCTCGTCCAGAATGTGAGCAT
>CAVBPR010000006.1:0-274753 GCA_963597355.1 bacterium | reverse complement strand
CCTGCGCCGACAATACTTGGCTGGTAGCGGCCCGGGAAGATAGGTAATGCCAACACTGGAAAGACGATCTGCAAAGGTCGTCTTTTTTTATTGTCTCTTTGGTAACGAATCTATATTTTGAAACAGGCAGGTGCGGGCGATGAAATACCCTAATATTACTGCGGCGGCATTTATACGCAGAGAAAATCGATTTGTTGCAACCGTTGAATTGGACGGCGCTGTAATGCAAGTGCACGTCAAAAATACGGGGCGATGCAAAGAGTTGCTGGTGCCGGGTGCGAAGGTCTATTTAACCCGATCGGACAATCCGAAGAGAAGGTACGCCTATGACCTTGTGGCAGTGGAGAAAGACGATTTACTGGTTAACATGGATTCTCAGGCGCCGAATGCCGTGTTTCGTGACTATCTGGAAAGCGGAAAATTCCTATCGGGCATTACACGAATACAGCCGGAGTTCCGCTTTGGCAATTCTCGCATCGATTTCTTCTTTGAGCGTGAGGGAGAACGCAATCTGGTGGAAATAAAAGGCGTGACGCTGGAAGATAAAAGAGTATGTCGTTTCCCTGATGCACCAACAGTTCGGGGCACAAAGCACCTGCACGAGCTGACAAACGCGGCAAGACAGGGCTGGAAGACCTGGGTTTGCTTTGTGGTTCAAATGAGCGGTATGCAATACATGGAGCCCAATCGAACGACAGATCCAGCATTCGCACAAGCCTTGCAGGAGGCGGCAGATGCGGGAGTGCAGGTGTGTGCCCTCAGCTGTTCTGTTGAACCGGACAGACTGGAGATTGATGGAGAGATTCCGGTACATATATAAAGGATGATTCGGTACACGGACCTTATTCGGTCGGTGCGCAGAGTTTTGCTAAAAAATTGATCCCCCGGACAGGATGATGTCCGGGGGATTTTAGCGTCAGGTGGCGGTGTTATTTTCCGTTCCAGCCTGTTGTTGTGGTTGCGGGGCAGAATTGTTTCCGTTCTGATCCGGCGGAGTCTGCATATCATCCGGTCGCTGACCGTTGTTATCCGGAGGAGTTTCCTGTCCACGGTCTTGATCGGGAGAGAAGTTGCCGGGATTTCCGCCTCCGCCCCGATTGTCCATGCCGCCGCCCATACCGGAGGATGTGCCGTAGACGGTATCGGTCATTTCGATTGTAACAGTTTCCGAGCCTGCAGTTAAAGTATAGGTGTTGCCAGTGGTCATATCAGAGCAGCTGACCAGGACAGATTGAAATGCTTTTTGGGCAGTATAACTCAGAAGGACGGTTCCTTCTGCATCGGTCAGCGTGATCTCTGTTCCGGCAGATTGCTGACTATCCAGGCAGATCAAAGCGGTGCACTGGGTGGAGTCGCTCCCGAAATTCATTGCCATGGTGGGCTGATCCAGAGCGATGACGGTTCCGCCGGTGATCGTGCCATTGCCATCATAATCGATGGCTCCGTTGCCTCCATTAGAAGGGCCCTCAATTGTGAGGGTTCCGCCAGTGACCGTAAGGTCACCATTGGAATCCACACCATCACCTTCCGCGGAGATCGTAATGTTGCCGCCGGAAATGGTAAGCGAGCAAGTGGAGGCAGAGCCCGGCATATTGCTCGTGCCGTCGGCGGCATTGATTCCATCATCCGTAGCAAGAATGGTGATTTCGCCGCCGGAAATATCTACTTCAGCGCCTTCAATCCCCTCGTAGCAGGTTAAAATCGAGATACTGCCACCGGAAATCATGGTGGTTTCGTCGGCATGGATGCCGTCGTCTCCGCTGGAAAGAGTTAATGCTCCGTCGGCGATAAGAATAGATCCGTCGGTGTGAATTGTATCATCTGATGCATCAACCGTGAAAGAGCCGCCGGATATTAAAATTGAGGTATCGGATTTGATCCCCTTGTAGTCACTGTCTGTGTCGGTGTCAGTGGAATCAGCAGTTGTTTGCGGATCTTCCGGGCGCTGTTGAAAATCTGTGTGGCTTTTGGTGGTGTTTTCGCTGCCGCCACCGGCGGTGATGGTAAAGTCTCCGTCTTCAATGGTGATCGCTCCACTGGCATCGAGCCCGTCATGGGCGCTGGTAATGAGAAAAGTGCCGCCGGAAATAAAAATGAAACCTTCGTCTTCTGTATCATTTTCGGAATGGATTCCGTCCGTTCCGCTGGTGATGGTAAAATTGCCGCCGGCAATGCGGACGCTGTCTTTTCCGCTGAGTCCCTGTTTTGCGGCTTCAATTCGGTAATCGCCGCAGGTGATCACCAGATCATCCTTTGAAACGATGCCGTGTCCGGCGGAACAGCTTACCGTCAGGGTTCCGCTGCCATTCAGCGTTAAGTCGCATTTGGCAAAGACAGCGGCGTCAACGTTGCTGTCTTCTGTTGTGATAAATTCATCAACCGAGGAGAGAAAATTTTCTGTGTTTTCTGCAGTGGTAACAAATACCTTGTCTGCGTTTCGGCAGTAAAGTGCGGCAGAGCCGGAACAGGTGATGTCCGCATTGGAGAGAACGAGCTGTACCTTTTCTTCGTCCCCGACATCTACGATAACCTGGCCATTGGATAGACTTCCGGTGAGAACATAAGTTCCGGCTGAGGTGATCGTAATTGTGTTTTCAGTAATTACAACACCGTCTCCGTCGGCAGTGGATGAATTGTCGGAAAGGGTGATGGTGCAATAATCAGAATATCCGATTTCGTAATCCCGGGCCGTGAACATCTCGTCAATGGATGGGGCAGAGAGGAGAGCGGCGGAGGAGGATGTCTGGGTGTTTGTTGCAGAATCGGCTGCACTTGTTTGGCCGCAGGCAGAGCAGGCGAGGCACAGGGAAAGGGAAACAAACAATGCAGTGATCTGTTTCCATCGATATTGTTTCATAAGAAAATCCTTTCTTTACAGTTCGTTTTCCGGAGTTTCCTGCATACGAAGCGAGATTTCCAGATTTCCGTTGCGGCAGCGAAGCGCATCAATCAATTCTTTTTCCGTGTTGGGCTGGTTGAGGGTGAGCTGGTAGGTTAAGCGGTTCAGACTGCCGAGGTTGGTCGTTTTTACCTGCACCAACTTATGCTGCCGGGTATAGCGGGCGAAGAGATCGTCGAACATTTCCGTGTAATCAAGGCTTTCCGGAACGGTGATTTGCAAAACCCGTTCTTCCTCTGTTGAATTTTTGCTGCCCAGATTGATGCGATTGTAGAGGAGCGTCACGCCGCACAACAGGACTGTGAGGAGCGCAGCGAAACCGGGATAACCCATGCCGCAGGCTAAGCCAATGGCCATGGAAAGAAAAATTGCGCCGATTTCTTTTGCAGTGCCGGGAACGGAGCGAAACCGAACCAGAGAAAACGTGCCGGCAACGGCAACTCCGGCGCCGAGGCTGCCGCTGACCATCATGATGACAGCGCAGACAACGGCGGGCAGGGTTGCCAGCGTAACAATGAAGCTGTGGCTGCATCGGGCACGATAGGTACAGGACAGGGCAGAGAGAAGCCCCAGAACCAGTGCAGCAAGAAGACAAAGAAGAAATGCAGCCGGTGTGACAGTGGTGGAGGTTGTCAGAAGATTGGAAAAAATAGAGTTAAGCATAGCAGCGCTCGTCCTTTCTTGTTGTGTCACAATGGGATTGCAAAGCCTGATAGGCTGTGCCGTATTTTGAAAATGAGGTTTTATATAATTGCTGCTGCTCCAACAGAGCGACCAGCCAAAGGGGAATAGAAGAAGCCGTTTTAATCTCCAACAGAGACTGTTCCGGGGCGAGAAGCGGTGTTCCGCCGATGGGTGCGGTCAGACAGAGATCTTCTGTGCGCCAGAGAATATTCCGGTCGAAGGTGAGGCGCAGCTGGGGATCGTCTTTACAGGTAAAAGCGCAGCGATCATAGCAGAGATATACAGCGGGACGCAGGTTCGGGTAATAGTGAAGTGCGTAATCCAATTCACATCCGATTTGTCCGAATTGATCCAGTTGACCGTTTCCGCTTAGAATAGAAGCCGCTTGCGATTCGGGGAGGGAAATACGGCGTTTGTAAACGACACCTTTGTATTTTTTCTTCAACTCCAGAAAAACGCTCTGGCTGTCTGTGACCCGGCCATAACTCCGCAAGCGAAGTTTTTCTTTGTAAATTGGTTTTTCCAGAGAATTACGGATCAATCGAAAATCCGGCGTATCATAGTAGATGTTGCAAATGGTGCTTTCCCCATGGATGTCCGGTACCAGGCGATGGATCATAGCGCGCTCCAGTGCGGCGCGCTGCTGTTGATGCAGAAGAAACTTTATTTCAAAACGTTGAAAAACGGATTCACTCAATTTGTCCGCCTCCTTTGCCTTTGTTACCAATAGAATAACGGACAAACCTAAGAATAAGTTAAAGGTACGTAAAATGAGCGCTTCTACCTGTCGTAAAAGCGCTCATATAAAGCAAAAGATAAATTTAAAATTGAACCGTGATGGTCAAAGATGTTCCGTCGCGGCTGGTTGCTTCGATTTTGCCACCATGTGCGGAAACAATACTCTGGGCGAGGGATAGACCGATGCCGTATCCCGGACATTGGCTGCTGCGGGATTGATCGCCGCGATAAAACCGGTCAAAAAGCTGTTTTTGATTTCCGGCGGAAAGGCCTTCTGCGTCATTTTCTGCAACGAAACTGATTTTGCGTCCTTTTTGTTGTAAAGTGAAGGCGATATTTCCGCCGTCCGGTGTGTATTTTACGGCGTTATCGGCAAGAATGGAGCATAACTGCTGCAGCATTCGTTTGTCGCCCTGAATTTTGATGTCTGGCTGGCAATGAAGTTGAAATTGCTGGTTTTTCTTTTGCGCCATGAGAATGAAAGGATTGACGGTTTCCTCCAATAGCTCCGAGAAATTGACTTCTTCGGAGACGAGCAAACCGGTGTGTTCATCCATGCGGGCCAGAGACACCAGCCCTTGCGTCAGTTCAGTGAGTCGATCCACCTGACTGCGAATCCCCTGACTCCATTTGCTTTCCCCCTGTTCCATTTCCAGCACATCGGTACAGGAGGCGATGACAGCCAGAGGCGTCTTAATTTCATGGCTTGCGTCGGTAATAAAGTGCTTCTGTTTTTCATAGCTTTCTGCGATTGGACGCACGGCACGACGGGACAGGAGCACGGCGACAAAGAAAATTGCGACGATTCCACCCAGAGAAATCAGAAGACTATAGCGAAGGAATTGACGCACGGAGGAGAGATCTCTGGTGCAATCCAGGAAGATATAAATGGTTTGACCGCTGGAGTTTGTTGCCGTGCAGAACTTATAATTGCCGGAATAGCCGCTGGTTTTTCCGGAGGCGGAAAGTGACTGAACCAGAGAAATTGCGTCGGAAGAGGAAATGGCGGCAATCTTTCCCGTGTCTACCGATACCGTTTCATCGTTCTCGTTTAAAGTGACAGAAAAATAACGGGTTTCATAAGGCGTTTCAGCCGACCAGTTCTGGGGCTTTGTGTCGGAGCCTGCCGGTTTTTCCGGCGGGGTGGAGTCGTTGCCGCTGGGCTGAGCGTTGGGGGGAGAGGTTTCACTGGGCATACTTCCGTTGTTGTCCGCCAACATCTGCAGCAGCTGTGCGTTGCTTCGATCCTTGCTGATGTAGTTAACAACATTGATTGTCCCCATCAGCAGAGTGAGTACCAGAATCACGGAGAGCATGGTAATGCCGACAAAACTGTGGCGCAGACGACGAATCATTCCACCGCCTCCAACTGATACCCTACACCACGGGCGGCACGAATGCGCACAGAGGAACCGAGGGTCTGTAATTTTTTTCTCAGACCGGACAAATTCACCCAGACGACGTTGATTTCCGCATCGCTGTCGTAGCCCCAAATCTTTTCCAGAAACCGTTCGGTTCCAATCACCTGATTGGGGTTGGTCATGAGCATTTCCAGCATCTGAAATTCCTTGCCGGCCAGGCGGACAGAGCCTTGCGGCCCGGTCAGAGCAAAGCTGCTTCGATCCAGCGACAAATCGCCAAAGTGAAGCGTGGCGTCGGTGAGATCCGGCTGACGCCGGGTGATGGCACGAATGCGCGCCAACAGCTCTTTTGTGGCAAAGGGTTTGGTAAGATAATCGTCTGCTCCGGAGTCCAGGCCCTCCACCCGATCGTCAATTTCGCCTTTTGCAGTCAACAGCAGTACCGGAAGCGTGCTTCCCTGACTGCGGATGGTCCGCAGAACCGACAGACCATCCAGCTTTGGCATCATGATATCCAGTATGGCGGCATCATAATTATCTCCGGAGGTCAGATAATCCAGCGCATCCTGACCGTCGTATACAGCGTCTACCGAGTAATGATTATGGGTTAAAATGGCGACGAGTGCATCTGACAGCATTCGCTCGTCTTCTGCCAACAAAAGCCGCATAGAGACCACCTCTTTTTCCATTCTAGTCCGATTATAGCATAGAAACCTAAACCGTGGTTAAAGTTTTCCGGGGGATATGCTATAATGTCCTTATCCTTGAGAAGGGAATGATAACGATGCAAATCAAAATTATAGACGGTTATGTAGAAAATCCGGAAAAACTGAATTGGAGTCCTTTAGCAGAACTGGGGGAATTGTCTGTTTGCGACCGGGCGCCGATGGAGGATGCGAAAAAAATAGCGCAGACCATCGGGGATGCGGAGATCATTGTAATCAACAAAGTGCTGATTGGGCGGGAAGTGCTGAATGCCTGCCCGAACCTGCGGTATATTGCTGTTGCCTCCACCGGCTATAATCAGGTCGATGTGGATTGTGCCAGAGAAAAAAATATTCTGGTTTCCAATGTGCCCGGCTATGGAACAGATGCCGTGGCGCAGTTTACAATTGCCCTGCTGCTGGAACTGTGCGGACGAGTGTCTTCTTATAATAAGATGGTGCATGACGGGGAATGGGGAAAGGATCTGGAACATCGCTTTTGGGAGTGCCCATTGACGGAACTGGCAGGCAAAACACTGGGAATCATTGGCTTTGGAAGCATTGGCCGTCAAGTTGGACGAATCGCTAAGGCAATGGGCATGAAGGTTATTGCATATAACCGCTCCGAATGTGCGGAGGGACGGGAGATCGGCACCTATGTTGATTGGGATACGCTGCTTCGTACATCGGACGTCATCAGTCTGCATTGCCCGCTGTTTCCGGAAACAGAAAAAATGATCCATCAGGCAGCCATAGAAAAAATGAAGCCGGGGGTCATGCTGCTGAATACCAGCCGCGGCGGATTGCTGGATGAGCAGGCCGTAGCAGATGCGTTGCGCAGCGGGCACATTGCCGCTGCCGGCGTGGATGTGGTGTCCAGAGAGCCGATTGAAGCGGAGAATCCTCTTCTGAGTGCGCCAAACTGCATTATTACACCGCATGTTGCCTGGGCGGCAAAGGAATGCAGGCAGAGAATTGTAGATTGCGTGATCGAAAATGTTCGAACCTATGTCAGTGGCGCACCGACGAACATAGTAAATTCGTAATCGAGAGGAAGGAAACCGAAATTCACGCAGTTTGCAGGATTTTCTCTTTACAGCAGAGGGAATAGACGTTATAATAAAAATGAGTTAATATGCTGATGAGAGGAAAGTGTGAATCAAAAATGGCTATCCTTCAATTTGATGAATATAAAACAAAATTACAGGCACTGAAACCGACGATTGCAGACCTGGCGGAGGCACTTGGGCTGGAAAGCGCAGCACAGGAGCTGGACCTGCTGCAGGCGGAAAGCGCGGCAGATGGCTTTTGGAACGACATGGAGCATGCGCAGAAGGTAACCACCCGGATCAAAAATCTGCAGGATAAAATTGAAGAACAGCACAAGCGGGAAACCGCGCTGGAAGATCTGCTGACCCTGTGCGAAATGGGGCAGGAGATGGAAGACGAGTCTCTGGTAGAGGAAGTACAGGAAGGACTGGAGCAGCTGGAGCACGACCTGGAAAAAGCGCGCCTTGCAACGCTGTTTACCGGTGAGTATGACCACCTGAACTGCATGCTTACCATCCATGCCGGTGCCGGCGGAACGGAGGCACAGGACTGGGCCAGCATGCTGTTCCGCATGTATACCCGCTGGGCAGAACGCCAGGGCTTCAAGTGGGAGACCCTGGACTATGAAGACGGGGACGAGGCCGGAATTAAGTCTGCTACCATTATGGTGACCGGCGAAAATGCCTATGGATATCTCCGGGGAGAAAACGGCGTTCATCGTCTGGTGCGTATCTCGCCCTTCGATTCCAATGCCCGCCGCCAGACTTCCTTTGCGGCAGTAGAAGTAATGCCGGACTTGCCGGATGACGTAGAGGTTGAGATTCGTCCGGAAGATGTGGAAATGCAGGTTTACCGTTCTTCCGGTGCCGGCGGTCAGCACATCAACAAGACCTCCTCTGCAGTGCGGTTGATTCATAAGCCCACCGGCATTGTGGTTGCCAGCCAGCAGCAGCGGTCGCAGTTCCAGAACAAGGACACCTGCTACCGCATGCTGAGAGATAAGTTGGTGCAGCTCCAGATGCAGGCACATGCAGAGAAAATCTCTGACCTGAAGGGCGTTCAGATGAAGATTGAATGGGGCAGTCAGATTCGCTCCTATGTCTTTATGCCCTATCAGATGGTAAAAGATAACCGGACGGGCTTTGAAACCAGCAACATTGGCGCAGTCATGGACGGAAATCTGGACGGGTTCATCAATGCATATCTGACATGCGAAGCCACCGGAACCTGGGTGACGAAGTAAGTTTTCCTTGCATGGGGCGTTTTTGCGGTTCTTTGACCGTTTTGATGGGTGGAATTGGTTGACGAAATCGGCATAAAATGATATGATGTTAGAAGTGTTGCCGGAGTGGCGGAATTGGCAGACGCCCGGGACTTAAAATCCCGTGGGAGCGATCCCGTGCCGGTTCGACCCCGGTCTCCGGCACCATGAATTAAGCACGATAGTTTTGATACAATGTATCAGAAACTATCGTGCTTTTTTTACTTAATTCAGTTGGCGTTCAGCAAATTCGGATCAACAGCAGGGGCAGAGCTGGTTTCGGTCAGTGCCAGGCTGTCAAACGTCAACGCAGTCGGGTTGACGCGATATAAGCAGGCGGTTCCGTTTTCTTCGCTGGCGCACAGCAGGGTTCCATCGGAAAGCTCGATTGCCGAGGTTACCATGCCGGAAACACCAAGCTTTGTGAGAGAACAGGAGTCCAGAGCGGCATCGGTCAAATGATAAAGCGTTACCTGAATCTTTGTTGACGACGGAACAGCGCCCTCTGGCTGATCCAGTGACGGATCATTGGAGCGGAACAGATAGTTGCTGTCAGAAATAGACTGCATCCCATAGTAGCGGTTCAGTTGTTCCTCAGTCATGGAGAGCTCACAGGTATGCAGCGTTCCGCCGCTGAGTGAAGCCCGGCGAAGGCGATAGATTCCTGCGGAGAAGTCGTATTCGCTGGCGTAGCACTCGTTGCCGGTGAAGGAGTAGGGGAGATAGGTGTCCTGAAGCAGCACCAGAGCTCCGGTGGAAAGATTGAACAGGGCAGTGCAGGGGACATCGTCTCCGGAGGGACGATAGACGGAGCAAAACAGCAAGGTGTTGTTTGCGTGAAGGCCGCTCAGATAGTTGAAGCGAAGGTCATATTCCAGCGCGACCTGTGTAGAGGTGCGGGTGTCAATGTCGTAGTGGTAGAGATGTTCCTCCGAAATGTAGTAAAAGCTCCTGCCGTCATCCGAGAAACACCCGGTATTGACGGGAATGGAAAGATCCTCAATGCCAAGGGTTTGCGTGCAAAGGGCATAGTGGAGTCCGTCTTCATCATAGTAGGAAAGCAGGCTGGTTCCATTCGTAAACCCCTGCAGAAGATCATAAGAAATGTCGGACATAATGGTGTCCAGCACCCGGTCGTCTTCCAAATCGATCAGGGCAAGGTAGGTAGTGGAACCGGATTGGGATTCTGTAGCGGTTCCAGTGTTGTCCTCCGTCCAGCAGGCCAGCACCTGATTTTCCTTTCGATTGACCAGCTTGGGAGCAGAGGAGGAGGAAAAACAGGTCAGTTTTGTAAGTGCCGGCAGTTCGGTCGATTCCGAGGAGTCTTCCTTTGACGGAATTGCCTCGGATTTGGACGTGTCAGCTGGAGTGGAACTGACGGGAGAGGAACTGGAAACCGGTTTATCTGGGGAAGCATCGGAGGAAGTGCCGGCATTCTGACCGCAGCCGGCACACAGCACCAGTACAGCGGCAGACAGTGCAGTCAATCCGATGGAAAAACGAAGGTTCATGAAAGACACCTCTTTTTCGTAATTATAGCTCTATCATACGCTTTTTTGGACAAAATGAAAAGAAGGATTTTCTTGCCGCATTCTATTGCTTGCAATAAATCGATATCATGATAAAATAAAGAAAACAATTCCCATTCCAAGGAAGAATCACGGAGATGAACAGATTGACAGAACAAAGTATCAGCTTGGAGCGCATGGAAGAAGTTGCGGCTCTGTTTGGCGCCTTTGATGAAAACATTCGCATTATCGAACAGGAGCTATCCGTCCGGGTTACCAATCGGGAGGATGCACTGAAAGTCAGCGGTGAGGCGGAAAATGTGATGCAGGCCGTTCGCACCATCAACGGATTGCTGGAGCTTTCTGCGCGGGGCGAAGAAATCAACGAGCAGAATGTGCGCTATGCACTGCAGCTGGTGCGGGGCGGCGCAGAGGCCAAGCTGAGCGAGGTGGCAAAGGATGTCATCTGTGTTACGGCAAACGGGAAGCCGATCAAAGCCAAGACGGTGGGGCAAAAGACCTATGTTGATGCCATCCGGCAGAATGTGATTACCCTTGGAGTTGGCCCTGCCGGTACAGGAAAAACCTATCTGGCTGTGGCACAGGCGGTTCGTGCATTTCGAGCAAAGGAAGTGAACCGAATCATCCTTACCCGGCCGGCAGTGGAGGCAGGAGAACGGCTTGGTTTTTTGCCCGGCGATTTGCAAAGCAAGGTAGATCCCTATTTGCGGCCGCTCTACGATGCGCTGTTTGAAATGCTCGGGCCGGAGACTTATCAGAAATACGTGGAACGGGGCAATATAGAGGTAGCACCCCTGGCATATATGCGGGGACGAACTCTGGACGACAGTTTCATTATTCTGGATGAGGCGCAGAATACGTCACGGGAACAGATGAAAATGTTTTTAACCCGTTTGGGATTTGGCTCCAAAATTGTCATCACCGGCGATATTACCCAGATTGACTTGCCGCGGGACACAACTTCCGGATTGAAGGAAGCCATGCGGGTGCTGAAAGGCGTGGAGGACATTGCAATTTGCCGCCTGAGCGCACAAGATGTCGTGCGGCATGTACTGGTACAGCGGATTATAGCGGCCTATGAGCAGGATGAGCATCGGGCACAGAAAAAACCGTCGGAGCGGGGAGGAAAACGAGGATGAAGCACCAGATTCTGATCGAAACGGAGCTGGAGGAGCAGGTTACGTTCCAGGCGCTTTTGGAGCGGGTTATTACGGCGGCGCTGGATGCCGAGCAGGTAAAGACGCCTTGTGAGGTGGACGTACTGTTGACCGACGATGCCGGAATCCACGAAATCAATCTGGAACAGAGAGAAATCGACCGGCCGACCGATGTGCTGAGTTTTCCCATGTTCAACTACGAGCCGGGTCATCCTCCGGTGGATGACAGGGATGCAGATCCGGCAACCGGATTGACGCCCCTGGGAGACATGGTGATCTCTTTGGAGCGGGCGCAGGCTCAGGCGGAGGAATTTGGTCACCCCATGGAGCGGGAACTGAGTTACCTTGCGGTGCATTCCGTGCTGCATTTGCTGGGCTACGACCACATGGACGAAGGCCCGCAAAAGGCGCAGATGCGTGAGCGGGAGGAAGCAATCCTTGGGGATCTGGGCATTACAAGAGAGTAATCGTCCCATCTGTCGCAAGGAGCAACGAAACAATTATGAAAGAAATTGAGGAATAAATTATGGCAATCACACATTCCGGCATGATTACCTTGTGCGGACGGCCCAACGTGGGCAAGTCCACCCTATTAAATGCCTTTGTAGGCGAAAAAATCGCAATTGTATCCAGCAAGCCCCAGACGACACGCAACCGCATCAGCGGAATTGTCACCCGGGGCGAAAATCAGTATGTTTTTCTGGACACGCCCGGATTGCACAAAGCGCGCAACCGGCTGGGAGAATACATGGTGGGTGTCGTCCGTGCCAGCGTAGCAGATGTGGATGCGGTATTGCTGGTGGTAGAGCCTGTGGCCAACGTGGGCGAACCGGAAATGGAGCTGATTGAGCGGATCAAGGCATTGAAACTGCCCGCAGTGCTGGTGATCAACAAGGTGGACGAGTTGGAGAACAAGGAAAAGCTGCTGGAAGTGATCTCTGCCTATAGCGCAGTGCATGATTTTCAGGCCATTATGCCGATTTCCGCGAAAGAGAAAGACGGCGTGGAGGAATTGCTGGAGCTGCTGCAGCAATTCCTGCCGGAAGGACCGCAGCTGTTTCCGGAGGACATGACGACGGATCAGCCGGAGCGGCAGGTGATGGCGGAAATCATTCGGGAGAAATTACTCTATTGCCTGGACAAGGAGATTCCCCATGGAACAGCGGTGGAGATTACGCGCTTTTCGGAGCGAGACGATGAGATTATCGATGTGGAGGCGACCATTTACTGCGAGCGCAGCAGCCACAAGGGGATTATCATCGGAAAAGGCGGCGGAATGCTGAAGCGGGTGTCCACGCTGGCGCGGAAAGATATGGAGCGCTTTATGGGAACAAAGGTCTATCTCCAAACCTGGGTAAAGGTGAAGGAAAATTGGCGCTCCAACCTGGCTCAGGTGCACAACATGGGCTATCGTGAGGACAACTGATCCTCTGATTTGTCAGAACGCAAAGGAGGAAAAGCATGCATTTGACCACCACCGGTATTGTGCTCCGAGAGGTTGATTACAAAGAATCGGACAAAATACTAACGGTGCTGACACGGGACAAGGGAAAACTGACCGTGTCCGCCCGGGGCTGCCGGCGAAAGAACAGCGGAATTGCCGCGGTAAGTCAATTGTTATGCTATTCGGAACTGACGCTTTACGAATATCAAAATCGCTGGAGCATTCGGGAAGGAGACATCCTTCGGGAATTCCGTGGAGTACGGGGCGATCTGGACAAGCTGAGCCTTGGGGCGTGGTTTGCGGAGTTAACGGAGTCGCTGACCGGCGAGGATATCCCGGGGGAGGATATGCTCCGGCTTTTGCTGAACGCGCTATATGCCCTGGAAGAGATGGATCTGCCTGCAGAACAGATCAAGGCGGTTTTCGAGCTGAGAATGATGGCGCTGGCTGGATATGAACCGGTGCTGGACGGCTGCGTTGTATGCGGAAAAGAAGAACCGGAAGCCCCTCGGTTTCACCTGCAGCAGGGGGCACTGCACTGCCGCAGCTGTCGCGCGCAGATGGAGCGGGGCATTTCTATGCCGCTGGATCGCGGCAGTCTTGCGGCGATGCGCCATGTGTTTTACGGTGGGGAGAAAAAGATTTTCTCCTTTCGCATTTCCGGCGCATCTCAGCAAATGCTGGACGCGGCAGCGGAAGCCTATGTGTTGACGCAGCTGGAGCGGGGATTTCGTACGTTGGATTTTTATAAGCAGATGCAGGGACTGCCGTTGAACGCAACGGAGCTGCAGAGGAAAGAAACATGACAGAACTATATGAAAAATCGCTCCGCACACTGGAGTTTCATCGGGTGCTGGAGAAGCTGAGAGACCAGTGCGTTACAGAGGAAGCAAAGCAGCAGGCCATGCAGTTAAGACCGTCGGACAACGAGCGGGAAGTGGCTCGGCGCATGGAGGAAACAACCGCCGCAAGAGACATGATGGATCTGCATGGAACGCCTTCCTTTTCCGGAATCAAGCCTGTGGCAGCGTCTTTGCAGCGAGCAGGTCTGGGAGGAATGCTGAACCAGCGGGAACTGCTGGATATAGCGGCAGTATTGAGGACAACGCAAAACGTTAAAAATTATTGCGATGGAGCGGAAGAGCAAAACTGTCTTCGGCCGTTGTTTCGCTCTCTGACACCGGATCGGGCACTGGAGGATCAGATTACCGGATCGATCCTTTCGGAAGAGGAAATTGCAGACTCAGCCAGCTCTGCGCTGGCTGATATTCGCCGTCACATCCGAGCAACCTCGGGAAAAGCGCGGGAAGTGCTGCAGAAGCTGATCGCATCCCAGGCCAGCAAATATCTGCAGGAGGCAATCATTACGATTCGCTCCGATCGGTTTGTTGTTCCGGTAAAGGCGGAGTTCCGGGGAATGGTGCCGGGACTGGTGCACGACGTGTCTGCGACAGGATCAACCTATTTCATTGAGCCCATGGGTGCGGTAAAGGCAAATAATGAACTGCGGGAATTGCTGGCTCAGGAAGAAAAAGAAATTGAGCGGATTTTGAGGGCTCTGTCTGCCCAATGTGCGGCGCAGCAGGACACCATTCGTCTAAACTATGACTTCCTGGTGCAGTTGGATGCCATTTTTGCCCGGGCAAAGCTTTCCTACCGTATGAATGCAATGGCACCGCGAATGGAACACAATGGAGGATTTCGTTTTCGAAGGGCCCGGCATCCTCTGTTGGATCCGAAAACCGCAGTGCCGATTGACCTCCGGCTGGGGGAGGATTTCGATACCTTAGTGATTACCGGCCCTAACACCGGTGGTAAGACGGTCACGCTGAAGACGGCAGGTCTGCTGACCGCAATGGCCCAGTGCGGACTGCATATCCCGGTGGGAGATGACAGCTATTTCAGCGTCTTTTCTCAGGTTTTGGCGGATATTGGCGACGAACAGTCCATCGAACAGTCCCTGTCTACCTTCTCTGCACACATGACGAACATCGTGAAAATTCTGGAGGTGGCAGATGATCGCACTCTGGTATTGTATGATGAACTGGGCTCCGGCACCGATCCGGTAGAAGGTGCAGCGCTGGCAGAGGCAGTGATTGAAGAAAGCCGCTCTCTCGGTATGCGGGTGTGCGCTACAACGCATTACGCAGAGCTGAAACTGTATGCCATGACGACTCAGGGGGTAGAAAATGCCTGCTGTGAATTTGATGTAGAAACGCTGCGCCCCACCTATCGATTGCTGATTGGTGTGCCGGGCAAATCAAATGCATTTGCAATTTCTCGAAGACTTGGATTGCCGGAGCATATTATTGAACGGGCCAATACCCATATGTCGGAGGAAAATGTCCGATTCGAGGACGTTATCACCCAATTGGAACAGCAGCGGCGGGCGATGGAAGACGAACGTCTGGAAGCCGCGCGCCTGCGGCAAAGCACAAAAAAGGATGCAGATGCAGCCAGAATGTATCGCAAGCGGCTGGAAGAGGAGCGGGAACGGGCACTGAAGGACGCCCGCGCCGAAGCAGAGGCAATTGTGCAGGAAGCACGAGAGATGAGCGAGTTGGTGTTCAACGAGCTCAACGACATGAAAAAACGTGCGAAGAAGACCCAGGACTTTCAGACGGCAAATCAGGAGCGATCGGAGATTCGCCGACTGATCAACGAAACGGAAAGCCGAACGCAGGCAAGAAAAAAGGAAGAGACACCGCCGTCGACGCGGCCTGCAGTGGCAGGAGATGTGGTAGAGCTTTTAAAAATGGGCACTCAGGCGGAAGTGATTGCAGTCAACAAGGACGGATCCCTTCAGCTGCAGGCGGGAATTCTGAAGATCACAGCAAAACAGGAAGAAGTTCGGGTTGTGGAAGATTCTGCCCAAAGAGCAAAAAAACAAAAGCAGAAGGTTTCCCATCGGGCAGTAAACCGCATTCGAGCTTCTGGCGTGAAGCCGGAACTGGATCTTCGGGGAATGATGAGCGACGAGGCACTGGACATGGTAGACCGCTATCTGGACGATGCCCTGCTGGCGCATCTCAGCAGCGTTACAATTATTCACGGCAAGGGAACCGGTGCTTTGCGCTCTGCTGTGCGGAAGCATTTGAAGAACAGCAAATATGTGAAATCCTTTCGGCCGGGGCGATTCGGTGAAGGAGAAGACGGCGTGACGGTAGTCGAAATGAAGTGACGGCGCAACAACACGGACAGTCAACATAAACATAAATGAAAGCGTTACTTGCCGTGTGTTTATGCACTTTAACATTGACGAAACAATGGCGTTTTTGATATGCTTAAGAAGAGAAGGTTTCGACGATTATGTTTTTCGGGGGAGGATCATCGCTATGACAGTGAAAGAGACTGTTGTCAATAATGGAGTCGGTTTGTTTGCAAGACCTGCTACATTCTTCATTCAGAAGGCGAACGAGTTTAAGTGTTCCGTCTGGGTGGAAAAGGATGAGCGCCGCGTCAATGCAAAGAGTCTGCTGGGTGTGCTGTCCATGGGTATTATGGATGGTTCTGCCATTTCTCTGATTGCAGACGGCGAAGATGAGGCAGAAGCAGTGGAAGCGCTGAATCAGCTGATTTCCACCAAGTCTGCGGACTGATTCCGTTTCGAACAGAGTAGAAGCGCCGCTGTTGTGCGGCGCTTTTTTTCTCACTGGATTCGTCCGGGAGGTGCGGGCAGATGACAAAAGAAGAACTCAAGGATAAGGCACATTCTCTGCCGCTGCACCCTGGCGTTTACATTATGATGGATGCCTCCAATACGGTCATCTATGTGGGAAAGGCAAAGGCTTTGCGCAATCGCGTCAGCCAATACTTTCTGGATTTGGCCAGCCATACGGAAAAAACCAGAGCTATGGTGAGCCAGATCGATCATTTTGATGTCATTCTTGCAGATACGGAGTTTGAGGCCCTTGTGCTGGAGTGCTCCCTCATAAAGAGACATAAGCCGAAGTACAATATTCTCCTCAAGGATGACAAGGGCTATCCCTATGTGCGGCTGAACAGCGGTCTGCGCTATCCGCGCTTTACCATTGTCAATCACACTGGGGAGGATGGGGCCGGTTACTATGGCCCGTTTGGAACACGGGGGGCAACGACGGAAATTTTGAATGCGATTTCCATTGCCCTTCGCTTGCCAACCTGCCATCGGCAATTTCCCCGGGACATCGGCAAGGAACGCCCCTGCCTGAATTATCATCTTGGGAACTGCGACGGCTGGTGCCGAAGCGAGACACTGGAGGAACGCTATCAGGAGCGGATGCGCCAGGCGGTACAGCTGCTCAACGGGAATTTTTCAGAGGTTGAGGAGCAACTGCGTGCTCAGATGGAGGATGCGGCAGAAAAGTTGCAATTTGAGGTTGCCGCGGAATATCGGGATCGCATACGGGCAATCCAGTTGCTGGGCAAGCGGCAGAATGTGGTGGCAACGCTGCGTGCGGACGTGGATGTCTGCGGGTTTTATCTCGGTCAGGCGAAAAGCTGTTTTACGGTGCTCCATTATCTTAACGGCGACCTTGCCGGGCGGGACAGCGAGTTATTTCCCACACCGATGGAGGAAAATCCGGGAGAGATTCTTTCCGCGCTGGTCAAACAGTACTATGGAGGACGGAGCAATTTGCCCAAAGCAATTTTGCTGCCGCAGGAGATCGAAGATCGGGAAGAGCTGCAGCAAATGTTCGGGGAAGCGGCCGGGCGGAAGGTGGAACTTCTGATCCCCCAGAGAGGACACAAAGCGGAGCTGGTGCGCATGGCGGAGCAAAACGCGATGGATGATGCGGAACGGGCTACCACAAAGGAAGAACGGCAGAGCAAATTGATGGATCTGCTGGGCATGTTGCTGGCATTGCCTCAAACGCCCCACCGGACAGAATCCTATGACATTTCCAATACCGGTGCAGCGGATATTGTAGCGGCGCAAACGGTGTTTTACGACGGAAAACCAATGAAAAGAGAATACCGTTATTACAAACTGCGGAACATGGACACACCGGATGATTATGCGTCTATGGAACAGGTACTGACGCGCCGCTTTCAGCGCTGGAGAGATGGGGATGAAAAGTTTTCCACCCTTCCGGACCTCATTCTTATGGACGGCGGTCTGGGACAGGTGGGCATTGCCGTTGCAGTGCTTCAGCAGTTTGGACTCACCATTCCCGTATTTGGAATGGTAAAGGATCATCGCCATCGTACACGGGCACTGGTAGCTCCGGATGGGAGTGAAATCGGCATTCAGTCCAATCCGGCGCTGTTTTCGCTGATTGGAAGAATGCAGGAGGAAACCCACCGCGCGGCCATTGGATTCCACCATAAGCAGCATCAGAAGACGGTGAAAGGTTCGGAGCTGGATCAGATTCCCGGTATCGGGCCGCAGCGCAGAACGGCGCTGCTGAAACAGTTTAAGAGCATAAAGGCTGTGCGGCAGGCCAGCCTGGAAGAATTGGAAGAAGTGGTGCCGGTGCAGGCGGCACAGGCCGTTTATCGGCATTTTCATAAGGAGGATTGAGCCATGCGAGTCATTACAGGGACGGCCAGAGGGCGCAAACTGGGGCAGCTTCAGGGCATGGAGACCCGCCCGACTACCGACCAGGTAAAGGAGTCTATTTTCAATATCATTCAATTCGATATTGAAGGGCGGCGGGTTCTGGATTTGTTCGGAGGAACCGGTCAACTTGGAATTGAAGCCCTCAGCCGGGGGGCAGAGAGCTGCACCTTTGTGGATCAGCGGAGAGATGCGGTCGGATTGATTCGCTCCAATTTGAAACTATGCCAGCTGAGCGATAAGGCCAGAGTAGTACAGGGGGATTCCATCGGGTTTCTTTCCACCGTGCGGGAATCGTATCACCTGATTTTCCTTGATCCGCCTTATGCAACAAATTTGCTGGAAAATGCCCTGAAAAAGATTGCTGAGATTGACATACTGTCTGAGAATGGTATAATAATCTGCGAAAGTCCGGTGGACAAGGTATTGCCGGAGCTGAGTCTGCCCTACCAAAAGGGCAGAGAATACCGGTACGGCAAGATTAAAATTACCGTCTACCGAAAGGATGTATCACTATGAGTACTGCCATCTATCCAGGCAGTTTTGATCCGGTGACTCTGGGTCATCTGGATATTATCAAGCGAGCCGCCCGTCAATTCGATCATTTAATCGTTTGCGTCATGGTCAATTCCGACAAACACGGGCTGTTTCAACCAAAAGAGCGGGTGGAGATGATCCGCCGCGTGACCGGTGATCTGCCAAATGTAGAGGTAGAGATGTCACCGGAGCTGTTGTCCGATTATGCCCAGAAAAAAGGCGCTACGATGATCGTGAAGGGCCTGCGGGCGGTGTCGGATTTTGAAAAAGAGTGCCAGATGGCGCTGATCAACCGCAAGCTCAATTCGGAACTGGACACGATGTTCCTTCCTGCCCGCCAGAGTTTTACCTATCTCAGTTCCAGTGTGGTAAAAGAGATGGCTCGATATCGCGTCAGTCTCCACGGCTTTGTGCCGGATGAGATTGCCCAGGAAGTGCAAGACAAAATGGATCAATTTTTGAAAGATAGCCAGTCCTAAGGCTTCGCAGCAGGGAACATGCTGCACCGCCTGTAGCGAGACGGCAGACCATAGGAAAGGATGAGAATAACATGGCAAAGAACAATAACAATGGCGTAGACGGAATGTTGGATCTGCTTTATGAGATGATCGATGATGCAAAGGCGGTTCCCTTCAGCAGTGATTGCCGTCTGGATCGTAATGGTGCATTGGACCTGATGGACAGCATTCGCAATCAGTTCCCCCGGGAATTGAGCGAGGCGGTCAAAATCGTGAAGAGCCGGGATCAGATCATTGCAGACGCTCAGAAAGAAGCGGCTCGCATTCTGGAGCAGGCTCAGGCGCAGGCACAGCATATGGTGGATGAAAGCGAGCTGGTGCGCAGAACCCGCGCTACAGCGGAGGAAGTTGCCCGGGATGCAAAGGCAGAGGCAGACCGCATTGTGACGGAAGCAAACAACGAAGCCCGCGCTACCCGTGAAGATGCAGAGGATAAGGCAGAAAGCCTGAAGCGGGCTGCAAACGAGTACTGCGCAGACGCTCTGCGCCGCACAGAGGACGCTGTCAGTAAGGCTTATGAGGAAATTAAGCAGTCTCATGACCATTTCCGTGCTATCATCAGCGCTACGGCTCCGGCATCCGGTCGCCGTGCAGCGGCTTATGATGCAGCGGAGAACGAGTAATTCCAGTTCTAATCAACAAAAACGCTCCCAAGGGCTCATCCCTTGAGAGCGTTTTTCTGTTCTTAGAAATCCTGCAAAAAGGAAGAAAGTCCAGCGAGCCAGAATTGCAGAAACTGATTTGCTGCTGTTGCAAGATTGGGCAGGGAGGCAATGCCGATTTCAACGATCTGCGGCGGATCGAGGGGCAGAATACGGACGTTTCCCGACCACGCCCGGCCATTGATCGCATTGTTCATGCTTACGCCTAAACCGGCTTCTACCATGGAGTAGGTTGCCAGAGAATCTGTGGTTGAAAATTTCAGGTTTGGAATCACATTGCAGCGAGAAAATACATGAGCGTTGTCAATGTCCTTGTCCGGGTAGGTCTCAATATAGGGTTCTTTGGAAAACTCGGTTACGGGGAATGCTGATTTTTCGGCTAGGCGGTGAGAGGCAGGAAGCCAGGCAGTTAAATTGTCCTGCAAAAGGGGAATCCAGTTATGAGCCCCATCCCGTTCGCTGATAATACAAAGGTCAATTTGGTGTGAGCTGAGCCGGGCAAGCAATTCTGTGCTGTAGCCGCTGCTTAATTGCACCTGTATGCCGGGATGGTGGGTGTGGAAGGCGGAAATCAGACTTGCCAGCGGGGAATAAAAAGCGCTGTAGGCAGTACCAATGCGGACAGTGCCGATCTCCAGCCCCTGTATTTGTGCGGAGACCTGCGTGCAATTGTCGCCTGCGTAAAGCAATTCCCGAATCGCAGGCAATAACAATTGGCATTCCCGGGTCGGACGGACGCCGTTTCGTTCCCGAAAGAGTAATGGAAAACCGGTTTCTTCTTCCAATGCCAGAATCATGCGACTGATGCCGGAGGGGGTATATTGCATTTTTTCCGCGGCAGCGGACAGACTGCCGGTCTCGATGGCACAGACCAGAGCGCGATATCGTTCAAGCTCCATGAAATTCTCCTTTGCTGATTTGTCAAAAAAGCTTTGCTAGTTTACCGTTTTACTCAAATATAGCCCAGTGATATGCTGATGTCAAATGGTTCTGGATGGTGACGATATGACACGTTCTCGCGATTTGACAACGGGTAGTATTTCGGGGCACTTGCTGCGGCTGAGTGCCCCGCTTATTATGGGAAATATTCTGCAGCAGCTGTACAATACCGTGGATGCGTTTATTTTGGGCCGATATGCCGGTGCAGATGAATTTGCCGCCGTCGGGGTTGCCGGAGCGGTGATGAACTTGTTCCTTTTTCTTATCACCGGTGCCTGTACCGGAATTTCCGTTCTCTTTGCCCGGTTTTATGGGGCTGGAGACCAGAAAACGTTTCGGCAGGAGCATTGGATTGCCCTTTCACTGGGATTGCTTGCAACTATATTGTGCAGTGTAATCGGCTTCCTGACCCTGCCGTTTTTATTGCAGGTAATTCAAACACCGGAAGCACTGACGAAATTTGTGATGGCCTACTTGTCCATCATTCTTCTTGGGCTTCCTGGGGCGTTTCTTTATAATCTGTACAGCGCAATCCTCCGTTCCATCGGGCGAGCCAGTGCGGCCCTTGTGGCATTGACTGGGGCAGTAACGATCAATTTTTTCCTTGACTACTGCCTGGTTGCCTGGTTTCGACTTGGTATTTCAGGGGCGGCTTGGGCAACTGCCTTATCGCAGCTGTTTTCCGCCACGCTGTGCATTCTCTACTTGCGGCGGAAGAAGCCGGATTTGTTTTTTCATCGTGTTGATTGCCGGCTTCATAAAGCGCTTTTGCGTCAAACGGCGCATTTCAGTTCGGTTACCGCGCTGCACCAATCCAGTCTTTATATTGGCAAACTGCTGGTACAGGGTGCAGTCAATACCGGAGGCACGGAGATGATCGCAGCATATACAGCCACAACGCGGATCGAAGGGTTTGCCAATTCCTTTGGGGACAGCGGCAGTGCGGCAACCTCCGTTCTTGTGGCGCAAAACTGCGGCGCAAAAAAACCGAAACGGGTGCAGGAATCCTTTCGATGCAGTTTTGTGCTGATGCTGTGCATGGGTGTGGTGATGTCCTTTATCATGTATGTCAGTGCAAAAGCATCCATTGTCTTCTTGCTGGGGGAGAGCAGCGGAGCGGCATTTGAAAACGCACAGGCGTATATGAAGCTCATTGCGCTGTTCTATACGCTTTGTTTTACCGGAAGTACTTTCGCAGGGTATTTTGAAGGCTCCGGACGTGTTTCGATTCCATTCATTGGCGCAACAAGCCACATTGCTTTGCGCGTAATTCTTTCCTGGCTGTTTGTCTCCAGACTGGGACTTTCTGCCGTTGCGCTGGCAACGGGAATTGGCTGGCTGCTGGTCAATATCCTGTGGGCCATCATCAAATGCCTTGAGGCGAAACGGAAGAAATCGTGATTTTTTCTATAAAAATAAGAAATCCTCATACACAGGCGGCAATCGGGTCTGTCGCTTGTGTATGAGGGTTATTTCATGTTTCGTCTGTATTGCGGGGGGAAATAAGATAGCTTAGAGCCAGCAATGAGTCGGCAAAGTGAACGTTTTCCACCACGATATTCGGCTCTCGGATGGCAAGGTCGATGTTGGTGAAGTTCCAAAGCCCTTTGACACCGCCACGAATGAGTTGATTGGCGGTGGAGAGGGCCACGCTCTGAGGCACAGTGAGGACACCGACATCTGTCGGGTGCTGAGCGAGGTAATCCTCCAATGTGTCAATTGACAGCACCGGAACTCCGGCGATGCGGGTGCCGATGATTTCCGAATCGGTATCAAAGGCGGCGGTCAATCGGAAACCGTTTTGAGAAAATTGAAAGTTTTGTATCAACGCACGGCCTAAATTGCCTGCACCAAGGATAATGGCAGTGTGGCCAAGATTCATGCCGAGGATTTCAGCAATCTGATCCCTCAGACTTTCCACGTTGTACCCATAACCCTGCTGACCAAATTCACCAAAGCAGCTCAAATCCTGACGGATTTGGCTTGCGGTCAGATTCATAGCCTTTCCCAATGCAGAAGAAGAAATACGCACCACACCAACTTGATACAGGGAAGAAAGCTGCCCGTAATAGCGGGGGAGCCGGCGAATCACAGCATTGGATACTTTTCCTTTTTTCATGGCGATCCGTCCTTTCTAATGGATACATTGTACGGCATTGTTAAAAACTTGTCAACTTTTTGATATTATTTCGCTAAATAATTCACAAAGAAGCGGATCGATGCAAAACTTGCATCGATCCGCTTCGATTTGAGATTAGAAGTAAACCAATTCGTCTTTCGGCGGCTGGGCGGAGGCAATTTCGAGAATGTGTACGACCGGGCCGGGACCCTGGTAGAGCTTTTCGTTTTCGATCTGCACGCGACCGGTTACCTTTACCCAATCGCGGGTTTTCAGTCCTTTCACCTCAGGGCCTTTCATCAAAATCCCAAGGAAGGAAGTGTCCTCCGCGCAGCAGACCATGGCAAAACGGCCACAGGCGCATGCGCCCCGGGGGAATTTGTCCGACTGGGCTACCTGACCAAGGAAGGAAATAACTTTGCCCTGGTAGCGGTCCGGATTGTCCATAACATCGACATACCAAACGCCGTAGTCCTCATCGCTGAGCTCCAGTACCGGCTGATCCAGATCAAAGGGCGGTGTTCCGTCGTCGTACTCCTCCATGCGATCTTCATTGTATTCCAGATACATTTCTGCTCTGCGATTGAGCATTTTCAGGTTGCGTCCCCGGAGCATCTCCGCCAGTGCATCGGTGCAGCGGTTGAACACGACCATATCAGCGTTGCTGATATGCTGCATCATAAGAGAAGCCATGTTCTTGGAATAGGAGTCAAAGGTGGTTGCATCCACAGTGGTGACAATCTGGTACAGCGACCAGTGTTCCGGCAGGATATTCTGAATTTCCGGAAGATCCCACATGCCGTTATATTCGATCACAACCTGAGTGGGGTGGTACTTGTTGTCCAGTTTCAGGCAGGCTTCCTTTGTGAAGTCGGCCTTGTCCTCAAACTCCGCTTTGCGCACGTCATAGTGGAGCAGAGCCTGCTCGTCATATTCCTCTTCGCCTTCTTCGGTGACCAGCAGAAGCGTGCGCTCGTCACTGGTGAAGTCGGGACCGGTGAGCATTGGAGAAATAAAGTTGGTCTTGCCGGATTCCAAAAATCCACAGATCATATAGACCGGAATTTGTTGCTTTTTTGCCATAGGATTGAATCCTTTCTTGCTTTTATTTACAGACCGAATACGCCGGGAAGTTCTTCTTCCTTCAAGCCGGAGCCAATGACGCAGAGTCGGCCGGTGTAGTCAGCGCTGCCGCTGCGAACATCGAATTCACCGGGAACCATGTCGAAGTGAATCCAGCTGCCATCCACAGCGGGAACAATGCCCTTGGCGCGGAGCACGGCGCCGTAAGCACCGGTGTCCAGCGTTTCCAGAGCCTGCTGGACTTGCTCTTGTGTAAACTTCTTGGGCGTTTCCATGCCCCAGCTTACGAACACTTCGTCGGCATCATGACCATGATGATGGTGGTGATGATGGTGGTGATCATGGTCATGGTGATGCTCGTGCTCATCGTGGTCGTGATGGTGCTCATGCTCGTCGTGGTCGTGATGATGTTCATGCTCGTCGTGATCGTGGTGGTGCTCGTGCTCGTCGTGGTCATGGTGATGCTCGTGCTCATCGTGGTCATGATGCTCATGCTCGTCATGGTCGTGATGATGTTCATGTTCATCATGATCGTGATGATGGTGATGGCAGCAGCAATCGGGATCGTCGCATTCGTCGTCATCATCATCCCATTCCGCGGCTTTTGCTTCGGCCATCAATTCCTCGGCCAGGGAGTGGTGGGCCATGGCGGACAGAATGACATCGCCGGACAACTGATCCCAGGGGGTGGTGATGATGGCGGCGTTGGGGTTGTGTTCCTTCAGGAGAGCGATCACCTCGTCCAGCTTTTCCTCCGTCATGTCCTGTGTGCGGGAGAGAACAATGGTGCCGGCGGTCTCAATCTGGTCGTTGAAGAACTCGCCGAAGTTTTTCATATACATCTTGCACTTCTTTGCGTTTACAACGGCAACCGCACTGCCCAGAACCATGGGAGTGGTCTTGTTTGCATTGCCCACGGCCCGGCTGACATCGCTCAGCTTTCCCACGCCGGAGGGCTCGATGATAACGCGATCCGGATGATATTGTTCCACCACATCGTGGAGCGCCTGGTTGAAGTCGCCAACCAGGGAGCAGCAGATGCAGCCGGAGTTCATCTCGTTGATCTGGATGCCGGAATCCTTCAAAAAGCCGCCGTCAATGCCGATTTCACCGAATTCATTCTCGATGAGAACCAGCTTTTGTCCCTGGAAGGATTCCTCCAGCAGCTTTTTGATCAGGGTTGTCTTGCCAGCCCCCAAAAAACCGGAGATGATATCAATTGTAGTCATAGAAGGTTACCTCGTTTTCTATTAAAAAATCCACCGTAAAACTTCTTTTACGGCCTAATCTATCATCTTATATTCTACCCTAAATTTCCTAAAAAGCAAGGGGAGGTATGTAAACATTTCGCAAACGAAAAGCGGCACAGACAAGAGAATGTCTGTGCCGCATGGGAATGGGGGAAGTATATTTAAGGCGGTATAAAATCTGGTGTCTGGATACGAAAAGACGGTTAATTGGCTGCCTTTGTCCGTGCAATGGGCATAGCAAAGAAAAACGTATTGCCTCCTGGATCCGATTCCGCCCACACTTTGCCGTGATGCAGGCGGGAAAGCTCGGTTGCAATTGCCAGACCAAGGCCATAGCCCTCTTCTGTGCGGGAGGGATCGGTGCGATAGAAGCGCTCAAAAATCCGTCCGAGCAGTTCCTGAGGAATGGGGTCGCCCTCGCTGCGTACGCTGAGTTGAGCGCGCTTGCCGTCTGTTTTCAGCACTACTTGAATGACCGAGTTTGGAGCGGAGTATTTGCAGGCGTTGTCCAGATAAATATCCACGATTCGTTTCAGAAGGGCAGAATCGCCGTTTACGGTGATGTTTTCTTCCAGATGATCGTCAATGCGCCGTCCCTGTTCAAAGGCCAACGGCTCAAAGGAGAGCAGGCTGTCCTCCACGATTTCACCCAGATCACAGTCAGCGAGATGCAGCTGCTGAGTGGCATTGTCACTGCGGGCTAAAACCAGAAGTTCCTCCACCAGAGTCTGCATTTGCCGGGAACTGCTGCGAACGTTTTCGCCCCAGCGCTGACGCTTCTCCGGTTCGGCATCGGCATATTGATCCAGCATATCCAGACTGGATAGAATTACCGCAAGAGGCGTTTTTAGCTCGTGGGAAGCATCTGCAATAAACTGCCGCTGCTGTTTCCAGCTTTGCTCTACCGGGCGGACAGCCCATCGGGACAACAGAAGAGAGACGCCGAAGAACAGCAATAACGTGCCAAGGCAGATGAACAGCAGATTTTTTGCAAGGTTTCCAAGGGTGCTTTCCTCCTGAGCCAGGTCGACAAAGGCAATGCGGTAGCCCAGGGGCGTTGACAGACGAAGATAGCGCATAGAATATCCCCCGGAGCGGATCGCACCGGACTCTCCGTTCCCGGTTAAGGCGCTGCTGATAATGGAAACAAGGGTGTCCCTTTCGGTCAGATCAAAAAACTGATTGGCCAGAACATACACGGAGTTGTCCCCGGAGATCTGAATCGTGAAGTAGGGCATTTGCACTTTTTCTGCACCAAACAGCCCGTAAGTGCCCTCCGATTCCTTGGGGAGGTAGTTGGAAAAGCTTGTGTTTTCGGCGAGTGTGATGGCCTTGTCCAGCGCCTCCAGGCTGTCTTTCCGAAGGCTGTCCCAGGTGGTCAGCATAACGACAGCGAACATAAGGCCCAGGGTCAGTGTGACGAGGGTCATGATGATCAAAACGAATTTCCAACGCAGTTTCTGAATCATCCCTCTGCCTCCGAAACCAGATGATAGCCCACCATTCGAAGCGCTTTGATGGAGACGTTTGACTTCAAATGATTCAGTTTTTTCCGCAGGAAGGAGATATAGACCTCCACGTTGTTGTCCTCCGCATCGGATTCATAGCCCCAGACTTTGAGAATCAGAGTTTCCTTTGGGACAACCTGATCTCCTTGCGACATGAGCAAACTCATGATATCGAATTCTTTGCGGCTCAGGCGGACGGAGTGAGCGCCGCAGGAAAGCAGACAATTCGACAATTCCAGGGTCAGGTCGCCAAAGTGGA
Source organism: bacterium (assembly GCA_963597355.1). GTDB lineage: Bacteria > Bacillota > Clostridia > Oscillospirales > Oscillospiraceae > UMGS1766. The sequence goes on along the minus strand of CAVBPR010000006.1, from coordinate 247,512 downwards.
GGCGATTATCCAGCGCACCGCCCTTGTTCTTTCGAATCAGGGCCCGCAGACAGGCCAATAATTCCTCGTTGGCAAAGGGCTTTGTCAAATAGTAGTCTGCACCGGAATCCAGCCCGGAAACTTTATCTTCCAGCCCGGAGCGGGCGGTCAGCATCAATATGGGGAGCGTCATGTTTGCCTCCCGCAGACGGCGCGCTACGGTAAGACCATCTATGCGAGGCAGCATAACGTCAAGAATCATGGCATCATAAATACCGGACATTGCATTGTCCAGCCCGCTTTCTCCATCATAGCACAGGTCAACCGTGTAATGTTGGGCTTCCAGTAGGTCACCGATGGTGCGAGCCAGCCGTTTTTCGTCCTCTACAATCAAAATGCGCATCGGAATCCCTCCTATTGTTTGGTCTCAGTTTAACTTGTTTTTCGGTAAAAGGCAAGCAGCCGCATCGGCAATGCGGTGCGGCTGCTGGGGGTTATTCCTCTGTGTCCAATGTAAACCCGTTGGCGGCTACATCCAGAAGGTCGTTGATTCTGCTGGCCGAGATCAGATAGACGCTGTTTCCGCCATCGTTCGTGGCGTAATAGCTGTTGCCATCCGATGTTTCTGCGCCGATCGCTAAGGTATACCCATCCGAAGCGGAACAGGAAACGGTAACCTGGGCGGTGGGAGCGGTAAGTCCGTAGCCCGCAAGGGCGTCGGCATCCGGTTTCCATGCTGCCATGGATGTGAAGGTGGGGTTCAGTAATTCGGAAACCAGACTGCTGGTCAGGGTTTCTTCCGTCACATCTGTGTCGTCCAGTGTCCAACCTGCAATGGTATTCCCCTCGTCGTCCTCGCCGGATTGCTGTTGAAGGGTTGTATCCGCTGTACCCTGAACGGTCACAGAAGTGATGTCCGTTTCCGTGACTGCGGCGATGGGCGCACAGTCTGCAAGGTCATAGATGGAACTGACCAGTGCGGAAGGAACGGTGCTGTCCAGCACATAGATTGTGTCATCATCGGCAAGCTTGGCGTAATAATGAGAATCTTCGTCATCGTTAAAGCTTCCGCCGAACAGAAGGGTTTTGCTCTCGCTGCCGCTGGACACGGTTACTGAGTAAGAGGGGTTGTCCAGTCCGTAAGCGGAAAGGCTGTCCTCCGGAGAGAAGGCGGTCTGAGTAGAAAGAGAACTCAAGGTGCCGGTCAGGTTTTCCACCAGACTGGCATCCAGCGGGAAAGTGGCGTCTTCGCTCCAGGTCCAGTTGCCGTTTTCATCTTTGCTCAGGGTCAGGGTGGTGTCGTCTATTTGCCAACGGATGGTGTCCGGATCCGATGGGAGCGTGACATAGGTTGTACTGGCTTCTGTTTCCGCCTGAGTGCGCTGATCAGAAAGATGATTTACCAGCTTCACAAGCAACAAGGCCACAATTGCTGCCGCCAGCAATCCAAGAAGCAGAAGCATTTGCCGTGTTTTTTTCTTCATGGAAGGCTCCTTTTTACAGTTTCCGGCGGCGCAGCCAGTGGATGAATCCACAGATCAAAACAGCCAGGGGAATTACGATGACAAAGAGCAGTGTCCATGGAGTGGGATTGGTCACCGTGTTATAGGTGACGGTCAGGCTCTTGCTTGCAATGGAAACGGTAGTCATGTCCTCAAAGCCTGCCGTCAGTGCATTCATGAAAATCTGCAGGTTTGCCAGGCTGTTGAAGGAGGAAACCAGACTTTCGCTGATCAGCGTGTCCGCAGAGACAATGGTCAGCCGTGCCCCGGTTTCACTGTCTGTGCCATAAGCACCGAGGACAAAACTGCCGGTCTGATAATTATCCTGGCTGACGTAAGCAACGCCGGCATCGGAAGTGGTGAGGAATGCGGAGGCGGTTACCGTAGAAATAGTGGGATCCACCAGCTCCATGGGGATTGCAGGGGAAACCTGAGAACTTCCGTCATAACCGACCATGACATATTGGCTGGAACCAATGCCGGAGGTAATGTCGTCCGAGGTGCTCAAAGTGGGGAAGAATACGAAGGCGGAACCAAAGTATTGGTAGTAATTGGACTGATCCGCCAGACTTCCACTGAGCAGATTCATGCCATATTGATTTGCCAGTGCGTTCAGGTTCGGGAAGTCGCTGGGCTGGGTGTCGGAATCCAGCAGGAACATAACCTGTCCACCGCCGGAGAGATACTCTTCCAGCTGGGACAGCTCATCGGAAGAAAGATCGCTGGTGGGCTGATTGAACAGAATCATTTCGCAACCTTCCGGAATTCCGTCTGCCAGCAGGCTGAATTTTGAAGTTGTCAGATTGTTTTTCTCCACCAATTCCGTTACGGAACTGCCTATAGTAGATTCACCATGACCGGTTTCACAGTAAATGACGTGGGCGGCATCGCTGGTGACAAGAGAAACGGCGCTGGTCAGCTGTCCCTCGGCGTCAAAATCCGTGTAGACATACTGCTGATAGTAGTAGTAGCTGGTCATATCATAGACAAGGATGTCGTCAAAAGAGATGACCTCCTGTTTGCCGGTGTCTGCGTTCCGAACGACAACGGAGTTTGCACTGGCGTCGTATTCGGTCAAAGCAGAGGGGTTGCGGGTGGTGTCAATTACCGTCAGTTTCAGATAGTCCGACTGACTGCAGTAGAGTTCCAGATAGTTGCTGATGCGGTCGTCCATGGTTCCGTTGGTGGCAAGGGCAATCACGTCAACCTCACCGGAGAGAGAGGAAATTACTTCTTTGGAAGTGTCTGAAATGGAATAAATCTGTTCGCTGGAAAGATCTTTTTGCCGCACGCTGATGGGGAGTTGACCGGCGGCCAGATTGACCACGACAACGATGGCAACGGCAACGACAATTGCCACGGCAGAAAATAATGCGTTTTTCCCTTTCTGAGAGGTGAACAATTGCTTCCAACTGTTGGTGTTGGGTTTGGATTTGAGTTTCATGCCGATTCACCTCCTCAGGAATAACGCCGCCGCTGAATCAGCTGGACGGTGATGAACAGAAACAGTGCGTCAAGGGAGAGATAAAGAATCAGGCCCGCCAGATCGAAGACCTGATTTTGGGAGAAGTTTTCGAAGGGCGTGGTGACCGAGAAAGTGCCCAGCACATTGCTCAGCAAACTTTCATACGCTGCCTGCTTTACCAGAAATACAATCAGTTCAATGGCAATTCCGACCACGGCAATTCCACCGGCGAGAACCCAGTTCCCGGTGAGCGCGTTCAGCAGAACCGCCAGAAGCAGGGTCAGGACGATGAGGCCGACAAAAGAGAATGCGGCGGAGTCAGGGATATAACTGATCAGCCCGTCCCACAGCATTCCCAGCAGCAGAACGCCAAAGGTGCCCAGGGCTGCGATGATTTGGCTTTCGGTCAGGGAAGAAACCAGAAGACCGACCGATACACAGACACTGCCCAGAAGGAAATACGCCAGAATCGAAGCATAGTCCGTGGCAAGCGTGGCATTTCCGTAAAGCTTTATAATCAAAGGGCAGAAGCAGAATAATGCGCAGGGGATGGCCAGCACGGTCAGCATTGCGGTGTATTTGCCAAGCACCATTTTACCGATGGACAGGGGACTGGTCAGCAGAAGTTGATCTGTTTTGTTGCGGCGATCCTCTGCCATCGAGCGCATGGTCAGAAGCGGTGTGGTGAGCATAAAGATAAACAGGCTGTTCTGCAATGCATAGGCAAAGCTGGGATAACCGCTAAAGAGGTTGACGGCCATAAAATAAATGCCGACACAGACCACAAGAAAGGCAATGCAGATATAGCCGATCATGGAGTGAAAATAGGCGCCAAGTTCCCGTTTGTAAATTGCTCTCATGCCTCCTGCACCTCCTCGTCTGTATTCGATGCGGTTTGCTCCGCCTCTTCCGTCAGTTCCATAAATACCTGTTCCAGAGAAGCGGAATCCGGAGCAATGCGCAGCAGCGGAACCCGGGCTTCCGCAAAACAGTAGAAAATCTCTTCCCGCAAGTCACAGTCAGCGGGATATTCAATCTCGGCGTCGGAAACCATGTCCTGTTCCTGCAGGGAGACCACTTCAAGCTGAGGGAATTTCATCAGCAGTTCGCCGACCTGCTGAGCAGTTCCCTTTGCGGTGATGCTCAGCCGCTGGGCGCCGTTGAGCTGCTCTTCCAGCTCTTTTGCCGGAGCATCGGCGATTTTTTTGCCCTGATGCAAAATCACGATGTGATCACAGGCAATCTGCACTTCCGACAGCTTGTGGGAGCTGAGAATGACGGTATGTTCCTCCCCCAGTTTATGGATCAATGTCAGAATTTCGTTGATTTGTTTGGGGTCAAGACCGTCGGTGGGTTCATCCAGAATGATGATGTCCGGCATTCCGAGAATGGCCTGCGCCAAGCCAACGCGCTGGCGATAGCCCTTTGACAGGTTCTTGATGAGCCGCCCTGCAACGTCGGTGAGCTGCGTCAGCTCTTCCGCCTGAGCAATGGATTCCTTTCGGGAAGCCTTTGGAAGTTTTTTCAGTTCGGCGCAGAAATTCAGATATTCCGTCACGGTCATATCCAGATACAGGGGCGGTTGATCCGGTAAATAGCCGATACAGTGCTTTGCTTCCTCTGCCTCGTCCAGAATATTGTGGCCATTTATGATGATTTCTCCCTCCGTTGGAGCGAGATAGCCGGTGATCATATTCATGGTGGTGGTTTTTCCAGCGCCGTTTAAGCCAAGCAGGCCATACACTTGCCCGTGCTCAATGGTCAAATTCAAGTGGTCTACGGCCAGATGGCTGCCATAGCGCTTTACCAGGTTCTTGATTTCAATCACTTGCGCAATCCTCCTTTTCTCAATTACTGAAAAAGGGTAGCATATAAGTCTTAAAAATAACTGAAGAAAAAGCGCACCCTTTCAAAAGAGTGCGCTTTTGGAGTGAAATCCGGTTTTTGCCAAAACTTATTGCTTTGAATATGGCGATGTAGTGATGTTTACATTTGATTGAGTTTCCAGAGAATTCCGCTGTAACGCTGGGTTTGGCGATCGTTTGCCACCATACGGGCGAGGACATTGTCATCGCCGACAATGATAAGCAGTTCTTTTGCCCGCGTGATTGCGGTGTAAAGCACACTGCGGGTGAGCAGCATGGGCGCGCCGTTTACCGCAGCCAGAACGACGGCACGATACTCACTGCCCTGCGATTTGTGCACGGTCATTGCATAAGCGGGTTCCAGCTCATTGAGGCGATCGGCAGAGTAATCCACGATGTGACCGTCAAAGTTGACGGTTACAATGTCGCCGCCTGGGGTGATATCGGAAATAACGCCAACGTCTCCGTTGAACACGCCCATGCCGCCGCTTTTTCCTTTTTCTGTGCGCCAAAGGACGGAGTAATTGTTTTTAATCTGCATCACGCGGTCGCCGATGCGGAAGGTAAAGGAACCGTGTTTTTTCTCCGGTCGATCCGGCTGAGAAGGATTTAATGCGGCTTGCAGGGCCAGATTCAGGCTGGCAGTGCCTGTGGTCATTTTGCGGGTGGGGGAAAGAACCTGAATCTGATCGGAAGGAATGCCCATCTTTTCCGGCAGACGTTCCTTGCATAATTCTACAATGGTCTCCAGGGCCGATTGGGGATCGCTTCGCCGGAGGAAGAAGAAGTCGCCCTGCTGGTTGTGCAGATCTGGAAGGATTCCTTCGTTTACACTATGGGCGGTCATGACAATGCGGCTTTGCTGCGCCTGACGGAAAATGGTCGTCAGTCGAACGGCCGGAACAACATCCGAGCAAAGCAGGTGATGAAAGGCCTGCCCCGGACCGACGGGCGGAAGCTGATCCGGGTCTCCGACCAGTACCAGTCGGCAGCCGTTGGGAACAGCCTTTAGCAGGGAGGCCATCAGCGGCACATCAACCATGGAGGTTTCGTCCACAATAATCGCTTTTGCTTCCAGCGGCTGGGACTCGTCTCGGCTGAAGCAAAGCTGGTCCGAATCCGGATCGTAGCCGGCTTCCAGCATGCGATGAATGGTGGAGGCCTCTGAGCCGCACAGGTCGCCAAGCCGTTTGGCGGCGCGTCCGGTGGGAGCGCAGAGCAGGGTTTTATATCCCAGCGCTTCATACAGCCCCAGAATACCCCGCAGGCTGGTTGTTTTACCGGTACCGGGGCCGCCGGTTAAAAGCATGAACTGTTTTTGTGCGGCCATCCGCACGGCGTTCCGTTGTTCTGCAGAATAGACGAGGTGCTGGTCATGCTGGATGGAATCAATCAGTTCCTCTATATGATCCGGCGGAAGCAGTTCCTGCTGGCACATGGAGGCAATGCGCTCTACAATATAGCTTTCCTGCATATACAATGAGGTGAGGTAGACAGCGTCCTGGTGATCGATTTGTGTGCAGAACACCTTGCCCTGCAGGCGAAGGGCATCCAGACCTTCGGCAATCAGAGCAGGATCGTCCAATTGCAGCAGACGGCTGGCGGCATCGGTCAGCTTTTCCAGGGGGAGAAAGCAATGGCCGTTGCCGAGGCTGTAGGTCAGTGTGTACTGGAGACCGGCTTCAACCCGGATCAGATCATCCGGAGCAATGCCACAGGCGGCGGCCATACGATCTACGTCGGAAAAGCGAAGCCCCAGTTCCTCGTTCAACAGAAGATAGGGGTCAGCACGGATGATATTGACGGCGCGGTCAGCGTAACGCCGCCAGAGGGTCAGGGCAATGGATACCGGCATGCCATAGGGAGTGAGAAACTCCACCAGCCGCCGCATTCCGGCCTTTTCCAGAAACTCTGCTTGGATTTCCTTCGCTTTTTTCAGCGTGATGCCGCGGAGCTCCGCCAGTCGTTCCGGTTCTGTTTCGATAACGGAGAAGGTTTGCTCTCCGAAACGATCCACAATGCGGCGAGCCGTCTGTTTGCCCAGCCCCTTGATCACACCGGAGGAAAGATAGTTGCAGATTTCATCTGTCTCGGTAGGAATGGAAATTTCAATGGCAGTGGCTTTGAACTGGGTGCCGAAGGTGGGGTGTTCCACCCACGTGCCGGCAGCGGTGATGGTCTCACCAACGGAAATATCACCGATTTCACCTACCACAGTTTGACTTCCGCTTTTTGTTTTAATGCGTAAAATGGTAAATCCGTTGCTTGGATTTTGAAAGATAATTGCAACTACCGTTCCGCTTAGTGTTTCGCCTTGTGGATGTTGTGATGACAAGAGGGTCGCCTCCTATAATGTGCAGCTTCGATTATTCGCTCAGTAATTTCTTTAAATATTTTCCGGTGTAAGACGATGGGCAGGCGGCAATCTCCTCCGGTGTGCCGACACACACAATTTCACCGCCCCGGGCGCCGCCCTCCGGCCCCAGATCGATCAGGTAGTCAGCGGTTTTAATAACGTCCAGATTGTGTTCAATAATCAGCACGGTGTTGCCGGATTCCACCAGACGCTGGAGCACATCGATCAGCCGATGCACATCGGCGGAGTGAAGGCCGGTAGTGGGCTCGTCCAGAATATAAATCGTAGAGCCGGTGGAGCGCTTTGCCAGTTCTGTGGCCAGCTTTACGCGCTGGGCTTCACCGCCGGAAAGGGTTGTGGAGGATTGCCCCAGCTTTACATATCCAAGACCGACATCGTACAGGGTCTTGAGCCGATTGTAGATTTTGGGGAGATTTTCGAAGAAGGGCATTGCCTCGTCAACGGTCATTTCCAGCACTTCATAGATGCTTTTGCCCTTGTATTTGACCTCCAGCGTTTCCCGGTTATATCGTTTGCCTTTGCAAACCTCGCAGGGGACATAGACATCGGGAAGAAAGTTCATTTCAATCTTGATCAATCCGTCACCGGAGCAGGCTTCGCAGCGGCCGCCACGGATGTTGAAGGAAAATCTGCCGGCTCCATATCCACGGGCTTTTGCATCCGGTGTGGAGGCGAAAAGCTCTCGAATGTCGTTGAACAGGCCGGTATAGGTTGCCGGATTGGAGCGGGGCGTGCGTCCGATGGGAGATTGATCGATGGCAATCACCTTGTCTAAAAATTCTTCCCCTTCAATGCCGCCATGACGGCCGGGGCGAACCTTGATGCGATTCAGATCTGCCCCCAGCTTTTTATAGATGATTTCGTTCACCAGACTGGATTTTCCAGAGCCGGATACACCGGTGACTACCGTGAAAGTGCCCAGTGGAATGCTGATATCAATGCCCTTCAGGTTGTTTTCTTCTGCTTTGTGTACCGTCAGAGAATGACCGTTTCCTTTTCGGCGCTGGGCTGGAACCGGGATTTTCTTTCGGCCGGACAGATAGGCGCCGGTAATGCTTCTGGGGCAGGCCATAATGTCTTCCGCTGTGCCGGTGGCAATGATTTCACCGCCGTGAATACCGGCGCCCGGACCGACATCGACAATAAAATCCGCCGCCCGCATGGTATCCTCGTCGTGCTCAACCACCAACAGCGTGTTTCCAAGGTCACGGAGATGACGCAGGGTGTCCAGCAGCAGGTCGTTATCCCGCTGATGCAGTCCGATCGAAGGTTCGTCCAGAATATACAGCACCCCCATAAGGGAGGAGCCGATCTGAGTGGCCAGGCGGATGCGCTGGCTCTCTCCGCCGGAAAGGGTGGCGGCACTTCGGCCAAGGGTGAGGTAATCCAGCCCGACAGACTTTAAAAAGCCAAGACGACTTTTGATTTCCTTCAGCACCTGACCGGCAATCAGCTGCTGCTGCTCGGTGAGTTGCAGCTGGTCAAGGAAAGACAAACTGTCGGTAACACTCATCCGGCAGAACTCGTGAATGGATTTTCCGCCAATGGTAACCGCCAAAACCTCCGGACGAAGGCGCTGCCCGCTGCAGCCGGGGCAGGGGGAATTGCTCATGCATTCTTCCAGATCTCGACGGGCGCTGTCGGATTGAGTTTCCCGATAGCGTCGCTCCAGATTGGTTACAATTCCCTCAAAGGGCTGTTGAATGGTGGATCTGCCCCGCGCGTTTTCATAGGTCATGGTGAGCTTTTCGCCCTTTGTTCCATAGAGAATGGCATCGGTTGCGGCCTGAGACAGTTCCTTCATTGGCTGGTCCAGCCGGAAGTGATATTTCTCCGCAAGAGCTTGAAAATACATGCGTGAAATGCTGTCGCCCCGGATGTTGTTCCAGCCCGTGGCAGTAATTGCACCGTCCAGAATGGATAAATCCCGGTTGGGGATAATGAGGGAAGGATCTACTTTCAATTGGAATCCCAGGCCGGAGCAGGTGGGGCAGGCACCATAGGGATTGTTGAAGGAAAAACTGCGGGGAGCCAGTTCTTCAATGGAAATGCCGCAGTCCTCGCAGGCGTAGTTTTGTGAGAACATCAAATCCTGGTCTTCCCGAACAAGGTTGATTAAAACGGTTCCGCCGGAAAGATTTGTGGCGGTTTCCACCGAGTCCGTCAACCGCTGGAGAATGTCATCTTTGATGACCAGACGGTCTACTACCACTTCGATCGTATGTTTTTTGTTCTTTTCCAGCTTGATTTCCTCGGAAAGGTCATAGAGATTGCCGTCCACGCGAACGCGAACATAACCGGAGCGGCGGGCGTCATCAAACACCTTCTGGTGTTCGCCCTTTTTTCCACGAATGACAGGAGCCATCACCATAATGCGGGTGGATTCCGGAAGCGCCATAACCTGATCGATGATCTGGTCAATGGTCTGCTGCTGAATTTCCTTGCCGCACTTCGGGCAGTGGGGCGTTCCCACCCTTGCCCACAGAAGGCGCAGGTAGTCGTAGATTTCCGTCACGGTTCCGACGGTGGAGCGGGGGTTTTTGCTGGTGGTTTTCTGATCGATGGAAATGGCGGGAGAAAGACCGTCTATGTAGTCCACGTCCGGCTTTTCCATCTGCCCCAGAAACATTCTGGCATAGGAGGACAGACTTTCCACATAGCGGCGCTGACCTTCCGCATAAATGGTGTCGAAGGCCAGACTGGATTTTCCGGAGCCGGATAGACCGGTAAGCACCACCAGTTTATCCCGGGGGATGCGCACATCCACGTTTTTTAGGTTGTTGGCGCGTGCGCCCTTCACAAAAATATGATCCTGCATAAATGTGCCTCGTTTATTTTTTCTTTGTTTCGCTCTGCAGTTCGATAATCTGATCTCGCAGCGTGGCAGCCAGCTCGAATTCCAGCATTTTTGCAGCTTCCTTCATTTGCTTTTCCAGTTTGGCAATGAGCTGCAGCCGTTCCGATTTTGTCATTTGCTTGACGGGTTTTCCATCCCGCTTGGCCGGCTCGGAGTTTTCCAGCAGTTGACGAACGTCCTTGCGAATGGTTTTTGGAACAATGCCATGGGATTTGTTATAGGCGTCCTGTTTCTCTCGCCGACGTTCCGTTTCCTCCATGGCACGGCGCATGGACGGAGTGATTTTGTCCGCGTAGAGGATAACCTGTCCGTCCGCATTGCGGGCAGCACGTCCAATGGTTTGAATCAGGGCGGTTTCACTGCGGAGGAACCCTTCTTTGTCAGCGTCCAGAATGGCAACCAGAGAAACCTCCGGCAAATCCAATCCCTCCCGCAGCAGGTTGATTCCGACCAGAACGTCAAAGGAGCCAAGGCGAAGATCGCGGATAATCTCCATGCGTTCAATTGTGTCAATGTCGTGGTGCATATAACGCACCCGGATGCCGACTTTTTGCAGATACTCCGTTAAATCCTCTGCCATCTTCTTTGTCAGCGTGGTGATCAGCACACGTTCATCCCTGGCAACTCGCTGATGGATCTCCCCGATTAAGTCATCGATTTGTCCCTCAATGGGACGGACTTCTATTTTCGGATCCAGCAAACCGGTGGGACGAATGACCTGTTCCACAATCTGACCGGAGCGGGTTTGTTCATATTCCCCCGGGGTGGCGGAGACATAGATGACCTGGTTAAGCCGCTGTTCAAATTCATCGAATTTTAGCGGGCGGTTATCATAGGCGCAGGGAAGACGAAAACCATAATCCACCAATGTGTTTTTCCGCGCCCGGTCACCGTTGTACATGGCCCGTACCTGCGGAAGGGTAACATGGGATTCGTCGATGAACATAAGAAAATCGTTTGGAAAGTAATCCAGCAGTGTATGAGGGGGAGAACCTACCGGGCGGTTATCAATCACGCGGGAGTAGTTTTCAATGCCGGAGCAATAGCCGATTTCCTGCATCATTTCAATGTCATACAGGGTGCGTTGGCGGATGCGCTGGGCTTCAATGGCTTTGCCCTCTCCTTCAAAAAATTGGACCCGCTGTTCCAGCTCCTGATAAATGCGTTGAATGGCGGCATCCATCTTTTCTTTTGGCGTAACATAGTGGGTTGCCGGCCAAATGGGAATGTTGTTCAAGCGGCGGATGGGACTGCCGGTGACAACATTGATTTCGCTGATGCGGTCAATCTCGTCCCCAAAGAACTCAATGCGGATGGCAGAATCCTTCCAATAAGCCGGCCAAACCTCCACGGTATCGCCCCGAACGCGGAACATGTTTCGCTCAAAGGCAATGTCATTGCGCTCGTAGCGGATGTTGACCAGCCGCTGCAATAATTCTCGAATGGTCATGGTGGCACCCACACGGAGAGAAACCATCATTGCAGCAAAGTCTTCCGGCTCGCCCAGACCATAGATGCAGGAAACAGAGGAAACAACAATTACATCCCTCCGCTCCAGCAGAGAAGCGGTGGCACTGAGCCGCAGACGGTCGATTTCTTCGTTGATGGCAGAATCTTTCTCGATAAAGGTATCGGTGTGAGGAATGTAGGCCTCCGGCTGATAGTAATCATAATAGGAGACAAAGTATTCCACTGCATTATCGGGGAAAAACTCACGAAATTCACTGCAAAGCTGAGCCGCCAGCGTTTTGTTGTGTGCCAGCACCAGGGTGGGGCGCTGTACCTGTTCAATCACTTTTGCCATGGTATAGGTCTTTCCGGAACCGGTGACACCCAGCAGGGTTTGTTCGTTCAGTCCCAATTCGACCCCTCGACTCAGCGCTTCGATTGCCTCGGGCTGGTCACCGGAGGGCTCAAATGGGGCATGTAGTTTGAACTCCATAATGCCCTCTCCTTTCTGAAAACGATGGTTTTTATAAGCCAACAGGTGCTTACGAGTGCATACTCGTGCACGCCTGATTTTACTACAAAAAGCCGGCTTTGTCTATCGGATTTAGAACATTTGTTCCTGTTGCGCGCCCGCCGATATGGAGGCGTCCTTCTGATTACAGAAAAGAACAAAGGAGCAGAGTCTGCTTGGCCGGTTCAGTTTTTCCCACCCAGAAAACCGGATTCTACCATGGACATAAAATCATCCTCGGCTACAATGATATGATCCAGAAATTGAACGCCGTGTTCGGCGAGAAAGGAGCCTAGGGCAAGGGTGAGGGCAATGTCTTCCTGAGAGGGAACGGCCAGACCGCCGACGTGGTTATGGGCAAGAATTACGGAGGCGGCCCGGTGCAGCTGAGCCGTTTCAAGAACCTGCTCCATGTTCAGATTGACCTGATTGAAACTGCCTTCTGCCAGCAGATCGCAGTGAAGGGCCTGCCCCCTTGCATCCAAAGTGAGCAGATAGATCACTTCGTTCCGCATGCCGAAAAAATAGGGAAGCAGGTACTCTCCTGCATCGGCAGAGGAGGTAATGACTGCATCTGCATTGGAACGGGACAGCTTATAGCGACGCAGGACAGAGGGAAGAAGCGATAAGAGAAAGGCGGTATGAGCGCCAACCCCCTTCATCTGCTGCAGCTCCTCCACCGAAGCATCTAAAACACCGGAGAGAGAGCCGAAGTGCTCCATGAGCCGATGGGCAAGAGGGGAAACATCACCCTGAGGGACAGAATAAAATAGAAGCAGTTCCAGGAGCTGGTGATCGCTGAAGGCTGTTTCGCCGCTTTCCATAAATCGCTGTTTCATACGGCCTCGATGACCATCGTGAATGGACATGGCAATACCCTCCTCAAAAAGAAGCAGGAGCTCCGGGAAACGGGCTCCTGCAGATAGAAATAATTGAAATTGAATCAGGCGGTGGCGCCGTACTGTGCCAGATAGGCCTCCATCCGTGCCTTCATTTCGTCGTCAATGTAGACCTTTCCGTCAATGGGACGGTTATGCAGGAAAGAAATGATTTCCTTTACCGTGACAATGGGGCACACCTTGATGCCATAGTCATCCCGCAGTTCATCCAGGGTAGAGCAGGCTTTGGTGCCCCGCTCCATGCGGTCGACGGAGACAAAGAGATAGGCCATCTTAACGTCGGCAATTTGCTTAAACAGTTCGATGCTTTCCCGCACTGCGGTGCCAGCAGTGACAACGTCTTCCACAATGGCGATCACGTCGCCATTCTGGGGCTTATAGCCGACCATGGTGCCGCCCTCGCCGTGATCCTTTGCTTCCTTGCGGTTGAAGCAGTAGGGCATGTCCTGGTTATAGTTGCGGTAGAGAGAGGCGGATGCGGCAACGACCAGAGGGATTCCCTTGTAGGCCGGGCCGAAGAGAGCGGTTGCATCGTTGCCCATGTTTTCGTGAATGCAGGCGGCATAGTAATCGCCCAGCTGAGCAGCCTGTGCGCCGGTCTTATAATTGCCGGTGTTGATAAAATAAGGGGTTTTACGACCGGATTTGGTGGTAAAGTCACCAAAAGTCAACACGCCGGAACGAACCATAAACGTGATAAATTCTTCTTTATAAGTCATGAGGGGTGCTCCTTTCGCCATCACATGAAATTTGTCACATTATATCATTATTTATCTCCGGTCACAAGGAAAACCGGAATTTATTTTTCGCAGGACGAATCCTCCGGAGGCAGTGTTATTATTTTGCACTGCCAATTTGGATTTTCGGGCAATTCAAACGGTGAGAGCGGTTGCACACCGGCAAAAAAAATGATATGCTAAACAAAATAAAAACGGTAGCAATTTGCACTGTGCTGGGAGAGATAAAAATGGATTTAAAAGGCAGAAACTTTTTGAAATTGCTGGACTACACTCCGGAAGAGATTGCGTATTTGCTGGATCTTGCGGCAGAGTTAAAAACAAAGAAAAAAGCCGGGATTGCCCATGATACGCTGCGGGGGAAAAATATTGCCCTTATTTTTGAGAAAACATCCACCCGTACCCGCTGTGCATTTGAAGTGGCGGCCCACGACCTTGGTATGCAGGTAACCTACCTGGATTCCACCGGCTCGCAGATCGGGAAAAAGGAATCCATTGCGGACACCGCCAGAGTGCTGGGCCGCATGTTCGACGGCATTGAATACCGGGGCTATGGACAGGAGATCGTAGAGGAGCTGGCCCAATATGCCGGAGTTCCGGTGTGGAATGGCCTGACAAACGAGTTTCACCCGACGCAAATTCTGGCCGATTTTCTGACCATTCGGGAAAAATTTGGCCGTCTCAAGGGAATTCACTTCACCTACATGGGAGATGCCAGATATAACATGGGCAACTCTTTGATGATTGGCTGTGCCAAGATGGGACTGCATTTCACCGGCTGTGCCCCGAAGCACTACCAGCCGGATCCGGCACTGGTGGAACAATGCCAGGCGATTGCCGCAGAAACCGGCGCCACCATTCGGTTTACGGAGGATCCCATGGAAGGGACAAAAGACGCAGATGTCATCTACACCGATGTGTGGGTTTCCATGGGTGAGCCGGTGGAAGTTTGGGAAGAGCGCATTCGCGAATTAGGGCCTTATCAGGTGAACCGGGCGGTAATGGAGAATGCGGCACCCGGAGCGGTGTTTATGCATTGCCTGCCTGCCTTCCATGACCACAAGACCACTGTGGGCAAGGAAATGGGAGAGCGCTTTGGGCGCACAGAGATGGAAGTCACCGATGAGGTGTTTGAATCCCAGGCATCGATTGTTTTTGACGAGGCAGAAAACCGGATGCATACGATCAAGGCCGTTATGGCGGCGACCTTGTAAGGATCGAGTTGCAAAGGAAAAGGATAAAACCTTTTACACCCCGGATTTTAGGGAAAATCCCTTGCGTGAACAGGGGAAATTGGCTATAATAACCTGAGGATTGTGTAAGGCAATCCTCAGGTTATTTTTTTGACAGGAGATAGCCGATATAACGGAGAAAAAGGCAGGAAGCAGTATGCTCGAATTGAAAAATCTATGTTTTTCCGTCCCGGCGGATGGAAAGAGAATTGATATTTTAAACCAGATCAACCTGACCGTACCGGACGGGAAGCTGATTGTAATCACCGGCCCCAATGGCAGCGGAAAATCGACTTTAGCCCGGGTGATCATGGGGATCGAAAAAGCAACCTCCGGCACAATCCTGTTTGACGGGACTGCCGTAGAGAATTTGGGCGTGACCGAGCGGGCAAAGCTGGGCATCAGTTATGGCTTTCAGCAGCCGCCCCGCTTCAAAGGCATGAAAGTGCGGGATCTGCTGGAGTGCGCAGCGGGGAAAAGCCTGACGCTGGAGGAGTCCTGCCACTATCTGGCGCAGGTAGGTCTTTGCAGTCATGATTATGTGGAGCGGGATGTGGATGCCAGTCTGTCCGGCGGTGAGTTGAAGCGCATTGAGATTGCAACCATACTGGCCAGAAAAGGAAAACTGATGATTTTCGACGAGCCGGAGGCGGGCATTGATTTGTGGAGCTTTGGCCGCCTGACGGATACCTTCCAGGCGATTCACCGCAACGGAGATGCGGCAATGATCATTATCTCGCATCAGGAGCGGATCATTCGGCTGGCGGATGAAGTCGTGATGATTGCAAACGGCAGAGTTGCCGGACAGGGAAGTGCCGCGGAAATGCTGGAGCAGATTCAGGATGACAGCAGCAACAGCTGCACCTGTATGTGAGGAGGAAGACAAGATGATCGAAGCATACAGCGAAGACGTACAGAAGATGCTGGCGAAAATTTCCGGACTTAAGAGCACACCGGACGGAGCCTATAATTTCCGTCTGGATGGCAAAGGCGTGGAGCGAAAGTCTTCGGAGCACATTAAGATTACCGCAAAGACCGATAAGCCGGGAATTGACATCCATATCGACGACAACACAAAGGATGAAACCATGTTCATCCCGGTGGTAGTCACAAAGAGCGGCGTAGATGACAAGGTGTATAACGAATTCTTCATCGGAGAGAATTGCGACGTTACGATTATTGCCGGCTGCGGTATTCACAACTGCGGCTGTGAGGATTCAAAGCATAACGGCGTGCACACGTTTTATGTGGGGAAAAATTCCCATGTTTCCTATGTGGAGGTTCACTATGGTTCCGGCAACGGAACCGGCGGTCGAATCTTGAATCCCGAGACCGTGGTGACCCTGGCGGAAGGCGCTGTAATTGTCATGGATATGAGCCAGATTGGCGGCGTAGACTCCACGGAGCGCTACACCAAGATCAACGCGGAGGGTGCCCATAGCGAGGTCCTGATTACAGAAAAGATGATGACCCATGGAGACCAGACGGCAGATTCCAAGATCGATATTTTTCTGAACGGAGAAGACTCGAAGGCCAGAGTGATTTCCCGCAGCGTGGCAAAAGAAAATTCAGCACAGGTGTTTTATCCCAGAGTGGAGGGAAATACGGCCTGCTTTGGTCATGTTCAGTGCGATTCAATTATTATGGGGCATGGACGAGTGAAAAGCATTCCGGCCATTGCCGCAAATCATGTAGATGCCAGCCTGATTCACGAAGCGGCAATCGGAAAGATTGCAGGAGAGCAGATTCTGAAGTTGGAAACGCTGGGCTTTACAGCGGAAGAGGCGGAGGAGAAGATACTGGAAGGTTTCCTGCGCTGAAAACTGCCTTAAGGGGCGCTGCAGTGATGCTGTTTTATCCGCACAACGGATTGTCCGTTGTGCGGAATTTTGCTATACTGGGGAAAACTTAGCAGGAGGAACGGATATGAAGTGGATGATTGCATCGGATCTTCATGGATCAGCTTACTATTGCGGGGCGATGCTGGAGGCCTTTCAGCGCGAGAAAGCCCAGAGGCTTTTATTGCTGGGAGATCTGCTCTATCATGGCCCGAGAAACGATTTGCCAAGGGAATATGCACCGAAAAAGGTGATTGCCATGCTGAATGAGCAAAAGCAATCCCTACTCTGCGTGCGGGGGAACTGCGATACAGAGGTGGATCAAATGGTGCTGGAATTTCCGATTATGGCGGACTATGCCGCCATACCAATGGGGAAACGGCTGATGTATGCTACCCACGGGCATCACTTCAATCGACAGACACCGCCGCCGATGCAGCGGGGCGATATTCTGCTCCACGGGCACACACATATACCGGAGTGGACCTGTTTTAACGACGAAAACCTTTGCCTCAATCCGGGTTCTGTCTCGATTCCAAAAGAAAACAGCCCTCACAGTTATATGACATGGGAAGGGGACTGCTTCTTTTGGCATCGACTGAAAGATGGGGCGATCTATCATGAAGTTAAGTTAACATAATACATAAAATGAAGCATGGACATTTCTGTGTGTTTGCGCTAGTATAATGCAAGGGGAAGGCTGCGGAAGCAGCTTTTCTCAGATATGGTAGTTAAATAAAACTAACTCGATGAATTGGTTGTAAGATTTGTAAATGAGAGGTGGAGAAAATGCAATTTCAAACTCTGGGAGATCCGAAAAATCCGGCGGTGCTGTTTTTTCATGCCATGGGCGTAACGGGAGCGAGCAGTGAACTGGTGGCAGTGTATTTGCAGGATAAGTATTTCTGCATTCTGCCAACGTCTACCGTTTATTGCCCGGGCGAGAAGTACATCAGCAAGAAAAATGAGCTTCAGCAGATAGAGAAATTTTTAAAAGAAAAAGGAGTACAGCGGCTGATGCTGGTTGTGGCATCCTCGATTGGTGCTGATCTTGCAATGGCGTTTCTGTCTCAGACTGAGCGGCCGGTGGAACATGTTTTCATTGACGGAGGCCAGTTTGCACAAATCGGAAAAATGACTCGCCGTATCATGACACCGTTTCTGTATTTTGCAATTAAGAGTCTGTACTGGTCCAAAGGCGGTACGCTGAAAAAGATTCTATGGTGCGATAACAACTCCATTAAGCCCTTTTTTATTGCCGCGGGAAAGGCGCTGACCTATTCGAACCTTCGTCGCCAGTTGTCCGACAGCCTGGAAAACGTGCCCTTTGCACCGTTGCCGGAGCAACTGCAAAAAAGGACGTATTTTGAATTTGGCAGTGCTGAGGATCACTTTAAATATCGAGCCGCAGTGATGCAGGCGTATCCCAAGGGAAACTATCCCATTTTCAAGAATTACAACCACATGCAATATCAGATTCAGAATCCAAAGGGATTTGCAGCGATGCTGGAATCCATCATAGAAAACGATAGACTGCCGGAACTTCCCTTTTGCAAGGGCTAAAAAGAAAAAAGGCGTGTATCTGCAATGTATTTCGCGTTGCAGATACACGTCTTTTCAAGTCAGGTGACGATTATTCTTCTTTGGGTTCTTCTTCATTTGCCTGCGGTTGGCTCAGTTCTCCGCTTTTACGGCCGAGGAAAACAGGAGATGTTTTGGAATACATAATTTTTTGTTCGTGGTAAAGGCCGGAGTAGCCGGACAGCAAATAGCTCACGGAGGCGCAAAGGGCCATCAATGCCACGCCATGGCCGCCAAAAAGTTCGTAGCCAAGGAGTATGCTGGTCATCGGCGAGTTGGTCACGCCGCAAAACACCGCCACTAACCCCAGCGCAGCGCCAAAGCCGGCATCCATGCCGATGAGCGGAGCCATAGCGCAGCCGGAGGTTGCGCCGACAAAGAAGCAGGGAACAATTTCGCCGCCCTTGAATCCGGCTCCCAAGGTCAGTGCGGTAAACAGTATTTTTAACAGGAAAGCCCATGGGACAACCTTGCCGGCAATGGCGTTGATGATAATGTTCATTCCAGCCCCGTTATAATCGTTGGTACCTACCAGCAGGGTGAGCAATATGACAACAATACCGCCGACAAAAATGCGCAGATAGGGATTTTTGATCTTTTTGTAGAGATAGCTGCTACCGCTCATTGCCCGGCAGAATAGATTGGCAAGCACGGCAAAAACAATTCCAAGGGCGATGATTTGCACCAGAACCAGGGGAGAAAACGAGGGGACGAGCGTTAACGTAAACGCAGTGGAGGCAACACCAAAGGCACCGGAAACCAGGTTTGCAATCAAGGCGGAGAGCACGCAGGGCACCAGGGCGGCATAATACATTACGCCGATGCTCTCTACTTCCATGGCAAACACGGCGGCGGCCAGGGGTGTGCCGAACAGGGCAGAAAAACCGCCGGCCATGCCACACATGGTGATGATGCGTTCGTCTTTGTCGTCCAGACGGAGCAGTTTTCCCAGTGAGCCGGAGATGCAGCCGCCCAACTGGAGTGCAGCGCCTTCCCGACCGGCAGAACCGCCAGTGAGATGGGTTACGACCGTTCCGAAAAAGATCAGCGGGGCAGTGCGAAAACGCAGGACCCGACCTTCGCGGACGGCTCCAATGACGAATTCTGTGCCCCGGTCATCCTCCATACGGGTGCCGCGATAGCTGGCAACGATGGCCAGACCGGCGATGGGGAGCAGAAAAATGAGCCAGTTATGGGCGGTGCGGGTTTCCGTGGCCCAGTCAAGGGCATAGTGAAAGGCGGTGCCGACAACGCCGGTAACAACGCCAATCAGGCAGGAGAACGCCAGCCATTTTACAAAGGCAATGGCATTGGAGTGGATCGCCCGGAGATCATGCTTTAATTGCGAATGCATGTGTTTTGTACCTCAAATTACGATTTTTGAAAAAATAAAAAACAGACCAACTGGCCTGACGAAGCCGTCAGGCCAGAAGATAAGGCAAAGTTGAACTTAAAGGTGCAGTACGCGGGCCTTGATTTCCATGGTTTTGCCCACGTTCCAGAAGTTTTCTCCGAGATAACCGCAGGTACGGCGAGTGACATTCATCTTGGTCTGATCTTTGTTGCCACAGCAGGGGCATTCCCATTCCAGATCGTCGTTGATGATGATTTCTCCGTCGTAGCCGCACACCTGGCAGTAGTCGCTTTTGGTGTTGAATTCCGCATACTGGATGTTGTCATAGATAAACCGCACAACATCCTTCAAAGCGGTCAGATTATGCCGCATGTTGGGAATTTCCACATAGCTGATGGCGCCGCCGGGAGACAGACGCTGGAACTGGCTTTCGATGGCGAATTTGGTAAAGGCATCGATCTTTTCCCGCACGTCCACATGATAAGAGTTGGTGTAGTAACCCTTGTCGGTGATGTCCTTCACATCGCCGAATTTTTCCTTGTCAATGCGTGCAAAGCGATAGCAAAGGCTTTCCGCAGGGGTGCCGTAGAGCGAGAAGCCGATGTTGGTCTTGTCTCTCCACTCATAGCACTTGTCCCGCAGATGAGTCATCAGGCGGATGGCGAAGTCCTGCCCCACCGGATCGGTCTGGCTGCAGCCCTTCACCAGCTTCGTTACCTCGTAAATGCCGATGTAACCCAGAGAAATCGTGGAGTAACCATCCATCAGGTAGCGATCAATGGTTTCACCGGACTTTAAGCGGGCGATAGCGCCATGCTGCCAATGCACGGGAGAGACATCGCTCTTCACACCCATCAAGGCATTGTGCCGGCACATGAGGGCTTCGAAGCAGATCTCCAGCCGTTCATCCAGAAGAGCCCAGAATTCATCTTCGCTTTCCGGAACCTTGTGGCCGCCATCACTGACAATCAAACCGATCTGCGGCAGATTGATGGAGCAGACGCCCTGATTGAAGCGGCCCTCGTACTTATATTCTCCGGTTTCCGGGTCGATCCAGTCGGTCAGGAAGCTGCGGCAGCCCATGGGGGAGAACACATTGCCCTGGTGCGCTTCCTTCATAATCTTTGCAGAGATATAGTCGGGATACATCCGCTTTGCCGAGCACTTTACGGCAAGCTCTGTGATGTAATCGTATTTTCCGCCATTTAAGCAGTTGTTTTCGTCCAGTACATACACCAGCTTCGGGAAGGCGGGAGTGACATAAACACCTGCCGCATTCTTGATGCCTTCCAGCCGCTGACGGAGAATTTCTGCCACAATCTTTGCATTTTCCTCCAGATAGGGATCGTCATCCCGCAGATAGAGGAACAAGGTGACGAAGGGAGACTGTCCGTTGGTGGTCATCAATGTGTTGATCTGATACTGAATCGTCTGTACACCGCTACGCAGCTCGTCCTCAACCCGCTCTTCCACCAGTCGGTTGATCACATTGACCGGCGTATCGCTACCGCAGGTTTCGCTGATTTTGCGGCGAAACTTCTCTTTGGAGCGGCGCAGGAATTTTCCCAGGTGGCTGATGTCTACGCTCTGACCGCCATACTGGTTGGAGGCAACGTTGGCAATGATCTGGGTCATGACGTTGCAGGCGACCTGAAATCCCTTGGGACTTTCAATCATTTTGCCGTTGATCATGGTGCCGTTGTCCAGCATATCTCCGATGTTGATCAGGCAGCAGTTAAAAATGGGCTGCACGAAGTAGTCGGCATCATGGAAGTGGAGAATGCCCTCGTCATGGGCTTTGCTGATTTTTTCCGGCAGCAGCAGACGGCGGGTCAGATCCCGGCTGACCTCACCGGCGATGTAGTCCCGCTGGGTGGAGGCGATGACGGTGTTCTTGTTGGAGTTTTCTTCCGCAAGTTCCTTGTTTGTGTTGTGCAGGAGCGAAAGAATGGACTCGTCGGTTGTGTTCTGCTTGCGAACCAGCGCGCGGGTGTAGCGATAGATGATATAGGCCTTTGCCAGGGTGAATTTATCCAGCTCCATCAGCTGATGCTCCACCATGTCCTGAATGTCTTCTACCAGCAGGCGGGGGCGATTTTTGTCCCGTACAAAGGCGACAATGCCGTTGATCTGCTCGTCAGAGATGCGATCCTCCGGGTCAACCGCAAGATTTGCTTTCTGGATGGCGCGAAATATCTTTTCCGGATTGAAATCGACGGTGGTTCCGTCGCGCTTGATCACTTTCATAAACGCTGATTCCTCTTTCCTCAAATACGTTCTGCTCTTCTGTCTTCTTCACGATGTTGGGTGATATACATAATATAGTTACAATAATTAGTGTGATATTCTGTAAACCGCACTATATGTTGTGTGCGGTGCTTTGCTATCATAGCATTTACGATGGGGCTTGTCCATAGGGAGCCGGGCAAAAAAATAACCAAAATTCTGGCCGCAGGATGGCTCTGTAGGGGAGGGGAGGGCAAGCAAACCATTGAAGGAAAAGACTTTTCGCATGTCAAAAGCCAGAGAGGATATGGAACGGAGAAAATCAGCTATATGTATGGTGCAATACAAAATTTGTAGATCGAAGAAATCAAATACACAATATGTTGTTTTGACGGGGACGGATGCGTTGAATTGGAGGAGTCTTAACCGGGGATTTAACGTCAGGAGATAAGACTTAGCTTTAGGATTCATTTCTTTATATTTGGAAAAACAAGTTGCAGTTTTACGCTTTGGAGGGTAAAATTGGATGTAGTTTTGCGTTTTAAGCCAGAAGTTTTAAGACGCAGACGCTAAAATTGGATCAAAATCCGATAGCCCATCCAGCGGGAAATGGGTTGAAGGGAATCAACACTATCATGCAATAAAATTGACCGCACAAAATCAACGGACGGTTCAGGACCGGTTGAAGTTTTGCGGGGGAGGTATGTACTATGGCGAAGGCGCCGCAGACAGCAGAAAATGCATCCGATATGGATTTCAAAGAGCTTACAAAACATATTCTCAGATCTTATTTGGACTGCTCATCGGAAGAAGACATGGATGTTCTGGCACTGCTGGATGAAAACATGAGTGTGATCGGGACAGGAAAACAGGAGTTTTATCGTAATCTCCAGGAATTTTCACAGGCGTTTGTTTTTGACATAAAACAACGGGAGAACGTGCGCTTTCAATGGAAAGACTTCCAGATCGAAGAGCAGGTTTTAGATGAAACCCATGTGCTTGTGTATGGTTCTGTCCTGATTCTCGGGTCGTTTTCCAGCGGATATGTCTGCATTAACATGGACACCCGGTTCAGTATTTTGTATGGACGGGTTGACGGGGCATGGAAAGTGCTGCACATCCATCATTCCATTCCGGACAAGGAACAGATGGAAAACGAAGAATTCCCCCGCGCCTTGGGCCAGCGCATTGAGGAAACGCAGCACATGGTCATGGCTCTGGCAGCGGACTATATCGCGGTATATATGATTGAACCAGGGAACGACAAAGCGTTTGTTGTAAAACTTGACCGTGCCATTGCGGAAAAGATGGAAACCATTCCGGATGGGTTTTGTTATTCCCAGATGTTCCGCGCCTATGCGGAAACCCATGTTTATGACGAAGACAGAGAAAGCTTTCTGGACGTAGTGCTGCCGGAAGCGTTGCTGCAAAGGTTTCAGGGCGAAAGAGAAAAGTTCGAGCTGAATTATCGCGTGCTGTCCCAGGGCAAGCAATGCCATTACAGCGGGCTGTTTATCCGCATCTCAAACCCCGGAGAAGAGCTGAAGCTCATTGCGGGATTCCGGAATATAGAGGATATCGTAAATTTACAGCAGCAGGCCAGAGAAAAAGAGAAGTCTCAGCAAAGAGAAATCGAAGAAGGCTATCGGAAGCTGGATGAAATGAGGGACATTTTTGCAGCTTCTCAAATGGGAACATGGAGCATCTATTATTTAGACGGCAAGGAACCTACCATGGAAGCAGACGACCGAATGAAGGAACTGCTGGGCGTTGCAGGCAAGGATCTGACGGAAGAAGAAGTGTTTGATGCGTGGTTTTCCAATGTTACGCCGGGGGCGCTACCGGCGGTTTTGGCCTGCGTTGAAAAGATGAAAACCGGCAACCGGGATGAGGTTACCTATCTTTGGAAGCATCCGACCTTGGGGGAGCGATATGTGCGCTGCGGAGGAACCGCCAAAAAGCTGGCAGACGGGTTCGTTCTGAGGGGGTATCATTACGATGTGGACGACTCCATTCGGGAACAGAAGCAAAAGGACAAGGCGTTAGCCGATCAGGTTGCAATTATCGACACTTTGTCGAAAAGCTTCCGAAATGTTTTTGTTGCAAACCTGACGGATGGAACCGCCAGAGTGATCCGACTGGATGACAGCTATAATGTGCAGGCAATCCGGGCGGTTGACGGGATGGTATTTCAGTTTGATGCCGTTGTGAATCGGTGGGTACATGAAAATGTGCATCCGGAGGATCAGGAGAGAATTCTACGGACGTTAAACATCGAAAATGTAAAAAAGATCTTTGCGAAACAGAATTCCTTTGTAGGAACTTATCGCAACATGGAAGATGGTGTACAGCATCACTACCAGTATGAGTTCCGGAGAATCGGGAATTCGGAAAACGTTGTGGCCGGGTTCCAGATTATCGACACGATTATCGAGGAGCATCAGGCGCTGGAGCGGAAACAGCGTGAACTGGAGGAGGCGAACCTGCGGGAGGAAAAGGAACATGCCGAGGTTATTTCCTCCCTGTCCACAATCTACTCCACCATCTTCCGGGCAGAGCTGGACAGTCATCGCTATGAGGTGTTAACCAGTGTGACGCTCATGGATCAACTGGCGGGGAAAAGCGGAAACTTTGATGACGTAAAGGAAGAGATTATTTCGGCCTTTATGGCTCCGGATATGAGAGAGCCCATGAGCAAATTCCTGGATATTGATACCCTTGCGGACCGGCTTCAGGGCGTTAACACCGTGGCGACAGAATACAAAAACCCTGACGGCCGCTGGTTCCAGGCCCGGTTTATTGTAAAGCGGCGAGATCCGAACGGTGTTGTAAAAGAGGTGCTCTATGTAGCCCGGGATTATACGGGGGAGAAGAAAAAGGAGTTCGAGCAGAAGGCCCAGCTGGCGCAGGCACTTGCAGCGGCACAGCAGGCCAATAAGGCAAAGTCTACCTTCCTCAGCAGTATGTCCCACGACATTCGTACTCCCATGAATGCCATTATCGGCTTTACCGCCCTGGCGCAGACCCATATGGACAATCCAACTCAGGTGCAGGATTATCTTGCGAAAATCAACACCTCCAGCACCCACCTGCTCAGCCTGATCAACGATATTCTGGACATGAGTCGAATTGAGAGCGGTACCGTCAAATTGGATGAAAAGCCGGTGCATATTCCGGATCTGCTCCACGACCTTCGGACAATGATACAGGGATTGATCAATTCCAAAAATCTGAACCTTTACATTGATACACAGGATGTTGTCAACGAAGATGTGATCACGGATAAACTGCGCCTGAATCAGATCCTGCTGAATATTGTGAGCAATGCAATTAAGTTTACCAAGCCGGGCGGCGACATCATTATCCGTCTCATCGAGAAGGAGTGCGGCATAAAGAACCACACATGTTACGAATTATCCGTCAAGGATAACGGCATCGGCATGTCCCGGGAGTTCCAGGAGCATATCTTTGAAACCTTCACCAGAGAGCACAGCGCAACGGTTACCGGCATTCAGGGGACCGGCCTCGGCATGGCCATCACCAAAAACATTGTGGACATGATGGGCGGAGAGATCCGCGTGGAGAGCGAAGAGGGGAAAGGCTCTCTGTTCACGGTGACGCTGAATCTGCGCCTTGCCAGCAAACCGGCGAAAAATGAGCTGATTCCGGACCTTCTGGGGGCGAGAGCGCTGATTGTAGATGACGACATTAACACCTGCAGAAGCGTGAGCAAAATGCTGCGGGATATCCGGATGCGTCCGGATTGGACGGTATCCGGAAAGGAAGCGATTATTCGGGCGCAGGATGCGGCAGAGATGAAGGATGAATATAAAGTCTACATCATCGACTACCTGATGCCGGATATGAACGGAATCGAGACAGTGCGCAGAATACGAAAAGTGATCCGGGAGGACATTCCGATTATTGTGCTCACAGCATACGACTGGGCCGACTTTGAACACGAGGCGAGAGACGCCGGGGTTACGGCCTTTGTGTCGAAACCGATCTTCATGTCTGAGCTGAAAAACGTGCTGACACAGCCGAAGAGTTGGCAGGAAAACAGAACGGAAACGAAGGAAAAACCATATGATTACTGCGGTAAGAGAATCCTTCTGGTTGAGGACAACGAGCTCAACCGGGAAATTGCCACCGCGATGCTGGAGGAAACCGGAGCGGTCGTTGATGGCGTCTGCGATGGAGACCTTGCTGTTGCGGCGATCATCGAAGCCCCGGCAGACAAGTATGATCTTATTCTGATGGATATTCAGATGCCGAGAATGGACGGCTATACGGCAACAAGGGAAATTAGAACCCTGCCGGACAATAAAAAAGCCAATATTCCGATTGTTGCCATGACGGCAAATGCCTTTGAAGAGGACCGACAGAAGGCGTTTGCCTCCGGCATGAACGGTCACATTATCAAGCCGGTCAGCATAGAGTCGATTGCAGCGGTTCTGGATGAGATTTTTGCGAAAAAAGACGAATGAGCCGCTGTGGCACAAAAGGATCAAAGACACGGAAACGAGAGGTTATTATGAACGAAAAAGAAGCGGCAGAACTGCGGCGAAGACTGCGCCCGGATAAAAGCAACATTGCTTACATTCGGGGGTGCTACGTTAATGAACGGAAGGAAATCATATCTCAGTTTAACGAGCCGATTTCAATGATGCCGGTAGAGGACAGCGAGAAGTACCTTTCGCTGTTTCGCAAGGTGCTTACAGGAACCATCGGCCGCAACCTGCTGGACTTATCCTTTGAAACCCAGCAGGTGGTATCCGGGGAGGAACATAAACTGCTGATGGCACTGCGGGATTCAAAACTGGAGGATGAAAACGCAGTGCAGGCATTTTTCAGCCGAACCATTCAGTCCTTGGATCTGGAGGGGAATTGTCTGATTCTGCTGACCTACAACACTTATGATGTTTACTACAAGAGCAAGGACGATGTAGTGCAGGAGGACAGCTCCAGCGAACAGTTCCGCTACATTCTCTGCGCCGTTTGCCCGGTGAAGGAGACAAAGCCGTCTCTGAACTACATCAATCGTGAGAGCCGCTTTCATATTCAGGCGGCCAATCAGGTGGTTGGCATGCCGGAGTTCGGCTTTTTGTTCCCCGCCTTTGACGATCGGGCGACCAATATCTATAACGCCCTGTATTACACCAAAAACGTGCAGGAAAACCATGCGGATTTTGTGGATGCCCTGTTTAAAACTCCGGTGCCAATGCCGGCGATGGTGCAGCGGGAGACCTTTCAGACCATATTGGGAGAAACGCTGGAAGACGAGTGCAGTCTGGATGTGATTCAATCGGTTCAGGACCACCTGGGGCAAATGATTGCCGTTTATAAAGAAAGCAGGGAAACCGAACCGCTTACCATCTCGAAAAACGGGATTCGCGCGGTTTTGTCGGCCAGCGGCGTCAGTGAGGCGCATGCAGAGGCCTTTGAGGAACGATTCGATGCAGAGTTCGGGGTGAATGCGGCGATCAATCCGGTCAATCTGGTGGACACAAAGCGGTTGGAAGTAAAAACTCCGGATGTGGTGATTCAGGTGAATCCGGAACACAGCGAGCTGGTTCAAACCAGAATCATCAACGGAGCAAAATGCATTGTCATCAAGGTGAGCGAAGGCGTGGAGGTTAACGGCGTTCCGGTTCAGATTGCGGAAGAGAACGGGAACTGACGGCACAAAAGGAGAACGGGAACATGAAAAGAGCGAATGGGTTGCTTTTGACAGCGCTGGCAATGGTGCTGATGCTCCTGCCCGGATGCAGTTCGTTTTCAGCAGCAGAACTGGTGAAGAACAATCTGGATTTGATCTATTTGAATCAGTATTCCGATGAGTATCTGAAGCGAGTGAATCTGGACAAGGCCCAGGCGGAACAACAGTATCAGGATGGACTCAGCGTGGAGGCCGATGTTTTTGCGGAACTGTTTAACATTGACCTGGATTCCTGCGATGACGCGATAAAAGAGCAAATTCTGGAGCTTTATCGCCAGATTTACAGCCACAGCAAGTATGAGGTAGGTACAGAGAGCCGCAATGGAGATATCTACCTTGTTCCGCTGACGGTGTATCCCATCGATATCTTTGCAAAGGTCATAGAAGAGGACGTGGAGGACTTTGGGAGCACAATGCAGTCCAGAGAAGAAGCGGGCGAGTTTGCGGAGATGACGGACGAGGAATTTGAGACTGTGTGGGCTCAGGCGGTAATCGACATGGTGGCGGCGCATCTGGACAGCATTGACTATTTGGACGGGCAGACCATTTCCGTGCAGGTAACTCAGGATGACGAGGGAGCCTACAGCATTGACAGCAGCGATTTTCAGCGCATTGACAGTCTGGTGATTGCATATTAAAACCCACAGAAGCCGCCGCGTTTTTGTCGAAATGACGGAAATGCAGCGGCTTTATCCTGTAAATTTTACAGGGGAGATCCGTTGCATTTGCCGGATATCCCTTGCAATTTAAGAGGAAATGCGGTAACCTTTAAGCGTCGGTCTTGTGCCGAAATAAATGAATGAACAGGCGGGAATTGTTTATGAGCAAAGAATGGAAGCCAATTAAGGAAGGCAAGGTTCGCGAGATCTATGACAATGGTGACAGCCTTATCATGGTGGCTACCGACCGCATCAGCTGCTTTGATGTAATTCTCCATAACACAGTGTCCCATAAGGGTGCCGTGCTGACCCAAATGAGCAAGTTCTGGTTCAATCTGACAAAGGACATTCTGCCCAACCATATGATTTCTGTGGATCCTCAGGATATGCCGGAATTTTTCCGTGACAAGGCATATGCAGGCAAGAGCATGATGTGCCGCAAGCTGGAGATGCTGCCGATTGAGTGCATTGTGCGGGGATATATCACCGGCAGTGGCTGGGCCAGCTATCAGAAAAACGGCACGGTCTGCGGCATTGAACTGCCCGCCGGTTTGAAGGAAAGCGAGAAGCTGCCGGAACCGATTTATACCCCCAGCACCAAGGCGGAAAT
Organism: bacterium; assembly: GCA_963597355.1. Classification (GTDB taxonomy): domain Bacteria; phylum Bacillota; class Clostridia; order Oscillospirales; family Oscillospiraceae; genus UMGS1766. Next base: position 218,652 of record CAVBPR010000006.1, on the reverse strand, counting down.
CGGCGATCACGATGAGAACATTTCCTTTGAGCAGAGCGTAGAGTATCTGGAGCAGCGTTTCCCCGGCAAGGGCGCAGAGTATGCGGCAAAGCTGAGAGATTACACGATTGCGCTGTACAAAAAGTGCGCAGAGTACGCGTTGAGCCGCGGCATTATCATTGCAGACACAAAGTTTGAGTTCGGTCTGGACGAAAACGGAAACATGGTTCTGGGCGATGAGATGCTTACTCCGGATTCCTCCCGTTTCTGGCCTGCAGAGGGATATGAGGCCGGTCACGGTCAACCTTCCTTCGACAAGCAGTTTGCCCGGGATTGGCTGACGGCAAACCCCGGTAACGACTGGACACTGCCTCAGGAGATCGTGGACAAAACCATTGAGAAGTATCTGCAAAGCTATCGGATGATTACCGGTGAAGAATTGGAATTTTAAACGCAGCAGTTGACATAATGAACGACTGCCCTGCGGCTGTAATGCCTGCAGGGCAGTCGCTTTTTCATAAAAACTTAACATAAATTTCATGGATTATCTACTTGTTTCCTGCAGGAAATGTGGTAGAATATAACCAGCTCAAGGAAAGGAGAGTGATAATAAATGACCACAATCGATCTGGACGAACTGCTCTATGGTGACGACTGGCACGAGAGCGAGCGGTAAAAAAAGAGAAAAACTGCATCATTCAGTTGCAAAACTGATAGCGCTGGTTGCGTCCGATTCGTCCACAAGAGGAGATGAATTCGGCGCTCTTTTTTTATCCGTTCACAGAAATCCGCAGGATTCTGCTTAATAAAGACGGCCGCAGCACAATAACCTGTGTTGCGGCCGTTTCGTGGTTTATTCTGTGATGTGTACGTGATTGTTGATGTGATCCATGCAGTAGCAATAGTAGCCGACGCATTTTGAGCAGTAGCGGAATTCCAGATTGGGATAATCCGTATCCGTCCGACCGCAGACAGCGCACTTGTGGATATAGCCGGTCTTCTCGCGCTTTGCCTGAGCGGCGCGTTGGAAGTTCACTGTGGAGCGGCTCGCACTGCGCTTTTGGCGGCGAAGGTAGTACATCAGATCGTTCCAGAAGAAGATCAGGTAGTTGAGCAGGCTGGCTACAATCAGCAGTGCAGTGCCAAACTGGAAGTGGACAAGGGCAAGAATCAGGCTGAGGCCGATCAGAGCGGCGTCAATCCAGGCCAGCCACTTGGCTTTGACGGGAATAATGAACATCAGCAGGAAGCGAAGGTTGGGATATAATGTGGCAAAAGCCAGAAACAGGGACAGGTCCAGGTAGGTTGTGCTGGCATGACCGGTAATGAAGCCCACGATAACGGCCATCAGCACGCCGGTGCCGTAGTAAATGGTGAACTTGCCGGCACCCCATTCCCGCTCCAAATTGCTGCCGATAAACCAGTAGAAATACATCGATAATGCAAACATCAACATATTTGAGCCGACATCGGAAACAAATAAAAATGTGATAATACGCCAGATCTGTCCGTGAAGGATATAATAACGGCTGAAATAAAGCATGGGCGACAGGCTGTTGCCGCTGACCATGTCCATCAGATAGACAATGCAATTGCCGACGACCAGAATGAGCATCAGATTATTGATGCCAAAGCGGGGGTGTTTATAGCAGAAGCGGTCGATTTTATCGCTGAGAAATTTCACAAATAACTTACCTCCAAAATTAAAGATGATTCGGGCGATTGGAATTTTTATCACCGTAAGCAGATTGGAGCTGACGGATTCGTTCCTGCGCGTAAGCCAGTTCCTCCTGTAACTGCTGAACCGTGCGTTTGCTGCGAACCAGCAGAACAATGCAGACAATCAATGCAGCGGGAACAATCAGCAAAAAGAAGAGAATGATTGCATCAAACAGATCCATAGTTCTTCCTCCAATAGTCGGTTTCTATTGTAACGGCTCCGGTCAAAAAAGTTTCGAACAGAATGTAAACTTTTTCGGCGGCTATTATATCACAACTCGATCTGGAAGAACAGAAGGAAACATGATATAATCATCGGAAAGCGAGGGGATGCGCGTGAGAGAAAGCGGACGAAAAGTAGCGCTGTGCGGCTTGTTGGCGGCACTGGGAATTGTGATCCTGCTTTTGGCGGGCTGGATTGGGGTAGGAACTTATATCGGCCCTGTGTTGGCAGGGTTGCTTCTGATTCCGGTTGAAAGGAAATACGGTAGCAAAATGGCGCTTACCCTGTGGGCGGCGATTGGTCTGCTCAGCCTGTTCCTGGTTGCAGATACAGAGGAAACCTTAATGTTCCTTGCTTTCTTTGGCTGGTATCCGGCCATTCGGCCCAAGCTGGAGAAACTGACAACGGGATTGCGTTGGCTGGTAAAAGAACTGATTTTTAACGCAGCGATTGCAGCAGTGGAACTGCTGATGTTTTTGGTTTTAGCTCCGGAATCAGCAACAGTTGGAATGCTCCTTGTTCTGTTTCTGCTCTTTAACCTCACGTTTCTTGCCTATGACCGTGCCTTGCCAAGGGTGGAGGATCTGGTGCAGAAACGATTCCGGTTTTGATAAATGAATGGATCGGGTGTTTGCCGGCCGGCAAACACCCGATCCATTGTTATTTTTCCGGACTTGCCTCAATTCCGCGGATGAACATATCCGAGATGGTATCGATAAAGGAATCCTCATCCACATCCCGGGGGATGCCGCGGATGGTGTCATAAAAAATGGTGTAGGAAGTCAAAGAACCGAAGAAGGCAGTGGTAGCTACGTTAATATCAAGGTCACTGCGTACCGTTCCCTCCTGCTGCAGGCGAGCGAGGAATTCAGAAAAATTACGGCGTGCGGTGCAGAAACTCTTCTCGTAGTAGGCTGTACCAAATTCAGGAAATTTGTGAGAGTCACGAATGACGCTGCCCAAAAATGCGGCGCGGTCCGGATCGCGGGAAATCGCCATATAGCTTTCTGCCACATTGTGAATGGCCTTTTTCCAGTCGGCGCAGTTTGCACCTTCTACAACGTCATCTGGAGGAATGGCATGGGTGTAAAGCTGCAGAACCTGAAAGAACAGGTCCTCCTTGCTGGAGCAATACTGATATAGGGCAGCCTTGGAAAAGCCGATTTCCTGGGCAATGTCATCCATTGTGGTGTCTTCAAAGCCGCGCTCACCAAAAAGGGTCAATGCAACGCGAGTGATCTCCTCTTTCCGACGATCAAATTCCGGACGAATTTGAGCAACTTCCGGGATGTTAAGGGCGTTGAACAGCTGTTTCTTTCCGTCAAAGTACAGATATATGGTCGAGGGGGAGATATTGGCCTCGTTGGCAATGTCGATAATTTTGGTCTCGGAGTAGCCTTTACGCAAAAAAACCGCCGTGGCGGCGGCTTCAATCCTTGCTTTTAGGCCCGCTTTCCTGCGTTCATTATTCATGCTGGATGGGGCTCCTTTCCGTTTCATTTGACTGCTTCTATCCATAAGTAAACCACATTATGGGAACGCTGTCAAATAAAATAGAAAAAAATTTGCTTACTTGGTAGCAAAATATTCATTGCTATGTTATTATGAACTCAACCAAATAAGAAAGAAGGAACAGGTATGGACAAGCAGATAGATCAGCTTCAGCAGTGGATTGACGAGTCCAGCCGCATTGTTTTCTTTGGCGGAGCCGGCGTGTCCACGGAAAGCGGTATACCGGATTTTCGCAGCGTAGACGGACTGTATAACCAGCATTATTCTGAGCCGCCGGAGACCATTTTAAGCCATGATTACTTTATGGATCACACAGAGGAGTTTTATCGTTTCTACCGTGATAAAATGCTGTGCCCCAAGGCTGAGCCGAATGCGGCGCATCGGAAGCTGGCAGAGCTGGAACAGGCAGGAAAGCTGACCGCCGTGGTAACGCAGAACATTGACGGCCTGCATCAGAAAGCAGGCAGCAAGCGGGTTTATGAGCTGCATGGAGCGGTGAGCCGCAATTTCTGTATGCGTTGCCACAAGGCCTATTCTCTTGAGGATGTTATGGCCCAGGAAGGCGTTCCTCATTGTACCTGTGGGGGAAAGATCAAACCGGATGTAGTGCTGTACGGAGAATGCCTGGACAATGACACGGTAAACGGCGCGGTGCAGGCGATTCGTGAAGCGGATTTGCTTATTGTTGGGGGCACATCTCTGGTGGTGTATCCCGCAGCTGGTTTAATCAACTATTATAAGGGGAACCGTCTGGTGCTGATCAATCTCCAGCCCACATCCGCAGACAAAATTGCCAATCTTGTCCTTCACGACAAGGTCGGTGAGGTGCTTAATCAAATTGTTGTTCGATAAAAAAGCGAGCGTGCCGATCCGGCACGCTCGTTTTCTGATCAATCTACATCCCAGTCGGCGTAGTCGTCATACTCCGGCGGAAATTCATTATAACCCTTTTTGTGGTTTGTCAGCTCCCGCAGGTAATCCAACATACCAACGATTGCACAGAACAGTGCGGCAATGGCCACACAGACGGTCAAAATCTGAGTAACAGTGCGCAGTGTGAACTTCTTCATAATGGTCCTCCTTCAGGGCATTGCTCTTCCCCTGCAGTTTACTCGTTTTTCGGGGCGATTGCAATACTTTTTGCAAATTTAACTCCTGGAGCCTTCGCTGTCATAATGCCGCCGCATCATTTCGCGAATTTCTTTGCTGAAAAAAGGCTCCGGAGAACGGCCGATGGAGCACTGGTAGCGTTCAAATACCGTTTGCGCCAGAGATACGCGCTGGCGGCTGGAGTCGCGGCGGAGATAGCGGGGGTTCAAATCCCCTAACCGAACCCGATCCAGCCCGTCCGAGTCCTTTAACAGTTGACTAAGATGGGCAGCCCGAAGGCGATCCGATGGGGCATAGAGGGGAAGAACTTGCTCAAAATCAGAATCGTGGCGGGAATGAACGTCAACAGCGGTCTGCATCAGCTTCAGTTCCTCTCCCTGACGTCCGGTGAGCTCAGCTAACTTTTCAGCGGAGCGATGACCGTGGTAGGGATCAAGGGAGTCGTCCAGACGGCCGACATCGTGATAGGAGCAGCAGGCCAGTAACAATTGGGTGTCGGCAAGGGAGATGTGCTCTTCCATGGCGCAGAAGCCGCCCTGCAGAATGGTGCGTTCAATGTGACCAAGGCCATGCATCTCGCTGACGAACAGGACATCCTGCTTCAGGGTTTCAAAGGTTTCTATGAGCAGAGGATAAAGCTCCCATTGCTGTAAGCGATCAAATGCAGGCTGAAATTCGCCCCAATTGCCTTGTTCCAGCAATTGCAGCATCGGACTGTTTGCCATGTTATCACCTCCCGTGGGATACTCTTATTATAGCTTTTTGCGCCCGGACAATCAAGACGGGAAAAGAGCGGGGCTGTTGCAAAACAACAGCCCCGCTCCCTGTATCTTACAGAGTTTTCAGGATTGCACCCTTGTCAGCGGAAGTGACCAGACTTGCGTAACGAGCCAGATAGCCGGTTTTCACCTTAGGCTCCGGCATGACCAGCTTTGCGCGGCGATCGGCCAACACATCGTCGCTTACCTCCAGGTGGATGGAGTGGGCGGGGATGTCGATGGAGATGATGTCACCTTCCTCAACAAGGCCAATGTTGCCGCCGGCCGCAGCCTCAGGAGAGACGTGACCGATTGCAGCGCCGCGGGTTGCACCGGAGAAACGACCATCGGTGATCAGAGCGACGCTCTCGCCCAGACCCATGCCGCAGATAGCAGAGGTGGGATTGAGCATCTCCCGCATGCCGGGGCCGCCCTTGGGGCCTTCATAGCGAATCACGACGACGTCGCCGGGCTTAATGCCGCCGGCATAGATGACGGAGATGGCTTCCTCTTCGGAATTGAACACACGAGCGGGGCCGGAATGCTGCATCATCTCGGGGGCAACAGCAGACTGCTTTACAACGCAGCCATTGGGAGCCAGATTGCCGAACAGAACAGCGATACCGCCGGTGGCCATGTAAGGGTTGTCAATCGGACGGATGATTTCCGGATTCAGGTTCTTTGCATCCGCAATGTTTTCGCCCACGGTCTTGCCGGTACAGGTGATGAGGTCGGTGCGAATGAGACCGGCATCGGCCAGTTCCTTCATGACAGCGTACACGCCGCCGGCACGATCCAGATCCTCCATAAAGGTGGGACCGGCAGGAGCCAGATGGCAGAGGTTCGGTGTTTTGGCGTTGGCTTCGTTGACCATGTTCAGGTCGATAGCAACGCCACACTCATGGGCAATTGCGGGCAGGTGAAGCATGGTGTTTGTGCTGCAGCCCAGCGCCATGTCAATGATTTCTGCGTTGTGGAAAGCTTCTGCTGTCATAATGTCCCGGGGACGAATGTCCTGCTTCAGCAGTTCCATAACCTGCATACCGGCCTGCTTTGCCAGACGGATGCGGGCAGAATACGGAGCAGGGATAGTGCCGTTGCCCCGCAGACCCATGCCAATGGCTTCGGTCAGGCAGTTCATGGAGTTGGCGGTGTACATGCCGGAGCAGCTGCCGCAGGAGGGGCAGGCGTTTTCGATGTATTCTTCCACACCGTTTTCGTCCAGAGTGCCGGCGTGATAAGCGCCGACGGCCTCAAACATATCGCTCAGGCAGGTGCGCTTGCCGCTGGAGAGGTGACCGGCCAGCATGGGGCCGCCGGAGACAAAGATGGTGGGCACGTTGATTCGGGCAGCAGCCATCAGTAGACCGGGGACGTTCTTGTCGCAGTTGGGGATCATAACCAGTGCATCGAACTGGTGGGCAATGGCCATGCACTCGGTGGAGTCTGCGATCAGGTCACGGGTGACAAGGGAATATTTCATGCCCACATGGCCCATAGCAATGCCATCGCAAACTGCAATGGCAGGGAATTCGATGGGCGTACCGCCAGCCATCCGAACACCGGCTTTGACGGCTTCGGAGATCTTGTCCAGGTTCATGTGGCCGGGAACGATTTCGTTTTTGGAACAGACAATGCCCACCAGCGGGCGAGCCTGCTCTTCCGGTGTCAGACCCAGCGCGGCAAACAGAGAGCGGTTGGGAGCGCGATCAACACCCTTGGTGACGTTATCAGAAAGCATAGGGATAACCTCCGTACATTTATTTTGTTTGCGGGGAGACAGACAAAAACGTTGGCGCACCAGCGCTTTTGTCCAACTCCCCGAAAAAATCCCCGGCAGAGCGGGTATTGCCCGCCCGCCGGGGATAGATTGCGGAAAGAAAAGAATTATTTGGAAGCGGAGTCCAGGTCAGCGTCGCCGGTGCCGTTGTTCTTCCACAGCATGTTGTCCCGGAGGTACTCACCAACGGTCTCCATGGGGTGCTTTGCCAGAGCGGCACGCTTGGAGTTGAAGAAGGTACGGCCGTTCTTGTTCTCAGCAATCCAGCGACCGGCAAAGGTGCCGTCCTGAATGTCGGACAGAACTGCGCGCATGTTTGCCTTGACCTGCTCGTGGTCGATCACGCGGGGACCGGAGACATACTCGCCGAACTCAGCGGTGTCGGAGATGGAGTAGTTCATAGCAGCCACGCCGCCCTTGTTGATCAGGTCGATGATCAGCTTCATCTCGTGCATGCACTCGAAGTAAGCGTTCTCGGGAGCATAGCCAGCCTCGCACAGAGTCTCGAAGCCGCACTGCATCAGGTCAACAACGCCGCCGCACAGAACGGTCTGCTCACCGAACAGGTCGGTCTCGGTCTCGATGTCCATGGTAGTCTCCATGATACCGGCACGAGCGCCGCCGATGCCGGCGATGTAAGCCAGAGCGATGTTCTTGCAGTTGCCGGTGGCATCCTGCTCCACAGCGACCAGGCAGGGAACGCCCTGACCGATGACATACTGACCACGCACGGTGTGGCCGGGGCCCTTAGGAGCGGCCATGAACACGTCAACGTCAGCGGGAGGTACGATCTGCTTGTAGCGGATGTTGAAGCCATGGGCAAAAGCCAGAGCATTGCCAGCTTCCAGGTTGTCAGCAACGGACTCCTTGTAGATGTCAGCAGCGCGCTCGTCGTTGACCAGCATCATAACAATGTCAGCCTTCTTGGCGGCTTCTGCAACGGTGTAAACCTCGAAGCCGTCCTTGGTTGCCTTGTCCCAACTCTTGCCGGGGCGCAGGCCGATGATGACCTTGCAGCCGGAGTCACGCAGGTTCATTGCGTGAGCATGGCCCTGAGAGCCGTAGCCGATGACAGCAATGGTCTTGCCGTCCAGATAGCTCAGGTCGCAATCCTGAGCGTAATACATCTTTGCATTCATTTCATAGCAACTCATGTCCATAATGAAAATCTCCTTTTTTCATCTTGCGGACTGCCCTTTTCCGAAGAACAGTCGGTTGAACAGATTTTTATATAAGCAGCATCTCTATTTTAAAAGATGTTCTTACCGTAGTCAAATTCGCCCTTTTCCTTGGTGTCCTCATCAATGGTGTACCGACCCCGTTCCAGAGCCACCATACCGGTGCGGGCAAGTTCAAGAATACCGAACTCCTGCAGCAGGTTCTGGATGGCCATGGCTTTGGTTTCGTCGCCAATGAGAGCGATGGTCAGGCTGCCCTTTGCCACGTCAATGATGGAGGCGCGGAAGATGTTGGCAATCTGAATTACCTCGTTGCGCACATCGCGGGAAGCGGCAGACACTTTGATCAGCACCAGCTCGCGGCGAATGGAGTGGCCGGGGGTCAGCTCCTTTACGGAGTGAACCGGGAACAGCTTTCGCAGCTGATTGCACAGCTGAAGCGCCTGACCTTCGTCGGCCATAACCTCGATGGTGATACGGGACACGTCCGGCTCATCCGTTGTGCCAACGGCGAGGGACTCGATATTATACCCTTTGCGGGTGAACAGACGGGAGACCTGGGACAGAACACCGGCCTCGTTGTCCACCAACACAGAGAGGGTGTGACGGGTCACATTTTCGCTCATGTTCTTAGCCTCCTTCTTAGTCCAGCAGGAACTTGGTGGCAGGATCGCCGCCGTTGACCATAGGATGAACCTTGGCATCCTTATCGAGCATACAGTCGATGACGGCACCGCGTCCACCGTCCAGTGCTGCCTGGAAGGCAGCCTCAAACTCCGTTTGATTTGACACGCGGTAACCGGGCACGCCATAGGCCTCTGCCAGCTTTACGAAGTCCGGACCACGATCCAGATCCGTCTGAGAATACCGCTTGTCGTAAATAAGCGTCTGCCACTGACGAACCATGCCGAGGGTACGGTTGTCAAAGATGCAGATGATCACCGGAAGGCCATAATGCTCCATGGTAGACAGCTCGTGGCAATTCATACGGAAGCAGCCGTCACCGGTCGTCAGAACAACCGGATATTCCGGACAGCCGATAGCCGCGCCCATAGCGGCACCCAGGCCAAAGCCCATTGTGCCCAGGCCGCCGGAGGTCAGCAGCTGACCGGGGCGATTGAAGTGATAGTACTGAGCGGACCACATCTGATGCTGACCCACGTCGGTGGCGATGATTGCCTGTGCATCGGTCAGCTTTGTGATGGATTCGAGGATCTCATTGGGCGCCAGCTTTTCCGGATCATGAGGAAGGACCGGCTCCTTCAGGTTGAGGATCTTGCTCGACCATTCCGGATATTCATGGGGCTTCAGCTTTTTGTTCAACAGCTCCAGCACACGGCGGGCATCACCGATGATATGGTGGTCAGTGATGACGTTTTTGTCAATCTCGGAGCGATCGATGTCAATGTGCACGATCTTTGCCTGCTTGGCAAAGGTTGCAGGGCTGGTGGCAACGCGGTCGGAGAAACGACAGCCGATGGCAATCAGCAGATCGCACTGGGCAGAGGCAATGTTGGAGGCGTGATTTCCGTGCATACCGATCATGCCGGTAAACTGCGGATCGTTGCCGGGGCAGGCACCGCCGCCCATGATGGTGGAAGCCACCGGGCAGTTCAGCGTGTGATAGAATTTGCGGAACTCTTCCACAGCGCCCTTGGAACGAATGACGCCGCCGCCCACCAGAATCAGTGGACGCTCTGCTTCTTCGATCATGTCCAGCAGCTTGTCCAGGTCCGCCAGATCCGGATCCGGCGTTTTCAGCTCGTGCTCTGTGCGGTGGAGCAGGCTGGCGATGCGGCCAGTTTTATAGTGCTCGCTGAGAGGGAGCGGCTCGTAGTCGGTATAAGTTGCGGTGACATTCTTCAGAATGTCGATGTGAACCGGACCGGGGCGGCCGGAGCGGGCAATGGCGAAGGCCTCGCGAATCACATCGGCCAGTTTGTCGGCGTCCTTCACCAGGAAGTTGCACTTGGTGATGGGCATTGTGATTCCGGTGATGTCAACCTCCTGGAAGGAATCCTTTCCGATGAGATTTTCCGTCACGTTGCAGGTGATGAATACTACAGGGGAGGAGTCCAGATAAGCGGTTGCAATGCCGGTGACCAGATTGGTTGCGCCGGGGCCGCTGGTGGCAAAGCAGACGCCTACTTTACCGGTGGCGCGGGCATAACCGTCGGCGGCATGAGATGCGCCCTGTTCATGGGAGGTTAGAATGTGACGAATCTTTTTGCCGTAACCGTGCAGTTCAAACTCGTCATAGATGTTCAAAATGGTGCCGCCGGGATAGCCGAAGACAGTGTCCACGCCCTGCTCCAGCAGGCATTCCATCAGAACCTGGGATGCGGTCATTCTCATGGGATGATTTCCTCCTTTGGAAATAGTTAATAGCCGGCAGCGGACGGGCCCGGCGGATACAAAAAAATGCTCCGTCCAGCAAATAGGACGAAGCACAGAACTCCGTGGTACCACCTAAATTCGTGTGTGCTAATTATGACACACGCACTCGTGACCCTGTTAACGGGGGGCTAATCCGTTCTTTCCTACTTTTTCGAATGAAATCGAAGTTCAAAAAGACTGCTCACGGGTGACGTTCGGTATCTGTGTCTTGATAGACGCTTTCAGCATCCGCGTCCTCTCTGAATCGCAACACAGCCCTACTCTTCCGCTCATCGCTTTTAATTGTATGCTACTAATGATACTAATTTGCTCTGATTTTGTCAATATCAAAACAGCAGAAAAAATTGCCTCCATTTTCTGTGGTTTTCTGTGCATAATTTAAACCTTTTTTCCGAAAATCCTTGCTATGTTTTGGGTGGCGTTGGTATACTTTGATCAAGCTCAGTTTTCAGGAAGAGATAGAAGGGAAGGATGAGCGGGATGAAAGCGTATACATGCAGAGTATGTGGCTATACATATGAGGGAGAATCGCGGCCGAAAAGGTGTCCGTTTTGCAATACGGAAGAGAGTTTTGCAGCGCAGAAATCGGGGAAAGCACAGGCAACGGCTGCACCGGCGGGAACACCGGATCAACAGGCCGAAGTTTTTCTGCAGCAATGGGAGAGAACCGAAGAACCGACCAATGCACTGGACAAACTGGATCAAAGAGAATTTGAAAAGATAAGAAACGTGAGGGACAAATAAAACGAAGGGGTCGACATCAGTCGGCCCCTTCGTCTTTCTTTTTATGATGGTTCTTTTTCTGCCGCAGTACCAGCCGAACGCCATAGAGCAGAGCGACAGAAACCACAGACAGCAGAATGTCCAGGGCGGAATTGCTGCCGATGATCATATGACGGGCAACGAGGAATACCAATACTTCGATCACATTTTCTGCGCTGGGTTTGCACAGCATTTTAATAAATTCAATGCCAACCACGATATTGAACATATCTTCCAGGAACAGCAGAAATGTGCTGGTATCGCCAGAGCTGGTGAGCAGGGCGGCGCCCTCGGGAATATAGAGGATAAGGGAGACGATCAGCCCGATTCCAACGGCAATTGCCAGCAATAACTCCAGCACATCACAGCATTTTTGAATGAAATTCCGCACTTTTTCTCGCATAGATCCGCCTCCTGACAAAAACTTCTGTTTCTTCTGCTTTTATTGTACAGGAGGGAACAGCGTGCCGTCAACCGAAAGAAAATTTTCCTGTGACACAACTCTGTGACATCTTCGAGAACACTTCGCAACCCCGGGAAGTTAAACTGACTTCAGAATAACAAGGCAGGGGGAGAACCTATGTGTGAGTTGCGAATTATTCAACAGGCGCTGCATCATAATATTCGGTTGGTGCGCCGTCTGGCAGGAAAGGCAGAGGTCATTGGCGTGATAAAAGGGAACGGCTATGGACTTGGATTGCTGGAACTTGCAGAACAGTTGACAGGTTATGGTGTGCGCTATCTGGCGGTGAGCGAGCTGGAAGACGGGCTTTTGCTGAAACGAAACGGTATTTCGGCGGAGATTATGCTGCTGACACCGCTCTATGAACCAAAGGAGCTGGAGCGGGCGTTGTGTGCCGGCCTGATCCTTTGCATCGACACTGCCGTTGGGGCAGATGCGGCCGAGACCGCCGCGCTCCGCCTTGGAATTACCGGTAAGGCACAGCTTTGCGTTGATACCGGCTTTGGCCGATACGGGTTTCATTGTGGCGATGTTCCATCGGTTGAGAAGGCGGTTCGCGCGATGGCGCAGATTAAAATTATAGGAACGTATTCGCATCTGAGTCAGGCCTGTGCCAGAGACAGCAGATTTACAATGGAGCAGTACCTGCGATTCGTCCAGTTTTGCAGTGCGTTGGAGGAGAACGGGATCTCCGTTGGGTTGCGGCATTTGGCGGACAGCTATGCCATGCTGCGCTATCCGAAACTGCGGATGGATGGAGTACGGATCGGTTCCGCTTTTCTGGGACGGCTGCCTTTTTCGGATCGATGGGGGTTTGAGCCCATTGGAACGCTGTCGGCCAAGGTACAGGAGGTGCGGACAATTCCGTCCGGAAGCAGAGTGGGCTACGGCGGAACCGTTGTCACAAAGAATGCTACCCAGATTGCAGTTGTGGATGCCGGATATTCTCATGGCCTTGGCGTGGCACGGGAAAAGGCAAAGCCGCGGGGAATAAGAGCGCTTTTACGGCTGCTGCGCAGGGGACGGAAGAAGAAAATACCGCAAAAACACACATCTGACTTTCCCATACTGGGGCCGATTGGAATGTGCGCCACGGTGCTGGACGTTACCGGCAGTGAGGTGCAGGTAGGCGACCGCATAGAGCTGGCAGTGAATCCACTGCTGGTAAATCCGATGGTTCCGCGGCGTTATGTTTGAGCAGACAGGGCCAGAAGCAGATACATTTTTACATCGGAGCGCTGCAAGTTGCAGTGCAGCAGGCTTTCGACGCGGTGGATTTTATAATGCACCGTGTTGCGGTGAATATACATCTTGTCTGCAATGTCCTGAATGTGTCCGTCGCAGGAGAGATAGTTGCAGATAAAGTCAACGTAATCGGTGCCGTTGGCGGCATCATAAGATAACAGCGGAAGGAGATAGGTTTCCCGCAGCTGTTGCATCAATGGGTTTCCGGCTAAAGCGCTGGCGATTTGTTCGGTTTCGAGAGAACAGTGCTCTTGTAATTCGATCTGAGCAGCAGTGGAGACGGCGTATTTCATCCGACATACCTCCTAACAAAATAAAAATAGAGCAAGGACGCTTTCCTTCTTCGAAAGCGTCCTTGCTCGTTGCAATGCTATTGTATAGGATAATTGCACAAAAGACAATGTGAATTTTTCACAAATATCAGCGAAAGAAAAAGCAGCTTACCCATGCGCTCATCCAACCGAGAGAAAGCGAAATTTGCTGTAATCCGGCGATTTCGTGTTCCGGATGTTCCGCTTTCCAGCGGTCATATTGCCGCGTCAGATGTTTTGATCCCTTTTTTCGGCCAAGACCAAAATCGGTGCAGGAGTCCATCATCATGCCCAATTGGTAGGGCTTTCCCTCGGGTTCATTTGTCCACTGCACCGCGACCGTTACCACGGTTGGCACAAGCGTCCCGGCCAGAAGCGTGCTGCCGAGGGTGAACTCCGCGCTCTGAATTTTTCGCCCTCCATCACAAAGCCAGGCATTGATGGAAGCGGCGGCCTGATCATAGGTTGTGTTCTCCGGAAAAGAAAAATGCTTCGTGTTTCCGGTTGAGGCAGAAGCCACAGCTTCTTCACTGGGAACAGGGCAGGAAACAATTTCCCGCCCGCAATGGGGACAAAAGCGGGAATCCTCCGGTATGGTTTTTCCGCAAATGCGGCAATACATGGCACACGCCTCCATTCAAAGTGGATGGGTTTGGTGGGAAAAAGATATATTTTCAGTATAACACAGATAGGCAACTTGTGCTATTGCACGGGGTGAAGAATAATGCTACAATGAATTCCATCATGAAATAAAAGGAGAACATACAGCATGACGGTCATTCCGGAGCATTATCATTCTCAGCTCGCACTTTACGATACCCAGCGGGCAATTGAGCGAATCAAACATATTTTTCTGGCCAAGCTGTGTGCGGCATTGCACCTTGTGCGGGTGACTGCACCGCTGGTCGTTGATCCGGCTACAGGCATTAACGACAATTTGAATGGCATTGAGCGACCGGTTCGCTTTGACGTGCCTGCAGTAGGCAAAGATGCCGAGGTGGTTCACTCCCTGGCAAAGTGGAAGCGGCTGGCTCTGCATACCTATGACTTTCAGGTAGGCAAGGGTCTGGTTACAGACATGAATGCAATTCGTCGGGATGAGGAACTGGACAATCTCCATTCGATCTATGTAGACCAGTGGGACTGGGAAAAAGTAATTTCGGCGGAGGATCGCACAGAGCAGTTTTTGGAGGATACCGTTCGCCGCATCGTAACGGCAATTTGCGGCACGTTGGATGAGCTGAAGTGGCAGTATCCGGAGCTGGAGACAGAACTGTGCAGAGAGGTTACGTTTATTACAACGCAGGAACTGGAAGACAGGTATCCGGATCTTACGCCGAGAGAGCGGGAGAACTGCTTTGTTAAAGAACACAAAACGGTTTTCCTGCGCAATATCGGCGGTGCGCTTAGCAGCGGAAAGCCTCACGATGGACGCGCGCCGGACTATGATGACTGGATGCTGAACGGCGACCTGTTCTTCTGGGATGAGGTGCTGAACTGCGCTCTGGAAGTGAGCAGTATGGGTATTCGGGTCAGTCCGGAATCGCTGGATCGTCAGTTGTCCGTTGCGGGGTGCGATGATCGCCGTGAATTGCCCTTCCATAAGATGCTGCTTAACGGGGAACTGCCCTACACCATCGGTGGCGGCATTGGCCAGAGTCGGCTGTGCATGCTGCTGCTGGGAAAGGCGCACATTGGCGAGGTGCAGTCCTCCCTGTGGGATCAGCAGACCCTGGAGACCTGCCAAAAAGCCGGTGTGGTATTGCTGTAAAATATCTTTAAATAAAAAGGCGCATGGCTTTGAAACCATACGCCTCAGCCTGACGAAAAGCCCAGCATGAGCTGGGCTTTTTCTCTTATTTGGATATCACAGAGTTTGGGACAAAAACTCTTCTGGGCTTTGCCCCGTCATTTTTCTATGCTCAGGAAAGCACTGTTAATGGTACAACCTCAAAATATTTTCTGAGCTGTATAATCCGAGAAAATCAATATAACCTGTTGGTGTTGGCTGGTGCGTCCGGTCGAAAGGTTATAGAGGATTGTCGGTGCGAAACTGTTGAATGGCAGTTAGAGTTTTTTGATAACTGGCATCTACTGCGGCAAGTGCGGCGGACACATCCCGCGCTACGCCGTCCCGCAAAAGTTCCGTGAGTTGACTGCTGGCAGAGTAGAGCTCCGTCATGCCAAGGTTGGAGGCAACGCCTTTCAGGGTGTGAGCGGCGCGAAATGCATCCTGAGTGCGGTTTTCTTCCAGTGCGGTGTGCAGCTGTGCCCAGTCTGTACTGTCAGCGAACTTCAAAACAAACTTTTTGATGAATGCCTCGCTGCGCAGCCGTCCGACTACATCGGCATAATCCCCGCCCATAGCGGCATAACACTCTTCCAGAGTCATTGAAATCCTCCTCATTTGCAGATGCAAAACTCTTTATAACGGATTGGCGGTCAAAACCTGACCAACAAAGCCGACGCGCCTTGGCGGTTCGTCCGCTGTCCACAGGCCGCGGAAACACAGGGTGCATTTCTGCTCCGACTGCCCCTGAAGGTGCAGTGTGCAGGTGTAGCTTTGGTCAGAGGCCTCCGGAGTAATGGTCTGCATCATGGTGTCGATGGTCTGCAGGTCTTCGCCGGAAATAATCTGATGCAATTCCCTGCTGGTATAGGGATCAAAGGTGGTAGAAGTCAATGCAAGCCGGCGAACAGCTTCGGCATTGAAGGTAATGAGGGATGGGTTTACGGTATAGCTGAACTGAATCAGGTGATTGATTGTGGAGAAAAAGTACGTGCGCTGACGCTCCAGCTGCAGCGATTGAAACACCTGCTCTGAGGCGGAAAGCTCCTCGTGCTGCATCAGCTCTGCGGTCAGTTTTTTCAGGTCGCTGTCAGAACGTAGCGCCGGAATGGCCGCTGAGGTCTTTTCCTGGATTTCATCTGCGGCATCGGTCAGGCACTGCTGCAGAAGGGGATTGAACGCCCCACACTCATTGTTGCGGATCATGGCGATGCTCTCTTCGTGAGAACGGGCTTTGTGATAGCAACGGTCGCTGGTCAACGCATCGTAAACATCCGCCATGGCAACGGCCTGAGCCGAAAGGGGAATCTCGTCGCCCTTTAATCCGTCCGGATACCCTTTTCCGTCATATCGCTCGTGATGCCAGCGGCAAATCTCGTAGGCGGTTTTGACCAGTGGTTCGTTTTCGAATATGGTCAGCCGCTTCAGCATGTCTGCGCCGATGGCAGAATGGGTTTTCATAATGGTATATTCTTCGTCGGTGAGTTTGCCGGGCTTATTAAGAATGCCCTCGTCAATGGCGATTTTGCCGATGTCATGCAGGGCAGAGGCGGTGGAAATGCGGGTAATGTCCTGCATGGTCAGGTGATACTGGGGGGCTAAAGCCGCCAAGTGGTGGAGCAGAATTTTGGTTACCCTCTGTACATGCAGCACGTGCAGACCGCTTTCACCGTTGCGAAACTCGACGATGTAGCTGAGAATATTGATCAGCAAATCGGTACTGCGTTCTTTTTCGTAGAGCTGGTCGGTTGCCAGGTCGATCAAACGGCGCTGACGACCATACAGCGCCAGGGTGTTGTTGACGCGCTGGCGGACGATGAATGTATCAAAGGGACGAGTGATGAAGTCGGAAACCCCCAGCTGAAAGGCCCGCTCTACGCTGCTGGGAGAGTTTTCCGAGGAAATCATAATAACGGGGATGTCCTGAATCCAATGGTTCTGATTCATAACGGACAACACGGAAAAACCATCCATGTCCGGCATGACGATGTCCAACAGCACAAGGTCAATCAGGTGACCGTACTCCTGCAGAACCGTAATTGCTTCCAGTCCGTTTTTGGCCTCCATAACGGAGCAGTGATCTTCCAAAATGGCGGATAGCATGTCGCGGTTCATGGCGTTGTCATCTACAATAAGAATCTTCTTTTTGCCCATAGCTGTTCATCACATCCCAACATTCCCGGTTAAGGCCGTCGGCCAGTCAATAAAAGCAGCAGATCGAGGCCTTTTTCAGGACAATGACCGCGTTGTTTATCGATCAAAGGCAGAACCGCCACGACTACCATTATAGTAGCTTAACACGCAGAAAAAGTCAATTAAAAAAGCGGTAAAAAAGAGATGAAAATGTTTCTAAAACAACAGAAACACACTTAAAAGCTCGTTTTTTTTTTTTTTTTTTTTTGCGTGCAGGAATGTCAGAAGATAAAAATGACGAAAATGCAGGTACTTCCATAAAGATTTTCATATGAAATATCATTCCTTGACAATTCTGAACCTTTATGGTATTTAAGGAATGGTGGTTTTGATAACCTTAACCACCAACAGGGGAAGTTATTTCGTCTTCATACGCTTCATCAATGGTGACATACTCGATACCGTCCATCTCATAACCGTAATCGGTATCCGTTTAATTTCCCCTTTCTGTTCCTCGGTGTTCCAGCGCCGGGGAACTTTTTATTTGTCATCCGGTTTGTCTTTCTGGTAAAACTTGCAATCCGCATTCTGAAACAGAACGTCATTGGGTTTTCTGTGAAGCGGCAGATGCTTTAAGCGATCCGGATGTTTCAGCATAACGGGAAATGATTGATTGAAAGGAAATGTTTTCAAAGGTCAATATTAAGTTCCACCGGGCAATGGTCGCTGCCCATGATTTCGGAATGTATGGAGGAGTCGGTTACCATGGGGGCGAGGCGATCGGACACGATAAAGTAATCGATGCGCCACCCGGCGTTCTTTTCCCGCGCGTGAAAACGATAGCTCCACCAGGAGTAAGCGTCGGTTGTCTCAGGGTATAGATAACGGAAGGTGTCGGTAAAACCGCTGGAGAGAAGGCGGGTCATGCAGCCCCGTTCTTCGTCCGAAAAGCCGGCATTGCCCCGATTTGTCTTTGGATTTTTCAGGTCAATTTCATTATGAGCCACATTCAGGTCGCCGGTGTAAACTACCGGCTTCTCTGCGTCCAAAGTTTTCAGATAGGCCAGCAAATCCTCTTCCCATTGCATGCGGTATTCGATGCGTTTCAGCCCCTGCTGGGCATTGGGAGTGTAACAGCAGACAAAGAAAAAATGCTCAAACTCCAGCGTGATGAGTCGGCCTTCGTGGTCGTGGAGATCGATTCCCATCCCATAGCGCACTGACAGCGGGGGCTGACGGGTAAAAATGGCGGTGCCGGAGTAACCCTTTTTATCAGCACTGTTCCAAAACTGCTGATACCCCGGCAATTCCAGCTCAATTTGACCGGGCTGCAATTTTGTCTCCTGCAGGCAGAAGATGTCTGCATTCAGGGCGTCAAAGCTTTCCTGAAATCCTTTGGTGACGCAGGCCCGCAGGCCGTTTACATTCCAAGAAACAAATTTCATTGTATATCCTCCTCGATGATGGTTTGCAGCATGGAGCGCAGCAGAGCTTCCAGATCTGCAATCGACTGTAGTTCCACCCGCTCGGTAACAGCATGGGCATCCCGAATGTTGCAGCCCAGGGCAATGGCCTGTAAGCGGGGCGCTTTTTCCAGTAGAAGGGCGCATTCCAGGCCAACGTGAACACGCTGAGCGCCAAGAGAGCTGCCGTGAAGCTGCTGGTAGCAACATTGGGCAAGGTGGAGCAGAGCATTGTCCGGAGCGGGTTCCCAGGGCAGGTAGCTGCTGCGTTCCGTTCGTTGAAAGCGAAATTGAACAGCCAGATTAGCAATGTCGGCCTCCGTCTGCATCTGATCGGTGGCAGTTGCGCTTCTGGAAAAGTGGCGCAGAGTAAGGGTTTGCCCGCTGGAGATTGCCACGGCAGGGTTGCCGGAATTTGCGGTTGTCCCGTCCGGAAAACGGTTCAGCACACCGCAGGGAAGGTTGGTCAGAAAAGAGAGCGCATCTTTGCGTGTTGGTTCGTCCCAGACGACAGGCTGCGCTGGGATATCAGTCACGGTGACGGAGAGATTTGGATCGGTCTGCTTCCTTTGCTGTTGCATTTCCTGCGTCCACGCTGAAACGGCGGAGGAAAATTGTGCTTCGTCGGAAACTACAACGATGGCTTCCGCCCAGGCGGGAATGGCATTATGGCTGCTTCCGCCATTGAAAGCGGCGATGGGACAAGCCAGCGTTTGTAGGAACTCCGCCAGCAGAGTGAGAGCATTGCCCCGACCAAGGCCGATGTCGTATCCGGAATGTCCGCCGGTGAGATCGGACAGAAGAAGTTTTTTCCATCGAAACGCACTAGGCGCAGATTCCCAAAGGATGGGGTGTGTCCAGCTTTGCCGCAGTCCTCCGGCAGAGCCGCAAATGGCAGGAGCGGCGTGAAATCCATCCAGATTGATCAGATAGGAAACATCGGTCAACCAGCTGGGAGACAGCGCCTTTACGCCGACCATGCCCTGTTCTTCCGTTGCGGTAAACAACAGCAAAATCGGCCCGTGTTTTTTCGGCGGCTGTTGTGCAATGGACAGCATAATCGCAACTGCAGCACCGTTATCCGCGCCAAGCGTACTGCGGCCATCGGAACAGAGCCATCCGTCCTTTTCTGCGGTTTGGATGGGATCCAGACCGGGGCGGTAATTTGAGCCGGGGGCCGCAACGCAGACCATGTCCGTGTGAGCCTGCAGGGCAATGCAGGGAGCGGAGGAAAAGCCCGGTGTAGCAGGAATCCGGCATTGCAGATTATTTGCCTCATCCCGTTCCGGATGGTAATTCCATGCGGTCAGCGTTTGAAAAAGATAGTCCACGACGGCGGTTTCTCCTCCGGATGGACGAGGGATTTTGCACAGGTTAAGAAAAAAATGTTTGGTGTCAGTCATGGGGAAAACATCTCCTTCCCGCGTATTATAGCATGACCGGCTGAGATGCGATACAGGCAAGGGAGATTTTTAAGGGATCCCTCTTTCCCTTGGTTCAGAAAGATGATAAAATGATAAACGGAATGTTGTGCCTTCCAGGGAGGAGTATGGAGAGATGGAACCGATCTTGTTTTGCCAGGGCGGCGGCTGTACCGCCAAGCTGGGTGCGGGAGTTCTGGAACGGATTTTAAGCCGGCTGCCGAAAGGGGAAAAAGACCCTGATCTGCTGGTCGGTTTTGACAGCAAGGACGACGGCGCGGTGTATCGTGTGTCAGACGAGCTGGCAATTGTCCAGACCCTGGATTTCTTTCCTCCCATGGTGGAAGATCCGTATTTATTCGGTCAGATTGCTGCGGCAAATGCCTTGAGCGACATTTATGCCATGGGCGGCGAGGTGAAAACCGCTTTAAATATCGTGTGCTTTCCCGAGTCGATAGATCTCAATGTGTTGGGACGGATTTTGCAGGGCGGATCGGAAAAAGTTCTGGAGGCCGGCGGAGTTCTGGTGGGGGGACACTCCATTGCGGACAGCGGAGTGAAATATGGACTTTCCGTGATGGGTTTTGTCAATCCGAAGAAAATCTATGCCAATAATGGCGGCGAACCGGGAGACAAACTGATTTTAACCAAAAAGCTGGGCACCGGGCTGGTGTGTACTGCGGCACGAGCAGGGATGGCGGCACAGGAGGAACTGGATGCGGCCATAGTCTCCATGACAACGCTGAACAAAGCGGCGGCAGAGGTGCTGAAAAACTTTAGCGTTCATGCGTGCACCGATGTTACCGGATTCAGTCTGCTGGGGCATCTCCATGAGATGCTGGACGGACGGCTTTCGGCGCATATTGATACGGTGTTTGTGCCGCGGCTTCCGGGGGCACTGCACTTTGCAGAGGAATTTATGATTACTGCGGCGGCACAGCGAAACCGCAACCATCTGGATGGATGCGTGGTATTTGAAAACAACGTACCATTCCCTATGGAAGAACTGCTCTTCGATCCCCAGACCTCCGGCGGTTTGCTGGCGGCACTTCCGGAAGAAGAGGCGGCTGCGGCAGTGGATGCTCTGCGGGAAACCGGACTTCCGGCGGCGATAATTGGCACGCTGACGAATAAGAAAGAAGCGGAAATTACCGTTCGATAAGACCAAAAAGAAAGGATATTTTCTATGGAACACATTGAAGTTGACGCTCGCGGCATGGCTTGCCCGATTCCCATTGTGAAGACCCGGGAGGCGATTGCAGAACTTGGGGAAAGCGGCGTGGTCGAGACCCTGGTGGACAATGAGATTGCGGTACAGAACCTGAAGAAATTAGCCGATCAAAAAGGTTATGGAGTGGAAAGCGAGCAGCAGAAGGATGGTTCCTTCCGGGTGAAGATGAAAATTAAGGCAACCGAAATCAATCCGGACGAAAAAAATATCGCTCCCTCTGCACCAGTGGGGAAAACGGTGGTTGCCATAGGAGCCGACCACATGGGCGAGGGCAACAATGAATTAGGCTGTGCGCTGATGAAGGGCTTTTTGTTTGCCTTGACCATGCAGGACAAACAGCCGGATACCATTCTGTTTTTTAACGGCGGAGCCAGGCTGACCTGCGAGGGTTCGGATAGCCTTGAGGACTTGCGCAAGCTGCGGGATGGGGGAGTTGAAATTCTGACCTGCGGAACCTGCCTGGACTTTTACCATCTGACCGAAAAGCTGGCCGTGGGCGAAGTGACGAACATGTATGACATTGTGGAAAAACAAATGACAGCCGGGCTGGTGGTGCGGCCTTGATCTATTTTGATCAGGCGGCGACGGTTTTACCAAAACCGGAATCAGTGGCGCAGGCCTGCTATGAAGCAGTGCGCTGGGGCGGAAACGGCGGCCGGGGCGGTCATCATGCGGCGCTGGACAGTTTGCGGCAGGAATATGCGGTGCGCTGTCAGGCGGCGGAGCGGTTTGGCCTTTCCAAACCGGAGCAGGTGTGCTTTACCGGCGGCGCAACCGATGGATTAAACATCGCGCTGAATGGATTGCTGAATCCGGGAGACCACGTGATCACCACGGCGTTAGAGCATAATTCGGTTCTGCGCCCCCTTTACCGGCTGCAGGAACAGGGCGTGGAATTGACGATTCTGCCCTTGATAGCCGATGGTGAAGTAGAGTGGACTAAACTGGACAGCGCGGTAAAAGAAAACACCAGAGCGCTGGTGTGCTGCCATGGATCAAATCTTACCGGTGCGGTTCAGCCACTGGAAGAACTGGGAATCTTCTGCAAAACAAAGGGAATTGTCTTTGTAGTAGATGCCGCCCAGACAGCTGGGTTGTTTCCCATTCATATGGAGCAGATGGGGATTCATGTGCTGGCAGCGGCAGGGCATAAAAGCATGCTTGGCCCTCAGGGAATCGGTCTTTTGCTGGTATCCGAGGGGATTCTGCTGCGGCCGTTTCGCGTGGGCGGCACCGGTGTGCAGTCCACCCTCCAACAACAGCCGGAGGAATACCCGACCAGGCTGGAGGCAGGGACCCAGAACGGCCCGGGAATAGCCGGTCTTGGTGCGGCGCTTGAATGGCTGCAGGGACAAGACAGAACAATGTTGCGAAAAAAGGAACAGGCACTGGCTGAAATGTTCTATGAGGGCGTGAAAAACTTGCCCGGTATTCGTTTTTACGGCAATTATGCAGCAGGAGAACGCTGCCCCATCGTGAGCTTGAATCTGGCAGACCGGGATTCTGCGTCGGTAGCCGATCAATTGGCGCAGCGGTTTTCCATTGCAGTGCGGCCCGGCCTTCACTGTGCACCGCTGGTGCACAAAGCCTATGGAACGACCGAACAGGGCATGGTGCGTTTTTCGTTTTCTCATGTAAACACAGAGGAAGAAATTCAACAGGGAATCCTGGCTATGAGAACCCTGGCACTGGAGGGATAGTCTGTGAAAAAAAGGGAAGAAAAGGGAATTATCACATTTTCTTCTACAACAGCGGCGCTGGCGGCAGAGCAGCAGGCAAAACAGCTCGGCCTGCCGGGCAGACTGATCCCGACACCGGTGTCGGTAACGGCTTCCTGCGGTCTGGCGTGGATGGTGGAGCGGGAACAGCTGGAACTGGTTTGTCAGGCACTGGATGACAGACAATTATCCTATCATGAGGCACGGACGGTGTGGCTATGACAGGGTTGGAACCGTTGGCACTGCATCTGCCGCGAGTGACCGCTCTGATCGGCGGCGGGGGAAAAACCACGTTGCTGTATCTTCTGGGGCAAACGCTGGCAGAGCAGGGAAAGTCGGTGCTGTTGACCACAACTACGCATCTGGCGCAGGACGATTGCGCTGTCGCACCGGAAAGTGCGGATGCGCTGAATGCACTGCTTGCGCCGGGGAAAGTGATTCTTGCCGCGTATCCGGCAGAAGACGGGCGAATGACCGGGATACCGCCGCAGTGGTATCCCCGGTTGAAGGCGGATCATATTCTTGTTGAAGCAGACGGAAGCCGCCGCAGACCCTTGAAGGTGCATCGTGAGAATGAACCGATAATCCCAGAAGGGACGGAACTGGTCTTTCAAGTGGCAGGATTGTCGGCGCTGGGCAGGTGTTCCGATGAGGTTATACACCATCCGGAAGAGATGGGTTTGCGGGAACCGGAAGCAGTGCGTCCGGAGTTGATTGCCTTTGTTTTGCTCCGAGGAGCAGAACGATGCCCTTGCAAATGCGTGGCAGTGTTAAATCAGGCAGATGATGCGATTTTGCGTCAACAGGCATTTGAAATCAAGAGAATGCTGGAGAAGAAACAACTCAGCGCAGTTGTGACAAGGTTAAAGGGGGAAATTGCGTGCTGGTATTAATCCGGGGAGCTGG
This sequence comes from bacterium, assembly GCA_963597355.1. GTDB lineage: Bacteria > Bacillota > Clostridia > Oscillospirales > Oscillospiraceae > UMGS1766. The sequence continues at coordinate 194,554 of CAVBPR010000006.1, read as the reverse complement.
AGATCTGGCCTCGGGAATTGGCTGGAGACTGCACCGCAGCGGTTTCCCTATTGTCATGACCGATCTGCCGAATCCAACGGCGGTGCGCTGGAAGGCCGCTTTCTGCCCTGCCATCTGGCAGGGTGAATGGCAGGTAGAAGGCGTAACGGCGCGGCGGTGTGAGAATCCGGAGGAGGTACGAGCATGCCTGAAGCGGAAGGAAATTCCGGTATTGCCGGATCCGGACGGAACGGCGATTTCTCGGTTGAAGCCGGATGTGGTGGTGGATGCCATTCTTGCGAAACGAAATCTGGGCACAAAAATTACGGATGCTCCGCTGGTGATTGGAGTAGGACCTGGATTTTGCGCCGGTGAGGATTGCCACTGCGTTGTAGAAACAAAGCGGGGGCATACACTGGGTCGGGTGATCGATCAGGGATGCGCGATTCCAAATACAGGGATTCCCGGAAATGTAGGCGGTTACACGGTGGAGAGGGTGCTCCGCACTCCCTGCGGGGGTATCTTTGAACCGCTGTGTGAAATCGGTGATCGGGTCGAAGCGGGACAGACCGTTGCTATGGTTGGAGGACAGCCGGTAAAAACGCAGATTACCGGATGCCTACGGGGAATTCTGCCTGCGGGAACACAAGTGCCAGATGCCGGGTTTAAAGCAGGCGATGTGGATGCCCGGTGCGAGAGAGAAAATTGTTTTACCATTTCGGATAAGGCTCTGGCAATTGGAGGCGGCGTTTTGGAAGCAATTTGCCATTGGAGGGCACACAATGAATTTTGAGTTATATTGCAAACTGAAACAGCTGCTGTTGGCAGGAGAAAGCCCGAAACTGATTTCGGCGCTGTCCTTGCAGGAATTGGGCCGGGAGCAATTGCAATGGTCTAATCGAACTCTGGGAGAACTGCCGGAGAAGGATACCTTTGTCCAAAGAATGACCGCGCCGGTGAGGTTGATTATTTGCGGGGGAGGCCATGTGGCAAGGGAACTTGCACCGGCGGCGCTAAAAGTCGGATTTTCAGTTACCGTATTGGAAAATCGGGCGCAGGTGCTGGCAGAGGGACGGTTTCCACCGGAGGTGGAACTTCGGTGCGGTGACTTTGTGTCGCTGCTCCGGGAAGGGAACTTTCCCCGAAATGCATTTTTTGCAATCATGACCCAGGGACATACTGCCGATTGGATTTGCTTAAAGGAAATTTTGCGCCTGCCCCATGCCTATCTGGGGCTTATGGGCAGTCGGCGAAAGATTGCTTCCACCCGGGAAATGCTGCGGCAGGAGGGATTTGGCGAGACAGCACTGGACGGAGTGCATACTCCGATTGGAATTTCGATCGGGGCGGAAACTCCGGCGGAAATTGCAGTCTCCATTGTGGCGGAGCTGATTCAGTGCCGCAGTGAATTAGGGCTGGAGGCACCGCTGGACAGCGGTGTAGTGGAAGCTCTGGATGCGGCGCCGTATGCAATGGTTACACTGGTGAAGTGCTCTGGCAGCACACCCAGAAGCGAAGGCGCGCGGATGCTGGTGTTTCCGGACGGAAGTATTTGCGGCACCATTGGCGGCGGCATCAGTGAAGCGGTTGCGAAACGGCAGGCGCTGGAGGCACTGCAGACAGGGCAGCCAAGATTGGAACAGTACGCTTTAGATGGCTCCGCCGGCAGTATTTGCGGGGGGCGTGTAACATATTTGATTATACCGGTAAAGGGGAACGGCACATGCTGAAATTCAAACATTTTGTTCAACCGGAGACTCTGGAAGAGGCGCTCAAACTGAACCAGGTTCGAACAAACTGCGTTTTAGGCGGCACAGGCTGGCTGAAAATGGGCGAGCGGAACTGGAATAATGCCATTGATCTCGGCGCATTGGGGCTGGATCAGATCGAAGAAACGGAGGACAGCTGGCGCATAGGAGCGATGGTTACTCTGCGGCAATTGGAGCAACACCCGGAGCTGAATGCATATACCAATGGTGCATTGCGGGACTGCGTGAAGCATATTGTGGGAGTGCAATTTCGCAATTGCGCCACGATGGGCGGCACAATCTGGGGAAGGTATGGCTTTTCAGATGTATTGACCTGCCTTATGGCGCTGGACTGTTCCGTTGAACTGGCGGCGGCAGGAGAGGTCGCTTTGCCGGAGTTTGCCCAGCAGAAGATGGACAACGATATCATCACGCATATTATTGTTCGCAAAACACCGCTTGCAGTGGCATACGATAGTTTTCGCAACACGGAAACGGATTTTCCGGTGCTTACCGTTGCGGTGGCAGATACGGCAGAAGGCTGGCGGGCGGCAATTGGAGCAAGGCCTGCCAGAGCAATGCGAGTGACCGCAGAGACCGAGGATGAACTGCTGCAGGCTGCGGCAGGATTGAGCTACGGAAGCAATACGCGTGCCAGCGGAGAATATCGCGCTCATTTGGCGCAGGTGTTGATTGCACGCTGCATAGCTCAGATGAAAGGGAGGGAAAACGCATGACACTGAGTCTTAATCTGAATGGAAGAAAGATCAGCGCAGAAATTCCGGAGGATATGTCGTTGCTGGACTTTCTGAGAAGCCAAAAGTGTTACAGCGTAAAGCGCGGGTGCGAAACCTCCAACTGCGGACTATGTACGGTGTGGCTGGATGATAGGCCGGTGCTTTCCTGCAATGTGCCTGCGGCTCGGGTAAACGGAAGAACGGTGACCACGCTGGAAGGCCTACAGGCGCAGGCCGAGGAGTTTGGCGGTTATCTGGCCGATGAGGGCGGCGAACAGTGCGGATTCTGCAATCCCGGTTTTATTATGAATGTGCTGGCAATGGAACGTGAGTTGGGGCGAGCGATATCCGACGAGCAAATCAATGCCTATCTTGCAGGAAACCTGTGTCGCTGCACCGGATATGAAAGCCATTTGCGGGCCATTCGCCGGTGGCTGGAGCGGGAGGTGAAGGCGTGAAGCGGTTAGAAGAATTGCGTGTTGTCAATCAGGGGATACGAAAAAAGGATTATAAGGCACTTGTGACGGGAAAACCGGTCTATGCACAGGACCTTGCACCGGAAGATTGTCTGGTAGTGAAATTGCTCCGCTCGCCTCATGCCAGTGCATGGATTGAGAAAATCGACACCAGCCGCGCCAAGCTGGTGCCGGGAATCGCATGTATCCTGACCTGGGAAGACGTTCCTCATAAACGCTATACACAAGCCGGCCAGAGCTACCCGGAAGGGTCACCCTATGACCGGTATATCCTCGATCGCCAGGTGCGTTATGTGGGCGATCCGGTGGCAATTGTGGCCGCCGAAACAGAGGAAGCGGCAGACAAGGCCATGAAGCTGATCAAAGTGCAGTATCAGGTGCTGGAGCCGGTTTTGGATTTTCATACGGCCTTGGACAATCCGATCGTGGTGCACCCCGAGGAGGATTGGAAGGTGCTCTATGAACAGGGGAGCGACGTAAAGAGAAATCTGGTTTGTCATGAAGAAAGCGCCGCAGGGGATATTGAGGCTGTTTTGGCAGAGTGTGATGTGGTTGTAGATGAGGTGTACCGCACACCGTCGGACAATCAGGCGATGATGGAGACATTTCGGGCATTTAGTTATTTAGATACCTTCGGCAGACTGAATCTTGTGCCCTCTACCCAGATTGCCTTTCATGTTCGCCGCATTATCGCCAATGCGCTGGACATTCCAAAGAGCAAAATCCGCGTGGTGAAACCCCGCATTGGCGGAGGCTTTGGTGCGAAACAGACGGTGGAGGCAGAGCCTTATCCGGCCATTGTTACCTGGGTGACCGGCCGTCCGGCGATGATCGTCTATAATCGGGAAGAAACGACAACCTGTGGCTGTCCCCGTCATGAAATGGAGATTCACCTGAGAGTGGGTGCAACGAAAGACGGGCACATTCGCGGTATACATATGCACACCTTGTCCAATGCCGGCGCCTACGGGGAGCATTCCACAACGACGGTTGGATTGAGCGGACACAAGGCGATCTCTCTCTATGGAAAACTGGATGCCTATCGCTTTGATGCCGATGTGGTATACACCAATCTTCAGCCTGCCGGAGCATTTCGAGGCTTTGGTGCAACGCAGGGGATTCATGCTCTGGAGTCTGCAGTAGATGAGCTGGCACATAAACTGAAGGTAGATCCTGCCTGGCTGAGAGAACAGAATATGGTGCATCAGGGACAGGTGATGCCTTCCTATTACGGCGAGGTGAACACCTCCTGCACACTGGATCAATGCTTTGCGCGGGTAAAAGAAATGATTCACTGGGATGAAAAATATCCCCGCCGTGTGCTGCCAAACGGACATATTCGCTCGGTCGGCATTGCAATGGCAATGCAGGGCAGCGCGATTTCCGGTATTGATGTGGGTGGCGCTACCCTGAAAATCAACGATGAAGGTTTTGTCAATCTGCTGATTGGTGCGGCAGACATGGGAACCGGCTGCGACACGACTTTGGCACAAATTGCAGCGGAGTGTCTGGAGATTCCGGTGGATCAGGTGGTTACCGCTCAGGTGGACACGGATACTTCTCCTTACGATTCCGGTTCTTATGCTTCTTCCACGGCCTTTTTGACCGGCGGCGCTGTATATAAATGCGCAATGGAGCTGATTGAGGTAATTAAGGAGGAAGCCTGCCGACAAAAAGGATGGAATAAGGCGGATGTGTACTATCACGACGGACTGGCAGAACATCTTCCAACGGGAGAAAAAGTTCTTCTGTCCGACCTGGCAAACGCTTCGGAGTGCGGCGGAAAGCCCATGTTTGCCACCGCCAACCATACCTGCCCCAATTCACCGCCTCCGTTTATGGCCGGAGCTGCAGAAATTGATCTGGATCCGGAGACCGGAAAGGTTACCCTGGTGGAATACGATGCGGTAGTAGACTGCGGAACGCCGCTGAATCCCAATCTGGCAAAAGTCCAAACGGAAGGCGGACTTGTGCAGGGAATCGGCATGGCGTTAATGGAAGACGTACGCTACAATCCAAACGGCAGTCTGATTGAACGGAATTTCCTCCAGTATAAAATCCCAACGCGTCAGGATATCTGCCCGATTCATGTGGAATTTATCCCGAGCTATGAGGAGCAGGGCCCCTTTGGAGCAAAAAGCATTGGTGAAATCGTGATTGATACACCCTGCCCTGCCATCGCAAATGCGGTAGAAAATGCCTGCGGGGTACGAATCCGTCAGATGCCGATCACAGCAGAAAAAGTGTGGCAGGGGATGCAGAAGCAGAAATCATGAGGGTGCTGATGGTTTTGCTGGCGGCCGGCCTTTCCCGGCGGTTTGGAGCAGAAAACAAACTGCTCTTTGAAATCAATGGAACGCCGCTTTACCGGCATGTTTTGGATCGGCTTGCCGCATTACAGGATACAGAGAATGTTCTGCTGGTTATGACCAACACACCGGAGATCCAAAAAGACTGCAGTGAACGGGCAATCCGGTGGGCAGGCAGTCCATATGCATCAAATGGTGTTTCGCATACGATCCGGGCCGCAGTAACACTGGCGCAGGAACAGAACATGGATGCGTGCGCCTTCTTTGTGGCGGATCAGCCGGCACTGGAATTGAGCACAATGAAAAACTTCCTGACCTTTTGCCGGCAAAATCGGGCGGAGCTTGCCTGCGTGACGGCAGAGGGACAGCGAGGTAATCCCGCGTGGTTCGGAAAGCAATGGTTTCCTGCGCTGTGTGCATTGCAGGGAGACGTGGGAGGACGAAAAATTTTGTCACAACATGCAAAACAAGTGCTTTTATTTCCGGTAGAGCGGTCAGAATTAACAGACATTGATTGCCCCCCTTGCGGAGTGCAAAATATCCATTTAAAATAGTGTGTGTAGAAAATAACAATAGGATTTGGAAATGGAGTGATTATGATGACTTTTGAAGAGAAAAAAGCACTTTATCAATCTAAGTTTATCAGCTTGGATGAGGCGCTCGGTATGATTCATTCCGGCGACACCATCGCTCAGGCTGCATACGGCAACGAGCCTCTGGCTATGCTGCGTAATTTGCATAAAATTGCTGATCGCGGAATCGAAGACGTTTGCGTTTGGATGGGCGCGCCCCAGGAAGAGTATCCGTTTATCGGCGACCCGAATCACAATCTGGACGGCGTTATCAGCGTCAATTCCATCTTTTTTGGTCCTGCTCTGCGCAAGCAGGTTGCCGCCGGTTCTACCCGTATTAACTTCTGCCCCACCAACCTGCACTCCATGAGCCAGGTCATGATGGAAACCCGCAAGCCGAACATCTTCTGGGCAGCAGTTACTCCGATGGATCGCTACGGCTATGTGGCTGTGTCTTGCACCCAGCAGGCAGAGCTGGAAATGCTGGACTCCTGCGACCTGGTTATCTTTGAGGTAAATAAGCGCATTCCTTACACCTCCGGTACAGTTCGTGTCCCCGTGGAGCAGGTGGACTACTTCATCGATGTGGATTACCCCATCACCCAGGCACCGGTTGCTCCCGCAACCGAGGAGCAGCTGAAGATTGCCCATTACGCCTCTTCTCTGATCAAGGATGGCGACTGCATTCAGCTGGGTATTGGCGGCTTGCCGGACGCTGTGGCGCATGATTTGGAAGACCGCCACGATCTGGGCATCTATACGGAGATGATTTCCACCTCCATGGGTAAGCTCATGTGGTGCGGCGCAGTCAACAACTCCAGAAAGAAGCGCTTCTTCCGCAACCGTACCATCGGTGCGTTTGCCTGGGGCAGCCAGGAGCTGTATGACTACATCAACGACAACCCGATGGTGGAACTGCTGCCGACGGCCTATGTAAATGACCCCTTCAACATTATGAAGAACGAGAACATGGTCAGCTTGAACACTGCACTGGAAATTGACCTGACCGGTCAGGTTTGCTCTGAGTCCATCGGTTCGACCCAGTATTCCGGCACCGGCGGTGCAACAGACTTCGCCTATGGTGCATTCCATGCTCCCGGCGGCAAGGGAATCATTGCACTGAATGCAACTGCAAAGCACGGCACGATCAGCCGTATTGTTCCCCAGTTGAAGCCCGGCGCAGTTGTTTCGATCAGCCGTAACATTGTGGACCATGTCGTTACGGAATATGGCATTGCAAAGCTGCGGGGCAAGACCATTGCGCAGCGTGTTGAGGAACTGATCAACGTTGCTGCTCCTGAGTTCCGGGAGGATCTGCGCAAGCAGGCCCGTGAGCTGAAGCTGCGGTAAGCTAGGGAGGCAGAATAGAATGAGCATGGTAAATACGGTTCTCGGCGCAGTAGACTCCAAGCAGCTGGGCCAGACCCTGATGCATGAACACATTACCTGCGCAGACTGGTCTATGCGCATGAATTTTGGCGACAAGTTCCTCCAGTATGACAAGCTGGTAGAAATGGCTGCCGGTCAGCTGAAGAAGCTGAAGTCCTGCGGTGTAGACACTTTCGTGGATGGCACTGCGGTTAACCTGGGCCGGGACATTCACCTGCTGCGGGATGTGGCGGAAAAGTCCGGCATGAATATCGTCGCATCCTCCGGATTTTATTATCAGGAAGAAGCATGGCTGGCCATGCGGGATGAGGGCGAGATCCACGACCTGCTGCTGGACGAGTGCCTGCACGGCATCGCCGGAACGGATTCCAAACCCGGCATTATGAAGAACGGCGTTGTGAAGGCGGGAGTTACCCCCTTGCAGCACAAGCTGCTCCACTGCGTTGGCACCGTGGCAAAAGAGGCAAATCTGCCGATCTTCTGCCACCACGACCCCAAAGTCCAGAGCGGCTATGAAATCCTGAATGTCTATGCTTCTGCAGGTGTTGCTCCGAACCGCGTTATCCTCGGCCACACCGGTGACTGCAATGACTGGGCCTATCAGGAGGATCTGGTGAAAGCAGGTGCTTATATCGGCTTTGACCGCCTGGCTTATGGTCATCTGGATAATCCGGTTAAGAACTCGGTGAAGAACATTGTCGAGCTGGTGAGCAAGGGCTACATCAATCGCATTTTCCTCAGCCATGACTGGGCCACCTATCTGGCTTTCTGGGACAGCTGGGATAAAACCGTTGCCCAGGATTATTTGAATCTTGACATTGATTTCACCTTTATCAGCCGCGAGGTGCTTCCTATGCTGAAGGCTGCCGGCCTTACCGAGGAGGACATCCACACGATTATGGTGGACAATCCGCGCCGCTTCTTCGACGGAGAATAATTGAATTTACAGCAAAACAGCCATCCTGCCAGTGTATACGGCAGGATGGCTGTTTTGCTCCGGACAGGTGACCGCCGGCAGGAAGGATACTGCCGGCGGTCAGAGGATCTGGAGATAGAAAGAAAGATATGTGCTTCTGTTCCCGTGGCTGAGAACGAGTGTATTATATCAAATTACAGTTCCTTTATGTTTGGCCTGAGGATAAAAAATATTTTGTTTGATTGGGAAAAAACACAAGCAAATCAGAAAAATATATGCTATAATGTAAACGGAGATTTTTTGCAAAAGAGAGGGGACAGATGTCCCCTTTTTGATTGAAGGAGCGCAAAATGAAAGACAGTAAAGGCATGCGCCGCGTGGCTGAGGCGAGCCGTTGTTTTCTGGATGTCATCGATCAAGAAGGAGTACAGCCGCTGATTCAGGCGGCATCAGAGTTTTTTGGTGCACCGGTGCTGCTCACCGATGAACTGTTTCACATCCGTTCCGTGTGGCCCCGGGAGCAAACCGGCGTTGCGGAACTGGACCAGAGCATTCGAGACGGCGCCATTCAGGCACAGCGGGAATGGGTGATTCTTGACGAGAATCTTTCCGGCGAAAAAGCGTTTTACGAACCGTTTTATGCCAATACCGGAGTATGTGAGCTTGTTCCCCGTATGTATGGTGAGTTGGTCTGGCAAAACGAAGTGCGAGGCCACGTGGTCATTTATTTAGGCAAAGTGCCTTGCCAGCCGGAAGACCTGGAAATTCTGCAAAAGCTCATCAGTTTGCTGGTTTTGAAGTTGCGCCGGAGATTGGCAGGCATGGATCGCTGGACAGCTACCTTGCAGGCACGGCTGGAGGTTCTGCTGGATCCCCAGACACCGGTGCAGGTGCGCCGTCCGGCAGAAGACCTGTTGCGAAAGCAGATTAAGGGCGACTACGGCGTGATGGTGACAACCATCGGTCAGCGGGCCAGTCAAAAAGCGTTTGCAGATTATGCAGTCACCCAGATTCAGCAGCGTTTTCGCAACGTAGTGGTGCTGGTATACGATCAGACCATCGTGACCTTATTTGGAGAGGTTAAGCGCAACGCAGTGGAAAACACCCTTCGACCGGAAAATAATGCATTGGTGAAGTGGCTGTTCCGTTACTTTGCTCAGTACGATCTCGTCAGCGGCCTGAGCGATCCGTTCAGCAACTTGAAGGATATTTACCTGCACTACCGCCGGGCGCTGCTGACGGCACGCATGGTAGAACGGAGCAAGCAGGGAACAGACGGCATTTTCGAGGATTATATGCCCCTGCCCATGCTGGCCGCTGTTCTGGAAACGGAGCAGGCGGAAACCTTCATCAATCCCGTTTTGGAGCAGATTCGCGCCTACGACGCGGGAAATAACACGGATTATTTTGACACCATCTATCAATATGCCATGCACCTGTTTGAGAAGGAGAGCACGGCACAGGCGTTGACGGTGCACAAAAACACGCTGGCCTACCGTTTAGGCCGTATTAGCGAGCTGTTTTTGATTGACTTCGGTGATCGACGCATGCGACTGAATCTGGTTTTGAGCTGCTGCTTATGGTATCTGTCCCACGGAGAGGAAGCCTTTCCGCTGGATGGAATATTCGGGCGATGAGGAAGAAGCAAAAACCGAATCTGATTGAATCCGAGATGGTCTAAATCATTGAAATTTATGTGCGGATCTGAAATTCCAGGGTTACCTTGTCGTATTTATAAGTGTTCGGTGACATACTGGAAATGATGACGTTGGTGTTGCCGCTGCTCAGTAACTTCTGAGGAAATATGACAAGCGGATCAGAATGAATTTCTCGCAGTTCCTGAAAACACAAATAGTTTCCTGCATTCAGCTTTCGCACTAGGGAAGAAGCAGCAGGCATAACTTCCAGAAACATATTTGCTCCGGCGAATTGTCCGTCGCAATAGGAAGAAATGATGCCATGAGGAAAGGACGCCTGTAAATTTTGCTCCTTGGCAAGAGAGAACAAATGACTTAAATTCTTTTCATATTCCTTTGCACTCATGATGATTTCACAGGGAATGGTAATGTAATACCGCTCAAAAATGTAGCGGGAATAATAGCCGTCACGGCCCAGAAACGTTTTCTGGGCATTGATATGCTGAAGAGTCCGATTAATAGAATCGATACTGGATTCTATTTTTCGGATTTTTTCTTTTGCAATTTTTTTCCCGTCTTTTAGTAAATGTTCAAATTCAAGTTCGCCGTCGGTGTTTACATAATTTTTTAAGTCTTTGAGGGGAATGCCAAGATCGATGCAGAGAATGATCGTATCCAGTATCATAATCTGCTCTAAAGAATAGTAACGGTATCCGCTTTCCGGATTGATATAGGCCGGGACTAAAATCCCGAGCTTCTCATAATAGCGCAAGGATTGTACGTTGATATTTCTTAACTTTGCAAGTTCTCCAATGGACAAAAATTTATTCAAAATGAACCTCCATAACAATATGTAGATAATAAGGTTTTTCCTATTATAAAAAGCTATGCCTGTTTTATCAAGAAAATAAAGGCGTATATTTCAAACTATATGCTTGACTCTATGATAATCATATAGTCTAAGCTATGATATGAAATTGAAATTATGGAGGTTAAATTTATGAGTTCAAAAGAAACGGAATTCAATCCGCTTGCATCAGCTCCCATTGGAAGTCTGATGATGAAATACGCAATTCCCAGCGTTGTGGCACTGGTTGTGAATGCATTGTATAACATTGTCGACCAGATCTTCATCGGCTGGGGCGTTGGCACACTGGGAAACAGCGCAACCAACGTAGTATTTCCGCTTAATATGGTTGTTATGGCTCTGGCCCTGCTGCTGGGAGACGGCGGCGCGGCCTATTTAAGCCTGGAGCTGGGGCGGGGAAACAAAGAAAAGGCGGAAAAGGGGGTAAACAACACCTTTTCCTGGCTGATCATTGTGGGGATTGTATTTTGCATCCTTTGCATCATCTTTTTAAAGCCCCTGACCGCTTTGTTTGGCGCAACTCCGGATAACCTGAGTTATGCATTGGAGTATGGAAAAATTATTGTTCTGGGCTTTCCCTTTGTTATTGTCGGCTGCGGTATGTGTTCGCTGATTCGTGCAGATGGCACACCTCAGCTGACAATGATTGCAATGATTGTAGGCTGTTTGTCCAATGTGGTTCTGGACGCGCTGTTTGTTCTTGGGTTTGGATGGGGAATGACCGGTGCGGCAGTCGCAACCGTGATTGGTCAGATTTTGAACTTTGCCATCAGCATGTGGTATGTTCCAAGATTTAAAACAGTCAAAATAACAGCAAAGGCGATGAAACCCGAGTTTGGCATGTTGAAAAAAATGTCCGGGTTCGGAGTGTCCAGCTTTGTTTCTCAGATTGCCATTGCAATTATCATGACGGTGATCAATTACTATCTGGTTCACTGCGGCATGAATTCCGAATATGGAGCAGATATTCCCCTGGCGGCTTTCGGAATTGTGATGAAGTTTAATACAATCTTGATATCGATCGTAACGGGAATCGGAACAGGAGCCCAGCCGATTGTGGGGTATAACTATGGCAGGGCGGACTATAAACGGGTAAAGAAAACCTTTGGAATTGCAGTGAAATCCGCAACCTTGATTGCGGTTGTGTTCTTTATTATTTTTCAGGCATTTCCGGCCGCACTTACAGCCATCTTCGGCAATCAGGGAGAGCTGTACACCGAATTTTCCATTCTGTCCTTCCGTATTTTCACCCTGCTGTGCTTCCTGAACGGATTTCAGACGGTGGCCGCGATTTTCTTCCAGTCCATCGGAAAGCCCGTGTTGTCCGGCGCAATCTCTTTAAGCCGTCAGATTGTGTTCCTGATTCCGGCGGTAATGATTCTGTGCAGTTGTATGGGCATTAAAGGCGTGCTGTGGGCCGGTCCTGTGGCAGACGGCCTGGCGTTTGTTTTCGCCCTTGTGTTGATCGTTGTGGAAATGAAGAAAATCAATCACCTGGATCAAAAGAAGGGTGTGGCTGAATAGATGGCACATTATGCAAGCAGATGTGTCCAATGCACAGATTCGCAGAAGAAAACGGTAAGAACGCGCATGGAAGATGAGAACGGAACGGTATTTTATGAGCAGATGTATGAATGCGGGAATGTTTTTTGCAGAGTGAACAAAGAGCTTTCCCACATAAAACGGGAACTTCCGACAGCGGATCGGAAAACAAAGAAAGAGGTAAAAAAACATGAAGAAAATTATTACCATAGGACGAGAGCTGGGAAGCGGCGGACGAACCATTGGGAAGATGGTGGCAAACCGTCTGGGAATTCCTTACTATGACCGGGAGCTGATTGATAAGGCGGCAGAGAACTCCGGGTTGGCGACACAGTATATTGAATCCAGTGAACAAAGGGTTACCAATAGCCTTTTATACAATCTGGCGATGGGAACCAGCTATGGGTATGGAATTTTACAAAATGCCAATCGACAGACCTTGCCCTTGTCCGAACAGGTTTATGATGCACAGAAGGAAGTAATAACAAACTTTGCAAATCAGGGAAGCTGCGTCATCGTAGGCCGCTGCGCAGACCAGATCCTTGGGGAGAGAGACGACGTGCTCCGAGTGTTCATCTATGCAGATATGGAAAAGCGGGTGGAACGGGGAATACAGGAATATGGCATGGCAAAACAGACTGCCGAGAAAGAGATTGAACGATCAGATAAGGAACGAAGCCGCCATTATAATATATTCACGGATAAAACCTGGGGCGATCGACATAATTATGATTTGATGCTGAACAGCGGCAAACTGGATTATGAAAACTGTGCAAGGATCATTTGCAGTCTGGCGGAAGAAGCCTGAAATTTCAGCGCAGTATTCTTGCTGCGGGCTACACAATAACGACGCTGGAGGTTCAACTCTTCTCGAGTCTGTGTTATGTTAACAAATTGTTAAATATAGTCAATTTTAGCACTCTCCTATTGACAGTGCTAAAATCTGAGCTATAATAGAATCAGACCTTGAGAGAAGGATGCAAAAGAGCATCCGCTCAGGAGGCTAAAAAATGTGATAAGCGGTCAAGGAACGACCGCAGGTGACAACTACCCGCCGGAGTGCGGAACAATTCCGACATTGGCGAGTGGTGGATTTGAATGGAGGAATGATTTATGTTGCCTAGCATTTTTGGTGAAAATTTGTTCGATGATATGTTCAATGACGCTTTCGGCATGATGCCCAGCATCGATCATACCCTGTATGGCAAGCACGCCAAGAACATGATGAAGACCGACGTCCGGGAGACGGAGGACAGTTATGCGGTTGACATCGACTTGCCTGGTTTCAAGAAGGATGAGGTCAAACTGGAACTGAAAGACGGCTATCTGACCGTCACCGCTGCAAAGGGTCTGAACAAGGATGAAAAGGACAAGAATGGCCGTTACATCCGTCAGGAGCGCTATGCCGGCGCAATGAGCCGCAGCTTCTATGTAGGGGATGAGGTTAAGCCCGAGGATCTGCACGCCAAGTATGAAGACGGTATCCTGCAGATCACTGTGCCGAAGGAGACGCCTAAGGCGGTGCCTGCATCTACCTACATCGCAATCGAATAAAGATTGAACGCAGATGCCCGGAGTATGGAAACATACTCCGGGCATTTTTCTGGTTTGCGCTGTGATACAGCGTATGGTAAAATAGTAGAGAATAAAAGAAGACAACCGGGTGAAAAACAGAATGCTTTTTCACGGGGTTGCGGTTTACAGTGAAACACGGTTGAGTATGACTTGAGAGAATGGAGAAAAATGAAGCTGATCGTTTGTGTTGACAATCATATGGGGATGGGATTCAATCACCGCCGGCAAAGTATGGATCGTGTCGTGCGGGAACGCATCCTTCAGCGGGTGGGCGAAGCACCTATTTGGATGACCCCCTATTCAGCAAAACAATTTACAGAAGATGTGCCTTGTTTGAAGATAGACGAACAATGCCAGAGCGCTGCTGGAGCGGGAGAATATTGTTTTGTGGAAGATAAGATTACAGTTGACCCGGAACGGATTGAAGCGTTGATCCTCTACCGCTGGGGGCGGGATTATCCTGCGGATTTTTACTTTACGCTGCCCATGGAGCGCTTTTGCCGGATAGAACAAACGGAATTTTCAGGATACTCTCATCCGGACATGACAGAGGAGGTTTATCGAGTATGAAAAAGATATTGCCGGTGCTGATTTGCGTTATATTGCTTCTGTCTGCCTGTGGACAGAACGGGACAAGTGAAAAATCCTCACAAACGGCGGCAACGAGTGTCTCCTCTGAGGTGCCCGAAGGATCGACGGCAACAACCGATGCAGAGGAAGCAAAGTCCGGTAAAGTTGAGGAAGATCCTGCGGAAGAGACAAAATCATCTTCCAGCGACAGTACTTCGACGGTTACGGAAACAGTTACCCTGGCAGACATTCCGGAATATACGGGAAACGCATATGTTGCGATTAACAACAATCAACCTTTTTTCAGCGAAACGGAGTATACCACGGAGGCGTTTGAAACCTACAGTGAGTTAGACAGCCTGCGTCGCTGCGGTGTGGCATATGCCAATATTTGCGTTGAGATCATGCCGACGGAGAAGCGAGGGGAAATTGGACAGGTTAAGCCCAGCGGCTGGCATACAGTGAAATATGACTGCGTTGACGGGAAATATCTCTACAATCGTTGCCATTTGATCGGGTTTCAGCTGGCGGGTGAAAACGCAAATGAAAAAAACCTGATTACCGGAACGCGCTATTTGAATATCCAGGGGATGCTGCCCTTTGAAAATATGGTGGCAGACTATGTGAAAGAAACGGAACATCATGTGCTTTATCGCGTTACGCCCATATTCAGCGGGGACAATCTGGTGGCAGATGGCGTACTTATGGAAGGATATTCGGTAGAAGATAACGGGGAGGGAATTTCCTTCTGCGTATTTGCGTATAATGTTCAGCCGGGAGTTACGATTGATTATGCCACAGGAGACAGTGCGCTCGGTGACAGCGAAACGGCAGCGGCGGAAGAAACAACAACGCCGGTGGAGCAGGATTCCACTTCTGCGTCTACGGATTCCTCTGGCGAGATGGAGTATGTGTTGAACACAAACACAAATAAGTTTCATGTTCCATCCTGTTCCAGCGTAGATCGTATCGCACAGGGAAATCGAAAGGATTATACCGGGACGAGAGAAAGCGTAATTGCTATGGGGTACGATCCCTGCGGACGATGCAAACCATGAGAAAAACGGAGAAATACAATCAATGAAAAAACTTGCAATTTTTGATTTGGATGGAACTCTGTTTCACACTACGAAAGTAAACTATCTGGCTTATTGCCATGCTTTGGAGGGGATTGCTATCCCGCCAAGTTATGATTTTTTTTGCACTGAGTGCTTTGGACATGATTTTGGCTATTTCGGAGCCTTGCTTGCGCCGGATGCAAGCGAGGCAGAGAGAAAGGAAATCCACCGGCGAAAAAAAGCGTGCTATGGCGACTATTTGGAGGCGGCAAAGAAAAATCAGCCTTTGTTTGATTTACTGCACCAACTGAGGCCGGAATACTACACCGCTTTGGTTACCGTTGGCTCAAAGGAAAACAGCAGCCAGATTTTGCACTATTTCAATGAATTCGACAGCTTTGATTTAATCCTGTCCTCGGCAGATTTCCAGCGGCCGAAGCCGGATCCCCAGGGATTCCAAATGGCGATGGAGCATTTCGGTGTTGCACCGGAACAGACGATTATTTTTGAGGATTCTCCTGCCGGTATTGCCGCGGCAAAAGCCAGCGGTGCAGGTGTGTTTGTTGTGGAGGGATATCGTTAATCGGGGATCAGCTCCCCCAGAATCTCCTCAAAGCAAATGCCGTCCGTGGGAGGAATGCCCATTTTTGTTGTGCATTCCAGAGCGTGGGAAATGAAATGCGCTGCTTTTTCAACAGAGGAAGAAAAAGCCTCTCCGTTGACTGCATCTGCAATCAGGATCGACGCAAATACGTCGCCGGTTCCACTGCGGCAGGTTCCAACCTTGGGTACACGTAGCAGGCAGGATGGCTTTTCCGTCTCAAAGATGAAGTTGCCAAGATGATCTCCATAGTCCAGACCGGAGATCACTACCTTTTCAGGGCCGAGTCGGGCGAGTTGCTGACACATGGTCAACAGCTCGCTTTCACTGGGATTGGGACGGTAATCTGTCCCGGTCAGAATGCACGCTTCCGTCAGATTGGGCGTTAGAATATCAGCATAAGGAAGTAATCGGCTTACATTTTCGGCCAACTCCTGGGAATAGGTGGGGTAGAGAGCGCCATAGTCCCCCATGACCGGATCGACCAGGACAACCGTTTCAGGGCGGTCAAAGCGACGGAGAAAGTCCTCAACAAGATCAATTTGATGAATGGAACCTAAATATCCTGTGGCTATGCCTTGAAACTGCAGACCCAGCTTTTCCCATTCGTCCGCATAACGGGGCATAAAGTCGGTGCAGTCGGTGCGAAAAAAGCTTTCAAAGCCGGTGTGGTTGGAGAACAGCGCCGTGGGTAATGGACAGCACTGAATTTTCATAGCGGAGATAATAGGCAGTGCAACGGCAATCGAACAGCGGCCGAAGCTGCTGAAGTCGTTGATAACAGCAATTTTATTTTGACGATTGTGATCCATGAGCAGACCTGCTTTCGTGGTAGATTCTATCGACTACTTACTATAGCGAAAATTGAGAAAGATAGAAAGAGCCAGTTTAAGAAAATGAGGCCGTATCAGAGAGGAAGGATCAAACGGATGGAGCAGCCGGAAAGAACAGAGAATTTTTTCAAACAAGCCTTCCTGCCCGAAGGTGAATTTACACCCCTGATCTATTTGAGCCGGGTCGATGAACCGGAGTTTGGATGCGAAGGCCGACCGAATGGAGCTGCGGTTTATGGCACTGCATATGGTGAGACACCGGAGGGGAAACGGACATGGAAAATAGAAGAAGGTCTGTTGTGGAGTACCGGTCTGGACGATGATGTATGGATTGGTCGGATGGATCAAAACTATGTTGTTTTAAAACGGGATAAGAGAGCTCAAATCCTGCCGGAAGAGAAATTTCATGCCATATTTGGCTAGGAAAACTCTTCTGCAGTGACAGAAGAGTTTTGGAGCGATAAGAAAATGGAGGCGGCAGCGTGGCGAAAAGAGAGAAGATCCGGCAGTTCTTGCCGGTTAATTTACAGGAAATGCGGGATCGTGACTGGTACTGGTATGATTTTTTGATGATTACGGCAGATGCCTATGTGGATCATCCGACTTTTGGCGCTGCTGTGATATCCCGGGTTCTGGAAGATGCAGGCTATCGCGTGTGTATGCTGGCCCAGCCCAATTGGCGCACAGTGGATGACTTTATTCAGTTCGGAAAACCGCGACTGGGCGTTTTTATTTCCGGCGGTAATCTGGACTCCATGGTTGCCCACTACACGGCCGCCAAAAAACGCCGCAGCGAAGACCTTTATTCCCCAGGCCGCCGCACAGGACTGCGTCCGGACAGAGCCACCATCGTTTACGCAAACAAAGTGCGGGAGGCATTTGGCAATATCCCGATCATTATTGGTGGATTGGAAGCTTCCCTGCGTCGGTTTGCTCACTACGACTATTGGGAAGACAAGGTGCGGCGCAGTGTGATTTTCGACGCACAGGCAGATTTGCTTAGCTATGGCATGGGAGAGCATTCCACGCTGGAAATTGCTGCGGCCTTAAAAAAAGGCACGCCAGTCCACGAAATTACCGGAGTGCGCGGAACCGCTTTTGTTGCCCGCGAGGCATCTGCCTGCCAATTTCAGGCGGTGGAAGTTCCGTCTTTTGAACAGGTAAAGCGGGACAAAATGGCTTATGCACAGGCAAATCGAGTGGAATATGACGAGCATGATCCGATACGGGGCAAGGCAATTTTGCAGCGGCATGGAGAGCAGATCCTGATTGTCAATCCACCGGCGATGCCATTGTCCACACCGGAACTGGATCATGTGGCAGAGCTGCCGTATATGCGCCTGCCGCACCCTATGTACGATCGCATGGGCGGAGTGCCGGCCATTGATGAGGTGCGGTTTTCAGTTACCCACAATCGGGGCTGTATTGGCGCCTGTTCTTTTTGTGCTATTGCGTTTCATCAGGGGCGCATGATTACCTGCCGCAGTGAAGACAGCGTAGTTCGGGAAGTGGAGGAATTGACGAAATTGCCTGACTTCAAGGGCTATATTCACGACGTAGGCGGCCCAACGGCTAATTTCCGCCATCCATCCTGCAAAAAACAGCTGAAATGTGGCATGTGTAAAGGGCGGAATTGCCTTGCACCGGAGCCGTGTCCCAATTTGGATGCAGATGAATCGGACTATTTGCATCTCCTCCGTCGGGTAAGGGCGGTACCGGGGGTAAAAAAGGTGTTTGTCCGTTCCGGAATTCGATATGACTATATGCTGCTGGACAAAAGCGATGAGTTTTTTAAAGAGCTGGTGAAGTATCACGTCAGCGGACAGTTGAAGGTGGCGCCGGAGCACTGCATTGACTCGGTGCTGGATTACATGGGCAAGCCGCATATTGAAGTGTACGAACGCTTTCAGCAGAAATACAATCAACTCAACAACCGGATCGGGAAGGAACAATTTCTCGTTCCGTATTTGATGAGTTCACATCCCGGATCTACGTTGCAGGATGCAGTTGCGCTGGCGGAATACCTTCATAAAATGCATCGGCAGCCGGAACAGGTACAGGATTTTTATCCGGTTCCCGGAACATTGTCCACCTGTATGTATTATACCGGAATCGATCCTATGACAATGAAGCCGGTATATGTGGCCCGCTCTCCCCACGAAAAGGCGCTGCAGCGGGCGCTGTTGCAATGGAAACGGCCGGAAAAACATGCCTTGGTGCTGGAGGCGCTGCGAAAGTCGGGGCGGAGTGATTTGATCGGCTACAAGCCGGAATGCCTGATTCGTCCAAAACCAGGTCCGGCGCCCTGGGAGCTGGAGCGGGAAGAAAAACGGAAGAAGCGGGAGCAGCAGGAAGCCCGCAGAGGAAGACAAAATCAACACACGGGGAAAAGCGGAAAAAAGAAACCGCAGGATACACACCATGCCGGCACGCGTAAAAAGAACGAACAGGGTGGACGCTCCCCAAAAAACAAGCATTAACAGGAGGTTATGGAAATGGTAAAGTCAGCAGCAGAACATGTCCATCAAATGCAGGAGCATATGAAAGGCGGAAATGGAACTGTTGAGATCATTCGCACCCTGCAGCCGGAGGAATATGACAGCAAAATCAAGTTGCTGGGACGGCTGATCCTTCGGCCCGGATGCTCTCTGGGCTATCACACCCATGAAGGGGAGGAGGAAATCATTCACATCCTGAGCGGAAGCGCGCGTTACAACGATGATGGAGTCGAGACAATTCTTCATGCGAGCGATTCCTGTGTGTGCCGCAGCGGACATGGACACAGCATTGCCTGCGAAGGCACAGGGGAACCTCTGGTTGTGTATGCCGTTATTGCAGAGATTTAAGAGATAGTTGCCAACTGAAAAATAAATTGGACATAAACTGCAAAAAATGCTATAATACCAATGAAAACAGCGATTCTCTCTTCGGGAAAAACGAGATTATTTTCCCTCGTTTGCCCTAGAGAGGCCTATCTCAAACCTGATATGTTTACATAATATACAGATGCGGCGTGGCGTTTGCCATCGCCGGTCTGTTCTGTTTTTAAACTTCAAGTTGGTTTTCAATAGATGTGTGATGAGGAATGCAGGACGGGGGGTGCCGTCGATGGGAAAGGAGTACGAACAGAATGTATCAAGTGGGAGAAAAGGTTGTTTATAGCACTACCGGCATTTGTACTGTAATGGAGATTGGGCCGCTGTCCATGCACGGGGTTGACCGGCATCGCCTGTACTATACGCTCCAGCCGATGAATCAGGGAGGCTCTGTCTACGTTCCGGTGGAAGGCCAGCAGCAGCTTTCCATTCGTGTGCCCATCACCCGGGAAGCCGCGGAGCAGTTGATTCACAGTGTGGCAGAAATGGAACCTTTCCCCATGAAGGGATTGAATTATAAGCAGCGTACGGATACGTTTTCTGCGGCGCTGCATGATAACGACAGTGAACATCTTGTTCAGGTAATGAAAGCGGTTGTACGGCGGAAACAGGGCTTTCGTGAGCGCCAGCAGTACAACGCGGATAATAATTTCCTAAAAAAAGCAATGAATTTGCTTGTCGGCGAACTGGCCTATGTGCTGGATCAGCCGGTGGAGGATATGCGGGCGCAGTTGGAGAAATCGGTGCGGATTATCCCGAAGAAAAAGGATGCAGAGACCGCAGAAAAAGCGGAAGATGCAGCAGAATAATGGATTTCCCGGAGAATGCAGATGCAATTTTCCGGGTTTTTTCTTATTTAACATAGATTTTACAGTGAGTTGGTTTTATAATTTACATCGTACGATTACTGTTATGATAAATTAGAATATTAAGGTGGGCTTATTATATGATTTATCTTTTAGAGGACGATGACAGCATTCGCAAATTAGTGATTTATGGCTTGCAGAGTCAGGGGTATGAGGCAAAAGGATTTGAAGTGCCGAGCAAATTTTGGAAAGCAGTAGGGGAACAGATCCCGGAATTGGTTTTGCTGGACATTATGCTGCCGGAGGAAGACGGTTTGTCCGTGTTGCACAAGCTCCGCTCTGCCAGCGCCACCAAAAAAGTGCCGGTGATTATGCTGACGGCAAAAAACACGGAGTATGATCGGGTGATTGGCCTGGACAACGGAGCAGATGACTTTATTTCCAAGCCCTTTGGCATGATGGAACTGGTTGCGCGGGTGCGCGCTGTTTTGCGCAGGACTGAGCCGATGACAACCTGCACAGAGTATCGCGTCGGTTCCCTATATGTCTCTCCGGAGCGGCATATTGTCAAAGTGGATGGGAAAGACATCACATTGACCTACAAGGAATTCGAAATTCTGAGTTTGCTGTTAGAGAACGCAGGTGTGGTTTTGACGCGGAATGTGCTGATGGATCGAATCTGGGGCTGCGAATTTGAACGGGAAAATCGGACGTTGGACGTGCATATTCGAACCCTCAGAGCAAAACTGGGTGAGGCCGGGAATTGCATTGAAACCGTGCGAGGTGTGGGCTACAAAATAGAGGCGAGTGCATGAGAAAGAAGATTTTTCTTTATGATCTGTTGCTGGGCAGTGTGGTTGCCGTGCTTTGCTGCGGTCTGTTTCTCGGAGTGCTGTATCAGTACTACGAAAAGCAGGCATTTCGTCAGCTTTCTGCGGAATCGAACTATATTGTCCACGGCATGGAACTATCCGGCGAGACCTACCTGAATACCCTGCAGTCAGAAGACCGGGTAACCTGGGTAGGAACAGACGGAGTGGTGCTCTACGACAGCGCGGCAGATGCAGCGACCATGGGAAACCATGCAAACCGAGCGGAAATTGCGGAAGCGATGCAGGACGGAGCCGGACAGAGCGCACATTATTCGGAAACATTGATGGCGCGTACCCTTTATTATGCCCAAAGGTTGGAAGATGGATCCGTGCTGCGGGTGTCCTGCAATCAGAGCACGGTTATGGCGATGCTGCTGGGTGCATGGTATCCGGCGGTAGCGCTGCTGGCTGTGGTGCTGATTTTGTGCGCACTGATGGCGTTTCGTATGGCGCATCAGATTGTGCGTCCTATAAACCAGATCGATTTGGATCACCCGTCATCAGACCAGACGTATCCGGAGCTTTCTCCGCTGATTTCCCGCTTGCAGCAGCAAAATCAAACCATCCGGAAGCAGATGGATGCATTGAGTCGACAGCAAAGAGAGTTTGCCGCCTTGACGGATAACATGAGCGAGGGTTTTTTGCTGATTGACAGTCGGACGGAAGTGCTTTTTGTGAATCAAAGTGCCCTTCGATTCCTGGGCGGTGGAGAAATCAAACAGCTGAGCAATCTGCGCCGAGAGGAATGCCCTCCGCAGGTGATGGCGGCAGTGGAAGCCGCATTAGCCGGCGTGCGTACAGAAACGATACAGGAAATTGACGGCATCTCATGGCAGATTATCGCAAACCCGGTCGTATCCAGCGGTCAGGTGGCCGGTGTTGCATTGCTGGTGATGGATGTGACCGAACGGCAACAGCGGGAGGCACTGCGCAAGGAGTTTTCGGCGAATGTATCTCATGAGCTGAAAACGCCGTTGACATCGATTTCCGGCTTTGCGGAGCTGATGAAGGAAGGCATGGTGCCGCCGGACAAGGTGAAGGAATTTGCAGGGGATATCTACCGGGAGTCTCAGCGATTGATTGAACTGGTCAATGACATTATTCGCCTTTCCCGTCTGGATGAAACAGATCGGGTGGAAGAACTGGACTGCGTGGATTTGCATGATCTGGCGGATGAAATCATCGCCAATCTTCGCCCTGTGGCAGATCGGCAGAAGGTCACCATTGCGCTGGAAGGCGATCACGCAAAGGTGCAAGGTGTTTGGCAGATTTTAAATGAAATGATCTACAACCTTTGCGACAATGCGATTAAGTACAATCATTCCGGCGGTTCAGTTCGCGTTAAAGTGGAGCAGAGGCGGAGCGAGGCGCGGGTTACGGTCAGTGACACCGGCATCGGAATTCCTTATGCGGATCAAAAGCGGGTATTTGAACGGTTTTATCGGGTGGATAAAAGCCACAGCAAGGAAGTGGGCGGTACTGGTTTGGGTCTGTCCATTGTCAAGCACGGAGCACAGTTCCATAATGCACGGGTGGAACTGCAGAGCGAACCCGGGAAGGGAACTGCTATTACAATTATTTTTCCGCTGTAATGAAAAAGCACGGCCTTGTACATTGCAAGGTCGCGCTTTTTTGTTGAATAAAAGAAACAAAATGGACAATCGCTGAAAGGCGATCGTCCATTTTGTTTTGTATAGGAGAAAAATGAAGAAGTGAAGTAAGCTTACCAACTGCCGGAACCGCGGCGGGAAGATCCGCTGTTTCCGTTGCCGCCAAAGAAGTAATTGAAGAATTCTTCCGGGGACATACTGCTGTAATCCTGACTATCCTGGCTGTTGCTGTCAGAATCGGAATTGTTATTGGAATTCGAGTCGGAGCTGTTATCGTTGCTGCCGGAGCTGGTAGAGTCATCCGTGGTAGGCACCTGTTCGTCCAGTGTGACGGTGATGGAAAGTGTCTCGCCGCTGCGCCACACATCCAGGGTCATCTGTTCGCCGGCGGAATGGCTGTTCTTGGCGTTGACCAGCTCTTCATAGGTGGTAATCTCAGTGCCGTCTACACCGGTGATGATGTCGCCGGCCTGAAGACCGGCGGTCTGGGCGCAGGAACCGTCATTGACGGAGTTTACATATGCGCCGACAACCATGTTATAGCGCTGAGCATCCAAGGCCGACACGGTGGAAACGCTGATTCCGAGAGAGGGCTTGCCGGTAATATAACCGTATTGCATCAGGTCGGTGATCTTGCTGGCCACATCGGCATAGGGAATTGCAAAGCCAATGCCCTCGATGGAAGCGGCGGTGGAGGTGTAGTCGTTATTATTGGAATACTTGGCGTTGACAATACCAATGACCTCGCCATAGGAGTTGAACAGAGGGCCGCCGGAGTTGCCGGAATTGACGGTGCAGTCCGTTTGCAGCACGTTGATGACCGAACCATCGCTCATGGAGATTGCGCGATCCAGAGCAGAAACAACGCCTGTAGTGGTGGTGTTGGCCAGGGTACCAAGGGCGTTGCCGATGGTGGTTACGGTGTCACCAACCTGAAGGCTGTCGGAATTTCCTAAAACAACAGGGGTGAGACCGGTGGCATCAATCTTCAAAACGGCAATGTCATTGTCTTCGTCGCCGCCGACTAAAGTTGCGGCATAGCTGGTAGAGTCGGAGAAGGTGACGGCAATGTCGGTAGCACCGTCAATGACGTGGTAGCAGGTCACGATATAGCCATCTTCCGTGATGACAAAACCGGTGCCTGCACCGGAGCCGCTGGAGGTAGAAACTTCTACGCTGACCACGCTGCCGGAATAAGCGGCATAGATCTGAGAAACAGACATCTGATCGCCGGCGGAAACCTGAGAGGTTTGAACATTGGTGCGATCACTCTGGTAAACGGTTGAAGTAGTTTGGGTGGATTGGCTGCGGCTGCTGGTAACCCAGGCAACTGCGCCGCCGCTGACACCGCCGCCGACCAGCGCACAGGCAAGGCACAAAGCGGCGATGCGGGTGCCGGTCCAACCCTTTTTTGCTCTTCTGTCTTTTGGCGGCTGGGGCGGTACCGTGTTGTTGCCGTAGGGGCTTCCGTGCCATTCACCGGAGAGAATGGGATCGGAGGTAGGTACTGTGCTGCCGGAACCGGGCTGCTGCTCGGAACGGAATTCATCATCTGGGAACATATGAAACACTCCTTTGTGAAATGTGGATTTATGATTGTACAAGGAGAGGGGAAGAAGCTGTCGGCTAAGGACCTCTTGTTCCTCTCAGCATGGTTATTATATCGTGATAACCTTAAAATAGCTTGAAAGAGAAAAAAATAAATTGTGAATAAAAAGGAAATCTTGTTCACGAAATTTCCCTTTGTTATAATGAGAGAAATATATTCTATTATTTCTATTGTAAGGAGGAGTATTATGCGTGGTATAGATTTGCACCTGCATACGACGGCCTCCGACGGCAGTTGTACACCTGCCGAGGTGGTTTACCTTGCCAGAAAGGCAGGCATGACTGCAATTTCGATCACAGACCATGATACCATGAGCGGTGTGGCGGAAGCAATTGCGGCGGGGAAGACAGCGGGGATTGAGGTACTTCCGGGCATTGAGCTGTCCACAGATTATTGCGGACGAGATACCCATGTGTTGGGCTATGGCGAAAAATTAAGTGTGCAGGGCACGCCTCTGGAGGATGTTATTCACTGGATGCGGCAGGAGCGATATTGTCGCAACGAGAAAATCGCGGAGTTAATGCGGCAAGACGGCATTTCAATCACAATGGATGAAATGATGGCGCAGTATCCGAAGGCGACCATTGGAAAGCCACACTTTGCCCAGGTGCTGATCAGCAGAGGGCTGGTAAGCGATGTGGAGGATGCTTTTTCCCGTTACCTTAACACGGAAGGACGCTACTATGTGCCAAGAAGTTATTTTCCCTTAAGGCAGGCTGTGGAGGCAATTCGAGCCAGCGGAGGCGTGGCAGTGCTGGCGCATCCGCTGCAATACCGATATAATTCCAAACAGTTGCATGACCTGGTAGAGTATGCGTCAAAAGTGGGAGTTCAAGGCCTTGAGGTCTATTATACAGGCTATGATGAGAAACAGCGAGCAGAATTGATCCAGCTGGCGAAACAATTTGATTTGGTGATCACCGGAGGAAGCGATTTTCACGGGACAAACAAGCCGGGAATTTTGGTAGGATGCGGGGATGGAACATTGAATGTTCCTGCAACATTATTGGAGGCACTGAAAAAGTGCATGGAGGAAGCGAAGCTATGATTTGTGTCTTTCCGGACTATGTTCCTGCATTTCAGTGCATTGCATCCCGGTGCAGAAACAGCTGCTGCATCGGCTGGGAAATTGATGTCGATGAGGACACCATGGAAACATACCGGGCAGTAAAAGGTTCGTTTGGGGAACGGCTGCGTCAGGGGATTGCGGGGGAAGAACCCCATTTTGTGCTGGGAAAGGAAGAGAGGTGTCCTTTTCTCAATCAGGAAAATTTATGCGATATTATCCTGCAGTTGGGAGAAGAAGCGCTGTGCCAGATTTGCTCGGATCATCCGCGGTTCTATACATGGCTTCCGGATCGCGTGGAAAAGGGACTCGGTCTGTGCTGTGAAGAGGCGGCGCGACTGCTGCTCGAGCACAAAGAGAAAGTGCAATGGATCGAGCAGGAGATGCCGGAAGAAGAGGACTGGGAGGCGGATAAGGGCTATTATCTTCTTTTGCAGCGGAGAGAGCAGGTCTTTTCCTGCCTGCAGAATCGCAATCTGTCAATTCCGGAGCGTTTGTCGGCGGCATTTGCTTTGCATGGAGCGGCAATGGAACAGCGGGATACGGAAAAAGACATTGCATTCCTGCGTACGCTGGAGGTGTTGGATGAGCGGTGGAGCGGACTCCTGCAGCACTGGTCAACGCCGAAGCCCTGGTCGGCGGAGGAAATGGAGCAGATTCTGGTCTATTTGGTCTATCGGTACTATCTGCGCAGTACCCTGGAAGAGGGGGATGCACTGTTTGCACTGCGGTTTGGCGACATGACACTGCGCCTGCTGGCAGGACTGCCGGAGGAAAGTCATGTTGAGTTGGTGCGGATGTGGTCTGCGGAGTTGGAATACTCAGAGGAGAATTTAGAACGATTGGCGGACTATCTTCACCAGTGAGAGCTATTGAGTTAGTTGAAAGCAACCAAATGAAAGCAGGTTTGTTAGTCACATTTAACTAAAATAGATAAATCCTACTAAATCCCTTGACAAAACAAGTTAGGTAAGATAAACTATGCACTGGTTAGAAAATGCTAACCAAATTGTGTTTATTTTTGCATGGGCGATGAGATCGCAGCCCATATTAACAGCTTAAGGAAGGATGCACTATGATGCCCTTGACGTTTGCCGATGTCGGCGTAGATAACATCATTAAGAAGATTGGCGGAAAGCCGGAGGTGCGTAAGCACTTGGAGAATCTGGGCTTTGTAGTTGGCGGAAATGTGTCGGTTATCAGCAAATTGTCCGGCAACATGATTGTTAATGTGAAAGAAGCCAGAATTGCAATTAGCGAGGAAATGGCTCAAAAAATCATGATTTGAGAGAATCGAGATTGAACTGTAAGGAGGCAACACACTATGAACACACTGCGGGAAGCCAAGGTGGGTCAGACCGTTAAGGTTGTTAAGCTCAATGGCGAGGGTGCTATCAAGCGCCGGATTATGGACATGGGCATTACCAAGGGCGTTGAGATTTATGTACGCAAGGTCGCTCCTCTGGGTGATCCGGTGGAAATCACCGTTCGTGGCTATGAGCTGAGCCTGCGTAAAGCAGACGCTGAGATGATCGTGGTCGAATAATTTCATTTTGTTTGATCAAAGGAGGCCGTTTCGGAAGGAACGGCACTCGCTTAGATGGAAGGTTAGCTTTTACTTACTCAAGCTGGCCGGAAAGAGAGGAAGTATTCTATGAAGTTGAGAATTGCCCTTGCGGGCAACCCGAACGCCGGTAAAACAACGCTGTTTAATGCGCTGACCGGTGCAAACCAGTTTGTTGGTAACTGGCCCGGCGTTACGGTGGAGAAGAAAGAAGGCAAGCTGAAAAAACACCCTGACGTGACAATTACCGACTTGCCGGGTATCTATTCCCTGTCTCCTTACACACTGGAGGAAGTTGTCGCCCGTAACTATCTGATTGGCGAACGCCCGGATGCGATTTTGAATATCGTAGACGGTACCAACCTGGAGCGCAACCTTTACCTGACCACACAGCTGACAGAGCTGGGCATTCCCGTGGTGGTAGCCATCAACATGATGGACGTGGTGAAGAAAAACGGCGACCAGATCAACATCGGAGAGCTGTCCCGTCAGCTGGGATGTAAGGTGCTGGAGATCTCCGCACTGAAGGGCACTGGCGTTATGGAAGCGGCAGAGGCTGCAATTGATGCCGCAAAGAACACAAAGACTGTTCCCATGCACACCTTCTCCGGCCCTGTTGAGCACGCAATCGCTCACATTGAGGAGGCCGCTGTTCACAACATGCCGGAAGAGCAGCAGCGCTGGTATGCATTGAAGGTGTTTGAGCGGGACGAAAAGGTTCTGGCTCAGCTGAATCTGGACGCTTCTGTTCTGGAGCATATCGAGAAGGACATTAAGGCAGCAGAGGACGAGCTGGATGACGATGCAGAGAGCATTATCACCAACGAACGCTATATCTATATTGCTTCTATCATCAAGGGTTGCCTGAAGAAAAAGTCCGCCGGCAAGCTGACTACCTCCGATAAGATCGATAAGGTTGTCACCAACCGCTGGCTGGCTCTGCCCATCTTTGCGGCGATTATGTTCATTGTTTACTATGTCTCGGTTACCACCGTTGGCGGCTGGGCAACTGACTGGGTTAACGACGGTGTGTTTGGCGATGGCTGGCACCTGTTTTCCATCGGCACCAGCGCATACAATGACGACAACGATGCTTATAGCGATGCATCCAACATTGTTAACGGCTACATTGAGGATCAGGGTCTGGACGATGTCGCAGATGCAATTGACAGCGAGAGCGACGAGTTTGATGCGGATGCAGCCGCAAAGGCATTGACCGAAATGGCAGCAGACGTTGACGAAAAGTACGAATTTACCTATGAGCTGCAGGATGAAGAAAACCTGTCTGTTAGCGATGAGACTGCAACCGGTGCAGACGTGCTGGAAGCAATCGATCTCATGATCGAGGATGGCTGCGAGGCTCCGGATCCTGCAGATTATGGCGTGTTTATCCCCAGCATTCCGACCCTGATTGAAAACGGCCTGAATGCAGTGAATTGTGCAGACTGGCTGAGCGGCTTGATTCTGGATGGTATTGTTGCCGGTGTCGGCGCAGTCCTCGGCTTTGTTCCTCAGATGCTGGTTCTGTTCATCTTCCTGGCGTTCCTGGAGTCCTGCGGTTATATGGCTCGTATCGCCTTCATTCTTGACCGTGTATTCCGTCGCTTTGGTTTGTCCGGTAAGTCCTTCATTCCGATTCTGATCGGCACTGGCTGCGGCGTGCCCGGTATCATGGCCTCCCGTACAATCGAAAACGAGCGTGACCGCCGCATGACCATCATGACAACCACGTTCATTCCCTGCGGCGCTAAGCTGCCCTTCATCGCAATGATTGCCGGCTCTATCTTTGGCGGCGCTGCCTGGGTTGCACCTTCTGCTTATTTCCTTGGCATTGCAGCAATTATCTGCTCCGGCATCATTCTGAAAAAGACAAAGTTGTTTGTGGGCGATCCTGCTCCCTTCGTTATGGAGCTGCCTGCTTACCATATGCCCACTGTGGGCACAGTTCTCCGCTCCATGTGGGAGCGCGGCTGGTCCTTCATTAAGAAGGCTGGCACCATCATCACCCTGTCCACTATCCTGGTGTGGTTCCTGAGCTACTTCGGAATGGTCGACGGCGCGTTCACCATGCTGGAAGAAGATCAGCTGGATCAGAGCATTCTGGCTACTGTGGGCAATGCAATCTGCTGGATCTTTGCTCCTCTGGGCTTTGGCAACTGGCAGGCAACCGTTGCAGCCATCACCGGTTTGATTGCAAAGGAAAATATTGTTGGTACTTTGGGCATCCTGTACAACGGTGGCGACGCAGCTTCCGTTTACACCAACATGGCTGCTGCCTTCACCGCCATCTCCGGTTATGCCTTCCTGGCCTTCAACCTGCTGTGCGCTCCCTGCTTCGCTGCAATGGGTGCAATTAAGCGCGAGATGAACAGCCATAAGTGGTTCTGGATTGCCATTGGTTATCAGTGCGGCTTCGCTTATCTGGTGGGCCTGTGCGTCTATCAGCTGGGCATGCTGTTCACCGGCCATTTTGGAATTGGTTCTATCGTTGCGATTCTGCTTGTAGTTGCCTTCCTGTTCCTGCTGTTCCGCCCGATGAACGAGAACGCAGGCAAGAAGCTGAAGCACTGATTTTACATCGCAGAATTTTGAAAGGAGACGATCCGTTATGATCGCATGGCTTTCTGCGAACATCGGCACCATCCTGGTTGGATTGGTGGTTCTGGCCATTGTTGTTGGCATCGTTTTGTCCCTGCGTCGGGACAAAAAACAGGGCAAGCTCTCCTGCGGCGGAAACTGCGGCAGTTGCAGTCATTGTAGCGGTCATTGCGGCGGATGCCACTGAAGTCTATGAAAACACCTTGGTGGGAGAAATATCTCCCACCAGGGCGAAATCAGCGAAAGGAGAGAGCACTGTGGCAGAAGAGAAAAAGTTGACATTGACACAGGCGAATATTCGCTATCTTTTGGCGATTGAAGCACTGGATCGTGACGATACCGGTGTGCGTTGTGTGGATGTGGCTCAGACACTTGGAATTACCAAGCCGAGTGTTCACTCTATGATGAACACGCTGAAGCAAATGTCCCTGCTGGAAAAATCCCACTACGGAATGATTCATCTGACGGAGGAAGGAAAACGGGTAGCAAAACGATATCAGGTGTGGTTTCGGAGCATTTCCCATCACTTTCAGCCGTTATTGACCAATGAACAGGACGTAAATGTGGTCGCCTGTGCATTGATGGCAGAACTGCCGGAGGGCAGTATGCAGGCAATGTGCGAGCGAATGGATCAAATTGAGGTGTCTCAGACGTGTCTAGTACAGTGACAACGGTCGTTATCGTATTGATTTTAGTTGCAATTGCGGTTTTGTCCGTGATGAGTTATGTCAAAAAGCTGCGCAGCGGTTGCTGCGGGGCAAGCGATGAAAAGGTGAAGCGAGTTCGCGTGGCGGATCGGGAGAAAAGTCATTATCCCTATTCGGTTGTCCTCACCGTGGATGGTATGGTCTGCGGAAACTGCGCAGCCCGGGTCGAAAATGCGTTGAATGCATTGGATGGTGTATGGGCAAGTGCAGACGTGGAACACGGAACCGTTACCGTTCGGATGAAGCAATCTCTGGAAGAGCGGCTGCTTCGAAGCACAGTGAACCAGATTGGCGGCTATACCGTGATGAAAGTAAACGCTGGTTAAAATAGATAGCCTGAGATAAGGGCGCCGATGGGCGTCCATATCTTAAATAAGTAGGTTAGCTACCGCTAACCCTCGAAAGAAAGGAGCGTCTCTATGAGCGTCGTAATTTTAGGTGGCAACGAGTGCATGGTTCGCAAATATAAGGACCTGTGCAAGGAATATGAATGTCAGGCAAAGGTGTTTGCAAAACCCATTGGAAGCCTGAAAAACAAGATTGGATCGCCGGATCTTATGGTTTGCTTTACCAGTACCATGTCCCACAAAATGCTGCGCAGCGCGCTGAATGAGATCAAGGGAGGCAATACGGTGATTGCGCATTGTCCTACCAGCTCCATTTCCGCGCTGAGAGGCGTGCTGGAGACCCACGCGGTTCGGTGAAGTGCGATGCCGGAGGAAATGGTGATTCGCCACTGCGCCCCAACGTTGGCAGGGATGAAGACAGGAAGTCTGTTCTCTTGTCATTATGATTCCGAGGAGGCAGTGCGCAGAGATATTCGCACAATGAACCAGACGCTCGTTCCCAAAGGACTTCGGGTGCTATGCTTGAAATACAAAGATGGAATGGCACTGATTTATCTCTATCGCCCCAACAAGCTCTGTCAGGATTTGACGGACCCGACTGCAGCGCATCTGCTGGCAGATCGGGGCTATCCCTGCGCAAATGCAGACCGCTGTGTTGTCGCACTGGTCAATAAGCTGCGGTGCAGCGGTGAATTTCCCCATGAAATTGGCCTTTTTCTGGGCTATCCTCCGGTTGATGTAGAGGGATTTATTACCCACCGTGCACGGGATTTCAAATGCGTAGGCGATTGGAAGGTTTATGGCGATGAGGAACAGGCACAGAAAACCTTTGCTCGCTATCGTGCCTGTACGGAGTGCTATCATGCCCAATGGTGCAGCGGAAAATCTGTGGAACAACTCACAGTTTCCATGTGAGTTTTACAATTTAATCTGAAAGGAAAGATCGTTATGAGTGTTGCAATTGTTTATTGGAGTGGAACTGGTAATACAGAGGCCATGGCACAGGCTGTGGAGGATGGCGCAAAGGCAAAGGGCGCGGAAACCGTACTGCTGCCCAGCGTAGCATTTGATGCTTCTATGGTGGCCCAGTATGATGCAATTGCCTTTGGCTGCCCGGCGATGGGAGCGGAAGTGCTGGAGGAAAGCGAATTCGATCCCATGTTTTCCGCTTGCCTGCCGGAGCTGTCCGGCAAGAATATTGCTCTGTTTGGCTCTTATGGCTGGGGCGATGGAGAATGGATGCGTACCTGGGAGGATACCTGCACGGGCGCCGGGGCAAAACTGGCCTGCGACAGCGTGATTTGCTGCGGTTATCCGGATGACGGCGCACTGGATGAGTGCAAAGCCCTGGGTGAGGCGCTGGCGTAAGCCCGATTTCTTCAACTTCAAAGAATAAAAATCCCACTAAGCAGTTCAAGTTGAACTGCTTAGTGGGATTTAATTGTGGGCGGAAGCTTGCTTAAAACAATATGGATGTTACGGGATCAAATCAGCATTGATTCAGTTTTTCCAAACCAATCTGCATCCGGCGCAGGCTTTCTTCGCGGCCAAGAATATGGCAGATTTCCACGGCTCCGCCGGGGGTGACACTGCGGCCAGCTACGGCAATTCGGATGGGCCACATTACTTTGCCGACCATTTTATTCAGCTTCACATCCTCTGCAGAAGCCATCTGTTCTGCCAGACCGTAAAGCGCATCATGAATGGCGTCGTAGGTCCAGTCCGTGAGCGCTGTCATAGCGGTCAGCTCCTGCTCCAGAATGACCTTGGAACTTTCGGGAGTAAGTTTGTTTTTCTTGTTGGAATAGAGATCGATGCCGTAATCCGGCAGGGCCTCAAAGAAATCCACTTTTTCGGGAATTTCAGTCAGCACTTCCGTGCGCTGCTGGAGCAAACCGGCAATCTCTGCGGCATCCAAAGCCGGATTTTTGACGCTCTGGCGAATGTACGGCGCGGCAACCGCGGCAAATTCTTCCGGAGACAGACTGCGCAGATAGTGCGCGTTAAAATAAGTCAGCTTTTCCAGGCTGAAGGCAGAGGGGCTCTTGGAAATGCCGGCAATGTCAAAGGCCTCGATCAATTCCGGCATGGAGAAAAACTCCTGTTCTGCCAGCTCGCCCTTGGGACTCCAGCCGAGAAGGGCAACATAGTTGACGATGGCAGAGGACAAATAGCCCATCTTCATCAGGTCTTCATAGGAAGGATCCCCATGCCGCTTGGACATTTTTCGGACAATTTCCTTTGTTTCACCGGTTGCAGGATCTGTTTCCTTGGCATCAATCATGACGCTGGCGCAGTGGACATAGGTGGGGATTTCCCAGCCGAAGGCCTGATAGAGCAGGTTGTACTTGGGAGAAGAGGACAGATATTCACTGCCGCGGACGACATGGGTAATGCCCATCAGGTGGTCGTCCACTACATTGGCGAAGTTATAGGTGGGCAGTCCGTCGCTTTTCAGAAGGATTTGATCCTCCAGATCAGCGTTGTCTACCGTAATGTCTCCGTACACAGCGTCGGAAAATGTGGTGGATCCGTCGGGGATCTTTTGCCGGATGACATATGGCTCGCCGGCGGCCAGCTTTGCGTCGATTTCCTCCTGGGTCAGATGCAGGCAGTGGCGGTCATATTTTGCGTTGGGGTCATCCGCATGCAGTTCGGTCAGGCGCTCCTCAGAGCAGAAGCAGCGGTAGGCGGCGCCACGCTCAATCAGGAGTTCGGCATATTTCTTGTAGTAGCCCATGCGTTCGGTTTGAACATAGGGACCAACGGGACCGCCCACATCCGGACCCTCATCATAATCCAAACCACAGGAATCCATGGTGCGCTTGATCACATCCACAGCGTCCTCAATTTTCCGCTTCTGATCGGTATCTTCGATCCGCAAAATGAATTTGCCCTTGTTGTGGCGGGCGATTAAATACGTGTATAGGGCTGTGCGCAAATTTCCAACATGCATGTAGCCGGTAGGGGAAGGGGCAAAGCGGGTGCGAACTTCTCCGTGAGGAATGCGCGCTTCCATTTCATCAAACCATTGGTAATCCAAAGCCATGGCAATATACCTCCAAAAATCAGTAGTATTATTGTATTTTGTGCAGTGGAAAATGTCAAGTTGACAGCAAAAAATGCGTCTATTATAATACAATAGAATTATTATGATGGGAAGGTAGTTTCCAAATGGAAAAAATCATTGATATCATTTCAAATCGGGTGGCACAGGCCTTTGAAGCGGCGGGATATGATCCGGCACTGGGCGTGGTTACTGTGTCCAACCGGCCGGACCTTTGCCAGTATCAGTGCAATGGAGCTATGGCTGCTGCAAAGCAATACCACAAGGCTCCGTTTATGATTGCTCAGGCGGTCGTGGATGCACTGGCAAACGAAGAAATGTTCTCGAAAGTGGAGATGGTAAAGCCGGGCTTTATCAACCTTGATCTGAGCGGTGAATTTCTGGCGCAATGCATGAACCGCATGAACTCCGATGATCGCTGCGGAGTGGAGAAGGCAGAACAGCCGCTGACGATTGTGGTCGACTATGGCGGCCCTAATGTGGCAAAACCCCTGCATGTAGGTCACCTGCGCAGTGCAGTAATTGGCGAGTCCGTGAAGCGGACGGCGCGTTTTATGGGCCATAAGGTCATTGGCGACGTACATTTGGGTGACTGGGGTCTTCAGATCGGTCAGATCATTACAGAGCTTCGGGAGCGTCAGCCGGACCTGCCCTATTTTGATCCGGAACGCACCGAAGGATACCCGGAAGAAGCTCCCTTTACAATCAGCGATTTGGAAGAGATCTATCCCTGCGCCTCCAAAAAGTCCAAAGAGGACGAGGCATTCAAGCAGGCATCTCAGACAGCAACGGCAGAACTGCAGGCTGGTCGGCCTGGCTATCGGGCACTGTGGCGGCACATTATTAATGTGTCTGTGGCAGATCTGAAGCAGAATTATGAAAAGCTGGATGTCTGCTTCGACTTGTGGATGGGAGAAAGCGATGCACAGCCCTATATCCCGGCCATGGTGGAGCAAATGAAGGCAGATGGCCATGCTTACCTCAGCGAGGGCGCTCTGGTTGTGGACGTTGCAGAAGAAGGGGATAAGGTGGAAGTTCCGCCCTGCATGGTGCTGAAGAGCGATGGT
Organism: bacterium; assembly: GCA_963597355.1. Classification (GTDB taxonomy): domain Bacteria; phylum Bacillota; class Clostridia; order Oscillospirales; family Oscillospiraceae; genus UMGS1766. The sequence continues at coordinate 159,555 of CAVBPR010000006.1, read as the reverse complement.
GCGGCTCAGTACGAAACCACTGATTTGGCTACTCTGGTGCAGCGCAGACAGGACTTCAACCCGGATCGGGTCATCTATCTGGCAGACAAGCGGCAGGAACTGCATTTCCTGCGGGTGTTCCGCTGTGCATACAAAACGGGCATCATCGACAAGGATAAGTGCTCCCTGGAGTATATCGGCTTTGGCACAATGAACGGCAAGGACGGAAAGCCCTTCAAGACCCGTGCCGGCGGAGTGCTGCGCCTGGAGTATCTGCTCAAGGAAGTGACAGATGCAGTTTATGAGAAGTCCCGCTCCAACTCCAGCGGCAATATCTCGGAGGAGGAGCTGCGTGCAATCGCAGAGAAGGTTGCTCTGGCCGCGATTAAATACGGTGACCTGAGTAATCAGCCGGCAAAGGATTATATCTTCGATGTAGACCGCTTTACCGGCTTTGAGGGAAATACCGGCCCTTACATCATGTATTCCATGGTGCGCATCAAATCCATCCTGAATAAATTCCGCACCGCCTATCCAGACGCTGAGCTGGGTACCATTCTGGCACCGGATCGGAAGAGCGAGACAGATCTGATGCTGGTGCTGGGTAAGTTCAATGAAACGGTTTACCAGACCTATGAACAGAAAGCACCCAATAAGCTTTGCCACTATATCTATGAACTCACCGGTGTGTTCAACCAGTTCTATAACGAGTGCAACATTATGAAAGAGACCGATGCGGCTCGGCAGGCTTCCTATGTAACGCTGCTTCAGCTGGTGCTCCATGTGCTGGAAATTGCGATCGATCTGCTGGGCTTCTCCGCACCGGATCGCATGTAAGAATTTATCGATTTTTCATGTTTTGACAAGAAAACCTTCATGTCGGTTCACTTGATTGTTTTTCTGGGGAAACTATAATTAAAGGAGAAGAAACATAGGGCTGCGCCCACTGGAGGAATTGGTTTGTCCATTTGGAGTAGTTTACCGGGAAAGATGCTGATGACACTGCTGATTTCCATGGTTCCGGTTATCGAATTGCGGGGCGCGATCCCCATTGCAACTGCCCATGACTTAAATTTCTGGGTAGCCATCGGAGTGGCAATCATCGGAAACTTAATCCCTGTCCCCTTCATTATTATCTTTATCCGCAAGATTTTTGATTGGATGAGCCGCACCAGCGGCCATCTCGGTCATCTTGTGGCAAAGATGGAAGAGCGGGCGGCAAAGAAATCTGCCACGGTAGAGAAATACGCCTTCTGGGGACTGGTCATCCTGGTAGCAATCCCACTTCCGGGCACGGGAGCGTGGACCGGCGCGCTGGTAGCAGCTATGCTGGAAATGCGGTTAAGAAAGGCATTCCCGGCAATTGCATTGGGCGTAGTAATTGCAGGCATTATCGTTTCCTTTGTCACTTATGGAGCAGGATCTCTTATAGCAGGTTAAAAAAACAGCACTCGCATCTGTCATAGATGCGAGTGCTGTTTGTCATTTCATCAGCTTTTGCAGCAGCTGGTTGATTTCATCCAGCTTTTCTTCTACGTTTCCGTTCTCTGCCGCATCCCGCACGCAGCAGGACATATGTGCCTGCAGAATTGCGGAGTTGGCCTTTGTTAGAATGGACTGGGTGGCCAGAATCTGATTGGAGATATCAACGCAGTAGCGGTCTTCTTCTACCATATTCAAAATGCCATCCAGTTGGCCACGGGCGGTTTTTAACAGTCGCTGGATTTGTGTTTTATCTGCCTTCACTGGATGTTCGTCACCTCATAACCAGCATCCGTTACGGCCTTTGTCAGAGCCTGATTTCCGGTGAGAAGACCGGCTTCCACCGTTGCCGTCTTTGCTTCGAGATCGACGGTTACGCTCTTTACACCCTTCACTTCGGAGAGTGCTTTTTCCACGCGGGCCTGGCAGTGCCCACACATCATGCCTTCAATTGTCAGTACCTTTGTCATAGTTTCTTCCTCACTTTCTTGAACTGTGTTTGATATTACAGGAACTTGGATTTCGCTGGGATCGCTTTGATGCTTTGGCTTAAAAAACCGCAGCCGCAGGGCGTTTGAGACGACGCACACGGAGGACAGACTCATCGCGGCTGCACCAAAAATCGGATTTAACTGCCAGCCTAACAGGGGATAAAACACACCGGCGGCAAGAGGGATGCCGATTGCATTGTAGAACAGCGCCCAAAACAGGTTTTCCTTGATATTACGCAGGGTCGCGCGGGATAATTCGTAAGCCCCGACGGCATCCATCAGGTCGGAGCGCATCAACACCACATCGGCACTTTCCAGGGCAACATCTGTTCCGGCGCCGATGGCAATGCCTACATCGGCGCGGGCCAGTGCAGGCGCATCGTTAATTCCATCGCCGACCATGGCAACTTTTTGACCGGCACTTTGAAGCTGAGAAATATGCCGTTCTTTGTCCTGGGGCAGAACTTCGGAAATCACTTGAATTCCGCCAACCTGACGGCCAACGGCTTCGGCGGTGCGGCGATTGTCACCGGTGAGCAGAACAACATTCAATCCCAGTTCCTTCATTGCCTGGATCGCCTTTTTGCTTCCCGCTTTCACCGGATCTGCTACGGCGATGGTGCCGGCAAGTACATTGTTTTCAGCAAAGAACAGGGGTGTTTTGCCTTGCTCTGCCAATGCAGCGGAGTTGTTTTTCAGCGGGATACCAAGCTCCTTTAGAAAACGCTCGTTTCCTGCGGCATAATGGTTGCCTTGAATGACACCTTTGATTCCCTTGCCGGGCACAGCTTCAAACTGTTCCACCGTGCAAAGGGGAATGTTTCGCTCCTGAGCACAGCGAACAATGGCATCGGCGAGAGGATGCTCAGAATAAGCCTCCAGCGAAGCCGCAACGCAAAGAAGCTCCTCTTCCGTATGACTGGCCTCGGGAAGAAGGTCAGTAACAGCGGGTTTCCCTTCGGTTACCGTTCCGGTTTTATCCAACACAATGGTCTGGACGCTTTGAAGAGCCTCCAGGGACTCGGCAGATTTAAAGAGCGTGCCGTTTTGCGCGCCCCGTCCCGTGCCGACCATAATTGCCACCGGAGTAGCCAGTCCCAGAGCACAGGGGCAGGAAATCACCAGCACAGACACACCAGCCACCAGAGCGCGGCTGGGTTGCCCGGAGACAATGAGCCAAACGATGGCGGTAATAAGGGCGATCATCATTACGACGGGGACGAATACACCGGCCACCTTATCCGCCATTTTTGCAATGGGCGCTTTGCTTGCAGAGGCGTCCTCCACCAATTGAATAATGCGGGCAAGAGCGGTATCCTCGCCAACTCCGGTAGCCTTCATGGTAAAGCTTCCGGTCTGGTTCATGGTTGCGGCACTTACCTTGTCCCCCGGCTGCTTTGCCACGGGGATGGATTCTCCGGTCAAGGCGGACTCGTCTACGGCAGAATGGCCTTCCAGGACTGTGCCGTCGACCGGAACAGATCCGCCGGGCTTTACCCGAAGAATATCGCCTACGACAACTTCCTCCACCGGAAGTTCCACTTCACTGTCGCCGCGAACAACAATGGCGGTTTTTGGGGCCAGATCCATCAGGGCGCGAATGGCATCACCGGTTTTTCCTTTGGAGCGGGTTTCCAGATATTTGCCTACGGTGATTAGGGTCAGAATCATGCCGACCGATTCCAGGTAGAGATGATTCATGTGGTATTCCTCTGCCAGCATCATGTCGCCATGACCCAGCGCCCAGCCGGTCATGAAGGTGGCCCAGAGAGAATAGAGAAAGGCGGCAGAACTGCCAACGGCAATTAGGGAGTCCATGTTCGGACTGCGGTTGAACAGTGCTCGGAAGCCGTTGATATAATAGTGGTCGTTCAAGTACATAATCGGCAATACCAGCACCAGCTGTGCCAGCGTGTAGACCATGCAATTTTCTACGCCCTTGAAGATCGCCGGCAGCGGAGCGCCGACCATATGCCCCATGCACAAATAAAACAGAGGAACCAAAAAGATAATCGACCAGATCAGGCGATGCTTCATTTGCTTTTCCTGCTCTGCCGCGGCGTTTTGCTGGGGAACGGCAGAAGCCTGTTGGCCGTGAACGACAGCGTGATAGCCGGCCTTATCCACAGCGCGGCAAATGTCTGCAGCGGTCAATGCAGTTTCATCAAATTCTGCCACCATGCTGTTGGCAAGCAAATTGACTGCTGCATTTTGAATACCGGGCAAAGCGTTGACCGCCTTTTCCACATGCGCCTGACAGGACGCGCAGGTCATGCCGGTAACATCAAATTTGCATTTCATAATACACCTCCATACACCCCACCCCTGGGGGGTGGTTACAAGATATCAAAAAAATCCTACAATGTCAATAGGAAATGTTGCAGGATATAAAAATTAAAATGGAGGCAGAAAGCGAAGGCAAGAAAATTTGATTGCCTTCGCTTTTCGTTAGAGCGTGAAGTCGTCCTCGACCAGTTTGGAAATGTCCAGCACTGCCGGAGTAGGGGGAGTGCGCTTTAATGGATCATAGACAAAATGTCGACAATAGAAATCGGAAGAGACAATTCCCTTTTTCACGCAGATCATTTCATCCCTCTCGATGGGATTGGCGCGCTGACAGTAGAGACACCGAGGGTCAATCGATTTGCGAAACAGCATGGGTTATCCTCATTTCTGACTGAGATAGCTCTATTATAACCTGTGGCTAGGCTATATGCCAGTCTTTTCTCGTCAGTTTTCTTCCTCGTTCTCCGGGTCCCAGAGAACAACGGAATCTGTAGCAGCCGAGGCTTTTACATCAATAATACGCTGGTTACGGGAGCCTTTAAACCGAAGCGTCAGGTCTTTTTCCTCCTGATGGAATTCGCCGTCCACCAGAATATCGATGCAGGAGAGCAATTGTTCTGTAATTTCCCATGGACCGAGCTGACCGGTCAGAATGTCTTTTTCAAAATCGTAACCGCTATAGCACCAGATGGTTTTTTCCGGATAGGTTTCCCGAATCCGCTGCAGCAGAGGAACCAATGCTTTCTGGTTTTCCGGCTCAAATGGCTCGCCGCCAAGGAGAGAAAATCCACGGATATACCATGGCTTCAGGTATTCTATGATTTGGTTCTCGGTTTCTGCTGTGAAAGGCTGACCGGCATCGAAGCTCCATATTTCGGAGTTAAAACATCCTTTACAGCGGTGGGTACATCCGCAGACAAACAGGCTGACCCGAACGCCCGGGCCGTTGGCAACATCATAAGACTTGATTGTAGCGTAATTCATGAGGAATACCTCCTGCGATCACAATATCTTGGGTCTATAGTACCACCAATGTCACAACATATCAAGAAGAATGTTTTGAATCCGAAGAATTCCTTCCAGACAGACTCAGCAGAAGCAGCATGACAAAGATGCTGGCAAAGCCCAATGCATCCCACAGGGTGAAGGGCGATCCCAGCACAATGGTGCTGATAATTGCCGCAGTGACCGGTTCTGCAAAGCTGTATAAACTGGCGGTTTGGGCCCCGACAAGCTTGACACCCTGCATATAGCAGGTAAAAGCCAGCACATTTCCAATGATAACAACACCGGCAATTCCGAGAATGCCCTGAAAATTGGGGACATAGCCCATGGTCCAGGGATGAAATACCAGCAGAGCAATGCCGCCGCCCAACAGAAAGGCCCAACTTTGCAGAAGCGGTGTGGAAAACTGTTTTTGCAGATTTTTAGGCCACATGTTATAAAGCACTACACAAAAGGCGCAGGCGATGCCGGAAATCAGAGCAATCGGAGAAACCACCAGGTTGGTGAAGCTGCCGTGTGTGGTGAGGAGAAATACGCCTACCAGCGCCAGGAGAATGGAAAAAATCTCAAATATGCGGGGGAGACGATGGCCGGAAATACAGGTGACGATCAGTACCATGGCGGGGAAGAGATCCTGCAGTATGGTGGCAATACCGGCGGTAGAGTATTGAATCGTAAAGAAGTAGAGAAACTGACTGAGACTGACACCGGCAACACCATAGATCAGCAAGTCAATCACATTTCGTTTGGAATGAAACGGAGCAAAAAACTGTTTTCGATCCTTGAAAAAAAAGAAACTGCCCATAAGCAAACCGGCCAGGAACAGACGAATTGGAACCAACCAAAGAGAGTCCATATTTTGGCGTGTGAATAAATACTGACCGATGCAGCCGGAAATTCCCCAACAACTGCTGCCGCATATGGTGAGAAGAGCACCCTTTGCGCGACTTGACATGATATGACTTCCTTCCATAAAGAGATAATAGGGGGATGGAGAGCCATTATAGTGCATTTGTACAATAGAATGCAAGAGAAAAACCAGAAAAAGTTATCGAATATCCGTATATTCCATATCAATACTGATTTATAACAAAAAAAGAAAAAGTCTGGATCTGCAGAATAGCAGATCCAGACTTGAAAAATTATGGGCAGGAAAGGGAAGATAAGCGATATTAGCGCACAACCAGCTCGCCATTGTCAACGTCAACGGTAAGTTCCGTTCCGCTGGTCACATCGCCGGCGATCAGCTTGCGTGCAATCAGGGTTTCCACTGTGTGCTGTACATAGCGGCGCAGAGGCCGAGCACCGAAAGCGGGATCGTAACTGCGGTCGATAATTTCGCTCTTAGCCGCATCGGTCAGCCGTACCGAGATTTCCTGGCTGTCCAGACGACGGTTCAAGTCGTCGACCAGCAGGTCGATAATGCGGGTGATGTTGTCCTTGGTCAGAGGTTTGTAGAACACAATTTCATCCAACCGATTCAGGAATTCCGGACGGAAGGAACGCTTCAACAGTTCTTCTACCTGAGCACGAGCGCTTTCGCTGATGCTTCCGTCGGCCTCAATGCCGTCCAGCAGGAACTGGCTGCCCAGGTTGGAGGTCAGGATAATAATTGTGTTCTTAAAGTCCACGGTGCGTCCCTGGCTGTCGGTGATGCGACCGTCATCCAGCACTTGAAGCAGCACGTTGAATACATCCGGGTGGGCTTTTTCCACTTCATCGAACAGAACCACAGAATAGGGCTTGCGGCGCACTGCCTCGGTCAACTGGCCGCCTTCCTCGTAGCCGACATATCCCGGAGGAGCACCGATCAGACGGGAGACGGAGTATTTCTCCATGTATTCGCTCATGTCGATGCGGATTAGGTTGCGTTCGTCGTCGAACAGGGTCTCAGCCAGAGTTTTGGCCAGTTCCGTCTTGCCAACGCCGGTGGGGCCAAGGAAGAGGAAGGAGCCGATGGGACGATCCGGATCCTGAATGCCGGCGCGGGAACGGAGAATTGCTTCTGCAACGCGGCTGACCGCTTCGTCCTGACCAATGACGCGCTTGTGGAGAATGTCTTCCAGGTGCAGCAGTTTTTCGCGTTCGCCCTCCATTAGCCGTGCGACCGGAATACCGGTCCAGCGCTCGACAATGCGGGCAATTTCCTCTTCTGTGACTGCATTGCGCAGCAGGTTGGATTGCTTGCCCTGGGCGGCCAGAGCTTCCTCTTCCTCCAGTTGCTTTTGCAGCTGGGGCAGGGTGCTGTATTGGATGGCACCGGCTTTTTCATAGTCATATTCCCGTTGCGCCAGCTCCAATTGCTGTTTGGCCTGCTCGATCTGCTTGCGCAGATCCTGCACTTTGCCAATGGCATTTTTTTCATTTTCCCATTGGGTTTTGCGGGCATTGAAGTCCTCCCGCATATCAGCCAATTCTTTTTGCAGCTCAGCCAACCGCTCCTTTGAGCGAGGATCCTCTTCCTTCTTCAGAGCGGATTCCTCGATTTCCAACTGGATAATCTTGCGCGATACTACATCCAGTTCGGTGGGCATGGAATCCATCTCGGTGCGGATCAGCGCGCAGGCCTCATCCACCAGATCGATTGCTTTGTCCGGCAGGAACCGATCGCTGATGTAGCGATTGGACAGGGTTGCGGCGGCAATAATAGCGTTATCCTGAATTTTGACTCCGTGATAGACCTCGTAGCGTTCCTTCAAACCACGAAGAATTGCAATGGTGTCCTCCACGGTGGGTTCTGCGACCATGACCGGCTGGAAACGGCGCTCCAGAGCGGCATCTTTTTCAATATACTGGCGGTACTCATTTAGCGTGGTTGCACCAATACAATGCAGTTCGCCCCGGGCCAGCATAGGCTTCAGCAGGTTGCCGGCATCCATGCTGCCCTCGGTTTTACCGGCGCCGACAATGGTGTGCAGCTCATCGATGAACAGAATGATTTTGCCTTCACTTTTCTTAACGGCTTCCAGAACTGCTTTTAGCCGTTCCTCGAATTCGCCGCGATATTTTGCACCGGCAATCAGTGCGCCCATATCCAGAGAGAAAATGGTCTTGTTTGCAAGGTTCTTAGGCACATCACCACTGACGATGCGTTGAGCCAAACCTTCTGCAATTGCGGTTTTACCAACGCCCGGTTCACCGATTAAAACAGGGTTGTTTTTTGTTTTACGGGACAAAATCCGGATTACGTTTCGAATTTCATCGTCACGACCGATGACAGGATCCAGCTTTTGCGCTCTGGCGCGTTCGACCAGATCGGTGCCATACTTTTTCAGGGCATCGTAGGTGTCCTCCGGATTGTCGGAGGTAACGCGTTGATTGCCGCGAATATCAGACAGTGCGGCGAGCACTTTTTCCTTGGTGATCTGGTAGGTTTGGAAAAGCTGGCGCAATTTTGAATCCGGTCGCTCCAGCAGGCCGAGGAACAGGTGCTCTACCGACAGATACTCGTCCTTCATGGATGCCGCTGCGGCTTGCGCCGCCTGCAGAGCCTGGTCCACATCCCGGGAGACATAAACCTTATCGGCTTCCCGACCAGAGCCGGAAACGCTGGGCTGATTGTCTACCTGCTGCTTTGCGGCAGCGCGGAGACTGGCAGGGGTCAGGCCCATCCGTTCCAGCAGTTGTGAGGTTAAACCTTGGGGATCTTCCAGTAAAGCATAGAGCAGATGGCATTGTTCAATCTGTGGACTGCCATGCTGAATGGCAGTGCTTTGAGCGGACTGGATGACCTCTGCGGATTTTTGTGTGTAATTCAGTTGACTCATTGTCAAACCCTCCTTTGGAGACATGATGCTCCGTTCCTTTGTTTGATTTTAGTATAGGATTTGCCTGTGAACAAACTGTGAACACTGCGTAAATACGAAGTAAATTTTAGCACTCAGACGGATAGAGTGCTAAAAGAGAAAATTGCGGGTATGGGATTGTATTGGAATAAAAGGCAATGTTATAATATAACAAATCAAAAAGGGAAGAAGGCATCGTTATGCGAGATCGTACCTTTGTAAATCATACCGTGCGGATTACTGTGGTAAAGGTGGCATGTTACACCGATTTAGGGGAAAAGTATGCACAGTATCGCCCCGGCGCAGAGCGGGGGACTGTTGTCCCGTGTAATTTCTTTCAGGAGGGCATGACCTTTACTGTTCAGCTGGATCCCTTTGGGAATTGCAAGCCGGAGGGATTTTGTGACTGGGCGTGGGCGGATATCTGGAAAGATGTGCTGCTGGTATGCGATCGGGCCGGATTCTGTCAGCCGGGGGAGATTGAAACCCTGCCGCCTCACTTTGCCTGCTGTTCCGACGGCCTGCGTCCGGTGACCTTTATGCTGGAGGCAATCAGCTGAAGCGCGTAATGAGGCGTTGTTTCCTCGTAAAATAAAGAAAAAGTTGGGATGAGAGATGAAAAAGATAAAAATTCCGCTACATAAAGTTTTGATTCGATTGCCGCTAATCATTGGGATATTGTTTTTTGTTGGAGTTATAGCCTTAAAAGCGGGAGGCGCCTTTAAGGAGGGAGAGACGACAATAATTACAACATCTACCCTAACGGATGCAATTGATATTGCAGAGCTTTCAACGGGAGAGTTCACATACAATGGGATAGCGGAGTATAAAAAAGAGAACTCAGATAAAGTTGCGTGCAGAATACGATATGAAGCGAAAGTAAAGGCTTCTGTGAATATGGAAGAGATTGATTTTGTTATCGATGAAGAGAACAAGACGATTACACCGGTTTTGCCGGAGATTACGCTTGAGCCAATCTTGGACGAGCAAAATGGCTTTTCGTTTATGCCAGACGATTATAATGGTCTTAATATAGGTGAAGTAAGAGAAGTTTGCGAAAAGGACGTTATGGAGGAAGTGTCACAAACGTCAGAACTTCGCAATACAGCAGAAGAAAATTTGAAGGACACGATACAGGCGCTTACCTATCCGATTATCAATAGTAAGGGCTACACGCTTGTTTGGGAATAAATGGGGGTGATTTGCATGGAAGACAACGAGATTGAAATGAGCAAGGATGAAAAGAAACCGTTGAAAAGAGAAGAAAAGAAACGGCTTGGCATTAATATTGTGGTGTGTTTTGTGATAATGGTTGTTGCTGTTTTAATAGCAAACTTTCATGGCTTCAGTTTCGGTCAGAAGCAGGACAATACAGTTGATTTTTCCGGTGTGAATAGGATTTGTGAATTGTCCACTCTGAGATGCTATTATCATAATGTTGCAGAGCTCGAAAAAGAACCGGACGGACTGTTCAAATATGGTTGGTTTCATGTTGGCTACAAAAAACTGTGGCTGGAATACACAGGAATTATAGAAGTCGGTATTGATGCAAGCCAGGTGCAGGTAAATCAACCGGATGAAAACAACGTTGTTTATGTATATGTCCCGGACGCTGAGATTACAGAGGTCCGTGCGGACAGCAGTTCCATAGGTGAACCAATCATGGAATCCGGAGCATTTACTAAGGTCACTACGGAAGATCAGAATCAACTATTTGCACAAGCACAGGAAGAAATGAAAGAAGAAGCCCAAAATGACACGGCTATTCTGAATCGAGCAAAGAACAACGCAAAAAAGCTGATTGAACAGTACATTGTAAATGTTGGAGATCAGATCGGAGAAAGCTACACGGTAAAATGGATGGATGAAACGATAAAGGGAGATGTGGATGGATGAAGGGAATGAAGAAAGTCGCATTAATTGTGGCTGCTGTACTGGCGGTTGTTGCAATTGTATTCATAACAGGATTTTTTTGAAATATAGATGCGAAAAAACAAAAAAGACGTTCTGTGCTGCGGGTTTAGTCTGCTTGTGTATTGCATAAACAATGTTATACTGAAAAAACAATGTGCAGGACTATTGGGATATTTTTTTCGATGCTATCTGAATGACCTGCTGGCACCGATCTTTGTTCTTGCGCTGACCGGCATAATCTTAAGACAGATTGGTTGTGAATTGAAAAAATTCTGGCTCATTATGTTGATTGGATTGTCTGCGGCTTTTGTATGGGAATTTATTATTCCGCTGATAAAGCCGGATTCCGTGACGGATCCATACGATTTGCTTTGTTATGCAGGGGGAACAATGGGGTATTATTTGATTCGAAAAATTGAAAAGCCCAGTGCATTTGCCCAGCTTATCAAACACGAAACGAGCCAATCAGGAGAATCCTGATTGGCTCGTTTTCTGCTGAGTTGATGTTATACAGATTGTTCTTCCATAACAAGACGGACAAGCTTGCTGCTTCCAAGGCGGTCTGCACCGAGGGCAAGGAACTGTTCTGCATCCTCCAGCGTGGAAATTCCGCCGGAGGCTTTTACTTTCACATTCGGGCCGACGTTTGCAGTCAGCAAAGTTACGTCTTCCACAGTGGCTCCACCGGCAGAAAAACCGGTGGATGTTTTGATGTAATCGATTTTGCCCAAAGTAGCTGTTTTGCACAGACGGAGTTTTTCTTCCTCTGTAAGCAGACAGGTTTCGATAATCATTTTGACGGTCTTGCCGGGACAGGCGCGCTTTACGGTCTGGATTTCACTCATGACAAGCCCCCACTGACCTTCTTTGACCCAACCTAAATTGACTACCACATCCAGTTCGTCCGCTCCGTTGTCGGCAGCTTCTGCGGCCTCAAAAGCCTTTGCGTTTGTCGTGTTGTACCCGTTGGGAAAACCGATTACCGTACAAATGGGGATACGGCCGCGAAGATAATTGGCACAGCGGCTGACGTAAGCGGGGGGAACACAGACACAGGCGGTGTGATAGGCCAGTGCTTCGTCGCAAAGTTGTTGTATTTCTGCCCATGTGGCATCGGGACGAAGCAGTGTGTGGTCGACGTGGTGAAGCAATTCAGAGCGTTCCATAGATGACTCCCTTCAAAATGATTTTAACTAACTTTTAACCCTCTTGTTTTTTGAAAAAACTGTGATATAAATCAATGTAGCACACTTCTCTCCTCTTTTCAAGCAAGGTTGGTTATGATATAATCGGTTGTAGATTTTGGCTTATATAAGGGGGAAACGGTTTGCTTCGTAAGTTTGACTATAATGCGCCGGTCACCCTGTCGTTTGCGTTGCTGTCTTTGTTGGTTTTGGGACTGGGCTATGTGACAAACGGTGTTACTACGCAGAAGCTGTTTTGCGTATATGCTGCTTCCTGGGCAGATCCGCTTACCTATGTGCGCCTGTTCGGGCATGTGTTGGGTCATTCCGGGATGAGTCACTACATCAGCAATATGATGCTGTTTCTGTTGTTGGGGCCGATTGTGGAAGAGTTTTATGGCAGCGACCGCTTGTTGGGTATGATCGCAGTAACGGCGATTGTGACCGGACTTGTGGATATGTTTTTCTTCCCCAACACTGCGTTGCTGGGTGCAAGCGGTGTAGTATTTATGATGATTATCCTTGCCTCTATGGTCAGCTATCAACGGGGTCGAATTCCCTTGACATTCCTGGCGGTAACGGCGCTTTATCTGGGACAGGAAATTCACGATGCCATTTTCCTTTCCGATAATGTTTCCCAATTAACGCATATTATCGGCGGTGCGCTGGGATTGGTTTATGGGCTGGCGATGCGAAAAGGCCGACGGTAATACAACGTAGGGGATAGAGGTGAGTACACTGCAGGGCGTTTTATTTGGACTTGGTGTTCTGAGCTTTTTGCTTTTCTTCATTAGTGACTGCAACGATACATGGTGGAAAAAAGCATTTGGAAAAGGATTGTTTCCGCTTTCCTGCGCTTTGCTGGTTATCTCTCTGGCGGGACAGCTTCATTTTTTTGAAACAGTGGTCTCCTTTGTTCCTGTTCAATTGGCCTGTCTGGTGCTGGCGGCAGGAGCACTGTGGCTGGAACTGGACGCGTTGTTTTTTTCGTTGCCCCGTCAAGCGTCCTATGGAGAGCCGGGAGAGCAGCGGGCGGTATGCGCGAAAGGCGTGTATGCCCTGTGCCGACATCCGGGTGTGTTGTTCTTTTGCTTTTTCATGCTGTTTTTGTGGCTGGGTGCAGGGCTGAACCCGCTTGCGGGCGCAGTTTATGCACTGCTGGATATACTGCTGGCGGCGTTTGAAGATCAAGTTGTTTTTATCCAGCGCATAGAAGGGTATGCGGAATACCAGTCGGAAGTGCCATTTCTTATTCCAAACCGCCGCAGTGCGGTGAATTGCCTGAATAGAAGGAAGTGACCCCCATTGCAATTTGAGAAGAAATTGAGAAAATTGCCCCGTGCCCAGCTCTGGGGGGAGTACTGCGGATATTTGGATCTTTCACTGGAAAATTACATGTTTATGCAGCATCGTCTGCTGCAGGAGCAATTGGCCTGCTGGTGTGATTGCGGGTTGGGTCAGCGCCTCTTAAACGGAAAAAAACCGGAAAATTTTGAGCAGCTGCGGGAAATGCTTCCCCTGACCAGTTATACGGATTATGCAGATGCTCTTCTGCCGAAACGGGCGGAGTTGCTGCCCGGTCAGCCGGTGATCTGGATTCAGACAACCTGGGAGGGTGGATTGCGCCCGACAAAGGTGGCACCCTATACAAGAGAAATGCTGGATACCTACCGGCATAATCTTTGTACATTGACGATGCTGTGCACCAGTCGTGAAAAAGGTCAGTTTTCTGTGCATAAAGGCGATCGGGTGTTGTATGGAGGAGCTCCGCTTCCCTATGCTACCGGCCTGATGCCGTCATTGCTGGGGGAGGACATCCACTTTGACTGGCTTCCCAACGATAAACAATCGGTATCTGCAAGCTTTTCTCAGCGCATCAAAAACGGATTTTCCCAGGGGTTAACCGGCGGAATCGACTATTTCTTTGGCATGGGTGCCGTGGCGAATTTTATTACCGAACGGTTTTCCGGCATGGGAGGCGGGGGAAGCGTTGCGCGAAAGGTCAGTCCGGTGATAGCGGCCCGCTACGTAAAGGGAAAGTATTTCTGCCGCAGAGACGGACGCGGCCTACAGCCAAAGGATCTGTTTCGCATCAAAGGATTTGTATATACCGGCCCGGATTCCCGTTGCTACCGAGAAGCACTGACCGAAGCGTGGGGCGTTTCTCCCATTGAAATTGCGGCGGGAACGGAAAGCACCTGCATCGCGGCAGAAGATTGGAACCGCAACGGTATGGTCTTTTTCCCAAATGCCTGCTTTTATGAATTTATCCCGGAGGCAGAAATGCTTCGCAGTCTTGCAGATCCGGAATACAAACCGCGTACCTGCCTGATGGATGAAGTGACAGCAGGGCAACAGTATGAGCTGGTCATCAGCGTGTTTCACGGCGGCGCATTCATGCGCTACCGCATTGGCGATGTCTATCGGTGCGTTTCAGCGGGACAAAATGAGCTTCCGCGGTTTTACTTTCAGGATCGCATTCCAAGTGTGATTGATATTGCAGGGTTTACCCGCATTACGGAGGCCTCTGTGCAGCAGGTGATTCAGCTGTCGAAGCTCCCTGTTTCAGCCTGGTTTGCGCGAAAAGAGTATGACGCGCAAAATCGGCCGTTTTTACATATGTTTGTAGAGATTCCGCCGTCGGAACAGCAAATGGCGGCAGCATCCAAACAGGTGCTGACGGATCATCTGTCGGCGTATTTTCGCTATTTTGACAGCGACTACGCAGATTTGAAAAAGTTGCTTTCCATTGAGCCGCTGCAGATTGATATTTTGAAATACGGAGTGATTGCCGCGTTCCAACAGCAGCGGGGGAGAACGATTTTGCGGATCAATCCCAGTTCGCTGGATGTAAATGAGCTGTTGGAGTTTCAGAAGCAATTTCGCTGCTGAGTTATAGAGAAGTTCGAATAAAAAGGAGGTGAAGACCAGGTGGCGAAGGTTCAATTCCTGTCCATTAATATCCTTGCATTTTGCTGTTTCTTCTTGCTGTTCATAACCTTTATGGCGGCCAAGAAAAACCGCGAGGTGCGCACCTTTATTGTCTTCCTGGGGGTGCTGACCGTCTGGTCTGGAGCCTCAGTACTAATGCGGCTGCAGGTGCCGCCGGGAGTCAGTTTTTGGTTCTATGTGTCATTGCTGGCGCTGTTCTCAATTGCGTTGTGCTGCTTTTTCTTCGTATGCAATTTCATACGGGAACGAGGCAGTTTCCTGAAAATCGTTTGGTCCATAGCAACGGCTGTGATCTTAATTCTGACAACCCAGGGCATTTTTCTGCAGCCGCCTTTTCCGGAAGTTACAGAAGCAGGAAAGACGGTCTTTCATTACGGCTCGGTTCCCCTGCTGATTGTCATTCCACTGATTGTACTGCTGAGCATTGTGCTGTCCACGGCACAGATTATTCGCAGAGCGGTGAAAGAGCGGGGACTGCGCTCGCCTGGTCTTCTGGCGTTGATCTTCGCCTGCGTTATTATTGCCCTGGGCAACATGATTTCCATTATGCCGGGCAATGTCTTTCCGTGGGATCAGTTTTCGGGAATTATCTGTGCAGTGCTCTTAACCTGGGCGCTGTATAAAAAGCATATGTTCAGCTTGAAGCTGCTGATTTCCCGTTCGCTGCTGGTGCTGATTCTGGCGGCAGTGTTTGTGCTGTTTGGAGCATATTACATCGGCGGCGTAAAGGAATCCTTTATTCGCTGGTTTGGCGTAAATGATAATGTTGCAACGATGGTAGTTGCTATCATTGTTGCGCTGATGATGCAGGGCATCTACCTGTTGCTGCGGCACATACTGAATCAGGTTTTTTCGAGAGAACGGCAACAGGACAAACGACTGAGCGTCTATTCCAATGGAATCTCCCAGAGCTTAGACGTGAATGAAATCATGGAGCGTCTGGTAGAAATTATTCAGGCAGAAATTCCGGTGGAGCGGGTCATTATCTGCCTGCCGGAGAAGGACCGTTTTCTATCTCGCTGCAGTAACTCCTCCCTGGATTCCGGTGGAGTGGAAATTGAAATGGACAGCCCCTGCCTGACCTACTTGCAGGAGCAGGAATCTTATCTGTTAATGGATGAATTCCGCAGCAGTCCGCTGTATCAATCCATGTGGCAAAGCGAAAAGGAAACGTTCCGCCGCATAGGGCTTAGCTGTATGGTGGCACTGCGGGATCAAAAAGGTTTGGTTGGCGTTGTGCTTTTGTCCGGGAAGGATCGAAATGTCCATTTTTCTTATACGGAATTGAGCTTTCTGACTACGGTTTCTTCCATTACGGCGATTGCATTAAAGAACGCTGCTCTCTATGAACAGGTTTACCGGGAAGCCCGGGTGGACAGCCTGACCGGTGTGTACAACTACCGCTATTTTGTGGAACAGATTGAACAGCAGTTTGATCTGTGCCGCAACAGCTCTCTGGCGCTGCTGTATATTGATTTGGATGATTTTAAACTCTACAATCAGCTTTACGGTGCCAGTGAGGGCGATCGCGTTTTGGTCGAGGTAGCAAATATTCTACGCAGCTGCGTGGATACCAACGGCATTATTTTCCGAAGCAGCGGAAAGGTGTTTGCTGTCCTGATGCCCCATTACGACGGTCGGGCAGCAGAACTCTTGGCGCAGGAAATTCGCCGCCGCGTGGCGGAAATTAATTCCACTCCGGAAAGAAGACATATGCGGGGGCTTACCGTAAGCTGTGGCATTTGCGTCAGTCCTTTCGCCGCATCCTCAGCCAAGGAACTGATGGAAAATGCGGATTTGGCGACCTACCACGCAAAAGCCAACGGAAAACAGGGAATCAATCGCTTTGCAGTTGAGTCACAGACGGTTCATTCACCCCGGGAACGTGCACTGTGCATTATTCGCCGGAGTGCAGACTCGGCCTATCAGCGCAATGAAACGGCAATTCGGGCGCTGACAGCGGCGATTGATGCAAAAGATCATTATACCTATCAACACAGCCGAAACGTGGCCCGGTATTCTGCAATTCTGGCGGCTGCATACGGCATGAACGATGAACAGGTGCGCATGATCTACGAGGCTGGCTTGCTGCACGATATTGGCAAGATCAGCATTCCGGAGAACATTCTGGGCAAAAACGGAAAACTTACTGATACGGAATATGAAACCATAAAAGGTCACGTCAATAATTCCATTGATATGATCCGGCATTTGCCGGCGATGGACTATCTGATTCCGGCGGTGGTCGGACACCACGAGCGCTGGGATGGTCGAGGCTATCCCAGAGGAGCCGCAGGAACGGAGATTCCCTTGTCTGCCCGGTGCCTTGCAGTTGCAGATGCCTTTGATGCCATGACGACCAACCGCCCCTACCGGAAGGCGCTGAGCATTGATTACGCAATTGACCAGCTGGAAAAAGGCTGCGGCAGAGAATTCGACCCGGAACTGGCACCGCTCTTTGTACGACTGATCCGGGCAGGAGAAATTCGGCTGGACGAAAGCGAAAACAATTAGAACGAAAAGCGACAACCATGATCCGGCAACAGACCATGGTTGTCGCTTTATTTGACGGAAGAATCACAAGTGTCAAGTTGACAAAAAAGTAGAAAATCAACACAAGGGAAACAAAATATTGCAGTAAAGGAAATGCATATTTTGCAAACAGAAGTGCAAAGACACTGAAAATTCAATTGAAATACAGGTAAAATTGCCAGATCGTTTGATTTTCGGCGTTCTATTTCCTGCAATGTTGTCTAAAATTGCCTGTCTTATAGTGTTGACATTTTCTAATGATATCATTATAATTGTCAACATCGATATAGCATCGGGGCATCAGAAACTTTTTTCAGATCCATTCGATGAGATCGTAAAGCAAATCCAACGAGATTTGCTTTTATATTAAAGGAGGAAAAAACAATGAAAAAGCTTATCGCATTGCTGATGGCTCTGTCCATGGTGCTGGCTCTGGCATCTTGTGGCTCCAGCAGCAGTCAGGGCAGCAGCGCTGCCAAGAGCGACACCAGCGCTTCCAGTGCTTCCGGCACTTCCGACGGCGGCCTCACCGGCACCCTGAAGCTGGGCGGCATCGGCCCCATCACCGGCGCAGCTGCTACCTACGGCAAGTCCGTGAAGGGCGGCGCTGAGATCGCAGTAGAAGAGATCAACGCTCTGGGCAGCCAGTTCAGCGTCGAACTCAACTTCCAGGATGATGAAAGCGACGCAGAGAAGAGCGTCAACGCTTACCACACGCTTCAGGACTGGGGTGCTCAGGCCATTGTCGGTTCTGTTACCACCAACCCCTGCATCGCTGTTTCCGCTGAAGCATACAGCGACCGTATGTTTATGCTGACCCCCTCTGCATCTTCTTCCGATGTAACCAAGGGCAAGGATAACGTCTTCCAGATGTGCTTCACCGACCCCAACCAGGGCAAGCTGGCTGCTGACTACATTGCAGACAACAAGGTTGCCGAGAAGGTCGCCATCATCTACAACAACTCCGATGCATATTCCACCGGTATTTATCAGGCATTCAAGGCCGAGGCTGAGTCCAAGGGCCTGAGCATTGTCAGCGAGACCACCTTCCCCAGCGATGACAACGCTGACTTCTCCGTTCAGTTGCAGGACGCTCAGAAGAGCGGTGCAGATCTGGTGTTCATGCCCATTTACTACACTCCCGCTTCCAACATCCTGAAGCAGGCCAACACCATGGGCTTTGACGCCACCTTCTTCGGCGTGGACGGCATGGACGGCATCCTGGGTGTGGAAGGCTTCGACACCTCTCTGGCAGAGGGCCTGATGCTGATGACTCCTTTCGCAGCCAGCGATGATGCTGACTTCAGCGATGAGTTCGAGGCAAACAACGGCTTCACCGCTACTCAGTTCGCTGCTGACGGCTATGACTGCGTGTATGCTATCTATGAAGCTCTCCAGTTCTATGCTGATAAGAACGGCGGCCTGGATGTGAGCGACATGAGCTACTCCGATCTGTGCGAAATCCTGATCAGCGTCTTCACTGACTCCAGCTTCTCCGTGAATGGCTTGACCGGCGACAACATGCACTGGTCCACCAACGGCGAGGTCAACAAGGACCCCAAGGTCTATGTTATCAAGGACGGCGCTTACTCTGCGATGTAATTTAGATTCACAGATTCAGCCCTACTGAGTCCAATTTGAATATGGGGCTGCCTGTTCCGCACGGGCAGCCCCTTTTCACAGTTTTGCCGACCATCAGGCATCAGAGCGCAGCTGCGCTTCGTCCTGGCGGCGGTTTGATGCGTGATTACCGGCAAAAAAGAAAAGCAGAATCCTGAAAGAAAGAATTGAGGTGTAACCATATGTTATCCTATCTGATCAGTGGTATCAGTCTGGGCAGCGTATACGCGATCATCGCTCTGGGCTACACAATGGTTTACGGCATTGCAAAGATGCTGAACTTTGCCCACGGAGACGTTATCATGGTCGGTGGCTACGTTGCATTTTGCAGCAGCTACTATCTGAACTGGCCCACGATCCCTGCAATTTTATTTGCAATTTTAGTTTGCACGATTTTGGGAATTATTATTGAACGCCTGGCATACAAACCCCTGCGCAGTGCTGGCTCTCTGGCGGTTCTGATTACCGCAATCGGCGTGAGCTACTTCCTGCAGAATGCGGCGTTGCTGATCTGGACATCCAACCCGAAAAGCTTTCCTGCACTGTTTGGCTCGTCCTCCTTCTCCGTTGGCGGGGCAACCATCACGGTCACCTCTTTGATCACAATTGCTGTTTGCGTGGTCATCATGGTTGGCCTGAATCTCTTTACCAACAAAACGAAAATGGGCAAGGCCATGCGTGCGGTCAGTGAAGACAAGGGCGCGGCGCAGTTGATGGGAATCAATATCAACGGAACAATTTCCCTGACCTTTGCCATTGGCTCCGGCCTGGCAGCCATCGCCGGTGTTCTGTTGTGCTCCGCCTATCCCACGTTGATGCCGACAACCGGTTCTATGCCTGGTATCAAGGCCTTTACCGCAGCTGTGTTTGGCGGCATTGGTTCCATCCCGGGCGCCATGCTGGGCGGCATTTTGTTGGGTATTATCGAGATCATCGCAAAAGCCTATGTTTCGACGGAACTGTCGGATGCGATTGTCTTTGCGGTTTTGATTGTTGTTTTGATTGTCAAGCCTACCGGACTGTTGGGTAAGCAAATCAGAGAGAAAGTTTGAGGTGGGGGAATATGAAAAAATTATCGTCTGCCTCTCGCGGTGGCTTCATTAACTATGGCATTGTCATTGCCTTCTTTGCTGTGTTTCAGATTCTGAGCATGACCGGCGGGTTGAAAAGCAACCTGAAGGGTCAGCTGATTCCGATTTGCGCATATGTGGTTATGGCTTTGTCCCTGAACCTGGTGGTTGGTATTTCCGGTGAGCTGAGTTTGGGTCATGCGGGCTTTATGAGCGTTGGCGCGTTTTCCGGCGTCATTGCCGCCACAGCGTTGCAAAGCTCTTTGCCGGATCCGGCACGCCTGGCCATTGCTATGGTGCTGGGAGCGTTTTTTGCAGCCATTGCCGGTGTGCTGATCGGCATTCCGGTGCTCCGCTTGCAGGGCGACTATCTGGCCATTGTTACCTTGGCTTTTGGCGAAATTATCAAAAATATTTTGAACTGCCTTTATGTGGGCGTTGACAGCAATGGCCTGCACTTCAGCATGACGGATGCAACTTCCATGGGCATGGATGCAGACAGCACCGTTATCTTGAACGGCCCGATGGGCGCGGTAGGCATCCAGAAAATTTCCACCTTCATCAGCGGTATCATTCTGGTGCTGATTGTCCTGTTTGTTGCCCAGAACCTGATCAACAGCCGTTCTGGCCGTGCAATCAAGGCAATTCGCGACAACCGCATTGCTGCTGAAGCCTGCGGATTGAATATTACACGGTATAAATTGATGGCGTTTGTTACTTCTGCGGCTATGGCCGGTGCGGCTGGCGCATTGTATGCATTGAGCTATTCCACAGTTGTGCCGAAGAAATTTGACTTCAACACATCGATCCTTGTGCTGGTGTTTGTGGTTCTTGGCGGCATTGGTAATCTGCGTGGCTCCATTATTGCTGCGGCCTTGCTGACTGTGCTGCCTGAGCTGCTCCGTGAATTCCAGGATTACCGTATGCTGGTCTATGCCATCGTGTTGATTCTGGTCATGATTGTCAGCAACAATCCCCAGGCAAGAGCTTTTATGAATCGTCTTGTCGGTCGATTCACGCGGAAGAATAAAGCAGCAGAGGAGGGTGCTGAAGATGAGTAACAAAGAGGAAACCAAGCTTGTTCAGGTGCCCAGCCCCAATAAGATTCCCGAACGTGATGTGGGGAAAGCTCCTGTTCTGGAAGTCTCTCACCTGGGTATTGACTTTGGCGGTCTGACTGCGGTGGACGACTTCAACATGGCAATTGGCCGCACGGAAATTGCCGGTTTGATCGGCCCGAACGGCGCTGGTAAAACCACGGTATTCAATCTGCTTACAAAAGTTTATCAGCCTTCCCGCGGCACTATTTTGCTGGACGGCATCGACACGGCACATATGAGCACCATTCAGGTGAACAAAGCCGGAATTGCCCGTACCTTCCAGAATATTCGCCTGTTTGACAAGCTGTCGGTGGAGGACAATGTCAAGATTGGCCTGCATAACCACACAAACTACAGCATGATGAGCGGCATTTTCCGCCTGCCAAAGTATTGGAAGGAAGAGAAAAAAGCCCACGAGCGGGCACTGGAACTGCTGGACATCTTTGATATGGCAGATATGGCAAATGTGCAGGCAAGCTCCCTGCCCTATGGTGCTCAGCGGAGACTGGAAATTGTCCGCGCCCTGGCAACGCAGCCAAAGCTGCTGCTGCTGGATGAGCCTGCTGCCGGTATGAACCCGTCTGAAACAGCGGAGCTGATGGAAAACATCCAGAAAATCCGCGATACGTTCCAGATTGCCGTTTTATTGATTGAGCACGATATGAGTCTTGTTATGGGTATTTGCGAGGGCATCGCGGTGCTGAACTTCGGCAAGATCATCGCAAAGGGCACGCCGACTCAGATTCAGAACGATCCGCAGGTAATCGAGGCCTATTTGGGCAAGAAGAAGGAGGGCTAAAAGATGGGCACTTTGCTGAAAGTTGATGATTTGCACGTCTACTACGGCAGTATCCATGCCATCAAAGGTGTCTCCTTTGAAGTAAATGAGGGCGAGATTGTCACATTGATTGGTGCGAACGGTGCCGGTAAATCCACCACACTGAATACCGTTGCCGGCCTGCTGAAGCCGAGAAAGGGCAGCGTTGCATTAGAGGGCAATTCCCTTCTTGGCGTTGCACCGCATAAAATTGTCAATCGCGGCATGGCGCTTTGCCCGGAGGGACGGCGCATTTTCCTGCAGCTGTCTGTGCAGGAAAATCTGGAGATGGGTGCATATACCCGTCCGGCAAATGAAATTGCAGAAACTATGGACCGAATTTATCAGCAATTTCCCCGCTTAAAGGAGCGCTATAAGCAGGTTGCCGGCACTCTGTCCGGCGGCGAACAGCAGATGCTGGCTATGGGACGGGCGCTCATGAGCAGACCGAAAATTCTGATGCTGGACGAACCGTCCATGGGTCTGGCACCGTTGCTGGTGGAGCAGATTTTCACGATTATTGAAAATCTGAACGCAGCAGGAACGACCATTCTGCTGGTGGAACAGAATGCTCAGATGGCGTTGAGCATTGCAAACCGCGGCTATGTGCTGGAAACCGGCAAAATTGTCACAACCGGTTCCGGTGCGGATTTGCTCAATGATGACGCGGTTCGGAAAGCATATCTGGGCGGCTGAGTCCCATAAAAAGCAGAATAACGGAAAAGATTTGCGAACCGGTTTTCGAGCCGCCACAGTCGTGGCGGCTCGTATTTCGTGGATGAGGGGAAGGGGAACGTGGTAATATGCCGATTGGTGTTATTGTGAATGTGCTGGCTGTCGCAGCAGGTGGATTGCTGGGGGCGCAGCTGCAGGGACGGCTTCAGGACGAATTTCAGGCGAATTTGAATTTGATCTTTGGCATGTGTTCTCTCGGCATGGGAATCAGTTCTACCGCACAGATGGAGAATATGCCGGCAGTGGTTTTCGCATTGATTCTGGGCGGCGGACTTGGACTGTGGCTAAAACTCGGACAGCGTATATCCGGCGTGGCGGCCGCATTGCAGCGGAAGTTTCCGGTGCGTGGTGATGGCAAAAACTCCGGTAACACAGCCATGTTTCTCACTGTTATTGTTCTGTTCTGCGCCAGTGGAACGGGCATTTATGGCGCTTTGCTGTCTGGCTTTAACGGCGATCATAGTGTGCTGCTTGCCAAGGCCGTACTGGATTTATTCACGGCAGCGATCTTTGCCTGTTCTCTTGGAGCAGTGGTCTCTCTTGTGGCAATTCCCCAGTGTGTGATATTTCTTTTGCTGTATTTGCTGGCAAACCTTGTGTTCCCCCTGACAACCCCCACCATGATTGCGGACTTTAAAGCTTGCGGCGGTATTATTATGATTGCTACCGGCCTGCGTATTGCGGGAATAAAAAACTTTCCGATTGCGGATGTTATCCCAGCAATGGCACTGGTAATGCCAATCAGTTGGCTTTGGACAACCTATGTTCTTCCGCTGATGGGATAATTAAAAATGCATATAAGCAAACAAAATGGAACCCTGCTGATGAAAAAGCAAGGTTCCATTTTGTTTTATCAGGTGTTATTTTGCTGGCGTAAAAATGCAACGGCAACGCGTGCAGCGCTTGCGGCATCCTCGGTGTAAGCGTCGGCACCGATTTCATCGCAGAAGCTTTGGCTGATGGGAGCTCCGCCCACCATGATTTTGATTTTATCCCGCAGACCGCGCTCTTCGGTTAGCTCTACCACTTTGCGCATATTTTGCATGGTAGTCGTGAGCAGGGAAGAGCAGGCGATAATTCCGCAATGATATTTCTGAGCCGTGTCAACGAATTCCTCCGGGCTGACATCAACACCAAGGTCGTGAACCTCGATGCCGCTGCCTTCCATCATGATTTTGACCAGATTTTTTCCGATGTCGTGCATATCCCCTTGAACAGTACCAAGGCAGACATGACCGACAATTTCGTTGGCAGTGCCGACCATATAGGGCTTTAACAGAGCAGTTGCGGCGGTCATGCAGCGAGCTGCAATCAGCATTTCCGGCACAAACACTCGATTGGCGGAGAACTCTTCACCCAATTTGGTCATACCGGCCACCAGTCCATCGGAGAGAATTTCCTGGGGGTTATGTCCGTCGTCAATTGCCTGCTGACACAATTGCAGCAGCTTCTTTTGTTGCCCCCGCTCCAGTGCAGCGGCAATGCGCTCCATCAGGGAGAGTTCCGTTTTCTCCTCTTGCGTTTCCTGCGGGACAGAAGCAGTCGAGACAGAAGCGGTATTGCGGCGGGGGACGGGGGGAAGGTGCATATCCGGCATATGCAATGTGGCGTTATATTCGTCGATTCCCTGATTCAGATAGGGATCTACACGGGGGAATACCGTGCCCATTATGCCGTAAGTGATGGAGGGAATGTAATGTCCGCCGGGGCAGTAGCGCCGGAGGGCGTCATGCGTATAGGCCAGAATTTCTTCCGGAGTAGCATCCTCGCGATCGATGGAAGCTCCGAGTCCACCCATAAGTGTCATTCTTCCGTTTAGATGGCGCTGCAGGGCGGGAATATCGTTTTCCGGAAGCGTTCCCTGCCACACCTGAATTCCGATTTCGGCCATATCATCCACAATGGGCACAAGATAGGAATCCGCATGGTGAATTGCGATAACGCCTCTGGAGCGAATATAGCCGTAAAACCGGCGGTAGGGCTCTTTCAGAAACTCCCGCCACATTTCCGGCTTCATAAACAGGGAATCTTTTGTTCCCCAGTCGTCATGGGTGAACATCACATCCGGCTGCAGACCGTCAATAAGCATTTTGACGTATTGCAAACGATACTCCAGAATATATTCAATCAGCTCGTGCATTTCGTCCGGATGTTCATAGAAGGAAGTCAGGGTGTTTTCAAACCCCATCAGGAAGTGGCATTCTTCAAAAATACCGGTACCCATAAAGCCGGTAACGAGGGTTTCTTCACCGGCAATCTCCCGCCAACGCTTTCGGCATTCTTCCCACCCTGTGGTACAGTTTGCCAGAAGGTCCGGGGCATGGACCACTTCTTTCCAGCGCGTTACATCGGGGCAGACTGTGATTTCTGGGCCGTGGAGCGGCATGGGTCCGGGAGATGACGGGGGAAAGCTGTTTGTAATTCCCCAGCGATCCTTCCATGTGGCGCCTATTTGACGATCCGCATTTAAATAGGAAATGATCGGGTCATCCAAACACATGGAAAATGCCTCATATTGGCGCAGTTGACGCTCCGGCTGACCATCCGGCTTGATGGTTTCCAAAAAGATTTGTTTTGGTGTTGACATAATGTGGATCACTCCTTAATCAGGATGCAGGATGTATAAGTAAGTGTTTTGGGACCGTAATTGTAACCCAAACCGGAGCGAAGGCAAATATCACTGACCAGAAGTCCGTAAGACTCCATGGAGGAAATTCGTTTGTCCGGATAGCGGCATGGGCGGTGAGGATAGGTACACTTGCGACAAATGAGACATGGACCGGCGGACAGGGGTAGACAGTGGGGATACAGAAGCCTGACCTGCCGGGTAAAGGCTTTAAATTGGCGGCAATGACGCTCGGAAAGAGCGTTCATGCCTTCGATATCGAAGTCGTCAGTCAGCTTTCCAGTGGTTTGCACGAGCAACCCGCTATGATATTGAGCCAATTGGGAGGAAATATGGTTCAGGCTTCCGCATCCGGGAGGACACGCCCAATTGGTCCCCCAGCAGCCGCACCGGTTGGCCGCACACATTTTGCGTACATCCTCCATAGGCACAACAGAGGCCATATTCAGCGCTGCCCACTGGCTAAATCCGTTTTGCTGCGCCAGTTTAACCAGTTCATCCATTCGATAAAAGCCCCTTGACAAAACAAAGTTCACTTGCGTACAATAAATGTATTATCCTATTATATTGGTGGGCGATGTCTGTGTCAAGCATTCGCGTGGTAGCCGGAGAAACTGCGGTTACATTACAAATTCAAGAGGGCGAGACATTGCTTGCGGCACTGCGCCGGGCAGGATATTCCATCCCGGCGGCCTGCGGAGGAAAAGGGCGGTGCGGCAAGTGCCGCATACCGGTCAACTCAGTTCCGAGGCTGGCCTGTAAGACAGTGGCAAAGGATGGCGACACGGTTGTTTTACCGGAAGCATCCGGCGGTGTTATTTTAACGAATACGGAAACCGAAAAACTCTCCTATCAGGAGGGAAGACAGGGCTGTAGTGCGGCAGTGGATCTGGGTACAACGACAGTCGTAGTGCGGCTGTTTGAGCTTTCCAATGGGGAAGTGCTTCGTACCGTCAGTGAATGGAATGCTCAGGCTCCTTATGGTGCTGATGTCATCAGCCGCATTCAATATACACTGGAGCAGGAATCTGGCGTTCAGGAACTGTCGCAATGCATTCGTCAGCAAGTGTGGAATATGGTTCAGCTGGCCTTGAAAGAAAGTCATCGGAAGGAAGCGGAGCTAACCGAAGTTGTTGTTGCAGGCAACACGGTTATGCAGCATTTATTTGATGGACGCACTGTACAGGGGATTGCGGCAATTCCATTTCAGCCCGAAACTTTATTTCTCGATTTTGCGGGAAGATCGTTGCAGGGGGTGCCCGTGCGCTTTGCTCCCTGCATCGGTGGTTATATCGGCGGCGATATCACAGCAGGACTGCTGTCCTCCGGTTTGCATCAGAAGCAGGGAAATTTTTTATTCCTGGATATCGGCACCAACGGTGAGATGGCGCTGGGGGACAGGGATGGATTTCTATGCTGTGCAGTTGCATCCGGACCGGCTTTTGAAGGAGCCGGCATATCCTGTGGAATGCCGGGAATTGACGGCGCAGTGAGCCATGTGCGTTATGAGAAGGGCTTTCTGTATGATGTGATTGGCAATGTTCCGCCGAAGGGAATGTGCGGATCAGGGCTGCTGGATTTGGCGGCGATTTTGTTGGAGCTGGAAATTATCACTCCCGGGGGGCGGCTTTTGCCGCCGGAGAAGGTGCGGCCGGAATTGCGGCGCTACTTGGAGCCGGATGAAGACGGGAACGGGGTTTTCTGCCTTACACCAGAGATAAAACTGACTGCCGCCGATGTAAGAAATCTGCAATTGGCAAAGGCAGCGGTGGCAGCAGGCATTCAGGTTTTGTTGAAGGAAAGAGAGTTGCAGCCGGAACAGATCGAAGGAGTTTATCTGGCAGGTGGTTTCGGGAACTATTTATCTCCCGACAGTGCAAGAAGAATAGGCATGTTTCCGGCCGCATTTTCCGGCAAAATCCACAGTCTGGGAAATTCCTCTCTTGCAGGTGCTTCTGCATTGGTACTGGATCCGCAAAAATGGGCGCAGTTGAGCGAGCTTACAAAAAAATGCAAGACGGTTGTGCTTTCGGGAAATCCCGTATTTTCGGATTATTTTGCAGAAAATATGTCTTTTTGAATTGATGGAGGGTGTACTATGGAAATTCGTTTTCCCTTAATACTGGACGGAGCGACAGGAACGCAGCTGCAAAAGCGTGGATTTACTGGAGATACAAGCACAGAGCAATGGGTACTGGAACACCCGGAGGCAATTCAGGATGTGCAGTGCCGTTATGTTTCAGCAGGCAGTCAGGTCGTTTATGCCCCCACCTTCAGTGCCAACCGGCAGAAGCTGGAGGAACGCCATGTTTTTAATCAGACGGAAGAATATAACCAGAGACTGACGGCAATTTCCAAAGAAGCAGTGGGCGGTCAGGCATGGATTGCGGGAGATATGGCGCCAACGGGACTGTTTCTTGCACCGCTGGGCACAGCATCTTTCGAGGAACTGGTGGACATCTATACGGAGCAGGCGGCGGGACTGGAAAAAGCAGGAGTCGATCTCTACGCTGTGGAAACCATGATGACCCTGTCAGATGCCAGAGCGGCGGTGCTGGCGATTCGGAGCGTGAGCGAAAAGCCGATTTTTGTCACCTTTACTTGCGATGAAAACGGACGCAGCGTGTCCGGTACGGATGTGGTTGCGGCACTGACGGTACTGCAGGGAATGGGAATCAGTGCATTTGGATTGAACTGTTCCACCGGTCCGGAGCAAATGCTGGTGCAATTGAAGCGCTTGCATCAATATGCCAGAGTGCCGCTGATTGCAAAGCCAAATGCGGGCATGCCGGTAATTGTGGACGGAAAAACGGAATATGATTGCCCACCGGAAGAATTTGTGGAATATGTGGACGAGATGCTGAAAAATGGCGTCAGCATTTTCGGCGGCTGCTGCGGAACAACAGAGGAGCACATTGCGGCATTGAAGCAGGCGCTGGATGGAGCGAAAATTGTCTACCCGGCACCGGAATTTGCAGACATGCTGCCTGCAGCAACGGAGAAGAACATCTGTTATCTGACGGTTGATGCAGGTCATGGCGAAGTGCTTTCAACGGAAGGAGATTTGGAAAGCGCGCTTGCAGACGCACTGGAAGATTCCCATCCGATGGTTGCGCTGCGTATCAATGCCTGGGAAGACATTGATGCCTTGGCGGATTATCAATATCTGATTTCCAAACCGCTGTGCATTGTGTGCGATGATGCAGAACTGCTGGAGGCAGCGCTGCGCACTTATCAGGGCAGAGCGCTGTATGAGGGAAGCCTTCCAGAGGATGCGCTTCTGCCTTTGCAGGATCGATACGGCTTGCTGATCTAAAAAAATTTTTGGGCAACATTTCCGCTTGTTAAGCGGAAATGTTGCCTGCTTTTCTCTGTTTTGCACAATTAATCTTGCGAATACAGATAGAAAAGGTTATAATTGAACAAAGTAAGGAGTGAAGCAACGGCAATCAATGAAAGGGAGTTTGGTCAAAAATGGATTATTATGGCGAGTATCAAAGAAAGCTTACCACCATCGATGCAGTGCTGGAATCTATCCGGTCGGACAGCGTCCTGACGGCATCTCAGGCAGCCAATGAACCTACGGCGATTTTCGATCGTTTGCACGAACTGCAGGGCTTGGTGCATAATATAAAAATGTATGGCCCAATGTGTTGTTTCCCGCATCCCTTTATGACAGATCCGATTTATCGGGACACATTCGATATTGATGTAGCTTTCCTGATGCCGGACACCAGAAAGAGTTTGGCAAATAATTCCGTCAGTTATTTTCCAAGCCACATGCATGACGGCGCACAGCGGTGGATGGCGGATAACGGTGTTCCGGATTTGTTTATTTGCGCTGTTTCACCGATGGACCGCCATGGCTACTTTACCATTCCGCTTTGCCTTGCCCATGAACGGTCCTTTTTTGATGCGGCCAAAAAAGTAATCGTGCAGGTAAACCCTAATTTGCCTCGTACACGGGGCGATACCGCCATTCATATCAGCGATGTGGATATGATTGTGGAAGCGGCAACCGACCTGCCCTATTTGGACAAAACAGAGCTTACCAGAGCCGATAAGGCAATCGGCGGTTATGTTTCCAGCCTGATCCACGATGGAGACTGCATTCAGCTTGGCATCGGCGGAATACCGGACGCCGCAGCAATGTCGCTGATGGATAAGCATGATCTTGGTTTGCACACAGAGATGTTGACCAACTCCATTGTCGATTTAATCAACGCAGGAGTTTTGACCAATAAGAAGAAAAACATCCACAAAGGCCGCTGTGTCTGTACCTTTGCCCTGGGTACACAGGAATTATACGATATGGTGGATGATAACCCCGGAATTGAGTTTTACAGCGGTTCTTACGTAAATGATCCCCGTGTGATTGGCCGGAACGACAATTTTGTTTCGGTGAATTCCGGCCTGGCAGTGGATTTAACGGGACAGGTGTGCTCGGAAAGTATCGGCTCCCAAATGTATTCCGGAAGCGGCGGACAGTGCGACTTTGCGGAAGGCGCAAACTACTCCAAGGGGGGACGCAATATTATTTGCGTGAAGGCGGCCAGAAAGGACGATACGATATCCTCCATCGTAGCCCAGCACGCCCCGGGCGGTGTGGTTACACTGAGCCGGAATACAGTGGATTACATTATAACTGAATATGGAATTGCGCCCATGCGCGGCCGTTCCGTGCGGCAAAGAGTAGAAAATCTGATTGCGGTGGCGCATCCGGATTTTCGCAGTGAGCTGCGGCAGCAGGCGGATCAATTGCATCTTTGGTAAAGAAGTAAAACAGCCCTCGACTTGTGAAATCACAAGTCGAGGGCTGTTTGCATTGATCAATTGATTGCGTCCGGCTTGTCCGATTTATCCAGATACATTAGGCGATCGGCTTCGCGGATGGCTTCGGAAATAGGATGAATATTGCACACACCGCCAATACTGATGGACAGCTGAATGTCGGAGCAGTCGGGCAGTTCAATTGCTTTGACGGCCGATTTGATCTGATCTTTCTTCTTATCCAGCATTTCTGGAGAAATCTGGGGAAACAGCAGGACAAATTCGTCGCCGCCATAACGGATCAAAATATCTGAGCCGCGTACGCAGTTGCGGATGGTGGAGGCAACACTCAACAGCGCGTTGTCTCCGGTGGGATGGCCGTAGGTGTCGTTGATTTGCTTGAAATTGTCCACATCCATTACCATGATGCCTTCCATACCTTCCAGATGGGTGCGATAGGCCTCGAAATAGCGGCGGGAATAGACTCCCGTCAGAGGATCGAGAAACAGCTCTCTTGCCTCATTTTTGCTGCGATCCAACAAGAAACGGGTGCCGTTTGCATCAATCCAGCGGCCTTCGTTTAGCTTGGACACCAATTCCATCACGCAGTAAGCGCCATTGATGCAAACATAACGAGAGATCACATAATACATGTCCGTTCCGGTAAATTCCAGCTTGTTGAGCTGAGTGCGCTCGGCATAAGCGCGGTTTGAGATGCAGTTGGCGCAGCTGCCGTCATCGCGCCAGAAAGCGTGGCAGCGTTCTTCTGTGCGGCGCAGGATTCCCTCTTCGCTCAGCTCCAACACCGTATAGGTTAAAGGATCCACCAGGCGCACAACATCAAAAATCTCCTCCATTTGACGAATATAGGCAGCAGTGGTTGAGATGGCAGGAGCGGTATGCACCGTAAACTTACAGGAAGAACACTCCATGTGCTCCTGTTTTTGTGCATCTATCAGCTGTCCCACAGCGCCGATGTAATGGTCCGGTCTTGATTCTGCCCAGAGGGTGCGTACCCGCAAATCAAACCAGTGAAAGTCCCGACCGGAGGGCATTAACATGCTGATGCAGAATTCATTGTTTTCCGGCGTTGTGGCCTGCATAGCGGCGCGCAGTCGTTGGAAGTCTTCCTTTGCAATGGAGGGAGAGATGCTTTCCGAGGAACAATCCAATTTGGAGCGGCGCGAGCAGGGTGGGGCATCCCAGTCGGTTACGGTAGCGATGTCCGTCAGGGCATCGTAATCGAAGGTAATTCCGCCGGAACAGGAGGCAAAAAAGTCTGCTTTTTCGAATGTGTTATCCAGCAAACGCTGGTTTCGATCCGTTTTTATAATCTTGTTGTTTTGCAACACATCGGAAGACAGTCTTTGTGCACCGCGATAGAAATTTTGCTTTACTTCCGTTACGGCTAATTCGGTTCGAAGTTGGGAGTCGATATCCCGCAGACATTCCAACAACAGAGGATTGAAAGCACCGCATTCACCGTTTAAGATCATATCGATTGCGGTATCGTGATCGTAGGCTTTTTTATAGCATCGTTCACTGGTCAGAGCATCATAGACGTCGGCTAAGGCCACTACCTGGGCGGAAAGAGGAATTTCTTCACCTAACAGGCGATCGGGATAACCATGACCATCCCAGCGTTCGTGGTGCCAGCGGCAGATTTCGAGCGCTGTTTGCACCAGCGGTTCGTTTTGATAAACGTTCAGCGCCTCCAGCATGGCAGCGCCTGCAGTGGTGTGGGTTTTCATAATAGAAAACTCTTCCGGAGTGAGGGGGCCGGGCTTGTTTAAAATGGCTCTTGGAACGCTGATTTTGCCAATGTCATGTAAGGCGGAGGCAGTGGCGATCTGGCGAATTACCGTTTCCGAAAGATCATAGGCATCGGTGCGTTTTTTTACGGCACGAAGCAACAGTTCTGTGGCAGTGCGAATGTGAATTACATGCTGGCCGCTTTCACTGTTGCGGAATTCCACAATGTGGCTGAGAATGGCAATCATGATATTGCTGTTTTTCTCATTATAATAAATTTGCTGGGAAACGATATCTGTCAGCCGCTTCTGCTTTGCAAACAGGTTCAGTGTGTTTTGCACGCGACGGCGGACAATATAAGCGTCAAAAGGGCGGCGAATGTAGTCCGTTACGCCTAAATTGTAGCAATGTTCCATGCTGGAGCGATTTTCCATGGCAGTGATCATGACAACCGGAATTTCATCAATCCAATGGAATTGATTCATGCACTCCAAAACAGCAAAGCCGTCCATTTTCGGCATTGTAATATCCAGCAAAATGAGGTCAATATTCAGATTTTTCTGAAGGATCTGAATGGCCTGTGCCCCGTCTTCCGCCTCTATGTAAGCATATTCTTCCTCAAGAATATCCATCAGCATGGCGCGATTTATTTCAGAATCATCAACGATGAGGATTTTTTGTCTGTTCATGGTCATAGCAGTGCGTTCCCACTCATGCAGAAGGCCGCATTTCTCCTTGTAAGGGTTAAGACTTATACAACGGAATTATATAATGAATTAAAATAAAAAGAAAGAGAAATGATAAATTTAATTTAACGTAAAGACTGAGACGAAATTTCTTCCTGCTTGTTATTTACTATTTCGCTTTTAAGTGGTAAAATGCTGAAAGATGAGATCTGCAATAGAAAAAGGAGAGCGATAAAATGCCGCGTCCGACCAAACGGGAACGATCCAGTGCAATGTATGAAACCATCCTTAAGCTCCAATCCGTGGATGAGTGTATTCGTTTTTTTGAAGATCTCTGTGCGGCAACCGAGCTGAGTGCAATGGAACAGCGCTTTGATGTTGCCTCCCTTCTGCTGGAAGGCAAGGTTTATACGGATATCATGGAATCAACGAAAGCAAGCAGCGCAACGGTAAGCCGCGTAAATCGGATGCTGAACTATGGCACCGGCTGTTTGGGGGAAGTTATTTCCAGAGATGCAGAGAAAAAAGACAATTAAGGGAATAAAGAGGAGCTGTGGAAGAACGCGCGTTCTTTCACAGCTCCTTTTTGTTACAGTTTGATTAGTTCTTTGGGAGAATGGGTGATGTCAATGCAGCCATCTGCAGTGAGCAGGATTACGTCTTCGATTCGAACACCGAATTTGCCGGGCAGGTAGATTCCGGGCTCTGCAGACACGGTGCAGTGTAACGGCATGGGATTTTTGTTGGCGGAACTGGCGACTGGCTTTTCATGGATTTCAATACCGAGGGAATGTCCAAATCCGTGGCCGAAGTAATCGCCGTAACCGGCGGCACGAATGACATCGTGGGCAGCGTTGTGGATGTCGCAGCCGCGTACGCCGGCTTTGGCAACGGAAATGCCGGTTAATTGAGCTTCCAGTACGGTGTGGTAGACTTTGTCCATTTCCTCGGTCGGTTCGCCGACGCAGACGGTGCGGGTCATATCAGAACAATAGCCATCGTAAACGCAGCCAAAATCCATCGTGACGAATTCGCCTTTGCAAATCTGCCGCTCGGTGGGAATTGCGTGGGGCATGCTCCCGTTTGCGCCGGAAGCAACGATGGGATCAAAGGAGTTTCGCTGCGCACCGGAGGACATCATGAGGTAGGTAAGTTTTGCAGCGATCTCCACTTCTTTTACCCCGGGACGAATATCGTTGAGAATCTCGGAAAAGGCATGGTCTGTAATAGCCTGTGCCTGTTTCATTCGGGCGAGTTCTTCCTCATCTTTGCTGGCCCGGAGCTGATTTAAAATAGCTTGAGCGGGGATAAGCGTGACACCGGAAGGCATTGCCAGTCGTATGTGATTGAATTCGACAACGGACATTTCGCCTTCCTCAAAACCGATGCGCATCAAATGATCGGACTGAATGTGTTCACGGGTAAAATACAAATGGCTCTTTCCGAGGCCAACCAGCGACAAAGAAACGCCGTCCAGTTTTTCTGCCGCTTCAATATAGCGACTGTCGGTAAAATAATAAGTTTTCTCCCGTGTGATAAGCACATATCCTTCACCGTGGAAGCCAACGGCGTAGAATTCTCCGGGTGCGCTGGTGATCAACATGGCATCCAGCTGATTTTCTTCCAATTTCGCGGCAATTTGCGCCAGGTGGTTCATAAGAACGCTTCCTCTCTATATCATTTTGTCCATTCGCTTTTGTCCGGACTGCTTATTCGAAAAGGGGTTTCAATTGCGTAGCGAAAGGCGCGAAAGGCGTTGTCGATGGCAAGGGGATGAACAAGAATTGTGTGAATATCAGACCAGTTGCCGCCAAGAATGTCGGTAAAAATCTGGTCGCCAATGATCGCTGTTTCGGTTGCGTTTGCACCGTTTAATTCCAATGCTCTTTGAAAACCGGGCTTCTTTGGTTTTCCGGCATGTTTTAGGTAGGGGATATTCATTGCACGGCAGAACTCATCTGCCCGGGTCGCTTTGCGGCTGTTGGAAAGCACAAAAAGGGTGATGCCATGGGCCTTGACCTGCTCTGCCCATGCCAGTAATTGAGCAGAAGGCTGCCGCTCAGAATAACGGGCCAGGGTATTGTCCAGGTCGGCAAGCAAAAGGCGGATTCCCCTTTGCTGTAAACGAGCCAGATCCAGGGTATAAATGCTCCGGCAGAGCTGATTTGGCACAAATGAAAAAGGCATTCTGTTTCCTCCAGTTACAGGATGGCTCTATTATATCGTATATTATTTATACAGACAAGGCATGCCGCCACAATACGATAACAGGCCCCCTGTGGTTTACACAGGGGGCCTGCAACAGAATCATCAATAGAACTTTTTGCGGTTCTTACGGGCAGCCTCAGACTTCTTACGACGTTTGACACTGGGGCTCTCGTAATGCTCACGGCGGCGCACCTCAGCCAAAACACCGGACTTGGCGCAGCTGCGCTTGAAGCGCTTCAGGGCGCTGTCCAGAGATTCATTTTCTCTTACGCGGACTTCAGACATCTAATTTCCCTCCCTCCGAAATGCCCAGGGAGATATATAACAACAGGGCATGAACAGCCAAAATATTAGCCTTACTACGATATTCTACGCTGGTGAAGGCGATCTGTCAAGACTAAGTTTTGGTTCTCAGAAATTTTTTGAAAAAAGATCAGGCTTTTGGCTTAAGAATCAGGTTGACCAGACGATTCTTGACCAGAATTACCTTAACAATTTCCATGCCGTCGGTGTACTTGGACAGTTTGCCGTCGGCCAACACGGCAGCCACAGCGGTATCCTGATCGCAGTCGTTGGGAACTTCCACGTTGCCGCGCATTTTTCCACCGATCTGGACAGCAAGAGTTACCTTTGCGGCAATGGTCTTGCTTTCATCATAATCCGGCCACTTCTGCTGGCAAACCATGCCTTCGCCGCCCAGATTGCTCCACATTTCCTCGCAGATATGAGGTGCGACAGGGGAGAGCATCAATACGAGTGCTTTCAGATCGCCCTTTGTCAGGCCGTTGGTGTAAAAGCTGTTGACCAGACTCATCAGGGTGGCGATAGCGGTGTTAAACTTCATCGCTTCGATATCGTCATTGACCTTGCGGATGGCCTTGTGGATTTCAGCTGTGTTTGCCTCGGAGTATTCCAGACTGTCGCTGGCCAGATCCTGCAGATTCCAAACACGGTCAAGGAACCGTTTGCAGCCGGCGACTGCTTTGGGAGACCATGCAGCGGCTTTGGCAAAGTCACCGATGAACATGATGTAGGTGCGCATGGTGTCGGCGCCATATTCCTTTACGATGTCGTTGGGGTTCACCACATTGCCCCGGGATTTTGACATCTTTTCGCCGCCCTCACCCAGAATCATGCCATGGCTGGTGCGCTTGTGATAAGGTTCAGCATAGGGAACCACACCGATATCATGGAGGAAGTTGTTCCAGAAGCGGCTGTACAGCAGATGCAGGGTGGTGTGCTCCATGCCGCCGTTATACCAGTCCACCTGTCCCCAATAGTTCAGAGCTTCCTTTGAGGCAAGGGCTTCTGTGTTGTGGGGATCCATGTAGCGCAGGAAGTACCAGGAGGAGCCGGCCCATTGAGGCATGGTATCGGTTTCACGCTCCGCTTTACCGCCGCAGCAGGGGCAGCTGGTTTCCACCCATTCCCGCATGGCGGACAGAGGAGATTCACCGTCGTCGGTGGTTTCATAGCTTTCTACATCCGGCAGAACCAGAGGAAGCTGATCTTCCGGGAGAGGTACATAACCGCACTTGGGGCACTTTACAATGGGAATGGGTTCACCCCAATACCGCTGACGGGAGAAGACCCAGTCACGGAGTTTGTAGTTCACCTTTGCATGACCGATTTTCTTTTCTTCCAGATAATCAATCATGGCTTTTTTTGCTTCTTCCACGGTCATACCGGTCAGGAAACCGGAATTTACCATTACACCGGTGGCAACATCGGTGAAAGCGGCTTTCTGAACATCAACAGCTTCACCATTTTCAGAAGCAACAACCTGGATGATGGGCAGTTGGAAGGCCTTGGCGAAATCCCAGTCACGGGTGTCGTGTGCGGGAACGGCCATGATGGCACCAGTGCCGTAGCTGGCAAGAACATAGTCAGAGATAAAAATAGGAATTTCCTTACCGGTCAGCGGGTTGATGGCGCTTACGCCCTCCAGCTTGACACCGGTCTTTTCCTTGACCAGTTCGGTGCGCTCAAAGTCCGACTTGGCAGCCGATGCGGCAACATAGGCCTGGACGGCGTCATAATTTGTCAGTTTGTCGGCCCACTTCGCGATGTAAGCATGTTCTGGTGCAATGACCATATAAGTAGCGCCAAACAAAGTGTCACAGCGAGTGGTGTAAACGGTCAGCACATCGCCTTCGGTGGTGGTAAAGTTCACTTCCGCACCGGTGGAACGACCGATCCAGTTCTTCTGCTGGGTGGTAACGCGAGGCAAAAAGTCCACGGTATCCAGCCCATCAATCAATTTCTGGGCATACTCCGTAATTTTCAGCATCCACTGGCTTTTCTCCTTGCGGATAACAGGGGCTCCGCAGCGTTCACAGACGCCGTTTACAACCTCCTCGTTTGCCAGCACGCACTTGCAGGAGGTGCACCAGTTTACGGGCATGCTGGTTTTGTAGGCCAATCCCTTCTTGAACAGCTGCAGGAAAATCCACTGGGTCCACTTGTAATAGCCCGGTTCTGTGGTGTTAATCTCCCGATCCCAGTCGAAGGAATAGCCCAGCATTTCCAACTGTTTGCGGAAATTATGAATGTTGTCGTCCGTCACCTTGGCAGGATGAATGTGCATCTTGATGGCATAGTTTTCGGTGGGAAGACCGAAGGCGTCATAGCCGATGGGGAACAATACATTGAACCCGTCCATGCGTTTTTTACGGGCGATGACATCCATTGCGGTGTAAGGCCGCGCGTGTCCCACGTGCAGACCCTGACCAGAGGGGTAGGGGAATTCTACCAGACCATACCATTTCTTTTTGGTTGTGTCGCCGGTGACGGCGTGAAAAACGTTGTCTTCCTTCCAGCGCTGCTGCCATTTCTGCTCAATGGCGGAAAAATCATACTTCAATTTGATCACGCTTTCTTACAAATTAACTCAAAAGCGGAATTATTCCGCTTCTATATATGGAGTAATATCTACCGGCTCTGCATCTGCCCAAAGCCGCTCTAGGTCGTAAAAGTCACGCTCTTCCTCCAGAAATACGTGAACAACAACGTCGGAGAAATCCAGCAAAACCCAGCCGCCATCACGGAAGCCTTCCTTGTGGTGCAGTTCACCGCCGACTGCTTCAACCTCCTCCTCGCAAATATCGCAAAGAGCTTTAATCTGAGTGGTAGAACTGGCGGTGCAAAGAACGAAGTAGTCGGCCAGAGTGGTCAACTCTCCGGTGTGGAGTACCTGTAGATTCTTTCCTTTTTTCTTATCCAGTGCCTTAACGGCAGCGGCCATAGTCTCAATGGATTCAGCCATTGGAATGCTCCTTTCTGAGGAAGTCCAGCGCTTCCTGTGTGTTTTTATGAACGGGACTTCCGTGACTGGCGACGTCTTCTACGCTCATCTCCAGACCCAATAAGACGGCGGCATCCAGGTCTTTATAGACCAGTTTGCGAAGCTTTTTTACGCCGTCGAAATCCCGGGTAGGCTCCATATAGTCAGCAATATAGAGGATCTTTTCCATTCGCGTCATATCCGGTTTTCCGGTTGTGTGCCAGTAAATGGCATCACAGACGACATCCGGCATACCATATTCGTATCGGGCAATTGCGGAACCGGTTTTTGAGTGAAGCAGTTTAACGGATATTTTTTCTAAATCGTCCAAAATGATACCATACTTTGCACACAATGACAACTGCTCTTCCAGATTGAGGTATTTTGTGCAGTCGTGCAAAATTGCTGCAGCCCGCGCCAGATTTTCATCCTCGCCCCAGCGCTGAGCCAGCTTTACAGCCTCCTGCTCACAGCCGCGTACATGGGGAATTCGCTTTGCACGAATCATGGAATAGGAACAGGCGCGCAGGTCCGCCCAATCCAAATGCTTCAAGTCGGCATGGGTTCCGTATAATCCATGCCGCAGGATGTAGCCATATATGGACTCATCCAGTGCATGGGGATGTTCCCCGGCAGCCAGTTGTTCCCGCAACTGAGTGGAACTGATTTCAATCAGATCGGGAACAGAAATTACAGTGGCTTTTGCGTGGTAGGTGTCGGAAAGGTATTTTTCCTGTGTGGAAAATGCTTCTGCTTCTGTCTGTTTGGTGCGGCTGAAGGCGCAGATATGCGCAATGGAGAGAATCGTTTCCGGTTCGTGCCACTGCTGCAGGCTTAAAAACATATCGGTTCCCACGAGAAGCCACAGCTCATCTTTCGGATAGCTGTTCCTTAGTTCTTTTAAGGTGTCGCTGGTGTAGCTTTTTCCGTTGCGCTCCAACTCCAGAGTCAGCACTTCCACCGGAATCTTCAGCCCGAGTCGATCAGCGGCCAACCGGGTCATTTTCAACCGATGTTCGCCGGAGGCGCTGTTCAGGGAAAGCTCCTTGTGGGGAGGCAAACCGGCAGGGATGAGCAGTAATTTATCCAGCTTCAGAGCGGAGACTGCTGCCTGAGCCGCTGCCATATGTCCGAGATGAATCGGATCGAAGGTCCCGCCATAAATGCCGATTCTCATTTCTGCGTCACTTCCTGACCAACACGATCTTATCTTTTTTGTCCTTGCGGTGAGAAGGGCGATACAGTACGAATTTTGAGCCGATCACCTGCACCTGTTCACTGCGGGTTTGTTTGCTCAGCTGCTCGCAGATTTCCCGGGCGGTATATTCGCAGGTTTCCAGCACCTTGCCCTTCACCAGTTCACGACTTTCCAGGGCATCATTTGCCTGTGCGATCAGATTTTCGCCGATACCGTCTTTGCCAACAATCAAAATCGTGTCAATGCCGTTGGCAAGACTTCTCAGTTGAGCGCGCTGTTTACTTGTTAACTCCATCTATTACCATCCTTGCTTTGTTCTTTTTGATAGTCCGCCAGCTTTTGAGACAATGCACGGATTGCCGCTGCACGGTGAGAGCAATCCGCTCTCTCATCCATTGTCATTTCGGCCAGAGTTTTGCCATGGGTTGGGACAAAAAATACCGGATCATAGCCAAATCCGCCGCTTCCCTTTGGAGTGGCAGTGATTGTGCCGGGCAGTTCACCTCGTGCAGAAACTATGTCTCCGTTGGGGAAAACACAGGTGACTACAGAGACAAACTTTGCCTTTCGATCGGTGCTATTCCCCAGATTGCTCAGGAGCAGATGATACCGTTGGGAATCGTCCAGCCCGTCTCCGCCATAGCGGGCGGTGTGAACACCGGGAGCTCCGTTGAGGGCATCGACGCAAAGACCGGAATCATCGGCAATGGCCAGCATATGGGTTTTATCTGCCACGGTGCGGGCTTTTAACAGAGAGTTCTCTTCAAAGGTTGCCCCGGTTTCATCAACCTCAATGTCCAGCCCCAAATCGCTTTCCAACACCAGTTGGATGCCCAAAGGGGCCAGCCACAGCTGCATTTCCTTTAATTTGCCGGGATTATGGCTTGCCAATACCGCTTTCACAGGAAATCCCCCAAAATGTCGCGCTGCAGTTGGTTTAGTTCACGGATGCCCTTGGCGCAAAGCTGTACCAGAGTCTGCTGTTCTTCCAGAGAGAAAGCGCGGCCCTCTCCGGTTCCCTGGATTTCAATCAGGTTTCCCTCTTCGGTCATCACGCAGTTCAGGTCTACCATTGCGCTGGAATCTTCGTAATACTGCAGATCCAGCATGGGGGTATCCTCCACAATACCGGCGGACACAGCGGCTACCTGATGAATGATGGGATTTTCCGTCAGAAGGCCATCCTTCATCAGCTTCTGAATGGCCAATGCCAGGGCGACAAAACCGCCGGTAATGGATGCGGTACGGGTTCCGCCGTCCCCTTGAAGCACATCGCAGTCAATGGTGATTTGACGGGGGCCAAGCTTTTGCATGTCCACAGCGGCCCGCAGAGAACGACCAATCAGGCGCTGAATTTCTGCACTGCGGCCATTCAGCTTTAATTTTGCAATGTCTCGTTTGGAACGGCTGCGGTTGGCCCGGGGAAGCATGTTGTATTCTGCTGTCACCCAACCTTCGCCTTCCGGCACATGAGGAGGTACGCGTTCTTCCACAGAGGCGGTAATGTTAACGTGGGTGCTGCCGCATTTGATGAGCACGCTTCCCTCGGCGAATTCATTTACATTTGGAATGATTGTGACAGGGCGCATTTGATCGTTGGCCCGTCCGTCTCGTCTTGCCATGCTGATCTCCTCCCTTAAATAAGTGCGTCTGCAAAGTCGTCCGGATCGAACGGCTTTAGATCGTCCATGCCTTCACCTACGCCTGCAAACTTGACTGGTACGCCGAGTTCCTGGGCGATAGCAATTGCAATTCCGCCCTTTGCGGTTCCGTCCAGCTTTGTCAGCACAATGCCGGTAATGCCGGCGGCCTCCTTAAACTGTTTGGCTTGGATCAGTCCATTCTGACCGGTGGTGGCATCCAGTACCAACAGGGTCTCCCGGCTGCAATTCGGGCATTCCCGATCGATGACACGGCTGATTTTATTCAGCTCGTTCATCAGGTTCGCTTTGTTGTGCAGGCGTCCGGCAGTGTCGATCAACACAACGTCTGCGCCTCTTGCTTTTGCGGCAGAGAGCGAATCAAAAACAACGGCAGCCGGGTCAGCTCCCTCTCCCTGTTTGACGATCTCTACGCCGCAGCGTTCCGCCCAAATCGTCAATTGGTCTGCTGCGGCGGCACGGAAGGTGTCTGCAGCGGAGAAAATAACCTTCTTTCCCTGCTGTTTTAAATTGTGGCCAATTTTTCCGATTGTGGTGGTCTTTCCAACACCATTTACACCGATGAAAAGAACCACAGATGGCTTGGAATTCAGATCGAGAGCCAGGTCGTCCACGCGCATCATATCCGCCAGAATTTCCTTCATACAGGTGCGTGCGCCTTCCACGTCTTTGATGTGTTCTGCGCGCACCCGCCGGCGAAGTTCCTCCACCGCTTTGAGTGTGGTGTCCATTCCCATGTCGGCCAGAATAAGGGATTCTTCCAGCTCATCATAGAAGCTGTCGTCCAATTTGCTGAAGCCGTTAAAAATGCCCAGCTTTTTGATTTTATCAAAAAAACCCATACGGAACTCTCCTTTCAGAGTTTAACTTTATTTGATGTTCAGTTCCCGTTCAGCGTCATTCAGGTTGATTGTCAGCATACGGGACACACCCTGTTCCTGCATGGTAATTCCATACAGCACATCCGCTTCCTCCATGGTTCCGCGACGGTGGGTAATGCAGATAAACTGGGTGTGATCGGTGATAGAGCGCATATAGCGGGCAAAACGGGTGACATTTGCGTCGTCCAGTGCGGCCTCGATTTCGTCCATTACCACAAACGGGGTGGGGCGAACCTTTAGAATCGAAAAATACAGCGCAATGGCAACGAAAGCCTTTTCACCGCCGGAGAGGAGAGAAATGATTTTCAGGCTCTTTCCAGGGGGTTGTACTTTGATTTCAATGCCGCAATTCAGGATGTCCTCTTTGTCTTCCAGTTCCAGAGAGGCTTTTCCGCCTCGGAACAATTCCTGGAAGGTTTGGGAGAAGGACTCAGAAATGCGTTCAAACTGGACGGCAAAAATCTGCTTCATTTCCTCGGTGATGGAGCCGATGATTGTTTCCAGCTCCGATTTGGAGCGCTCCACATCGGACCGCTGGTCAACCAGATAAGTGTACCGTTCATTGACACGCTGAAATTCATCAATTGCACCGACGT
This sequence comes from bacterium, assembly GCA_963597355.1. Lineage (GTDB taxonomy): Bacteria > Bacillota > Clostridia > Oscillospirales > Oscillospiraceae > UMGS1766. Next base: position 116,942 of record CAVBPR010000006.1, on the reverse strand, counting down.
TCACATTTCCCAATCCACTGATGGAGCGCTTCAGTTCGGAGATGCGCCGCGTGGCCTGAGAAAGGTTTTCGATTTCCTGCCGCTGTTTTTCTGCCTCAGAATGGGAAAGCTCGTAGCTGTCCCAAAGCTTGTCCAAAATTTGTTTTTCTTCCAGCTCGGCAGATACTTTCTTTTGCTCCAGACGACCAACGGCGCCTTCCAGCGCCAGCAATTGTTCGTTTTTAGCGCGGGCTTCCTTATCGGCCTGATTTCGCTGGGCTTCCAATTGCAAACGTGCCTGTGTCAGCTGATGGAGCGCCTGTTCCTGCTGAACCCGATCGCCGCTTCGGCTTTGCAGCAGCTGCTCCTTCTTTGCAATTTCGTTCTTCAGCATTTGGTCTCGCTGGTTGCAAGCATCAATCTGAGCACGGCGCGTATCCTGATCGACCGACAGACCGCCTTGCAAAGAAATCAATTCTTCTCTGGCGTGGATTACCGCGCCTTCCTCGGCATCCAGACTGGCTAGCTCCAGTTTTAACTGAGCGATTTCATCAAACAGGGACTGGCTCTGCTGCCGCGCGGCACTCGCTCCGGCAGATTTGCCGGCGGCCTCCGCCTGAAGGGCGGCGGCTTCGCCTTCCAGTTCTGTAATACGAATCCGTGCCGCTTCCGTCTCGGCTTCTGTTTTTGCAATGCGTTCCGAGAGAACGGACAACTCTTCCTGATAACCGGTTTGTCCGCGTTCCAGTCCGTCCAGCAATATTTTGTATTGTCCAACCTCGCCCTCTAACTTAAGAACGGAGGTGTCAAATTCCTGCTTTTGGGTCTGAGCAACTTCCAGATCATAAGAGGCACGATTTGCCTCCCGCTGTGCTTCCTCCGCACTTTGCTTTGCGGCAGAAAGTTTTTCCCGAAGAGAACTGATCTGTTGATTCAGTCGCTCCAGCTCGTTGGAGCGGGAAAGAATTCCGGCACTGCGGCTGACACTGCCGCCGGTCATAGAGCCACCGGCATTCAATACCTGACCGTCCAGTGTGACAATCCGGTAGCGATGACGGTAGGTGCGGGCGATCCCGATTGCGGAGTCCATATCCTCCGCAATAATCACTCGACCTAACAGGTTGGCAAAGATGTTCTGGTATTGGGCATCATAGCGGATGAGCTGAGATGCGATGCCGATGAAGCCGGGCTGCCGATCTAAACCGCTTTCCTGAATGGAATTTGGACGAATGGCATCCATGGGCAGAAAGGTGCATCGGCCGCCGTCCCGCCGCTTCAAATAGGCAATAGCGGCTTTGCCGTCTTCTTCCCGCTCTACAACAATATTTTGCATCGCACCGCCCAATGCAATCTCAATTGCAACAGCATACTGATCCGGCACCTTCAATAAGCCGGCGACGGGTCCCCTTATACCGGTCAACTGGCGTCGATCGGCGCTTTGCATCACGACTTTGACCGCTTTGGAGTAGCCTTCGTAGAGCTTTTCCATTTCGGAAAGCATGTGAATGCGGCTGGAAATCGAGTTTTCCTCCATGGCCAGCTGCATGCTCTGGTCGTTTGCGGTGGTCAGTTTTTTTCGGCGAGACTGAAGCCGCAATTCATGACCGGAGATTACGTTTGCAATATTATCCCGGCGCGCACACAACTTATCCAGTTCGGATTGCCGAGCCTCAAGCTCTTTTTTTGCTGCGGTTATGCGGCTTGCAGTGTCCTGAATTGCGGAAGTCAGGCTGGTTTTTCGGTCAGTCAGCTCCTGCTGGGCGGCGGCCAGTGCGCTGAGTAACGCCCGAGCGTCTCCGGCAGAGGCATTTTGCAGAGCAACCTTTTTCTGCAGGGCTTCCATTTCCTGATCCAGGTTGCCGACGGCCTGACGATTTTTGGCTTCTTCCGCTTCCTTTTCCTGCAATTGCAGAGAAAGCGCTTCGCGGCGAGACTGGATTTCATCCAGCCGACGGCTGCGGTCGGCAATTTGATCGGTGACGGATTGCGCGCGGTCGTTTTGCTGCTCCATTTCCTGCTGAACCCGATCTGCGTTCTCCAGATTGTTTTTCACTTCTGTTCGTAAAACCGCAATTGCAGATTCCAATTCGTTGGCGGCTTCATCCAGCTTGGAGAGTTCTGCGCGAATTTGCGATGCCTCTAATTCTTTGCCCTGCATTTCGCCCGTTAAGGTCTCTGATCTGGCGTAGAGGGCTTTCTGCTCTTTTGCGGTACGATCTCTGTCCTGCACGGCGGTTTCGTAGTCGCAGACCAGCTTGCGGCTGGCCTCCCGCAGACGGTCCAGCTGCTCCATCCAAACCGAAATTTCCAGTCCACGCAGTTCGTCCCGATAGACAAGATACTTCTTTGCTTTTTCGGATTGGATGCGCAGGGGTTCTACCTGCAGTTCCAGTTCCTCGATTTTGTCTGAAATGCGTAAAAGATTGTCTGCGGTTCGTTCCAGTTTTCGCTCGGCTTCTTCCTTGCGGTGGCGATAGCGGGAAATACCGGCGGCTTCCTCAAAAATTTCTCTTCGGTCGGCACTTTTGACGGAGAGAATGGCATCTACCTTTCCCTGACCAATGATGGAATAACCCTCGCGGCCAAGGCCGGTGTCCATAAACAGCTCGTTGATGTCCTTTAAGCGACAGGAGGATTTGTTGATGAAGTATTCACTTTCGCCGGAACGATAGTAGCGGCGCGTTACCATTACCTCTGCTTCAGGGCGATCAAAGATATGCTGCGTATTGTCTAAAATCAATGAAACCTCGGCATACCCCATCTGCTTGCGTTTTTGGGTTCCACCGAATATAACGTCCTCCATTTTGCCGCCGCGAAGCGCCCGCGAGGATTGCTCTCCCATAACCCAGAGAATTGCGTCAGAAATATTCGATTTTCCGCTTCCGTTGGGACCGACGATTGCGGTAATATCTTCACCGAAGGTGAGAACGGTTTTATCCGGGAAGGACTTAAATCCCTGAATCTCCAAGGCTTTTAAATACAAGGGATGCACCTCTAATCAAAAAATGAGCAAACTAACTCAAACTAGCATACCATTATATCAATACAACGAAAAAAAAGCAAGGAAACACAGGGTGTTTCCTTGCTTTTTTACCTGTTTGCTCGTGAGGCGATGGCCTCCGCAACGCGGATGCCGTCAACGGCGGCTGAGACGATGCCACCGGCATATCCGCAGCCCTCTCCGCAGGGATAAATTCCTTGCAGAGCGCTTTGAAGGGTTTCGTCCCGTTGTATCCGTATCGGGGAGGAGGAGCGGGTCTCTACACCGGTCAGGACGGCGTCGTTACAGGCAAAGCCGTGCACTTTCCGGTCGAATAGAGGCAGTGCGCTTTGTAATGATTCAATGACATAGTCCGGAAGACACTGGTTCAAATTCCCCCATGTTACGCCCGGGGAGTAGGTGGGTACAACGTCTCCGCAGCCGGAAGAACTCCGATTGCGCAAAAAATCACCAACCAATTGGGCTGGAGCGTGAAAATTGCTGCCGCCGGCATGAAAGGCGGCTTCTTCCCAATGCTGCTGGAAGCGGACACCGGCCAGAGGATCGTCTCCGGGAAAATCGGCCGGATTGACACCGACAAGAAAACCGCCGTTGATATTCGAACCATCTCTTGCGCGGCAGCTCATACCGTTTGTCACCAGTCGTCCCTGCTCAGAAGCTGCAGCAACGACCTGTCCGCCGGGGCAGACGCAGAAGGTATATACACTGCGGCCGGTTGGAAGGTGGCAGGACAGCTTGTAGTCACTGGGAGGCAGCTGATCCCAGACAGGTCCAAATTGAGCCTGACTGATCATTTGCTGGTTCTGTTCAATGCGCACACCGATGGCAAAGGGTTTTTGTACCATTGGAAGTCCTGCAGAGTGCAGCACAGAAAATGTGTCCCGTGCGGAGTGACCAATGGCAAGAACTACCGTATCGGTGGACAATTCATAGATTCCTTCCGGAGCAGTTACTGTGACACCGGTCAGTCGGGATCCGTCGCTGCGAAGACCGGTCAGTTGATGCTCAAAGCGAATTTCACAGCCCAAAGAGATAAGCTTTTTCCGTATTTGAGAAACGACATCCCGCAGTATATCCGTCCCGATATGGGGCTTGTGAGACCAGCATATATCCGGAGGTGCTCCGTGTGCAACTAAGGTTTCCAGCACGGTGTTGATTCGTCCGTCGTGAGTGCCTGTGGTCAACTTTCCGTCCGAAAACGTGCCGGCACCGCCCTCGCCAAATTGCACATTGGAGGTTGTATCCAACTGTCCGGTTTGCCAGAAACGCTCTACGTCCCTGGTTCGTTCCTCCACGCATTTGCCCCGTTCCAGGACAATGCAGGGAATGCCGGCCTGGGCCAGATAGAGGGCGCAAAACAGACCGGCAGGCCCCATGCCTACAACAACCGGGCGGTGGGATGACTTACGAAGGACCGGCGGAAAATGATATTCCGGGCGCTGCACCGAAGTAATTTGTCCTTTTCCGCGGCGCAAAGCGAAGGATTCATCTTCCATGTCAGCCTGCACGGTATATACCAGATGAATTTGATCTTTTCGGCGGGCATCGATGGATTGGCGAACAATACGGAGTTCGCGCAGTGCGCTGGGGGAAAGACAAAGCTGCTTTGCAACTTTTTTTCGCAGCGCGTCCTCGTCTGCACCGACCGGCAAATGTAGATTGCTGATTTGTAACATTCTGAATCACCGCTAGCATTTTATCATAGTTCTTGAACCCATGACAACCTTCGTTTTCAAAGTAATGATTACGGCGGACAGAGGGGGGGGATGTGGCAGAAAAGATGAATTTACTATTCACAAACCAAATGGAAAATGCTATAATCGGTAACGCCAAACTACTATAAATTGAAGGAGTGTGGAACCTATGACAGAAGCGGAACGCAAAGAGCTTCAGATCATGGCATGTAAGGTGCGCATGGGTGTAATCGAGGGCGTTTTTCATGCCAAGTCCGGTCATCCCGGCGGCAGCCTTTCTGCAGCCGATCTGTTTACCTACCTTTACTTTAAAGAGATGAATGTAGATCCCGAAAATCCCAAGATGGAAAGCCGCGATCGTTTTGTCCTCTCCAAGGGACATACGGCTCCCGGACTTTATGCCGCATTGGCACTGAAGGGATTCTTCCCGGAAGAGGATCTTAAGACACTGCGTCACATCGGCAGCTATTTGCAGGGTCATCCTAATATGAATACGGTGCCTGGCATTGACATGTCCACCGGCTCTCTGGGACAGGGAATTTCAACCGCTTGCGGCATGGCGCTGGGCGCAAAGCTGAACGGCGGAAGCCAGCGGGTTTATACCTTGCTGGGCGACGGCGAAATTCAGGAAGGTCAGGTTTGGGAGGCAATGATGTTTGCCGCCCATCGGAATCTGGACAATCTGGTTGTTATTGTGGATAACAACGGTTTGCAGATCGACGGCCCGGTAGGGGAAGTTATGAGTCCCTATCCGATTGCAGAAAAAATGCGTGCATTCGGGTTTGAGTGCGTTGAAATCGATGGACATGATTTTGATCAGATCGATGCTGCGTTTACACTGGCAAAGGCCACAAAGGGCAAGCCTTTTGGAATTGTGATGAAGACAGTGAAGGGCAAGGGCGTCAGCTTTATGGAAAATCAGGTCGGCTGGCATGGAACTGCCCCCAATGCAGAACAGTATGAAGTTGCCATGAAGGAGCTGCGTGAGCAGCTGGCAGAACTGGAGGCGAAGTAAGATGGCAGATGTGAAAAAAATCGCCACCCGCGAAAGCTATGGCAATATGCTGACCGAATTGGGCAAGGAAATGCCCAACCTGATTGTGCTGGATGCCGACTTGGCTGGAGCAACGAAGACAGGCATTTTCAAGAAGGCTTTCCCCGAGCGCCATATTGACTGCGGTATTGCAGAGGCAGATATGGTGGGCGTTGCCGCCGGTCTGTCTACTATGGGTTATGTTCCCTTTGCGTCTTCTTTTGCTATGTTTGCCGCCGGACGCGCATTTGAGCAGATCCGCAACACAGTGGGCTATCCGCATTTGAACGTGAAGATCGGTGCTACCCATGGTGGTATTTCCGTGGGTGAGGACGGAGCATCCCATCAGTGCAACGAAGACTTTGCAGTGATGCGTACCGTTCCCGGCATGGTTGTGATGTGCCCGTCCGACGACGTGGAGGCCCGTGCGGTTGTTCGCGCTGCTGCAGAGTATGTCGGCCCGGTGTATATGCGCTTTTCCCGTTTCGCCAGCCCTGTGTTCCATGGGGACGATTTCAAGTTTGAAATTGGCAAGGGCGAAGTTTTGACTGAAGGCAGTGATGTGGCAATTATCGCCACCGGCCTGATGGTGAATGAAGCCATGGAAGCCGCAAAGCAGCTGGCCGATAAGGGAATCCACGCCCGCGTGATCAATATGTGCACCATCAAACCGTTGGATGAGGCATTGGTGCTTCAGGCGGCAAAGGAATGCGGCAAAATCGTCACCGTGGAGGAGCACTCCATCATTGGCGGCTTGGGCGAGGCTGTATGCTCCTGCCTGAGCGAAAACTGCCCCACTCCGGTCAAGCGGATCGGTGTGAATGATGAGTACGGCCATTCCGGTCCGGCAGCTGACCTGCTCAAGCAGTTCGGTCTGTGCGCAGATCACATTGCCGAGGTTACAGAGCAGTTTGTGAAGTAACAAAGATCCTAGTATATACCAAGAAGAAGCCGAACACTGCATATGCAGTGTTCGGCTTCTTTTATGTGTTATTCGTTGACTCCCTGTACATCCAGCAGTTCCAGCACCTCAATGCCAAGAGCAGTGAGGGCCATGCTCCCCTTGTGGGGATAAGCCTGATAGAGAGCGTAATCAAAGTTGCTCAGAGGAAGGTCGTAATCAATGCGGATCAACCGTTTCTGCGCAAGTAATTGAAGTGCAGTTTGATCCGAAGAAGTATCTTTACCTTCCAGAAATACCGGATTGAGGTCGTCAGCGCGGCGGGCAACGGGCCAAAAAGGCTGTTGGGCAAACTGCTGCAGCAGAGAAAGCTCCGGTTCGGTCAGGTAAAGGTCGTTGTTCGGCTGGCAACCGCCACAGCTTCCGCAGCAGCGACCGCAGCCTCCGTTTTGTTCACACAGGGACATGGATGTTTCTCCTTGCTCAGTCGCCAAAGCAGATGCCGATTGCCTTGCCTTCTCGAATGATAGAGCTATTGGGGTCTACCATCTTCAACTTTCCGGCAACCTCACTCAATGGAACGGGCTTAATTTCACCGTTGACAATTGCGACCATGTTTCCAAATTTCTTTTCCAGAATCAATTGGGCAGCTGCTGCACCGAGACGGGTGGACAGCACACGATCATAGGGGCAGGGAGAGCCACCACGCTGAGTATGTCCCGGCACAGTGATGCGAATTTCTTTCCCGGTCTTCTGGTAGATTTGATCCGCTAATTCATAGGAAATGGAGGGGTAGGGGTTGTTCTTTTCCCGCTCTTTACGTTCTTTTTTCGATAAGGCAGCAGTTTCCTTGGAAAGTGCACCTTCTGCCACAGCCAGAATGGTGAAGCGTTTGCCGTTGGCATCCCGCTTTGCGATGGCATCGATCACCTTGTCCACATCATAGGGAATTTCCGGCAGCAGGATAATATCCGCGCCGCCAGCAATGCCGGCATACAGCGTCAGCCAGCCCACCTTGTGCCCCATGACTTCCACAATGAATACACGCCCATGGGAGGCTGCGGTTGTGTGAATGCAGTCAATTGCGTTTGTGGCAATCTCAAGAGCGCTGTGAAAACCGAAGGTCATATCCGATCCCCAGAGATCGTTGTCGATGGTTTTCGGCAGGGTTACCACATTCAAACCTTCCTGACTCAGCAGATTGGCGGTTTTGTGCGTGCCGTTTCCGCCCAGAATGACCAGGCAGTTCAATCCCAAGGCCTTGTAATTCTTCTTCATGGATGCCACTTTATCAAGGCCGTTTTCATCGGGAACCCGCATCTGCTTGAAGGGTTGACGGGAAGTGCCGAGAATGGTGCCGCCCATGGTCAAAATGCCGGAAAAATCCTCGCTGGTCAGCATATGGTACTTTCCGTAGATCAAGCCTTTATAACCATCTTCAAAGCCATAGATTTTAACGTCTTCCTGTGCACTGAGCGCCTTAACCACGCCCCGCATGGCGGCGTTCAGTGCCTGACAATCGCCGCCGCTGGTAAGAATACCGATCTTCAGCATTGTACTTCGTTCCTTTCTGTTCCGTGCTTGGTTGCCTCGTATGCCTCGGTGTAAAACAGCTCCTGAGAATTCAGAGGAGGGTCATTCAAATGACGGTCTGCATAGCTGCCATCTTCCAACTGCTCTTTGCCCTTTTCGTCGTCCAGCATAACAGTATCGAAGATATGGCGAATGCGGCACTTGATGTCCTCGTCATAAATGGGAGCGGCAACCTCGACGCGGCGCAGGGTGTTGCGGGTCATGAAATCTGCCGAAGCGATGTAAATCTGTTCATCGGGAGAGCCTTCGCGACCGAAGCGATAAATGCGGGAATGCTCCAAAAAACGGCCTACAACACTGATGATAGTGATATTTTCTGTCTTTTCCGGAACTTTGGGCTTCAGGCAACAAATGCCGCGCACAATGAGCTCAATTTTTACGCCGGCTTTTGACGCGTTAATCAATTTTTTGATGATGTCCTTGTCGGTCAGGGAGTTGATTTTTATGCCGATGTATCCATCAGCCCCCTTCTCGGTTTCTCGCTCGATCAGACTCAACACGCGGGACTGGAGGCAATGAGGGGCTACCATCAAATGGTGGCATTCCTCGATGGTCTCACCACAGGATAAAGCGGTGAAAACCTGCGCGGCCTCGGCACCCAGGTCGGCATTCGCGGTCATCAGGCTGAGGTCAGTATAAGCTTGTGCTGTTTTTTCGTTGTAGTTGCCGGTGCCGAATTGAGTGATGTAGCTCAATTCACCGTCTTCGTTGCGGCAGGTAATCAGGCAAAGCTTTGAGTGGACTTTATAGTCAGACAGTCCATAGATGACCCGGCAGCCGGCATCTTCCAGCCGACGGGACATTTCGATGTTGTTTGCTTCATCAAAACGGGCGCGAAGCTCCATCAATACGGTGACGTCCTTGCCGTTTTCTGCGGCATCAATGAGGTACTCAACCACCTTACTGTGGGAGGCCACACGATAGAGGGTCATTTTGATGGACATAACGCGCTCGTCCTGACCGGCCTGCTGAAGCAGTTCCAGGAAGGGACGCATGCTTTCAAAGGGATAGGAAAGAAGCACATCTTTTTTCTGGATCTGATCGATGATCCCCTGCTTGATGTCCAACGCAGGGGAGAGCTGGGGAACGCGGCGGGGATAGAAAAGATCGCGCTTTGGATGAAGATAACTCTGCAGGCGGGAGACAAAGGTCAAATCCAACGGTGTGGTGGACAGGAATACATGGCTTTGTTTAATGCCAAGATAGTCTGCCAGAGTAGAACGCATTTTTTTGCCCATGGTGCGGCTGAGCTCCAGACGAACCGGGCCGAGGCGGCGGCGACGGCGAAGCAGTTGCTCCATATTATCCCGGTAGTCCAGGTCTTCGTCGTATGCGGTGATGCTGTCCAGATCTGCGTTGCGGGTAATCCGCATAATGGATTTTTCCTTCACAGTGTATTTGGTAAACAGTTTGGAAACAAAGTGAAGGATCAGCTCCTCGCTGAGCATAAAGTTGCCGGGGCGGGTTGGAATTTCGATCAGGCGGCGAAATACGCTGTTATTGCAGGGAACCACACCGATGCGGGATTTTCCGCCCTTTTCCAACAATACCACTGCGTAGAGCTGTTCGTTGTCCAAAAATGGAAACGGCTGCTGAGTGGAAATAATCATAGGAGAGAGGAACGGGGCAATCTGGGCATTAAAATAGTTTTCCAGCAGAGCGCCTTCCTCGTTTGACAGCCGATTAAAGTTGATAATGCGCACACCGTGGGGTTCCAGCTCACCCATAAGCTGTTCGTAAACGAGTCCCTTTTTTGTTTCCAGCTCTGCGGTGCGCTTGACAATGGCGGCTACCTGTTCCTTTGCCGTCATGTTTGTTTTGTTGTCCCGCAGCTTGCTGTCAGCAGCAATTTGCGCCATCAGCGTTCCCACACGAACCATGAAAAACTCGTCCAGATTGGACTGATAAATGGCAGCAAAACTCAGCCGCTCTGCCAGCGGAACGCGGGGATTACCAGCTTCATTTAAAACCCGTTCGTTGAATTGCAGCCATGATAACTCACGATTGGTATAACATTTCTTTCCCATGGAGATCCTCCTTGCCTTGCCGGCCTTTTTTGAGACCTTCGGCTTTTTTGGTTTCCAATCCAGCGCACGGTAACCGAAAAATAGAAATTTCAGTCGCTGGATCAGCGTCGCTCGCGGAGGAACCGACTTGCGGCCTGGATGCGATTTTCCCATAGTGCTCCTCCTATCGCAGACGTAAATGTACATCTCCTCACCATTATAGCAAAAAGGAAAGAGGGTGGGAACAAAAATATTTGTTAAATATGGATGAAATGCAAGATTAATCTCCAGGCAAGGAAAGAAGCTTTTGTTGAAGTTGATGCAAGATGGAAACAGTCGTGAAACACCACTGTGAATGCAACTGCAGCCAGCAGGGTTCCGCAGCCGATTACAGCCAGCCAGCGCCATTCGGCGGAATCTTTTTTGTGTTTTTTGCGCTTCATCTGTTTGTCGCTCCCTTCTATGGTGGATATTCTAACAAATTGAACTGAAGCGAGACTGAAATTAGCGTTATTTTTGTGAAATTGGTTTCTTAAAATCTGATTAACTCCGGTTGATTTTAGCGCAAATCTACCTATAATAATGATACGATAAGTTGGATATAGTGCGGTAAGGAGGTTTGCAATGGAGCGGGAAGGCTATCGCGTGAATTACCGGCGCTTTCGGTTCAGCCGTTTGAATACAGACGAGTTCCGTCACTTGTATCTGTTGTTGTTTTGGCCGATATACGGATTGGTTTTCTTTTATCTGGAGCGGGTACGGGATGTGCATTACTATCATCTGATGCACTGCTGGCTGGATGATGTGATTCCGTTTCAGGAATTGTTTTTAATTCCTTACCTGTTCTGGTTTGTCTTCCTGGGTGGAATGGTGCTATACACCCTGTTTTTTGATGTTCCGGCATTCAAACGAATGATGAAATTCGTTATTATTACTCATTCCGTTGCCCTGATGATTTTCTACCTCTTTCCCAACGCTCAGGTGCTTCGTCCGGAAACATTTCCCCGGGATAATGCGCTGACTCAGTTTATGGCGGCGTTCTATCAGTTTGATACCAGCACCAATGTTTGCCCGTCTCTCCACGTAATCGGTTCGGTTGCTTCGTTGTTTGCCGGGTGGGATTCCAGAAGATTTTCTACGCTTGGCTGGCGTATTGCGTTTACAGTCGCGACGGTGCTGATCAGCATTTCAACGGTATTTCTGAAGCAGCACTCTGTTTTGGATCTTGTTATTGCGATTCCGGTCTGTGCCTGCGGCTATGTGATGGTTTACGTAGTGGATCGCGCGGCGATTCGAAAGAGCAGCCCCCAGCGGATTCAAGCTTGATTTCAAAGGTGCATCCACTATAGGTGGATGCACCTTTTCTTTTTTCAGCACAGCGCTTATAATGGTGTGCAGAAAAAGATCGGAAAACTCAAAGGAGCGCATAGTATGTCCAAACCCATATTTCGATTGACACGTGCCGGAGATGAACCGGAACTGCGAAAAATCTGGAGTGCAGCCTACGATGGTGATACTGCCTGTGCAGAGCTTTATTTTTCACAATGTTATCAGCCAGAGCAGGGAATTGCCGCTGAAGTGGATGGCAGGCTCTGCAGTGCAATTTATATGATGGAGGGCGTTACACTGACTGGTTTTGCGGGGGGAGAGATATCGGCGGTCTATCTCTATGCGCTGGGAACGCCAGAGGAGTACCGGGGAATGGGACTTGGCGGACGCACAATTTGGCGTTCTGGAGCGGAAGCATATTTGCGAGGAGCGGATGTGGTGTGCTTTTTGCCGGCAAGCCAAAGCCTGGCCCAGTGGTACGGCGATATTTTGGGAACACGGGCAACTTTTTTTCATCGAGTCGGGACAGTTTCGGGGAAAGAAGAAATTTCGGAGGGGAAGGTCTTACCCCTCAAGGAAGAACAATACTCGTCTTTGCGGGAGCAGTTGCTGGCAGGACACCCCCATGCGAAGCTGCCGCAAAGTATGATCTATCTTCAGCAACAGTTTTGTCAACTGTATCATGGAGGCTTTTATCAGCTGGAGTTGGATGGCAGGTTGGCTATTTGCGCCTGTGATCGGGAAGAAAAACAACTGATTGTGCGGGAATTACTTTGCCCGGAATTAAATCCGGTGCAGTGCGTGCGCCTTTTGTTGAGCAAATGGAATTTGGAGTGTGCCCAGGTGCGCACACCGGCCTTCTGGCATTCGGAATTTGGTGAGGTAATCGGGGACTGTGTCTGGATTCCAGGAGGACAACGCTTTCCAAAGACGGATGAATTGCCTTATTGGGGACTGGCGTTGGATTGAAAACGGGAAAAGACCGCCTTTGCGATGGAACAATCGCAGAGGCGGTCGTTGTTTTTTTAGAAAGATATTGAGTGGAAGTTACACGCAGTCGGTTCCATTTCCGATGTTTGGGTATCCTGCAGAATGATCGATACTATGAAGAAAAATTTTGTTGCGGTTGCCCATCCGGTTTTTCAGCACCAACTGCGGCTGGACGCAGAGCGGGCAGGATTGCCTTAAACCTTCGTAAATCCGGGAGGAATAAACTCGCCATTGTATTGTCCTTCCTGACTGCGATATGTTAAAATCATAGGAAAGCAGAAGGGGGGCGTTCCATGCGATATTTCGTACGGTTTGCACTGCCTTTTTGCGCGGTGCTGTTCGCTTGTTGTGTCCTGTCGATGGACTGGCTTCCCTGGATGGTTGCTGTTGTATCCGCCGTCGGCGTTGCACTTTCCCTGTGGAAAGGCGGAAGGAGAAAAGTGCAACTGTGTATAGCATTGGCAGGCATCTGCCTTGGAGCGGGATGGTTTTTTGGATATTCTGCATTGGTCGTTCATCCGGCAGAAGCGCTGTCCGGAACCGAAAGTGCGTTTACCGCAGAAGTCGCGGCTTATCCGGGAGAAGGAGAATACGGTGTTTCTCTCTTACTGAAGATAAAAAGCGGCGCGGGGACAGGAAAACAAGTGCAGATATGGGCGGAGCCCTACTATCAGTGGCTGAGGCCGGGAGATACGCTGCAGGGGAATATTCAATACGAGTCTGTTTTTGAGCAATCAAACCATTCTGCCGCGGCAAGAGGAATCTTTCTGCAGGGAAAGGCGGAAATTGCCGAGGCATACAAGGCGGAAAAGATTCCGGCAAGATATTGGATGCAAGCGCTGGGGAAGTGGGCAAAAGATACTGCCAGAAGTAGCTTTTCAGATGATCAAGGTGCGTTGTTGTCGGGATTGTTGACGGGGGATAAATCTGCGCTTTCCGATACGATTTATTCTAACTTTCGCCGCGCCGGTATGGCGCATTTACTTGCAGTGTCGGGGTTGCATGTCGGATTTTTGACGGGCATCCTGTTTCTTTTTCCGGGGCAGAAGCGGCGGAGAATTTTAGTTGCCGTCCCTGTGCTGATTGGGTTTGCGCTTATGACAGGGGGATCCAGCTCTGTTTGGCGCGCCGTGGTAATGACAATTTTGATGTTGACGGCACCGCTTCTGAATCGAGAGGCGGATCCGCCCACGTCGTTGACCTTCGCACTTATGATTTTGCTGCTGCAGAACCCTTATGCGTCTGAGAGCGTGAGCTTGCAGTTTTCTTTCGCTGCGGTGACAGGGCTGATCTGTTTTTACCCGACGATGTATCGTTTGATCATGCGTCCATGGAAGACAAAATGGGAAAAGAAGCGGCTGTGGTGGGTAAGCCGTGGCTGTGCGGCTGCAGTTTTCGGGGGGATATCTGCCGCGTGCTGTGCAACGGTGTTGACATTGCCGTTGTCAATGTGGTATTTTGAATCCGTGTCACTTGTCGGCCCAATTTCGAATGTCCTTTCCCTGTGGGCTGCATCAGCGGCCTTTGTTGGCGGAACATTCGTTTGTGTTTTGACGCCATTTCTTCCGGGGCTGGCTTCGCTTCTGGCCGTGCCGGTAGGCGGTTTGCTGAGTTACTTGCTGAACGTGGCGGAGTGGCTGGGACAAGGGACGTTTTCTGCGCTCCGAACGGACAACCTCTATTTAACAGGATGGCTGGTGGCGCTGATTTTATTGGTGGCATCGGTTGTATGGATCAAACCGCTTCGCAAACGACCGGTTTTGCCCATGTTCTGCGGGGGATGGCTTCTCCTTTTGGCACTCACGTTGCGCATGACCAGCGTGAGTGGAATGCCTCTGACATTTTCAGTGTTAGATGTAGGACAGGGATCTGCCACGGTTTTGTGCGCAAAGGGAAACTTTGCGGCAGTGGACTGCGGAGGTAATGATGCGGGAGCTGTGACGGCGGATTATATTCAATCCGGCGGAGGGAAAACGCTGGCGGCATTGGTTTTAACACACTACGATTCCGACCATATCAATGGGTTAGAGGAACTGATGGATCGTATTTCTGTGGAGCTTTTGCTTTTGCCGGATGTTGAGGATGATTCAGGCGGAAGAAGTGAGGTAGAGCGGCTGGCAGAGCGATACCATTGCCCAATTCGTTGGGTAAGAGAAACAACGGTTGTCACACTTGGCGGAGCAAAGCTGACAATCTATCCGCCGATAGATTCGGAAGATGATTCGGACAATGCCGACAGCTTGAGCGTTTTGTGCAGCTATGAGCGATTTCATGCCCTGATTACCGGTGATATGGCTCAGGAACAGGAACAACTACTGCTTGAGCGGGAAAGCTTGCCCCAATTGGATGTGCTTGTAGCAGGTCATCATGGGTCAAATCACGCCACAGGTGCTTATTTGCTGCGGTCGCTGCGACCGAAGACAGCAATTATCAGCGTAAAAAAAGAGAATAGCTATGGCTTGCCGGGAGATGAGGCATTGAACCGGATGGCCGTGTATGGATGCGAAATTTACAGAACGGATGAAAACGGTACGATAACGATTCGCTGCCGCTGAAAGGACAGCATATGGCTGGGAAAAAAGTAGATCGAAGTGCATATAAAAAACTGCGGCAGGATTTAAAATCCGGGCAAATCGGGCAAATGTATGTGTTTCATGGGGAAGAAAAATACCTGATGGAGCAGTGTGTGACCCAGATACGCCGTCAGCTTGTTCCGGAAGGGATGGAGGAATTTAATCTGCACACCTTTCAGGGAAAAGACATCGATGTGGCGGAACTGGCGACTACCATGGATAACTTCCCGATGATGAGCGAGCGCACATTGATTCTGGTGACAGATTTCGACCTGTTTGGCTGCAGTGAAAAGAAAAAAGAGATTTTGACGCAGGCAATTTCCGATTTGCCGGAGTATCTATGCCTCGTTTTTGTCTATGATTTGCTGGAGTATAAAATCGGAAACGGAAAGTTTCAGAATCTGGTCAAGAAAACTGCAGAAATTGTTGATTTTGCACCACTGGATCAGGGCGATCTGGTGGATTGGATTCGCCGTCGATTTAAAGAGATGGGGAAAACGATCGATGATGCAGACAGCGAATATTTGCTGTTTCTCTGCGGCGGGTTGATGACTGGTCTGCAGGGAGAAATCCATAAGATTGCCAGTTATGCCAGCGAAACGAAAATTACCCGGCGGGACATCAATGCGGTGGCAGAACCGGTGTTGGAAGCACAGGTGTTCGACATTACCAATGCGATTGGCAGCCGCAATTTTGTAAAGGCACTGGGAGCATTGGCGGATCTGTACGCGATAAAAGTGAAGCCGCAGCAGATTATGGGTTTTCTATGCAAGCATCTGCGACAGATGTATTCCGCCCGATTGGTGTTGGAAGCGAGAAAAGGCACACCAAGGCTTATGGAGCTTTGGAATATGCGAACAAACTGGCAGGCGGACAAATTGATGAATTGCGCAAGAAGCTGTTCCTTAGCTTGGTGCCGCAAGGCGGTGCAAATGGCGGCAGAAACAGACCTTGCCATGAAGAGCAGCGGAAGGGATGCGGAGGAACTGTTGACCGAACTGCTGCTGCGTTTGGCAAATCTGTGAGGGACATATTATGTTGAAAATTCAGGAAGCCATTGTCGTGGAGGGCAGATACGATAAAAATACACTGGCGCAGTTGGTGGACACGCTGATTATTCCAACCGAGGGATTTGGAATTTTCAAGAACAAGGAGAAGGCAGATATGCTGCGCCGGGTAGCGGAAAAGCGGGGACTGATTGTTCTGACCGATAATGACGGAGCGGGTTTTTTAATTCGCAATCATCTGAAGGGGTTGCTTCCGCCGGAGCAGGTGAAACATGCCTACATTCCGGATCTTTACGGCAAGGAGAAGCGCAAGCGTGTACCGGGGAAAGAAGGCAAGCTGGGCGTGGAAGGAATGCGGCCGGAGGTGCTGGAACAGGCACTTCGTCAGTGCGGTGCGACCATTCTTGGGGAACATGCTTCCCAGCCCTCCCAGCGGCGAGAGATCACCAAGCTGGATTTGTTTCAAGACGGATTTTCCGGTGGAGCAGACAGCTGTACATGGCGAAAAAAATTGTTAAAGCGGTTGAACTTACCGGAGCATTTAACCGCAAAGGCATTACCCGAGGTGCTGTCAACCTTATTGACCTACGAGGAATACCGCGCCATAGTTGAGGAACTCCGTGGGACGGACATAAGTGACGAAGAGAAGAAAGAGAGGAATTGTACCTAATGCTGAGCAAGCTTTATTCCAGAGACGAAATCATTGCCCAATTTCATGATGGGCAGACAATAATGACCGGCGGATTCGCCTTTCACGGACTGCCGAATGAATTGCTTGAGTGCCTGATAGCCAGCGGCGCAAAGCACCTGACCAACATTGCTTTGGATGCCAGCTGCGCAAAGTTGATGCACATGGGGATTTTTGATAAGGTAATTATGGCGCACTCCGGTTCTGTGCGTGAAAACCTGGAATTGGTGGCATCGGGAAAAATCGATATTGAATTTTGCCCGATGGGAACGATTGCCGAACGCATGCGAGCCGGAGGAATGGGACTTGGCGGCATTTTGGTAAAGACCGGCTTGGGCACCGTTGCAGAAGAGGGAAAACAGATCATTGAGTTGGACGGACAGAAGTGGATTCTGGAAACGGCGCTTCGTGCGGATATCTCGTTGGTTCGTGCGGCGACAGCGGATGCATATGGAAACCTGACCTACAACGGAACGGCATTGAATTCCAACCATATTGTTGCCACCGCTGGTGATTTGACCATTGTGGAGGCCGATAAATTGGTGGAACTGGATTGCATTGCACCGGAAAATATCACAACGCCCGGTATTTTTGTCAATATGATCTGGGACAGAAAAGCTTGATGAGGAGGAAGAACGATGGATAATCGTAATTTTATTGCAAAGAAAGTGGCCTCCTTTTTCAAGGATGGAGATGTGATCAATTTGGGCGTAGGCATGCCGGTACTGGTAGGAGACTACATCACAGATAATGTGGTGATTCAATCCGAAAATGGCCTGCTTGGTTCGGCGAAGTCCTATCCAGATTTTGATCCGGAGGCGCACTACTTCAATGCCAGCGGAAAAACAGTGGATTTAATACCGGGAGCAAGCGTATTTGATGTGTGTACTTCCTTCGGCATGATTCGGCAGGGGCTGGTCAAAGCCACGGTGTTGGGCGCTTTTGAAGTGTCCCAGTATGGAGACCTGGCAAACTGGGCGCGGCCGGGCAGTTACCCTGGTATGGGCGGAGCGATGGATCTGGTCAGTGGTATTCGGGACGTGATTGTAATGACCGATCATTGCACAAAGGACGGAAGTCCCAAAATTCTGTCTGAGTGCACTTTGCCGTTGACGGGGTATCGGGTCGTCAAAGCAATCGTTACCGAACTTGCGGTATTTGAAGTGTCAGCAGAGCATGGTTTGACCCTGGTGGAGCGGAGAGATGGCGTCAGTGTCGACGAAATTCGGAAAAAAACCGGAGCCCCGTTCCGTGTGGCAGAGGATTTAAAAATTATGTAAACAAAAAGCTGTGGTTTGTCAGACAAACCACAGCTTTTTGTTATTGCGCTGTATTTTCATTTTCCTGCCAACCCTTGCAGAGATCGACCCATGCCTGGAAGTTACAGGCATATTGCTCTAATTCATTGCATGTGAGCTGGATCGCAGAGTTTGCGCTTCCGGCGGCGGGAAAGACGGTGCTGAATCGCTGAAGAGAACGATCCAGGTAAGTTTTTACATCCGGGTGCGTAATGGCAAAAGGGCACACTCCGCCAATTGCGTGGCCGGTGTATTCAACGACCTGTTCCGGCGTGAGCATTTTTGCTTTTGTGCCAAAGAAATGCTTATATTTTGCGTTATCTACTTTTGCGTCACCGGCAGCGATAATTAAGACGCAGCCGTCGGGAGTCAAAAAAGATAAGCTTTTGGCGATGCGGGCGGGGATCACACCGACTGCCTCGGCGGCCAGTTGTACGGTAGCGGAGGAGACGGGAAATTCTAAAATATCCTGTTCGCGTCCAAGCGGGCGAAAATATTCACGAACGGATTCAATGGACATGGAAATCATCCTTTCGGGGCAAGATGCACCTATTCTACCAGAGAACAGGGTGTTCTTCAATA
Source organism: bacterium (assembly GCA_963597355.1). Lineage (GTDB taxonomy): Bacteria > Bacillota > Clostridia > Oscillospirales > Oscillospiraceae > UMGS1766. The sequence continues at coordinate 98,268 of CAVBPR010000006.1, read as the reverse complement.
AAAAAGAAGAGCGCATCGACGATGCACTCTTCTTTCAAATCAGCTTGTCATCAGGCGAACCCACTCACTGTCGTAGAGATCCAGTGTGGACTGGGGCAGATTGATAAAGGTTTCTGTGTTAGCCAGGATGTCAGCAGAAGGATAAGCGATGGGGCTGTTTTTCAGCTCGTCGCTCAGCAATACGCGGGCATCGCCGGAGGGAGAGGAATAGCCAATGTACTCAATGTTGTTGGCCATATTTTCCGGAGCGCACATAAAGTTGATGAAGGCTTCCGCATTGGACTTGTTTTCAGCACCTGCAACAACGCACATGGCATCTACGAACAGGTTGGTGCCTTCCTTCGGGAAAGCAAAAGCAAGATCCGGATTTTCGGCAATCATAGTGATGGCATCGCCGGCATAGTATGGGCCGACAGCGGCTTCGCCGCCTTCCAGCTTATCGAAAATCTGATCCATGACATAGGACTGAACCAGCGGCTTTTGCTCCAGAAGCTTGTCTGTAGCAGCAGTGATTTCGGCCTCGTCCGTGGTGTTCTGAGAATACCCCAGGTACTTCAGAGAAATGCCAAGCGCATCCCGGCTGTTGCTGAACATCAGGATTTGTCCGCTCAGGCTTTCGTCCCACAAGACGCTCCAGCTGTCTGGAACATAGTCCACCATCGTCGTGTTATAAATAATGCCGACCGTGCCCCAGGTATAGGGAACGCTGTATTCGTTTGTGGGATCATATTCCAGATTGCGATATTCATCGTCAATATATTCAAAGTTTGGAATGTTATCGTAATCCAATTTTTCCAGCATTCCCTCGCTGATTAAGCGGGAAATCATGTAATCAGACGGAATGATGACATCATAGTCCGAACTGCCGCTGGAGAGAATGGAATACAAAGATTCATTGTCGGAGCAGGTGTCGTAATTCACCTTAATTCCGGTTTGTTTTGTAAATTCAGTCAGCAGATCTTCGTCGATATACTCGCCCCAGTTACATACATTGACTACACCGTTGCTTGCCTTGCTGCCGCAGCTGGTCAGTACAGCGCAGGCGGACACCACCAGCAAACCAGAGAGCACGAGGGCAAATACCTTTTTTTTCATTTATCTATCCCCTTTCGGATTTAAAATACAAACAAAAAATTTATTCAGGTTCCGTTTTTCCACGCCAACTGTTTCTTGCGCTGTATGCGTTCCTGGTGAACGGAGTGGATATTCACTGCCACCAGAGCCAGCAGAACAACTGCAAAAATAAGCGTGGACAAAGCATTGATTTCTGGAGAAATGCGTTTTCTCGTCATTGCGTAAATTTCCATCGACAGCGTCGAAGTGCCGGTTCCGGCTGTAAAGTAGGAAACAACAAAGTCGTCGACGCTCATGGTGAATGCCAGCACTGCACCGTTAATAATACCCGGGCTGAGCTCCGGCAGTACAACCTTGGTAAAAGCCCGCCAGGGTGAGGCACCCAAATCCAGCGCAGCCTCGTAGAGATTCGGGTCGAGCTGATTCAGTCGAGGCAGGACAGAGAGAATGACATAAGGGACATCAAAGGTGATGTGCGCCAAAAGCAGTGTCCCGAACCCCATTTTCAAAGTTATACCAAAGAAATTTCCGATGGTGGCGTTAAAAGCACCAAAGGCAAAGACGAACAGCATCATCAGAGAAACGCCGGTGATAATGTCGGCATTGCTCATGGGAATGTTGTTAACCGACAGGCAAATGGTGCGGCTGCGGCGGCGCATATTTCGAAAACCGATGGCAGCTGCGGTGCCCAGCAGAGTGGCAATCATCATCGCCAGCACGGACACTTCAATTGTTGTGGCAAGGCTTTGTAAAATACGGGTGTCGGAAAACAGGTCTTCATACCAGTGTAAGGAAAATCCGGTCCAGACAGTGCGGCTCTTCGAGTCGTTGAAGGAGAAGGCGATCAGGACAAAGATCGGGGCATACATGAAAATAAGAGCGAGGATCATACACACGCGTGAAAAAATGCCGTTCTTTTTCATAGCAGCACCGCTCCCTTCTCCCCGTCACCGAAGCGATTCATCACGGCCACACAGACTAATACAATAATCATCATAACCAGCGAAATTGCGCTGCCCAGATAAGGATTATAGGAGTTGCCGTAGAACTGCATCTCAATCAGATCGCCCAGCAGCATTGTCTTGCCGCCGCCCAGCAGCTTGCTGATGGCAAAGGTGGACACAGAGGGGATGAATACCATGGTAATACCGCTGATAACACCGGGCAGGGAAAGTGGGAAAATGACCCGGCGAAATACATTGGTGGCGTTTGCACCCAAATCCTGCGCAGCTTCAATGACTTTGGAATCCAGTTTATCAATAACGGAAAAGATGGGCATAATCATGAACGGCAGGTAGTTATATACCATGCCAAGGACAACTGCGCCACGGGTGTTGATCATAGGAAAGTAGCTGATGTTGGTGCCGAACAGGCTGTTGATCAACCGGAATACGCCGAGAGCACTGAGCAATTCATTGATAATTCCGGTGTTTTCCAGCAGACTCATCCACGCATAGGTGCGCAGAAGAAAATTCATCCACATGGGGAGCATCAGCACGATGGTTGCAATGCGTTTCACGGCAGGACTTTCGCGACTTAGCCAGTAGGCAATGGGATAACCAATCAGCAGACAAATGAGTGTGGCCAGAATCGCCAGCAAAAAGCTGTCAGCAAAGGTTCCGGCATAGGAGAACATGCTGGTGAAATTGCTCCAGGTAAAACCGCCGTCACGGGTTGTAAACGCATAGGCCAGAATCAGAAACATGGGCGCTACCACAAAAATGGCCATCCAGATTATATAGGGAATTCCCAGAAATTTATTTTTCATGGCAATTTCCTCAGGACTTATGCATGATGTGGATGTCATCCGGTGTGAGCGTCATGCCAACCTCTTGTCCCACCTGGCGACATTGCGTTGACTGCAGTTTCCAGGTGAATGTGGGAGATTTGATCATCATTTCGTAATGGATTCCCTTGAAAACAACGCTCTCTACAATTCCGCGAATGTGTCCCTTGTCCGGATCTGTAAGATGCAGGTCTTCCGGCCGAACCACAACGTCGACGGGAGCGTTTTCACCAAAGCCGCTGTCAAGACATGGGAAGGTATGGCCGGCAAAAGTGACAACCTTATCTTCCACCATGATGCCGTCTATGATATTGCTGTCGCCAATAAAGTTGGCAACAAAAGCGTTTTTCGGTTCGTTATAAATGTCTGTTGGAGTACCGATCTGCTGAATTTTACCACCATTCATGACGACAATGGTGTCGCTCATCGTCAGGGCTTCTTCCTGATCATGGGTAACATAAACGAAGGTAATTCCTACTTCACGTTGAATTTTCTTCAACTCCACCTGCATGCTTTTACGCAGCTTCAGGTCAAGCGCGCCTAAGGGCTCATCCAGAAGAAGCACCTTTGGACGATTTACAATGGCGCGGGCAATGGCAATACGCTGCTGCTGTCCGCCGGAAAGAGAACTGACGCTCCGCCGGCCATAGCCAGACAAATTCACTAGAGCCAGAGCCTCGTCTACGCGCCTGCGTATTTCATCCTCAGGTACTTTACTGATGCGAAGACCAAAAGCAATATTTTCGTAAATATTTAAATGTGTAAACAGAGCATATTTTTGAAACACTGTGTTTACCAGGCGTTTGTGAGGCGGCACATCATTGATGCGCTTGCCGTCAAATAATACATCTCCGGAGGTTGGTTTTTGAAACCCACCGATGATGCGCAGAGTAGTGGTCTTGCCGCAGCCGGACGGGCCCAGCAAGGTGAGAAACTCAGCATCGTTGATATAGAGATTGATCGAATCCAGTACGACCTCGCCGTCAAAATCCATGACGCAATCAACCAGCCGTATCAGCTCCTTGGACATTTATCCTCCCCCGTTTCATATGTTATTTCGAAAAAAATAAAAGGATCGATTCAGTGTACCGCTTTAGCGATAAAAAGTCAATCATTTTGAAACGGCAATCTGTACGTTCGGAAAATATTTTTCCACAAAATCCACGTGATCCACGTGCCAGCTTTTTCCGTTCAGATAGGCAAGCTCTCCGGCATCTGTTGTGAAGCGGAAGGTAAGGCTGTAACTCCACAGGGCTTGCTGCTTGCGCCCATAACGTCGGTTGATTCGCTCGTTTCCGTATTTTCCATCTCCCAGCAACGGGTGTCCGGCATGTGCCATCATGGCGCGAATTTGATGGGTTCGGCCTGTAATCAGGTCGCATTCCACAAGAGAGAGTTCGCCGTTTGTAGCCAGTGTGCGGTATTTTGTGATTGCCTTCCGACCGCCCGGGACGGGTTTGGAGCGGATCGAAACCTGTTTTTTGCCCTCGTCCTTGACCAGAAATCCCTCTAATGTCCCTGTGGCAGGGGTGGGGCGGCCTAATACAACGCAAAGGTATAATTTTTCCAATTCCCGGTCACGGATTTTTTGGTTCATTACCCGTAGCGCTTCGGCTGTCTTTGCCGCAATGACAATACCGCCGGTGTTGCGGTCGATGCGGTTGCACAGCGCGGGGGCAAATGAATTTTCCCAGTAGGGGCTCCACTCCTTCTTTTGATAAAGATAAGCCTGGATATGGTTGATAAGCGTGTTTACCTTTTCCGTCTCGTCCGCATGAACCACCATGCCGGGGGCTTTGTTTACCAGAAGCAAATGTTCATCTTCGTATACAATGTCCAGTTTTGGTTTAAACAGCTTTAAGAAGGCATTTTCCGGGGTAGGGGTATCAAAAAACTCGTCGTTGATATAGCATTGCAGCACGTCATCCACTTGGAGACGGGTATCCCGCTGTGCGCGCTTGCCATTGAGCTTTATGCGTTTCAGACGAATGTATTTCTGCGCCAGGGGTGCAGGCAGCAGGGGCAGTGCTTTGGCCAGATAGCGATCCAACCGCTGTCCGGCATCGTTTTTTCCAATGATGAGTTCCTTCATGACAGAGCAATCCTCTCAAATTACAATTGACTCACATTATAGCATACTTAGAAAGGGATGGTATAGTTTGCAGAGAGATTTTAGCGAAATCTTCCTTCAAAAAAGAATTGACACCTATGGGTCCTTGCGATATAATACAGGTTGTGCCGTTATGCGAGGTGTACTATGCGGATTGATTTAAAGGATATAATTCAGCGCCCTGGTGCTGAAAAAGCGTTTCAATTTGAATTGGATTTGTCTGAGATGGAGTTCTATGGAACGCATCCGCTGGCAGAACCGGTTTGTGTTGAGGGCAGCGTGAGCAATCATGCCGGCCTGTTGATGATGACCGGCAATGCGGAGACAGTTCTTCATGTCAACTGTGACCGCTGTGGCAAGCCGTTTCTGAAAACGATGTCAATTCCGTTTGAGCATATGTTGGCAGATCATCTGGAAGATGAGGAGAACGATGAAATCATTCTTCTCAAGGCAGGCATTCTCGATGCCGGAGATGCTGTCACAGATGATGTGGTGTATGGCATGGACAGCAGCAATCTTTGCAAAGAGGATTGCAAAGGCCGTTGTTTCCGGTGCGGCAAGGATCTGAACGAAGGGCCTTGTGATTGCAAACCGGAAGTGGATCCCCGGATGGCTGTGCTGGCAAAGCTGCTGGAGAAGCAGGATTAATTTCGTCAGTTCCCCTAACAGGGCTGAAATAGAGTCAATGATGCGTAAGGAATCGGAGTTCCGATTTATGTGCGAGGTTTTGGGTGATGCAGCACCCGAACCCTTGCACATCGGTTGTATGACCAATACGCATGATTACAATGGCTGACCCGTTGTATCAACGGGTGCGTGGCTTTTGCCGCGTGAAAGACATTATAATAGGAGGTGTCATAGAGTATGGCAGTCCCAAAGGCAAAAGTGTCCAAGGCTCGTCGTGATAAGAGACGCAGCAACGTCTGGAAGCTGGAGAATCCCGGTGTCCTGACTTGCCCCAAGTGCGGCGCTCCCCGTCTCCCTCATCGCATCTGCACGTCCTGCTGGACCTACAACGGCCGTGATTACAGCAAGAATGCTGAGGCCGCGAAGTAAGAAGTATCAAAACTTCATATGCTGAGTATCGAGCCTGTCCGCACTGCGGCAGGCTCTTTACTTTTGCCCTTAAATCGGGTAAAATAAACTGATATTGTATGCAAACAGGCTCAATTAAAATGGACATGATGAAAGATGGCTAGAAACCTCTTTGATTGGAAAAGGAAGTGATTTACTATGGCAAAGCCCATGGTTGCGATTGTTGGACGACCCAATGTGGGAAAATCAATGCTGTTTAATCGTCTGGCGGGACAGCGCCTGTCGATTGTTGAGGATACGCCCGGAGTTACCCGTGACCGGCTGTATGCAGATTGCGAGTGGGGCGGCCGCACCTTCACCATTGTAGACACCGGAGGTATCGAACCCAGCAACGACAATGAAATTCTGCAGTTTATGCGCTCTCAGGCGGAATTGGCAATTCAGAATGCGGACGTAATCGTATTGGTGTGCGATATTCACACCGGCGTGACTGCGGCGGATATGGATGTAGCGAATATGCTTCTGCGTTCCCGCAAGCCGGTTGTGCTGGCGGTAAATAAGGTGGACTCAACCGGTGACCCGGATCCGATTTTTTATGAGTTTTATAATCTCGGTCTGGGGGATCCGATTGCTGTTTCTGCGGTTCATGGACATGGTACCGGCGATTTGCTGGAAGAGTGTCTGCAATATTTTCCGGATGAGGACGAGGAAGAGGAAGACGATGATGTTATCAAGGTTGCCATCATCGGAAAACCCAATGCAGGTAAATCCTCTCTGACCAACCGAATCCTGGGCGAGGAGCGGGTCATCGTCAGTGATGTTGCCGGCACAACGCGGGATGCGGTGGACTCTTACTTTGAAAATGAGACCGGAAAATACCTCTTTATCGACACGGCAGGTATGCGGAAGAAATCGAAAGTCACCGATCGGGTGGAGAAATTTTCCGTTCTCCGCGCTACCATGGCAATCGACCGCGCAGACGTGTGTCTGATTATGATCGATGCGAATGATGGGGTGACGGAACAGGACACGAAGGTGGCCGGCCTGGCCCACGAGGCGGGGAAGGCCTGCATTATTGTTGTAAACAAGTGGGATCTGGTGGAAAAGGACGGAAAGACGATGGACAAGATGCGGGCGGCGATCCGCAATGATCTTGGCTATATGACCTACGCACCCATTGTTTTCATCTCCGCACTTACAGGTCAGCGCGTAGAGCGGTTGTTTGAATTGATCAATTACGTCAATGAACAGGCTAATCTGCGCATTAAAACCGGCGTTTTGAATTCGCTTTTGGCGGATGCAACGCTCCGTGTCCAGCCGCCAACGGACAAGGGCCGGCGGTTGAAGCTCTACTATATGACGCAGATTGGAATCAAGCCGCCTCACTTTGTTATCTTTTGCAATGATGCCCGGTTGTTCCATTTTTCGTACCAGCGTTATATCGAAAACCAGATTCGGGACACCTTCGGGCTGGAGGGAACACCGATTCGACTGACGGTACGTCAGAAGGGTGACAAGGAGGAAGAATAATGCTGGGGCGCATTGCAATCATAGTAGTGCTGACGGCATTGATCAGTTACTTTTTAGGTTGTTTTAACGGTGCATTGCTGATCAGCAAATACATTTTGAAGGACGATGTTCGTGGCCACGGGAGCGGAAACGCAGGATTGACCAATTTCTATCGTGTATTTGGCGGCAAACTGACCATTTTGGTTGTCCTATGCGATATGCTCAAGGCAGTTGCGGCGGTGTTGATTGGCGGCGCCTTGATGGGACATTTCTTTGACTTGCAAATATACGGAAAGTATCTGGCGGGCATGTGCTGCCTGCTGGGACACATGTTCCCGTGTATGTTTCAATTCAAGGGAGGAAAAGGCATTCTGTCCGGCGGAGCGGTGGTGCTGATGATGGATTGGCGCATTGCAGCCGTAGTTTGGGGCATCTTTATTCTCCTGTTTATCTGCTCAAAAATGGTTTCACTGGGTTCGCTTTGCGGCGGAGCTGCCTTTCCTGTTATGAGCGAGATCATTTACCACAACTGGGTGATCACAGCAATGGCGGTTGTGATTGGAGTTTTGATCTTTTGGCGCCATAGGAGCAACATTGTGCGTATTCTAAAAGGCGAAGAAAATACCTTCCACCTGCATCATAAACAGGAACATCAAACGGAGGATCAGCAATGAAAATTACCGTGTTGGGAAGTGGCGGCTGGGGTACTGCCTTGGCGCTGGTATTACTGGAAAATGGCCATGAAGTGAACCTGTGGTCTTTTACAAAGGAAGAGTATGAGTCCATTGCAGCAAAGAGGGAAAATCCGATGCTGAAGGGAGTGCCGCTGCCGGAGACACTGCATCTTACCTACGATATGGATGTGGCGAAGGACAGCACAATCGTTGTTTTGGCAACGCCTTCCTTTGCAATTCGTTCTACAGCGCAGAAGCTGAAGAAAATCGTGAAACCCGGAACTATTCTGGTGAGCGTTGCAAAGGGAATTGAGGACGGCACGTCGAAGCGACTGAGTGAGGCAATCGGGGAAGAGCTGAATGACACCTGCCCGGTGGTTGCACTCTGTGGCCCAACCCATGCGGAAGAAGTTGGACGCGGAATTCCGAGCGCAATTGTAGCCGCCAGCAAGGATTCTCATGCGGCGGAGCTGGTGCAGGATGTGTTTATGAATCAGCGCTTCCGGGTTTATACCTCCTCTGACGTTGTGGGAGCAGAAATCGGCGCGGCGTTGAAAAACGTGATTGCCTTGTGCGCAGGAATCAGCGACGGCATGGGCTTTGGGGACAATACCCGGGCGATGCTGATGACCCGGGGACTTACCGAGATTGCACGACTTGGCGTGGCATTGGGTGGTCATCAGGCAACCTTTGCCGGTCTGACCGGTGTAGGCGATTTGATTGTCACCTGTACCTCAATGCATTCCCGCAATCATCGCGCAGGGATTCTGATTGGACAGGGCGTAGAGCCACAGGAGGCAGTAAAGCAGATCGGTGCAGTTGTGGAAGGCTTCTATGCGGCAAAGACGGCAAGAGCTCTGGCACGCAAGCACGGGGTAGAGATGCCCATTACAGAGGCGGCCTATTCGGTGCTTTATGAGCAGATGCCGCCGGCAGAAGCACTGACACAGCTTATGGGTCGGGATCGCAAGTGCGAGGACGCATGGGTGTAAACGACACAGCTTATATTTCATTTTAAGACAAAAGAAGCACGGGACGGTTGCAATGCAACTGTCCCGTGCTTCTTTTATGGATGCATAATAAGTTTTCCGATGATTTTGCCTGCGTCCAGCATTTCGTGGGCTTTTCTTGCCTCGGATAGAGGTAAGTCGGCATACACCAATGGCTTGACCCGGCCGTCCCGCACCATCTCAAAGCATTTGGCGGCATTGGCAAGGCGACGCTCCGGCTTGTCGTCAAAGGAATGGAAGGAGAAACAACGGATGGCATTTCCGTGCCATGCCCGTTTGATAATGGTGTCTAATTGATCCAACTCCGGAGAGCCTTTCAACCAGTTGTAAAGGACAATCTGTCCGAAGTCTGCCAGATAGTCGAACTGTTCCTTGAATTCCGGACCGCAGATCTGATCGTAGATCAGATCCACACCGCGGCCGTTGGTGTGGTTTAGAATGATCTCCTTTGCATCGGTAGTGTTGCGGTTGAAAACGCAATCTGCCCCTACCTGACGCAGTACATCACACTTTTGATCACTGGAGGCGCTGGCAATGACATCCATTCCCTTATCCTTGGCCATTTGGATCAGGGTGGTTCCGATGCCGCCTGCGGCGCCGGAAATGTAGAGAGATTTTTCATCTGTGCCGCGTCCTACGTCATAGAGCAGTGCGTAGGCGACCTGCAGGTTCAATACACCGGGAACCTGACATGGAGAGAGCCCCTTCGGCAAAACAATTGCAAAGCGCTCCTGTGCACAGGAATATTCAGCGTGAGAACCACAGCCTGTGCCGTTTAAAACCGCTACGGCATCGCCGATTTTGATGTTTTTTACGTTGGGGCCAACAGCTTCCACAATGCCGGCGCTTTCGTTGCCCACAATGAGGCCGGGCAATTGATCCTCCAAATAGGGATCATTGCCGCTGCGCATCAAATAGTCTGGTTTTCCAACGCCGATGATCTCGTTGCGAACCAGAATTTCGTCGTTCTGAGGAACCGGCTTTGGGACATCGGTGTAAATGAGTTGTTCCGGGCCGCCAAATTGGTTAATAATAACTGCCTTCATAATAACCTCCGAAGAATCTTACAGTCGTTTCTTGCGAAAGAAAAATGTGACAACAAAAAACAGCGCCAATACCAGGGTGATGCTTGCACCGGCGGAGGAACCGATGTAATAGGATAACATCAGCCCCGCAATTCCGGCAATGATTGCCCCTAACAGGGAAAACAGCGTGTATTGCTTCATGTTTTTTGCCAGGTTTCGTGCCATTGCACCAGGCAGGATCAAAAGTGAGTTGATTACCAACAAGCCAATCCAGGTCATGGTCAGTGTGACGACCACAGCAACTACGCAATTGAAAAGGGCATCAACAGCAAAAAGGGAAACGCCACGACTGTCGGCCAGTGCAGGATGAATCGCAGACAATGTCAGCCGGTTCAGGGCGAAAATCCACAGCAAAAGAACAATCAACAGGATAATCGCAAGAAGGCCAATGCGGACGGGGGAAACGGAAAGAATGTCGCCGACCAGAAGGCTGTTGAATTTTGTGAAGCTGCTGCCCCCGAGGGTAGAAAGAAAAATACCAAGTGCTACTGCGGTGGAGGAAAACACGCCGATGACGGTGTCACTGGCAAGGTTGCTTTTATTTCGAACCAGACTGAACAGAAGGGCGAAGGCAACTGACAATGCAACAGCGCACCAGGTAGGAGCGGCCAGACCGCAGATAGCGCCGATTGCCAAACCGGCAAAGGCACTGTGACCGAGTGCGTCAGAAAAGAAACTCATGCGGCTTTGCACAACCATTGTGGAAAGCAGACCAAACAGAGGAGAGATGACCAGCACAGCCAGAAGAGCATTTTTCATAAAGAACATGCTGCCGGGTTCTGCCCATTCGAAAGGAAGCAGGTCAACCAGAGTATACCAGAAATTCATACTTCGCCACCTCCTTTGACATGTTCGGACGGGAATTGAGCCTTAAATTCCGGCGATGACAGCACCAGAAGGGGGGATCCCTGCCGCAAAACCTGCTTTTTGAGCAGGATGACCTTATCCACCTGTTTCAGTGCAGCAAAGTCGTGGGTGGAGAGGAGGATAGACAAATCAAATTTTGTGCGAATATCATCCAGTAATTCCAGCAACTGACGCTCACCTTCCATGTCGACGCCAGACATGGGCTCGTCCAGGATCAGGATGTGAGGAATGGGCTCTAATGCCATAGCCAGCAGAACCCGCTGAACTTCTCCGCCGGAGAGTGCGCCTACGCGCTTGTCAATTAAATCTTCTCCGTTTACTCGCTTCAGGCACTCCAGCACTTTGGCACGAAGTTTTTTTGTGCTTGGTAAAAACACGGGCCATTTTGAGATCGCCGTAGTGAAAAGATCCAGCACACTGACCGGGTCACCGGGGTCGAAAGCAGGAGATTGGGGAACATAGCCAATGCGGGGCGTCATATGCTGACCGGTTGCGGACTGGAATGTAATCGTTCCGGTGTGATGCATTTGCCCCAGAATACTTTTAAAGAGAGAGCTCTTGCCGGCACCATTGGGGCCAATGAGAGCAATCAGCTCACCGCAATGCATGTGAAAATTAACGTGATCTAAAATGACGTCATCGCCACGCACTACAGACAGATCCTGCACTTTCAGACAGCAGGAACCCTGACAGCCTGTGGTGCAGTTTTGATGTTTCATCGGTTTGCTCATGAATAGGCCTCCAAAATGGTCTCAATATTGCTCTGAATTACCGCCTTATAGGCGGCAAGCCCACCGCCGTTTCCGCTCATGCACATGCTGAGAGGGTAGATTTGAATGTCACATTCACGGGCGATGGCTTTGGCGGTGGCATCGCTCCCGTTCACCTCGGTAAAAATGGCAGGAAGTTGATGTTCATTTACCAGTTGGGTGATTTCTACGATGGTTTTGGCGGAGGCTTCACTGCCTTCTTCCTCTTCTACAGCGGCCAAAAGGTGCATTCCAAAACTTTCCGCAAAGTACCCGAAACCATCATGAAAGGTAATCAAGTTTATATTTTTGTCCTCCAGGCGGTCCAGAAGCTCCTGGCGAAAGTCGGTTAAATCCGCGGTGATCGCATCTGCATTGGCGCGGTAGGCATCGGCATGGTCCGGGTCGATTTGAGCAAGACCTGCAGCAAGATTTTGCGCCATGATGGCTGCATTGCGGGGATCCATCCAAATGTGAGGATCCTGATCATGATGGTGACCGTCTTCATGATCGTGGTCATGATCATGATCGGAATCTTCTTCCTGTCCCTCCTCATGTTCTTCCTCGGAAGAGAGAAGGCTAATTCCGGTGGAACAATCAATCGTATTGCGGCCATCCAGAACGTCGTCCAGAAAATCTTCCAGCCCAGCGCCATTGATCAGCAGGACATCGGCTCGTTCCACGGCCTCCATGTCACGCATGGTCAGGGTATAGTCATGCAGGCAGGACACCTGCTGGTCGATTACCAGCGAGACGGAGATTCCGTCAACTCCGTCGGTGACAGCCTGAGCCAACAAATATACCGGATAGGTTGTTGCGGCGGCTTTGATTGTGCTCTCGTCTTCCGACTTTGCAGAAGAGCTTCCGCATCCGGGAAGAAGGAGGAAAGCCGCCAGAATTAAGCAAAATAATTTATGTTTCAATAAAACACCTCCAGCACTGAATCTTATCATTGAACTTAAAACATGTCAAATGATGGATTGATCATATGATTTTATGTCGTTTTATGACGTATGAAGAATTGGAGCAAAAACGGGCATGCTGTCGGCTCCATACAGACAGCATGCCCGTTTCAAGGCTATAAATAAATGTATCGGTGAACATTGCTTCATCTTATAGAATAAGAGAAACATAAAACGCGCTTATTCTTTCGAGCGGCGAGTCTCCATAAATTTTTGAAGGCATTCGTAAGTTTCGTGGCTGAGATCGTGTTCAATCTTGCAGGCATCCTCACGTGCCACTTCGTCCGTTACCCCCAGAGAGAGGAGAAACTCGGTCAAAAGGCAATGACGACCGTAGACATCTTCGGCTAATTTGCGGCCTTCCTCCGTAAAGTTTAACAGTCCGTCAGAATCCGTGGTGATCATGCCGCCTTCCCGGAGGATTCCCATTGCTACAGACACACTCGGCTTGCTGACACCAAGATGATGAGCTACGTCAATTGAGCGGCAAAACCCTTTCTCATTGCGCACCATTAAGATTGCTTCCAAGTAATCTTCGCCTGATTTGTGTATTGCTGCCATTGACCGGCCCTCCTTTGCTTTTGTGATATGATACCACATTTTGTGGACAAAAACAAGGAAAAGCCGGTCAAATAACAAAAAATAAGGTTAGTGCAGGTGTGCGTACCAATTATACAGCAGTGTCCAGAATGGAGGTGAGGTCAGCGGTGATTTGCTCCAAAGAAAGGCTGGTTGTGAGGGCTCCGTCTTTCTTATAGTTTTCTACCGCAAGATAAACGGTCAGACCGGATTGCGTGCATGCAACCAGACGGCGGCCTGTGTTTTGACTGGTGTTGTCATATTCTGCCGTTCCGGTTTTGGCAAAGCTAAGAGAGTCTGGAAAACCGCGTTGAATATAGCTGTCGCCATAGGCTGTGTGGAGGATTTCCTTCACCGTGGGAAGCACGGAAGTCAGTTCTTCCGGCCAGTTTTCTGCGATAGAAGCTGTTTTTTCGCCGGAAAGCAAGTGGGGCTGGCAGGCCTCACCGTCGGTTTCAATGGCAGAGGCAATGGATGCCAGATCAAAGGGATTGATCATAACCTCTGCCTCACCGACAACATTCCAAACGCTGGAGAAGTTCCACTCCATTGTGTTCAGTGTCAGGCTGGAAATGGAGCGGGGGACACCGTCTAAATCAGTCAGAGAGATGGACTCGTTTACGAGATAGCCCAGACTTTGAAATAGTTCGATGACGGTTTTGTTATCCAATTTTGAAATCCGATCTGCAAAGTAGCAGTTACAGGAGGCTGCAACGGCGCCGGCGGCATCGATAACGCCGTGTACTCCGCTGTCCTGAATGATTTCCCCGTCTGCGGAGATGAACTGACCGGTGCATTCATAAGGAGTGCTCAAATCGCCTCCGGCAGCAGCGATGACCAGAAGGGTTGCTAATTTTTGCGTCGAACCGGGAGAGAGCTTATAAAAGTTGCGGTTGATTAGCGCCCCGTCTTCCGGATGTTCTGCGTTATAGATTTCGCTGGGAGTTGAAACGCAGGCCAGGGTGTCGCCGGTTGTGGTGCGGGTAACCAGAACGGATGCGGTTAGTTCGTTTTCTGTCAAATAATTGTAGATCTGTTCCTGCAGAGTGCTGCTCAGAGTGGTAGAAACAACCTTTGTGGCGCTGTCACTTCTGCGCGTTCCGGTGAAAACGTGATATTGTTCTGCCGGGTTTGGATCGGAGACCAGTCGATCAGCTAAATAACGGGTGTTGTGGGTCAAGGTACGGGTGCCGACCAAATTATAAAAGGCATCCGTGTCGGGAATGGCATTGCCTTCGCAGTCAAGCAGCTGTACGGAGTTGAGCAGACTATATTTTCCGTAAGTTGTGTTGTTTGTGCGTTCGCCTGCAGACAATGCAGTAAGGTCGTAACTGGTGGATATGGATTGTTTCTCAATATCACTTACGTTTTCCAGCGCTTTTGCGCCGGAAGCATAGATGCGTACCATACCAAAGAGAGAGAGGGCAGCTAATGTACCGGCGAGAGCCCGGTTCGGCCATGGAGTGGAGGCAAGGTGTGAAAATTTCATTTTTCAAAAACCTTCTTTCGAAACAGAATTTGAAGCTTTTGCAGGTACATCTGGACGCAGGACGGAATGGTGAGAGGGGGGAGGCAGTCGAACAAACGGTCCGCCTGATGTTCGATTGAGCCACGCTCCGGTTCCGCAAGGCGGGCGGAGAGGGAGATGCCAACAACGCCGAGACAGGTGACCATAGAAGATCCGCCGAATGCCAGGAACGGAATGGGGATTCCTGTAAGTGGGATGACATTCAATTGACCTAGAATACTGACTGTGCTCTGCAGGGTCAGGAAGAACCCACACATATTGATCGCTGTTACACGCCGGTTGGAACGAGCAGTGCGGTAGTTGCAGCATTCCAGGGCAAGGCTTAAAAAACAGGCCAAAACAACCAAGGCAATGCCAATACCGCAAGTGGCGGTAAGGGAAAGAAATACGAAATCGTGCTGAGATCCAAAGCTGTACATTGCATAGTGCGTGTCAGCAGGGGAGAAACCGGTGCCGAAAATTCCGCCGCGGATGAGGCTTAACAGAAGAGTGCGGAAATTGCCATTGGCTTCGGAATCCAGCAATACCTTTCCGCATGAGGTAATTCGCGTGAGAAGGTAGGACGCCGGCTGAAACAGGTTCAGAGCAAACACACCAAGCATGGACAAGAGAACTCCAATTCCGCCGCAGACCAGGGCAAGCAGCGGGGTGACATAGAGCATTGCGCAGAGAAGAACTGCGGCTAAGACTGCGGCTGTACCAAAGTCCTTCATAATCAGAACGCTGAGTAGCAGGGAGAACAGTGTGCCAAAGAACAGACGTCGGCTTGTGATTTCACGAATGTGGGGGAAACAGGCGGCACAGAGATAGATGCTGATCAGTTTTGTGAGCTCGCCCCAGAGACCGCCGGTGCGATTGCGACGGAAGATCATGCAAATAAAGATAGCGACGATAGCCAGTCCAATAACAATCCAAAGCACTCGGCGAAATTCACGCTTCGATAGGGTGAGCGAGGAAAAGAAAAAGCAGAGGATGCAAAAGACAAGACCAACACAGATGCTAAGAAGATGACGAGGGGCGGTTTGAGGATGAACAAAGCATTGAAAGACAACGCCGGTTCCTAGGAGCAAAAAGACAGGCGTGAGGAGTTTTACAAACCGGCTTTTGGCATCAAACAGGAACGCGGTAATCTCAAGGGAGAGAATCAGGACGGTGCCTAGGAGAAGAACCGGTAACACGGAGGTTAGCTCCGTATGGTAGAAGGTGCCGTCTGCCGTGGTGGTATAGACTTTTTTTAATGCGGAACCATGACTTTGCACGGCAGCGGACAGAGCAAAAAGGATTTGGTAGGCAACGCAGAGCAGATAAGCTGCCCGACCGCCGGATAGAAACTTTTTCTTCATGACTGTCTCCTTTTGGTGTTATCGGATGTAATAGTAAAAGGTGCATTCACTGCCATCGGGTAACTGAATCGTAATTCGATCACCACTGTGAAGCCGCATAGGACTGCCGACGGGGAGAAGATAATTTGCACCTGCGTTATGATTGGTTTTACCACATATAATGCATTGTCCGTCGCTGTGAGGTGGCTGAGAGATCAAAACATCGTTGTCTGCCATGGTGAGGATAAATGGCCCGGCTTTGCAATTCAGGAGGGGAAAATAACGCTGCAGGTCGATGTCGCTCTGTAGACAGCCGCTTCCGAGGGTACATTCGGCCGACTGGATCAGTTCGACATTGTTGCCGGGGAATTGAAGTTGATGGTGAGCGGCGAGGCAGTCGATCGGATCATCAAAACGGATGGATTTGCCTTTGAACTGAACCAGAAAGAGAGCGAAAATGCCGACAAAACCGACGATAAGGTAAAGCATAAGATCATCCTTTCAACGGATCAATTTAACGCCTGTGACCAATCAGAAGTCCAACAACAAAACCGTAAATGGCGAACAGAATGGGTTTTGCGGAGGAAAGCGTAATGCGGAGATAAATAACTCTGTCCGTCGCGCCGATGGAAGTAGCCAGAGCCAGAGCTCCGGTAGCAATCGCGATTAAAACAATGACAGAAACCCAGCGGAGCAGACGGGGAAGATTTCCTTGGAGTGGTGCACGCTCATTTTCCACGTGGCGGCTGGAATGGTGCCGGTCGGGAACAGAAGTGGGAATCGACTCCTTCGACGGTTCATCCTGAGACGAATCCGGAAGAGAACCGGCGACGAGCTGACCGGCGGCATCAAAGCGCCACATTGGGCCGATTGTGGTGCATTCACTTTCACTAAAGGTAAGCGTACAGGTATCTTCCGCCTGAAGGGGGGCGTCAGGGTTGTCGCAATCGAAGAAAATCGAGCACTCATATCGTTGCTTTTCATTGCTCCAAAGCCATTCGCCGGGAGGTAGAAGCGTCAGTGCATATTCTGTGCGCTCTATTGCGGTTTCTTTTGTGTCGGGATCGCAATAAACGCAACCTCCTTTCTGGCTTGCTGCCTGCAAAGCCTGACCGAACTTTGCAAATTCATGAGGAATGGAGGGAGCATCATAATTGTCGGGGAAATTGAGCTCTTTTTTGAGCGATTTTGGAAAATCACGAAATTGTTGAATACTCTCATCGGTTACTGCGCGAAGCATGTTTGCCGCCTTGAAAATGTTTTGCGGAGAAAGAACACCATTGAAGCTTGCTTCCCGCATATAATCAGCGTTGCGATTACCATCCGGGCCGGAAAAACAAACAGCTAATTCGGTTCGATCGATGGTTTCACCGTCGCGGCTGGAGTAGATGACGCGGACGCCCTGACGGTATGGTCCGGTGTCGGAACCAAAGGTTTCATAGCCTGTGCCTGTGTTGGGGTGCATCCTGGCACTGAGAAGGAACACCTGATTCATATGGAAAATCTCCTTTCGTTTCAATCGGGGAGTTTTTTAATGCAAAATTTATGAAGCAGAAAAACGAATGGAAGGGATGCGTTTTTTGCTGAGTCAAAATACAACGTATTGTCCTCCTGGGGGGTGCCAAGCTGAACTACAAAGCAGGGATCCTGATTTGTGGCAGCGCTGCAGCAGCACTGCGTGATAAACTTTCGGGCAAGCGCCATGTGAGCGGCCAGAGCTCTTTTGCTTAACTTGGCGTTGCGAAACAGCAGAGAGGTTTGGGTGATGAAGGGGTTGTCTGTGGTCAGTGTGCCCTTGATTTGATCGCTCTTATTAAAGAGGTAGAGAATGGGGAAGTCTTTCTTTTTCTGATTGCCTCGAAGCCAATTCAGAAAAACATCGGTTTCCGTTTCGGCATCTTTTAAAGCGTTTTGTGTTTGCGTTGGCTGGAATTCAGGAGAAAGATTGCGAAGGTCCAGCATGGAGATGCAGCCATCCAGAGCATCCCCTAAATTGTTAATGGTTTGTTTCAGAGCGTAAAATCCGTCTTCCACTGTTTCATCAATGGCTCGGCGATTGCTGAACAGCTCGCCGGCTACATCGAAAAAGTTGAATTGTATTATCTTTTGATCGTCACGGATCTGCATACGAAACAGCTTGCTAGTTCCTACTTGAGTTGCAACCAGCCGAGCTCCACCGATTTTACCTGGGGCTGAGATGGATAATCCAAGCTCTTTTACAAATTGCCGCTGAGCTTGACTGGTAATGTATTCACAAAAAGCTGTTTTGCCAACACTGGGCAATCCTACCATGAGAAAGGTATAGATCGGATACTGGCCCATGCCTTCGGTAAGAGGATCACCGCAAAAGGGGCAGAGCTTTGCGTGAATATGACGGGTCTTTTTCGTTGCAAGGTTTGTGACATCCAGCTGATCAGGTATTCCGCTTGCGCGAACCAGACGGACTTGCTTTTGGGACAGATCAACCGGCTTACCAGAAGAATTTATTGCCTCGTATTGACCGTTATTTGGTTTCCAGAGCTGGCCGTCCAGACGATCAAAAAAATGGATGTCTTCGGCAGAAAAGATCTTGCCGCAATGATAGCAGGCACATGATTTTGGCTTTAGCATAGTCGTTTCGCTCCTTTAGGTAGTGATGCTGATGAGCTCAAAGCTTGCGTGAAGGGGCAGAGAATAAACCGTGTTGAGGGGAAGTAAAACAGAGGGCTCTTCCAGAATGGATCTTCCGTTGACATCCGTGCCTTCCAGGTAGATGAGGGGAACTTTTTTGTCGTACTGGTTGTGAAAGAGAAGTTTAAAGCGCCCCATGCGGAAGTCGAAGGTTTTGGGACGGTCTTTTAGGTCGGTGACATCAATCAGCTGCTCGCACAGCTCGTCATAATCATCCTGTGAGACAAAGCGCACAAAATAGTAGGTTTCCCCAGCTGTGGTGTCGGCAACAGAGCCGGAATAATCTCGGTGCGAGAATAATCCCCCAAATTTCTCCTTGCTTTGTTGCAACAAAGTGGGGGAGTCAGGATTGGACTTTTTGGAGGGAATGTGCTTTTTGAGCATACGAACGAAAACAACGACCAGAATAAGGCCAAGCGATGGAAATAGCAGAAAGCTCCATATGATCTGTGCAGCGGAGGATATTTTTGTGAATGTATCGGGACCAAAGCTGGAGAGATACAACTGGAACAATTCAAGGCAGCTGGACCAGATTTTACCGAGTCCCGCCTGAGTTAAGGGGATTCTGCTTAATAATAGGAACCAGGTCCATCGATAGATAACGGAAGCAATAAAACCCCGGGATACAACTTTCTTCATTTTCAACTCTCCTTTTAAGACGGGAGGATCGGGCATCACCCGATCCTCGTTGGGAGTTACTTAAGCCAGAGACAGTTCTTCTTGGATGTCAGAATAGACCAGGCGGGCATAATCTTCGTAATAATTCTTGACGGCGGAGAGGAACATGGGAAACATTTCGCTGGAAATAGAGTTAGAAAAGTCTTTCTCGCTGATGCCGTTGGGGAAGTCGTAGCGCAGCTGCAAATCCTGGTCTTCGTCGATTGCAAAGCGGAAGAAACGGCGCTGATTATCTTTGTTGGAGTGAATCAGAGCGGCTGCCAGTTTGTTGTCGGGGATGTGGATCAGGTCCCACACGGCCAGGAAGGGGGCCTGGTCGTCGCGGCAAATGATGTGAATATGCTGTTTGCAGCCGCTTTCCAGCTGAAAACCAATGATGGTATCGGTGCCCCAATCGTAGTTTCGGGTTGAATAATGCAGTTCCTTCTGATCCAAATAGGTTTCAATGCAAGTAGTAAAGTTCTTCATAATTGTCATCCTTTCATTTCTCTGTTGCGTGAAGCAAAAATAGAATGTTTTGTTGTTGTTTATGCCTTTATTATAGAGAAAATAGCGTTATATGCAATGTTTTGTGGTTCTTGAATAGTGATTGGAAAGAGGAAAGAAGGGCTGGAATTAGAGGCGATTTTTTGCGTACAGGGCATGATTCGCAGGGGCAATTCGAAAATTCGAACTTTTTGTATGGGGCGATCAGACGTTCGGAGTGATGACCTGGAATAAACAAATAAAAATGCACAGGCGAAAGCTGCAGTTATGCTTTCACCTGTGCGCAAGTCAATACAGATTCTATTTATTTATTTTTGAAGGATGGGGGATCTGCGCCAGCAGTCACCGACAGGGAGAGGACGTTCCAGACAAAGTCCCCAAAGATCATCTATGCGGCGATTGTGGGCATATAAGGCGCCGGCAGAGCCGGGAAGTTCCCGTCCATGGGAGGGTTTTGTAATCACAGGGAGCGTTGCGGTTTGTTTCATCTGCCGCAAAAGGGAGAGCCCTTGGGAGGAAGCTCCTAAAACGCGGAGATAGCCGACAGAAGGTGGGATTTCCGTGAGGTTCAAAAAAGCGCGCAGTGCGATGCGGCGAATACGGGCATGGGCATAACGCTTGCTTTTTGCCAGTGCGTAGAATTGCTCCAGTGTTTCTGCCTGTGCGGCAGCTTGTACCAGTCGATGTTCCAAACCTTCACCACAGTCGGGGAGAGCGGCGAAATCCGATGCGCTCATTGTGCGCAGTCGATAAAGAACGGCTCGCTCTGCCCAATGCAGTCCGGCCGGACAGAGTCCGCCTTCCCGTTCCCTGCGAAGAATGCGGGCTGAGTCATCCGGGAGAAGTTTGCCGGCAGAAATCCAGTCACCGGAGCGAATTAACCGTCGCACTTCCGTGGCAGAAGCGGCACCGTGATGGCCTCCATCCCGGCGGGCTATGGTGCAGACAGGGAAATCCGTTCCAAGCGACCGCAGATACTCTATGCCAAGCAGATCATTTGCACCGGAAGTCTGACGCGCTTTTTCGCCAACCAACTGCTCCAGAGCATTTTGCCTGGCTTGCGCAAAGGGAAGTCCCTGGGATAATTCCTGTTTCAAAAGCAGGGAAAACTCAGGCGAGTCGAGGGCGGATGCGATTTGCCGCAGGAGAGTAAGATCGTCGCTTTCGCTTCCAAAGCAGAGGATATCCATTAGACCGGTGGAACGCAGAATCTCTGTACCGCCGCGGGCAAAGGTTTCGGCGGAAGAAGAGCAAAAAGGTTGTGGCAATTCTAAAATCAGGTCGGCTCCGGCCCAGAGGGCCATTTCCGTTCTGGCATGAGGCGAACAGATGGCTGCTTCACCCCGCTGGGTAAAGGTTCCGGACATAGCAACCATGATGGCAGTATCCGCCCCTAATTGCGCGCGGATTTCCTGCAGAAGATGGCGATGTCCCAAATGCAGAGGATCAAATTCAGCAATTACACCAGCGACCGTCATAGAAAAGCCCCCTTTCTTTTGAAAAAAATATTGCAAAAAGTAGTTGTCGTACGGAAAGAAAAGTATTACAATAGCTTTGGAGTACGGATCAATGCGTCCGTAACTTTCATTTTATTTTATTTGACTCATTTGCGCAAGCAAAAAACAACATATGTAAGGAGATCAGATTCCAATGAACGTACTTGTGATTAACGCGGGCAGCTCCTCTCTGAAGTATCAGCTCCTCAACCCTGAGACTGGCGTACTTCTGGCCAAGGGTCTATGTGAACGCATCGGCATCGACGGCAAGTTCACCTACAAGCCCCAGGTGGAAGGCAAGAAGAAGCTGGACGCGATCGACGTTGCTATGCCCACCCATTCTGAGGCCATTCAGGCTGTGCTGAATGCTCTGGTGGATGCAGACAACGGCGTGATTGCCTCCATGGACGAGATCGACGCAGTGGGACACCGCGTGGTGCACGGCGGCGAGAAGTTTGCGTCTTCTGTGCTCATCACGGATGACGTTATGGCTGCTATCGAGGAGTGCAATCCTCTGGCTCCGTTGCACAACCCCGCCAACATCATTGGCATCAATGCCTGCAAGGCCGTTCTGGGTGACAAGGTTCCTCAGGTTGCTGTGTTTGACACCGCTTTCCATCAGACCATGCCTGCCAAGGCATACACCTATGCCATTCCTTATGAATACTATGAGAACGACAAGATGCGCCGCTATGGTTTCCACGGCACCTCTCATCGCTATGTTTCCAAGCGCTGCGCTGAGATCCTGGGCAAGGATCCTTCCGAGCTGAAGATCGTTTCCTGCCATCTGGGCAATGGTTCCTCTCTGGCTGCTGTTGATGGCGGCAAGAGCGTTGACACTTCCATGGGTCTGACTCCTCTGGCTGGCCTGCCCATGGGCACTCGTTCCGGCGATATGGATGCCGGCGTGATCGAGTTCATCGCCAACAAGTATGGCATGAACGTCAGCGAAGCAGTTAACATGCTGAACAAGAAGTCCGGCGTGCTGGGCATCTCCGGTGTTTCTTCCGACTTCCGTGATCTGGAGGCTGCTGCAGAGAAGGGCAATGCACGTGCTGCTCTGGCTGTCGAGGTCTTTGAGTATCGTGTGCGCAAGATGATCGGTGAGTACGCTGCTGCAATGGGCGGTGTTGACGCGGTTATCTTTACCGCCGGTGTAGGCGAGAACAGCCCCGAGCTGCGGGAAGAGTTCGTCAAGGGTCTGGAGTTCATGGGTATTACCATTGATCCCGAGAAGAACAAGGTTCGCGGCGAGGAGCGGATCGTTTCCAAGGACGGTGCACCGGTTAAGGTTTTGGTCATCCCCACCAACGAGGAACTGATGATCGCTATGGATACCATGGAGATTGTCAAGGGCTGATTTTCAATTTAAGAATCGAATTGAAAAATTGACATAAGAAAAGCGGACAGATAAATTCTTCTGGATTTATCTGCCCGTTTTTTTATAAAGTGAAAAAAATAGAGCGCCCTCGAGAGTTGTCTCGAGGGCGCTGCTTCTAAAACTATGCTTAGAGCACTTCCAGAATAATTTTTCCGGTATAGGTTCCGGCTTTTAGTTCAACTGCTTGACCGTCCACGGTGACGGACAGTTTCTTACCGGCAGGAGCGGAGATCTGTGCACCTTCCGCCAGGGTCAGACCGGTGATATAGCTGGTTCCGGTGACCTGCCAGGAAGAGGCACTGTCCAGGGTAACGACAACACCATTGTTCACAGCAGGAGCGGGAGTTTGGGTGACGTTGGTCAGTTCCATGCGGTTATCTTCAGTGATAACCTTCAGCCCGTCGCGGTATTGCTGGGTGGCAGAGGAAATCATGCCTTCAATATGGGTTGCAGTCAGCTCAAGACCGAGGTTCTTAGGACCACGGAGATCGTCGCCGTTGTGACGGGCGGCAATGGGACCGCCATAGGCGTCGCCGCCGTCGTCGTTTTCCGTATCCCAGTCCTGAAGCAGGCCAATGACTGTGTCGTGGAATTCACCAATTCCACCGATAGCACTGTTGCGATAAGCGCGGATGTTGGTGGTTGAGTTGAAGAAGTTGCCCTGAATAGAGCAATCCTTCAGACGGAAAGTAACATCCTCTGCCAGAGAAGCGGTGGAAAGATCCCGTCCGTCGATCGGTGTGTCGGCAACACCGACCGGAATGTGGAAGTCGGCCATGACCATGCCGCACTGATCGGTGTCCATCAACTGCACTATCGTACCGTTGGCAGCCTGCATGGTGGAATTTTCTACCTCAATCAGAGTGGAAGAACCGTGGACACAGAATGTAGATTTGGTGGTCTTAAAATCAGAATTTCGGACGGTCAGAACAGAGTTGTCATCGCCATTGATCATCACGCCGTAACGACGGCCTTTGATGCGGCTGTCGAGGATGGAAGCTTTGCCCTTTCCTTCCATGCCCATCATTAACAGGGGATAGCCATATACATCTACATCGCAGTTGTCATAAATGACTTCATTGTCGCCAATGCAAAATGCACCGTAACCGTGAGCCTTTGGGCCGGAGAGTTCCATGCGGGTATTTTTAACCAGCATGGTTTGTCCGCCGTCGGTGCCGTCGATGGAAAGAATGCCCCAGCCGTTTGTTTTCAAATCACAGTGATCATAAGTCACATTAGCGGCATCGGTGAACTGAGCCAGTCGGTTGCTGCCGCAGAAACCGACCTGCCAGCTGAAGTTGCCGGGCCAGGAATCCTCAGGGCAAAGGTTTGTCATCTTGGTATTTTTGACGGTCACATTACTGGTGCCGCCCACGTGGACAGCGCAGCGTGTTACACCGTTTACTGTGAAATCGCAGTTTTCTACCGTAACTGTGGGATTGCCAACAACGGTGACTGCACAGCCAACGCCGAGAAAATCATTGTCGCCGAAGCCATCGAAATCGGCCTTGATATTTTTAATTTCGCAGGTGCCTTCGCCGTCTACGACAATACCATTAAAGCTGTCTTCCCGACTGGCCATATAGACACCATCGATCACGCCGTCTTCAACCGAACCGCCCTGTAGAATGGCGGGAATTGTTTTGGTAACTTTTCCGTCCTCTACAACAATTGCGGTATGGAAATCGCGGCTGATCTGATTTGGCCGCATCAGTCCGCCGGGTCGCATATGGTATGCGTCTGTGACAGAGAGAACTACGTCACCCTTGTAGGTGCCTGGCTCAATTTTCTGACCAACGCCGTTTACCGTCAGGGTGAGGTACTTGCCCTCGGGAGCGGTCAATACAGCTCGGGGGCGAATAATCAGCTCCTGACAGGAAAAAGTTTCCTCCACCAGCCAGGTGGACTGGTACGCCATAACGGACTTGCCGTTTGGCTTCAGCACTTTTGTTGCATATGGTGCATTCATGTTGATGTGACCTCCTAACAAAAATATATTGACTTGCTAGTTTTATTTTAGCGAATATGACGAATAAAGGCAAACAACAAAGTGTGACAAAGGTACAACAAAATTGAATAAAATGGTTAAATTTCGCAAATAATACCATGGATATCCTGCAAATAAAATACTGCATGGACTGTGATTAAGAAGGGAAATGAGGTATATTGCGGGACGAATTGCAATTTATCTATTTCTTAAGAAGTGAAAACTTGCGAAGACAGGGGGAGTGTGATAACATATAATGAATTGTTTTCCTATAATGAGGAGTCGTGTATGAAGCATCCTTCTATGATAAAACGAATTGTCCGGCATCTGAGGGGCGCGGCAGTTCCCCTGGCGCTGGGCGTATTTGATATTTTTACGATCAATCTGGCCTATGTTTTTGCGCTCTGGTTCCGATTTGATTGCCGTGCATCGATGATCCCCCAGCATTTTCTTTATGGCTGGCTGGACAGCATTCCGTTATTTACGGTATTGAGCATCATTATTTTCATCCTTATGCGGCTGTACAGCAGCTTATGGCAGTTTGCCGGACCAAATGAATTGGTGCGAGCGGTGATTGCCAGCATGTTGTCCGTGGCAGTGCATGTGGTGGTTTCCTTTATTGCCCTGCGGGATGCACAGATTTACCGCATGCCGATTTCCTATTTTGTGATTGGCGGTCTGCTGGAAACGATTTGCGTGGTGGGGATTCGTTTTTCTTACCGCATGATTCGACTGCTGTTTAACTCAAAAGACATTACCAGAGGCGATACAGCCCCCATCAATGTGTTGATTATCGGTGGCGGCGATGCAGGACGCATGATTATCAATGAATTGAACCATTCGCGGCAAATCCGTCGGCGCGCACGGTGCGTTGTGGATGATGACGCAAAAAAGCGGGGAAAGTATCTCTGCGGTGTTCCTGTAGTGGGCGGACGCGACACAATTATGTCCGCAGTGGAGCGCTACGATATCGAGCAGATTATCTTTGCCATTCCGACCGCTACGTCGGAAGAAAAGCGGGATATTTTAAACATCTGCAAAGAAACTGGCTGTGAACTGAAAATTTTGCCTGGAATTTATCAGCTGGTGTCCGGTGAAGTGACAACCAACGATCTGAAGGATGTTGCGGTAGAGGACTTGCTGGGACGCGAGCCAATTCAGGTTAACACAAGCGAAATTCTGGATTATGTGCAGGGGAAAGTGGTCCTTATCAGCGGAGGCGGCGGATCGATTGGTTCGGAGCTGTGCCGTCAGGTGGCAAATCATCAGCCCAAACAACTCATTATCTTTGACATATATGAAAATAATGCCTACGACATTCAGCAGGAGCTGAAAATCAGTCATCCGGAACTGAATTTGCTGGTGCTCATCGGTTCCGTTCGGGATGCAGGCAAGCTGGATGAGGTATTTCGGGATTACCATCCGGACATCGTCTACCATGCGGCGGCCCACAAGCATGTTCCATTGATGGAAACCAGCCCTTGCGAGGCAATCAAAAACAACGTGTTCGGAACTTACCAGATTGCGCAGGCGGCCAGTCGTTATCACTGCAGCAAGTTTGTTATGATTTCTACTGACAAGGCAGTGAATCCCACGAACATCATGGGAGCTACCAAGCGGCTTTGCGAGATGATTATCCAGTCCATCAACAAAAAAAGCGATACCGAATTTGTAGCGGTTCGTTTTGGAAACGTGTTGGGCAGTAACGGCTCGGTGATTCCGCTGTTTAAGCGGCAGATTGCCGCTGGTGGCCCGGTTACAGTGACGCATCCGGATATTATTCGTTACTTCATGACCATTCCGGAGGCGGTGGGACTGGTATTGCAGGCCGGAGCTTATGCCAAGGGCGGCGAAATTTTTATCCTTGATATGGGTGATCCTGTGCGAATTGATGATTTGGCCCGCAACCTGATTAAACTTTCCGGCCATATTCCGGATGTGGATATCAAAGTGGAGTATACCGGCTTGCGTCCTGGCGAGAAACTCTATGAAGAAAAGCTGATGCAGGAAGAAGGCCTTCGCCGCACACCGAATAAGAAAATATTGATTGCGAACCCGATTAAGGTAGACGAAGAGAAATTCTGGACGAAGCTGGACGAGCTGAAGGAAGTGTGCCAGCGCAACAACAGCGATTACCTGGACTACATGTTCTGCCTTGTGCCTACCTATCATCCGGAGAACAGTCAAGCCTGCGTTGCAGAAAAAGGAAATCCGATGGGATGAACAACAGAAAGGAAACAAAGCTTTGAACTCTTTGATGGAACGAAACAAGCATTGGGTAAGACTTGGAGTGCTGTTGCTGGTTTCGGCTGTGTTTTTTTGCTTTTTGGCTTATCGACTGGCAACAAGCGGTCAGCCGCTGGAATTGAAACGGTTATACGTGCCCCTGTTTACCGCAGCGGTGATCCTGGCGCTGTGTTTTGTCGCTGTGCTTTATTGGCTGGCGTTTCATAAGAATGTCCGATTAGGAACCTTATTTCTTGTGACAATTTCGGTTCTGATGGTGGGGTATATGGTTCTGTTTGCACCGGTTACAGTTCCGGATGAACAGGCGCATTATATTTCTGCGTATCGAATGTCGAATTTCTTCCTGTTTCATTGGAACCAGGCGAGTGCAGATGGGGTTTTGATGCGGCAGGCTGATGCGGTTTTTTACGGACAGTTTGCTTCATCTGGAATACTGGACGAGTCCAAGTACATTAGCCTGATACAATCGTTTTCTGCCTTCACCCGGGATACGGAACTGGTTCCTTATGGAGCAAGCGTAGCAACCAGCGTACCGCTGGGCTATGTGGCGTCCGCCTTTGGTATTGCTTTGGGTCGACTGTTCCATCTGGGTGCAGTTCCGGTTTTCTATCTGGGCCGTTTGTTCAATATGGCAGAATTTGCGCTTTTAATGTATGTCGCTGTGCGCCGTACACCGGTTGCAAAAAATGCGTTTTGCCTGATTGCACTGTTTCCGATGACAATCCATGTGGCGGCGTCTTATTCCTATGATGGCATGGTAATTGGAGTGAGCGCATTGCTGCTCGCAGAAATATTGCGCATGTGCTACAGTGATGCGGTTACATGGAAGCAAATGATCTATTGCTTTGTGCTGTGCGCGATCCTTGCTCCAAGCAAAATGGTTTACACGCCCCTTGTTTGCCTGGTGCTGCTGATTCCAAATGACAAGTTCAAAGGATTGTGCAGCCGACCCTGGATGCTGAAATGCGCCTTGATTTTAGCCGGTATTTTAGGACTGCTTGTCATGCAGCTGAGCACAATGTCAAGCTATGTAGGGGATGGTGCAACCGGATCCTATATTGCGTGGGCAGATGAAGAGGGCTATACCCTGTCGTGGGCTCTGAGCCATCTGGTGAATACAATCGGCGTCTTTTTCAATACGATTATGCAAAAGACGGATTATTACCTGAACACGATGCTGGGATCCAGCCTGGGGTGGTTTCAGTTGTCCGTGCCCCAATATCTGTATTTGCCCTTTGCCGGAATGTTCCTGGTGGGCTGTATGAAAAAGCCATCAGAACCGGGGCAGTTGTCCTATGGCGCAAAATGCTGGACATTCTTAATGGTTGCGGGCAGTGCGATGCTGATACTGGCATCTATGTTCCTCAGCTGGACGCCAATCAGCAGTGTGGTGATTGAGGGCGTGCAGGGGCGCTATTTTCTGCCTTTGCTGCCGGCAACTGTTCTGCTGCTGCGCAACGATCTGTTTCAGGTGGGCGATGCGGCGGAACGGCACACAATGGTTCTGGCAGGGACACTCAATGTTTTTATACTGGCATATTGTTTCCTAAAATGTCTCAATGTGATGTAAGGGATGGAGATTATGGATCATACCTTCGTTATTTGTGCCTACAAAGAAAGCTCCTACCTGGAGGAGTGCATCCAGTCGCTTCTGGCACAGACAGTTCCAAGCAATCTTTTGATTTCTACCGCAACGCCCAATCCGCATATCTCAGCTTTGGCTGAGAAATATTCTCTGGAGGTGCGGGTAAATACCGGGGATCACGGGATAGCACAGGACTGGAATTTTGCTCTGGCCCAGGCGAACAGCGCCTATGTTACGCTGGCCCATCAAGACGATGTTTATGCGCCGGAGTATACAGAAAAGGTTTTAAAAGCCCTGAAAAAAGCGGATCGTCCGATTATCGCATTTACGGACTATTTCGAGGTGCGGAACGGCGAAAAGGTTTTTTCGAGCGCATCTTCGCTGCTGCAGGTGAAGGAAAAACTGTTATTCCCGCTGCGGAAAGATTGGGCGCAGAAAAGCCGTTGGATGCGCCGGCGTATATTATCTATGGGAAATGCGATTTGTTGCCCGTCGGTGACCTATGTCACGAAGCGACTGAAAAAGAATCCCTTTACTCCCGGATTTAAAAGCAATATTGATTGGCAGATGTGGGAACAGCTGAGCCGTCAAAAGGGCAGCTTTGTTTATTTGCACGAGCCATTGATGGGACATCGTGTCCATGCAGAATCCACCACAACGGAGGTAATCGGAGACGGAGAAGGACGTACGGAGGAAGACCGTGCGATGTTCCGAAAGTTTTGGCCGGCACCGATTGCTGAAGCACTTGTTCGCATTTATGCGAAAAGCCAAGGCAGCAACCAGAGCACATGAGAAAGGATGCGGTCAGATGCGATTGCTGATTATTATTCCGGCATACAACGAGGAATTAAACATTGAACGGGTGGTAGACAACCTGATTGAAAACTATCCGCAGTATGACTATGTGGTTGTAAATGATGGCTCCCGTGACCATACAGCGGAAATATGCCGCCGCAGAGGATACCACCTCCTCGACTTGCCCGCAAACCTTGGCCTGGCCGGTGGATTTCAAGCAGGATTGAAACTGGCAGATCGGCTGGGTTATGATTACGCGGTTCAGTTGGACGGAGACGGACAGCATGATCCGGCTTATATTCAAAGCATGGTAGAGTGCATGCAGAAAACCGGATGCGATATTGTCATTGGCTCACGCTTTGTCACGGAGAAAAAGCCAAACAGCTTGCGCATGTTAGGAAGCAATATTATTCAGACATCCATTCGCATTACGACGGGAAAGACGATCCATGATCCGACCTCGGGCATGCGTCTGTTTGACCGCCAGATGATTCGAGAGTTTGCCCATGGCCTGAACTACGGGCCGGAGCCGGATACGATTTCCTATCTGATGCTCAATGGAGCGGAAGTGCAGGAGACTCAGGTAGAGATGCATGACCGCATTGCCGGAACGAGCTATCTTAACCTTCGGAGATCAATTGAGTACATGACCCGTATGTGCATTTCCATCCTGTTGATTCAGCGGTTTCGAAAGAGGGTGTCCGGATGATTTCCATTGTATTAAGAGTGCTGTTGATTATTGTATCGGTCTGGCTTTTCTGCCATGTGCTGCGCAGTGTGCGGAAGTCACAGGTTCAGATTGATGACATGATATTCTGGCTGTTATTCTCTATTGTTATAGTTGTGCTGGCGCTAATTCCCCAGATCGCTACATGGGCGGCAGACCTTTTGGGCGTAATGTCGCCGGTCAATTTGATCTATCTGGTCATCATTTTTGTGTTGCTTTTGAAACTGTTCAGCATTAGCATTCGTTTTTCTCAGTTAGAGGCAAAAATTAAGACTCTGACGCAGGAGATTGCGGTGCGGGAATGCATTGAAAAGGATGCGCAGCTGGGCCAGACAGAGTTGCAGGATGACAAAGAAAAAACAAATCACGAGTAATAAGGGAGGGCACTGCAGAGGCGGTGCCCTTTCTGTGTTGTAATACTTTTGTTGTTGAGATACGTTATATTTAATGATATAATCATGTGGTTAAATTGAACTGTTTGAGAGGAGACGAATTCCTTTGAAAATCGTTGTTTTAGCCGGTGGATTGAGCGGAGAAAGAAATGTATCGCTCTCTTCCGGTACTATGGTGACAGAGGCCCTGCGGGAGCGGGGACATCAGGTGGCACTGGTTGATTTATTTTTCGGGCTGGAAGATTATGAGGGGACTTTAGAATCCCGCTATGATGCGCCGATTCCGGCGCAGTGGAAAAAGGTTGCCCGGGAGACTCCGGATTTAGAGGCAGTGCGCAATTCCCGAAAGGATACCAGCCGCGGTATCATTGGCCCCGGGGTCATCGAATTGTGCCAGAGCGCGGATGTAGTGTTCCTTGCGTTGCACGGAGGCTGTGGTGAGGACGGACAGCTTCAGGCGGCGCTGGAAATGCATGGCATTGCCTATACCGGATCGGATTATCTGAGCAGTGCCATTGCGATGGACAAGGATTTGACCAAGCAGTTGGTAGCGCCCCAGGGGGTCGTTACTCCCAAATGGGAAACAGTGACATATACAGAAAAAGAGATACCGGAAATTGTAGAACGGACGCAGGTGCCTTGCGTGGTGAAGCCGATTGCCAGCGGCAGTTCCATTGGCGTGTCCATTGCCCATTCAGCAGACGAACTGAGCAAAGCGTTGGAGTTGGGGTTGGATTATGGCGGAAAATGCGTGATTGAGCAGTACATCCAAGGCCGGGAGATTCAAATTGCCATTTTGGAAGGCAAGGCTTTGCCGTCCATCGAGATCATTCCGAAACAGGGATTCTATGATTATGAAAACAAATATCAGCCTGGTGCGGCAGAAGAGGTTTGCCCGGCGCAAATTCCTGCTGAGTGGGAAAATGCAGTTGCAGAAGCGGCCCAAAAGGTGTTCCGGGTGATTGGACTGAGCGTGTACGCCAGAGCGGATTTTATTGTGACGGAGGACGGAACACCCTACTTCCTTGAAATCAATACTCTGCCCGGCATGACGCCGACCAGCCTTGTGCCGCAGGAGGCGGCGGCTGTTGGCATTTCTTATGGTGAACTTTGCGAGCGGATTGTATCCGCATCTCTAAAGGAGAGAAAAGCAGAATGGAATCATTGACATTAGCGCAGGTGGCGCAGGCGGTTCATGGCCGTATCCTGGGCGGTGCTCCGGAGATTGTTGTTGCCGCAGTGGACACAGACAGCCGGAAAATTGAAAAAAACAGCCTGTTTGTTCCTTTGACGGGCGAGAACTTCGACGGGCATCATTATATTGCCTCGGCACTGGAGCAGGGGGCGGCGGCTTGTCTTACCTCGGCTGAACCGGAGACGATGGCAGAGGGAAAAGGCTATGTTCTGGTCGAGGATACCATGCAGGCATTGGGAGATTTGGCTGCATACTATCGCAATCTGTTTGACATTCCTGTGATTGCGGTTACCGGAAGCGTCGGCAAGACAACGACGAAGGATATGATTGCCGCAGTGCTGGGCGAGAAATATCAGGTGCTGAAGACAAACGGAAATTATAACAACAACATCGGACTGCCGAAAACAATTTTTCGTCTGAACCATAAACATCAGGTGGCTGTGCTGGAAATGGGCATGAACCATTTGGGCGAGATTGATTATCTGACCCGGATTGCCCGACCGGATGTGGCTGTGATCACCAATATTGGAGATGCGCATATCGAGAACCTTGGAAGCAGAGAAAACACGCTTCAGGCGAAGAGCGAGATTTTCCACGGAATGACGGCCGCAGGCAAAGCGGTGTTAAACGGCGATGATGTGCTTTTGCGCTCTCTGGATGGAAAGATTGAGCAGGATATTATCTGGTGCGGAAATGATACCAGCTGCGACTGGCATGTGACGGATCTGAAGGAGCTTTGGCAGGATCATTTGGAATGCACACTCCATAGTCCTACCACAGCATGGGAGCAGGCAATTCCAAGCCTTGGAGCACATATGGTTTATCCTGCAACTATGGCGGCGGCCATTGGACGGTTATACGGATTGACGGATCAGCAGATTCAGCGGGGAATTCTCGAGTTTGAACCGACAAAAATGAGAATGGCCATTCTTCATCGTGCAGATGATATTACGATTTTGAATGATACGTACAATGCAAATCCTCAATCCATGCGAGCCGCAGTCGATATTTTATCAAAGCAGGCGGCGCAGTATCGTGTAGCGGTGCTGGGCGACATGCTGGAACTGGGAGAACTTGGCCCTGCACTTCACGAAAGTGTTGGTCAATTCCTCGGCCGCAGCGGTATTGATTGCGTTGTTACGGTAGGCAAGCTGGCGGAGTATATTGCCCAGGGCGCTGAGGAAACCGGCGTGCAGGAAAGTCACTGCTGTGCAAATCAGGCTGAGGCGCAGATTGTTTTATCCAATCTGCTGCGCCCGGGCACCACATTTTTGGTGAAGGCAAGCAGAGGCATGAAATTTGAACATCTGGTGGATTTTTTAGTGGAATCGACCGGGGAGCGCGAGAATGATTGATATTTCTGTTACAGACCTGGTGAAATCCTTTCAGATTGGGGAAAATGTGCTGAACGGAGTCACCTTCCATATCAATGAGGGAGAACGGGTAGGGATCCTGGGAAAGAATGGCTGTGGAAAGACGACCTTGTTCAAAATCCTTACCGGGGAATATTTTGCGGACGAAGGCGAGGTAATGATTGCCCCGAACAAGCGCATTGGCCTGATTTCGCAAATTCCGGTCTACCCGCCGGAATATACGGTTGAGGATGTGCTGGATACGGCGTTCCAACGGATTCATGACATGGAACGGGAACTGGAAACCGTTACGCAGCGCATGGCAGACGGGGAAAATGACGCAGAATTACTTCGTCGATATGACCGCCTGTCCTCCGGATTCGAACAGGCCGGCGGCTATGATATTCAGGTGCGTGTCAATAAGGTTTGCAATGGTCTTGGCATTTTGCAGGAAATGCGGCAGAGATTGTTCTCTGATCTGTCTGGCGGAGAAAAGACCAGAATCAATCTGGGACGGTTGATTCTGGAAGATACCGATATTCTTTTGTTGGACGAGCCGACAAACCACCTGGATTTGCATGCGGTGGAGTGGCTGGAGGACTATGTGTCGCATTTCAAGGGAACGGTGCTTACGATTTCCCATGACCGCTATTTTCTGGATCAATGCGTAGATCGCATTATTGCCCTGAACGAAGGAAAAGCAGAGTTCTATTCGGGAAACTACAGCTTTTATGTTGTGGAAAAAGAGCGCAGATATCTGGAACGATTGCGGCAGTATGAAAAGGAGCAGGCCAAAATTGACCAGCTTACCAAGGCGGCCGATCAAATGCATCTGTGGGCGTTTATGGGAAATGATAAACTTCATAAGCGGGCATTTTCTATGGAAAAACGGATTGCAAAAATGCGCACGACGGACAAACCGCGTCAGGAACGCAACCTGACAATGAATTTTCAATCCGCCGAATTTAAGGGCGATACGGTTTTTTCCGTAGAAGACCTGACAAAAGGATTTGGCGGGCGGACATTGTTTTCTCACTTGGAGCTGGAGGTTACAGGGGGAGAGCACATTGCCCTGCTGGGGGATAACGGAACTGGAAAATCGACTTTTTTGAAGCTTCTTTTAAAAGAGGAAAAGCCGGATCAGGGCATGGTTCGCTTTGGCCCGACGGTTAAGGTTGGATATCTGCCTCAGATTGTGAAATTTGACCACCCGGAGCGCAACCTAATCGACACGCTGATTTATGAAAAGGATTGTTCCGCTCAGGAAGCGCGAGATCAATTGGCGGCATTTCGGTTCCGCGGAGAGGATGTGCTGAAAAGCGTTTCTACGTTATCAGGCGGTGAGTTGTCCAGACTGAAACTGTGTATGCTGATGATGGACAGCATTAACCTGCTGATTCTGGACGAGCCGACAAACCATCTGGACGTATCCAGCAGAGAGTGGATCGAGGAAGCAGTGGAACGGTTTGACGGAACGCTCCTGTTTGTCAGCCATGACCGCTATTTTATCAGTTTGTTTGCCACCCGTATTTGGACATTGGAAAACGGAGCGATGACAGATTTCCGCGGAGATTATGAAGCACTGCGGGCAAAACAGGTGCGGGACGAGGAACTGAAAAGCGTTATAAAACCGAAAACAACGAAGACGGAAAAACAAAAGCAGACAAAACCCAAAACCAGCGGCGGAACAAAAAATCTGGAAAAGCAGCTGCGGTCTGTAGAACGAGAAATTGCAAAAGCGGAAGAACAGATGGAGATTTGGGATAATCAGATGCAGGAAAATGCCTGCGATTATCAAAAACTGCAGGAGTTGGTGGCCCAAAAAGAAGCTGCACAGCTGCAGTTGGATACGCTTTACGGGCAATGGGAAGAGCTCAGCGAGGCTTTGGAGCAGGCATGACATGGCAAAATGGATCCATTTATTTCTGTACCTTGCAGTGCTGTTTGCCGCGTTATTTGTGGTGCTGGAGGGAATTGTGCTGGCAGGATGTCGGGATGAAGTCCGACGGAATGCGCCGGTGATGATTGTGCTGGGTGCAAAGGTGAGGCCGGACGGCCCGTCTCCTGCACTGCAGCGACGGCTGGATAAAGCGGCGGAATACCTGAAGGATCATCCGGATGTGCTGGTGATTGTCAGCGGCGGTCAGGGAAGCAACGAGCCGATGAGCGAAGCACAGGCTATGGCAGAGTATCTGGAGACGGCAGGAGTGGCCAGCTGGCGCATATACAGAGAAGAAACTTCTGCCACAACGGTAGAAAACCTGGACAACTCCAAAATCCTTATGGAACAGATGGGATATGATTTGGAGCGGACGCCGGTGATAGTGGTAAGCAGTTCATTTCATTTGGCAAGAGTGAGGATGCTCTGTAATCGCATAGGACTGCAGGCAGATACGCTGGGAGCATCGATGACGGATGCTTCCAGTGCAATTTATTCTTACAGTCGCGAGGCATTGGCTCTGGTAAAATCCTTTTTGCTGGACGGGAGAGTTTCATGACAGAGCAATTAAAACAATTAGAACATCGGTATGAGGAATTGACGGCGCAGTTGACGGCACCGGAAACTTATGCAGACCCGCAATTGGTAGCTCGCCTGAACCGGGAGCAGAGAGAACTGCAGCCGGTGGTAGATCAGATTCGTGCCATGTACCGTGTGCAGAAAGAAAGAATGGAAACAGAGTCGTTGCTTTCTGATTCGGATGCAGAGGTGCGATCCATGGCGCGGGAAGAGCTGCCAAATCTTATGCATCAGGAGGCAGAACTGGAGCGGCAGCTGACGGCGTTGCTTCAACCGGCGGATCCGGACGACGACAAAAATGCGATTGTGGAGGTGCGCGGCGGCGCAGGAGGGGAAGAGGCGGCGCTTTTTGCCGGATCTCTGTGCCGCATGTATTTAATGTACGCCCAAAAGCGAGGCTGGAAGGTAGAGTTGGTCAGCGAAAACCTGACGGAGCTGGGCGGAGTGAAAAAATCTGTTTTCCTTATTTCCGGCGCTAATGTTTATGCCAGACTAAAGTACGAGAGCGGAGTTCATCGAGTACAGCGCGTGCCCTCCACGGAATCCGGCGGACGCATTCATACCTCTACCGTCACTGTAGCGGTGCTGCCGGAAGTCGATGAGGTATCCTTTGAACTGAATATGGATGAGGTTCGCATAGATACCTTCCGCTCTTCCGGCGCAGGAGGACAGCACATCAATAAAACGGAGTCCGCCATCCGCGTAACGCATTTGCCAACCGGTATGGTGGTAGAGTGTCAGGATGAACGCAGCCAGTATAAAAACAAGGACCGAGCGCTTAGCATTTTGCGGGCACAGCTTTATGAGCGCCAAAGACAGGAGCAGGAGAATGCCCGAACGGAGCAGCGCCGCAGTCTTGTTGGCAGCGGCATGCGAAATGAGCGTATCCGAACCTATAATTTTCCTCAGGGACGAGTGACGGACCATCGTATTGGTCTGACGCTGCACCAAATCGAGGACGTTTTGAATGGCGAGCTGGACACGATTCTGGATGCATTGGCTGCAGCGGATCGGGCGCAGCAGATGGAACAAATGGGAGAAGAGGAAAGTTGATGAACACAAAGTGTTTCCGTATTACTGACCCTGTCGCGCAGCAGGAGGAATTGGAGACAGCAGCAGAGATTCTACGCAGCGGTGGCCTTGTGGCAATTCCAACGGAGACGGTTTACGGCCTTGGCGCAAATGCGCTGAATCCGGATGCAGTGAGTCGAATCTATGAGGCAAAGGGACGTCCCTCGGATAACCCCTTGATTATTCATGTGCCTAACGCAGACTGGTTGAATCGGTATTGTGTAGATGTGCCGGAATGCGCCTACCGGTTGGCGGAGCGATTCTGGCCCGGTCCGCTGACTATGATTCTACACCGCAATCCTATCGTGCCGGATCGCACCACCGGCAATCTGGACACTGTGGGAGTACGATGCCCCAATCATCCTGTGACCCTGGCGCTGATCGAGAAGGCAGCAGTGCCGATAGCAGCTCCAAGTGCAAACCTGTCCGGCCGCCCGAGTTGTACGACGGCAGAGCATGTGATGGAGGATGTGGGAGGAAAAATCGAGTGTATTTTGGATGGAGGGGCTTGTTCCGTTGGGGTCGAGTCCACCATTATAGACTTAACCGTGAATCCGCCGCGTTTGCTTCGCCCCGGCGGACTTCCGCTGGAACAGCTGAAAGAAGTGCTAGGCAATGTCGAGGTAGATGCGGCTGTTACGCGGCAGATGGGGGCGGGAGAACAACCCAGAGCGCCCGGCATGAAATATCGTCATTATGCACCCGCCGCACCGGTTACCGTTGTGACCGGTCCTGCGGCAAAATCAGCCATCTATATTCGCCGCCATTTATCGGCAGACTGCGGCGTGATTTGCTATGATGAGTTTGCTCCGCTTTTTTCTGATGTAACGACGCAACTTTTTGGCTCGTTTCAGAACAAAATGGAGCAGGCGCAGAAGGTGTTCAACGCTTTGCGCGCCTTTGATGAGACGGCGGTGAAGCAGATTTTTGCCCAGTGCCCGGATCCGGATGGACTGGGTTTGGCGGTTGGAAACCGACTGAAGAAGGCAGCCGGGTTTCATGTGATCGATGTAACGGATATGGAATTCGAACAGCCTGAGCGCTTTTGGCTTATTGGCATTACAGGGCCGACTGGAGCAGGAAAGACAACAGCACTGAACGAATTGGGACAATTGAGCGTGCATATCATCGACTGCGATCAGGTTTATCATGAGCTGCTGATGGGCAATGCCCCTCTGAGAGCCGAGCTGAAAGAGCGATTTGGAGATGTTTTCGACGAAAACGGTCTTGATCGCAAAAAGTTGGGCGAAGTAGTCTTTCGGGATGCCAATGCTATGGACGATTTGAATCGGATTACACATCGGTATGTGGAGCGGGAAGTTGACCGACAGATTGCCGAAGCCAGGGAGGCTGGTATGGCAGGCGCTGCCATCGATGCAATCCTTCTTCTGGAAGGGGATCTCAGCAAACGCTGCGATGTAACGGTTGGTATTATCGCCCCGGTAGAGGAACGCATCCGTCGCCTGGTGGCGCGGGAAGGAATCAGCGAGGAGTATGCCCGCACACGCATTGCGGCGCAAAAACCGGATTCCTTTTTCCGAGACAACTGCGACTATATCTTAGAGAATAACAGCACAAAAGAGATATATGCTTCCAAAGCACGGGCATTATTCCGAACTATATTGAATGAAAACGAGGAATCTAACAATGAGTGTTGAAAAAAAAGCATGGGAAGTACGGCGCGATGCGCTGACGCTGGAAAAGAAAAACGGTTATGATCTGATCGGGGATGACGCAATTCCCGCTATGGATGAATATGCTGTCGGTTACAAGAAATTTCTGGATGCGGCAAAGACCGAGCGGGAAGCGGTAGAAGCAGCAATTGCCTTGGCAGAGGAGAACGGTTTTGTACCCTTTGTGCGGGGCATGGAATTGAAGCCGGGAGACAGGGTCTATCGTTCCAATCGCGGAAAAGCGCTGATGCTTGCGGTGATTGGCGAGGCATCCCTTGCAGAGGGCGTGCAGATTGGTGCGGCACACATCGACTCCCCCAGACTGGATTTAAAGCCCTATCCTCTGTATGAAGACGGGGAATTTGCGCTGATGAAAACCCATTACTACGGCGGCATCCGAAAGTACCAGTGGCTGTCCATTCCGCTGGAGCTCCACGGTGTGGTGATTCGCAAGGATGGAACTGCAGTACAGGTTCGCATCGGTGGTGAACCTGGCGATCCCTATTTGACAATCCCTGATTTGCTGCCCCATTTGGCGGATGCACAGAGCAGAAAACCGCTGGGTTCTGCGATCAATCCGGAAAATCTGAATCTGTTTGTTGGCTCTCGACCCTATCCTGACTCGGAGGGCAAGGATCGAATCAAGCTGGCGGTACTGGATTTGCTGAACCAGAAATATGGCATCGTTGAGGAGGATTTCCTGTCGGCAGAGCTATGCGCTGTGCCTGGATTTTCTGCCTGTGATGTGGGACTGGATCGCTCTATGATTGGTTCCTACGGTCAGGATGACCGGGTGTGCGCTTATGCGGCGTTGATGGGACTGTTTCAGGCACAACGGCGGCATAAAACAGGCGTGTGCATTCTGGCGGATAAAGAGGAAATCGGATCGGATGGCGTTACAGGAATGCAGTCTCAGGCGTTTGATACGTTTATTTCGGATCTGTGTGATGCACAGGGCGTGGCGCTGAAGACCTGCTTTGAGCATTCGTTCTGCCTGTCGGCGGATGTGACTGCCTGCTATGATCCCAACTATGCCGAGGTCTACGATAAGCGCAATTCCAGTGTAATCAATCGGGGCATTGGACTGTGCAAGTATACCGGCTCGCGGGGCAAGAGTGGAGCCTCCGATGCATCTGCGGAAGTTATGGGTTATGTCCGCCGCCTGTTCCACAATGCGGGGGTTTTGTGGCATGTAGCAGAGCTGGGCAAGGTAGATGTCGGCGGCGGCGGAACCGTTGCCCTGTTTATGGCAAATCGCAATATTGATACCGTAGACGCCGGTGTGTCTGTATTGGGTATGCATGCGCCCTTTGAAGTGACAGGTAAACTGGACTGCTATATGTGCTACCTTGGCATGAAGGCAGTTTTTGAGGATTGATTTTCAAAAAAATTTGTTGGAGGTGAATTGCAATGAATAATTTGACCCGTTCGCTGCTGCGAGCGATTTCAAAACATGAGATGGATCTGCAGCAGGAGTATGGCACGGTACGTCGTCTGGAGCGGATGTCGCACCCCTATTTAAAGCAGGTGATCGACAACCATATGGATCGCGTAGTTCATCTTCCGGATCGGGATATTTTGGTGCGCACCTTCAGCAGAGATGGAGCCATTGCACCGGTTCTGCTGTTCTTTCATGGAGGCGGCTTTGTCATTGGCAATTTCCAGAGTTACAGCAATGTCTGCGCCACTCTTGCGGCACAGACAGGGTGGAAGGTAGTGTCGGTGGATTATCGCCTGGCGCCGGAACATAAATTTCCGGCGGGAGTTGAGGACTGCTACGCAGTGACACAGGAAATACTGCGGCACTGCGAAGATTGGTTTCAGGTGTCACCGGAGCAGGTGGTATTGATCGGGGACAGTGCTGGCGCCACGCTGGCCAGTGTTGTGTCGTTCCTGAGCAGGGATCGAGGCGGAATCCTTCCGGCCGGGCAGATTTTGATTTATCCGGCCGCATGGGGAGAATATGGGGAAACAAATCCATTTCCCTCTGTACAGGAGAACGGGAAGGACTACATTCTCACCCAAAAGAAACTGCAGGATTATATGGAGCTCTATGCCGCAACACCGGATGATCGGCTGGATCCGCGCTTTGCGCCGCTGCGCAATGAATTTTACGGCGGACTGCCCCGCACACTGCTGCTGACAATGGAATTTGATCCGCTTCGGGACGAAGGCGAACGATTGGGACAATGCATGATGCGGGATGGAACTT
The DNA here is from genome assembly GCA_963597355.1 of bacterium. GTDB lineage: Bacteria > Bacillota > Clostridia > Oscillospirales > Oscillospiraceae > UMGS1766. The sequence goes on along the minus strand of CAVBPR010000006.1, from coordinate 57,513 downwards.
CCGTCAAGGCATATCGGCTGCTGAATGGTGTCCATGGAGCATTTCGCCTTCCGGTGAGACAGCCGGTAACGGCTCGCATTTTTCGGCATATTCGGGGGTTCTTGCAAAATGAAGAAACGTAAGGCAAAACAGTGGAGTCGATTGGATAATGCAGCGCGCATTTATCCGGCGCTTACATCTGAAACGGCCAGTCGCGTCTTTCGTTTGTATTGCCAGATGAAAGAGCCCATTCAGCCGGAGGCACTTCAGAGGGCGACCGATCGGGCACTGGCGGCGTACCCGGAATTTACCCATACAATTCGTACGGGTTTCTTTTGGTACTACCGGGAGCAGTCTGACCTGCGGGCTGTGGTTCATCCGGAGGAAGAAAGTCCATGCCAGCCGCTTTATTCGCCAAATGTGCATAAGCTTCTGGTTGATGTGTCCTATTTTCGCAATCGAATCAATTTGGAAATATTTCATGCACTTGCAGATGGTTTAGGAGCGGCGGTATTATTCCAAACATTAGTTCTGTTCTATCTGGAAGAGGCTTATCCGGCTTTGCAGGGCTGTGCTGAGCGTGCATTGGGGGAAATCAAACCAATGCAACGGGAAGACGATGCATTTCAGCGCTATAAGGGACAGTATAACAGCACTGGACTTGGCACGCTGTTAGGGCATCACGGTGGCCGCGTGTATCATTTTCGAGGCCATCGTATGCCGGATCGACGTCAGCTTGTAACGGAAATTTGCGTCAGCTCAGCCAGTGTGCGCCAGGCGGCAAAAGCCTGCAATGCGACGGTTACGGCGTTCCTTTCTGCATTGCTTCTGCTCAGTATAAGAGAGACCATGCCAGTGCGAAAGCGCAATCGCAAAATCTGCCTTTCGGAACCGGTAAATCTGCGGGGACATTTTGCCTCAGATACGCTAAGAAATTTCTTCTCGATTATTGAGATTTGCTATGATCCGAGCCATTCCAGCGGAGAATTGGACTCAGTGATTGAAGAGGTAAAGCAGGCCATGCACGACGAGCTGACGGAGGAGAAACTGGGGGGTAAGATTACACAACAGGCAAAACTGGGCAGCAGTGTAACCACTCGCGTTGTACCGCTGCTGTTAAAAAATCCGGTGATCCAGATGTCAAAAAAGATCAGTGAGCTCAGTTCCACAATGGTGTTTTCCAACGTAGGGCAGATGAAACTGCCGGACGAGGTGACGGACTATGTAGAACAGTGCGGAGCCTATCTTTCCAGTGCAACGCGGCAGCTGGTGAGTTGCTCCTACGGAGACCGGATGGTGCTCAGTTTTACAGGTGCTCTGATGGAGAAAGATGTGGAGCGGGCTATGCTGCGCCGGCTGGCACAGTATGACGATAAAATCACAGTGACGACGAACTTTGGACAGGAGGTGTGGAATACAAAATGAGCCGATGTCCTGTTTGCGGAGGCACACTGGTCGGGGAACGACGGATCTGTCCCATGTGTGGCGGTGGCTTGGATGGAACTGTAACGCAGGAAGATCTGGGCGTTTACCCAACGGTCCCGGTTCGGGTTACTTACCGTGTGCTGGATTGGATTATCAGTCTTTGGGGCGTTGTAGCGCTGCTGGTTCTGGTGATTGCGCGACTGACGGTTTTTCGCAGTATGCCGTACTTTTTGATGCTGTGTGTTGGCGTGATTTGCGTGAATGCAATTACGTTGGCGGGAATTCGAAAGTGGAAGAATCTCCCCAAAAGCGTGATGTATGAGGGCGTTATTGTGGCGCTGCTGTGTATTATATGGGATCATCTCATTGGCTGGCACGGTTGGAGTTTGAATTTTGTGCTTCCGATTGTAGGTGGTGTGCTGGAAATTTTCTTTTTTGTGCTCTGCCTTACAGCCAGAAAAAAACACAGTGCCTATGGGATTTATTTCTTCCTTTCCTCTGTCTGGTGCGGGGTAGTGTTCCTGCTGGCAGCGTTTGGGGTTATCACCTATTGGCTGCCCACCGAGATAGCGGTTATGGTGGCATTTGTGATGGTTTGTGCGTTGATCCTGATCAACGGAAAACCGTTTTTGTCAGAGCTTTACAGAAGATTTCATGTTTAATAAAACCACAGGGGAGCGGCTTATATAAGCTGCTCTCCTGTGGCTTTTCCAAGAAAAAATATTGGAATTAGAACGGTTTTGTGCTACACTATATCTGTATTAATGTGTCATTTAGCAGGAGGAAAGAATATGTACTACCTTTATACTGCGTTTCTCGGCTTAGTGCAGGGCATTGCGGAATTCTTGCCGATTTCCAGCTCCGGTCACCTGTCTTTGCTCCAGAACTTTGTTGGTTTAAAATCTGCGGAGGAGTCTAATCTGTTTCTGGATGTGGTGCTCCATCTGGGAACCTTGATCTCCGTATTTATCTATTATTGGAGCGATATATCCGCCATGATTGTGGAATTCTTTCGTGGTTGCGGTGCGCTTGTACATCCGGATCCCCGGGAGAAACGGGTGCCGGCAGAGCGAAGAATGGTGCTGCTGGTTATCCTTGGCACGCTTCCGTTATTTGTGATTTTACCGATCAAAAAATATATCGACCAGTTGTATAACAACACCTGGTTTATTGCCTGTGCACTTCTGGCTACTGGCTGTCTGCTGTTTTTCTCCGACCGTATGGCGCGGGGGCATAAGGCAGAGCGGTCTACCAGCGTAAAAGATGTGATTATCATCGGCCTTTCTCAGGCGTTGGCAACCGTACCGGGATTGAGCCGCTCCGGTACAACAATTTCTACTGCTATGTTAATGGGCTGTAAGCGGGAATTTGCGGTGCGCTATTCCTTCCTGTTGTCCATTCCGGCAGTGATCGGTGCAAATATTCTTACCATTAAAGATGCAATCCAGGCAGGGATTGACTGGTCTCTCTTACCGGCATACATTTTGGGCGTGGTTGTCTCTGCAGTGACAGGTTATTTTGCAATTCGTCTGGTAAATGCATTGTCGGACAAAGGAAAGTTCGGAAAATTTGCCTATTATTGCTGGGGCGTCGGTATTTTAGCGTTAATTCTCAGTGCGGTGCTGTAATTGACTTAGGTATAGAAGGAGAGAGAAAATTTTTCACTATGGCGACGAAGAAAACCAAGAAAGCCAATGGAACACGAACCGGAACCTCAAGCCGCGGAGGAAAGACGACGGGGGCGAGATCGGCTTCAACAGCAGCCAAGAAGAAGTCAGCCAGTTCCGGCGCAAAGACCGGCGCAAAAAAGAGTGCTGCCGGGAATAGAAGTAAATCCGCCAGTGGAAGCAGAAAAAATACGACAGCGCAAAAGAAGAAGGTAAAGCAGCCAGTTCGCCGAGAGGTGACCGGTGCAATTTTTCTGCTGTTGGGAATTTTTGCTGCCTTTGGTTATTTTGATGGAGCAGGCGGTTTCCTGATTTTAAAATATTGCAGCTTCTTAAAAGGGCTTTTAGGGTATGGATTTTGGATTACACCTCCGGCATTGTTCCTTGCAGGTGGAGTGATGCTGTTTCACAGGGGCTATCCGGTATGTGCCAGAACCTTATGCGCATTGCTTCTGCCTGTGCTTGGCGGCGGTATGCTCCATATCATACTGTGTAAGCAGACCTTTGCGCTGAATTTGCAGATGTTTTCCAGCCTGTGGGATTCGGGCGCAGAGATGACTTCTGCCGGAGCGTTGGCGGGGTGTCTGGCTGTTTTGCTGGATGCCGGACTCAGCGGTGCAGGCGCAGGTATCTTGTATGCACTGGCGATCATTGCCTGCCTTATGGCAATCTTCCGGTGCACACCGGCGGATTTGTGGAGAAAGCTGCACGGCGCAATCGGGAGTGCCAGAGAGCATGTGGCATCCAGACCTGCCTATGATCCGGAAGATTACTACGACTACAAGGATGACGCTTATGAGGAAGAAGCTTATCCGGGGAATGTGCCGCAACGGCGCACGCGGCGAAATCGCGGTTTCGATGTAGATGTGGTTCTGGCGGGAGAAACCAGACCGGCGCCACAGGCGAATCCGGAGGAAGAGCTGTTTGATTCCACGCCGGGCGTGCGTCCGCCCCATGAGTTTTTACAGGACGAATTGAAAAAGGAAAGCAAGGCGAAAAAACAGACCAGGAAAAGAACACAGAGAGAAACGACCAATCTTGACTTCAGTGACACCCTGGAACCGGCACAGAAACCAGAACCGGAACAGCCGAAGACGGCAGAACCGGTTGACGGGCCAGAAAGCATAGAAACTGCTGTAGACGAGACAGTGCAGTCTTTCGAGGCACAGGTGCAAGAGGATTCGCTTGAGCCGGAGATGCCCTGCCCAGAGGAGCTGGAGACAGAAGATGAGATGGAACCGCAACAGGAGGACGTCCCTGATTGGGTGGAAGAACCGGAAATCCCGGCAGAGGAAGTTGCAGAGAATGCAGTCGAAGTGCCGGAGCATTTCACCATGAGCGCTTCAGCGTCTGCAGTTGCCGCAGCACTGGCAAATGATCTCTCCAAGGCGGAGGAAAAGAAAGAGGTTCCGACGCAGCAAAATCCCTCACCGGCGATGACAACGGCTGCAGTGCCTGATTTGCAGGAGGCTGATGAGTATCAGTATCCTCCGGTGGAACTGCTGGATGCGTCAACGGCAAGCAACACAGGGGACGATCGAAGCGAAGTGGAGAGTACCCGGGCATTGCTGGATGACACGGTGAAGTCCTTCGGGATTGATGCGCCGGTGATCAATGTCACCCGTGGGCCCTCGGTTACGCGCTATGAACTGGAATTGCCCCGAGGCGTTAAGTTGAGCAAATTGACCAATCTGGCGGGGGACATCGCCCTGTCTCTGGGTGCATCCAGCGTGCGTATCGCTCCCATTACCGGAAGAAATTCTGTGGTAGGCGTAGAGGTACCGAACCAGGTTGTCACGGCAGTTCCGATTCGCGAAGTGATTGATTCCCGGGAGTTCCGCACGCATGCGTCAAAAGTGGCATTTGCTGTAGGCAAAGATATTTCCGGCAAAAATGTTGTAGGCAATATTGCAAAACTGCCCCATATGCTGATTGCAGGCACTACCGGTTCCGGTAAGTCCGTGTGTACCAACTCCCTGATCATTTCGCTGCTCTATAAGTCCGGCCCGGAGGATGTGCGGTTCATCATGGTGGACCCCAAAATGGTGGAACTGGGCATCTATAACGGCATCCCTCATTTGCTGATTCCGGTAGTCACAGACCCGAAAAAAGCTGCCGGTGCATTGCAATGGGCGGTTACGGAAATGTTGAAGCGCTATAGCATGTTCAATGAGGTTGGCGTGAGAGATCTGAAAGCCTACAATGCCCACGTTCTTCAGGGTGGCGGCGAGAAACTGCCTCAGATTGTAGTGGTTATTGACGAGCTGGCTGATTTGATGATGGTGGCGGCGAAGGACGTAGAAGAATCCATCAACCGCGTAGCGCAGATGGGCCGTGCCGCTGGCATGCATCTGATTATTGCAACGCAGCGACCCTCTGCAGATGTTATTACAGGACTGATGAAAGCAAATATTCCGTCTCGAATTGCATTTGCAGTTTCGTCTACAATGGAGTCCCGTATCATTCTGGACACCGGTGGCGCAGAAAAACTGGTAGGCAAGGGCGACATGCTTTATGCGCCCCTGGGCAACGGTAAACCGCTGCGTGTGCAGGGCTGCATGATTACAGATGAGGAAGTAGCCCGGGTGGTTCACTTCATCAAACAGAATAGCACAGAAAATTATGATGATGCCATCATGGAAGAAGTGGAGTCCAATGCCCAGCAAGCGGAGAAATCCGGAAAGGGCAAAAACAATAACAATGTCAGCGCTCCTGCCAATGCTCCGTCCACAGAGGGCTCTGCAGAGGAGGCAGACGAGCTGCTGAGACCGGCAATTGACGTTGTTGTGGAAACAGGTATGGCCAGCGTGTCGATGCTTCAGCGACGGTTGAAACTGGGCTATGCCAGAGCGGCGCGCCTGGTAGACCAAATGGAAGTGCGGGGAATTGTCGGTGCGTACCAGGGATCAAAACCGCGAGAGGTACTCATTACGCGGGAGGAGTGGCAAGCTATTAAGCAGGGCAATCCTCTTGCGATGGCAGAAAGCCCGGAAGATGATGAGTATGCTGCGGCACTTGCTATGAGTCAGGCAGCTGATGCGGAAATGGACAACGAACCAGACCAGTTCGATGGAGAGGGAGATGACATGTTGCTTTGAAATTTCATACGTTGATTGCCAGCGATGTGGATGGCACTCTTATTCCGGAAGAGACCACAGTAATTCCCCCTTTTATTCTGGAACAGGTCAAGATAGCCTACGAGAAAGGATATCTTTTCATGGTTTCCAGTGGACGCCCTTATCCCAGCCTGCGCGCAATGTTCGAACCGGTAGCAGATAAGATGGCATTTTCCATTGTGAACGGCGGCGGCATCTATTATCAGGATGAACTGCGGTATACCAGGGGTTTGCCCCGATCAATTGCGGTGGAAATTGTGCGCTATTTGCAGCAATTGCCGGGGTGTGATTTCATTGTGGACGACGCCTGGGGAAGCACATTGATTCCGAAAACCGAAGCGTTTGAGCGTCACGTTCGAGAGGATATGCAGTTCCGGTGCCGCTGTGTGGAGCGGGTGGACGAGTTGCCGGAAAACCCACTAAAAATTGGCGTTTACTGTGAGAATGGAGCGGCAGACTTTATTGATGCTTTTCAGCGGGACTGGGGAAGCAAGGTAAAGGTGGTCATGTCTGGATTGCAGTGGATCGACTTTAACCTTTCGGACAAGGGAAGCGGTATGCTGGCGGCCTGCGATGTTTTTCATATTCCCCATGAGCGAACGATTGCATTCGGGGACAACTGGAATGATGTGCCGATGCTTCAAAAAGCAAGTCAGGGCTACCTGATGAGTTCGGCAAAACCGGAATTGAAGGCGCTGTTTCCAACGCTTTGTGATGATGTTGGTCAGCAGTTAATGAAAATATTAAATGAAGATTCCGTTCCGGTCGATATTGGAGAATGATGGAATCAGACAGAGGCATCAAAAGGTTGAGCTGTCGTCTTGTTCGACGCTGAATTGATAGTTTGGGCATAGCTTGTATTTGGACAATAGAGGGGATGATTCCTTTTTTGAAGAGCCACAACAAGCTGTGCCCATTTTGATGCTTGCAGGAGTTACTCATTGAACAAATTTGGTGCGTCGGATTAAGAAACAATAAAATTTATTGCATTGTTTTCATGCGGGTGCTAGAATACACGGAGCAAAAACGGAAAGTATTACTATTTCGGGACAATACAGGGGAATCGCTATGATATATGATTATTTAGTTGTTGGAGCAGGGCTCTATGGCGCTGTTTTTGCGCAGCAGGCGAAAGCGGCAGGAAAGTCCGTCCTGGTCATTGATAAGCGGCCTAATATCGGCGGAAATGTCTATACCGAACAGATAGAAGGGATCCATGTCCATAAATATGGCGCTCATATCTTTCATACAAACAATAAAAAGGTCTGGCAGTATATTACTCAATTTGCGGAGTTCAATCGCTTTACCAACAGTCCCGTAGCAAATTATAAGGGCGAGTTATATTCTATGCCGTTCAATATGTACACGTTCAATCAAATGTGGGGCGTGGTTACGCCGGAACAGGCAGAGAAGAAAATTCAGGAACAGCGCAGAGAAATTACCGGCGAGCCCGGCAATTTGGAGGAACAGGCGATTTCTCTGGTAGGACGGGATATTTACGAAAAACTGGTAAAAGGGTATACGGAAAAGCAGTGGGGAAGAGACTGCAAGGATCTTCCTGCTTTTATTATTAAGCGTTTACCGGTTCGACTGACATTTGACAACAATTACTTTAATGCCCTTTATCAGGGAATTCCGATTGGCGGATATACGAAAATGGTATCCAAGCTTCTGGAAGGCGTGGAAGTTCGCCTGAATGAGGATTACCTTGCTCAGAAGGAGCAATGGGATGCCGTGGCACGAAAGGTAATTTATACAGGACCGATTGATGCTTATTTCCACTTTCAATTGGGGACGTTGGAATACCGCTCGGTTCGGTTTGAAACAGAATTGCTGGATGTTCCGAATTTTCAGGGGAACGCGGCGGTCAATTATACCGACCGGGAAACACCGTGGACACGGATCATTGAGCATAAGTGGTTTGAGTTTGGCAAGGATGAGGCAGGCAACGATCTGCCGAAGACAATTATCAGCCGGGAATATTCTTCGGAATGGAAGCCCGGTGACGAGCCGTATTATCCCGTGAATGATGCGAAAAATGGGGCATTGTATCAGCAGTACCGCAAGCTGGCAGAGGGAGAAAAAAAGATCCTTTTTGGCGGACGACTGGGCGAATATAAATACTACGATATGGATGCTGTGATGGATGCCGCTCTCACCGCGGCAGAGAATGAACTGACGAAAGGGAATGGTGAATAAATGCGTCAGAAAAAACAATTTCGATTTGCAAAATTGGGATGGATTTGTTCTATCCTTGAAATCGCTCTGTTGGCAGTATTTGGTGTTATGCTATATCGACTGAATATGTTGCCAATGCCCCTGATGATCGGGATTTTAGCAGGATTGCTGATTATCATCCTCGGCATCGGCTTTTTAATCGGCCGGGCAAAGGGCAGAGGAAGATGGATTGTCGGTGTTGTACTGGATGTGCTGTTGGGTGCGTTGCTTGTAGTAGGCAGTGCATACATCATGCGAGGAATTTCCACACTGCAGCACATTACGCAAACAAAGACAGAAGTTTCGGTTGTGAACGTCTATGTCCGTGCAGATGATGCAGCACAATCCCTGTCAGATGTGGTGAATTATTCCTTTGGAATTGTGGCAAAATTAGACCGGGACAATACAGATCAGACAATAGCTCAGCTGAATCAGGATCTGAATACGACCATCTCTGCGAAAGAGTTTGACGGAAGCAGCGAATTGGTAGACGCGTTGCTGAATCACACGGTAGATGCAATGGTCCTCAACAGCGCTTATGTGGATTTGCTGCAGGAAACCGAAGGTTACGAGAACATCAGCAGTCAGATCCGTGTGCTGACAGAGAAGCAGGTTGAAACGCCCGCAACAGAAGAGCCTGCGGAAGAACCGGCACAGGAAGTTCAGACGGACGAGGAAAATGGAACGGTATTCAGCCTTTATATCAGCGGAATCGACTCTCGCGAGGGACTGACTGCTAAGAGCCGCAGCGATGTTAATATTATTGCAACGATCAACACTGAGACAAAGCAGGTGTTGCTGGTTTCTACTCCGCGAGATTATTATGTTCCGCTCTCTATTTCCGATGGTGCTCGGGACAAACTGACGCATGCCGGCATTTACGGAGTGGATGTCAGCGTTGCTACGCTGGAAATGCTGTATGGCATTGATATTGACTATTATTTCCGGGTTAATTTCAGCGGATTTGAGAACATTATTGATGCCCTGGGCGGCGTGACGGTTCACTCAGATTACACCTTTTCCACCGGTGACTATGATTATGTAGAAGGCGACAACACATTGAATGGCAGCGAGGCATTGGCATTTGCCCGTGAGCGCCACGCCTTTGCAGACGGAGATCATCAGCGCGGCAAGGACCAGATGGAAGTGATCAAGGGCGTGATCAATAAGTTGATCTCCCCCAGTTTCCTGACGAATTACAACTCGGTTATGAGTGCAGTGGAAGGAAACTTTGAAATGACCATACCGACGGATCTGATCGCATCGCTGGTGCGGGAACAGTTAAGTTCCGGCGGCGACTGGAATGTGGTGACGTACAGTGTTTCCGGCACAGGAGATTCTCAAAAACCCTATTCCATGAGCACAAAGGCATATGTCATGTGGCCGGATGAAGAGACGGTTGCGGAAGCACAGGAGCTGATGCGTCAGGTGCGTGACGGCGAAACCCTAACACAACCAGAATAAAAAAGTGCGTGCATTGCCATAAACAATGCACGCACTTTTTTGCTTCCAATTACTCTGCGATTACAGGACTTTCCGAAGAAGAGGAGGGTTTCTTTTCGTGAACCGAAATAATATTGCGAATGTATTGATTCAGGTAATGGCGATAAGTGTCCATGGGGACAGGATCCTCACGAAGAATAATGCTGTAGCAAGTTGAACTGGTCAGCTCAATGATGGAATACAGGAGCAGATCCGGTTCATCCCACTCTTCCTGCCCTTGCAGCAGCAATTGACGCAAGGCGGTATAACAGGTGAATTCTTCGTCAGTAGACAAATCCATAATTGCGTTGCGAAACACGCCCCAGGACAGATTCTTGTTGATAAATCGCAGGATTAAGTGGTTATTCTGGAGCTGAGTCAATACATCGTCTACAATCACGATAATCTTATCGCAAAAGGTAAGCAACTGCCCTTCATGGTGCTCCAGGGTGTCTAATGCGTGGGAGAAAATCTGGTCGGCTCGCCGGGCAATTAGACGGGCCTCTATGTCGTTTTTATCTTTAAAGTAGAGATAAAAAGTGCCCTTGCCGACGCCGGCAGCAGAAGCAATGTCAGAAATCGAGGTCTGAGAAGTGCCCTTCGTCGTGAAGAGCTGAAATGCAGTTTCTAACAGTCGGGTCTTTTTCTGCCGTTTGTTTTCTTCTGCTTTTCCCATCCGATTCATCCTCCTTTTTAATCAGATTATAACAATTTGTTAGGGTTGTCAAATTATTATGATTGAAAAACTGCCCAAGAAATTCAAAATTAGTTTTCTGATATTGTGCACAAAAGGGAAAAACTGAACAATGGTCATTTTTATCAGGCAAATTATTGACACCCGGTCAGTATTTTGCTACAATCCCTTTTGATATAAATGACCGACGGTCAATAATAGTAATGGAAGTGAAGCAGAATGCGAAAATTCAGTGAAGCAATCGTGAAATGCCGCATCCCGATTTTGATCATCAGCCTGTTGCTGCTGATTCCATCTGTCTTCGGGTATGTAAGCACACGAGTCAATTACGACATCCTGTATTACCTGCCGAGTGATATCGAAACGATGCAGGGTCAGGATGTTTTGATGGATGACTTTGGAAAAGGCGCCTATGCCATGCTGGTTTGCGAGGGAATGTCAGATAAGGACGTCACACGGCTGGAAGACAAAGTCAAGGAAGTAGATCATGTGGCAACGGTGCTGGGCTACAGCGAAATGGCCAGCGCAGTTCCGCCGGAGATGCTGCCCCAGGATATGCAGGACGTGTTTTATTCCGAAGATGGAAACGCAAAACTGCTGTTTTTGTTCTTTGATACCACCAGTTCTGCAGACGAAACAATGGATGCCATTACAGAAATCCGTTCGCTGACGGGGGATCAGTGCTTTTTATCCAGCATGTCCGCGATTGTAACGGACACCAGAGACCTTGTAAATCAGGAACTTGCACCCTATGTCATTATTGCTGTGGTTCTCTGCGCACTGGTTCTGGCACTGACGATGGATTCGTTCCTGCTCCCGGTGCTGTTCCTGGCGGACATCGGAATGGCAATTATCTATAACCTTGGCACGAACTTTATTCAAGGTGAAATATCCTTCGTTACCATGGCGCTGGTTGCCGTGCTTCAGTTGGGCGTTACAATGGACTATTCCATCTTCCTGTATCACGCCTATAAAGAGCACAAGGCCAATTGTCCCGGCGATAAGAAGGAAGCGATGACGCGGGCCATTATGGCTACCATCGATTCCGTAACCGGATCGTCTCTGACAACAATTGCCGGCTTTATTGCTCTGTGCTTTATGTCCTTTACCTTGGGCCTTGACTTGGGCATCGTAATGGCAAAGGGCGTGCTGCTGGGTGTGATCTGCTGCGTCACGGTGCTGCCGTCCATGGTGTTGACGTTTGACGGAGCGATCGAGAAAACAACCCATAAGAGCATTCAGCTGCACACGGAAAAGTTGACGGACTTCATTGTCAAGCATTACAGAGTGTTTGCAATTATCATGCTGGTGCTGTGGATTCCTTCCATTTTCGGCTATAACCGGATCAATGTTTATTACAAGCTGGACAACAGCCTGCCCACCTATCTGGGAAGTGTTCAGGCAAATAAGGAACTGGAAGAGAACTTCGACATGAGCTCGGTTTCCATGGTTCTGGTCAGCTCTGATCTCAGCCGCAAAGAAGTCAAAGCCATGACGGAAGAAATGGAAAATGTCGATGGCATCAACTTTGTTTTGGGACTGGACAGCGTTGTGGGTTCGTCCATGCCGGAGGAGTTGATTCCCAGCGATGTGAAGGAAGTGCTGGAAAGCGACAACTGGAAGCTGCTTTTGGTTTCCTCTCAATATCAGGTGGCTACCGATGAGGTCAATGCCCAGTGCAATGAGCTGAACTCCGTAATCAAGAGCTATGATGCCAATGGCATGCTGATCGGCGAGGCTCCCTGCACAAAGGATTTGATTGAAATCACCAACCATGACTTTGCGGTTGTCAGCGCAGTGTCGATCGGAGCTATCTTCGTTCTGATTTTGCTGGTGCTGAAATCCGCACTGCTGCCGGTGATTTTGGTTATCGTAATCGAGCTGGCAATCTACATGAACATGAGTATTGCCTACTACACGGGAACGACATTGCCCTTTATTGCATCGGTTTGTATCGGAACGATCCAGCTGGGCGCAACGGTTGACTACGCAATCCTGATGACAACGCGTTACAAGCACGAACGCCAGCTGGGCGAGGGAAGAGAACAGTCGGTGAAAACCGCATTGTCCTATTCCATGCATTCCGTGTTCACCAGTGCGTTGGGTCTGTTTGCCGCAACGATTGGCGTTGGCATCTACTCGGATGTTGACTTGATCAGCTCCCTGTGCCTGCTGATGGCGCGCGGCGCACTGATCAGTATGATTATTGTGTTGTTCATCCTGCCCAGCATGTTGATGCTGTTCGACAAGGCAATTTGTAAGACGACCCTCGGAATGAGAAATCTATCCCATACGAAATAAGGAGGTTACCTGATATGAAAAGCAAGAAAGGACTGGCTCTGATTCTGTCAGCCAGTATGCTCCTGTCTCTTACCGGCTGCGGCACGGTTGCAGCAGTGTCTGCGCAGCAGTCGGCAGAGCAGAGTGAAGAAGAAAGCTCACTGCAAGATACCGCAATTTCGCTGCTTACCTCTGGCGGTCACAGCGATGAAGCGGGGAAAGAGGAAACGGTCTATGTCGTTGCAGATGCAAACGGCAATCCGCAGCAGATCATCGTTGAGAACTGGCTGAAGAATGCAGACGGCAGCGATCAGCTGACAGATAAGACCAATTTGACGGATATTGAAAACACCAAGGGCGACGAGGATTACACCCAGAACAGTGACGGAACCATCACCTGGAATGCCGGCGGCAGCGATATCTATTACCAGGGCAAAACCGATCAGGATTTGCCGGTCGATGTGCATGTTGGTTATGAGCTGGACGGCAAAGAAGTTTCCGCCGAGGAACTGGCCGGTGCATCCGGTCACCTGACGATTACCTTCAGCTACACGAATAACACCGCACGGCAGACCGTGGTGGACGGTAAGACCTGCACGATTTATCAGCCTTACGTGATGGTGTCCGGATTGCTGGTGGACAATGAAAAGGCAAGCAATGTAACCGTTACCAACGGCAAGACCATCAACGACGGTGATCGCACTGTGGTTGTCGGTATGGCAATGCCGGGGCTGAGCGAGAGCCTGGGCCTTGCGGATGTGGCTGACGGTGAAATCGAAGTGCCGGAGACTGTTACCGTTGAGGCCGATGTAACAGACTTCTCCCTGCTGACCACTTTGACCTTGGCTTCGGGAGATGCACTCAAGGAGTTGGGATTGGATGAAGTGACCGATCTCAGCGATCTGGAGGACAAGATCAACGAACTGACCGATGGTTCTTCCAAGCTGGTGGATGGCACAGCAGAATTTAGCGACTACATGGGTCAGCTGAACGATGCAACAACGCAGCTGTCCGATGGTGCAAACAGCGTTGATACCTATATGAATACGTTGAGCGATGGCTTGAATACCCTTCAGTCCGCTGTGACAAATTTGCCGGATGGTGCGGCAAAGCTGCTTGCCGGTACAGAGGCATTGAGCAAGGCACTTAAGAGCGGTTATACCGGAACGGATACTTCTAAGTATGGTGTGTATGAGGCGGTTAATGCCATTGCAGACGGAGCAAGCGCAATTTCCGGTGCGGCAAGCGGCATCATGAACGGTGCAGCTACTGTTTCCGGTGCTGCCAGCCAGATTGCTGCAGGTGCTAAGAGCGACGATATGAGCGCTGCAGAAAAGTATGGCATCTACGAGGCAGCAGCAGCAGTTAAGGCAGGCTTGAATGCCGCGGTTGAACAGCTCACAGAAAGTTTGTCCAGTGCGAACGTGGCACTGACCCAGGCAAATACATACAGCCAGCAGGCATTCAACATCTTAGGTAGCTTGGTAAACAGCGGCAGCTTGACAGAGGAACAGGCGGCACTAATTAGCGGAGCAATGCAGGCTATCGGCGGCAGCGAACAGTATGTTGCCGGGGTTCAGGAGGCACTGGGAAGCAGTACTCTGGATTTGAGCACGGCAATGGCTGCACTGGACAGCATTCAAACCGGTGCTGAGACCATCCAGTCGGCAGCAAATCAGATTGCTGTTGGAGCAATGAGCGGCGATACCTCCTCTGCTGACAAGTATGGCATCTATGAAGCGGCGGCTGCCGTTAAGGCCGGTGCAGATGCGCTGAACACAGCTGCGCAGCAGGTTATGGGTGCAATTAATACCATGACAAACAGCGACAACATGGGAGCACTGATCTCCGGCCTGGAGAGTCTGAACAGCCAGAGCGGAACATTGATTAATGCGGTTGATGCTCTGAGCACCGGTGCTTCCAGCCTGAGTGAAGGCACTGGTACCCTTGCCAGCGGCATGAGCGAGGCAGATGAAGCAGTGCAGAAACTGTATGAAAGCAGCATCGAGCTGAAGGACGGCATGGCGCAGTTGGACAGTGAGGGCATTCAGCAGATTGCAGAGCTGGTAAATGGCGATTTGCAGAGCGTGTTCCACCGTTTGCAGGCGGTGCAGGACTACGCTGCTGAGCAGGAAAGCTTCGCAGGTTGCCCGGACGGTGTTGAGAGCTCTGTGAAGTTCATCTACAAGACCGAAGAAATCAAGGCAGACTAAGCGTAAATATTCCAAAAAGGACAGTTGCAGATGGCAACTGTCCTTTTTTCTCTGTCGAAAGGGTATTGGATTTACTGCCTGAATTGGTTAGAATAGAAAAAACAGCCGATCGGTATTTGAGAATACAGAGTACACGAGGAGAGCGCTATGTTAAAGTTACTGTTAGGGCGAGACCAGAATACAATTACAGAAACGATTGTGAAACAGATTGCCGGTCACGGAGGAGAATGTCTTTTGGTTGTGCCGGAACAATATTCACACGGTATGGAACGTGCATTGTGCGATGTGGGAGGCGACGCGGTTTCAGCCCATGCGGAGGTGCTGACTTTTTCTCGGCTGGCACAGCGTGTGTTTCAGGAATACGGGGGCAGTGCCCGCCCTGTGCTGGACAAGGGAGGAAGATTGCTTTTAATGCATCTGGCGGTGCAGAGGGCGGCTTCTCTTTTGAAAATCTATGCCCGGACAGAAGATAAGGTGTCCTTCCTTCAGCAATTGCTGGTTACCTCAGACCAGTGCAAAAGCTGCTGCATTCTGCCGGAACAGTTGCTGGAGGCGGCGGAATCCGCGGAGGGTGATGCAGGACAGAGGCTGAAAGAGCTGAGTCTTATCCTGTCAAATTATCAGGGATTGACCGCAGAACGGGCGGAAGATCCCCGTGATCGCTTGACCAGACTGGCTGAAAAACTGGGAACAACGGAGTATTTAAAACAAAAATCAATTTACTTTCTCTGCTTCACAGATTTCACGCCACAGGAGCGACTGGTAATAGCCGAAATGCTGCGGAAAAGCGCTGGCGTTACCGTGGGATTGCGATGCGATATGTTGATGGAGGACGGAGAGGATCTGTTTGCGCCGGTGCGGCAGACGGCGCTGGGGTTGATTGAGTTAAGCCGGGAGAATAACTGCGGCATGGAATATGAGTGCCTTCCGCTGGAACAACAGCGACCGGCAGAATTGCGAGTGCTGGAACAGCAGCTTTTTTCAGCGGAGCCTCACCCGTATCAAATGCCGGCGGAACAGATTACATTGCACAGAGCCGGTGACCCTTACCAGGAGTTAACCTGGGTAGCAGAGCAGGTTTTGCATCTGGTGCGGGATGAGGGCTTGCACTGGCGAGATATTACGATTGCCGTGCGCTCCATGGAGGAGTGGAGCGATCGAATGGAAACGGTGCTCAAACGGTATGGTATTCCTGTCTTTCTCAGCCAAATGGATGATATTTTGCAAAAACCGATTTTAACGCTGATCACATCTGCTCTTGATGCGGTGTCTGGGGGATATGAGTATGAAGACCTGTTTCGCTATTTGAAGACCGGATTGACCGGTGTTTGCACAGAGGAACGGGATGAACTGGAAAACTATGTGATTCGATGGAATATCCATGGAAAACAGTGGACGCAGCAGGCGGCGTGGAATTGGCATCCCGGCGGCTATGGACAAAAATGGACGGATGCAGATCGGGAGACGGTTGCACAACTGGATGAGGTAAGGCGGAAAATTGTTGAGCCGATGGAGCGGCTGCGCAGTACAAGAAAATCGGGAACCGGGGAGGAAATGGCAAAGGCTGTTTATCAGTTTTTGGAGGAAATTCATTTGCCGGAGTGTTTGAAAGAGAGAACGCAGGCGCTGATAGAGATTGGCGCTCTGCGGGAGGCAGAGGAATATCGCCAGGTCTGGGAAATATTGTGCGCGGCTTTGGAACAGTGCGCAGATTTGCTGCGGGAGGACTCCCTGTCTCTGGGGGCATTTGCTCAGCTGTTTCAATTGGTTTTGAGTCAATACCAGGTGGGAACAATTCCGGTTTCCCTGGATCGTGTCACCTGCAGCGATATGGCGCGGGTAAGTCATGGGCACTGCAAAGTGCTGTTTCTTGTGGGCGCCAATGACAACCAGATTCCTCAGGTGAGTGGGAATACAGGACTGCTTACGGAAGTGGATCATTCCCTGCTGGAATCCATTGGTCTTTATAGTGGCTTGAGTCAGGATGAGCGGATGGACCGGGAAATGCTACTGATCTATGAATGCTGCACAATGCCAACTGCTTGTCTGTATGTCAGCTGGTCCGGTCATGGAATGGATGGAAGCGAGATGCGGCCTTCTTTTCTCATTGGACGATTGGGAGGTCTGTTCCCCTGTGGCTTCGGGACGGACAATGTGCCGGAATTGCCATCGGCCTATGTGCCGGCGGTGGACTGTGCGGCAAAAAAAGGAGACAGGGGATTGCTGCGATCTTTGGCGGAAATGCCCGGCGGAGAGATCGCGCGTCAGACACTGGATGCTATGACTGCATTGCGAGAGGATTTGTCGCCAGAGGCCGTAAACGCGCTTTACAAAGGAAAAGTGCGGCTTTCCGCCTCTCGTATGGACAAGGTGAAATCCTGTCACTACGCTTATTTCCTGCAATACGGCCTAAAGGCGAAAGCCCGTCATCCGGCAGGGCTGGATGCACCGGAAGCAGGAACCTTTGTTCACTATATTCTGGAGTATGTTTTGCGGTGGGCAAAAGATCACGGCGGAGTGATGGCGGTTGAGAAAACCGCTTATCAAGAGGAGGCAAAGCGGGCAACAGAAAAATACATCGCAGAAGAATTGGGAGGAATGGAGAACAAGACGCCCCGTTTTCGGTATCTGTTTCGTCGATTGACGAACTCTGCCATTCAGGTGGTTGAGCAAATGATTGAAGAACTGAAATGCTCTGATTTCCAGCCGGTGGCGTTTGAACTCGGATTTGGCATGGGGGATGATCTGCCGCCGATTACGCTGAAGGTCAATGGAATTACGGTATCGGTGTCGGGCATGGTTGACCGTGTAGATGGATGGGAAAAGGATGGCCGGCTGTATATACGGGTTATGGACTATAAAACCGGGCACAAGAGTTTTGATCTGACGGATGTCTGGCATGGGCTTAATTTACAAATGCTACTGTATTTGTTTGCGCTGGAGGAAAAGGGGATGCCCGGGGATCGGAGAGAAGTTGTGCCGGCCGGTGTGCTTTACCTTCCGGCGAGGGAAGAAAAATTAACAGGAAGTCGCAGTATGGACGAAGATACAAGGCGGCATGCGTTGGAACATAAATTGCGTCGAAGCGGACTGATTTTAAATGATCCGAATGTGATTGATGCCATGGAACACATTCCTCTGGGACAGGACGCCCGCTTTATTCCGGTTCGTGTAAGCAAGAAAACAGGGGCGATCAGCGGGGAGAGCCTGACCTCAGCCGTGCAGCTGGGCAAGCTGCATCGCCATATTCACCGGATTTTGAAAGATATTGCCCGGGAAGTGGGCGGCGGCTGTATTCAGGCAGATCCCTGGTACAGAGATGAGCAGAGAACCGCCTGTGCCTGGTGTGAATTTGCCACGGTCTGTCACTTTGAAGAAGGAAGCCGCAAGGAACATAGTCGCTACCTTTATCCGGTGAAAGGAACGGATTTTTGGGAGCGACTGGACGAAGTTGAGCAGCACGCAGAAGAAAGAGAGGAGATGTAATAATGGGGGTGCAACTGACAAGCCAACAGAAAGCGGCGGTAGAAAATCGCGGCGGTGAGCTGCTGGTATCTGCAGCAGCCGGTTCAGGGAAAACCCGCATACTGGTTGAGCGTCTCCTCGATCGGGTGGAACAGGAACAGTTGGATTTGGATCGTTTTTTGGTCATCACCTATACAAAGGCTGCCGCCGCAGAACTGCGGGGCAAAATCATGGACGGACTGAATGAACGGTTGGCGGAGAAACCTGGGAATCGGTTTTTGCAGCGGCAAAAACTGGTGATTTATCGGGCGCAAATTTCTACAATTCACTCTTTTTGCACTGCTTTGCTGCGGGAGGATGGCTTTCGGCTGGAACTGGAGGCGGATTTTCGGGTAGGCGATGAGCAGGAATGCGGGTTGCTGAAGCGACAAGTGCTGGAACGGCTGTTGGAGCAGCATTATGAGGACATTGAAAGCGATCCTGCCTTTGCCGTATTAGTGGACACCATGTCGGCTGGTCGGGATGATAGTCGACTGATGGACATTGTGCTGGATATTCACAGTCGCATTCAAAGCCATCCAAATCCGGAACAGTGGCTGAAGGAGCAGGGATTGCGGTTTGACTTGTCTGACGTGAAGGACGTGGCAGATACCGATTGGGGGCAACTGTTGCTGGAGGATGCAAGACGGCAGGTCGATTATTGGCACCGGAGAATGGTAGAAGCCCTAGATCTGTTGCAGGAGGATGCAGCGCTGGAGAAAGCCTATGCAGAAAGCCTGGATGCAACATTAGACAGCATGGATGACTTTTTGGCGGCATCGAAGCGTGGCTGGGATAATGCCCGCTCCTTGCTCCCCATCGCGTTTCCAAGGCTTGGAGCAGCAAGAAATGCAGATGAGCAGCTAAAAGAAAACATAAAAAATCTGCGCGAGCGATGCAAAACACAGATGAAGAAACTGACAGAGCGATTTGCAGATTCCAGCGATGAACTTTTGGCGGACATGGCGGTCGTGTGCCCGGTGGTACAGAAACTACTGCAGCTGGTGACAGACTTTGATGAGGCCTATGTCAAAGAGAAGCGTCGGCGCAACTTGGTGGATTTTTCCGATTTGGAACACCTTGCATTAAAATTGCTGGTAGACGAAAAGGGAAATCCCACGCCGCAGGCAAAGCGGTGGCAGGATCAGTTTGCCGAGATAATGGTGGATGAATATCAGGATACCAATGAAGTTCAGAATGCCATTTTTACCGCCATTAGCGAAAATGGAAAACGATTGTTTCTGGTTGGCGATGTTAAGCAGTCAATTTATCGGTTCCGTCTGGCGGATCCGACCATCTTTCTGCGAAAGTATCGCAGCTTCTCCACCGGTGAATCAGCCGATGAGGGCCAGCCTCGGAAGCTGGTGCTGTCCTATAATTTCCGTTCCAGAGCTTCGGTGCTGGAGGGGGTTAACTTTGTTTTTGAAAACATTATGTCCGAGGCATTTGGCGACTTGAATTACACGGATGATCAAAGACTTTATCCGCGCCTTCCATATCCGGAACTGGCAAGCGATCAGGTGGAGCTTGATGTGGTAGATATGGCATCAATGCAGCAAGCGGAAGGTGAGGTGAAGGTGCGCCGGGACACAGCTGAGGCGGAATTCGTAGCGCACCGGGTAAGGCAGTTGCTGGATGAGCAATATCCGGTAACGGATGGGGGAATTCTCCGCCCCGTGCGTCCGGAGGACATTGCAATTCTTTATCGTTCACCAAGCTCCGTTATGGGTGCCCTTTCTCGTGCACTGGATCGTCATCGGGTTCCGTGGACCTGCGATGGTTCGGGAGAGTTTTTTAATGCCACAGAAGTGGTGGTTGCAATGTCCTTTTTGGAAATTGTGGACAATCCGAGGCAGGATGTTCCGTTGCTTAGCGTAATGACTTGTCCGGTTTATGATTTTACCGGGGATGACCTTGCCCACCTTCGAGCGGCCTGCCCGGAAGGCGACATCTATCACTGCGTAGCGGAAGGAGAAAAGCGGGGAGACAAAAAGTGCGTGCAGTTTATGACCCAGTTGGAGCAGCTGCGTATTGCGGCGACAGATCTGTCAGGACATAAATTGCTCTGGCTCATTTATGAGAATACAGGTCTTATGGCAATTTATGGTGCGCAGGAAGGCGGCAAAGCACGACAGGAAAATCTGCGGCTGCTGCACGAATATGCGGTTCGATATGAAAGTGCAGGGCATCGCGGTGTGTTCGGCTTGGTGACGCAGCTGCGTCAACTGCGGGAGAACGGAGAAAGTCTGCCTGCCGCAACAAAAGAGGCGGGCAGCGGTGTTCGAATTATGTCCATCCATAAATCCAAGGGTTTGGAATTTCCTGTAGTTGTGGTAGCAGGGTTGAATCGGGGATTCAATCGTACCGATCAACGAGAACCAGTTTTGTTCCATCCGAAGTTAGGCGTTGGGCCAAGTGGTCTGGATGTAAAAAAACGGATTGAATTTCCAACTCTGGCGCGCAGAGCGGTGGAACTGGCGTTGGATCGAGAGATGAAAGCAGAGGAAATGCGTTTGCTGTATGTTGCCATGACGCGTGCGCGGGAGAAATTGATTTTGGTAAGTGCCAGCCGTGATTGGTCTCGTGAGGCGGCAAAGTTAGCGCCAGACGCGGGGGAAAAACCGGATCCGGAGGCGTTAAACGCACAGGGATCGATGGCAGGGTGGCTGCTGTTGCCGGTACTGGCAAGACCAGATGCTGCGGATCTTCGTGCTGCCGGGGGGGTGAACTGTTCGCTGATATTGCCCAGCGATAAATGGGATATTCGTTGGGTTCCAGCGGAGAAACCGGGACGTTTGCGACAAGAAGAAAATACAGAAACTGTAACAGCGCGACCCTTGTCAGCGGGTGAACAACGGCGCCTGATGTGGCAAAATCCCTATGATATGCTGGCAAATGCACCATCAAAGGTGACGGCTACGCAAATGAAGGGGCGTGCACTGGATTTGGAGGCATCGGAAGATACTCTGGTGCAACAAAAAAAGATTGATTTCCGCCGTCCTGGTTTCGATCAGATGGAACGGGGACTCACAGCAAGCCAGCGAGGAACGGCAGTGCATACGGTAATGCAGTTGATTTCGTTGGATAAATGTCAGGATGAAAAGGCAGTGCAGGAGGAGCTGAACCGATTGGTGGAGCGGGAGAATTTAACGCGGCAGCAGGCGGAAGCGGTTCCACCGGGTTATGTTGCCGGATTCTTCCGTTCTGCTTGGGGCAGACAAGCCTTGGAAGCAACGGATTTGAAGCGGGAGTTTAAATTTTCAATGCTGGAAGCGGCGAATCACTTCCATCCCGATTTACCGGAAGAGGAGCGGGTTCTGCTGCAGGGTGTTGTGGATTGCTGCTTTACGGGAAAAGATGGATTTACTATCGTGGATTTTAAGACCGATCGAGTAAAGCCAGGAGAGGAAACGGATTACTCCCAGCGTTATGCAGGTCAGCTGGATGTCTATGGCCACGCTTTGGAGCGCATTTTCAATGTAAAGGTGCAGCATCGGGTCCTATGGTATTTTGCAACTGGAACGGCGGTTGAAATATAAAAAAATAGTTGCATTGCCGGCGCAGTTGTGATAAAGTATTCAAGGATTACGCACACAAGGGGGATTTTGTGCCCTGTGCCGGGTTGTAATTGCCCGGATTGGCTCAAAACATGAACCCTGTGGAGGTAACAACTAAAAAGGAGGAAAATCTATTATGGCAGTCGTATCTATGAAGCAGCTTCTGGAAGCTGGTGTACACTTTGGTCACCAGACCCGTCGCTGGAACCCCAAAATGCAGGCTTATATCTATACCGAGCGCAATGGTATCTATATCATCGACCTGCAGAAGACCGTAAAGAAGCTGGAAGAGGCTTACAACTTTGTTAAGGAAGTTGCTGCAAACGGTCAGAGCGTGCTGTTCGTCGGCACCAAAAAGCAGGCTCAGGAGGCCATCCGCGAGGAAGCTTCCCGTGTCGGCATGTACTATGTTAACTCCCGTTGGCTGGGCGGTATGCTCACCAACTTCAAGACCATGCGTACCCGTGTGGACCGCATGACTCAGCTGAAGAAGATGCAGGAAGATGGCACCTTCGACATGCTGCCCAAGAAGGAAGTTGTCAAGCTGCACCACGAGATGGAGAAGCTGGAGAAGTATCTGGGCGGCGTTAAGGAAATGCGTCGTCTGCCCGGTGCACTGTTTGTTGTCGATCCTCGCAAGGAGCACAACGCAGTTTCCGAGGCTCGCAAGCTGGGCATTCCTGTTGTGGCTATTGTTGACACCAACTGCGATCCTGACGAAATCGACTATGTCATCCCCGGCAATGATGACGCTATTCGCGCCATCCGCCTGATCTCTTCCGTTATGGCAAACGCTATTACCGAAGGCAAGCAGGGCGAGGAGACCGCTGAAGCTGCCGCTGCTGAGGCTGCTGAATAATCCGATTGGATGCAACGAAAGCGCCCGGCACGTTCGGGCGCTTTCTACAATTTGACACATTTTTATTTACAGGAGGTAATTACCATGGCATTTACTGCTCAGGACGTTAAGAAGCTCCGCGAGATGACCAACTGCGGCATGATGGACTGCAAGAAGGCTCTGACTGAGGCTGACGGTGATTTTGATAAGGCAATTGAATGGCTGCGCGAGAAGGGCAAGGCTGCCTCTGTTAAGAAGGCTGGCAAGGTTGCCGCTGAAGGCGTTTCCTATGCTGCTGTGATCGACGGCGTTGGTGTTGTGGTTGAGGTGAACTCTCAGACCGACTTCGTTGCAAAGAACGAGATTTTCCAGGGCTTCGTCCATGACGTGGCTGCTGTAATTGCTGCAGAGAATCCTGCCGATGTAGAGGCTCTGAAGGCTTGCACTTATCCCGGAACCGACCGCACTGTCGCTGATGTTACCAACGACAAGATTCTGTCCATTGGCGAAAACCTGCAGATTCGTCGCTTTGTGCGCTATGCAGAGGGCGTCTGCGTGCCTTACAACCACATGAACGGCAAGATTGGCGTTCTGGTTAATCTGGCCGTGGAAGGCGTTGATGCTGCTGCTGTTCAGGAGCTGGGCAAGGATGTTGCAATGCAGATTGCATCCATGAATCCCACCTATGTTACCAGCGACGAGATTCCCGCTGCTGTCGTGGAAGAGGAGAAGGCTGTGCAGCTGGCAAAGGCTCTGGAAGAGGGCGCTGCCAACACCAAGATCCCGGCTGAGAAGGCCAAGATGATCGCCGAAAACAAGGTCAAGGGCCGCATGAACAACTTCTTTGCTGAGGTTTGCTTGCTGAACCAGGCTTTCGTTAAGGAAAACAAGGTTACTGTGGGTGACCATGTTAAGGCTGTTGCCAAGCAGTTGGGCGGCTCTGTTTCCGTGGCTGCTTTCACTCGTTTCGAGACCGGCGAGGGCATCGAAAAGGTGGAAGAGGATTACGCTGCTGAGGTTGCCAGCCTGGCTGGCATGACCAAGTAATCTGGTCCTGGATTAAATTAAAAACCACCGGCTTTGCCGGTGGTTTTCTTTTGTCCCTATTTGTATATGCTTTGCAGTGAAAGTGCCCGAAACGATTGTTTCGGGCGCTTTCTTTGAAGAGAAGAGGGGGGAGGTGAGGATAGCTTGATCAGGCGCGATCAGCAGCATTTGCATCCTTCAGTTTCAGTAAGGGGAAGAGAGAAATGATGCCAATGATAATCAGGATCAGCATTGCGACCCAGTACTGAACGCCCAATCCCTTGTTGATAAAGTATGCGGAGATCGTGGCGGAAAATGCCATGGGGATCAGTTGAATTGCCATGATAATGCGGTTGGCGGATTGATACTCTCTGCGGCCATAGGCGAAGGCAGTAATGCAGGGATGCATTGTGGGTACACCGCCGGTCATGCAGGCGACACCGAAGCCCCAGACGATCAACATGGGGACGGAGCAGGCACCCGTGTTCTTAACGGCGAAGTGCTGATACATTAAGCCTATAACAGGAATCAATTCCGTGATGCCCAGCAGAATGGATGTTTTAACAGAACCAAGCTTGTCGTCGATAACGCCGAACAGGAAAGAAACCGGAATGCCTAAAATAGCACCGACGGACAGCCACTTGGTGGCCTGACCGATGAACAGAACCATGGCGCCTTGTCCTTCCAGTCCGCCGAGCTGGGCAAAAAACTCGCCCATCGGTCCGGCGGCAACGATATCGACATTCGTCACAGCCAGATAAGTAAACCATGCTACCATGGAAGCCATGCAGGCGTTGATGATATACTGGAAAATACCATAGGAGATGATCAGCCACCATGCTTTTGCCTGAGAGAGTACCTGGCCAACGGTCAGATGAACTTCATCTACGGTACCTTCTTCCGACACTGGAGGATGATCAAAGCCATCAGGGTACAGACCGGCCTGTTCCGGGGTGTCCTTCAACAGCAGGCCAACCAGAATTGCGATGATCACCAGAACAACGCAGATACCGACATAGAAGGGGCGGTAGTCGCCGTTCAAATGCGTCGAGATGAAGTTGGTCATGACCGATGTGCCGATGACAGAAAACAGCGGAGAGCCAAGGGTGATGATACCCATTACCTTGCCGCGATTTTTGATAAACCAGTTTGCAGCCAGCATGAAGCCGGAGAGCTGGAAGCACATGCAGGTGCAGCGGATTACAAACAGGCTGACTGCGTACAGCGCATAATTACCAGCCAGACCGGCAGCACCGGGAACGGCGGAATTGATGACCGTGTTATTGACGGAAGCAACACCATTTGCTCCGGCAATGCCAAGGCAGCCAAGAGCGGAAAGAATGATACAGGGAATCAATGTTTTCTTAACGCCGACCTTGATAAACAGCGTGCCATAGATAAAGGTTAACACAATGCAAACCAGATTGCCGATGGTCAGGGGGAGAAGCGTTGCATTGTTGTTCCAGGCGGAAAAACCTTGAATGATATTGATTTGGTCGTTCTGCAGACCGGAATACATAAAGTTGAATACAATGCCAAGGAGATTGAACGCGATGGCATAACGTGCGAACTTTTTGTTCTTCAACATATCGGTTCCTCTCTTTCGGATTTTATTTGTTTCTCTCTCTGTTGGGCTGTTTGATGTTCAATTTCCTCCAGCAGGAGGCGGATGCCCTGATGCCGCTGACTGGTGAACATTTCGTTCAATCCCATTGTACCGGGAAGATCCAACTGGTTCAGAGACTGATATTCCTCCAGTGGAAGCCCGTTCAATAAACGCATCAGAATCAATCCAACTCCCCGCAGCAGCATGGAATCGCTGGTGATCCGAATGTCAGGAGCGTTTTCCTTCCAACGAATTGACAGCCAGACCTTTGTTTGACAGCCGGGGAACAGGTGATCTGGGGTAGTGAAATCGCAGGGGGGCTGCGGAGCATAGGCTGCCAATTGGAGTAGCAGGGAATAGCGCTGAAAGGGTTCTGTCAAATCAGAGAATTCTGTTTTCAGTTCTGCCATTCGTTCACGAAGCAACTTCTTCACCCCTTTCGCTCCAGGGCTTCTGCGACGGCGGCCGCCAGCTGTTCTACGCGCTCGCAGGCCGCACCTTGTCTGGGGGGGATGTGAATGCCCAATTCTTTTTGCAATGCCAGCAGCAGAAGAATTTTTTTATGCGTAGCGCTGGATGCACTGCCGCAATGGGGCAGCACATCCATACCGGCTACCGAGTTTCCGTTTTGTTTCACATATTCCAAGCTGCGTTTGCCAACTTCCTCTAAGGTTTCCTCTGGCTTCACGGCTCCCGGAAGAAGATATTTAAAGCCAATATAACTGCAGAGCAAGGGACAAACGCTGGTTTTGGTAGGATGCTGTAATAGCAGCATTTCTTCTGCAATTGCTCCGGAGAGCAAATCGGCATGCTTTAGTACATCTTTAATCTCTGCAGCTTCTGGAATCAGAGACATACGACAGGTTCCAATCCAAATAGTTCAGCTACGGCCTTCAGCTCTTCTACGTAATCGCCCAAGACGAGGGGCATATGCAGACCAAAGCGCTGCTGGGTGCGTACGAGTGCATCGGGGTCTTTCACAGAGAAGATGAGTCCCAGCGTGCAATTCGCCTTGTCGTAACCAAAGCCGGTTTCAACCACGCCACGGGTAATCATCATCTTTTTGCAGTTGGGATCGATGCGGCACTGAGTAATATACTGTCCCTTGTCCTGAGTAAAATCATAGCGGAGAGTAGCCGCCCAGCCGCTGTAAGCAAAGGGCTGAATGCCGTATTCGCTGGCTTTGCTTTCAAAACCATGGAGCTTGCGATTTGGAACGGAATGATAGGTCAAAACCAGATCATCGCGACCGGCGACAGAAGCAAGGTCTTCCTTTGTCAGGAAAGGACAGGCGGGGAACAGTCCCTCTTCATTTACCTTGCAACGGATGGTATTGCTCATGTAAGGCGCTTTTCCGGAAACGCCCATGACAATTGCCAGACAAATCAGGGCGGTGATGTCGTATTCGCAGGCAGAGGGGAGGCCCACTTCGTTGTTCAGCGAGTGGGTCAGGCACATAGTGCACCGTTCCTCGTTCAAACGGCGGGTGGAGCAGGCATCTGGACAGGGGGCGACAAAGGCGTTGCAGTCCTCATCATCCATATTTTTGCGGATGACCTTGAACATTTTGAACGTATTGATGACTTCTTCTCGCGGCAGAACATTGTCTTTTGCTCCGGCGATAAATTCATCTGCAAGAGCGCTGATTTCTTCCATGTCCGCCTCCGTTAGATTCAAACGGGCGCGGCCGGGTGTAGATGGATTCTGGTCGTTTGGGACGACATGAAGCATATCCATCAGTTCGTGCAGGTTCAAATAGCGGAAACGAACCCCGAAGGTGTCGGTTACTTTGTTGAGATCGTTGAACGAGTCCGGAGCGCTGGGGAGAGACTGGGTCGCATTAAAACGATAGGTGGACAGCACCTTCATGTGCTGAAGCATCTTCCGGACACGAACAGCAGTAAGAATTCTTGTCAATTCCGGCCAACCATCTGTGATGGGATAAATCTCACAATTGTGGGAAAGAAGGGCTGCGTTGATAATGGTGTTGCCACGGCAGTCGGAAAGACATGCGCAGGCCTTTGGATAGCGACGGATGAACTCTAAAATGACATCTCCGCAGCGGGCACCATCGGCAAAAATATAAAAATCGGTTTCGTCATAACCCTTTGCCATGGTCTGGATCATTTCTTCCGGAATGCGCCAGTCGTCGTTGCGGTAGACGTAGACGGGATCTAAAATGTTCATCCAGGCGGGAGCGTGATCCTGAATATCCTGGAGGAACCGTTTGTTTGTTTCCTCGTTCATAGCGCGGTCAAACTCGTAGGTCAGTTCCTCTCCCTTACCAAAACGGCAAGGTCCCTCATAGACATAGAGATGGCTCATGTCTATGTAAATGGGACGTACATTTAATTTAATGTCTTTGATTGCCTGAATGCTCATGTTAATCTCCTCCTCTGGTTGTTTGTTTATCCTCTAACTTTTTCTATCTTAGCATTGAATAAATGGAATCGGAAGCGATATTTTTGCATTTTAACAGGCAAAAAATGCATGTAATTCCTAGCAAAGTACTCATATATGCCACAAAATAGCGTTGACATAACTAGAAAAATAGTGTATTTTGTACAAAAGAAAAAGTGTTAGGAGTAACGGCAAGAGGTATGCGATAATGACCAGTGTTCAGATCAACTGTTTTCTTGAAGCGGCAAAAAGTTTAAATTTCACCTATGCGGCATCTCGGCTCTATATTTCTCAATCAACTCTGAGCAAAAGTATTCTTGCATTGGAGAAGGAGCTGAATGTGCAGCTTTTTTTTCGTGAACGGAGAGGAATCCGCCTGACACCTGGGGGAACACTTTTGTATCAGAAACTGACCCCTTTTATGGATGCACTTCCCCGATGGGTGACACAGGCGCAAATGGCCAATCAAGGCCTGAGCGGAATGCTGCGCATTGGCTACCTTGCAACGCAGCACATCAATGGAGATTTTGCAAAGCATATTGCGGCGTTTGAGGAAAAATATAATAACATCCATGTAACGATTCAATATGAAAACTTTAATGCCCTGTTGAGTAAGCTCCGGCTGGGAGAACTGGATATGGTGATCTCTACCACCTTTGATGTGGAAAATCAACCGGATTTAGCCTGGCAGGAATTTTCTATGGTAGATAACATGTTGATTGTGCCGGATT
This sequence comes from bacterium, assembly GCA_963597355.1. Taxonomy (GTDB): domain Bacteria; phylum Bacillota; class Clostridia; order Oscillospirales; family Oscillospiraceae; genus UMGS1766. The sequence continues at coordinate 28,778 of CAVBPR010000006.1, read as the reverse complement.
CCTATGTGCCGAAAAACAGCGCAATCAAAGAAAAAGAGACTCCTGAATTACGGGATTTTGCAGAAGAAACTTTTTTGACCGTTGAAGAATCGGAGTCAGAGGCAATTACGCCGTTGTTGCAGCATTCCTGTGCACAGGCAGGATTCCAACCGAATTTGCTGGAAGCACCGGATTTGGATACCCTGGCACTTTGGCTGGAGATGGGACGAGGGATATTTGCTTTAAATCGAGAACATATGATTTATTCAAAGGATCATATTCGCGCCCTCTCTCTGCCGGAATTTCCGCCGATTACGTTGTCGGCAACCTGGCTTGCGACAACGGATAATCCCTGCGTTTCCCTTTTGTCCGGGGAATTGCCCAAGTTATAAAAAGATCGGAGATCTGATATGAATTTTCCAATTGAGAAGGTGCGGCAGGACTTTCCTGCGTTGAGCACAGTTGTGCATAACAACAAGCCGTTGATTTATCTGGATAATGCTGCGACTGCGCAGATGCCAAGACAGGTTTGGTCTGCGGTAGAACAGATTGAACTTTGTCGGGGAAACGTACATCGGGGAATTCATACGGTGAGCGAGCGCTGTACCGCGGCGTACGAGCAGGCACGAGAGCAGGTTGCAGATTATATTGGAGCGGACTCACAGCTAGTGCGCTTTACCTCGGGTACGACCGATAGCGTGAATCAGGTTGCTGATTGGGTGCGAAGAAAGATTCGCCCCAGAGATCGTATCGCTGTGACAAGAATGGAGCATCATTCCAATTTTGTGCCATGGCAGCAGATTTGTTTGGATACCGGAGCGGAATTTCTTGTTTTGCCTCTGGATGAAAAGGGCGATTTGGACTTAGAGAAATCCGAGAAGCTATTGGCAGACGGCGTGTTTTTAGTCGCTGCAGCCCATAGCTCTAATGTGCTTGGTACAGTAAATGATCTGTCAACCCTTGCGCAGATGACCCATAGAGCGGGTGGAAGGCTGTTTGTGGACGGAGCCCAGGGAATTTGCCATGAAAAGGTGAACGTAGACGCATTTGACTGCGATTATTATGCCTTTTCAGGGCATAAACTGGGAGCACCCTTTGGCATTGGTGCGCTATATAACAAATGGCTGCCGAAGGATCCGGTTCGTTTCGGCGGGGGAATGGTAAAAAGGGTGGAGGATCAGCACACCGATTTCGACATGCCTCCCCAGCGCTATGAAGCCGGGACGCCGAATGTGGCGGGCGCAGTCGGACTGGCGGCTGCATTGAAGTATCGAACCGAATTGCCGGACGGATGGCAGGATTGGGAGCAGATGCTGTTGCAGCGCTTGGAAGAAGGACTGAAGGGAATAGAAAAGTTGCATATTTTAGGAAATCCGGATCGACGGAGCGGATGTCTGTCTTTTGTCGTGGATGGCGTATCTTCTTATGACCTTGCAGTGCTCCTGGATCAACTGGGAGGAATTGCAGTGCGATCAGGCCACCATTGCGCACAGCCGTTGCTGTGTTCCCTTGGGGGGGAGTATGCGCTGCGTGTGTCTCCTTCATTTTATAATACGCCGGAGGAAATCGATCTGTTTTTGGCAGGACTGAAAAAAGTGCTTGCCATGTTGTGGTTGCGAGAGAAATGATCTTTCTCTTACATTTACATTGTCGATCATAAAAAATCGCCGCATTCAGTGAATGCGGCGATTTTTTGCAAAAAAAAAGAGAACCAAACGCAAAAGCGATTGGTTCTCCTGGCGGAGAAGGAGGGATTTGAACCCTCGCGACGGTCACCCGCCCTACGCCCTTAGCAGGGGCGCCTCTTCGGCCACTTGAGTACTTCTCCAGCCGAGGCTCTGTCAAGGTGATTCAATTTAACCGGACAAAAGAAAAATGGCGGAGAGAGTGGGATTCGAACCCACGGCTCATTGCTGAGTCACTGGTTTTCAAGACCAGCTCCTTAAACCGCTCGGACATCTCTCCATACCGGAGCATCTCGCAGATACGAATAGTATTTTAGTACATATTGCCATGTTTGTCAACTGTTTTTTTCAATAACAGATGAAAAAATTCCGGATGTAACGTATTACGCAGATTACCTCCCACAGATAACGCATTTTTCATGATTTTACTTGTACTTTTTCGCTTTCATTTGTATAATTGCTAATGTTAAGGTTTTATTAAGGTGGAGTAAAATGAAAAAGAAGATTATTGCATTTGTTCTGCTGGCAGTGCTGGTATCCGCTCTGATCTATGAGGTAGAGCTGTTGGCAATGATGAACTGTTTTCCCCAGACCAGTATCACCGCAGAGGATATCTACGGTGTTGACGAAGAAAATTTAAAGGATTTTGTTCTGGATGACAACAAAATCTTGACATCTACGAGTGATGATCCTTGGATTGTATATGAACTGCCGAATACAACCACAATACATAATATCAGCATTTATCTTTCCGATGTGCAATCAGGCGGTGCAATTGTGCAGTGTTATCTGATGCCCGGATTTAATTCTGACACATTGGATTTAGAGTCTGGAAAGTTAACCTTTCGTTTTTCGAAAGACGGAGGCAGAGAACAAATTGAGTCGCTTCGCCTTGATTTGACGAGTCGCGCAAATGACACAATGAGGCTGGAACGGGTTGTCATTAACAGCCGGTCCGATCTTGCGTTGGAACTGCTTGAAATGTATCCATTCGTTCTCGTTCTGGTCGCGCTGTTTGTGGTTGAGTTTTTGCTTTGGAGAGAGAAAATTCGCCGACAGAAGGAGCAGACAGAGAGCGGAAAGCTGAGACCCTGGCCCTTATGTGGTGCTATCGTGCAGGATGTTGCAAAACTGGTTATGATTGGGGCGTCCATGCCGGATCTTTTGCTATTCGATTCGGGGGCACACGAGGTGGTGCTGGGATGGATGCTGTTGTACAGTTTGGAGCTAACCATTCTGACTGCACTTGTGGTTCAACGTTATCAGTGGAACACCAGAATTTGGGGACAGCTGTCGGTTTTGCCTTTCTGTGCAATCGCAACGTTTTCCGCCAGCGAATTGCTGAATGTGGTTAATTTTTCATTTGATCGCTTTGGATATTTTCTGTTAAATCTTCTGCTCTACGCTTTGCCTGCACTGGTTCTCGGCTTGTTGATTCGACGGGTGGCCATTTCTGTTCCGATTGTATCGGTTCTCTTTTTGATTTGGTCCTTGGCAAATCATTTCTTTGGCACCTATCGCGGAAATCCGCTGGAATATTCCGATATGCTGCAGGCAGGGACGGCGGCAAATGTGCTGGAGAGCTATTCACTAACCTTGGATGCAGCGTGTATTGTTGCGATTGCAGCAACCGTGGCGGTTTCGCTTGGACTGATTTCCGCATTTGGTCTTTCCTGCTGGAAATGGAACAAAAAAATGATTGCTGCCGGAGCAGGTACGGGATTGAGCGCAATCATATTGGCCTGCGCTTTTATCCCGAATTATGGCTTGCAGCAGTCCTGGGATATTTCCGGATTTACAAAACAGCATGGATACCTGACGTCCTTTTTGGCTTATACAGAGGCATGTCTTCGGAAGGAAAAGCCGGACGGCTACTCCACCGCACAGGTAGATCAGTTGCTGGGAGAACCGGTAGCGGAAACGCTGGCTGCCGATGACGACCAGGAGCGCCAGCCGAACGTGATTGTAATTATGGATGAAACGTTTGCAGATTTACCGTCGATCTATCAGTTTGAAACGGATACAGAATTGCTCCCTTTTATCAGTCAGCTGACGGAAAACACAATAAAGGGCAATCTGTTGGTGTCCATTTTCGGCGGAGGTACGGCAAATACGGAGTACGAATTTCTCACGGGAAACAGTCTTTATGCGCTTCCGGCCGGGTGCTCGCCTTATGTGCAGTATATGACGAAGCAACAGCAATCCATTGCGTGGAACTTAAAGAGTCTTGGATATCAAACGGTAGCCTATCACCCGTTTTACGGAAGTGGATATCGTCGATCGACCAACTACCCACTGCTGGGTTTTGACACCTTTTACGACATCAGCGCAGATTTACCCAATCAGGGACGCATCCGTTCTTACATCAGCGACAGTTCGGATTTTTCCAATTTGATTTATCTCTACGAACAACGCGATACATCGGAGCCGGTTTTCTATTTCAATGTGACCATGCAGAATCATGGCGGCTACAGCAGCGAAGAATCGGCAGTCCCGGTGACAGTGGAGCCTCTGGACAAGGAGCTTCAGCTGCCACAGGTGGAGGAATACTTGTCTCTGGTGCATGAGACCGATCAGGCGTTTGCAGAGCTGGTGGAGTATTTCTCCAATGTGGAAGAGGATACCATCATTTTGCTGTTTGGAGATCATCAGCCCAGCTTGGGTGAAAAAGCCAACGCAATGCTGGCGGAAAGCGATGAGGGCAGCTATGGCGAAAACTCATGGCTGATTTCTTCCTTCGTCATGTGGGCTAATTTTGATATTGACGAAGCAGAGAATGTCCTGACATCCCCCAACTATCTCCGTGCGCTGCTGGTAGATCAGGCCGGAATAGAGACAAATGCCTATGAGCGATTTTTGCTTGGCCTCTATCAGGAATATCCTGCTATCAACGCCAATGGTTATTATGACAGCGGGTTGAATTGGCATACGATTGATGAGGATGATCCAGAGGAACTGTATGATTACCGATGCATTGTGTATAACAATGTCTTTGATAAGAAAAATTTAGTGTCACAATATTACGAACACAACTGAGAAAGACAGCAGGCAATGGAGTTTAAGATTCATTGTCTGCTGTCTTCTTATTCCATGGTGTGGAATACAACGAAAACAGAAGGAATTACCACGTTTTATTGTTCGCAATTCACAAAAAATACGCTTATAATACTACTAGAAGTATAATTTTGTATGGGAGAACTGTAACATGAGTGAAGAAATGTATCTGGCAACTGCCGGACAGACGTATATTCCGTTCCAGGAAAATATCCATGTGAAGACTTTGCCTTTTACGCCGTTGGCAAAACCGGAGCCTGCGATTCCGGAGCTGGAATTGAATCCTATGGCGAAGGAAAACAAATGGGTGCTCCAGTCTCAGACACAGCACTTCCTGCCTGGCGTTACGGTAGAAATGCTGGATTGGTTTTGGGCCAATATGGAGAAGGGGTACTATTTGTGGGCGCCTGGATCACATAAGCGTTTTAACTGGGTTAAGGAACCCTGGCGCTTTGGATTTGAGCACTCGGCACACATGATTTCCGAATCAGTGGGAGAATGTGCGGCGGTATTTGGCGGGAGCGGTATCCAGATCAACCGTTTACCATTGAGCTATTTTCCTTTTACGGCGGCATTGGAACATGTCATTGTAGAGGGTGTGTTCAATGATTTGGGTGAGTTTATTGATATGACGGTTCATATGTGGGATAGCTGTGAAGGCGGCTGCCGGCATATTACAGCTGCTGTGGCAAGTACAACAGCCCATGAACCACCACATTTTGTAAAGGAAATGCTGGCAGAAAATCCAGAGGCGATGCCGGTTGCTCCCAGTTCAACAGATCATGCGGAGTATGAAGCCAGCCGTTGGCCGCAGTTTTTACCGCAGCTTTATGCTCTGTGGCAGGGGCATCCTGATCCGACGCAGAATGTTCCCTGCAACCTGACCGTGGAGCCTGTCGGCGAATATCAGTGGCGTTATGTTTATGAAAATGGCCCTGTTGTTACGACAAACTAAGAGAGGAGATTTTCGGTATGGTTGAAATTACAGAAGAAGAAAAGAAACTTCCTTATGCAAAGTATTTCTTTGCAAAGATGGCAACAATTCCACAGGAAAAACTGGATATCTGGCATGGGGATATGGCAGATCCTGCATTAGCCACACCAATTGCGCGAAGAAATGACTTTCTGGACGACAAAGACATTCAACTAACGGTTGGATTTACGGTTGCTCCGGATGGCACCGGTTTTGTAGCAAACTCCACTTTCATGCCGGGTGTCACACCGGAAATGATTGATTGGTGGTTTGGCTGGCACAGCGTTGGCTCGGATCTGCGCTACAAGATTTGGGATCCGGAGGATCATTATTATGCCAGAGCCATGCAGCCGGAATATGTGCTCGACCCGAAGGTTCCTCTGAAGGAAAAGACCTGGGGCGTTACTCACGATATCTTAGAGGATATTGGTCTGGGTGCAGATCCGTTAAAACTCAGCTTTAAGAAGCCGTCGGATCTGGGGTATGACATGAGCAAAATCGGTACACCGACCTGTTCCACGATGGTATGTGCAGTCGGCGTCAGTGGATCGCCAGCCGTTATGACCCATAAGGCAGTTGCAGCAGAGGGGGGCATCTGGTTCAAGTCTCACTTCTGGATGGGCTATGGATTGAACGAGCAAGGTGAGCTTTTCAAACTGGTACCGGATGGTGCAGCGGTTCCGGAAGCAATGCCGCGGGCGCTGTTTGGACACAATATTAAGGAGTTTACAAACCTTGCTGCAATTTTGCCTTCGCTTTATGCAGAGGAAAAGGACAACTGGTAAGCAAGAGACCGACAAAAAACATCCGAATCCAAGTCGAGGGACTTGGATCCGGATGTTTTTTCAGATTGCTTCAGCAACAACAGGACTTGCGGGAGCTTCTTCGGCAGGAACATCAATTCGATAGCATTTTCCCATCAGCAGGTTACCGGGGAAAATCTCCATGTCATATTGAAATAATTCCGTTCCCGGTGTGCCGCCAAATTGCTGCCAAAGGATATGCCGTTCCTGGATTTTAAGATATTTTGCAGGCTGAGAGCCATGCTCCGTCTGGATTTCCGCCTGATAGACGCTATTCTCCAGTTTAAATGTTATCTTGTGTTCCGGCGTGCCTTTGGGCGCCAGGAGACGCATGGCGTAGGTACCGTCCGGCAGGAAACAGGTTGCAGTCAATTCTTTGATCGAATCCATATACATACCTCAATTATCGTAGCAGTCGCATTGCGTATACGTATTGTTATTGTCCAGTTTTGCATAGGGCAGCGGTGGTGGACAGGTGTTTTGCACCGGCTGCAGAGGATCGCACTCTTTGTGCAGGGGGCCGGGATCATCCAGATAAGCGGGGGAGGATTGGGGCGGATCCGGAATACCCTCTTTCAGATTGTGGTATTTTAATTCTGCCGGGTTGAATACGTCGTAGAGGGCGAAGAATTCAGGGCAAACCTGATAATGGAGGAATTTCCACTCGCCGTCTTCCTTGATAAAGTCCATGCCATAACGTTCCCACAGCATGGAACCCCAAGGCATTTTGTCGTCGTTCAGGAAGCTATACAGCAATCCTGGTGTGATGTAGGAGGCGCGGGCGCTCTGTCCGTCATCCGCAACCTCGATAATTCCGTTGGTCAAGGTGTGCATGGCGTTGTTAAACAGCGGTCGGTAATCCATGCCGGCAACTTCCGGATAGTTGGCTTCAATCTTGCGATAGTTTTCAATGCACTGCTGGTCGTAGTCTACTACGCTGCCCATCCAGATGGATGCAAAGCCGCGCATACGGCCAAAGAAATGAGCCCAGGAGGTGTCATCTCTTTTGGACCACACGGTAGACCATTCCTCGTAGGAACGGCTGGCGGCATGCAGATAATTGTGGGTTGCAAGGACGCGTTCCAATTCGCAGCTGTCGGCTGCGCGGGTTACGCGCTGAGATAAGGAAAGATTTCGATTCATACCTGTGCCTCCTTCCGGTAGTTCGGGTGGCCCTCAGGACCATAACTGTTTTCCGCATTCATCGTCTGGTAGCGAGGCGGGATGGTGGGATAGTCATCGCACCAGAGATAGAGAGGATTGTGAACCTCCATGGAAATGGTGGGTGTTCCGAATTCCTTTCGCATCCAATCCATTTCCTCGGGCAGCTTATCCGGCATTTCTGTGATGGGAGTGCCGGCTTCGTGCCATACATCGTTGGACAGCACCAGATGCCAAATTTTCCAGCCGCCTTCCTCCAGAAGAAAATCCGCGGCAATTTTGTCATTTACCCACAGTCCGTGGGGTTGACCGTCGGAATCAGGATAGGTTTCCTGACCGATGGAATACCAAAGCCCCCGCGCAGACATTCCATCGTCCGCCAACTGAACGTAGGGAGAGCAAACCGGATGGCATTCCATGTAACCGACTCCGTTTGCGGACTGGACGCGTTTTTCGTGCTGATCTACATAATAATTGCGGATTTCATCCAGCCCGACGTAATAGCCGTAATTGCGGCCGAATGCAGCGGTTTTCTGATGTTCCGGTTGGTTTACCCAAAGTTCATCCAGTTCTCTTGCCCGCTCTTCATTTGCGGAGTACATGGCGCGGCGGCTCATCAGGTCCTTGATTTGCTCCGCTGACCAGACCCGCCACATGGTGTTTTTCTCATCGTAATTGCTCATTGCGAAATCCCTCCTTGATAACCGTAGCTGAAGGTTTCAGCAAAGGTGGTGTAGGCCTCCGGCAGAGGCAGAGTTTTGGTAAAGGGGCGTTCCGGTGTGTAAAGCGGACGGACAGAAACAGCCACAGTTGGCTCTGGCAGTTGGAACTCTGCCATAGGCTGATAAATTGGGTTGTCCGGGCGCTGCTTTGGTGCAACAGTCCATTTTTCACCGCAGGGCGTGTGGATGTCCTCCACATAGGTCAGGTGCCAAATGCGCCATTCGTCGTCTTCCCAAACAAAGTCCACGCCGAACATACCGAAGGTCCAGTAGGACAGCGGACCGGAAGCACCGTATTCATCCTGCTTGCCAACGGCATACCAGAAGGCTTTTGCGGTTTTTCCGTCAGCGGCAATTTCAATGATCTGATTACACAGGGGCTTATGCTCCAGAACGCCACAGCCATAAAGTTCTTCTTCTGTTTTACCACCTGCCTGATCGGCAAAGTCCTGCAGAATCAGCTTTGTACGCAGCAGGTTCTTTTGGTGCAGTGCTTCATAATAACCGCGGATGGCATCATAACCAATATAATAGCCATTATTCAGACCAAGAGACGGCTGCTCTGCTTTTTTGCACCAGTAGGTGTCAAATACCTCTTTTTCCTGCTTTAACAGCAGGGCGTAGGTGTAACGGCCCATAAGGTTTTGAATTTCTCGCCGATCTTCCCAACGAGTGACCATCGTTTCAAGGGATTGTCCGGTCATATTCATAAGTTCAATGCTCCTTTCAGGATTTTAGTAGATTAGCATACTTAACAGAGTTGTGACTCCGGCGTAGATAAGGGGAATCACGACGGTGCTGATGAAGACGTACTTGTAACTGGTTTTGTGATTCATGCCGAATACCTGCATGGAAACGCAGACGTTTGTGCAGTGGGGCAGAGAATCCAGTGTGGAAGCGGTAGTCGTGGCAATACGGTGGATGGCACCCATATTGGCGTTTGCGGCGGACAGAGTGGGATAGAGGGCATTCAGTACAAGAACCAGTGCTCCGGTTCCGTTTCCCATGCAGCCAGCCAGTACAGCAACACCGATAAAGGTGAGCAAATATGGATTAATGTGCATGGACAGCAGGCCACCTAACAGAGCGGAGAAAGCAGAGGTGCTTTGGGCAACCGCACCAAAACCGGAGATGAAACCCAACATAACAATGAGCGGAATGACCGCCAGAGTGCCACTGGAGAGATCTTTTAACATAGTGGAGCGGTTCATGTACTTGAAGTTGACAACAAAAGCCCACAGAGCGGCCAGAAGCTGCGCCATGATGACGGCCTGCGTGGCATCCAGTCCGATGCTGGGCACCATGGTAAACAGGAAGCAAAGGCCGAAGAGCAGGATGATGGTGACAACAGCAGTCCAGAAGGGGGGCATGGGCTTTTCCTGAGCAGCTTCCTGCGCTGCAGCGGAAGACGATCCTGCGGAAATGACGGCGTTTTGCTCAAATCCGATGCCCTGTTTTGCATAGCTGCGCATCATCCAGTAAACATAGCCGAGACCCAGGACTGTAGCCAGAAGAAAAGCGACCATGCCGGGGATTGCACCAGCGTAGATGTTCGTGCCAAGAATGGTGGTCGGCATCAGGTTTGGCGTGACAGATGTGCCGGGCAGGCAATAAGTAACGGCATTTGCACCGACCATCATAGCGATTAAGCCTACGTTTCGGGGAACATTTGCTTTTTGCAGCAAGCCGAGAGCAAGAGGTGCCACAATAAACTGATAAGAGCCGACACCCAGGAAGCAGAGCAGTCCAGTCATAACAAAGACAATGACGGGAATGGAACGTTCGCCGAGGAGCCGAATAATTCCGTTTGCCAGGGAATCGGTTGTGCCGGTGATTTCCAGCACGGCAGCCAGAAGGCCGCCGACTACAATCAACAGCAGGACAGCGCTCATAAAGTTGATTGCCTGAGACATGAATGTATTAAAAATAGCGTTCATGACACCGCCTTCACAGGTAAATCCAATGATAACGGCGGCAACCAGCGATGCAAGGATGGGGGACATGCCTTTGTAGGCCAGAATGATGAACAGTACGATGCCAATAACGACTGCAATGCCGGACACTGCTATGCTTGTCATTTTCTTTTCCTCCCTCAATAAAAATTGTTAAATATGCCTTTGGTTGCGAGTGAAAGAAACGTTTCTTTGTGCACTTTTGTTATAACATTCCGGAGAATACTTGACAAGCAAGCCTTTTTTACTGTGCTGTAAACAAAAAGATTGACAAGCGACTCAGAAGAGCACTTGTCAATCTTTTTTCATACGATTCAGTTTTATTGCCCGCTTTGGAGCAAGGAGAGAAATGCCTTGACATGAGGCCGTTGTTCAGAACGCCGCCAAACGCAGTAGATATTCTGAAAGCGGTCAGTGGGGTAACTGACAATATTGGAGTAGTGAATAAACCGCTCCATGTCTGTACAGGTTGTAATACCACGGCCGGATTCAACCATGGTCTGCACGGATTCGCGGTTAGGTAAAACGCGCACGTCGGTAAAATTCAGACCGCATTGAGCAAAATCCCGCAGGAAGTCTGCTTTTGTTTGTGAACCGGGCTGCATCCCTTCTGCCAGGTAACAGGGTTGATCTACAAAGTCCTTTGCAGCTGCACCGGGACGGACAAGAGGATGTGTCTTTCGAACGGCAATCACACCTTGGGATCGAGCGAAAGAGAAATAATCCAGTCGGTTGATCTCCGGCGAATTTAATACCGTCTGGTCAAAGACAAAAATGACGTCTTGTTTGCCTTCCAAAAGCTGTGCCAGCAGTTCGTGGGCCTCTCTGCGTTCCCAAATGATATCGAAGCTGAGCCCCTGATTGCGGCTTTGTTCCATGCGTTCGAGAATCTGGTCACCGAGATCGGTAGCGTAAAGACAGCCAACGTAAATCCGCTCGCCTTCCTGCTGCAAGATGGATTCCGCTTTGCGCTGCACCTCGTCCCATCGAAGCAGTTCTTCTTCGAAGAAACGGATATACAGCTCACCAACTGCGGTTGGAATTACCTTGGAGGTTGTCCGGTCGAACAGCTTGGCACCAAGTTCCCGCTCTAAAGCGGCAATCTGCTGACTGACTGCTTGCCGGGTCATATAAAGCTCCTCCGCTGTTTTCGTGAAGCTGTTATAGCGGGCGGCGGCCAGCAGACATCGGATGGATACATCACTTGGCATACAATGCACCCCCATTTCAAAAACGGAACGAATTATTTACCTGCTTTAAATCCATCCTTGAGGGATACGCTGCGATTGAATACCGGCGCTCCGGGCTTTGAATCCCGGTTGTCTACGCAGAAATAACCCTGCCGCATAAACTGGAACGATGCGGGTGCGGAAGCGGTTGCCAAAGAGGACTCCAGTTTGCAGTCGGTCAACACTTCCAGTGAGTTTGGATTCAGGCACTCCAGAAAATCTTTTCCCCCTGCGTCAGGAGCGGCGTCGGAGAAAAGATTGTCATAGAGGCGAACTTCAGCGGTGACGGCAGTGGCGGCGTCAACCCAGTGGATGGTGGCGCCTTTTACTTTGCGGCCGTCAGCGGGATTGCCGCCTCTGGAGTCTGGATCGTACTCCGCATATACCTCGATAATGTTGCCGTCTTCATCCTTTCGGCAACCGGTGCAACGGATCAGATAGGCGCTCTTTAAGCGGCACTCCAGTCCGTCGGGATACAGGCGCTTGTACTTGGGAATCGGAGTTTCGAGGAAATCTTCCTGCTCGATATAAAGCTCTCGGGAGAAGGTGACGGTATGAGTGCCCATTTCGGGGTTCTTGGGATGATTTTCTACGTCAAAGGTTTCACTTTGTCCCTCGGGATAGTTTGTGATAATCAGCTTTAAGGGACGGATTACTGCCATAACCCGCTGAGCGGTATTGTCCAGATCCGAACGGAGGCAGTGCTCCAGGAAAGAATACTCCACGGTGGAGGCGGCTTTGGAAACGCCGATTTGCTCGGAGAAGGAACGAATGGCGGCGGGAGTATAGCCACGGCGGCGCAGTCCGCAAATGGTGGGCATGCGGGGGTCGTCCCAGCCGGAAACGTAGTGCTGCTCCACCAGTTGACGCAGCTTTCGTTTGCTCATAACGGTATGGTCAATGCCGAGACGGGCAAATTCAATCTGACGGGGCTTGTGATAGGGGATGGTAATGTTATCGATAACCCAGTCATACAGGGGGCGGTGATCCTCAAATTCAAGGGTGCACAGGGAATGGGTGATGCCCTCCAGTGCGTCTTCGATGGGATGGGCGAAGTCATACATGGGATAGATGCACCATTCGTCACCGGTGCGGTGATGGTGCATATGCTTGATGCGGTAAATAGCAGGGTCCCGCATGTTAAAGTTGCCGCTGGCCAAATCAATCTTGGCACGGAGGGTCATGGCGCCATCAGGGAATTCGCCATTTTTCATCCGCTGAAACAGCTCAAGGGATTCTTCGATGGGGCGATCCCGATAGGGGCTGATTGCGGGTGTAATTACATCGCCGCGGTTGGCGCTCATTTCTTCGGCGGAAAGCTGACAGACATAAGCCAGGCCCTTCTTGATCAGTTCGACGGCATACTGATACATCTGTTCAAAGTAATCACTTGCGTAGTGGAATTCCGCCCAGTCATAACCCAGCCAGTGAATGTCCTCCTGAATCGCGTCGACAAATTCCACGTCTTCTTTGGTGGGGTTTGTGTCGTCCATGCGGAGATTGCAGATGCCGGAATATTTCGCGGCAGTGCCGAAATCAACAAAGATGGCCTTTGCGTGACCGATGTGAAGATAGCCGTTTGGCTCCGGTGGGAAACGGGTGTGTACCTGCATGCCCTCGTACTGTCCTCCTGCGGCCAGATCCTTGTCGATATAGTCATGAATAAAATTCTGGCTCATGACAGTGCTCTTTTCCTCGTCTGCCATATTGGCTCACTCCTGTCTCAAAAGATATATCCTACATTATACCGAAAATAGAAGAAAAATCAACGGGAAGCAGTTGGATATTTCTTGTGTTTTATCCAAACTAGGATATAATAACAGTAGGTAATACGAAGGGAGGCGGGCCGATGCATGACATTTTAATTCTCGGCGGTGGCCCGGCTGGTTTTTCCGCCGGAGTGGCAGCTCGACAGAAGGGCTGCAGTGCATTGATCGTGTCCAATCCAATGCAGCAAAATCCGCTGATTCGGGCAGAAAAAGTCGATAACTACCTCGGTCTGCCGGCAATGACCGGAGCCGAACTGCTGAGCCGATTTGAAGAACATGCCCGGAGTATGGGTGTTGATTTTGTATTTGGTCGTGCGGTTAGTGCGATGCGCATGGGATCATCTATTTTTCTGACGGTAGGCAGTGATGTTTACGAAGGGAAAAAACTGATTCTGACAGGCGGCGTAACCCGGGGAGCCAAGTATGTCGGAGAGGAGAAATTGCTGGGTCATGGCGTGAGCTATTGCGCAACCTGCGACGGAATGCTTTATCGTAAGCATCCTGTGGTGGTGATCGGACGCAGTAAGGATGCGCCGATGGAAGCAAATTTTCTGGCATCGATCGGCTGCCAGGTGACATATGTTTCGCCGCAATCGCCGGAAGGATTGCAATCGGAAATTCCCTACGTGCGTGGAAGCCGTGTTGAGGTTGTTGGAACTGACCGGGTGACGGGAGTAACGGTGGATGGGGCAATGTTGCCTTGTGACGGCGTATTTATCCTGCGAGAAAGTGTGGCAGCAAATGATCTGTTGCCGGATCTGGCGCTGGAAGACGGCGCGGTGCGTGTAGATCGGAAAATGCACACAAACTTGCCGAACGTATTTGCCGCTGGAGATATTACCGGAAAGCCACTTCAGATTGCAAAGGCAGTCGGAGAGGGCTTAATTGCTGCGGAGTGCGCAGCGGAAGAGCTTATGCAGCAGGAAAGGAAGTAATTACTATGGCAGTGATTCATTTTGACAAAAACAGTTTCGAAGAAGCGAAGGCCAAGGGCGGCGTCATGCTGGTGGACTTTTGGGCAACCTGGTGTGGCCCTTGCAAGATGATTGCTCCTCTGATCGAGCAATTGGGCAAGGAATATGAAGGTCGGGCAATCATCGGCAAAGTGGATGTGGATCAGCAGCCGGAGCTTGCCCAGGAATATGAAGTGATGTCGATTCCCAATGTGATCATCTTCAAAGACGGTGAGATCATCGACCGTAAGGTAGGCGCTTTGCCGGCAGAAATGTACATTGAAACGCTGGACTTGGCTGTGGAAGGTTGAGCGGCTCAAGCAGATAAATTGCAAAAGCAAAAATAGATTTTAAGCAAGCTGTTTTGCCATAACGAAAAGTTCCTCTATGATGCTGGCATCATAGAGGAACTTTTTATGGACGGTAGAAATTTCAAAGAAATAATTCAAGTATCTCAATCAGGATGACTTAATGGTTATTCATTGATTACCTTGTTGTAAATCTGTGTAACTTCCCATACGGTCAGCTCGCCGTCGTTGTCGAGATCGGCACAGGATTTGCTGTAATCATCAAGTGTTTTTGCCCCAGTCAATGCGGCATAGGCAAGAGTGGCATCCCATACGCTGAATTTACCATCGCCATCCATATCGCCATACTGACTTAGGCCTCCGGCGTCCAGACCTCCATCTTGATTGATGGCGATAGCAAGAATAGCAGGCACTAAAGAATTACCATCTGTATCGGTTCCTGTAAGGACAGACTTATAGTTCCCTTGAGCAATATTGAATGAGGTGTGTTGTGTCAATGTGCCGTCCTCTTCAAAAATTACTTTTTGATCCGGAATGACTGCTATGAGAGCCTGAGCGCCGACGGCAAGATCTGCACGAATTTCTGCATCTGTCATGGTTGAGGGATAAACCATAAATTTATAATTGTTTACAAGGTCACTTATGTACAGGTTGTAGCGATAAAAAACGGGGTCAGCTTCGATCCAGGTTAATTTTCCACCATAATTCAGCATATTTTCCACTGTATAGGTTGCGTTGTTCACAGGATAACAGACAGTAGCAGTTACACCGTCAAAAGCCTCTTTCCCGAATTCCGGGGCATCGCCCATGAAATGTACGGCGGAGACGGTGAAATACGCAAAAGCAGAGGAGTCAATCTTTGTAACCGTGTATGGAATGGTTATGCTGTCCATTGAACAGGCGTTAAAGGCTTTATTTCCGATTTCTTTAACGCCCACGGGAATAGTTATACTTTCTAAACTGCTACACCCACTAAACATATAACCTTCAATTTTATCTAGGTTGCTGGAAAGAGAGATATTTTTCAAACTGCTACACCCTGTAAATGCACCCTGCCCAATAGTGATTACACTATTTGGAATTGTGATGCTGATGAGACCAGCACACGGGGCGAATGCATCACTTCCAATGGATACCAGATTATTTGGAAGATTGATGCTTGTTAGAGCGTTGCATTCAGCAAATGCAGCGCGTCCAATTGTAGTCACGCTGTCTGCTATAACAATGCTGGCAAGATTGTCACATCCCCAAAATGCAAATTCACCGATGGATGTCACATTCTCAGAAATTACTATTTTTCTGATTAGTTGTATATTATCGATCCAGGGCGATTGCATAAACTCAAAATCTGACATTTGCCCGCTTCCTGTTATCGTAAGTGTTCCTTCACTATCCAAGGTCCAGGTTAGATTGTTGCTGTCTGCTCCGCAAGTGCCGCTTGCTTTAATTGTGGAGACGGATGCTACTTCAATATTGCTGCCAGCTGCAAATGCAATGCTTTGAAGCGTTGTTAGCGCTAATGTTAATGCCAGTACAAAGGACAATGCTCGCTTATAGTGTTTCATAATTTTCCTTCTTTCGGTTTATTATTCTTTTGTCAGATCATAGCTCCCACCAATAGTTCCCTTGCCGCCCTGCAGCGTCAATTGATTATCCACAGTTGTAAAGGCGTAGGTTGCGTCGGTTATCACATCGTCAGCAAAGTCCAGGTGAAGTTGATCACCATCGACGGAATAAGTGAAAGGGTAGGATGTGTCGTCCAGCAGCATCTGTCCACTTCCGTCTACCGTGAACTCGTATCGAGTATATTCGTCATAGATCCATGTGCCGACAAGAGAGCTGTCGGTTGTGATTGCTACTGTTTTATCTGCAAAGTGTTCCCCTGCAGACGAGTTGTCGTTCTTTACCACCAGCAAAAAAACGACAATCACTGCGATAACCAGCAGGACGGTAATGGGAAGAATCACAAACAATGGTGTTCTGTGTTTTGTCTGGACTGCGTGATGACCACGATAAGGTGTGTTACTCATAGTTGTTGTTTCTCCTTGCTATTTGGATGCAAAAAGCGGCGGCAATGGCAGCTCCATTGCCGCCGCCCGGGGATTAAGGGTAGGCGCTGAATCAGGTAATTATCTTTTGGATCGCTTTTTGCTGATGATAACCAGAGCTATCGCACTGGCGAAAGCAACTGCAATCAGAGCGCAGAACAGTTCTACCATGCTGGTATCTCCAGTCTTAATGCCAGTATTATTCTGGTTGGTGTTAGAACCGTTATTGCTGTTGGAGGTGGAGTTCGGGCTCGTGCCAGTTGCTGTAATCTTTTCAGAGGCAACATAGCCACAAATAGCACAGCTATGGGTTTGCTCACCGTCTTCCGTAGAGGTAGCGGCTTTCGTGACTGTCCAGTCGCCATAAGTATGAGCTGCCTCATTGACATGGGCATCACAGCCAGTGCAGATGTTCCAGTGGTTTTCTGCGTCAGATTCCCACTTCTCCGCATCGATTTCGTGAGAGATCTGCGGAATCACTATGTTTTCTGCAGTGACAGCATTTTTTCCATCAGCGTCGGTAAATAGCGCACTGCAGCGAGTGCAGACGTAGTGCTCCGTGTTGCCGGCAGCGGCATGGGTTGCTTCAACCGCTTCGACCTTGTTCAGATCATGACCCAGTGCATCAAGCACTGAACCAGTTTCTAGCTTTGTATTGCAATCTGTGCAGTAACTATCACCAGTGTAGCCGTCTTCGGTGCAGGTCGCTTCACTAGCATCTCTCACATCGGTGTTGCCGGTGTGATTGTTGGCGTCGATTGTGGTAACAATGGTTTCCAGAACTTGCGTACCTGCCTCATTGGCATAGTTCTTGCCGCAGTTGGAGCAACTGTAATATTCCACGTTTCCCTCGGCAATGCAGGTCGCGGCAACAGCATCATGGTGTGTCATTGCGTGGGTCAACTTTTCGATGACAGTGCCTTCGCTGCGCACCAGACCGCAAATGGTGCAGACCTCATGCTTTACACCGGTGTACTCTTCAGTAGCAGGAGTGTCGATTACCCAGGTGAAGGTGTGGTCAGCAGTTTCAATTTTGTTGCCACAGCCGCATTCCTTCCAGTGCTGGGTGTCATTGGTACTCCATTCCGTACTGTAATTATGAGGAACAATCGCCAGCACGGTGAAGTCCTTTGTGATCTCAGTGGTTGCATCGGCATCGGAAAAATATTTGCCGCAGGTGGTGCATTCGTAGTAAGCGATGTTGCCGGTAGTGTAATGTGTTGGTTCTACGCGGGCAACCGCAGTCAGAGTGTGAGCTGCATATTCACCATAGCTTGCGCCGCAAACGTCGCATTTTGCTAACTTCTTGCAGGTGGCAGTGCCGCCGCTGTGCGCTGCTGTCTCACTCTTAGCGCCGTCCTTTGCGGTGCACTCATGCCAATGCTGTGTGGCATCGCTTGTCCAGTTGTTGCTGTAGACATGCTGGTGAGGGACAGTTACGGCACAGGTTGCAGTGTAGCCGCCGTCTGCAGCGGTAGCGGTAATGGTGGCTGTGCCTTCACCGACAGCAGTGATAATGCCGTCGGCGCTAACGGTTGCAACGCTTTGGTTGCTGGTGGTGTAGGTTACGATTCGATTGGTGGCGTTGGAGGGAATGAGCGCGGTAGTTAACGCCTGTGTTGTACCCTTTTCGAGGGTTACGCTGGCAGGTGTGGTGGTGATGCCAGTTACAGGGTTAATACCTTCGATAGAAACCACAGCAGGGCTGTATGTAAAGCTGACGGTGCTGTTGTTCGACATGGAACCATGATGCACATCGACTTTACCGAAGTCGACAACAGCGGTGCGTGTGTAACCTTCGTCAACGGTGCAAGTGAAGGTGGCGATCGTTGTGTCAGCTGTGACCTGCGTTGGTGTAGACAGATCTAGGGGAATCAGGCTGATCAAGGCACTGTTGTTCTTTTCTTTATAAGTCCAATTATATCCGAAGAATTCGTTACCTTCGTCCTTTAATTCGGATGTCATGGAGCCGGATTTGTAAGTCAAACCATCGGGTATTGGAATGTTGATTTCAACACTGAGCAAGTTGCTGCATTTAGATAAAATAACGCTGAATGTAACTTCATCCCCTGTTTTTGCTGTGGTTTGCGATGCTGTGATGGACAGCGTCGCGCTTTGGGGCTCAACTGCATAAGCGGTTGGAAACAGCCCCAGCAACAACAATAGTGACATTGCCGTTGCCAAAAGTTTTCTTTTCATTTGTTTTCCTCCTGTGCTTGAATTTGCGCTGAGATACATCTGTGGACAATGATATCCAAATGTTACCATGGGGGGGTAAAGTCAATAGATTTTATGTATTTCATTGCAAAAAGTTTGCAAAAATTATTTTGGTACAAATATGACTGCTAAAGATGCATCTGCCCATAATGAAACCGATGCTCCATGTGTCGTCGTACAGGAAGGATGTTTTCTAAATTTGCATAGGCGACAGAAAATGCAGAGAGTACAGAAATTGTGCGACAGCCTTAGTTGAAAATCTTGACATTGTAAAGTCTCGCAGATATAATGAAGTGGATATTTGCGAAGATGGGAAGGAGTATCCTGCCTGCGGAACGAGAGAGAGAGGTCGGTTGGTGCAAGACCTTGTGAAGCGGAGGAGAAAGTCGTCCCGGAGCACCGGTACTGAAGCAGCAGTAAGTCCGGCGGCATGCCCTCCGTTATTGGGGCAGGAGTGCGGGCATGGTATGCCCGAATTCAGGTGGTACCGCGGAAAAACATTCGCCCTGAGTCCTGTTGGGACTCGGGGCGTTTTTTCATGATTTTAAGGAGTTGAATAAGATGGCAAAAGAGTTGCCGAAGGTTTATGATCCCAAAGAGGTAGAAAATCGGATTTATTCCCAGTGGGAAGAAAATGGTTGTTTCCGGGGAAAACGTGATCCGGATAAAAAGCCGTTCACAATTGTCATGCCGCCTCCAAATGTAACCGGTCAGCTGCACATGGGACATGCACTGGATGCAACCATGCAGGATATTCTGATTCGTTTTAAGCGGATGCAGGGTTACGCTGCCTTGTGGGTGCCCGGAACGGACCATGCCGGCATCGCAACACAAATCAAGGTGGAAGAAGAGCTGCGGACAAAAGAGAACCTGACGCGTTATGACCTGGGCCGTGAGAAGTTCCTTGAACGGGTTTGGGCATGGAAAGAGCGCTTTGGCGGCCGCATTGTGGAACAGCAAAAGAAGCTGGGTGCTTCCTGCGATTGGGAGAGAGCTCGATTCACAATGGATGAAGGCTGCTCCAAGGCAGTGCGAGAGGTGTTTGTCTCGCTGTATGAAAAGGGCTTGATTTACAAGGGCAGCCGCATTATCAACTGGTGCCCCCATTGTGTAACGGCGCTGTCCGATGCAGAAGTGGAATATCAGGATAAGCCCGGACATCTGTGGCACATGCGGTATCCTCTGACCGACGGCAGCGGATATCTGGTAGTGGCAACCACCCGTCCGGAAACCATGATGGGCGATACAGGTGTGGCGGTAAACCCCAATGATGAGCGCTATCAGGCACTGATCGGAAAAACGGTTATGCTGCCCATCATGAACCGCGAGATTCCCATTGTTGCGGATGATTACGTGGAAATGGATTTCGGCACCGGTTGCGTGAAGATGACTCCGGCCCACGATCCCAACGACTTTGAAGTTGGACTTCGCCACAATCTGGAAGTTATTCGCGTTCTGGACGATAACGGAAAGGTCAACGAAAACGGCGGTCCTTATGAAGGCATGGACCGTTATGAGTGCCGCAAAAAGGTGATTGAAGATCTGGAAGCCCTCGGCCTGATGGAAAAAATTGAGGACTATTCACACAATGTTGGAACCTGCTACCGCTGCCATAACGATGTGGAGCCGATTATTTCCGCACAGTGGTTTGTAAAGATGGAACCGCTGGCGAAGGAAGCGATGCGGGTTGTGGAAGATGGCGAGGTTCAGTTTGTGCCGGAGCGTTTTTCCAAGACTTACCTGAACTGGATGGAGAATGTGCACGACTGGTGCATTTCCCGCCAGCTGTGGTGGGGCCATCAGATCCCCGTGTGGTATTGCGATGATTGCGGCAAAATGACCTGCACGCGGGAAGACCCGGATTGTTGCCAGCACTGCGGCAGCAAGCAGATTACCCGTGATCCGGACGTGCTGGACACCTGGTTCTCCTCTGCACTGTGGCCGTTTTCCACGCTGGGATGGCCGGAAAAGACTCCGGATTTGGATTATTTCTATCCCACAGATGTGCTGGTTACCGGTTACGACATCATCTTCTTCTGGGTGGCCCGTATGATTTTCTCCGGTTGTGAGCACACCCAAAAGCCCCCATTCCACACCGTGTTGATTCATGGCCTTGTGCGAGACGCACAGGGACGAAAAATGTCCAAGAGCCTGGGCAACGGTATTGATCCGCTGGAAATGATTGACCAGTTCGGCTGCGATGCATTGCGCTTTAACCTGATTACAGGCAACAGCCCCGGAAACGACATTCGCTTCTACACGGAGCGGTGCGAGGCAATGCGGAATTTCTCCAATAAAATCTGGAATGCCAGCCGTTTCCTGCTGATGAACCTCACAATTGATAAGGCGGCATTGCCGGAGGAACTGGAAACAGAGGACAAGTGGATTCTCTCCAAGCTGAACGCAGTGATTCGAGACGTTACAGCAAACATGGAAGCTTACGAGATGGGTGTTGCGGCGCAGAAGCTGTATGACTTCATCTGGGATACCTTCTGCGATTGGTATATCGAGTTGACAAAGGCGCGGCTGAACAGCGAGGATGTTGCGGCAAAGGAACAGGCACAGCAGGTGTTGTGCTATGTGCTGACGCAGATTTTGAAGCTGCTGCATCCCTTTATGCCCTTTATTACAGAAGAGATTTGGCAGGCACTTCCCCATGAGGGCGATTTCCTGATGCTCCAGTCCTGGCCGGAATACAACGAGCAGTTCAACTTTGCTGCAGAGGAAACTGCCATGGAAACGGTGATGGATGCAATCAAGGCCATTCGCGCCCGTCGCAGCGATATGAATGTGCCCCCGTCTAAGAAGGCAGAGCTGTTGGTCGTTACAGATGAGACGTCGACTTTCACAATGGGAATTCCGTTCCTGAAGCGTCTGGCAAATGCCAGCGACGTGACCATCTCGACCCAGGCGCCTGCAGACTTGAACGGGCTGGTGAGCGTTGTTACAGCCGCCGCAAAGCTCTATATTCCTCTGGCGGAATTGGTGGATTTGGATGCAGAGAGAGCACGCCTGCAGAAAGAAATCGAAAAGGCAGAGAAATATCTTGCGGGAATTGAGAAGAAACTTGCAAACGAAAAATTTGTTGCAAAAGCGCCTGAGGCCGTTGTGCAGCGGGAGCGGGACAACATGGAGAAAACCCGTGCCTTGATCGGTCAGCTGAAGGAATCTGCAGCTGCGCTGAACTAAAAAACTGATATACGCCCACCTGCGCCGCTTTTGCGTGGGTGGGTGTATGTGTATACAGGGGAGACGATAACGATGTCCCATAAACCGATATCTCCCAGGCAGGGAAAAATGATCAGACAGGTTGCGGCGACGATGGAAGTGGAACATATGCCGTTATCCCAGGATTGCTATGATAATTTGACCGCTATGGCATCTGGGGAAAAGACTTGTGAACAGGTTACACGGGAAATAACGGAGAAGTATAAAAAGAAAGTGTTGGAAACCGGATGATCACCGCAGTTATCTGAAATTGGATGGCTTCATAGATCAGCCTGGTATGCGAAATCTGTAAACAGGAGATAAAAAGAATGGTTCAAACTGTGATTTTTGATATGGATGGAACCCTGCTGAACACATTGGAAGATATGTTGGACAGCGTGAATGTCACTATGGATTATGTAAACTACCCTCGGCGAACGAGGGATGAAGTGCGATCATTTGTAGGAAATGGTGCGGCAAAATTGATTGAGCGCTGTATGCCAAACGGAGCAAAGGATGAACAATTTGATAAGGCACTGCAGTTCTATCGCAGCTATTACAACGAGCATGCGCAGATCAAAACAGAGCCATATCCCGGTATCCCGCAGCTTTTACAGCAATTGAAAGAGCAGGGAGTTTATCTGGCTGTTGTCAGCAATAAGCCGGATGAGGCAGTACAGCAGCTGGTAAAACGGTATTTTCCGGATGTGTTTTCTGCAGTTGTTGGAAACCGGGCAGATTGTGCAGTAAAGCCAGCCCCTGACACGGTATTTCTGGCCTTGAGGGAGATGAATCGATCTGCAGAAGGGGCAGTCTATGTAGGGGACTCTGAGGTAGACATTGCTACAGGGAAAAATGCCGGTATGCCATGTTTTTCCGTGACATGGGGGTTTCGATCGGCAGAGTTTCTTTCAGATTATGGAGCTGAGCATTTGATCCATTCGGCAGAAGAACTTCGGAATGCCCTCGTACAAGACGGAAAAGAAAATTAATCCAGAGGTGTATGGAATTCATCAGGGACAAGGGAGACGGTTATGAAACTGATTCATCTATCTGACCTTCATCTAGGTAAGCGCGTGAACGAATTTTCTATGCTGGAAGACCAGCGCTATATTTTGACGGAAATCATCCGTATTATCGACGCAGAACAGCCGGATGCCGTGCTGATTGCAGGCGATGTTTACGATAAGCCGGTTCCATCCGCAGAGGCGGTGCAGCTATTGGATGATTTTCTTTGCCGCCTTGCAAACCGCAATTTGCAGGTCTTGATGATCAGCGGAAACCATGATTCTGCGGAGCGGGTTGCATTTGGTGGCCGACTTATGGAAGGCAGTGGAATTCATATTTCTCCCGCCTATGACGGAATAGTGAAGCCGGTTATTTTAAATGACAAATGGGGAGAAGTGCGATTTTACCTGCTGCCGTTTTTGAAACCGGTTCATGTGCGGCGCTTTTATCCGGAGGAAGAAATTGAAACTTATACTGATGCTTTGCGCGTTGCTGTGAAGCATATGAATGTGGAGGAAACAACGCGCAATGTGCTGTTGACGCATCAGTTTGTTACCGGTGCAGAGCGCTGTGATTCCGAGGAAGTGTCGGTTGGTGGAACGGACAATGTGGACGCCACCGTATTTGATGCGTTTGACTATGTGGCACTGGGACATATTCATGGGCCCCAGCAGGTTTGCCGACCGACCATTCGTTACTGCGGTTCTCCACTAAAATATTCATTTTCCGAGGCGAAACATCAAAAGTCGGTTACCGTGATTGAATTGGAAGAAAAAGGCGGAATCAATCTGCGTACGGTTCCACTTGTTCCGAGGCATGATATGCGGGAAATCCGAGGCAGGTACATGGAGGTTACAGCGAAATCTTTTTATGAACAGATGAAAACGGATGACTATCTGCGAATTACGCTGACGGATGAGGAAGATGTGCCCAACGCAGTAGGAAAACTGAGGGTGATTTACCCGAATCTTATGAAATTGGATTATGATAACAGCCGCACTCGAAACACATTCCATTTGGAGGATGCGGCAGATGTGGAGCATTTATCCCCCATAGAGCTGTTTGCGGAACTCTATGAAAAACAAAACAATGTGCCAATGAACCAGGAACAAACGAATTTTGTGCAAAGTTTGATGGAGCAGCTCTGGGAGGATGAACAATGAGACCGATCAAATTAACGATGTCTGCATTCGGACCCTATGCGGGACAGACCGTGCTGGAGCTGGATCAACTTGGAACACAGGGTTTATATCTCATTACCGGTGATACCGGCGCCGGCAAGACGACTATTTTTGATGCAATTGCCTATGCACTGTTTGGCGAGGCCAGCAGTGATAACCGAAAGCCGGACATGCTGCGCTCCAAGTATGCAGATCCGACGACACCAACGGAGGTGGAGTTGGTGTTCAGCTATGGGGGAGAGGTATATACCGTTCAGCGCAACCCGGAATATGAGCGTCCATCAAAAAAACGCGGCGGCGGATTTGTCCGGGAAAAGGCGGATGCAACACTGACTCTCCCCAATGGGCAGGTCATTGCGAAAGTGAAAGACGTCAATGCGAAGATTCAGGCCGTTCTCGGAATTGATCGAGAGCAGTTTACTCAGATTGCCATGATCGCCCAGGGAGAATTTCGTCGCCTGCTGCAGGCGGACACCCAGGAGCGCAGAAAAATCTTTCGAAGCATTTTCAAAACCGAGCGATACGAAACGCTTCAGACGAAGCTGAAAGAAGCAGCTGCTCAGGCAAAAGGCCGGTGCGAGGAACTGGGGCAGAGCGTGCAGCAATATGTCTCCGGCATACAATGCGTGGAGGACAATCTGCTTTACCCGAAGGCGCAAAGTGCTGTGGAGGGACAACTTCCGGCAGATGAGATTCTTCCTCTATTGGATTGTCTAATTGAACAGGATTCTGCGGAAGCAGAGCGTTTGATGAAGGAGAGAGAGCAGGTGGAGCAGCGGCTTAGCACCGTTGTGCAGACGATAAACGATGCCATAACTCGCGGAGAACAGGAGAAAAAACTTGCAGAATTGACGCAGCTGCTCCAACAGCAGAATGCATTGCTGGAGGCAAAACGGTTGGCGTTGGAAACGGCAAAGAAAAAGCTTCCTCATTTAAAAGAACTGAGATCCGAACGAACCCGCTTGGAACAGCAATTGCCGCAATATGAGGATTTGGAAAGGAAACGGGAAAACTGGTCTGCGCTGGGATGCAGAGTGCAGAAAGCGACAGAAACGATAGTGGCAGCTCAGGAGCAGATGGATCGGCTGACGATAGAAGTGACGAAGCTGCAGGAGGAGCTTGAGACATTAGCAGATGTTTCGGCGGAGGCAATTGCTGCTGCGCATTGTACCCAACAAGCAGAAGAACGTCAGACAGCACTGTATGCGTTGCTGGACAAATTAAAACAGCGCGATAGGTTGATTGGCGTACTGACGGAAAAAGAGAAACGCTTTGAAAAAGCTCAGGCGCAATTGTGTGCGCTGCAGGAAGAGCAGCGGCTGTTGGCAGATGCAGGCGAAAAAATGCAGAGTCTTTTGCATCAACAGACGCTACTGAAAGAGCGAAAAAAAGAATTAACCAAACTGCTGCAGCAGATCGATCAATATCAGAGTGAGCGGAAAAAGCTGGAGCGCGCACAGAAGGAATATCAGGATGCAAGCAAGGACGCGCAACAGAAACGTGAAGAATATGAACGGAAAAACCAATCCTTCCTGGATGCGCAGGCGGGCATCCTTGCGCGCGACTTAACGGACGGAATGCCCTGCCCGGTTTGCGGCGCAGTACACCATCCTGTGTTGGCGGATGTTCCGCAAAACGTGCCGGATCAGGCAGAAGTTGAACAGGCTAAGAGGAGATCAGATGCTGCGGCAAGCATCGCAACGGACAAGAGCAGTGCAGCAGCAGCACTGTGTGCGGTTTGCGAGCAGATGGAGACGGAAGTAAAGAAAGCGCTAATCGCCCAGCTGGAGAATGATACCTTGGAACAAGGGGGAGCTGGAGTTGAGGTCAAACTGTCTCAATTGCAGGAGCAGGAGCGGGAACTGCTGCAAAAGCTGGAAAAGGCACAACGAGATTGCGAACGAAAGACTGCCTTGGAAGAAGCGGTTGTAACGCAGCAAAATTATGCAGAGATGGCGAATCAAGAACGGCAGGCAGCCAATGAGGCGTTGTTGAAGAACAACACGCAGATTCAAAGTGCCTCTGAGTTTTTCCCGGAGTTAAAAGGGCTGGAAATTATAGAAATTACGGCACATATGAGCGTGTTGTTGAATGAAACAGATGTGCATTTGCGTGAGCTGAAACAGAAACAAGCAAAATTAGAGAGTCAAAAGAAGCACTGCGAGGAACTGGGACGACTTCTTCCGGAGAAACGGAAAGCGCTGGAAGAGATTGAACGGCACATGCAGGATGCAGAGAAAAAACGTGCTGAGGATCAGGCGCGTCAAGAGGAATTGCAGAAACAAATTGTGCAGACGGAGTCCGGTTTGCTCTTTGCGGATGCCGCAAAAGCGTCCGAAAGAATAAAGATGGTTTCAGATGTGGCAGACCAGATTGAGAAGGAACATGAAAACGGACAAACGGAGTTGCATGCGGTAACGGAACAAGTGAACGGTCTGCAAGGGCAGTTGATGCAGTTGGAGGATCAGCTTAAAACGTTGCCGATTTGCGATATTGAGCGGGTGCGTGAGGAGCAATCAGAGCTTCAGCAACAGAAGGGAAAGGTTGCAGAGAATGAAAAACTGGTTGCGGTTCGACTAAGCGCCAATCAGCGGGTGCAGCAAAATTTTTCCGCCCAATCAAAAGTGCTGACACAGGCGGAGCAGCAATACCAATGGCTTAAGGCGCTGAGCGACACAGCGAATGGAACCCTTAGCGGGAAAGAAAAAATCATGCTGGAAACGTATATCCAGATGACATATTTTGACCGCATTCTAAGCCGCGCCAATGTGCGGCTGATGGTTATGTCGGATGGTCAGTATGAGTTAAAGCGGCGTACCACAGCCGAAAGTGTTCGTTCCCAAAGCGGACTTGAGCTGGATGTCATCGATCACTACAATGGCAGCGAACGCAGTGCCGGTTCCCTTTCCGGTGGAGAAGCATTTTTGGCGTCTTTATCTCTGGCGCTTGGACTTTCGGATGAAGTGCAGGCCTCGGCAGGTGGGATTCGTATGGACACTTTGTTTGTAGATGAAGGATTTGGCTCTTTGAGCGAAAACGCATTGGAGCAGGCGATGCAGGCGCTGTCCGGGTTGTCCGAGGGCAAGCGATTGGTGGGAATTATTTCTCATGTTGCAGAACTGAAGGAGCGAATTGATCGACAAATTGTGGTTCATAAAGATCGTGCAACAGGCAGCTATGTAGAAATTCGGAATTAAAAGGTTGCAAATAAAACGATAAAATAAAGGCCGGCCCTGGAAACATAGGGCTGGCCTTTATTTGTATCGTTTAGTGGAAAGATTCTCTTGTTGATTCTTTCAATTAATGATGTTTTTGAGTTCGCTCATAGATAGAGTGGTGTGTAAGCTGCTATCAAGTTGTGCCGTTCGGAGAGGCATCATTTTTACCGAACTCTTTTAAATCATAAGGTGTGGTCTGATAGACATAGTAATTGAGCCAGTTGTTATAGATCAGCTGGCCGGTAGAGCGCCAGGTTACTAAGGGAGATTGATTTGGATCGTCATTGGGGAAATAGTTTTCCGGTACGGCAATGTCCAAACCTTTGTTCTTATCGCGCCAATATTCATTCGCTAACGTATCGGCGTCGTATTCCGGGTGGCCGGTAAGGAAGAAACGGCGATTATCTTTGCTCTTTAATGCAAACACACCTGCCTGCTCTGATGTGGACATTAACTCCAACTCGTCTACTTGAGCGATTTCTTCGGCACTCAACTCAATTTCACGGGATTGAGGGACATAAAATACATCATCCAGACCGCGGAAGAGAGGAGATTGCTTTTTGGCGTCCACAGCGGTATGGGGATAAACACCGAAAAGTTTCGTGTCGCGGACAATTTTAGAAAGGCCATAATGATAATGCAACGCGGCAAAGGCGCCCCAGCAGACATGCATTGTGGAGTGAACGTGCGTGGTAGTCCAATCCATAATGGTGCAGAGCTCATCCCAGTACTCGACTTCTTCCCAGGGGACATAGGCCAGAGGTGCACCGGTGATGATCATACCATCATAGACCTTATCTTTTATTTTATCAAAGGTAGTGTAGAAAGAATCCAGATGGCTTGCATCGGTATGCACAGATTGGTAGCTTGCGGTCTGCAGCAATTCAACCCGAATTTGGAGCGGGGTGTTGGACAGTTTTCGCAGGAATTGAGTTTCTGTAACAATCTTGGTTGGCATTAGATTCAGGATTAACAAATTTAAAGGACGAATATCCTGATGCAGAGCTCGATATTCGGTCATAACAAATATATTTTCGCTCTCCAGCGTTGCGCGAGCGGGGAGAGAATCAGGAATGCGAATCGGCATGACTGCACGCCTCCTTTTATATTATTATTTAGTAAGAACTATGTTCAAGTTATTTCATTATAGATTTGAAAGAATGGAAAAGCAAGCGAACGACGAAACTTGGTCAAATGTCCACCAGAGATGGACATCAGAACCGTCAACACCGGCCGATGAAAAAATCGAAAAAAATTGAAAAATAGTTCTTGACATTATGGGGGAGCTTTGATATACTAATCAAGCTCACT
>CAVBPR010000005.1:0-14098 GCA_963597355.1 bacterium | reverse complement strand
CCTGGAACTTACCCACGGCAGTACGGCAGCAGTTTACCAGATAAACTTCCTTCATAATCTTTATCTCCTTTGGTTATTTTCCGTAAAGCATACGAATCAGGTAATCGTTCAATGCAGCATTGGATTCAGCCACCTGCTCTGGAGTCCACTTCTGGAATCCCTCACCGGACTTAAATCCAAGCTTGCCGGCATCGCGCAGCTCTGTCAGCAGCGGAGACGGCTCGTGAGAGTCCTCCAGGTCCCGCAGGATGTAATCGTGAATGTTGTAGGTCAAATCAGTGCCCACCATATCCGCATTTTCCATCGGGCCAAGCTGAGGCAGACGCAAACCGAACGAATAACGCACTGCCTCATCCACGGTAGCTGCATCTGCAATACCGTGCTCAACAATGGAAATTGCCTCACGCCACAAAGCGTGCTGCATCCGGTTGGCAATGAAACCGGGAACGTCCTTCTTGCACAAAACCGGCTTTTTACCAACACGACGCAACACTTCCATTACGGTCTGTGCTGTTTCATCTGAAGACGCATCGCTCTTGACCACTTCAACCAGCGGAATCAGATGACCGGGGTTCCAGAAGTGAGTGCCGACAAAACGCTCCCGATGAGTCAGATTTTCAGAAATCTGGCTGGGGCTCATAACCGAGGAGTTGGTGCAGAAAATCGTATCTTCCGCACAACGTGCTTCCAGTTTTGCAAATGTTTCCTGCTTAATATCCATTTTCTCAAACACAGCTTCAATGACAAAGTCAGCGCCAGATACCAATGGACTATCAATATCCGTAGTAAAAGAGATCCGGCTCAGCCGTTCAGCAAGCTCACTCTCCGTCAGAACACCGCGCTCAACCAGCTGCGCAGTATTTGTGCGAATACCAGCCTCTACATCTGTATCAAAAAGATCATACAGAGCAACCTGATAATCCGGGCAAGAGGACATAACAAAGGCAATGTTCTTGCCCATCATTCCTGCTCCGCAAATCAGGATATTCTTGATTTCCTTCACGGGTTATTCATCCTTTCCTTAATCTTTAAAATCCTGAAAATACGGACAGGAGCACTTGTCCCCTGCCCGTATCTTCGTGAAGCGGGGTGTTTAATCCTCTACTTCAAAATATTCTGCATCATCCGGTGTCCGTGCTCCATCATAGAGCAACTCCCCTTCCACCTTACAGGTCGGGCAAAATCCAAACTCAGCGCCGAATACAGGGATCATATCCACCGCATATTTGAACTTTTTTTCACACTTTGGACACCGATAGTACATAAAGCAGGGGCCCCAGCTCATTTCTTCAGGCCGAGAATTTCCCGTGCTTCTGCAGGAGTGGCAACCTCGTTGCCGAACTCACGGATCACGCGAGCCGCACGCTCAACCAGCTGACGATTGCTCTCAGCAAGCTGTCCCTTGGCGTACATGACGTTATCTTCCATGCCCACGCGAATGTTGCCGCCCAGAGCGACAGCACCGTAGGTCATTTCCATAGCGCAGTGGCCAACACCGAAGCAGCTCCAGGTAGAACCGGGGCACAGCTGCTCCATCGTTTCCTTCATGAAGACCAGGTTCTTCATGTTGCCGGGGATACCATTAGCGCAGCCCATACAGAACTGGAAGTGCAGCGGAGCCTTCAGAACGCCCTTCTTCAGATAATAAGCAGCGTTAGCAATCATGCCGGGGTCGAATGCCTCGATCTCGGGCTTTACGCCCCACTCCTGCATATTCCGGCCCAATTCCTCCAGGAACTTAGGCGGATTCAGAAACAGGCTGGTATTCAGCCAGTTCATGCTGCCGCAGTCATAGCTGCCCATCTCAGGACGCAGTTCCTTCAAGTGAGCCTGACGGGTTTCCTCCGTCGCATCCAGGTCGCCGGAAGTGGTCATGTTCAGGATGATATCGCAGTCAGGATGCTGCTCCCGCAGCAGAGCAACTGTTTCACGGAACTTTTCTGTGGACATTGTGCCATTGCCCTTGTCATCGCGCATGTGAAGATGGGCAATCGCAGCTCCTGCCTGCCAGCAATCATAGACATCGTTGACAATCTCCTGCGGCGTCATGGGAACATTCGGATTGTTCTCCTTCTTCGGCCATGCACCGGTAGTGGCCACAGTGATAATTGTTTTCTTCGCCATTGAAAATCACTCTTTCCTTAAAATCCTTAAAATCTATTCAAATAAAATGCACAATGAGCATATTACTTGTCTGCTTTGTGTGCTGCTTTCCAATCGCGATTGTATTTGTGCTCGTCGATGGTCAGCACCAGCAGGGAGTTAACGATTGCAATAACGGCAAATACGATATACGCCATACGGATCTGGCCGCCGGTTGCAAGCTGCACAATGCCATTCACTGCAAAGCACAGCGCTGTAACAATACCCTGAATGGGGAAAATTACGCTATTTACTTTATCAAAGCCATGGCGACCGAAAATAGAAGCCGGCAAAGAGGTTGTGAAGTTAGCAGAACCGCCAATACCCATGGCGATCATGAACAAAGAGGCATATACCAGAGGGGTAACCTTGTCCACTGCTGTGAAGTTCAGCAACAGTGCCACGCAGTACCACACACCAAAGAGAACCATGGTCTTCTTTGTTCCAATTTTTTCATCAACAACACCGACCAGCCAGGAACCGACTACACCGCCAAGAGCCAGAACTGTCATAACATTCATTGCTGTCTGCTGGGTGAAACCAAGCTCCACGTTACGCAAAACCAGCTGACTCATAACGCCAACAGAGCAAATCTGGAAGAAGCCTGTTGTAATTGCTGCCAGCCACAGCTCCTTTGTTTTCAACAGACGACCGGTTGTCCAACCGGATTCCTCATTTGCATCCGCATACTCTTCCGCATAAACCTTGTCAGACACGTTGTCCGGATTCAGGCCACGCTCAAAGGGAGTATCGCGAATAAAAACAAATCCAACAATACCAAGAACAACTGCTGCAATACCAATCGGTACAACACCCATGCCAATGTTTTTCAGAACGGTTGGCCCAATGAGGATCGAGACAAGCTGCACATAGAAGGCTGATGCAAAGTTATGTCCCATAGTCGTATAGCCCATGACGATACCTTTTTTCTTCGGGAACCAATTGGCCACCAAGGTGCCGCCTGCAACATAGCCTGCAGACATAATGCCGCCATAAACAAAGCACATAGCCACACAATACAGGACGACGGAAGGTGCATTACAAGCTGCAATATAAGCAATACCAGAAACAATCGTAAAGATACCCGACGTGATACGAGGACCAACTTTCCGGTTGATCTGACCGGCAATGATAAAGAACACGACGCCAACAATGCCAGCGACCGAGTTCATATTCATGATCACGCCGTTCTCAACACCCAGTGCAGCGGCTACGTTTGGCGCAGAAATGTTTGCACCATCGTTGCACATGCCAACATACAGGAAGAACATCAGCAGGCAGTAAAGGATGGTAAACCAACCCCAACCGCCAAAACGGAAAATGGAATTTTTATTGCCATCCGGCAACTGATTCACTTTTTTATTGCCCATATCTTTTATTTTCTCTCCTTATTACAATTACAGGTTACCCCGTCAGTAAATGCCTTTCTTTCACAAACAGAGAAATAGAGGATTGAAAGAAACGCATAAAAATAGTGGGAATGGTCTGGGAAATGCCCAGTACGACCATTCCCACCTGGTTCATAACAGTTCAGTAATTACTTATTGCGGTTGAACAGACGCTGCATGTACTCCAGGCAGCTGTCGCCATGACCTTCGCTATCAGCATAGCCAGTGCCGCCATACTTGTAGGTGCGGTCCGGCACATCCAGAACCAGATCCTCATCGATTTCAGCAGCGCAGCGAGCCATAGAACCGTCGCCCATATACCAACGCAGGGGGAAGCAATAGAAACGGAACCAAGTGCCCTCGGGAATCTTGTCCAGATCGCCGCCGAGGTTCTCTACGCCAACAATGCCGTGACCCAGCATTTCCTTGTGGCAGGGCTCCCAGGTACCCCAAATGCCGATGTTCTCCAGCTCACCAAACTTCTCATCGTAAGCAGCCTGGCCGTGAATGCGGATGTACTCTTCCTTATCGAACTCGGCATAAGCCTCTTCGCCAAACAGCTCTTTGTACTCTTCGGTGATGGGACGACCGGTGGCGCCCAGCAGGTTCATGCGGGTCATGCCGTTGTTGCCCATTGCAGTGTGCAGAGGATGATCCAGTGCCTGACCGTCCATTGCTACGCACTTCACTTCGTGACGTGCAAACCACTTACCAGCATCGATGCCAGTGCCGGCAGCATAGTGATAATAAGCCTTGGAATCGTCGAACAGACGATGCATGCCAGTGTTCAGGCAGATGATCTTGCCCTTCACGTCCTCATCCTTCAAGCCGTACTTTTCCATACATGCATCCAGATGCTTGTCAGTAATCAGACCCCAGGGCTCGATGTCAATCTTGAACACGATTGCATCGCCGGTGTAAGCGTCAACGGGCATCTCGTGAGTGTAACGTGCACGACGGCCGTCGAACTCATACTCCATTACGTGACGAGGAGCGTCGCAGTGAGTGCCGGTGTGCATGGTGCAGGTGATCTTCTGAGTCAGAACGCCGCCCTTAGCCATGGTGTGAGCGCTGTCGATCACGGGCTTATCGAAGTAGGGCCAGCGGGGAATTTCAGCGCTGAAGGGATGGGACAGGTCAATAAAAACTTTCTTGCTCATTGCAAAAACCTCCATGATTAATATTATAGGTCAACAGCAGATGCTGCAGAATTTACAGGCTTATATGACAAGCCAGGCAGACGAGTGAGGGGAATTTGTATTGGGGATTGGCACAGTATGTCAAAATATTGGGAAGAAAAATTTAAGGAGTAAAGGAGTAATTACGTCTGCCCGGCATGGTCACTTAGGAATTAGCAGGCCCAGTAGCCGCCGGTGGCGTCATAGTTGCCGCCAGTCAGGAAGTCGGATGCCGGGGAGGCCAGCATAATGGCCAGACCAACAAAGTCATAGGGCTCGCCCAGTCTGCCGATCGGCAGACGCTTCAGGAAGTTCTGATACACAGCAGATTCCGGATCGAACATCCACTCGGTCAGATCGCTGCGGAACACAGTGGGGTTGATGGAGTTCACGTTGATGTGGTGCTTAGCAGACAGATCGCAAGCCATGGACTGAATCATCAGATCGCATGCGCCCTTGCTTGCGCAATAACCGGTGTAGCCAGCCATGCCCATCTTGGAACGAGCAGAGGAGACAACAACAATCTTGCCGCCCTTGCCCTGAGCTGCCATCTGCTCAGCGGCTGCCTTGCACACGATGTAGACGCTCTTCAGGTCAGCATCCATGATGTACTGCCACTCTTCAGCAGTCTGCTCCAGCATGTTCTGGGGCTTATTGTAACCATGAGCCACTGCGAGGATGTTCAGCTCGCCGTAGGTCTCAACAGCAAAACGAATGATCTTCTCTGCATCCTCGGTCTTGGAAGGATCGCCGCTGATCACTGCGCACTCGCCGCCCTCGTGGGCGATCTGCTCAGCAACTTCTGCCAGCTTCTTGTCGTTACGGCCGGTGATGACGACCTTGGCACCGCTCATAGCATATGCCAGAGCAATTGCTCCGCCCAGAGCACCGGTAGCGCCGGTAACAATGGCAACCTTGTCCTTAATAGAAAACAGATTCTGAACGAAATCCTTTTGCACATTAATCATTTTGAATTACCTCCACAACATTAGTTCTCTGGATAATTGATGATAACCAGCATCTTGGCGGGCTTGCCGCTCTCGTTCTTCAGGCCACGGCCCTCGTTGGGGGGGAAGCTAATGCTCTCACCTGCGTGAATCACATATTTGGTGCCAGCCTTGTCGGTAACGGTCATCTCGCCCTCAAGCACGAAATAAACCTTCTCCAGCGGGTTGTCATCGTAGGCCCAGTCAGCGCCGCCATCTGCTTCAAATTCAGAAATACCGATCCAGAATTTTGTAGCACCGGTCTCGTCCTTGCCATGATACCGCTTGCAGGTCACTCCGAAATGTCCTGCGGGAAAATAGGGTTCCAGCTCTTCGTAGGTTCTTTTTACCATGATGTGTGTCTCCCTTACTTGAATAATATTTTGTTTTTGCTATCCTGTTTTGCACCTCGGCGCGCTATCCTGTTTACGCCTCAGTGCCGCTTGCAAGGATTATTATAGTTTTTTTTCTTTTTCACACAATTAGGCACTTTTTCATCACTTGATAACCGTTTGGTAACTAGTTACCAAACGGTATCTGCGAGTTTGTACAAAAAATAACCTTCACTTTTTTTGCAACTTGCTATAAAAACTGGACATTTTCGAAACACATGTAATAAGACTGCACAATTTATAGACTTGAATTTTGGCTATTTTGCTAGTGCTTTTTGATGATCTTCATTTTATCTGGCCCCTACTTACCATTTGGTAACTACTTTTCAATTCGGTACAGAGTGTTAAAATAAAGGAGAAAAACCTGATTTCAGAATCAGAAAATAAGAACAGAAAAGGAGAGAATTGAAAATAATGGAAAGAACAATTCAGGGAAAAGAGTCTTTCTTCACAAGGGATAAAAGCTTTTACAAGACTCTTTTTCGCATGTTGATCATCGTTGCGCTACAAAATCTGGTTGCATACAGCGTCAACATGGCAGACAACATCATGCTTGGTAGCTACAGCCAGGAAGCCTTATCCGGTGCGGCAACAGTAAACCAAATTTTCTTCATGGTTCAGCAATTTGCCTTGTCTTTTGGCAACGCACTTGTTGTTTTAGCTGCCCAATATTGGGGACAAAATCGTGTTGATCCCATTCGTACACTGACCGGAATAACATTAAAATTCGGTGTAATTATCGGTGTAATTCTGGTTCTTATTTGCATCTTCTTCCCCATTCCGCTACTCCATTTATTTACAAATGATGCAGCCATCGTTGAACAGGGAAAGCAATATTTAGCTTTAATTCAATGGACATTTCTACTCTTCATTGTTTCCCAAATTTTGATGGCTGCACTTCGAAGTGTTGGTATTGTTAATATTTCATTTTATATTTCGGTAGTCTCTTTAATTGTAAATGTCGGAATTAACTACCTTCTGATCTTCGGCAAGTTTAATTTCCCTGAATTAGGAATTCGAGGTGCGGCCATCGGCACGTTAGTCGCTCGAGTACTGGAGCTGATTATCGTACTGGTTTACATGATAAAGATTGAGAAATCGGTTCATTTCTTTGGTTCAGGATTCCTAAAATCAAGTCCAGCTTTGCGCAAGGATTATATCAAGGTTTATCTGCCGATCATGTGTTCCCAAGTCCTGTGGGGCATTTCCGTTCCCATGCAGACCGCAATTTTAGGCCACCTGTCCGCAGACGCGATTGCCGCAAATTCCGTTGCTACCACGTTTTATCAATATTTAAAAGTAGTTGTTATTGCTATGTCGTCTGTATCGGCAGTTATGATTGGCAACGCCATTGGACGCGGTGAAATGAAACGCATCAAATCCGATGCACGCACTCTTTCTGTTATCGACGTTGTTATTGGATTGATTTTAGCTCTTGCACTGTTTCTATTGCGAAAGCCTCTTCTATCTGCCTACAATCTGACACCTCAGGCAACCGTAATGGCAGATCATTTGATCATGATCATGTCCCTGGTAATGGTCGGCATGTCCTATCAGATGCCCGTCAGCTTTGGTATTATTCAAGGTGGCGGCGACACAAAATTCACTATGACAATGAATATGATCTCTACCTGGCTCATTGTTATGCCCCTTTCTTTTTTAAGTGCATTTGTCTGGAACTGGCCCGTTGAGGCTGTGGTTCTGGTCATTCAATCCGACCAAATTTTTAAGGGCCTTCCAACCTTCATAAAATTCCGCGGATACAAATGGATGAAAAAATTGACACAGTGATACTTCTTACCCGCATTTCATCAATCTATAAATCGAAACACATTCCTGTATAAAACCTGTATAAAAGCAAAAATGACCGCACCTGTACCACGACATTTGTCGTGAACAAGTGCGGTCATTTTCTATTCTATTGCTCTTCCCTGTCAAATCATAACCATCGGCAGTATCGGTAACTATCTTTACACAAAAAGAAAGGGTCGGCAAAATGCCGACCCTTTACCGAACGGATACAAGGATTTACGCGAATCGTATATGATTAGGAATTAACAGCGATAACAACGCCGGAACCGACGGTACGGCCACCCTCACGGATAGCGAAACGCAGGCCTTCCTCGATAGCGATAGGAGTGATCAGCTCAACGTCCATCTCGACGTTATCGCCGGGCATGCACATCTCAGTGCCCTCGGGCAGAGTGATGATACCGGTTACGTCAGTGGTACGGAAATAGAACTGAGGACGATAGTTGTTGAAGAAAGGAGTATGACGGCCGCCCTCTTCCTTCTTCAGAACGTACACCTGGCCACGGAACTTGGTGTGGGGGTGAATGGAGCCGGGCTTGCACAGAACCTGACCGCGCTCGATGTCGGTCTTGTTGATGCCGCGCATCAGAGCACCGATGTTGTCGCCAGCCTCAGCGAAGTCCAGAGTCTTGCGGAACATTTCCAGACCGGTGATAACAGTGCTCTTCTTCTCCTCGGACAGACCAACGATCTCGACGGTCTCGCCCATCTTAACAATACCACGCTCAACACGGCCGGTAGCAACGGTGCCACGACCGGTGATGGTGAAGACGTCCTCAACGGGCATCAGGAAGGGCAGATCCTCCTGACGATCGGGAGTCTTGATCCAGGTGTCAACAGCGTCCATCAGTTCCTTGATGCAAGCATACTCAGGAGCCTCAGGATCGGTGGACTCGCAGGTCAGAGCGTTCAGAGCGGAACCCTTGATGATGGGGGTGTCGTCGCCGGGGAAGCCATACTCGTCCAGAGTCTCGCGGACTTCCATCTCAACCAGCTCCAGCAGCTCCTCGTCGTCAACCTGATCGCACTTGTTCAGGAAAACAACAATGTAAGGAACGTTAACCTGGCGAGCCAGCAGCAGGTGCTCCTTGGTCTGAGCCATGGGGCCGTCGGTAGCAGCGATAACCAGAATGCCGCCGTCCATCTGAGCAGCGCCGGTGATCATGTTCTTGATGTAGTCAGCGTGGCCCGGGCAGTCAACGTGAGCATAGTGACGAGCATTGGTCTCATACTCAACGTGAGCGGTGTTGATGGTGATACCACGTTCACGCTCTTCGGGAGCCTTATCGATGCTGGAGTAATCAGTATATTCAGCCATGCCCTGCATGCCCAGCCACTTAGTGATAGCTGCGGTCAGAGTGGTCTTGCCGTGGTCAACGTGGCCGATGGTGCCGATGTTAACATGGGGCTTGGTACGCTCAAATTTTTGCTTAGCCATTTGTGAGTATCCTCCTTAAAAATGAGTTAAGTATAGTCGGGGTACATTTACGCGAACATTGTACCCCACAAAGCGGGAAAATGCAACAACATTTTCCCGCAAAAGGGATAATTAGTTATTTTTTGCGCGGCCGGCAATGATCTTTTCGGAAATGGACTTCGGAATCTGCGTGTAGTGGCTCGGTTCCATGGTGTAGTTACCACGGCCCTGAGTGCGGGAACGCAAATCCGTTGCATAACCAAACATCTCAGCCAGAGGCACAAATGCGTCGATCTGGATGGCGCCGTTACGATCTTCCTGGCCACGAATCTCACCGCGGCGAGCGATCAGATCGCCCATAACATTGCCCATGTATTCATCAGGCACTGTAACGGAAACCTTCATCATAGGCTCCATCAGGACGGGACCAGCATTGCGGCAGGCCTCTTTGAAAGCCATAGAACCGGCAATCTTAAACGCCATTTCAGAAGAGTCAACCTCATGATAAGAGCCATCATACAGGGTGACCTTTACGTCAACCACAGGATAACCAGCCAGAACGCCAGAAGACAGGGCGCCCTGAATACCAGCGTCAACTGCAGGAATGTATTCCTTCGGAATGGAACCGCCAACGACAGCATTGACAAACTCATAACCCTTACCGGATTCATTGGGCTCAACAATGATCTTGACGTGACCATACTGACCGGAACCACCGGACTGGCGCTTATACTTGGTCTCCTGATCATACCGCTTTGTGATGGTTTCCTTGTAGGCAACCTGAGGAGCGCCAACATTGGCTTCCACCTTGAACTCACGCAGCAGACGGTCAACGATAATCTGCAAGTGCAGCTCGCCCATACCGGCAATGATTGTCTGACCGGTCTCTTCATCGGTGTACACCTTGAAGGTCGGGTCTTCTTCTGCCAACTTAACCAGAGCAACGGTCATCTTTTCCTGACCAGCCTTGGTCTTAGGCTCGATAGCAACACGAATAACAGGCTCCGGGAACTCCATGGATTCCAGAATAACAGGGTTGTTCTCGTCGCAGAGAGTATCACCGGTGGTGGTATTCTTCAGACCAACAGCAGCTGCGATATCGCCAGCGTAAACCGTCTCGATGTCCTCGCGGTGGTTTGCGTGCATCTGCAGCAGGCGGCCGAAACGCTCCTTCTTGCTCTTGGTTGCATTCAGAACGCTGTCACCAGCGTTGATGCTGCCGGAATAAGCACGGAAGAAGGTCAAACGACCGACATAGGGGTCAGTCATGATCTTGAATGCCAGAGCGGAGAAGGGCTCCTCATCGCTTGCATGACGATCCTCTTCCTCACCGGTCTCCGGATTGGTACCACGGATAGCGGCAATGTCGGTAGGAGCGGGCATGTAGTCGATGATTGCGTCCAGCAGTTTCTGAACACCCTTGTTACGATAAGAGGTACCGCAAGTTACGGGAACGCACTTATTCTCAATGGTGCCCTTACGCAGCGCTGTGCGGATCATGTCGGTGGGAACTTCCTCGCCTTCCAGAACCAGCATCATGATGTCATCGTCCAGATCAGCAACGGAGTCCAGCAACTTTGTGCGATACTCCTGAGCCAGCTCCATCATATCTTCCGGAATGGGCTCCACGCGCATGTCGGTGCCCATTTCATCATAGTAGATATCGGCGTCCATCTCGACCAGGTCGATAATACCCTTAAAGGTATCTTCACTGCCGATGGGGAGCTGAATCGGAATTGCATTTGCCTTCAAACGCTCATGGATCATATCCAGAACGTGATAGAAGTTGGCACCCATAATGTCCATCTTATTGACATAGATCATACGGGGAACCTGATAGTTGTCAGCCTGACGCCAAACGGTCTCAGACTGGGGCTCAACACCGCCCTTAGCGCACATGACGGTTACAGAACCGTCCAGAACACGCAGAGAACGTTCCACCTCAACCGTAAAGTCAACGTGACCCGGGGTGTCGATGATGTTAATACGATGGGGCTCATACTGCTTCTTAGAGCCAGACCAGAAGCAGGTGGTAGCAGCAGAAGTGATCGTGATACCACGCTCCTGCTCCTGAACCATCCAGTCCATGGTGGCTGCGCCGTCATGAGTCTCGCCGATTTTGTGATTAACACCGGTATAGTAAAGAATACGCTCGGTAGTGGTTGTCTTACCGGCATCGATGTGCGCCATGATACCGATGTTTCTGGTCTTTTCCAGAGAAACTTTTCTAGCCATAAATCGTTATCTCCTTCGAAATTACCAACGATAATGAGCGAACGCCTTATTGGCCTCGGCCATCTTGTGCACATCCTCACGCTTCTTCACAGCGCTGCCGGTATTGTTGGCAGCATCCATGATCTCGCCGGCCAAACGGTCAGCCATGTTCTTTTCGCTGCGAGCGCGGGAGTAGTTTGTCAGCCAGCGCAAACCGAGCGTCTGACGACGTGCGGGACGCACTTCCATGGGAACCTGATAGGTGGAACCGCCGACACGACGGGCCTTGATCTCCAAAGAAGGCATGATATTCTCCATGGCAGCTTCGAAAACCTCCATGGGTTCT
Source organism: bacterium (assembly GCA_963597355.1). Taxonomy (GTDB): domain Bacteria; phylum Bacillota; class Clostridia; order Oscillospirales; family Oscillospiraceae; genus UMGS1766. The sequence continues at coordinate 2,223 of CAVBPR010000005.1, read as the reverse complement.
TTTCCGGTCTTTTCCTGGATGGTGTTGAATGCATCATAGACAACCTTCTGGGCAACACCCTTCTTGCCGTCGAGCATAATGCTGTTCACCAGCTTAGTCACCAGTACGGAATTGTAAATAGGATCGGGCAGAACTTCCCGCTTGGGTACATTTCCTCTTCTGGGCACTTTGCTTCCCTCCTTCATTTAAAATGATTTCATAGGTACTCGAATGCAATATTTCAGCACCCGTATACAACGGATCACGCTTGATTGCAAGCATGTCCTGTGCCTGCCGAGAGGTCTACCCATATATCTATGAATAAACTTCTGGCAAGGCTTTCGCCTTGCGCATGAAGCGCAATGCATATCAAGTGTTTAAGAAGTGAAATTACTTCTTAGCGGCCTTAGGACGCTTCGCACCGTACTTGGAGCGAGCCTGCATACGACCATTGACGCCCTGAGTATCCAGAGTGCCGCGGATGATGTGGTAACGAACACCGGGGAGATCCTTAACACGGCCGCCGCGGATCATCACGACAGAGTGCTCCTGCAGGTTATGACCGACACCGGGAATGTAAGCGGTGACTTCATAGCCGTTGGACAGACGGACACGAGCGATCTTACGCAGAGCGGAGTTCGGCTTCTTAGGAGTAGAAGTACGAACAGCAGTGCAAACGCCACGCTTCTGAGGAGAAGGCAGATCGGTCTCCTTGTCCTTCAAGGTGTTCTTGCCCTTCTGGAGCGCAGGGGAGTTGGACTTGTAAGCAGAGGTCTTGCGGCCATTGCGAACCAGCTGGTTAAAAGTAGGCATGAACGAGTTCCTCCTTTCCTAAAGTATTTTTATCTTAACAGCTCCTTATAAAAGGAAACCATTAAAATCAACTCAAAAAACGGCAGCAACCGCACAACCCAGATGAATGCCACAGGCATCTCCAAGTTCCCGCATATGGGGCACGCTTTGAACCGGTACTCCTGCGGCGGCACACAAATCAACAATGGGATCTGTTACCTGCGGATCGGCATCTTCAGCGATAAAAACAATACGAGCTTCTCCGCGCTGAATTGCCTTGCGTGACTGCTTGACACCAACCACCTTATGTTCTGTTTGCAGTTGGGTAATCAAACCATCCACCGTTCCTTTCTGCAAATGGGCAAAAATACACCCATGCAATATGGGATTATATCATGCCCGAATTTTCATGTCAACTAAAATTTTTGCATTCTATTTGCATTCTCAAAGTGGCTGTGTCATGTCCCCTAATCTGCGCTCAGAGCTATGGGTTTTGCAGCAAAAATAGCCCTGATCCGGTCCATTCGGGCCGCCGCCCAAAATAGAAAGACTCTTGCAATTTTGGAAATAGGCGGTCGCAATCGACATCGTAACATTATAAGAACTATTCCCCCGCAGGCACACATGGACGTCTGCTCCGGCAATCGGCGCCTGAATCAAGGGAATTAACGCAGGATCATAGCTATGATGGCCACCGCCGAACAATTGCGGCTTATTCGGATCGTCTGCCTTATACGTCACATACAGAATGTCTCCAGCACGCTCTACGGTGAACTCCACCTCAGCCTCAGGTTTTATTTCTCCCTGACACAAATTGTGCAGTGTCAGGCACACGCCATCGAAGGGGGGCAAGAAATAGTTAGGATGTGGATACATGGCAGCCATAGCTGCACCCATAACCCACATAGGTGCACCTCCGCGATGGGCAACCGGAGCGGTCTTGTCTTCCGGCAATTCCTTTTTTATGTACTCCGTCAATGCCTCTGCCAGCTCCGGTGTCCACACCACTCGCTCCACTGCCTTGCCATCTGGTGAAACACCCTGGATCACCGCACCACCAAGCAGTCTGCCAATCTGATCAATATCAAATACTTTTTCAAATTCCTGCATAACAACATCCTCCTATGATAAAAGACTCCAGATGGAATAATAGGGCCTGCTTGCGCAAGCCCTATTACCCACAACGAGGGAAAATTATAGAGAAATGAGGAAAAACAATTTAGAAGCCGATTGCTTAAATCATATCGCCGAAGAAGGTCTTCTTCAGCTCGGAATAGCTGCCATAGGGCACGGGGGGATCCGGCTGGTCGGTGGGATAGACGTTGTTCACGCTCATGAACCAGGGAGTATCGGTGCAGGGTGCGTCCGTGGGCGGGAACTCGGACAGATCCATGGGGCCGGAGAACTGGCTCCACTCGGTCCAGGACATGCCCACCGGAGTCTTGAACATGG
>CAVBPR010000004.1:13298-93421 GCA_963597355.1 bacterium | reverse complement strand
AGTGAGCTTGATTAGTATATCAAAGCTCCCCCATAATGTCAAGAACTATTTTTCAGTTTTTTTCGTTTTTTTCATCGGCCGGTGTTGATGCTCAAATCTTCACTTTTCAACCTCGTCTTTCTCGCCGTTACCAAACAGATTTGCCAGCACAATCGCAGCAAACATCAATACACATCCGATCATCTCTCGCAACGACAACGCTTCGCCGAGAATCAGCCAGCCGGATATTGCACTGAACACCGACTCCATGCACATAATCAGCACAGCCAGAGTTGGATTTGTGCGGCCCTGGCCAATAATCTGCAATGTATATGCCACACCGCAGGAAAGAATACCCGCATAGAGAATCGGCTGCCATGCGTTGAGAATCAGAGAAACCTGAGGCTGCTCGATGAAAAGCATGGGGATGCCGCACAAAACACCGCTGACCAAAAATTGAATGCAGCTCAGCTTTACGCCATTCACCTGAGGTGAAAAATGATCAATTACAAGAATGTGCGCCGTAAACGCCAGCGCGCATAAAAAGACGAGTACATCTCCCTTATTGATTCCACTTTCTCCGGAGATGCAGAGCAAATACATGCCGACAACCGCCAGCGCTACGCAGCCCCACACGGCCAGCGGAACCTTTTTATGAAAGAACAAACCACAAATCGGTACAATCACAACATAAAGCGCAGTAATGAACCCCGCTTTTCCCACCGATGTGTATTGAAGGCCAATTTGCTGCAGGCTGCTTGCAATCGCCAACGCCACGCCGCAGCAAATTCCACCCTTCAGCAAAGTCTTTCGATCCCCCGGCTTCTGATCTTCTCCTTTTGTAACGCCGCTCTTTCGCAGCAAAAAAATACACGGTATCAGAAACAGGCCGCCAATCAGGCTGCGCACCGAATTAAAGGTAAAGGGGCCAACATAGTCCATTCCCACACTTTGGGCAACAAAAGCCGTGCCCCAAATCAACGCAGCCAAAAGCAGCATAAATGGTCCAGTATATCTTTTCATCTTCTTTTCTCCTGTTTTTCTATTATTATATTGTATGGTATGCAATCAAACAGCAACGGCACACCGTCCTCCTTCGGATGGTGCGCCGTTTTCAATCCATTCAGTGGATAATATATGATCAGATCGTGTCAAGGAACTCCGAAATAAAGTGCAATGCCACACCGACGCAGCTCGTCCACTTCCGATACTTTGCGCTGCGCAAATAGGAGGCATCCGTCTCAAAGGAAGAAATTGCAATGATACGCCGGCGCAAATCGGACATGTACGGCTCAATAAACTGCGCCAAAACGCCGCCCAGCACCACATCGCAGTCCAGAACAATGTGAATATTATAGATTCCCAGCGCAAGATGATTCAGATAATCTTCCCACAACTCGTGGTACTCCCGATTGCCCGCCTCCAGACCGGCGAAGAAATCTTCACGGGTAATCCCGATATCGTCACTGAATCGCGCCGTAGAACAGTATGCTTCCAGACATCCCTTCTGACCGCATCCGCATTGACGGCCGCCGGGTTCTACGCACATATGGCCAAACTCACCGGAATGGAGGTGCTGACCCATATAATTTACGCCATCCAGCAAAACTGCACCGCCAACACCTTTTTGAACCGAAAGATATACCATCGTTGTGTTGTTTCCGCTGGCGCTCCACCATTCTGCCACGCCGCCGGCGTTTGCGTCATTTTCCAGAAACACCGGATAGGGAATGTACTTTTTCAACAAGGCAATGTCCATGGTGCGGCTGTTCACTGCATGTGACATCTCCACAACATTGTGTTCCTCGTCCGGAATACCGGGCAAGGCAATGCCCACACCAAGGAGGCGATCCCGTTCAATATGATTTTGATCAAGAAACTCCTCTAAAATGCGGCCCAAATCGCGAAAATACTCTTCGTCGCTGGAGAACATCTTCACCATAGCCACATCACATATCTGGTGCGCCCGCAAGTCGATACATGCAATGTGAATATGTCGATTCGACAGCATGATTCCAACGGAATATTTAAAATTCGCTGTTACGCCAATCGCCTTCGGCTTGCGTCCGCCGGTGGAGTCGAACGTACCCTGCAGTTCCAACAGGCCGGCATCCAGCAATTCTCTTAAATTTTGTCCAACGGTCGGCAGGCTCAGGGACAGATTTTGCGCCACATCCTGCTTCGACACGGGCGTTTCAGAACTGTAAATGTATCGAAAAACACGGTTGCGGTTTTGACGTCGCAGTTCGGCAGTGTTATAAGAAACCATGTGAAACGCTCCCTCTCTCAAATTTCTCTCAGAATCCGAAATGGTTAAGATAAACACTTTTAAAAAAGAAAACAAAACCCGAACATATTCTAACACAAAATCTCACAATTGCAACACGATTTTCATATAAAGTAAGTAAAATTTACGTTTCCCCGCCATCATTCGGCATCTTTCTTTGCTCGAGAGATTATGATATAATTTTGCTGTCAAGCACGGCAGAAAGCAGGTGACCTTATGCACACCGACACACCCGTAACAAAATTAAATGGCATTGGAGAAAAGAAAGCTCTTTTGCTGCAAAAGCTGGGGCTGTGCACCGTTGCCGATTTGCTGTCCTGGTATCCTCGGCGGTACGAAGACCGCCGAACGATTTACTCCATCGCCCAGGCTCCGGAAGGAGAACCGGTTTGTATCTGCGCGGTGATCTCCCACAATCCCACCTCGAGTTTTTTGCGCAAAGGACTGACCCTCACCCGCACCACCGCGTTTGATGACTCCGGTTCTGTGACCATCACCTTTTTCAATCAGCCCTATTCCGCCGGAACATTGAAAACGGGGCAGACCTATATTTTTTACGGCACAGTGGAGCGAAACGGAACCCGCTTCAGCATGACAAACCCGGTATACGAGCGCGAGGGGATGCACCAGACCACCGGATGTATCCTTCCTGTCTACTCTCTGACCGCCGGCATTTCCAACCTGCAGCTATCCAAATGGATTTATCAGGCGCTTCAGGAATTAGATGAAGAGCTCCCTGACGATCTCCCCCACGAGATCCGAGCCGAACATCAGCTTGCCTCCCGGGACTGGGCCATCCACACCATCCATCGCCCCTCCAATTTTGAAGACCTTGCAATAGCAAAAAGGCGGCTGGTATTTGAAGAGCTTTTCTACCTGACCGCCGGTCTGTCTCTGCTCCACACCCGCCGCCAAACAGGTTTCAGCTGTCAGTGTACCTCTCATAATTTGAGCGACTACACCACGCTGCTTCCCTTTTCTTTTACCCAGGCGCAAAATCGTGTGCTTCACGAAATAGCTCAGGATCTTACCGGTGGAAATGTAATGAATCGGCTGGTGCAAGGCGATGTCGGCAGCGGCAAAACCGCTGTAGCCGCAGGTGCCGTTTGGCTGTGTGCCCAAAGCGGCTGGCAAAGCGCTCTCATGGCTCCTACCGAGATATTGGCCCGACAGCACTACCAAACACTAACCTCCATTCTCGCCTCCTCCGGCATCCGCATCGGACTGCTCACCGGCAGCAGCCGCGCCGCTGAGCGGCGTTCCGTCCTGCAGGCATTGGCAGAAGGCGAAATTGACCTGATCATCGGCACTCACGCATTGATCAGCGCAGGCGTAACTTTTCATCGTCTCGGACTTGTAATTACAGATGAACAACATCGTTTCGGTGTAGATCAGCGCTCTGCCCTCAGTGCAAAGGCCGGTGAATACAGCCCTCATGTACTGGTTATGTCCGCCACGCCCATTCCCCGCACACTGGCTTTGATTATTTATGGAGACCTTGAAGTTTCCATCATTGACGAACGTCCACCAGGACGGCAGGAAGTAGACACTTTCCTGGTGGGAGAAGATAAACGCACCCGCATGTATGGCTTTGTTCGCCGCCAGATCGAAGAAGGGCATCAGGTTTACATCGTCTGTCCAGCAGTGGAAGAGGTCTCCGACGGTGCAAACTGCAAAAACGTAACCGCTTATGCAAAAGAATTGAGGGAAACTGTCTTCCCCGATTTGCGGGTCGGCTTAATTCACGGCAAGCTCAGCGGAAAAGCAAAGCAAGCCACAATGCAGAGCTTTACAAGCGGCGAAATTGACATTCTTGTGTCAACCACAGTAATTGAGGTTGGTGTTGATGTTCCAAATGCCACCTTAATTATTATTGAGGATGCCGATCGCTTCGGTCTGTCTCAGCTGCATCAGCTGCGGGGACGCGTCGGTCGAGGAAAAGACAAGGCCTACTGCGTATTGATCTCTGCCACAAAAAATCCCGACACCCGCCAACGACTCAAGGCGCTGTGCGCAACAAACGACGGATTCAAGATCGCCGAAAAAGATCTGGAGCTCCGTGGACCCGGTGATTTCTTCGGCTCACGGCAGCATGGTTTGCCGCAATTACAAGTTGCCGATCTGGCCGGGGACACGCGAACACTGCAGGAAGCAAAGCAGGCCGCCGAGGAGCTGCTTCGCCGCGATCCCATGTTGGCGCAGCCGGAACACAAAATAATTCTGGAACGGGTTCAACGGCTATTCTCGGAAAACCCGGATATATTCAATTAAAAGTATTAAGGAGGATTTTTTATGAATCAGTTCATGGAACGCACAAAAGCTCTGCGGGAGGATCCCAATGTGCACCACAACTGCGCTCAGGCAGTTCTGGAAGCCTTCGCTCCGGAATGCGGACTCACGCAGGAGCAGGCCGCGAAGCTGGGCGCCCACTTCGGTTCCGGCATGAAAATTGCCGCCACCTGCGGCGCCATCACAGGGGCCTTGATGGTCATCGGTCTGTTGGGCGGCGGTGACGATGCTTATCGCACCTTTATGACGGCGATGAAGGACAATCACGAGGGTATGACCGATTGCGGCGATTTGCTGAAAAAGAACGCCACCACCGGATGTCCCAAAAAAGTACACTGCGACGGAATGGTGTACGAGGCAGTGGAAAACGTCGTCAAAATCATGGGGTTGGAAAAATGACAAAGCAGGAAACCTACGATTATCTGACAAACCATGGTATTTCCTATGAAATCACCGAGCATCCGGCTGTATTTAATATGGCCGAATTGGATGCCGTGGAACTCCCCTATCCGGATGCAGATGCAAAAAACCTATTCGTCCGCGACGACAAACACCGTTGCTACTATCTTATCACGGTAAAAGGCGATAAACGGGTGAACCTGAAAGAATTTCGAAAACAGCAGGGCACCCGTCCTCTAACCTTTGCTTCCGACGAGGAATTGAGTTCTATTCTCGACCTGTATCCCGGAGCAGTGACGCCCCTCGGTCTGCTGAACGACACCGAGCGCAAGGTTCAGTTCTTTCTGGACGAAAGCTTCACTCAGGGATGCGGTCTGGTAGGAGTGCATCCAAACGACAACACCGCCACTGTCTGGATCAAAACAGACGACCTGATTCAGCTGATTCGGGATCATGGAAACGAAGTGCACCTCGCGCCATTAGGATAAAAGGAGGAGAAACCAGCTATGGGAAAAACTGTCTTGATTATCAGCACCAGTCCCCGCGCCCACAGCAATTCCGATGCCTTAGCGGATGCATTCATGGAAGGAGCACAGAAGGCAGGTCACTCAGTAGAGAAAATTTCCCTCCGAGGAAAACACATTTCCTTCTGTCTTGGCTGTCTGGCCTGCATGAAGCAAAATAAATGTGTCCTATCCGATGACGCAGTTGATATTGCCGCAAAAATGGGACAGGCAGATGTTCTGGTCTTTGCCACTCCCATTTACTACTATGAAATGAGCGGTCAGATGAAAACCATGCTGGATCGCGCAAATCCACTCTATACCTCTGACTACCATTTTCGAGACATCTATATACTGACTGCGGCAGCAGAAAATGAGCCCCACACTCCCCAGCGAGCCATCAGCGGTCTGCAGGGCTGGATTGACTGCTTTGAAAAAGCGCATCTGGCCGGCAGTGTATTTGCCGGCGGTGTGGATGCACCTGGCACAATCGCCGGCCACCCGGCTCTGCAGGATGCACGGAACTTAGGCGCATCCATTTAAAATCATCCCAGCGAATAATTGCAACAGAAAACCTGCCGCTGAAATTCTGCGGCAGGTTTTCTTATTTGTCTTTTTTTGCATAGTTAACAACGAAGATACCCAGACATACCAGCGCCAGCGCCGCCAGAGATGTGGGGCTGAGGAATGCCTCCCCCAGCACAAGTCCGGATAATGTCACACCGAAAATTGGCACGAGGGAATTAAAGACCGTAATGGAACTTACCGGATTGTATTTCAACAGATAAGTCCAAAGGGTAAAGGCGGCTGTTGAAATGAACACCATAAATGCCAACAGCAGTGCCGCCTTTCCCGACCACTGGGTAATCCGTCCGCCCAAAGCCAGTCCCGCTCCCAGCAAAAGCGCCCCGCCAAAGAACAACTGCCAGCCCGTCAGCAGCAGCGGATCAATCTTTCTCGTAATCGTCTTTGTGAGCAAAGCTCCAACCGCCAGAGACACGGCGCTGAGCAGTACAAATCCGTCTCCCAGCAGTGTGAAAGGTGCCGCCAAGGGGCCGTTCAGATTGATCAGCACCGCGCCGCTCAAGCCCAGTCCGCAGCCAATCAGTTTTCTTGGTGTCAGAGGGTCCGTCTTTCGCAGCACGATTCCGGTCAGTAAAACCGTCATAAAGGTTGAGGTCGTGTTAAAAATAGACCCTCGAACTCCCGTTGTATGGGCCAGACCGACATAAAAGAAAAAATATTGAATTCCGGTCTGCAGAATCCCCAGCAGCAGGATACCCTTCCACTGGCTTTTCTCCTCCGGCAAAGGAGCTTTCCGGCGCAGAATCAGGGACAGAATCAACCCCGCAATGCCAGCCAGGGAAAATCGCAGTCCGGCAAACACCATCTGCCCTGCCATATCCCCCGACGGGATGCCCAGCAGACTGTATCCCAGTTTGACTGCCGGATAGGCGCATCCCCACAAGAAGGTGCAAAGCACTGCCAGTAAAACAATCGTTCGCTTCCGCTGAAAAAATGCCCCAGCCGTCACCGCAAATTCCTCCTCTTACTTTAATTACGTTTTATTATATCACCCTGCTTTTTTGATTGCCAGCCGCCTTATGGAAAAGTGATTGCAATATTCACTGTCCCTGTGATATAATCCAGTAAATTGGTTTCGTATGCCATTCTTTCTTTTATTACTGATTTTAAAGGAGTGATCACCATGATCCTTGATGAGGAAACCCAGGAACTCGTACAGATGGTACGTGAGTTCGTCGATAACGAAATTATCCCCAACGTTGGTGAGATTGAGCGCAACAACGGCAGTGCAGAGGCCATTCTGGATATGGCCTGTGAAATGGGATTGAACACACTTTGCCTTCCGGAAGAATTCGGTGGCCTTGGTTTAACCAATGTCCAGACCTTCTCTATTGCGGAGGAAATCGCTCGGGGCGACATCGGCATCGGCACCACGCTGATCGCCAACTGCCTGGCCTCCTACCCTGTGCTGCTCAGCGGCACACCGGAGCAGAAGAAGCTCTGGTTTGAGACCATGGTGGAAAAGAAATATGCCGCTTTCTGCCTGACTGAGCCGAATGCCGGTTCCGATGCCGGCGGCGTGCAGACCACCGCTGTGGAAGATGGCGACGAGTGGGTCATCAACGGCACAAAGAGCTTTATTTCCAACGGCCCTATCGCCGGTATCTACACCGTCCTGGCATCCACCAACAAGAAAGCCGGTGCCATGGGTCTGACCGCCTTCATTGTAGAGCGGGATCGTCCCGGCATGTCCATTGGCAAGGAAGAGGACAAAATGGGCATGCGCCTGAGCTGCACCAGTGAAGTGATCTTTGACAATGTCCGCATTCCCAAGGACCATATGCTGGGCCGCAAGAACCGGGGCTTCAAGATCATTCTGGACACTCTGGACCACAGCCGCGCCGGTGTAGGCGCCTTTGGCGTTGGCATTGGTCAGCGCTGCGTGGAAGAGGCTGCAAAATATGCCAAGCAGCGCAAGCAGTTTGGTGTCAGCGTTTCCACCTTCCAGTCCGTCCAGAACATGCTGGCAGACATGGAAATTCAGGTGCAGGCTTCCCGTCAGGCCTATCTCCATGCCGCTGAGCTGATGGATGCCGGTCTGCCCTTCACCGCTGAGGCAGCCATTGCAAAGACCATCGGCACGGACACGGGCATGAAGTGCGCTGTAGACGGCGTGCAGGTCATGGGCGGCTATGGCTACATGAAGGATTACCCCATGGAGAAGTTGATGCGGGATGCAAAGATTCTGCAGATCTATGAGGGCACCAACCAGATTCAGCGCTCCGTTATCGCCGGTCAGCTGCTGAAGAAATATCACTGATTTTTACCGGAAAGAGGTACACCGTTTTGAATATTCTTGTCTGCGTAAAGCAGGTACCGGATACAACCATCATTAAAATCGATCCTGTGAAGCACACCCTGATCCGGCAGGGCGTGCCCAGCATCCTGAACACCTTCGACACCTATGCTCTGGAAACCGCACTTCGCATCCGCCAGAGCGTGGGCGAGGGCAAAATCACCGCACTTTCCATGGGTCCGGAGCAGGCCAAAGACATTCTGAAAGAGTGCATCTCCGTCGGCGCTGACGAGGCATACCTCATCAGCGACCGTGCCTTTGGCGGCGCTGATACCCTGGCCACCAGCCGCACCATTGCAGAGGCCATTCGCGTTCTCGAAGAGAAGCAGGGTGCTCCCTTCGATCTGGTGTTCTGCGGAAAGCAGGCCATTGACGGCGACACAGCTCAGGTCGGCCCGGAAATTTCTCAGCATCTGAATCGCGCCCTTCTGACCTATGCTTTGGAAGCCACCGTGGAAGGCGACACCGTCAAGATTCGTCGGGAAAGCGACGAGGGCTATGACTGGTATGCCGCAAAGATGCCCGCTGTTATCACCGTAACAAAGACGTCCTACGATCTGCGCTATCCCTCTCTGAAGGGAAAGATGGCATCCCGTAAGGCTGTCATTCCGACCCTGACCTCCGCCGAGGTAATTGTCCCTGAGGAAAAGCGCGGCCTGAAGGGCTCTCCCACCAAGGTAAAGAAGACCTTCACTCCCACCCTCACGAAAACCGGCATGCGTCTGGAAGGCATGACCGGCGCAGAGGCTGGTGCAAAGCTGGCGGAAGTGCTGGCAGAAGCCAAGCTGGTGTAAGGAGGGCGTAAACATGGAAAACAAGAATCTTTGGGTTGTCGTTGAAAACGAGGACGGCAAGGCAAAAAATGTAGGCTACGAGCTGCTCAGCGTTGGCCGCACTCTGGCGGACAAAATGGGTCAGCAGCTGGTCGCTTTGGTCATGGGTAAAAACGTAGAAGCAGTCGCTCAGGAAAGCATTGCCTACGGTGCAGATCAGGTCCTGCTGGTGGAAGGTGACGAGTATGACACCTACAACACCGATGCCGCCACCTTTGCCACTGTCTCCTTAATTCACAAATATGCTCCCGCCATCGTGCTCTACGGCGCAACCAATAACGGTCGGGATCTGGCCCCCCGCGTTGCCTGCCAGCTGGAAACCGGCTTGACTGCCGACTGCACAGAGCTGGACATCGAGGAGGAGACCAACAATCTGGTGTCCACCCGTCCTACCTTCGGCGGCAATCTGCTTGCAGTCATCATGTGCCCGGATAACTATCCCCAGATGTCTACGGTTCGTCCCGGCGTATTTCGCCGTGCTGAACCCGATGCAAGCCGCACCGGTGAAATCATTCGAGAAGACATTCACATCGCTCCCGATGACATTCGCGTTCATCTGGTGGAGCGCATCAAGGAAGTGGCTGAGGCAATCAATCTGGAAGAGGCTGAGATCATTGTCTCCGGCGGTCGCGGATTGAAGGACGAAAAGGGCTTTGAACTGATTCGCGACCTTGCCGATGCACTGGGCGGAACCGTTGGCGCAAGCCGGGCCGCTGTGGATGCCGGCTGGATTCCCCATGCCCATCAGGTGGGTCAGACCGGAAAAACCGTCTCTCCCAAGCTTTACATTGCCGTCGGCATCTCCGGCGCAATTCAGCATCTGGCCGGTATGAGCGCCAGCGACACCGTCGTGGCAATCAACAAAGATCCGGACGCTCCGATTTTCTCTGTGGCAGATTATGCGGTTGTCGGCGATCTGTTCGAAGTTGTCCCCGCTCTGACCGAAGCCATTCGCGCGCAGAAGAACTGACACTAAGTCCGTTTTCATAAAATGGTGCACTCCCACCGGGTGCACCATTTTTCGTTTCTTCAGACTTTTATTTTTTTTCGTTCAATGCTATAATTCATACTGTATATATGTATCTATCTGTTAGGGGGAGTACCATGGATGCTTCCATGTTGAAAAATAGATTACAGGCTCTTTGTCCCGACCTGGAACTGTTGGAAGACGAGCCTATGAGTCGTCACACTACCTTCCGCATTGGCGGCCCGGTAAAACTGATGGCGAAAATAAAGGATGTTTCCGAGTTTTCCGCCGTACTCGCTGCGGCAAATGCGGAAAAAATCCGTCCCTTTGTGCTGGGCAACGGAAGCAACATTCTTGCCTCCGATCAGCCCATTGATCGCTTTGTTATCTCCACCGCCGGCGGTCTGGATCGATTGGAGCAGATCGGTGAAACGGAGATTTTCTGCGGGGCCGGTGTACCTCTGGCGCGGCTCGCTGTCTTTGCCATGGAAAACAGCCTGACCGGTTTGGAATTTGCCCATGGAATTCCGGGAACCCTTGGCGGCGGCATGGCGATGAACGCCGGTGCCTACGGGGGTGAACTGAAGCAGGTTGCCTCCTGCAGTCACTGCCTGACGCTGTCCGGAGAAGAACGGATCTTATCTGGAGATGCCCAGCAGCTTTCCTACCGTCACAGCGCATTTTCCAGCGGCGAGTTGTTTGTCACCGGAGTTCGTCTTTCCCTTCAAAAAGGTGACAAAGCCGCCATCCGCAGCAAAATGGAGGAGCTTTCCGCCAAGCGCCGCTCCAGTCAGCCGCTGGAATTTCCCAGTGCCGGCAGCACCTTTAAGCGCCCGGTCGGGGGCTATGCCGCCGCTCTGATCGACCAATGCGGTCTGAAGGGGCTTTCTGTCGGCGGCGCACAGGTCAGCGAAAAGCACGCCGGATTTGTTGTGAATACCGGTGGCGCAACCTGCGCTGATGTGCTGGCGCTGACGGATCGGATCCGCTGCGTTGTAAAGGAAGAAACCGGAATCGAACTGGAACTGGAGATTCGACAATTGAGTTAAGGAGGCAATGCAATGGAATTTGTCATTATTACCGGGCTGTCCGGTGCCGGCAAAAGCCGCGCGGCAGAATTTTTAGAGGATGCGGGCTTTTACACGGTAGACAACATCCCACCGGAGTTTATGACCAAATTTGCAGACTTCTGCATGCACGCCAGCGGCCGATACGACCGGGTTGCCCTGGTCAGCGATGTGCGCGCCGGAAATGATTTTTCGCCCCTGCTCAAGGCATTGGATGACCTGCAGGCCATGGGCTGCAATTACAAGCTGCTGTTTATGGAGGCGGACTTGCCCACCATCATCAAGCGCTACAAAGAAACCCGCCGCATGCATCCCCTGACCCAGCCCGGTATCTCTTTAGAGGATGCCGCCAATCGGGAGCGGGAAATGCTGCAGCCCGTGCGGGATCGCGCTACCTTTGTGCTGGACACCACTCCCTTTGCCTCAACGAACATGCTGCGCTCTGCCCTGCAAAAACTCTTTCAGACAGGAACCGAGCAAAGCGGTCTGTCTGTGAACGTAATGAGCTTTGGCTACAAATATGGCCTCCCTCTGGAAGCAGACCTTGTCTTTGATGTGCGTTTTTTGCCCAATCCCTATTACGTTTCCGGTATGAAAGAGCATACGGGAAAAGATGCCGATGTCATGGACTATGTTTGCTCCTTCGACGTCACCACGCAATTTCTGAAAAAGCTGGAAGCACTGCTGGATTTTTTGCTCCCTCAATACGCAGAAGAAGGCAAGCGAACCTTAACCATCGCCGTCGGCTGCACCGGCGGCCGGCATCGCTCTGTTGCCATAGCAAGCCTTTTAGCGGAATATGTCCGCACCATGCGCTACACGGTTGCCGAGTATCATCGGGATATGACGAGGGTTTAAGCCATGTCGAAGAAAACACAGTATGGGCAGAATGGCCCCAATATTGTTGCCATCGGCGGTGGAACAGGACTTTCCACCATGTTGCGGGGATTAAAGAAGCACACATCGAATCTGACGGCCATTGTCACAATGGCCGATGACGGCGGCGGCTCCGGTGTACTGCGCACAGACCTTGGTATGCCGCCTCCCGGCGACGTGCGCAACTGCCTGCAGGCACTGGCAAATGCAGAACCGATTATGGAACAGCTCATCAACTACCGTTTCCCCGAGGGCAGTTTAGCCGGGCAAAGTTTTGGAAATCTGTTTCTGGCGGCCCTCATGGGCATTACCGGCTCCTTTGACGAAGCTGTGGTGCAAATGAGCCAGGTTTTGGCAATCACCGGTCGTGTGCTGCCTGTTACCAGCGACAACATTCAACTGCTTGCAGAGTTTGAAAACGGTACGCAAGTTGTGGGAGAATCTCGCATCTGCGACTTTAAAAAGGCGCAGGACTGCCGCATTTCCCAAATCCGTCTGATTCCGGAGCACCCCAGGGTAAACCCTCTGGCATTGGAAGCCATTGCAAAGGCTGACTTGATTTTGCTCGGCCCCGGCAGCCTTTACACCAGCGTTATCCCCAACCTTCTGGTAGATGGCATTACCGACGCCATTGCCGCCGCTCCCGCTCTTCGCGCCTATGTCTGCAATGTAATGACACAGGATGGCGAAACCGAGGGCTACACTGCCGCCGATCACCTGCGGGCGCTTCTGTCCCACTCCGGCAGTCGGCTGGTGGACTTCTGCCTGGTGAATTCCGCTCCGATCCCCGACTATCTGCTGGAGCGTTATGCAGAAGAAAACGCTCGTCCCATTGAAATCGATCCCGCGGAAATCGCCGCTCTCGGTGTGGAATTAGCCACCGGAGACATGGCGGATCTGCACCACAAGAAATTGGCCCGGCATGACCCGGACAAACTGGCGCAAACGGTACTGAAGCTCATGGATGACCACACCACCCGTGTGTTTGAAAACGGCACAGCGCGCTATATCCGAGAACAGTAATCCAACGAAATCCAAACCCAAAAGGAGCAGGGAACATGTCATTTTCCTCGCAAGTGAAAACCGAATTATGCAAAGAAAAGCTGTCCCGTCCCTGCTGTATCAAAGCAGAGGCTTATGGCGTTTTGCTGTTTTGCAACCTGTTCTCCACGCGGCAAATCCGGATCACAACCCAGTGTACCCCCTTTGCCCAGCGGCTTCCCCGCCTGTTCCGCCGGGCATTTGACGCCGCCTTTGACGAAAAGCCGGAATCCACAGAATCCGCCGGAAAACGCACCTATGGCATTACCAGCCCGGAAACAATGGCATATATCCTGGACACCCTTGGCTATGAACGGGAAAACAGCATCTCCCACCACATTAACTATGCCCTTTTGGAAGAGGAGTGCTGCCGCGCCGCTTTTTTGCGGGGGGCGTTTTTAGCCGGTGGCAGTGTGACCGACCCGGAAAAGCGTTATCACCTGGAGCTGACCACTACCCATCTGTTTGTCCACCGAGAGCTACAGGCGCTTTTGCAGGAGATGGGATTTCAGCCGAAGACCATCACCAGAAATGCAAACTATGTGACCTACATCAAGCGCAGCGAATCCATCACCGATTTTCTGACTACCATCGGCGCTCCACTGGCCGCCATGGAAATCATGAATGCCAAGGTGGAGAAAAATCTCCGCAACGGCATGAACCGCTGGTCGAATTGTGATGTGGCCAACCTGGACAAAGCCGTGGATGCCGCCCAAAGTCATATTGAAGCAATTCGCCGCATTGACCGCACGATTGGATTGGATCAGTTGCCGGAAAAGCTGAGAGAAACCGCACATCTGCGCGTTGACCATCCCGAGCTTTCTCTCAGCCAGCTGGCACAATTGGCGCAAGTGAGCAAATCCTGCTTAAACCATCGGCTGCGGAAGCTGGTGGAACTATCCCGCAGAGAGGAAGCGCAAGGAAATGAAATTACTGATTAAACAGCGGGTCTTTTCCTGGACGGATACCTATGATGTGTATGACGAATGGAAAGTGCCCCGTTATTTCGTCCGTGCCTCCCTGCTGAGTTTCGGGCACCAGATCCATGTGAAGGATGCTCAGACCGGGTGGGAGGTCGGCGGTGTATACCAGCGGTTGCTGGCGCTGACGCCCCGCTTCACTTTGGAGATCAACGGTCGGGACATGGGCAGCATCCGCAAGGAAATAACATTTCTGCGCCCTCGCTACCGCCTGGATGTAAACGGTTGGCGGGTACAGGGAGATGTGCTTGGATGGCACTACGATGTCGTTGATCCGGGCGGAAACAGCGTTCTTCACATCACCAAGGAATGGCTGCACTGGGGCGACACCTATGTGCTGGACATTCCAAATCCGCGAAACGAACTGCTCTGCCTGCTCATTGCAATTGCAATCGATGCCGCAAACTGCAGCGAAAACAACTGATTATCTCCATGGAATAAAAATGGCAAGCACATTTGCCCGTCATTTTACTTCAGAAAGGAGTTCCTTATGGCCTTTGCACATCTGCATGTGCATACAGAATATTCCCTGCTGGACGGCGCCTGCCGCATTGATGCGTTAGCCAAACGGGTCAAGGAGCTGGGGCAAACCAGCGTTGCCATTACCGACCACGGCGTCATGTACGGCTGCGTGGATTTCTATCGCGCCTGCCTCGCCGAGGGCATTCACCCAGTGATTGGCTGTGAAGTCTATGTTGCCCCCCGCACCCGGTTTGACAAAGTGCACGAACTGGACAGCGAAGCGCGCCACCTGGTGTTGCTGTGCAAAAATGAAACCGGTTACCGCAACCTTTCCTACATGGTAAGTCAGGCAAATGTGGAAGGCTTTTATATTAAGCCCCGCATCGATCTCGATCTGCTGGCTGAGTACCACGAAGGTCTGATTGCCTTGTCCGGCTGTCTGGCCGGTGAGATCCCCCGCCGACTGCGCAACAACGATTTTGCCGGAGCAAAAGAACACGCTCTGATGATGCAGCGCATTATGGGCGAGGAGAATTATTATTTAGAGATTCAGGATCATGGTCTGGCGGAACAGAGACAAATTTTGCCCTGGCTTTACCGTCTCAGCGAGGAAACCGGCATCCCTCTGGTCGCCACCAACGACGCCCACTACCTCCGCCGGGAGAATGCGGAAGCCCAGGATATCCTGGTGTGCATTCAAACCGGAAAAACGCTGGATGACCCCAACCGCATGAAGTTTGAAACCGACGAATTCTACCTCAAAAGCGAGGAGGAAATGCGTGAGCTTTTTCCTCAGCATCCGGAAGCCATTGACAATGCTGCAAAGATTGCCGAGCGCTGTAAGATGGATTTTGAATTCGGCACCTATCACCTGCCGGAATTTCAATATCCCGAGGGCTACGATGCCGACAGCTGGTTTCAAAAACTCTGCTACGATGGATTCCGCCGGCGCTATCCGGACCAGCCGGCAGAATATCGCCAGCGGCTGGAATACGAGATGGACATGATCCGCAAGATGGGCTTTGTGGATTACTTTCTCATTGTGTCCGATTTTACCCAATATGCCAAGGATCACGACATTCCGGTCGGCCCGGGCCGCGGCAGTGCCGCCGGCAGCATTGTTGCCTACTGCATCAACATCACCAACGTTGATCCCATGAAGTACAGCCTTTACTTCGAGCGATTTTTGAATCCGGAACGCGTTACAATGCCGGATATTGATATGGACTTCTGCTATCGCCGCAGAGGCGAAGTCATCGATTACGTCAAAGAGAAATATGGCGCAGACCGGGTAGCACAGATTGTCACCTTTGGCACCATGGCCGCTAAGGGTGTCATTCGTGATGTGGGCCGGGTGATGAACAAGCCCTATGCCGAAGTAGATGCCATTGCCAAGCAGGTACCAAGCGGTCCAAACAACGCAAAAATTACGCTGGAGGAAGCACTGCAGCTATCGAAACCCCTGCGGGAAATGTACGATGAGGATGCCTCTGTGCGCCGCATTATCGACACCGGCCGCACCATCGAAGGCATGCCCCGCAACGCTTCCAAGCACGCCGCCGGCGTGGTCATCACCCGCCGCCCGGTCTATGAATATGTCCCCCTGTCGCGAAACGACGAAAGCATTGTCACCCAGTACAGTGCTCCAACCCTGGAGCAGCTGGGACTGCTGAAAATGGATTTCCTTGCCCTGCGCAACCTAACCGTGCTGGATGACACGATGAAGGACCTTGCAAAGCGGGGCATTCACGTGGATCTTTATAACCTGCCGGAGGATGATCCGAAGGTATTTCAATTGATCTCCGCCGGACGAACCGCCGGGCTCTTCCAGGTGGAATCAGCTGGAATGACCGGTGTGTGCGTGCAAATGCGCCCCACGTCCATCAGCGATTTGGCCGCCATCAGTGCTCTTTATCGCCCCGGCCCAATGGACTCCATTCCCCGGTTCATCGCCTGCAAGTCCGATCCTTCTCAGATCACCTACAAACACCCTCTGCTGGAACCCATACTGTCCGACACCTATGGCTGCATTGTCTATCAGGAACAGGTTATGATGATCTTCCAGCAGTTGGCAGGTTATTCTCTTGGCGGTGCTGACATGGTGCGCCGCGCCATTTCCAAAAAACATGCCGACGAAATTGAGTCCGAACGGGCCGCTTTCATCTACGGAGACGAAACACGAGGAATCAAAGGCTGCATTGCCAACGGAATTCCCGAACAGGTTGCGCAGGACATCTATAAAGAGATCTACGACTTTGCCAACTACGCTTTTAACAAATCCCATGCGGTTTGCTATGCCATTCTGATCTATCAGACGGCTTATTTCAAAGCAAACTATCCTCGGGAATATATGGCTGCCCTGCTCACCAGCGTGCTGGACAAAAGCACAAAAGTCGCTACTTACATTGCAGAATGCCGGGAAATGAAGATTCCCATTCTTCCGCCGGATGTAAATGAATCCGGTGCCGACTTTACCGTTGTCGCAGATGGCATCCGATTCGGTCTCGTGGGCATCAAAGGCGTCGGCCGGAGCTTGATTGACGCTCTGGTTGCGGAGCGGGAGCAGGAAGGCAACTTTGCCAACTTCAACGATTTTTGCCAGCGAATGTATGACCGCGGACTGAATCGCCGGGCGCTGGAAAATATGATTCGCTGCGGCAGCTTCGACTCCATGGGCTATCGCCGCAGCCAATTGCTGTCCGCCATGCTTTTCATTATGGATGACATCGCCGCCGATCGTAAACGAAACGTGGAGGGTCAGTTTGACCTGTTCGGCAGTCTGGATGGAAACAGCGGAAAAAATGCCGATATTCCCATGCCGGATATGCCGGAATTCAGCAAGGCGGATTTAATGGCCATGGAACGGGAAACCACCGGTCTGTATCTCTCCGGTCATCCGATGGACGAATATCGGGATATCATTCGCCGTCTTCACACCCCCACCATCGGTTCCATCCTGATGGATCTGGATGATGAGGCCGATCATCACAACTTCTTCGATGATCAAAAAATCCGCCTTGCCTGCATTGTAACGGCGGTAAAGACAAAACCCACCCGGAATAATTCCCTCATGGCCTATGTCACAGTGGAGGATGACACCGGAACGATGGAAATGCTGGCCTTCTCTCAGGTACTTGGTCAATACGGCAGCTATTTGCAGGAAGGGGCTATTCTCTATGTTGAGGGACGGCTCTCCATTCAGGAGGAAAAAGCTCCTCAAATTCGCTGCAACTTTGTCCAGCCCCTGGAGCAGGCTGCCCAGAAGGCTGCCAAAAGCCCCTACGGCGGCGGCGGACGCACCATTCAGGGCGGCGACAGCAAGCCCGGAATCGTGCCTGATGCAAGCCATATTTATGTTCGTGTGCCCACAATCACCGATGAGCGGGTCAGTTACATCCGCAAGGTGCTGATCATGTTTCCGGGAAAAAGCCAATTGATTCTTTATGCGGAAGACACCCAAAAACGCTATGGAATCCCCTGTCTGATTCACACCTCCCTGATACGGGAACTCAACGAAGTAATGGGCAAAGAAAACGTGGTGATAAAATGAAAAAAAAGAAAAGAAAAAGCCGTGCCAAAGCCCAGCTTCGCATCACGAAATTGCGGGCGAAGGCATCGATTCAGCGGGGAAAGCAAAACATTTTTTCCCGCATTGCAAAAATTGTTTTTCACCGCGCCTTCTTTGTCAGCCTTGCCATTGCACTGCAGCTGCTGGTTCTGGCAATCGGCGTCACGGTGTTTCTTCGTCACTTTGCCATTTTCTACCTGTTCTATATTATCGTTGCCGTTGTCGCGGTGCTGAAAATTATCAGCAGTCGCTACGAAGCCGCCTATAAAATTGCGTGGATTGTTCCGGTACTGACCGTTCCGGTCTTTGGCGGATTGATGTATCTGCTCTACGGTGGAAACAAGCTAAGCAAGCGGGACAAAAAGCGACTTGTGCAGCAGAATGAATGTGTCCAGCATTATATGGGGCAGCCGGAACCGGCTACCCTGGACTACCTCGCCCTGCAAGGGGATAACGCCAGCACCCAGTCCCGTTATCTGTTCTCTTCCAGCTTTTGTCCTCCCCATCTTCACACCCAAACCGCCTATTATCCTCTGGGTGACGATATGTTTGTTGCGATGAAGGAGGCACTGGAGCAGGCGGAACGTTTCATTTTTGTGCATTTCTTTATTATTCGCCCAGGTAAAATGTGGAATGAAATGCTGGAGATTCTCCAGCGGAAGTCTGCCCAGGGTCTGGATGTCCGCGTCATCTATGACGATGTCGGCTGTCTTTATACGCTGCCCGGAAACTATGATAAAACGCTGCAGGACATGGGAATTGCCTGCAAGGTCTTCAATCGTTACCGCCCCGTCATCTCTTTGCGACTGAATAACCGGGACCACAGAAAAATTCTCGTTGTTGACGGCAAGGTCGGTTTCACCGGTGGTGTAAATCTGGCCGACGAGTACATTAATGAAGAAGAGCGCTTCGGCCACTGGAAGGACAGCGGCATTCGCCTGTATGGCGAGGGCGTCTGGAACATGACGGTCAGTTTCCTGTCCACCTGGGCTTATCTTTCCGGGCGAGAGGATAACTTCGATCTGTTCCGCCCTCAAACCAGTCCACTGGACATTCGCAGCGACGGCGTGGTGCAATTTTTTGAAGATTCCCCACTGGACGACAAGCCGGTTGGCGCAAACGTTTACCGGAACATGATCGCCCGGGCCAATCGCTACATTTACTTTACCACTCCCTATCTGATTGTCGACGATGCCATGACCAACTCCCTCTGCACCGCTGCTCAGGCCGGCATAGACGTGCGCATCATCACCCCCCACATTCCGGACAAAAAGATTGTGTTCCAACTCACCCGGGCCCACTATCAAATTCTGCTGGAATCCGGCGTGCGCATCTATGAATATACCCCTGGATTTATTCATGCAAAGAACTTCGTTTCGGACGACACCTATGCCACCGTCGGCACCATCAACATGGACTATCGCAGCTTATATCTCCATTTTGAGTGCGGTGTCTGGATGTCCGACTCCTCTGCAGTGCGCGATGTGCGGAAGGATTTTCTCAACACGCTGGAATTATGCGAAGAAATCTCTCTGGAGGATGCCAAGCGTTTCTCCCGCAGCCGCAGATTCCTGAATGCTTTCCTGCGTGCTTTTGCCCCCCTGTTTTAAGCTTGACAGAAGATAAAACATTTTGTAGAATAAAATGTGATTTTTTTGAATAACTCTCCGAGCCGCTGTTCCTAAAACAGTATGTCATGGGGCTGTGGCCGGGGTCTTTTCGACCCCCAGGGTGTAGTTCGGAAACGAATGCGCCTTCCTTTTTTTGAAAAGGAGAGCGACTGACAGCTCCATGCAATTTTCATCGTTGCATCGGGGCTCCGTTGCTCTGCCTTCCGGCAGAGCTTTTTTTGTTGCATCTTTTTTGAAAGGAGAGTTTCTATGAAGCGAGGTTTAGATTGGCGCACCGCCCGGGATGAACTGCTGCAGCAGGTTACTCCTGTTGATACCCAAATGCTTCCTCTGGAGCAATGCAGCGGCCGCTATCTGGCGGAAAACATTGCCGCCCTGCAGGCTGTCCCGCCCTTTGACCGCTCCCCCCTGGATGGTTATGCCTTTCGCAGTGCAGACACCGCTCCCGATGCGCCTGTCACGCTGCGCATTCTCGAAGAAGTCCCCGCCGGTCATATGCCCACCTGCACCGTAACCGAGGGAACTGCCGTCAAAATTCTTACCGGTGCTCCCATTCCCTGCGGAGCGGATGCGGTGAGCAAATTTGAGGAGACCGAATTTACTCTGGAGTATGTCACCTTAAAGCGGCAATACCGTCCCGGCGAAAACATCGTTTTTCGCGGTGAAGATGTATCGCCCGGCGATCTGTTGGGCCGCAAAGGACAGCGCATTGACGCAGGTCTGGCCGGTGCATTGGCGGCTCAGGAAATCGGCGAGGTCACTGTGCATCGGATTCCCAAGGTAGGCATTCTCACCACCGGAACGGAACTGCGCCGCCCCTCGGAGGCAAACAACAGTGCCTCCATCCCAAACAGCAATCGAACTGCGCTGGAAACTGCTTTGCGTTTACTGGACTGCCAGCCGGTATTCTATGGCGCGCCCGGCGACACCGTGGAGGAAATTTCCTCTGTCTTAGCCCGGGCTTTGGCAGATTGCGACATGGTCGTAACCACTGGCGGCGTTTCCGTGGGCGATTACGATTGCACTCCTGCCGCAGTGGAACATTGCGGTGCAGAACTGCTGATTCAGAACCTGAAGTTAAAGCCCGGTGGAAAGTGCTGCTTCGGTGTATATAAGGGCAAGCTGATCGCCTGCCTGTCCGGCAATCCCGCCAGCGGAATGACCTGCTTTTATGCTGTTGTCATGCCGGCAATCCGCCGCCTGACCGGGGCCGAGCACACTGCGCAAAAAGAAGTCATTGCTCACATCACATCCGATTTTCCAAAGGGCAGCAAGCAGCCCCGCCTTCTGCGGGGCGTTTTGGACTGGGCAGAAGAGGGTCTGTGCTTTACGCCCGCTCCGGCTCAGGGCAATGGCACCCTGCACACATTGGCGGGAGCAAATGCATTTGCAGAGCTTCCCGGTGGTAGCGGCCCGATAGGAGCCGGTGAAGTCGTCCGGGTTTGTTATATAGGAGGTTGACGGCATGAAAAAAGTTAAATCCGAGGAGGCTGTTGGCCTTACTCTCTGTCACGATGTCACCGGCATTCGTGCCGACTTTAAAGGACCTGTGTTCCGCCGCGGCCATGTCATTCGCCCGGAGGATGTGGAAACCCTGCTGGATCTCGGCAAACGGCATGTATTTATCTGGGAAGACCAGGCCGGCGAAATCCACGAAGAGGATGCCGCACTCCGGCTGGCCGCTCTGGCACAGGTGGAAAACGGAACCTTCTCCGGCCCATCGGAAGGAAAAATGGTGCTGAGCGCCCAGTGTCCCGGTCAATTTCGCGTAAATCTGGATTTGCTGCGGCAGATCAATTCCATTGGCGACATCACCATCTGCACCCTTCCAGATCACTACCCGGTGCAGCCGGGGGCAAAGCTGGCCAGCATGCGCATTGTTCCTCTGGTCACCAAGGAGGATAACATTCGCCGGGCAGAACAGCTGTGTGCAGAAAGCGACACTCCCCTTCTGGAGCTGGTTCCTTATCAAAAGAAAAAGGTTGGCATCATTATCACCGGCAGCGAAATTTACACCGGCCGTATTCAGGATCTGTTTCAGCCGGTAATTCGAAAAAAAGTCGCACCTTACGGTGCTGAGGTGCTTGGATGTACCTTCTGCGACGATGAACTGCCCATGCTGGAAAATGCAATTCAGGAATATCTGGAACAGGGCGCTGAGCTGATCGTCATGACCGGCGGAATGTCCGTCGATCCGGACGATATCACACCCACTGCAATCCGCCGCAGCGGAGCTGAGGTGATCAGCCATGGCATTCCCTCTCAGCCGGGCAACATGCTGCTGGTGGCCTATCACGGCGATACCGCTATCGTCGGTGTTCCCGGTGCCGCCGCAAAAGCACCCACCACTACCTTTGACGTTCTTCTGCCGCAAATTATGACGGGACGCAAGCTGACAAAGGCCGATCTGATTCGCCTTGCCGACGGTGGCTTCTGTCAAAGCTGCGGCAGCTGCCATTGGCCCAACTGTTCCTACGGACGGTACTGATATGCAGGATCGTTTCCAAAGAACCATTTCCTATCTGCGGGTTTCCGTCACCGATTTATGCAACCTGCGGTGCAAATACTGCATGCCCCCGGAGGGCATTTCCAAGCGCAGTCATGAGGAAATTCTCCGACTGGAGGAGATGGAAGAAATTGTTCGTGCCTGCGCAGAGCTTGGCATTCGAAAGGTGCGCATCACCGGCGGTGAGCCGCTGGTCCGCCCCGGAGTGATCGATTTATGCCGTCAGATCAGCGCAATTCCGGGCATAGAGGAGCTGGCAATCACTACAAACGGCCTGTTGCTGGAGCAATATGCCCACCAGCTCGTGCAGGCCGGTGTGAGCAGAGTAAACATCAGTCTGGACACACTGCGCCCAGAGCGGTTCGCCGAGATTACCCGAGGCGGTTCGCTGGAGCAGGTGCTTCGGGGCATTTCTGCCGCACAGCAGGTCGGACTTACTCCGATAAAAATCAACACGGTGCTGATTGGCGGATGGAACGACGATGAAATCTCCTCGCTGGTGGAACTGACCCGCACAAATGATATGGAGGTTCGATTCATCGAGTTAATGCCCCTCGGCCCCGGCGCCTCCTTCCCAAAGGAAGCCTTTCTCCCCTGTTCCACGGTGCTTCAGCATGTGCCGGAATTGGTAGAAACGAACACAGTGTCCGGCGTGGCAAGACTCTATCGTTTGCCCAACGGCATTGGCCGAGTTGGTCTTATTTCCCCGGTCAGCTGCGATTTCTGCGCCCAGTGTGACCGCATTCGCCTCACCAGCGACGGAAAATTAAAACCCTGTCTTCACTCCGATCAGGAAATTCCGCTGCGCGGACTGCATGGCGATTCCCTGCGTCAGGCATTGCAGGACGCTATCGGTCAAAAGCCCCAGCGCCATGACCCCCTTGGTCCCGGCGCACCCACTGCCGGCGGACGGGCAATGAATCGAATTGGAGGATAATTTTATGAGTGATTTTTCTCATTTTGACGCTGAGGGCAATGCCCGCATGGTGAATGTCGGCGAGAAAGCCACCACCCAGCGGGAGGCAGTTGCCGCCGGACGCGTGCTGGTCAATCAGCAGACCTATGAACTGATTCGTACCGGTGGCTGCAAGAAGGGCGATGTATTAACCGTTGCTCAGTTGGCTGGAATCATGGGTGCAAAACGCACCCCCGATCTGATTCCCCTGTGCCATCCGATTCAAATCAGCAGCGCTGACGTGCATCTCTCTCTGGAGGATGCGCCTTATCGCGTTGAGATTCAAGCCACTGTAAGATGCTCCGGTCAGACCGGCGTAGAAATGGAAGCGCTGACAGCAGTGAGCACCGCCGCATTGACTGTGTATGACATGTGCAAAGCAGTACAGCGGGATATGGTCATTGACCAGATCCGACTGCTGAAAAAGAGCGGTGGAAAATCCGGCGTGTTTGAACGAAAGGACGATCTTCAATGAACTATAAATCTGCGGTTATTACCGTAAGTGATAAAGGAAGCCGCGGCGAACGGGAGGACACCTCCGGCCCGGCACTGGCAGAATTGCTGGAGCAGGCCGGCTATACCGTGGCATATCGCACCATTATTCCCGATGAGCAGGCACAAATCGAGGCCGAGTTAATTTCCTGCTGCGATCAGCAGGATCTCGCCCTGGTTCTCACCACCGGTGGCACCGGTTTTTCGCCCCGTGACGTCACTCCGGAGGCTACTTTAGCCGTGGTAGAGCGGGAAGTGCGGGGGATTCCCGAGGCTATGCGCTATGCAAGCCTGCAAATTACCCCCAGAGCATGTCTTTCCCGTGCCGCTGCCGGCCTACGGGGGCGTACTTTAATTATCAATCTTCCCGGCAGCCGCAAAGCGGCAGTTGAAAATTTACAGGCAGTGCTTCCATCCCTGGCGCACGGTCTGGATGTATTGCGGGGAAACTCGGGCGATTGCGGGGTGGAACTGCATGGGTAAAGTGTTAAGCGTATGCATCAGCGATGTGCGAGGCGTTGCAAAGCGCCCGGTAGACTCCCTGCATCTTGTTCCCAACCACGGAATTGAGGGGGATGCCCATGCCGGTAATTGGCATCGTCAGGTCAGCCTGCTGGCTCAGGAAAGCGTTGACACGCTTCAAAGCAAGATCACCCTGAAACTGAAGCCCGGTGATTTTGCGGAAAATGTCTTAACCGAAGGCATTGAACTCAAGTCTCTCCCCATCGGCACTCATCTGAAAATGGGAACCGCCTTGGGAGAAGTGACCCAAATCGGCAAGGAATGCCACAACGACTGTGCCATCCGCCGCCAGGTAGGCGACTGCGTCATGCCTCGGGAAGGCATTTTCGTCCGTATCCTGGAGGAAGGCATTTTGAAACCGGGGGACGAAATCACGGTTGTGGATTAATTTTATTATTTTATATGAAAAGGTCGTTGAAAAACGCTTTTCAGATATATTTCACTGTAAAAAGGAGAAAAACACATGAAGAAACTAATTGCACTCGTTATGGCTCTTGCCATGGTTCTGAGCCTGGCTGCCTGCGGCTCTTCCAGCACCAATGGATCCGCCAGCAGCGCCAGCGGATCTGCTTCTGCTTCCGCAAGCTCTGCAGCAGACGCCTCCGCCTCCAGCTCCGACGCTGACCAGCTGGGCGAGACCACGGTCTACATCGACATTGCCGCTTCTCTGGAAGCTGTTTTCCGCGATGTGATTCTGCCTGCATACAAAGAGCAGCAGCCCAATGTCACCGTAGAGTACAACACCGGTTCCTCCGGCAAGCTCCTCAGCCAGATCGAGGAAGCAAACGGCATCGGCCATGACCTGTTCTTCTCTGCCGGCAAAAAGCAGGTTACCACTCTGGACGAGACTGACAATCTGGCCGTTTCCGGCAGCGTTGTCGACCTGCTGTCCAACCAGCTGTGCCTGGTAAAGGGCAACGACACCGAAACTGCTGTCACCGGCTGGGAAAACCTGAGCGATGCTAAGACCATGGCTCTCTGCGGCGGCAGCGTGCCCGTCGGCAAATACACCCGTATTGCACTGGTCTCTCTGGGCGTTCTGGCTGAGAGTGACGATCCTTCTGCTTACACCACCGAAGAAATTTCCACTGCTCTGGGCGGTGTGTCCATCGACGAGGCGGACGACGTTGAGGTCGCAGCTGTGAAGGCTGCTGAGGGCAGCGTGGAGGTTTCCACCATTTACTACTCTGACTACTACAACCACAAGGACGAGCTGACCATCATCGCTCAGGACGACGGCACTCTGACCGGCAAGATCACTTATCCTGTCTGCCTGGTGAACAACCCCGAGGCTGACGAGACCGAGCAGGCCGCTGCTGCTGATCTTCAGGCCTTCCTGCAGACTGATTTCTGCCTGAAAGCATTCGAAGAGTATTGCTTCATCGTCAACAAGTAATTCCATCCCCAACAGAAAGGAGCCCCAAATATGCAGCAAATATGGGAAATGGCACTTAAATTTGACTGGACCCCCTTTTGGATTTCCTTCAAAACCGGCGTAGTCGCCACCGTCATTTGTTTCTTTTTGGGGCTCTGGGCCGCATGGGTCATTACCCGAAGAGGCCGCAGAACCAAAGCAATTCTGGATGGCCTTCTGACGCTGCCCATGGTGCTTCCGCCCACGGTGGCTGGCTTCTTTCTGCTGCTGCTGTTTTCTCTGCGCCGCCCCATCGGTTCCTTTCTCTATTCTCAGATGGGAATTCAGGTGGTACAGACCTGGCTGGGCTGCATCATTGCTGCCAGCATCATTTCCTTTCCTCTGATGTATCGCAATGCCCGCGCCGCTTTTGAGCTGGTGGATGCCGACCTGATCAACGCCGCCCGGACGCTTGGCATGCCGGAGCGCAAAATATTCTGGCGCGTCGTGCTGCCGGCTGCCGGCCCCGGCGTTGCCTCCGGCACTGTGTTGACCTTCGCCCGTGCCTTGGGTGAATACGGTGCAACCTCCATGCTGGCCGGCAACATTGCCGGTAAAACCGGAACGATTTCCCAGCGTATTGCCAATGTCATCAAAGACGGCGACTACATGACCGCCGGTATTTGGGTCATTATCATGCTCATTATCGCGCTGATTATTCTCGTAGCAGTCGGCATGCTGGGCGGAAAGGACAAGAGGTGAAGACATGTCCCTGTTGATTGACATTGAAAAAAAACTGGGTTCCTTCACCTTGAAGGTTTCTCTGGAAGCCGGCAACGAAGCGCTGGCACTTCTCGGTGACTCCGGCTGCGGTAAGAGCATGACCCTGCGCTGCATTGCCGGCGTGGTAAAGCCGGACCGGGGCCGCATTGTGATCAATGACCGGGTCGTGTTTGACTCGGAGCAAAAGATTGATCTTCCGCCTCAGCAGCGCCGCGTTGGCTACCTGTTTCAAAACTATGCTCTCTTCCCCAACATGACGGTGGAAGAAAACATCATGACCGGTTTGGAACGGGAGAAAAAGCTGACCAAAGCAGAGCGACGGGGAAAAGCCCGGGAATATATGTCCATGCTCCAGCTGGATGGATTGGACGGTCGTTATCCCCGCCAGTTATCCGGCGGTCAGCAGCAGCGCGTTGCCCTGGCTCGCATTCTGGCCTCTCAGCCGGATCTGCTTCTTCTGGACGAACCATTTTCCGCTCTGGATGCAACCCTGCGCTGGGAAATGGAACAGGTGGTGCGCCGCACAATGCAGACCTTTGACGGCACGACGGTTCTGGTCACCCATGACCGGGACGAAGTCTACCGCCTCAGCGATCAGGTTGCCGTCTACAAATCCGGTCATATTGACCGCTTCGAGGAAAAGTGGGCGCTGTTTGCAGATCCGCAAACAGCAACCGCCGCCCGCCTGACCGGTTGTAAGAACATTTCTCCGGCCCATCGGGAAGGAAACGAGATCGTTGCCGATGACTGGCAACTTCGTTTTACGGCAGATGGAACCGAAGAGTGGCCTTATGTGGGCATTCGTGCTCATCGCTTTGAGCTTTGCCCTGCCGGAACAGAAAACAGCTTTCCCTATGAAGTTATAGAATCCATTGAGGATACGTTTTCCTTTATATTCCGTATTCGTCATCGGGATGCGCCGGATGCAAAAACGCTTCGCTGGGAAACGGACAAAGAAATTGGCCGCAATCTGCCCAGCACAGGCTATGTGCGCGTTCCGCAAGAGGAAATTCTATTTCTTCGGTAAGCTGATCGCACCCAAATCGATTAAAAAAATCAACCCCTTCTCAAAAACGAGAAGGGGTTGATTTTTCTTTGTTATCGAATTTGTCCGTTGCCATGAATGACATATTTATATGTACACAACTCTTCCAGCCCCATAGGCCCGCGGGCATGGAGTTTTTGGGTGGAGATGCCCATTTCACAGCCCAGTCCAAACTCGCCTCCGTCCGTAAAGCGGGTGGAAGCATTGACATAAACTGCGGCGGAATCCACCATAGTGACAAACTGATCTGCGGCGGCGGAATCCTGGGTCAGAATTGCCTCGCTGTGACCGGTGGAGTGAGCGTCAATATGAGCAATCGCCTCGTCCACACTGTCTACAATCCGAATGGCCAGAATATAATCTAAAAATTCGGTGTCGAAATCCTGCACTGTGGCGGAAACACCCGGAATCAGCAGGGCAGACTTCTGATCCAGCCGCAGTTCTACCGGGGTTTTCCCGGCGGCAGTCCGTTCTTCGGTCAGGCGCTTTTGGAGCAGAGGAAGAAACTTCGGTGCAATCGCCTGATGCACCAGGCAAACCTCCTCTGCATTGCAGACGGAAGGACGGCTGGCCTTGGCGTTTTCAATGATACGAACCGCCATATCCAGATCCGCCGTAGCGTCCACATAAATATGACAAATACCAGTGCCCGTCTGGATGCAGGGGACCGTCGCGTTTTCCACACAGGCGCGGATCAATCCGGCGCCGCCCCGAGGAATCAGCAAATCGACGTAGCCCACCGCTTCCATAAGCTCTGTTGCGCTTTTTCTCGTTGTGTCCTCCACCAGGTTGATAAACGTGTCCGGCAGGTTGACGGCGTTCAGGCCGGATTTTAGTGCATTTACAATTGCCTGTGCGGAACGAAACGCCTCTTTTCCCCCCCGGAGGACACAGACGTTTCCGCTCTTCAGCGCAAGGGCGGCAGCATCTGAGGTAACATTCGGCCGACTTTCGTAAATAATCGCGATGACACCCATAGGCACTGCCCGCTTTTCGATCACAAGTCCATTGGGGCGCTCGACCCTGCGGAGCACTTTGCCCACCGGATCCGGCAGCTTTGCCACCTGGCACATTCCGTCCGCCATGGCGGCAATGCGAGAGTTATCCAGGGCAAGCCGATCCAGCATCACATCGGAAACCGTTCCTTTTGCCGCGGCAAGATCCTCCTGATTGGCTGCAAGAATTTTGTCGCTGTTTTTCAGCAGTGCATTCGCCATGGCAAGGAGGGCATCGTTTTTCTGCTGTGTGGTCAAACGCGCCATTTGACCAACTGCGGACTTTGCCTGCTTCAATAAATCCTGTGTTGTCATTTGCATTCCCTCCCAACGAAGCGCGTGCCGACAGACTGGCCATCGACTACATCATATAGTTTTTCCGGGGTCGCGCCGTTCATCAGCACCATGGAAACGCCGCAATTGGTGGCAATTTCTGCCGCCCGCAGTTTCGTAACCATGCCACCGGTCGCCAGTTCCGACCCCTTCTCTCCTGCCAATGCCCAGACCTCTGGCGTAATTGCCTCCACCAGCGGGATTAACCGGGCATCGGGTTCACTGTGGGGATCTGCCGTATAAAGTCCATCAATGTCACTCAGCAGAACCAGCAAATCCGCCTGCACCCCTACTGCAACGATAGCTCCCAAGGTGTCGTTGTCGCCCACTGCAATTTCCTGGGTGGCAACCGTGTCGTTTTCATTGATAATCGGCAGCGCTCCCAATTCCAAAAGGCGGTTGAGGGTATTTTCAAAATTGATGCGCCGGTCATCGTGCTCCAGATCGTCGCCGGTAAGCAGAATCTGAGCCACCACATGATTGTACTCCGCAAACAGCTTGTCATAGGTATACATCAGCTCGCATTGGCCGACCGCGGCGGCCGCCTGCTTGGTGGGAACGTCACTGGGGCGATGGGTAAGGGAAAGCTTTCCAACACCCATGCCGATGGCACCGGAGGACACAAGAATGATTTCATGACCCGCATTTTTCAGGTCGCTGAGCACCTTGCAAAGCCGCTCTATTTGGCGGATATTCAGCCGTCCTGTAGCATGAGCCAGGGTAGACGTGCCGACTTTAACTGTAATTCGCATGCCTGCCGCCTCACTTTCCCAACGCGACGGTTTTTTCATAGGCGGCAATGACCGCCTCCATTACTGCGCTTCGAAATCCGTTTTGCTCCAAGGCACGAACGCCTTGAATGGTGGAACCGGCAGGAGAACAAACCGCATCCTTCAATGCGCCGGGGTGGGAATTGCTTTCCAGAACCAGCTGTGCCGCTCCCAACAGCGTCTGGGCGGCGTAGCGCTGGGCTTTGTCCCGGGGAAGTCCGCAGGCAACCGCGCCGTCTGCCAGCGCCTCAATGAAGGGGTAGACAAAGGCCGGGCCGCAGCCGGACACGGCGCTTCCGGCATCCATCAGATGCTCCGGCAATTCATCGAATTGGCCCGAAGATTTCATCACGGAGAAGAACGCCTCTTTTTCTTCCTCTGTCGCTCCATCGGAACAGGTGAGAATCATACCGGCGCCAATGGAAGCCGGCGTGTTGGGCATAATGCGGAGAACCGGATATTCCCCTCCTGCCATGCGGCGGATAGCGGAAATTTTCAATCCCGCCGCCATGGTGACCAAAAGAAAGCGATCGGTTCGCTTTGCCAATACAGGGGCAATCTCAGACAGCAATTCCTCCATCATCTGAGGTTTCACCCCCAGAAAAATCAGATCGCATTGTTCTGCCACAGCAGTGTTATCCGCTGCCTGACAGCCCAATTCTGCCGCGAGAACCTCTGCCTTGGCCGCAGTGCGATTGCTGAGCAAAATTTCTTTCGTCTGCTGTGAAGCGGCTCGTGCCAGAGCACCGCCCATATTGCCGCAGCCTAAAAATCCGATTTTTTGAAAATACATAACAAGATTCCTCCTGCCAAAGTCAGCGCTTTAATTTGTTAAATCATAATCGCGCCGCAATCAGAAGTCAAGGAATCCGTTCTAGTTTTGTCACTCATCCTCGTGGTAGAAACTGGCCTCTACCGCATCGGCCTGCAGCTGGTCATCTTCTGCCATTTGCCGCACCTGATTTTTTACCTTGCGCACCCGGAGGGAGAGGTAAATGACGGAAACCAGATCCCACACACCGCTGACGGTAAGAGAGGCGCCCAAGAAAATCATCAGTGTTTCCGCCGCGGCAAAGGGGGAGATAAAAGCGATTACTCCGAAGATCACCATCAGCATTGCACCGATCAGCTCAATCCACCAGCAGCGCACCACCATGCGATGCATTTCAAGCGCATACTGCAATTTCATCACACCGGTCGCCAGCAGCACAATGGCAAGCGCAATGGTGAGAAAAGCCGCCAAAACATCCGGCCGCACCAAAAAGCAAATGCCGAAGCCCAGCAAAGCCGCGCCCTGCACCAGCCCGAAAGAACCGAGCACCAGCTGTTCAATGCCGTAGAAGTAGGAAATCATCCGCACAGCGCCCCATATGCTCAGGGCCGCGCCGATACAGCGGCAGATAATCGCGGTGGATTGCCCCGGGAAAAGCATCATTAAAACGCCCAGAGCAATCAGGGCAAGGTTGATCAGAACCAGTTCCCGACGAATGGATTGTACTTTTTCCGTTACTTTATGTTCGACTTCTCTTTTTGTTTTCATTTTGTATCCACTCCTTTGTCTCTATCATACCATGTTCGAAAAAGCAATCAACCGGAATCCTGTAAATTTTCCATTACGATAGAAAATGGGCAGTCCTTTTGGGACTGCCCATTTGGATGGAAACGGATGTGAGAAAATCAGAACTCACCCTTGCCGAGGTACTGATCCACATTGTCAGCGGTGATGTAGATCAGATCGGTGTAATGATAATACTCGGTGGAGCCGGTGGTGAAGTACTCATTCATGGCCACGCAGGTCTCAGCGGCGATGTCGTCTGCACGGTTCATAACGGTCAGTTCCATCTTGCCGTCCTTAACGGCCTGGATTGCGTCATTCTGGCCGGTGAAGGAGTAAACCTTAACCTTGTCGGTCATGTTCGCTTCCTTGATGGCGTCAACAGCGCCCATGGTCAGGTCATCGTCATAACCCATAACGATGTTGATCTTGTCGCCATCGGCCTGGATATGCTGCTCCATGAAGGCCTTTGCATCGGTACGGCTGGAGAATGCATAGTCAGGCTCATACAGATTGTAGTTGGAAGCGGTGGCCATCTGCTTGCTGAAGCCAGCCTCACGCAGCTGATAGTCCATCAGGAAGGGAACGCCGGAAATCTGAACCACGTTCAGTTCGTCGGTTGTGCCGTTGTCTTCAATGATCTTCTTTGCGATGTCCACAAAGGCCTGCTCCTGATCCGGGCCGATGCAGGCGGTAGCATACTCGCGACCGGCTTCTGCCACGTCAAGACCGCACAGGAACAGCGGAATACCAGCTTCGCTGCACTCCTTGGCAATGTCCACCATGCCGGTGGGGTCACCGCCGAAAACAGCCAGACCGTCTACGCCAGCGTCGATCATCTGGCGGCAGAAGGTGATAACATCGTCTGCGTTGGTGTTGGCATCCAATGTCTTAACATTCGCGCCGGCTTCCTTTGCCATCCGCTCAAACTCTGTGCCTACGCGGCCGCCCCAGGGAGCCGTGGAGGTGATGGTGACGTAACCCAGGGTCTTGCCGGACAGGTCAACGCCGCTCAAATCAACGTTGCAGCCATCCTGTGCGCCAGAGGCACCCGATGCGCCGCTCTGACCGCTATCCGAAGAGGAGGAGGCATCCGCAGAGGACTTGGAGGCATCACCACCGCCGGATGCCGTGCCGCCGGAGGAGCCGCCGCAGGAAACCAGGGCGAGGGACATAACCAGTGCGAGAACGAGAGCCATGATCTTGCTAAGCTTTTTCATTTTGTTTTCCTTCCTTTCATTCTGTGCCTTTATGATATCCGCCAATTTGCGGAGCATCATTACAACTGGACAACGGGGGAAAGATTATTCTGCTTCTTTGTTGCTGGTGAAGCGGTCGATGATCAAAACGGCAATCAGTAAAGCGCCGGTGATCATGTTAACCCAGGCCTGGGGCAGGAACAGCGCCGTCATCATCTGGGAGATGACCCGCATGATCAGAACACCCAGCAGAACATGGATCGCAGTGCCCTTACCGCCGGACATCTTGATGCCGCCGATGACGCAGCAGCTGATGGTCAGCGTTGCAAGGCTGTTGCCCTGGGTGTAGATTGCGTAACCTGCACTGGACACCATGATGAATCCGCAGATCGCCGACAGCAAACCGCAGAGAATGTAGGTGATCCAAACGGTCTTTTGCACGCTGATGCCTGCATAGGCAGCTGCTTCTGCGTTATCACCAACGATGTAGAGGTTGTTGCCGGACTTCGTTTTCCGCATCCAGAAGAATACGAGGGCGACAATTACAGCGAAGATAATCACAGCCGGGCTGAACCACTTCTGACCAAGGAGCTTTGTGCCGGCGATGGTCTTTACAATGTCCGCATCGGCCGGAGCAAAGGATTTCTGAGCAAAGTAGAACACAATGCCCTGATAGGCGTAGTTCGATGCAATGGTTGCAATCAGGGAAGACACGCCGATCTTTGCCACGAAAAAGCCGTTAATGATGCCGGTAATAATGCCGGTGATCAGACAGCCTACAATGGAAATCACAAGCGAGAGGACGGAGTTCCCGGTTGCGTTGTACACCGCATTAAAGCAGATCACCGAGGTCACACCGGCCAGACCTGCCTGGAAGCCTGCCGACAGGTCAATGTTGCCGGTGATCATCACCAGCGCCAAGCCAAGGCAAACCGGGCCATACATGGCAGTATACTTGATGACATTATAAAAACCAGAACCGTATCCGTCTACGGCGATGAAGGCCGCAAACAACATGATGACCAGAATGAGAACGGAGTTGTTGTCCTTAAACAGACGGATCATGCGGCTTTTCTGTTCCGCCTTGGCGGTCATTACTTTTTCTTCCACAGTTTGACCCCCTTCCCTCTCAGAACATCCAGCGACAGAGCGAACAGCATGATTGCGCCCATGACGACCCACTGGAGATACTGGGACATATGCAGGCTGGTGAAACCAGCAGACAGAACACCATAGAACAGCACACCGATAATTGTGCCCCAGACAGAACCCTTACCGCCTTGTACGGCGCAGCCGCCCAGCACCACGCAGAGGATGATCTGCATTTCTGCTCCGGAAGCGGACTGCGGATTGGAGCTGAGGGAGTTGGCCATGGTCACAACTGCTGCCAGACCAACGCAAAGGCCGGTGATGATATAGGCAATGGTAATGTTGCGCTTATGGCGAATGCCGGAGAATCGGGCGGCAATGGGATTTGCGCCGATGGCGTAAATCTGCTGCCCATAAACCGTGCGGCTCAGGATCAGGCCGAGAATTACAGCCACTGCCACGAACCAGATAATCAGAATGCTGATCGGGCCAACGGAAGCCTTGCCCAGTGCACGGAATGCGGGGGAGCAGTTGTCCGGAATAACCAGAACCGTACCAGCAGAGACCAGAATTGCCAGAGCACTGTAAATCGAGCTGGTGCCCAGCGTGGTGATAAAACTGTTCAGCTTTACATAGCTGACCAGAACACCGTTGACCAGGCCGCACAGAGCGCCAACGCCCAGCGTGATTAGAACCGTCAGAGCTGCGTTGTTGGTTTTCATCATGATGGATGCCGCCACGCAGCAGGTGAAGGTGAGCATATTGCCCACAGAAAGGTCGATGTTTCCCGTCAGCATGACCAGCGTCAAGCCAAAGGCGATGATTCCGGTGTAAACCATCTGACGGAAGATCATCATCAGGTTGGCAGGAGTGATAAAGATTAACCCTCCGCCTCCGCCATTGGTCGCCTGCAGGATGATCTCAAAGATGACCAGAGCTGCAAGCATAGCCAAAAAGACTGAGCTGCCATTCAGCGCTTGAAATTTTGACCAGTAGTAGGAGAAGCCACCTTTCTTGGCGGCGGTTTTCTTCTCACTCATTCTCTTCCGCCTCCTTCTTTGCCTCCAGCTCCTCGTGGAAGTCTGCATGGAAGTTTCCTCCCAGAGCGCAGGCCAGCACTTGCTCTCGGGTCAGTTCCGGCGTAATGTCCAGCTGTGCCGTCTTTTTCCCTTCAAAGATGGTAACGATGCTGTCGCACACGCCCATAACTTCCTCGATTTCGGAGGAGACAACAATGATGGCCATGCCCTGCTTGGCCAGGTCGGAGAGAAGACCGTAGATTTCAGACTTGGAGCCCACGTCAATACCGCGGGTCGGTTCGTCCACGATGAGAACTTTAGGATTCATCATCAGCCACTTTGCCACAACCACTTTCTGCTGGTTGCCGCCGGACAGGTTGCCTACCAGCTGATTGACCGACGGGGCTTTGATGGAGATGGATTTCATATACTGGTCTGCCGCCTTGCGCTGCTCGCCGCGATTGATAATCCCCAGGCGAGCCAGGTGAGGCAACCGAACCAGCGTCATGTTCAGCAGAATCGACAATCGAAGGGCAAGGCCCTCTTTCTTACGGTCCTCGGTACAGAATCCGATGCCGCCTTCGATGGCCGCTGAGGGGCTGCCGCCTTTCAGTTTTGTGCCATCCAGAATGACCTCACCGGAGTCGTATTTATCAACGCCGAATACCGCACGCATGATCTCGCTGCGGCCGGCACCCACCAGACCAAAAAAGCCAACCACTTCGCCCTTACGGACGGTGAAGGAGACATCCTCGAATACACCCTTCCGCGTAAGGTTTTTCACCTCCAGCATGGGGGTGGTAATCTCCGCTGTTTCCTTCAGATACAGGTTTTCCAGCGGACGGCCGATCATGTTGGCAATCAGCTCATCCTGAGTAAAGTCAGTCTTGTCCTTGCTGATAATATTTTTTCCGTCCCGGATTACCGTAATGCGATCGGAGAGGAACATGACCTCATCCAACTTATGGCTGATGTAGATAATGGCAATGTTTCGATCCACCAGCTTGCGGATCACATTAAACAGAGTTTCGGTTTCCTGCTCTGACAGAGAGGAAGTAGGCTCGTCCATGATGATCAAACGGGCATTGCGGGTGAGTGCGCGGCCAATTTCAATCATCTGCTGCTGACCCACGGACAGGTCACCTGCAATGGTCTTGGGCGAGATGTGCATATCCAATTCATTGAGGATCTCCTCTGTTTTGGTATACAGAGTTTTGTGATCGATCAATTTTCCCTTCATGGGCAGGTTGCCGATGAACAGGTTCTGAGCCACGTCCAACTGCGGTGCGATGGAAAGTTCCTGATAAACGCAGGATACTCCGGCCGCAATGCCTTCTGTAGTAGAGCTGAAGTTCACTGATTTTCCGTCGATCAAATAGTCGCCGCCATCGCGGGCGTGAACACCGGTCATGACTTTAATCAGTGTGGATTTGCCGGCACCGTTTTCGCCGCACAGGGAATGAACCTCGCCCTCTCGGATGTCGAAAGAGACACCGTCCAGTGCCCGTACGCCGGGGAACAGCTTGACAATTTCTTTGAGCTCGATGAATGTATCGCCTTTACTCAAGCTCAAGCACCCCCTATCTTTCACATAAATCCCTTACTCTTTCTCAAACTTTTTGTTTGATTAGCCATATTATATGCGCTAAAAAATAAAAAATCAAGCATTTTATACATTTGCAAGTCGAAAATATAGCTGATTATTGTGTAAAATGCCGCTTTACAAATCCGATATGATAACCCAAAAGGAAAGAAGGGGGACTGTTTTACAAAAAAAGGGCAAAAAGCAAAACATATCCGAAGGAAAAAGAACATCATTTTAGTTAACATATCTATTTTTTACATGCTAATTATATCGCGTTTTGGTTATAATGCTATTACTGAGTGCATATTATAACAGCACTGCGCTGCAGACCTGTTTTGTCCACAGCGCAGTGCTGTTATTCTTCGGCGGTAAGTTCGACCTGAATTTGATAGGTCACGCCATCGTCATCCGTATTCAACAGACTGCTCTCCATTTGAAGGAAGGCATCCAAGCGAAACACCTGATCTGCACTCAGGGCAGAAAATTGTTTTTCCTCCACATTGCTCGTCTCCGCATCGCCCTTTACTGCCCCGGCATCCGTTGAAGAAACTTCTGTAAATTGTATGCCAAGCTGATCTCGATAGGCAGACAGCAGGCAGGTCCAGAGGGTTTCCAGAGTAGGATCGTCCCAGGAAAAGAGGACCAGATGCATGTAAACCGGTGCTCCGGTGGAACAATTCAGCAGCAATTCAGAACTTGCAAGCATTGAGTTGCCACTGCTGTAATCCGTGGCATTGATCATCAGGGCATCCGGCTGTGCATTATCCTGACTGGATAGGAGCACGGTATTATCATACCCCAGCATCTCCAGACCGACGACCCCATAGCCTTCTTCCCCAAGGGCTGTGTTCCATACGGTCAGGAAATGATCAAAGCTGGAAAGTGAATCCGCAAGGATAAGATTACTTTCTTCATCACTTTCTTCATTAATGTTGTCTACTATATCATTCCCGTCGGGTCCAACGGACCACTCCTGACCGCTCATTGTGCTTCTATACCGGATCGTGTTCTGCAGTGACTGCTTCATGGATTCGTATTGATCTCCATAGGGATGAATGTCGGAAATTGAGACCTGCGCCGTGGTGCTGAAATATTTGGCCGAACGGCGATGGAGCAGCCAATTGGGCAGAACAGCACCGAAGGCAAACAGAGCGGCCGCCAGAACAATGGTTACTGCGGCAGAAAGCCGGTGCATCGGGGGATGGGCGTTCGACTCATGCTGTAGCTGTGGCTGTAACTGTTCCCGTTTTCCCATAAATTACCCCTCCTCTGTATCTGCTTCCTGACAAAGAGTCAAGGTCACTTCTACCGATGTGCCTTTTCCTTCTGTACTGGTGTAATTCAGCGATGTGCCGTGAATGGCGGCAATTTTAGCACTCAGTGCAAGGCCGAGGCCGGCACCATGCTCTTTGCGGGAGCGGGATTTGTCCACCATGTAAAACGCCTCGGTGATCCGCTGCAGTTGATCCTCCGGAATCCCCCGCCCATTGTCCGTCACCGCAATATGGTAGCGTTTTCCTTCCGTCCATCCCTCCAGTTTTACGCAGCTTCCGCCGGATTTTAATGCGTTGTCCAGCAGATTCAGCAGTAAAGTCTTAAACAGATCATATTCCATGCGGGCATAGCCGGACACACAGTGAACTTCCAATCGAACTCCACGCTTTTGCGCCGAAGGGTAAATGCTTTCTTTTACATCTTGAAGGAATTCACTCAGTTCTATTTCTTCTAACAGGAAATCCTGCCGATTCAACGTAATCAGTTCCAAAAGCTTAAAGGAAAGCGCTTCCAGACGCATCCCTTCGTTTACAATATAACCTGCCGCTTCATGCACCTGTGCCGGAGACAGTTGGCGCTGATACAATGTATCGGCATAACCGATGATGCTGGTCATAGGCGTTTTCAACTCATGGGCAAAATTTGCCACAAAGTCTTCCCGCTGCTGTACCGCCAGTTCCAATGCTTCAATTTTGCTTTCGATGGTGTCCGCCATCTGATTATAGGTGCGGGTCAGGTCACCCAGTTCATCTCGGGAACGGGTGGTCAGTCGCTTGGTGTAATCTCCCTCTGCAAAGGCGCGGCTGGCTTCCTCCAACCGTTTAATTGGCCGCGTCAGCAGACAGGAAAGCAACAGCATCAGCAGGGAGGCGATGAATGCAGCCAGCAAAAAGACAACCTGACAGCGCCGCTGCAAACTTTCCGTCTCGGAAAAAACGCTGGTGATGTCCTGCTGCGTTGTTAATTCCAGGCTAAAGCCATTTTGCGAAAAACTGCTGGTCAAAAAAAGAATCTGCTCCGTGCCAGAGGAAGAGGAAACTTCTCGGATTTTATAGGAGATGCTTCCATCGGATGGATTCATTTCCGCCAAATCCGCTTCTGTCACAGCAGAATCCATGTTGGCGTACAGGCTATCTCCTTCAGAGGATGCTAAAAGCAGACGGACGCCCATCGCTTCCGCCGTTTGCTGTGCCAGCGCAGAAAGGGTGCTGTCCTCTATCGTCTCGCTGCGTCCAGCCGTAATCATGGCGGACTGTAGTGCATATTTTACCAGCTGGTGCTGCTGCAAGCCGTTTTCCACCTGATGTTCCACTGCATTATCCAGACTGGAGGAAATAGTATAATATTCTGCGCTGGCCAGGGCCACCGTGAGAACCAGAACGGCACAGAGAAACAGCTTTGAAAAAAACTTCATAACCCTCCGCTTTCCTCTCTCGGTGCACACAAACGATAGCCAATGCGGAACACGGTCTGGATCACATCGTTCCAGTCCAGCTTTTTGCGCAGGCGCTGAATGTGGGAATCCAACGTTCGGGTTTCCCCCATGTATTCCTCGCCCCACACCGTTTCATAGAGATAGCACCGCGTTAAGGCAACGTTGCGATGCTGGATCAGCGTTGCCAACAGATCAAATTCCTTCACGGTAAGATCAATCTCCTGCCCCGCTTTTTTCACCCGGCGCGCCTCCAGATCCACCGAAACATCTCCCAAATGCAAGGTTCGTTTCGCTCGACCGGTACGGCGCAGGACAGATTCGACGCGTGCCACCAGCTCCCCCACTTGAAACGGCTTCACCAGATAATCATCCGCCCCCATGCGCAGACCGCGTATGCGGTCCTGCACCTGCCCCATGGCTGAGATAATGATCACCGGCGTTCCGGTTGGGCGAATATACTCTAAGAGATCGTAACCGCTGATTTCCGGCAGCATGAGATCCAGCAAAATCAGGTCAAAATGACTGCTGTCCATCAGATCCGCACCGATCTTGCCGTCCAGCGCACAGGTACAGGCATAACCTTCGCTTTGAAGTGTCGAGCGGATAAGGTTTGAAATGGAGTGATCGTCCTCTACAATCAGAATCTGAAGCATGACTGCTGTCCCCTCTTATATCCCAGAATAGGTGCTTTTGGATGTGCTCATTGTATCACAAAGTTGTGTCAGAGTTGTCAAATATCCGGCAAAAAAAGAGAACGTGCCATCAAGCTTACGCCTGATGGCACATAAGTCGGTTAAACATCATTCGAACTGGCGAGTTTGATTTAGATCAATGCTGCAAATGCGGCAATTGCCGGCTCTAAAATCCGATCGTTAAATTCATACTCCGGTGTATGCAGTCCCGACCAATACTCTCCT
This sequence comes from bacterium, assembly GCA_963597355.1. GTDB lineage: Bacteria > Bacillota > Clostridia > Oscillospirales > Oscillospiraceae > UMGS1766. The sequence goes on along the minus strand of CAVBPR010000004.1, from coordinate 53,829 downwards.
GCACCAATGCCGAAAAACACTCCCGGTCTTTCTTTCAGATACCAGCCAAAATCTTCGCTCCAGCGCATTGGTTCCAACAGCGTCTGTCGGTGCAGTCCCGCTTTTTCCCAGCGCTGCAATGCGTCCTCATGGAGTGCCGAATCGCTGACGGTATCCGGAAATGCATCCCGGAGTTCAAATCGCACCTGCATGCCTTCCTCTGCGCACTCCCGCTCCAGCCAGTGCCGCAACACCGCTTCAAACCGCTCCAATACACTCAGATCCGTGGAGCGCAAGGTCAAACACAGTCTCCCGATTCCGGCTGACACGCCAAAGTTTTCACTGCCTACTTCCAATGCCACCACCGTGGACAGCAGCAATCCGTCAAATTCCGGGTCTTTTGCTTGCTTCTGCATCTTCGGTAATTCCAGCACTGCGCGGCTTAATATCTGCGCCGGATTTTTCCCCTGTTCCGGATAAGCCGCATGAGCCTGACTTCCGGTTACCTCGGCAATAAATCCGCGGGATGCACAGGCAAACGTTCCCGTTCGGCTGAGGATTGTCCCCTCCGGCCATCCCGGCAAATTATGCAATCCGTAAATCCGGTCGATTTTTACCCGGGGGAACACCAAATCTCTCAATGGTTTTGCGCCTTCGCCGGTTTCCTCGCTGTTCTGGAACAATAACAGCACATTTTGATCCGGTTTCTGTTCCTCCAGCCACAAACCAAGCCCCGCCAGAATTGCGCTGTGCCCGTCATGTCCACAGCCATGGTAGGCTCCTTTTTCACCGGGAATCGCATCGATGTCGCCGCGAAATGCAACCGTTTCCGTTCCCGGCTTTCCCCGGTAATATGCAACCATTCGATTGCCCAGATTATATACATCCAATGTGGTATGCGCCCGCAGGAATTGCTCCAGCAGTGCAATCGTATCTTCTTCCGATCCGGATAATCTGGGGCAGTTATGCAACTGCTTCCGCAAGGACTTAATTTCTTCGATGTCCATAATGGCATTTGCCTTTCTTTCCGCTGAACGCGGCATGATAGTTATGATTGTATCATGTTCTTCGGCAAATGGCAAAATCCATCAAGCGCCCCAAACCTCTTCGGCAACCTCTCTCACCAGAGCCAGCTTATCCCACTGCTGCTGTTCCGTCAGCTTATTGCCGATTTCGCAGGAGGCAAAACCGCACTGGGGGCTCAGGCAAAGGCGATCCAGCGGAATATACTTTGCCGCCTCATGAATGCGGGCAATGATATTTGCCTTCCGCTCCAGAATGTAGGACTTGGTCGTGACCAGTCCCAGAACCACCTTTTTCCCCTCTGCAACCTTTGCAAGGGGTTCAAACCCGCCGGAGCGTTCGTCATCAAACTCCAGATAGAATGCATCTGCCTGCTCATTTCCAAAAACAAGCTCTGCTACCCGGTCATAACCACCGCTGCAGGCCCAGGTGGAGTGGAAATTACCCCGGCAAATGTGGGTTGTGATCACCAGATCCTCCGGCTGGTCCACAATTGCCAGATTATTCACCTGCAAAAACAGTTTCTGCAGTCGTTCCAGCTCCACCTCATCCGCACCGAAGAAGGCGCTGGCTCTCGGATCAACAAAGCATCCCCAGGTGCAGTCATCCAATTGAAGGTTGCGGCAGCCCGCCTCATAAAGCTGTGCGATCACCTTGCGATAACCGGCGGTCAGATCTGCAATCAGATCCTCTTCCTTTGGATAAATCTTCTGTGTCGCCTCCCGGTTCATGGGCATAATCAGCTGCTCCAGAAATTGTGCCGGTGCGGGAATGGTCTGGCGCGCCACCGTATGTTCGTCCTCCAGCGCCTTAACAAAGCGGAAGTGCTCTACAAACGGGTGCTCGTCTACAGAAAGCTTTCCTGTCAGATAGGTATCGTCAATGAGGGCCGCCTCATCATGGAAAGGAAGACCGTTTTCGGTTTTTTGATGTCCCACACCATGAAAGCCCCACATAAAGTCCAGGTGCCAGGTGGCGCGGCGAAACTCGCCATCGGTGATTCCATGGTAACCCGCCTTCTTTTGCTTTGCCACCAGATCCAGAATTGCCTGATCCTCAACTTTTTTCAGTTCCGCCTGACTCAGCTTGCCGGCGGCGTAATCCGCCCGTGCCTGCTTCAGTTGTTCCGGGCGCAGAAAACTGCCGACAAAGTCATAGTGAAACGGTGGAATGTGCTTGCTCATAGTGAATTTCTCCTTTGCTTTTGCTGCATTGATTCGTCGGGTGTAAGCATAACACAGCCGACCATCCATTGAAAAATACAAAAGAAACTCTGTTTGTCATAGTTTTAAGTTATGGCAAACAGAGTTTGTTTTCATATGGTCAAATATTTTTCATCATGCTATAATTATCCTATAATCCGCAGGTTTATAGAGTTTATACATTATACTAAATACTAACATTGATAAGGAGCGATCTGGAATGAATCCGAACTGGAATCTGGAGACAAAATGCATTCAAGCCGGTTATGAACCGGGCAACGGCGAACCCCGTATGCTGCCCATTATCCAAAGCACAACCTTCAAATATGACACCTCTGCCCAAATGGGTGCCCTGTTCGATCTGGAAGAAAGCGGATACTTTTATACCCGCCTTGCCAACCCCACCAGCGATGCAGTCGCCGCCAAGATCGCTGCTCTGGAGGGCGGAACGGCCGCGATTTTGACCTCCTCCGGTCAGGCCGCAAACTTTTTTGCCGCATTCAACATCTGCTCTGCCGGTGATCACATTGTTTCCTCCTCCACGGTATACGGCGGCACCTTCAATCTGTTCTCCGTAACGATGAAGCGCATGGGTATTGACTGCACCTTTGTGGACCCGGACTGCTCTGACGAGGAATTGGAAGCCGCCTTCCGCCCCAACACCAAAATGGTCTTCGGTGAGAGCATTGCCAACCCCGCTCTCATCGTGCTGGACATCGAGCGTTTTGCCAAAGCGGCGCATGCTCACGGTGTGCCCCTTATCATTGACAACACATTCCCTACCCCGGTCAACTGCCGTCCCTTCCAATGGGGTGCTGATATCGTCACCCACTCCACCACCAAGTACATGGATGGCCACGATGCTGCTGTCGGCGGTGTCATTGTGGATAGCGGAAACTTTGACTGGATGGCACACAAGGAGAAATTCCCCGGTCTCACCACTCCGGACGAGAGTTACCACGGCATTACCTATGCGGAAAAATTCGGTCAGGGCGGCGCTTTCATCACCAAATGCTGTGCCCAGCTGATGCGGGATCTTGGCTCCATTCCTGCCCCCATGAATGCCTATTTGCTGAATCTGGGACTGGAGTCCCTCCACGTTCGTGTGCCGCGCCACTGCGAAAACGCCCAAAAACTGGCGGAATTTCTCCAGAACCACGAGAAAGTTTCCTGGGTGGAATATCCGGGACTGCCGGGCAACCGTTATTATGAGCGGGCAAAGAAATACATGCCCAACGGCACCTGTGGTGTGATCTCTTTCGGCGTCAAAGGCGGCCGCGCCGCCGCAGAAACCTTTATGGGCGGCCTGAAGCTGGCAATGATCGCCACCCATGTGGCGGATGCTCACACCTGCGTACTCCATCCCGCCTCCTCCACCCATCGCCAGATGAACGATGAAGAACTGGTTGCCGCAGGCGTAGCGCCGGATATGATTCGTTTCAGCGTTGGCATCGAAAACGGGGATGACATCATTGCCGATGTGGAGCAGGCGCTGAATCTTATCTGATTCCATACAATTTATACATTTTTTGCTCCGCATACTTTTCTTTTCTGGGCGATTTGCTATAATATTCATGGTGAGTTTTGAAGGAAATTTTTACGAGGTGAAGCACTATGAATCAACAATTCCCCCATGTTCTTGCGCCCATTCGCGTAAACGGAACACTTTTTAAGAACCGCATTATTGCCGCTCCCATCACCCCCCACTCTGCCAGCAACGGCGAGCTGTATCCCAACGAGGATGCGATGGATTATTTTGAGAGCCGTGCAAAAACCGGTGCGGCAGTTGTCTACTGCGGCGGCGCAAAGGCGGTCGACGTAATGGACGACGGTGAACACTGCACCTGGGATACCGTCGCGTTCAATCACAAAAACCGTCTGTCGCTGTTGGCCGCCCGCATCCATGCCCACGGTGCAAAAGCCGGCATGGAAGTGATGGGTCTTCTTCCCACCACCTGGCGTCCCGGTCCTCCTCTGGGCTGCTCCGCCGGAAACCGGATGATGCAGTCTCCCCCCATCACGCAGGAAATCACAAAAGAGGAAATGGAGCAGTTTAAGCAGGCAACAGCTGAAATGTGCGGCAATTTGCTGGTATGCGGCTTCGATTCCCTCCTGTTCCACTTTGGCCATTCCATTCCCGTGGCTCAGTTCCTCAGCCCCCTGACCAACCGCCGCACAGACGAATACGGCGGCTCCACGGAAAATCGCTGCCGCTATCTGGTGGAGATTCTGGATGCCTGCCGTGCCGCCACCAAAGGCCGCATGACCTTTGAGGTGCGTATGTCTGCCAGCGAATTTATCGAGGGCGGCATCGATGTGGAAGAAGGCATTCGCATTGCCTCTATTTTGCAGGATCACTGCGACATCATCCAGGCATCCTGCGGCATGGTCACTGAAAAGTACATGACCTGGACCCATCCATGTCAGCACATGGGTTATCATCCCAATCTCTGGCTGGCAGAAGCATTCAAAAAATCCGGAAAAATCACCAAGCCGGTCACTGCCGTTGGCGGTTTGGAAAGCCTGCAGGCGGCGGAAGAGGCCATTGCAGACGGAAAATGCGATTTCTACGCCGTATGTCGTCAGCTTATTGCCGATCCCGAAACCATCCACAAGGCAATTTCCGGCCACAGCGATGACGTGGTTCCCTGCATCAAGTGCATGCGCTGCCATGACTCCGACTGCTATGAGCACCTGTTCCGCTGCGCCGTCAACCCCCTGATCGGTTATGAAACCTGCGCCGACCAGATGTTCCCCGCCGCTCCTGCTTCCAGCAAGCGAGTTGCCGTTATCGGCGGCGGCCCTGCCGGAATGAAAGCTGCCATTACAGCCTATGACCGCGGACACACTGTCACGCTGTTTGAAAAAGAAAACCACCTTGGCGGTGCACTGGATTTTGCCAAGCACGTTGCATTTAAATATGCGCTGAACAGTTACAAGGAATACCTGATCTATCAGGTAGGCAAGCGGAACATCTCGGTACGTTTCAACACCGAGGCCAATCCGACCATGCTCAATGGTCAATTCGACGCTGTCATCATTGCCATTGGTGCCGAGCCGCTGATGCTCCCGCTGCCCGGTTTCAACACCGACAATGGCATCGTCGCCACCGACGCCTATGGTCATGAAGAAGAACTGGGCGAAACCCTTGTTGTTATCGGCGGCGGTCAGGTGGGCTGCGAAACCGCCCTGCATCTGGCGGATCGCGGACACAAGGTCACCATTATTGAAATGCAGGACTCCCTCTGCCCGGATGCCTCGAAAACCTGCGCAGATGAAATTCGCATTCTGCTGGACGAAAACGAAAACTTCACTGCCATCACGGGTGCAAAGTGCAAGAGCGTGGAAAAGCATGCGGTTACCTACACCGATGCCGCCGGTGATGTGCACACCATCACCTGCGACACGGTTATTCTTGCCGCTGGCATGAAGGCACGCACCGCCCTGGCGGACCGTTTTGTCACCGACTGCGACGTTCCCGAGTGGGCTCAGGTAGGCGATTGCGTCCGCGCCCGCACCGTGGAACAGGCCACTGCGGAGGCATACAACGCAGCCATGTCCCTTTAATTCCCAATCTCATCCAGTATAAGTGCCGTCTCAATTTTTTGAGACGGCACTTTTTTACCGCATTTTTAACATTATTTCAGCTCTATTAACAAAAAATTCACTTTATCGTCATTTTGATTTGATTGACATAATTTCTTCTGTTTGATATAATTTATCTCACAATGTGAGATGATTGACGAGGTGAACAAGGCATGAAATCTCAAACAAGCGCAGAAGAACTGATTGATCTTTTGATTCAGCTGACCCATATCCCCGCCCATGACAACGCCGAACAGGTTGCCCGGGGCGAAGGTGCACTTTTGGCTCATCTGGCACTTCGCCACAACGGAGCCAGCGCCGGCGAGCTTCGCACCGCGCTGGACGTTGGCAGCAGCCGCGTGGCAAACGCGTTGAAGAGTCTGGAATCCAAGGGACTGGTGACTCGCTCCAACTCTGAAACCGACGGTCGGGTTGTTCAGGTGTTCCTCACTCCCCTTGGCCGCAAGTACATCCTCAACCGCTATCAGCTGCTGTGCCAGCAGGCCGACCGGGTAGTGGAGGCCATGGGAGAAACGGATACCGCTGAATTTCTGCGCCTGAGCCGCAAGCTGGTGAACACAATACACGAGCTGCACCAGCAGCACCAATAATCCCGGCTACGTTGACAAAGGAGGTTATTTTGATGACAGAAAAACGTGATTATTCCGAAATTACACCGGAAATTCTAGCGCTTGCAGCCCATTGTTCCGAAGACTGCGTTATCGACAAACAGCTCTATTCCAAATACAAAGTCAATCGTGGCCTGCGGGATGAAAACGGAAACGGCGTGTTGACCGGACTGACTGAAATTTCTGAAATTCAGGCAAAAACAGCCGATGGGCAAAGCTGCGACGGCTCTTTATTTTATCGCGGTTATAACATTCACGACCTTGTAAAAGGATTTCTGAAGGACGGCCGCTTTGGCTTTGAGGAAATCACCTATCTGCTTCTGTTTGGCAACCTGCCGTCTGCAAAGGAAATGGCCGATTTCCATTCTGTCCTGGGCAGTTATCGTTCCCTGCCCAACTCCTTTGTGCGGGATGTCATTATGAAAGCCCCCAGCACAGACATTATGAATTCCATGGCGCGGAGCGTCCTGACGCTGTACTCCTATGACAACAACCCCAACGACACCTCCATCCCGAACGTCCTGCGCCAGTGCCTGCAGCTGATCGCCACCTTCCCGCAAATGGCATTGTACGGCTATCAGGCTTACGATTACTATCGCAAAAACAATAACCGCTTCTTTATCCATGATCCGGTTCCGGAGCTCTCCACCGCAGAAAATATCCTTCATATGCTTCGTCCGGACATGAGCTACACTCCGGTAGAAGCGCGGGTTCTGGACATGGCTCTGGTCATTCATGCCGAACACGGCGGCGGCAACAACTCCTCCTTTACCACCCATGTGGTCACCTCCTCCGGCACCGACACCTATTCGGCCATCGCTGCCGCCCTCGGCTCCCTGAAGGGGCCCAAACATGGCGGCGCAAACATTAAGGTTTGCCATATGTTCGAGGAAATGAAAGCACAAATTGGTGACTGGCGCGACGATGAGGAAGTTGGCGCTTATCTGAAACGCATTCTCCACGGAGAAGCTTTTGACCATGCCGGTCTGATTTATGGCGTAGGTCATGCCATCTACTCCAAGTCCGATCCCCGTGCGGAAATCTTCAAATCCTTTGTGCACCAGCTCGCTGCAGAAAAGGGCAAAGAGGAGGAATATCAGCTGTATACCACCGTAGAGCGCCTCGCACCCCAGATCATCAGCAATGAACGGAAAATGTATAAGGGCGTCAGCGTCAATGTGGACTTTTACAGCGGCTTTGTTTATCAAATGCTGGGCATTCCGGAAGAGCTTTTCACACCATTGTTTGCCATTGCCCGCATTTCCGGCTGGAGCGCCCACCGACTGGAAGAGCTGGTAAACGGCAATCGTATTATCCGCCCCGCATACAAGGCAATTCAGCCCCGGCGGGATTATGTTGTTATGAACGATCGTTGAATCAAACCTTCCCTGCCGCCCGGTTCACAGTTTTTGTTTTGAATTGCGCTGGAAATTCGCATCCCCCCTTGTCAAATCGAAGAAACTGGTATAGAATAATAGAAAATATGGGGTGGTGTAGTCTGCCCTTTTTTGCCGGTACACGCCGGTAAACGATCTAATTTCTAATTCATGGAGGAATTTCATTATGATTACTGCCAGCGATTTTCGTAACGGCAAAACCTTCGAATACGAAGGCAAGCTGATGATGGTCGTCGAGTTCCAGCACGTTAAACCCGGTAAGGGTGCCGCTTTTGTCCGCACCAAGATGAAGAACATTGTTACCGGTGCTGTGACCGAGACTTCCTTCAACCCCACTGCAAAGTTTGAAGAAGCTTTCATCGATCGCATCGAGACCTGCTACAGCTACAACGACGGCGATCTGTACTACTTCATGGACAACGAGACCTTCGAGATGACTCCCATCGCAAAGGGCGACCTGCCGGACAACTTCAAGTTTGTTAAGGAAAACGACCCCTGCAAGCTGCTGAGCTACAAGGGCAAGGTGTTCTCCGTTGAAATCCCCAACTTCGTTGAGCTGGAAGTTACCGAAACCGAGCCCGGTGTCCGCGGCGATACTGCCACCAACGTCACCAAGCCCGCTACTCTGGAAACCGGCGCAGAGGTAAAGGTGCCGATCTTCATCAACGAGGGCGAGCGCATCCAGATCGATACCCGTACCGGCGAGTACATGGGTCGCGTAAAGTAAGTTCATTTCTGATTTTCCTGTGTTTCCCTGAAAGGAGGACAAAATCATGACGTTATCCGAAAAAGTTGCCTATCTGAAAGGTGTTGCCGAGGGCCTGCATTTTGATCCCGAGGCATCCAGCGAGGGAAAGCTCATTTCCATTATTATGGATATTCTGGAGCACATTGCCCTGAACAGCGAGGAGAACGACGACTCCATTCAGGCACTGGCCGATCAGCTGGACGACGTGTCCGACAGCCTGTCTATGGTGGAGGACTACGTTTACAGCGACGATTTTGACTTCTCTGACTACGATGAGGAAGACGAGGACGACGCAGAAGAGGCTCTGGCCGCTTTGGAAGAAGATGGCTTCTTTGAGCTGGAGTGTCCCAACTGCGACGACACGCTTGTGGTAGACAAGAGCGTTCTGGATTCCGGAAAGGTCACCTGCCCCGGCTGCGGTCAGGCCTTTGAAATCGAGTTAGGTTACGAGGACGTAGACGCAGAGGATGACTCCGACGAGGAGTAAGGCTCTGTCCTGAATAAGAGAACAACTCCCGGGTTACAGTTTCTGCAACCCGGGAGTTTTATTTCACAGAAACGGAGGATAAATCATGCCGCAAGATAAAGTTGAAACCAAACGGGAACGGGAAAAGCGCACCGTTGCGCTGATGATCCGCATTTATTGCAGACATAAGCACGGCACCCGGGATGGACTTTGCCCGGAATGCCAGTCTTTGCAGGATTACGCTATGCTCCGCTCGGATAAATGCCCTTTTATGGAAACAAAAACCTTCTGTTCCAACTGCAAGGTGCACTGTTATAAACCGGACATGCGTGAAAAAATCCGCAATGTCATGCGTTTCTCCGGTCCGAGAATGATTTTCTCTCACCCTGTTATGGCAGTGCGCCATGTAATCGAAAGCAAACGGGAGAAGAAACGTCTGGAAAAAACAACGGATGCCTGATGCGTCCAAATTGTCCACCCAAGTACTTTATAGCGATCTACTCCACACAGTTTTTCTATCTTTTCTGATTTCCATGCAGTATAATGGCTGCAGTCACTTATTACGAAGGGAGCACAACTTCTCATGATCGATCAATTTTCCCGTCTTCGTCTGCAATTCGGCTTCGATGCCGTAGAGCAACTGCACCATTCCCGCGTTGCCGTGTTTGGCATTGGCGGTGTAGGCGGGCATTGCGTAGAAGCACTGGCCCGCAGCGGAGTCGGTGCGCTGGACCTGATTGACAACGATAAAATCAGTCTCACCAATCTGAACCGGCAGATCATCGCCCTGCACAGCACCATCGGGCGGTATAAAACCGATGTGATGAAAGAGCGGATTCAGGATATCAACCCAGACTGCCAGGTCACCACCTACCAAATGTTCTACCTGCCGGAAACTGCAGAAGATTTCGACCTGACAAAATACGACTACGTCGTCGACTGCATTGACACCGTTGCCGCAAAATTGGAATTGGCTCAGCGCTGCCATGCCCTGAACATTCCTCTCATCAGCTCTATGGGAACAGGGAACAAATTAGATCCCACCCGCTTTCAGGTAACCGATATCAGCAAAACCACCATGTGCCCTCTGGCACGGGTATTGCGGAAAGAACTGCGCAATCGGGGCATTCATCACCTGAAGGTGGTCTATTCTCCCGAACCGGCTTTGACGCCCTTTACCGACCTGCCGGATGCCAAGGAAGTCACCAGCAAACGTCAGGTTCCCTCCAGCAATGCGTTTGTCCCCGGCGCTGCCGGACTTACTCTGGCCGGAGCCGTTCTTCGCTCCCTTGCCGGAATCGAAGAATAACACGAAATTTCCATCTCTTTTCCCTTTGTTTCCCATTCCCCTTGCCTTAGGTCAGCTCTCACGCGCATGTTAATTTCGATTTAACTCTTTTTACTTTTTTTCGGATAGTAATTGACAAGAGTATACAATTTGTTATAATGACACTTAGATTTGTCGTGCACTGTTGTGACTTTTTTGACCTATAGGAGGTAATTTTGATGAGAGTAAAAGCTACCGGCATTGTCCGCAAAGTTGACGAACTCGGCCGCATTGTTCTGCCGATCGAACTGCGCCGCACACTGGACATTGCAGAAAAAGATCCGCTGGAGATTTATGTGGAAGGTACTTCTATTGTTCTGAAAAAGTACCAGCCCTCCTGCATTTTCTGCGGTGAAGCCAAAAATGTTGTGGAATTCAAGGAAAAGAACATCTGCCCCAGATGCATGCGCGAGCTGCAGAACTCCAAAAATTCCTGAGACAGGGAAGCCTTACGGGTATCTTGGTAAAACTGGAACAGAAAATTGTTAAAAATAAGAAAGACTGGAGTCTTTTTTGACTCCAGTCTTTTCCTTTTGCCTATAAATAAGAATCATTCTTAACATTATACTTTCTGTATAATTATTTTTTGGATGCTGCCGCGTAAAGCTCATTTTTGCTCAATCCGGTCTCTGCGGAAACCTGCCGTGCCGCATCTTTCATCGACAGACCCATCGCTCTTTTTTCCAGCACCATAGCTACGCCGTCCTCCAGAGAAAGCATCTCCTGCTCCACCTCCGGTGCGCCCTCCAGCACGAGGACAAACTCTCCCTTGGGGGGCTGCTCCCGATAGCGCTCCATCGCTTCCCCCAAAGTGGTTCGATAGATTTCCTCATGCAGCTTTGTCAGCTCCCGGCACAGCGCAATGCGGCGGTCTGCCCCAAAAGCCGCCGCCATATCTACCAAAGTGGCGCACAATTTATGGGGCGCCTCATAGAAAATCATAGTGCGCCGTTCCGTTTTCAGTTCTTCCAGATGGGCGGCCCGATTTTTCTTGTTCATCGCCAAAAAGCCTTCAAAGGTAAACCGGCCGGTGGGAAGGCCTGAAACCGCCAATGCAGTCACCAAGGCGCAGGGCCCGGGAATACCGCAAACCTGCACCCCCGCTTCCGCACACTGGGCGACCAGTTCCTCCCCCGGATCGCTGATTGCCGGCGTTCCGGCGTCCGTCACCAGGGCGCAATTTTCTCCGTTTAAAATACGATTCAGAATCTGAGGCCCACTGGTTTCCGTGTTGTGGCGATAGTAGCTTACCATTGGTTTTTTCAGCCCCAGATGGTTCAATATCTTCAGCGAAACCCGGGTATCTTCCGCCGCAATAAAATCGACCTGCTCCAATGTTTCAACAATGCGTGTGCTCAGATCCCCAAGGTTTCCAATCGGGGTCGGCACAAGATATAAAATACCAGCCATAAGTTGAGTCACCTTTCTATTTTCACCGGAAGCATCCGCAACCCGGGCTTTCCGCCGCGAATTGCCTCGATCAACGCCAAATTTGCCTCCCGCTCCGGAGCGCTTTGCAGCAATTGCATGCGTTTTGGCGCAAAATGATTTTCCTGCAGCGCCTGAAACACCTCTGCCAGCCGTTCCGGCCGCAGGCACAGTGCAAATTTTCCTCCATTGCGGCAAAGCCGTGCCGCGACAGCGCATGCCGTCTGAATCGTGTAGGTTCCCTCTGTTCGTGCCTGTGCCCGCGCGGCATCCTGCGCCGTCTTTCCCGTTCCAGTCGGAAAATAAGGAGGGTTTGCAGTTACAAGATCATAGCCTCCCCACGGGAGCTCCGGATAGCGATTCTGCATTTCTCCTGTGACAATCGTGCCGCTGAGCCCGTTGCACCGCAGATTTTCTCTGCACAGTTCAGCTGCCGATGCCCTGATTTCTACCCCATCCAGCGTCAATGCCATCTCCCGTTCCGCCAAAGCCAGAAGCAAACTGCCCACTCCACAGCCCAGATCGCACACCCGGTCGCCTCGATGCAAACCGGCAAACCGCGCCAGCGCCAGAGAATCCCGTCCCAGGCGAAATTCCTCCGTGGACTGCAGCAGCGTCAGGCTGCCCAGTTTCTCCTCCCTCAGCACGATGTGACCTCCATCTCACGAATCTGATAGGCAATGCGCTCTCCCCCATCGGCCAATGTAATTTCGCCGCAGGGAACAAAGCCGTGCTTCTCCAGCAAATGCTGCATCACCCGGTTCTCTCGATGGGTATCGGCCCGCAAATCCGGCGCATGGGAACGGCAGAAATCCAGACACTCCTGAAAAATCCCCTTTTTCGTTTCCCGGCCTGCCAGGCGATGAATCACGCCGTAAGGCAGGTCTCTCAGCCACTTTCCCCGAATATCGGCGTAGCCAAATTCCTCTCCCAGTTGCAGCACAAATGCTCCGCACAGCGTTCCGTCCCGCTCGATGACATAAAGCCGCTGATGCTCTATGTCCTCTGTCAGCAATGTCGTTCCGGGATATTCCGGCGGCCACTGGTTTGGATTTCCTGTGCTGGCCATATAGGTTCGCGCCTGATCGTAAAGCACCATCAACTCCGGCAAATCTGCCAATTTTCCCAATCTGATCATCTGTTCCGCTCCCGATGGTTTTTCCGCATTGTACCATATTCCGGCCAATAATACAAACGCCATCTCTTGCGAAATGGCGTTTGTTCTGTATAATAGAGTTGTATCCTAACGAAAGGAATTATGCATCTATGAATATCTACCTGATGCGCCATGGAGAAACCGATTGGAATGTCCTCCATCGAATGCAGGGCCGCTCCGACATTCCTCTGAATGAACACGGTCTGGCTCAGGCCAAAGCCGCTGCACTGGCAATGCGTTCCATTCCCTTTGACCGCATTTTCAGCAGTCCCCTTCAACGGGCCATACAAACCGCTCACGCCGTCGCCGATGGAAGAGGGCTGTCCATTCAGATCGAACCCCGGATCACTGAAATGGGGTTTGGCACAATGGAAGGGCTTTCTCTTTCGGAACACCCTGCCCTTCGTCAGTCCTTCTTTGGCGATCCGGAACATTATATTCCCAGTGAAGGCGCCGAGACCTATGCCCAGTTGGACGCCCGCTGCCGCAGCGTACTGGATCAACTGCTGCCTTCTTTGGAACAGACCCACAGCAACGTGCTTCTCGTCAGTCACGGTGCACTGATTCGCGGCATTGTACAGCGGGTACTTGACCGGCCTCTGTCGGAATTCTGGCGCAATTCCCCGATGAAAAACTGCTCCTGCACCATATTAACCTGTGAAAACGGAGTCTATCATCTGGTGGAGGAAGGCCGAATTTACGAATAAACCCAGGGAAACGCATTTGCATTTCCCTGCCGATATGATATACTGATGAAAAGACCGTCATACAGTCATTAGGAGGTTTCCATTATGGTTACTGTTACTCTCGCAAATCAGCGCGTACAGGAAGTTCACTTTGTCAATCGCATTGACAAGTCCGGTCAAATTCAGTTGAAGAGCAGCTTCAATTTTCATGTGGATTACACCAGCGACAACAGCAAATGCGTCGCCAAGCTCTACCAGAGCGCCCAGATGAAGGACGACCCGGAAAAGCTGTTCATCTCTGCTGAAATCATCGGCGTGTTCGAGCTTTCCGGAGTTGTGGATGACGAGACAAAGCGGGATGCTCACGTTCAGTGCTATGACCAGCTCTTCCCCTTCCTGCAAAGCACAATCACCCAGCTGGCCACTGCCTCCGGCATGCCCGGCTTCCTGATGAAGAAAACGCCTATGGATCGGGCAAATGTCACCTTTGCCAAGAAGGACAACGGACAAAAAGGGGATCAGCCTCTGACACTGCCCATTGTCTGATCGGATCTTATTTTCCTGTCGTTTCATCTTGAGGATGAGGCCTCTTATGCCTCATCCTCACTCACCGGTTTCCATGCCGGTAACCACGTTTCATCTCCACCGCTGTGAGTCTGCTGGTTATTTTCCAGCAGACTCTTTTTACATACTCTGCAAATCGTGCCCGCCGGAGTTACCGTAACCACTTTTGCCTTTGCCGTAGTTCCGATTTTATCATAGAGCCGGCCGGCACTCATGGTTTCCCCCTTCACCGTATGAATGCTGTTTGCAACATAACCGATGGTTCCCATTCCCTCATATACCACGCGAATGGCCTCTCGGTCGTAGGGATTGTCCGGTTCTTTTTCCAGCCCAAGCTTCATGCCCGGCACCAGAAAGTCACTTCCATAACGGAAGGAGGTTCCCGTTAATGTGAAATAGATTTTCTTCATTCTTTTTCGTCCTTTCTTCGATTAACAAACGGAGCACTGCTTCAGCTCCGGATTTTTCGACTCGATCTGGCGGAAAAGTTCATCCACCCGGCGACTCTGCTGACGGCGATTTCGCTTTTCTGCCTGCTGATAGTATTTTCTCTGCCGTTTGGTTGCCCGAGGCAGCTTGCGGTAGTCCAGCCGTATAATCTCTTTTGCCCGGTCATGGGCTACGATGTAATCAATCAGTTCCACCAGCGAACGCTTCAACGGAACATCAGTCTGCCGGTGGTATCCGCCGGTCATAATTTCCGCAAGGGTCATCCCCTCCAGGTAGACGTTTCTGTGATACAGATAAAGCAGGCTCGGATCATCTCTCGTAAAAACCTTCCAGCAGCCGATGCCGGTACGGATATACAAGGTACGGGTCTTGGGATTATAGTCTGTAACAATCACGCCCTGCTGCTGCAAACGGGTGATTTTCTCGTCGGTTTCCAGCTCTACTTTTAATCCGCAGCAGTGCTTGCAGCTGCAATACCCTTTTTTTATTGCCATCTTTTCCGGGATAACCATTCGGTTCCATGGTCTCATCCGTTTCACATGGGTACATCCGGGTTTATGAAAAACCGTGTTTCCCTTGTGCTGTGCCATACTGACAATTACGTCCATTGTTGCGTCCTCCTTATCTTTTGATTGACCATAGTTTACCAAAAGCAGTGTCCAAAAAAACGCCCTGGGCAATAGACAGTATGTTCGAGGAATGATACAATATTCTCAAAAGGGAAGGAGGCATCCACCATGGCAAAAGGCAGCAACCAAAAACTGAAATTACTATCCCTCGCGCGGATTTTTTATCAAAACACCGATGAGGATCACGGACTGACTGTGTCAGAAATCATCTCCCTGCTGAACCAGCAGGAAATCACTGCCAACCGCAAGACGATTTATCAGGATCTGGAGGAGCTTCGCCACTGGGGACTGGATATTGTGTCCAACCAGGAGGGCGGACGAACCGATTATCGTCTGGTCAGCCGTGAATTCGAGCTCCCGGAGCTGAAGTTGCTGGTGGATTCCGTGCAGTCTTCCAAATTTATCACTCAACGGAAATCCATGGAGCTGATCAAAAAATTAGAGTCGCTGGTCAGCGTTTACGAAGCCCAGCAGCTCCACCGCCAGGTAATCCTCTCCGGCCGCGTTAAAAACATGAATGAGAGCATCTATTACAGCGTGGATAAAATTCACGATGCAATCAATCAGGACCGGCAAATCACCTTTCAATATTTTCAATGGAACGTACAAAAACAGCCTGAACTGCGCCACGAAGGCGCCCGTTATCTCATCAGTCCATGGGCGTTGCTGTGGGACGATGAATACTACTACCTCATCGGCTACGATGCCGCCAGCGACAAAATCAAGCATTACCGCGTGGATAAAATGCTCCATCTCAGCATAGCGAAAGAGCCTCGCGTCGGAAAAAGCGTATTTCAACGGCTGAATCTGCCCGACTATTCCCGGGGGCTGTTCGGCATGTACGGCGGCGAGGTGCTTACGGTGACCCTCCTTTGCGAGAACGCTATGGCCGGTCCCATCATCGATCGATTCGGCAAGGATGTGCACTTAGTTCCCGTTGACGAAACCCATTTTCGCACCCGTGTTTCCGTCGTTGCAAGTGAACAGTTCCTTGGGTGGGTCATCGCCCTGGGGCGAGGTGTGAAAATCATCGGGCCGGATGTGCTGGTGGACGCCATGCGGCAGGAAGCTCTGCGCCTGGTGGAACAATATTCCTAAACAAAAGAGGATCATGCCCGGTTGGAGCATGATCCTCTCTTATTTTGGTTTTCTTTTAATCGTCCCAATCCCAATCTGCATCGCTGCTTGGGGCCTGATATTCTCCTGGTTTGCTGACGATGACTGTGCTCTCGTCACTCAGATCGTATACGACCACTGCTGTTCCGATGGACACATTTTCGTAAATCGTCTTGCAGGCATCGTAGGGCGTGTTGACGCAGCCATGGCTGCCGTTGGTCTTGTAAATCTCTCCGCCGTAGCTGCTGCGCCAGCCGTCCGCATCGTGAATTCCCACGTTTCCGTTAAACGGCATCCAGAAATTCACGGGGCTGGAGTATCCCATCGTCTCAATCGTGCCCAGGGTCGCATCTTTCTTCATGGCGTCGATGGCCCAAACGCTGCCGTACGGCGTGCCGTTGCCCCTGTTAATGTTGCCCGTTACAATCGGAGTTTCCACAATCTGCTTGCCGTCTTTATAGCACCACATCGTCTGCTCCGAAATGCTGACCTCAATATAGGTGCCGCCAATGTCGTCATAGCCCAGGTTCTTGCCCTGATACTGCCAGCTTGGCTCTAAAGTGCCGGTTTGCCCCGCCTTTACCGCCGCGATAATTGTTTCTGTCGTATCGCCGCGGGCAAGGCACCATCCATAGTCGCCGCCGGACAAGGTGATGGTGTAGCCGCTGTGGGTTTTGATCGTGTGTTTCAGGCCGAAGGTATCCACCTTGTATGCTATTTTTGTTTTTACAAACTCAAATACCTTGTCGTAATCCAGATCCATAACACCGTTTTCATCGGTGGTCATCCAGTCACGAATCGTCTTTGCATTAATGTGTATGACTCGATCGTCCCCAAAATCCATGGTCAGATCCGCCGCCAGATAGCCATTCAGCAAATCCGCCTGCGCCTGCAATTCCGTGGTATCGGCGCTCTCCAGCTGTTTGTAAAGCCCCTGCGCATCCAGATCAATCGTCGTATCGCCTGCATTCAGCGCCGCCAAAATGGCCTGCACCGCATCCTCTGTGTTCAGCTCTGTTCCCTGTACCGCTTCCTGCACGGTGAACTGAGTTCCGTCATCCACAATCTGTGCATTCTGGGCCGGGGTATAGTTTTGGAAGCAATCCAGTGCCCGCACCGTCTGCTCCGCCAGCGTAGCATCCAACACGGTGTCCGTCGATGCCGTCAAATCTTTTTGGGTCAGTCCGTCGAAGAACCACTTATAGGGATTGTATCCCTTGATCAGCCGGTCAACCTCTCCGTTGTCAACAAAGGTCAATCCGATTTGCTCTCCGGTAATGGTCTCTGTTCCCTGCCGCTCGGTAATGGTCAGCGTGTATTCTTCCGCCTTATCGGCCAGTTCGTTCTTTGCCCGGGTGGCTGTCATGCCGCTGACATCAATTCCATTGATGGAAGTCTTGGCCGGGAAACGGCCGGATTGATTCCGCGCTTTGATAATATAAAGAAAACTCAGCAGCAGCAAAACCACCAGCACAATAGCGCCAATCAAAATAACATACGTCCGCCTATGGGACGGTTGCGATCTTTGCATAAATAGCCTCCTGTGTTTGTTGTACATTACATACACTTACAGTATGTTATTATGGTCAATGCGCCCCCTAAAGTCAATAAACAAACATTTAAAATATGGTATCAAAAGAATTACAAACACAACAGCCGCCGGACAAAATCCGGCGGCTGTAATCCTGCATGCAGTTACTCCTGCATTGCCTTTGCTTCTTCAATTGCCTTTGCCTGAGCCGCCGGAGGACAATCCTCATAGCGCACAAAGTGGAAGGTAAAGCTGCCACGGCTCTGGGTCATGGCCCGCAGATCGATGGCATAGCTGGTCATCTCTGCCATCGGCACTTCTGCCTCGATTACCTGACCGCCATCCTCGGTGGGCTCCATACCCATCACGCGGCCGCGGCGCTTATTCAGGTCGCCAATCACATCGCCCATGTAGTTATCCGGAACGGTCACCTTCAGTGCGCCTACCGGTTCCAGCATGACGGGATTTGCCTCAGGCAGAGCAGCTTTATAAGCCAACTGGGCAGCGGTTTTAAAGGCGATTTCCGAAGAATCCACCGGGTGGTAGGATCCATCATAGAGAACCGCTTTCAGATTAACCACCGGATAACCCGCCAGTACACCGTGCTGGCACGCGTCCCGCAAGCCTTTTTCCACTGCCGGGAAATAGTTCTTGGGCACGCTGCCGCCGAACACTTCCTCTTCAAACACCATTTCCTCGCTGTCGCAGGGTTCAAAACGAATCCAGACATCACCAAACTGACCGCTGCCGCCGGTCTGCTTCTTGTGGCGGCCCTGCTTGGAAACCGTCTTGCGAATCTTTTCCCGATAGGCGACTCGGGGCTCTTCCAGAACCGCCTCAACGCCGAAACGGCTCTTGAGCTTGCTGACCAGCACATCGATTTGAATGTCGCCTGCCGCAGTAATCACCATCTGATGAGTCTCTGCATTGTTGGAAACAGTAAACGAAGGATCCTCTTCATTCAGACGAATCAGTCCCGCAGCGACCTTTTCCTCCTGACCACGGGTCTTCGGTGCAATGGCCTTGGCATAGTTGGGCTCTGCAAACGGAATGCCTTCAAAGCGAATGGGCTTGCGCGCATCGCTCAGGGTGTCGCCGGTTTTCAGACGATCCATTTTCGCAATCGCACCAATATCGCCGCAGGTAAGCTCCTTGACTTCCGTGGCCTTTTTGCCGCGCATGGTATACAGGCGACCCAATTTCTCGGTGTTTCCCGTTGTTGCGTTGACCAGTGACAAATCCGGAGTCAGCGCACCGGAGTAAACCTTTACATAAGAATACTTTCCGTATTGATCTGCTGTCGTTTTGAAGACCAGCGCCGCAGGCACTGCACCGGGAGAAACCACAAACTCCACCGGTTCTCCGTCTTCTTCCGTTACCAGTTCCGAAGGCGCCTCCATGGGGTTTGGTGCCAAATCGACAATGGCGTTCAGCAGCGCCATGGTTCCCATTCCCGTTTGAGCACTGCCGCAGAACACAGGAACCAGCGTACCGTCTTTCACACCGGCATGCAAACCCTGGAGAATTTCTGCATAAGTAAAGCTTTCGCCGTTGAAGAACTTGTCCATAAACTCGTCGCTGGTTTCTGCCACCGACTCCATCAGCGCTGCATACTGCTCTTCCACCACATCGACTTTGTCTTCCGGCACCGGAATCTCCACCCGATTGCCGTTCTCCATCGTATAAGCCCGCTTATTTAAAATGTCCACAATGCCGGTTACATGCTTGTTCTCGTCCCAAATCGGAATCACCAGCGGTGCAATCGTGCGTCCAAAATGCTCCCGCAGGGTGGCAAATGCGCCATTGAAGTCGCCATTGTCTTCATCCATCTTGGAAATATAGATGAAGCGGGGCAGTTTTCTGGCGTTGAGCTGTTTCCACGCCCGCTCTGTTCCAACGCTTAAGCCGCTCTTGGCATCACAAACGATAATGCCCAGTTCCGCTACCCGCAGTGCTTCCTGCACATCACCGGAGAAATCAAAGTTACCCGGCGTATCCAGCACATTGATTTTGCAGCCATTATATTCTACCGGAGCGACAGTGGTAGAAATGGTGATCTGGCGCTTAATCTCTTCTGCGTCGTAGTCACAGACCGTATTTCCGTCGGCGACCCGGCCCTGACGATCCAGAGCGCCAATGGAATACAACATATTCTCCACAAGAGAAGTCTTGCCGTTTCCACCGTGACCCAGCAAGGCGATGTTACGAATATTCTGCACGGAATAGCTCATGGTTGATTCTCTCCTTATGATTGATTGTTTATGGCGAATTAAACAAGCAGAGCCTGTAATATTCATCCATCATTGGGCACATTATACACCCTTCAAAGCGCGATAGCAAGAACTATTTTTTCATTTTTACCAAACCAGGCGGCGTTATTCTATCTCATTTTTGTTATTTTGTTCAAAAGTACTTAAGATTCTCTCTCCTTGTCCCTGTTTTCAATTCATGCTACAATGATTTCATGATTTACAAAGGAGGCCTTCCTCATGAGTACTGTTTTCATCACCGGCGGCAGCCGGGGCATCGGCGCCGCCATTGCCCGCACGTTTGCCTTTAAAGGCTGGAACATTGCCTTCTGTTATCATGAATCAACCCAGCAGGCCATGGCGCTTCAGGATGAATTGAGCGCCCGGGGAGTAAATGTTCTGCCCGTCTTAGCAGATGTTTCCGACTCGGAACAGGCGAAACACTTTATTGACTATGCTGTTGACCGCATCGGTCTGCCGGATGCACTGGTGTGCAATGCCGGCATCGCGCTTCCTCAGGATGTGCTCACCAATGTGACTGATCAGCAGTGGCGCAGATTGTTTTCTGTTAATGTTGATGGACTGTTTTACACCGTGCGTGCCGCACTTCCTTACTTCATTCAGCACCAGCGCGGAAGTATTGTCACCGTCAGCTCCATGTGGGGACAGGTCGGTGGCAGCTGTGAGGTTGCCTACTCCGCTTCCAAGGGTGCGGTCATTGCCTTCAGCAAAGCCCTGGCAAAGGAAGTCGGCCCTTCCAATATCCGCGTCAATTGCGTTGCCCCCGGTGTGATCGACACGGAAATGAACGCGCATCTCAGCGAAGACGACATGGCCGCCCTGGCAGAGGAAACGCCCCTGGGCCGGATCGGTACCGGGTATGAAGTTGCCCGGCTGGTTCGCTTCCTTTGTTCGGACGGGGCGGAGTTTATCACCGGGCAGGTGATTGCCCCCAACGGAGGACTGATCATCTGAGATGGGCTTTTTCACAAGGTTTTTTCTCTCCGATTCCCGTTTTTTGATTTTATCCTCTCATTGTTGAGTTTTCTCTTTGATTTCAGCCAATATTGTCAAAAATTTCACAGAATTTTTTTAGTTATTTTACACAACAACTTCTAGGAACTTTGTGTGAAATTCGGTTGACATCTCGGTCACATATCGTTATAATCTTAGATGGTATTGGGAGGGCATGAATGCCCTGCAAAGAGGGTTTGTCAACTGCAGTTTGGACTGCGTTGGCAAACGGAAACATTAACATTTATTTTTGAGGAGGAACTTCATCATGGCAAAGCCTTTGGCTGATTATGTCAAGCTGCCCGAGTTTGACGAGTACAAGGAATGGTTCAAGTCTTTCGCTGATCTGAAGCGCGAGGATGGCATCGTGCAGGTCACTTGGAAGACCAACGACGGCCCCATGCATCACTCTGGCATGTCCCACCGTGCATGCTCTCAGCTGACCCGCGTTCTGTCTCTGGACTTCAAGAACGAGATCATCATCTTCACCCACATCGGTGACAACTGGATGATCGAGTCCGATGCAAACGGCTGGGAGACCTACTCCGAGCTGCCCACTGAGCGTTTCCAGCATCAGTATTTCGACGACACCAACCTGATCAAGAACATGGTGTTCGATCTGGATGTTCCCACCATCGGCGCAATGTCCGGCCCCGGCTTCCACTGGGATTCCGCTTTCCTGTGCGATGTGACTCTGGTTTCCGACGACTGCCGCATTGAGGTTCCTCATGCTCAGGGCGGTCTGGTTCCCGGCGACGGCATGGGCCTGATGTTCCAGCACTATCTGGGCACCAAGCGCGGCAACTACTACATGATGACCACCCGTCAGGTCAACGCTCAGCAGATGCTGGACTGGGGTCTGGTCAGCGAGGTTGTTGCTAAGGGTCACGTTGTTGAGCGTGCTTGGGAGATTGCTCGTATGTGGAAGACCATGCCTTACGAGAACCGCACCATCATGTCCAACCTGGCAAAGCGTCCTCTGAAGAAGCTGCTGGTTGAGGACCTGAAGCTGCACACTGTTTCCGAGCAGTATGGTTCCCTGCTGCGTATCGCTGCTGGCGATCTGGGCGACGAGAACTCCGCTCAGCAGGACGAGAAGTACATCTCCCGTGTTAACGACTGGCGTTATGCTACTCAGGACATGATGGAGCCTCAGACCGCTGAGTCCTGGCGTTCCATGCCTGCTAAGGCTGGCGCTTGGTGGGAGAAGGTCCGCGCTGGCGAGATCGAGAACCCCTATGTGTTCGAGCACTCCAACGAGCCCGACTGGTACGCATTCGACTAATTTTATTCCGAAAGCGTTTTGCGGCGCACCCTTTTGGGTGCGCCGCTTTTATTTGTCGCAAAACACATGCTGTTCTGTCTGCAAGCAAGAGCCTTGCAGTGTTTCTGTCCTCCGCAACAGACTGCGCCCCTGTCTGAAATGCTTGCATTTCAGACAGGGGCGCAGAGAAACTCGACAACCTTTACGCGCCGTCCTGATTCATCCGGAACACGTCCGCTACATCGCTGATCGTAATATAGGACATGGGGTCCAGGGAATGAACGATGTCCTTTAATTTCGTCACCTGAAAACGGTTTACCACGAAATAAACCACAGTTTTCTCCCGGTCGGAGTAACCGCCCCGCGCGGCAATGCGGGTCACACCGGTTTCAAACTGCTCGCTCAACGCTGCGCATACCTCGTCCGGCTTCTCCGTGATAATCATCGCCGCCTTTGCCCGGTCCAGACCTTCGATAATGAAGTCCACCGTCTTCAGTGCCGCTGCGTACGTCACAATGGAATACAGGGGAAGAATCCAGCTGTGAATCACCAGACCGCAGACAATATACAGCACAACGTTATAACCCATAACGAAGGTGCCGACCGTAACCCCCAGCTTCCGGGCAAAAATGACGGCCATGACCTCGATGCCGTCCATAGCGCCTCCGAAGCGGATGGCAAGTCCGCTGCCAACGCCGGAAATCACGCCGCCAAACAGGGCGCACAGCAAAAGATCCCGTCCTGCCAGCGGAGAGGCGATGCTCACATCGATCGGCAGAACATCTGTAATCAACCATGCTACAAAGGAATAAACCGCCACAGTATAAACTGCACGCACAGTAAACCGGGAGCCCTGTTTTTTCAATCCATATAAAAACAAAGGAATGTTCAAAATCAGCAGGAACACCGACAGGCTGAGATACTCCGGGGTGACCTGACCCAACAGCATGGACGTACCGGATATACCGCTGTCATAAAGCTCCACAGGCGATAAAAATATGGTAACGCCAAAGGCATTGATAATGCCGGCCAGGGTCAGCATCAGATAATCTTTCACCGTTTGCCCCCACTCCCTGTTGGAAATTTTCTGCATACTTATAGACACTTCCTTTCTTTTTAAAAAAGCGCGGTGTGGCAAATCTCACACCGCGCTTCATTGCGTAAATTAAACTCTTTTGCGCGCTCAGGCACTTCTTAGTACATGCCGCCCATGCCGCCATCTGCAGGTGCTGCAGGTGCTGCCGCAGCCGGCTGAGGTTTGTCTGCCACCAGAGACTCGGTGGTCAGCAGTACGGAGGCGATAGAGGAAGCATTCTCCAGAGCGGAACGGGTCACCTTTGTCGGATCCACAATGCCGGACTCCATCATGTCGCAATAGACTTCCTTATAAGCGTCGAAACCGTAACCGGTCTTGCCGCTGGTCTTGATATGATCCAGAATGACGGAGCCGTCCAGACCGGCATTTGCTGCGATCTGCTTAACCGGAGCCGTCAGGGCACTGGCAATGATCTTCACGCCAGTTTTCTCGTCGCCCTCGGTCTCTGCCAGCAGGGCTTCCACAGCGGGAATTGCATTGACATAAGCGGTACCGCCGCCGGCAACAATGCCTTCCTCAACGGCTGCACGGGTAGCGTTCAGAGCATCCTCGATGCGCAGACGCTTCTCCTTCATCTCAGCCTCGGTAGCAGCGCCGACCTTGATGACTGCCACACCGCCGGCCAGCTTAGCCAGACGCTCGGTGTACTTCTCCTTGTCATACTCGGAGGTGGTGTTTTCAATGGCGGTGCGGATCTGGGCGCAGCGAGCCTTCAGAGCCTCGGGATCTGCGTTGCCGTCAACAATGATGGTGTTCTCCTTGGTCACCTTGACCTGGCGTGCAGTACCCAGCATAGCAACGGTAGCATCACGCAGCTCGTAGCCAACCTCGGAGGAGATCACGGTGCCGCTGGTCAGGATAGCGATATCCTCCAGCATTTCCTTGCGGCGATCGCCAAAGCCGGGAGCCTTGACGCAGACGACATTCAGCACACCGCGCAGCTTGTTCAGAATCAGGGTAGACAGAGCCTCACCCTCAACATCCTCAGCGATGATCAGCAAAGGCTTGCCCATCTTTGCAACCTGCTCCAGAACCGGCAGCAGATCCTGAATATTAGAGATCTTCTTGTCATGGATCAGAATGAGGGGCTCATCCAGAACGGCTTCCATCTTCTCGGTGTCAGTGACCATGTAAGGCGTGATGTAGCCGCGGTCGAACTGCATGCCCTCGACAACCTCGGAATAGGTCTCGGCGGTCTTGGACTCCTCAACGGTGATGACACCGTCGGCGGAAACCTTCTCCATTGCCTCGGCAATCAGCTGGCCGATTGCATCGTCGCCGGAAGAGATAGCGCCAACGCGGGCAATGTCAGCAGTGCCGTTCACCGGCTTGGAGTTGCTCTTGATGGCCTCGATAGCGGCCTTGGTCGCCTTTGCCATGCCCTTCTTCATAACCATGGGGTTGGCACCGGCAGCCAGATTGCGCATGCCTTCATGGATAATGGCCTGTGCCAGCAGGGTTGCGGTTGTGGTGCCGTCACCCGCGACATCGTTGGTCTTGGTGGAAACTTCCTTCACCAGCTGTGCACCCATATCCTCAAAGGGATCCTCCAGCTCAATCTCCTTGGCGATGGTCACGCCATCGTTGGTGATGAGGGGGCTGCCGTACTTCTTACCCAGCACGACATTGCGGCCCTTGGGGCCCATGGTGATCTTAACGGTATCAGCCAGCTGGTCAACGCCCTTGACCAGGGAGCGGCGAGCTTCCTCGCCGTAGCAAATCAACTTAGACATAATAATGTTACCTCCTGAAACTTAGTCCACGATGGCGAGAATATCGTCTTCGCGAACGATGGTCAGCTCTTCGCCGTCCACCTTAACCTGAGTGCCGGAATACTTGCCGGTGAGCACCTTGTCTCCCACCTTTACGGTCATTGGTACGACCTTGCCGTCTGCAACAGCGCCGGGGCCAACTGCCACAACCGTATACATTTCGGGTTTTTCCTTTGCAGCGCCGGCCAGAATGATGCCGCCTTTGGTGGTCTCTTCTGCCTCAACCTGCTTGATGACCACGCGGTCTGCCAGAGGGTTCAGTTTCATAGTTTGTTCCTCCTTATATAAGATATTCTTACTAACAAATTTAATGTGGTTTTAGCACTCGTTAAACCTGAGTGCCAACCTTTCCTATATAATAAAACAAGACTCGCCAAATGGCAAGTCTTGTTTTGTGAATTTTTCGTAAATTTGAGTAACTTTCCGTTCCAAAATTGATTTATTCTCTTTTATTCGCCTTGTAGCTCTCGAATACTCTTGAATTCTTACCTTCGTATTCCTGCCAATCGGATTTTTTAGCACACGGATGCAGAGAGAGCAAATCAATGTCCGCCCATCTGCATATTATCCCGATCAAACAGCCCGTCGCCTTCCATCATCTGCTGCATCACGGTAATGTCTGCGGCAATGTCCATCATGTCGCCGGCAAACAGTTTGTCCAGCTGACGCTCGAAGCCTTCCACCACCATGTCCATCATGTCCTCAACCCGCTGTTTCGTCGCATCGATGTTTTCGCCGGTAATGCCCTGCTTTTCCATTTCCGCATAGGTATTCAGGATTTTTAACGTAGTCGGCAGATAATAATTCAGGAACTTCCGCAGATCCGCGGCCTTGTCCGGGTGCTCCTTCTGGAACTCCAGAATCCGCCCCGTAATCTCCTCAATCCGGTCAATCTTACGGGACATTTCCTCGTTTGCAATCCGATCGTTTGCCTCGCGAATCTTGCGCAGCAACGCCCCGTCTTCTCCGTCCGCTTCCACAGTGGACTTTTGCTTTGGCCGTTCCGGCGCTTTTACTCCGCTTCCGTCCAGCACCAGTATGCCGTAACTGTAGTTAATATACGCCTGGTCGCCAAAAATACCCTGATCGATCATGTCCTGCAGCGTTTCTGCAACTCTGTCCGGGTCTGCCGGCAGTGCGGCTGCCAGCGCATCAATGGACACCTGCTCCTGATCTCCGATCAGGTTAATGTAACGCTTGAACTTCCGGCCTTTCCGTTTTTTCATCTGTCCCCAGGTGAAAAGCCCCGCTCCAATGCCGGTCATAATAAAGGGAGCCAGCGCATCCTCCAGCATCCATAACGGCTCATAAGTAAGATACCCAATGTTGTTGGATACGGCACTCGCAGTCGCTATGCCGCAACACACCGCCAATATTGCCCCTAAAACGGTCATCCAATTGCCGTTTTTGATTCGTCTCAACCGCATTGCAATAATGCTTTTTGTTTTTGATGCGCTCTCTGGCGTCGGACGGGCCGCTGTGTTCCCTTTTGTCCGGTTTGCATAATTTGCATTTTTCTGCGTCGCGGTCGCCTCGCTGTTCTGCCACTCTGTCTGCACCGATCGCTTCACACTTTCTGCCGCTGAGCGCACCTTGTCCGCCGCATTGCGGGCGTAGTCCCTGCCCTTGCCCTCCTGACTGGCACGA
Source organism: bacterium (assembly GCA_963597355.1). GTDB lineage: Bacteria > Bacillota > Clostridia > Oscillospirales > Oscillospiraceae > UMGS1766. The sequence continues at coordinate 26,871 of CAVBPR010000004.1, read as the reverse complement.
AGAAGGATAAGAATCACGCCCACCGGCCACAGTCCAATGCAAAAGCACAGCACGATAAGCCACCATGGAATCACTGAACTGCCGCCGGGCTTTTTCTTCGGTGTATTTTTTGTAGAAAAGCTGGTGGTCTTTGTGCTCTCGTAGCGGTAATGGTAGCTGCCGTTGTTCTGCTCGCCACCGCCATTTTCCCTGTCGCTTCCGGATTCGAAATGATAGCTGCTGTGGTATTCGGTTTTGTCTTTGTCCTGGTCAGTCATACTTCGTGTCCTCCTGTTGCTCCGCAAGCGAACGCCGCCAATGATTGCTGCGGAGGTAGCACCATCCTACGGGAATCGAGGTAAAGGGCGCAATGGCGCAGGCGACAAACACACCCACAACGCCAAACCATGCGTTGAAGGCAACGCCAAAGATCACCCGAAACAAAATACAGTTTACCGAGGAGGAGATTAACACCATATAGGTATCTCCCGCTCCGATCATCATCGCATGATACACTAAAAATACGGCGTAAAACATCTGTCCCAGAATCTCAATGCGCATATTCAGCGCCGCAATCCGAATTACTTCCGGGTCGCTGGTAAACAATCCTGCCAGCCAGGGAGCGGTCAATTCAATAAAGATGACCAGCACAGCGGAGATGATCAGCGACAGCCGCACCGCCTCCCGCAGTACCTCTCGCGCCCGGTCATAGAGTCCCGCACCGAGGGTCTGGGCAATCATAACGGAGGCCGCCGTACTCAGGGAAGTGATAAACATCATGGACAAATCCTTCACCTTTGCTGCATAAGCAGAGGCTGCAGAATAGTCCACGCCGTAGCCGTTGATCAGGAAGGTAACCGTCAGCCAGCTGATCCCCGCCACAGTCATTTGCACCGCGCAGGGGATTCCCAGTTTTAAAATCCGCCCCACCGTGTCCCGGTCCAGCTTGAGCTGATGGCCATGGAATTGGAAAATATCCCGATTGCACAGCAAATACCACAACGCCAATGCACAGCTCAGCGCCTGGGAAATCACCGTTGCCAGTGCCGCTCCGGCAGTCCCCCAGTGAAACGGCCCCACGAACAGCAAATCCAAAATGACATTCACCACGCAGGTTACCAGTATAATCCGCAGCGGCTGCTTGGAATTGCCCACCGCACGAAGGATGGAAGCCAGACAGTTATAGACATAGACAAACAGAAGTCCCACCGACGCCGTACGCAAATAAGCCACCGCCTCTGCGTAGGCCGGCGTTTTCAGCGCCCGAATCATCATTCCCGAGCAGGCAAAGCTGGCCGCCGCCACAACCGCACCCACCAGCACAAACAGGGTAATAAAACATCCGGTCACCTTTTCCCGGCGTTTCCGGTCGCCGGAGCCAAAGTATTGACCTACGAGGATGTTTCCTCCGTTTGCCAGCCCCACGGCCACATTGGTCAGCAGCAATACAATCTGAGAACTGTTGCTGACGCCGGAGGCTCCGGAAGAGCCGAGCAAATGACTGACAACCAGCAGATCGATCAGGGAATAGACTGTCTGCAGAACGGTGGTGCCGATGACCGGCAGGGAATACTGGATTAACTGACGCCGCACATTTCCGCGGGTCAAATCAGTTTGGTTGGACAAAATTTTTCGTTCCTTTCTTAATGTACACACGCTGTATTATACAAGATTTTTTTATGTGATTAAAGCGGTTAAATATAATATTTTTCTGAATGTGTGAATTTCATGCCCGGATCAGACACCTTAAGGGATACATTCCTTTTATTTTTCTTTGGCCTATGATATAATAGGACGATTTATATGTATGGAGGACTGTCCCCTATGGCAACCTACACCCCCGAAGTATTGCACCGCCTTTGGGCGGTAGAAAAGAATATCTATTGTGAATTCGCCCGCATCTGCGACAAATATAATCTGCGTTATTTCTGCGCCTATGGCACAGCGCTGGGTGCAATCCGTCACAAGGGCTTTATTCCCTGGGACGACGACATGGACATGGGCATGCCCCGGGAGGACTATGAAAAGTTCCTTGCGGTTGCCCCGGACGAGCTGGGCGATCATTTTGAGCTTCTGGAAGCCCGCCGCACTCCGGGCTATGTTCTGCCCTTTGCCAAACTGACCCGCTCTGACACCACCTTTGTGGAGGCCACCGACCAGAACCGCACCTACCATTCCGGCATTTTTATCGACATCTTCCCCTTTGACCTTGTCTGGGAAGACGCCGCTCAACGGGAAAAGGCAGAGCACAAATGCTGGATGCTGGCTCGCCTGTGTGTCCTCAGCGCATACAAAAAGCCAAAGCTCCCCAACGGCATGGCCGGTTGGAAACGCGGCATTGCGCTCTTTGGCTGCGGCGTTATCCATTACGCACTCCGCCTGTTCGGGCAAACGCCCCAAAAACTCCACGAACGTTATGTTGCTGCCGCTTCCGCACCCGCCAGGGCAGGTGCGCAGGGATTGTATGCCGACTTCGTGCTTTACCGCCTGGAGGACAACTACGGAGATGCCGATTCCATCTATCGGGAAGAGACTTTGTTTCCTGCCGCTCAGGTTCCTTTTGAGGACATAACGGTTGCAGTTCCCCGGGACTGGGACAATTATCTGACCATCAGCTTTGGAGACTACATGACCCTTCCCCCGGAAGAAAAGCGGCATTGCCACGCTCCTTCCAAAATTGACTTTGGCTCTTATCCTGCAGAATAATGGACTGAGGAGAAAATTATGGTATTTTTCTACACATCGGACAATAACTTCGCCCCTCAGCTGGGTGCGGCAATCTGTTCGGTCTGCGAAAACAACCGGGCAGCAGACGGCATCTGCTTCTACATTGGCAGCCTTGGGATTTCCGAGGAAAATCAGGTTCTTCTGACCGATCTGACGCAGAAATACAACCGGGAGATCCACTTTATTGCACTGGGAGACATCCGCTCTCTGATCGGTTTCTCCTTTGACACCTCCGGCTGGAACCCCATTGTTCTGGCGCGACTGGTCGTAGATAAACTTCTGCCGGAATCCGTGGACCGGGTCATCTATCTGGATGGCGACACCATTGTCCGCGGCGATTTAAGCGACCTGTGGAACACCGACCTGAAGGGCTGCATCATCGGTGCCTCGGTGGAACCCACGGTCAACCGCGCCCGCAAAGAATCGCTCGGCTTAAAAGGCCAGCACTACATCAACGCCGGCGTACTGCTCATTGATCTCGCCCGTTGGCGGGAGGAAAAAGCCGGCGAGCAAATTCTCTCCTTCTATGCCGCCCACGAGGGAAAGCTCTTTGCCAACGATCAGGACGCCATTAACGGCGCCTTGGCCGGAAAGATTTATGCCCTTTCCCCCACATACAACTTCTATAACATTTTCTGGTACTATCCCTACCGGGTGCTCTGCAAACTGGAGGCTCCGGCAGAATACTTCCCGAAATCCGTTCTGGAGGATGCCCTGAGAGATCCGGCTATCATCCACTACCTGGGAGAAGACCGTCCCTGGCGCCGGGGCAACACCCACCGCTATACGGCAGACTATCAGCACTATCTCTCCCTCACCCCCTGGAAGGACGCACCCATGGAAGAAGGCTGGCAGACCTACTTTTTCTGCTATAAACTCTTCCTCACCGTGTTGAAACCCTTCCCAATGCTGCGCTACCACATCATCGACGCTTTAATCCCCGCATTCATGCGCTACCGCAAGCGCCAGCGACTGAAGGAGAAGCCTGCCAAATGAATTCCAAACGACTTTCCGTTCAGCAGAACACCCTTCTAAATTCCTTCGGTTCCCTGTTCTATCTGGGCTGTCAATGGCTTCTCACCGTTCTGGTTGTCCGCCTTGGCTCCGTGGAAGACGCAGGAAACCTGTCTCTGGCGATGTCTCTGACCAACATGTTTTTCACCATCGCCACCTTCGGCATTCGCGACTTTCAGGTTTCCGACTATCAGAACAAATACAGCCCTTCCCAATATGTCACCACCCGTCTTCTGACCTGTACGATCTCTTCGCTGATCTGCTGCGGCGTGGTACTGCTGAACCGGCATTACACCGGCCATCAGATCGCCTGCATTTTGTTCTACATGCTCTTCCGCATTTCCGAGGCGTTAGTCGACGTGTTCCAGGCCATGGAACAGAAGGCGGAGCGAATGGATTATAACTGCGTTTCCTTCCTGCTTCGCGGCGTATGCCTGCTGGGTGGTTTCTCCCTGATTCTCCACTTCAGTGGCAGTCTGGTAATTGCCATTATCGGCATTGCCATTACCTCCTTCTGCGTTGTGCTTGGCTTTGACTGGCCCACCTGCCGCAAACTCTCCGGGTTCAAGCTGGAGTTTTCCTTCTCCGCCACACGGCAGCTGCTGTGGGAGTGTGCGCCTTTGATGTGCAACTCGTTCCTGACCTCTGCTATTGTCTCCATTCCCCGCAGCACGCTGGAAAGTCTCTGGGGCAACTATTGGATGGGAATCTACGGCTCAGTCGCCACGCCGGCTACCATTGTTCAATCCGCCGCCATGTGGCTGTATACACCGGCAATCCTGGTCTTCACCCGTCACTATGTGGAGTGCGATAAGAAGAGCTTTTATTCCCTGTACCGGAAAATCTGGCTGATCCTCGGCGGTGTATTTGTCGCTGTATTTATCGGCGCTGCCCTGCTGGGGCGCTGGGGACTGGGTCTGCTGTTTAATGACGAAGTCGTGGCGCATGCCGATCTTCTCATTCCTGTTCTCGGCACAACGCTGCTCATCGCCATTTCCTACTTCCTCGGCGCGATGCTGACCATCACCCGGCAGCTCAAGGTGATTCTGGCAGCCAATGCGGTTGCCGCCGCCCTTGCGGTTGTACTGTCCCGCCCGATCATTCAATCCTGCCAGATGAACGGCGTCAACTATGTCATTTACATTGCCATGGGGGCAAATGTCCTTCTTCTGTTGATTGCCCTCACCCGCAAACTCCATCAATACTTCAAAAATTGCTAATGCCGCTGACCTGTCATCCCTTTGGCAGGTCATTGCATTTGCAAAGAGAAAGAAGCTTTATTATGAACTCTTTTGTCTTCGCCCTAAATGCAACCCTTCCGATTTTTCTGATCATCCTTCTGGGTTGGTTCCTGATGCGAATTCATCTGCTGAATGATGTTTTTTTGAAAGTCGCTGACCAATATGTGTTCAAATGCGCCCTTCCGGTCAGTCTGTTTCTCTCCATTGCAAAGATGGATCTCTATACCGACTTTAATCCCCGTTTCTGTCTGTTCTGCTTTCTGGTAACAACCGTTGTTTTCTTCGGCATCTGGGGCTGCGCCTCTTTGCTTCTGAAAAACCGCGCTCTGATCGGCGCATTCTCCCAGGCGGCGGCCCGTTCCAGCGCCGCAATTCTGGGCATCGCCTTTGCAGTGAACATCTATGGTGACTCCGGTATGGTTCCCATGATGATCATCTCCGCCGTTCCCTTCTTCAACATCTACTCCGTTATCATTCTCACCTTTTCGCCCCAGGTGGATGAGCAGGGGCAGCTCCTGCCCAGCACCGCCAACGGAGGTGCCTTAATCAAAAAAGCCTGCCTGAATGTGCTGAAAAACCCCATTATCCTCGGCATTCTCGCTGGAGTCCCCTTTGCCCTGCTGCAAATCCCTCTCCCCATAATCCTCAACAGTGCCCTTACTACCGTTGGCGGAACTGCCACGCCCATTGCACTGCTGGTGATTGGCGGCTCCTTCTCCGGAGCAGAGGCGCTGAAAAAGTGGAAGCCGGCCGCCGTCGCTTCTTTGATCAAGCTGTTCCTTTTGCCGGCGCTGTTTCTCCCTGCGGCAGTTGCGCTCGGTTTCCGCAACAGCGAGCTGGTCGCCATAATGATCATGCTCGGCTCCCCCACTACCGTGAGCTGCTATGTGATGGCAAAAAACATGCACGGAGACAGCGTTCTAACGTCGAATGTGGTGGTTTTGACCACGCTTTTCTCCTCCGTTTCCATTACGCTGTACCTTTACATTCTCCGCAGTTTTGCTCTTGTATGAGGGTTTTCCCTCTGGTATACTTGCCTTGTACTAGCCCTATGTCCGCGTCTGAACGCAGAGAGGAACACGATTTATGCCAAATGAAACCGTTCAAAAAGTGGTGGTAATTGGCCACAAAAATCCGGATACCGACTCCATTTGCTCTGCCATTGCCTATGCTGCGCTGAAAAACCAAACCAGCGATCTGGTCTGTGAGCCCCGCCGCGCCGGTATGCTCAACCAGGAGAGCGAATATGTGCTCCAGCGCTTCGGTGTCGCTCCGCCCAGAATGTGCAATGATGTGAATCCCAAAATCCGCAATGTGGAGTATCGCCACATCGACGGCATCTCCCGCTCCACCAGCATGCGCGAGGCCTGGACCATCATGCGCGACCAGCAAATCGACACGCTGGCCGTGGTCAACGAGGCGCAGGAACTGGAGGGACTGATCACCGTGAAGGGCATCGCCATGGCAAACATGGACGTGTTCGACACGACGGTACTGGCCAAAAGCCGCACCACCTACCGCAATATTCTTACCACTTTAAACGGCACCATGCTTGTGGGAAATGCGGATTCGGTCTGCGACTCCAGAGCACGGGTGATGATCGGCGCCGCCAGCCCGGAGACGCTGGAGAACATTATGCACCCCGGTGACATCGTCATTCTTTCCAACCGCTACGAAAGTCAGCTTTGCGCCATCGAGATGGAGGCAAGTCTGATCATTGTCTGCCAGGGTGCCAAGGTGGGGAAAACCATTCTCAAGCTGGCGGAAGACAACGGGGTCGCCATTATGAGCGTTCCCTGCGACACCTATGCCGCCGGCAAACTGATCAGTCAGTGCGCCCCCATTGAATACTTTATGGACACAGATGACCTTTTGAAATTCACCCTCGCCACGCCGGTTTCCGACGCTATCAGCGTAATGGCAAAGGTGCGCCACCGCTATTTCCCCATTCTGGATGAGGCCGGAAAATACTGCGGTATGCTCTCCCGCCGGAATATTCTGAGTTTGGAAAAGCGACGCATTATTCTGGTGGATCACAACGAAAGCACTCAGGCGGTGGAGGGCTTTGAGCAATCGGAAATTCTGGAAATCATCGACCACCACCGCATCGGCAATCTGGAAACCCCCGGCCCGGTCTACTTCCGCAACCAGCCGGTTGGCAGCACCTGCACCATCATCGCCCAAATGTATCAGGAGGCGGCGGTGGAAATCTCCGCTCCCATTGCCGGCCTAATGCTCAGCGCCATCCTGTCGGACACCTTAAAATTCAGCAGTCCCACCTGTACGCCTCTGGATTGCCGGGTTGCCGAAGCGCTCGCCAAAATCGCCGGTGTGGATATCGATGTCTATGCCGGTGAAATGTTCGAGGCCGGAGAACGGCTGGATGGAAAGACCCCGGAAGAAGTGTTTATGCAGGACTTCAAGGTGTTCATGTGCGGCGACATTCGTTTTGGCGTAGCGCAGGGGAATTTCTTGACCGAGACCAACCTTCACCGGGCACAAAATATGCTGACCGCCTACCTGCCGGAGGCTCTGGTCAAGCAGAATGTTGAGGATCTGTATGTCCTGTTAACGGACATTCAGCATTCCAGAAGCACTGTCATCTGCTATGGCACCCATGCGGAGGAGCTTTTGCAAACCGCTTTTGAAGTTTCGCCTCAGGACGACGGCAGTACCCTTCTCCCCGGCGTGGTCAGCCGCAAGAAGCAGTTTTTGCCGAACTTGATGGACGCTTATCAGCAACTGTAACCGAAACAGAAAACAGCTCTCATGCCGGATTCGGCATGAGAGCTGTTCTTGTCATAGCAATAAATTGTGTTTACTGAACGTAATATACGTAATTTTCCTTGCGCGGGGCAGGCTCCGGCAGATCGCAGGCAGGATAACCGACGATGCAGTGACCAATGCCCACATAATCGCCTTCAATGCCCAGTTCCTTCAAAATGGCCTTGCCTTCCTCTGAGTCAAATTCCTGCTGGGCGCGGTGAATCCAGCAACTTCCCAATCCCTCTGCATGGGCTGCCAGCAGCAGATTTCCCATCACCAGACTTCCGTCGTAGATGCCGGTAGGACAATCGGCAGGAACCAGAACAACCAGCACAGCCGGGGCGCCATAGAACGGATCGGCGTCAATTCCCATCACCTTGCGGTTCATTTCCGACAACTTGTCCCGCAGTTCCTTCTTTGTCACCGCCAGAATAATCGGAGACTGCCGTCCCATTCCTGTCGGGGCATAGGTGCCTGCACGGCAAATTCGCTCAATCGCGTCCTGAGGCACGGCATCCGCCCGATAGCTGCGAATGCTGCGGCGCGTTTCCATCGCTTCCATTACTCGGTTCATAGAAATGACCTCCTTATTCCAGATAAGCCTATTATACCCTCTGGTGCAACCCGTCGCAAGAGCATTCCCATTCTCCCGGGGTAAAGGCGTGCAATCCTGCAAACGTTGTTCCTTTTCTATGATAATCTGTATTGACTAAAAAGTTAGTTATTGGTACTATATAAATAGTATGCATTCTATTTTTGAAAAAAAGGAGATTTTGTTCTATGGGTTTAACGCAAGAGCAAACCGCAGCGCTGACAAAAAAGCGCTGGGTCATTCTAATTGCAAGCTGCCTGATCAACCTGTGCATTGGCTCTATGTACGCCTGGAGCAGCCTGTCTGCACCGATGGCAACCGAGCTTGGTGTTGAGACCAGCGCTCTGGCCTCCGTGTTCTCTACTGCCAATGCAGTGGGCTTCATCACCATGATTATCGGCGGTCTGCTGAACGACAAATACGGACCTCGCTGGGTCATGTTTGTCGGCGGTCTGATGTTCGGCATCGGCATGTTTACCTGCGGTCTGGCACAAAGCGTAGGCAACCTGATGCTGAGCTACGGCATCATCCTCGGCCTGGGCCTCAGCCTTGTGTATGGCTGCACCATCAGCAACACCATCAAGTTCTTCCCCGACAAGCGGGGCATGGTCGGCGGCATGACCACTGCCTTTTACGGCATCAGCTCCGTCATTTTTGCCCCCATTGCAGACGCTCTGAGCAATGCCTTTGGCGCTCGCGCCACCTTTAAAATCCTCGGCGTTCTGTTCCTGGTTATTATCTGCGCCGGCTCCTTCATCATGCAGAAGTGCCCCGCCGGCTTTGTTCCCACCGGTTATGTTGCTCCCGCTCCGGTTGCCGGCAAGAAGGTCAACGACAAGACTCCTGTTGAGATGCTGAAAATGCCCCTGTTTTACGTCATGCTCCTGATGCTGACCTGCGGCGGCACCTTCGGTATGATGATCATCTCTCAGGCAAAGGGCATCGCCATCAACATGGTAAGCGCTGCTCCCGCCACTGCGACTCTGTTCGTCAGCGTGCTCTGCCTGTTCAACACCGCCGGTCGTCTGGTTGCCGGTTCCCTCAGTGACAAGCTGGGTCGAATCAACACCCTGACCATTGCTCTGGTCGTTGCTCTGGCTGGTCTTGCAGTTCTGTTGGGCGCAAGTCTGACCGCTTCTCTGCCTCTGTTCGCTGTGGGCGTCATCCTGATCGGCATCTGCTTCGGCACCTTCATGGGCGTGTTCCCCGGTTTCTGCACCGACCAGTTCGGCCAGAAGAACAACACCGTGAACTATGGCATCATGTGGATCGGCTTCAGCCTGGCCGGTATTGTGGGTCCCACCATTCTGACCAAGGTATACACTGCCACCGGTGCTTACACCATGGCGTTCGTCATCTCCCTGTTCATCGCTGTGGTTGGTCTGCTGCTGACCTTCGCCTATCGGGCAATGGTCAAGAAGCACTGATTCATTTTGCTTCCCTGGGCGTGGCTCATTCGAGTCACGCCTTTTCTTTTTCGATAAAAAAGGACGCGACTCATGCAAAGCCACGTCCTTTTTCTTCTATTGAAATTTTTATTTGAACATGTCCAGATCCAGGCTGACCTGTCCCGGGCCAGGCAAGTTCATCCGGCGCTTCCGGTTGGAGGAGTACTCCAGCTTTGCCGTCACACGATCCAAATCGTGGTGCTCCAGCGCCACGCGGTAGGCGTGAATATTTTCTTCCAGACGGATGACCACCTTGGTCAGCGCCTCGGAATTCAACGTCATCAGTTCCCTCCACAGCGGCACATCCAGTGCCGCCACACGGGTGCAGTCCCGGAAAGATCCGCCTTCAAAGCCCTTGCATTGAAACAGCTCTGCATCGTCGCACACGGAAAGGGCAATAATATGCATCAGCTGGCTGGTATAGGCAATGATGTCGTCGTGTCGTTCCGGCGTGGTTTCCACCACGTCTGCCGCACCGATATAATCCGCCATCCGGTGCATCAGCGCAACGTGCTCTTCTGTGCTGGTTTCTCGAGGCGTCAGAATAAAGTGGCAGCGCTGGAACAACTCCGGGAAGGAGTTCTCAATGCCGGAAAATTCTGTGCCTGCCATTGGGTGACAGCCCACAAAATCCACATCCTCCGGCAATACCTGAGCCGCCTTCATAATGGCCGTTTTGATTCCGCAAACGTCGGTCACCAGACTGCCCGAACGGAACACATCCTTATACTCCCTCATGTAGTTTACCACCACGCTGGGGGCGGTGCACAAAAACGTGACATCTGCTTCCGCCAGGGCACTGTGGGCATCCAGGGTGGTGCGATCGCATACGCCGTGGGCATCGGCATAATCCTTCGTCTCCTGTCGCCGGACCACGCCAACCACTTCATAATCTTCAAATCCCCGCAGTGCTGCTGCAAGCGATCCGCCAATCAAGCCCAGTCCCACGACTGCAATAACTTTTTTCATGTTTCATGCATCCTTTTTCCGCGGCGCCGCCGCATGATTTTCGCTGGTTGATACTTTAGCACTTTTTATCAATAGAGTCAAATTCATTTATCAGTTGGAACGAACAAAGAGCTGACTTTTCCGGTCAGCTCTTTGCTTTTTTGAATTTACTTACTGATTCCACTGGTTGTTGTCGTTTTCAAAGGGATTTCTGGGATGGTTCCACGCGTCCTCATCGTTCCCATTCTGTGCTGAACCATAGAACGGCTGACCGTCCGGACCGCTTCCCTCCTGCACCGGCGGAACCTTCCGCTCCAGCAGGAAGAGATAGAAACTCGCCACCGTCAGGCTGATATATGCGGTCAGGAACATGGAAATCGCGGTATCTATAATCAGCGTCAAAATCGTGACCACCACACTGGGCACGGAAAGCACCCCGAGCGCACCGCTGACCGCACTGATAATGAGGGTGCAGAGAAGCTGCCATCCAATGAAGGAGAGATCCACAATAAACAGTTCAAATTTGCGGCCGACCATCATCTGTTTGCTGCGGCGAATCGCCTCCAGTGCAGAAATATCCGGATCATCCAACAGGATATACTCTGCCATACGATAGCGATAATAGGCAATAAAGGCGGGGAAAATAAACAGCAGGGACCAGAGATAAATGAAGATGCACTTCAAAATTTCCATCCAGATGATTTTTGCCGCAAGGTAGAAGTAGGAAAACAGATCTGCATATCCGCCTTCTTCCCCCCGCATCCGGTGCAGTGCATAGGCGCTGTAGCCAAATCCCACAACGACGGAATAAAACAGGATTACCAGCGCAACCAGAATGGCCCATTTTGCCGATGCCACCGTCAAGCCGGAAAAGACCTGCTGCATCATCGCATTGACGGTACTCTCAGACAATTCTGTCGAGCCGTTCAGAATGACATCCCACTGCTGGAGACTGGTAGAAACCGCATGAAACGGGTTTGGCAGAACCACATCTACAATCTGGCTGACCCAGGTTGTTGCCAGCAGGAAAATCAGCGTTACTTTCCACGGTGCAGGATTTCCCTCCCGCAGCATGTGTTTTATCCGTTGTTTTACGGCGCTTCGATTGAACATTTTTGGAAGCCACCTCCTCAATTTCCCTCAGTATAGCATAACGACTCCCTCTTTGCAACGCAGAAGAGAACCGCCCGCTGCTTTCGCAGCGGGCGGCTGAATTGGATCTACCGTAGGATTAGTCCTCAGGATCGATGAACTCGTCGGAGTCCATGTACTTGACGCTCTCCATGCCGGCAATACGGCCGGAGTTCAGGGCGTAGGACATGGTGGAACCCGGGTTGTAGAAGCAGTAAGAATCTGCAAAGACAGTAGCAGAGTCAGTACCGCAGGCATACAGGCCGGGGATCGGATCCAGATCGTTGTTCAGAACCTGCATGTTCTCGTTGACCTGAATTCCGCCCAGAGAACCGTAACCGGAGGGGAAGTGGCGAGCCACATAGTAAGGAGCGGTGGTGATGGGCTTCAGGAAGCGGTGATCCTTTGTAAACTGCCAGTCATAGCCGTTTGCAAAGCCATTGCACATCGCATTGTACTCTTCGATGGTCTTCTTCAGGTTTGCCAGGTTGACGCCGGTCACCTCAGCGACTTCCTCCAGGCTCTGGCACTCGAAGAAGTTGCGCTCGATGTCGTCGCCATAGGAAACTTCCTTATCGTCGCTGGCGAAAACGCTGTTCTCAGCGGCAGACTTTACGCCGGAGAAGTACAGCTCTTTCTCGTGCTCCCACTTGTCCATGTTCTTGATGCCATGGTGGTAGGTGATGTAGTCCAGACCGTGCTCCTTGTAGTAGTCAACAATGCTGGAGTCGATGATGGTGATACCCATGTGCTTCTTCTGCTGCAGCAGGGAGTTGCCGGTGTAGGTGGTGTTGTCCATCAGAGCCTCGTTGAAGAAGCGCTTGCCGTCCAGGTTGACCATCAGGTTCGGCTGACGCATAACCTCGGACAGAGTCTTGAACACGTCGGTTGTGCCGGGGGTGTTGTAGGTGACTTCCATGTTCACAGCAGCCTTCTTGCCGCCGATGGCCCAGACCATGTTCATGCCGTCGCCGTCGATGCCGGGGATACGGAAGGTGAACATGTCTTCGCCCCACTTCCAGCCCATGTACTTCTCGATCATGTCAACGTTGTTGCCCATGCCGCCGGTAGCCACGATGACGCAGTTGCAGAGGCACTCGATCTCCTCGCCGTCATCGGTGACAGCGATCACGCCGCGAACCTGACCCTGAGAGCCGGTCAGAATTTCCTTGACAGAGGTGTGCAGCTCGATTTCAACACCGATTTCCTTTGCATACTCGTGCATCTTCTGGATCATGGTAGAAGCGCAGCGCTCGGTGGGCTTGGTAGTGCCGGGAGCCTTCACCATGTGCTGAGTGCAGTGAGAGTTCTTGAAGTACTTGAACACGCCCAGGAACTCAACGCCCATCTTCTGGATCCACTCCACCGTGCTGGCAGACATATTAAACCAGCGGCGCACCAGCTTGGCGTCAGAACGCCAGTGGGTGTATTCCATGAAGAAGTTGAAGGCATCGTCCAGCGTAAAGTCGTTGGTCATGTTCTCCTTCTGCAGCTGGGACTCGATTGCCAGGAAGGCCATGCCCATGTTGGCAGCGCCGCCAACCGTGCCGCTCTTTTCGAAGGCAACGACAGTGCCGCCGCCCGTTGCGTTCAGAGATTCCTGTGCCTGAATGGATGCGGCCAGGCCGGACATACCACAAGCTACAATTACGACATCTGCTTCCATCTGTCTCATTGTGAAATTCCTCCTTAAATTTTTTAATTACTCATATTCCTCTATCTTACAC
>CAVBPR010000004.1:0-13288 GCA_963597355.1 bacterium | reverse complement strand
ATCTTACACCGCACAAGTGCGGGGTAATACAAACTCAGCCTCTGCGGCGGCGGCGTCCTCCGCCTCCGGCAGCGGCAGCGCCAAAGCTGCCCACAGGAACCGGATCGGTCGGCAGCGGTGGCTTGACCAAACCGGCCTTTTTGATAGCGCCTACGGGGCAGGTGGAGATGAATGCATCCTGCTTCATTTCCAAAAGGTCCTTCTTCACCACGTGGATCATGCCTTCTCCACCGGCAATTGCGTTGTCCGGTGCAGTTTCCAGGCACTTTCCGCAGCCGTTGCAGACGGCGGGATCAATGTAAAGGGTGTAGCCTGCAGGACATTCCATCGCCTTGCAGCGCTTACGGGTAAGGTGGTCATACCACTCATCGTAGTGGCTTTCCAGAGAGGTCTGAATGCACTGGGCCGTGCGAACAGAAAGCTCGCACTCGTTGGCGCGGATAATCAAATCGCAGATATCCTTCAGCAGATCCAGATCCTCAACACTGCCGCGGCCGTTGGAAATATCCTCCGGAATCAGGTAGAGCTGATACATACCATCGCGGCAGAAGGTTCCGTGACCGCAAATCGATGCGTGAGCCTTACGGGCAATACGGGCTGCCTGGCAAACCGGGCAAACGCCTTCTGTGCCCTGAGCAATTTCCTCCACGGTGGGCAAACCTTCCGCGGTGATCTCACAAATTTTCTTCATGTTTGTCCCCCCTTATCAATATTCCGTCCAAAGCTTCGTGCGCTTGATCTGCAGGCGCAGCGGGCACTTCAGACAACGAGCCGCTTCTGCCTTTGCCTGTTCTTCGGTGAAGTTGTTGTCCACCTTGACAAAGGAGCACTTACGCTCGTCGCAGGGGGTAATGTTGGCGCTCTGACGAGGGAGCTGAGCAAAGTTTTCGACCTGACCGATATAGGGATCCGGCTTCGCCACTTCCACCAGCTTTTCTTCGATGTTGCCATCGCCGCCCAGAGCCTTGTCGATTTCAGCTGCCGCCTCACGGCCGCCGGCAATGGCGCTGATTACACTCTTTGTGCCGGTGATTACGTCGCCCGCGGTATAAACGCCTTCCACACTGGTGTGGAGACCGGACTTGCCGGTGGCAGGATCCACAGGATAGCCGGGACGATTGATCTCAAGGCCGAACTCGGCAGTCAGGTTGGTCTTCTGACCGGAGGCATAGACCACCACGTCACAGGGCACAAACACTTCTGTGTTCTCAATCTTGTCCACTTCCAGACCGTTGGGGCCAAAGCGGAAGCCAGAAATTGCAAAGCAGTTCAAGCCGGTCACATTGCCATTCTCATCCTGAGTAAACCCGGTGTTGGAATAGCCGGAGTAGAGCTTCACGCCCTCCTCTGCGGCCTGCTCAATCTCTTCATCGTCTGCTGTCATCTGCTGGCGGTTTTCCAGGCAGACCACGCTGACCTCAGCGCCCAAACGGACAGAGGAGCGAGCCACGTCATAAGCCACGTTGCCGCCGCCATAGACCAGCACCTTCACGCCGGGGCCGATTTTGGGCGCAGTTTCCTTGCCCATGGAGATGTCCCGCAGAACGTCCAGTGCCGTAGCTTCCTGGGCGGAGTTGTGGTTGTCCACCGGAATAATCTTGCCCTCAGAGGCACCCACAGCCACCAGAACGGCATCATAATCCGCCTTCAGTGCCTTTACGTCGGTAACGGTCTGACCGGTGACAATTTTAACACCCGTCTCGGCAATGATGTCGACTTCCTTCTGCACTTCGTCGCGAGGCATACGATAGCCGGGGATACCATAGCTGAGCATACCGCCGCAGGTGGGGTAGCGCTCGATCAGGGTCACATCATGGCCCTTCTTTGCCAGGTAGTATGCCGCGGTCAGGCCGCAGGGACCGCCGCCAACAACTGCAACCTTCTTTCCGGTTGTCGGTGCTGTCTTGGTGTACTGTGCCTTCCAGGACTGGGTGTTGTCGTGCAGTGCGGCAAAGAGCTTCAGCCCCTTGATGTCCACTGCCCCGTTCAGTCCGTTGCGCTTGCACTTCTTCTGGCAATAGCTGGTGCAGACATAGCCCAGTGAGGTGGGGAAGGGAACCTTTTCACGGATGGTAGCAACCGCTCCGTCGTAGTCGCCGCTGGCAATCTGACGCAGATACTGGGGAATATTGATCTTTGCAGGACACTCTGCAGAGCAGGGAATCAGTGCTTCCTCCCGCACCAGATCCTTCCGGAAGGTACCCTCCCGATCCTGCAAAGCGCCGGTGGGACATACCTCGATGCAGGCGCCGCAGAACCGGCAGCCGGAGGCATCCAGCGGCAGGTCATTCAACGTGCCGATATAGGTCTCTCCGTCCTTCTTCTGGTAGTCCAGTACCTTTACGCCGCGCACATCGCGACATACCCGCACGCAGCGGCCGCACTGAATGCAGCGTTCCATCTCACGGTCGATCAGCGGATTGACCGTGTTAATCTTGTTGGTTTTCTTGGTAACATGGCGCATGCTCGGGTTGACGCTGGCGTTCAGATACTGAAACAGCGCCTGCAGTTCGCAGTTGCCAAAGCTGCGGCAGCCGCCGCAGTCGCCGGGGTGGCCGGCAAACATAAAGTTCATGGATGCACGGCGCAGACGGTCCAGCTGCTCGCTCTTCGTCTTTACGTGCATACCCTCTGCAACCGTAGTATTGCAGCTGGTAACAGGTTCATTTCCATCGATCTCTACCACGCAGAGCTTGCATCCGCCCTGGGGCTCTAAATCCGGATGGGAACAGATATGGGGCACATAGATCCCCGCATTCAAGGCCGCATTGAGAACGCTTACGCCCTCTTCTGCTTCCACTTGAACATCATCAATCCAAAGATTTACTTTTCCCACGCTTTTTTTACCTCACATTCCTATATTCCTCTTTTTTGACACGCCGAAATCCCCATTTTAGGCGTGGCGAATCCGGCCGTTTCACTACGGCCAAATTTTAACGGCATCATTATACATCATTTGTTGTGGAAACGCTACATATTTTTGTGGAAATCATCATTCTTTTTTTTGACTTCTCTATAACAAAACCGCATGAATCCTGTTGCAATTGCCGTAATTCTTGACAGTTCCGCCTTCACTACCTTATAATTAAAATTGAAAGTTTATATATGTGGTGAGGAATTTTTATGGCCAGACAAACGGCAAAGAAAAAGCAATACGACAATGAGGCGATCTCCTCCCTGAAGGGTGCGGACCGGGTGCGAAAGCGTCCCGGCGTTATTTTTGGCTCCGACGGATTAGAGGGCTGTGAGCACGCCGTTTTTGAGATTCTTTCCAACGCCATTGACGAGGCCCGCGCCGGTCACGGCACGCGCATCATCGTCACCCGCTATGCCGACCGCTCCATCGAGGTGGAGGATTTTGGCCGCGGCTGCCCTGTGGATTGGAACAATGCGGAACAGCGCTACAACTGGGAGTTGGTTTTCTGCGAGCTCTACGCCGGCGGAAAATACGACAGCAACGACGGTGACACCTATGAATATGCATTGGGTCTGAACGGACTCGGCTCCTGCGCTACCCAGTATGCCTCGGAATATTTTGATGCCACCATTTATCGCGACGATAAAAAATATACGCTTCATTTTGAAAAGGGCGAAAACGTCGGCGGTCTGCACGCCGAAGACGCTCCCCGCCATAAAACCGGCTCCAAATTCCGCTGGAAGCCGGATCTGGAGGTATTTACCGACATTGCCATCCCGGTGGAATACTACCTGGACATTATGAAGCGGCAGGCCGTGGTAAACCCCGGCGTCACCTTTGTATTTCGCAATCAAAGCGGCACTTCCTTTGAAACCACGGAATTTTTCTATGAGCGGGGCATTCAGGACTATGTGGCAGAGCTGGTCGGCGACCAGTCCATTACCACCCCGGTCTACTTCCAGACCGAACGCGTCGGCCGCGACCGGCCGGATAAGCCAGACTACAAGGTAAAGCTGAGCATTGCCTTGTGCTTTTCCAACCAGGTCAATCTGATTGAGCACTACCACAACTCCTCCTGGCTGGAGCACGGCGGCTCTCCGGACAAAGCCATGCGCTCTGCTCTGCTCAGCGCCATCGACAGCTATCTTCGCCAGCAGAACAAGTATAACAAGAGTGAAGCCAAAATCACCTGGGCCGACATCCAGGATTGCCTCGTGTTTGTTTCCAGCAACTTTTCTACCCAGACAAGCTACGAAAACCAGACGAAAAAGTCCATTACCAACAAGTTCATTCAGGAGGCCATGATCGACTTTTTGAAGGAACAGCTGGCCGTTTACTTTACGGAAACGCCCGCGGATGCAACTCGCATTGCCGATCAGGTGCTGATCAACAAGCGCTCCAGAGAGCGGGCGGAATCCACCCGGGTTTCCATTAAGAAAAACCTGACTGCCAACCTTGACCTGAGCAACCGGGTGGCAAAGTTTGTGGATTGCCGCTCCAAGGATGTGGGGCGCAGAGAGCTTTACATCGTGGAGGGCGATTCCGCCCTGGGTGCCTGCAAGCAGAGCCGGGATGCAGAATTTCAGGGCATCATGCCGGTGCGAGGCAAGATTCTGAACTGCCTCAAGGCAGACTACAATAAGATCTTTAAAAGCGAAATTATTACCGACCTATTGAAAGTCATGGGCTGCGGCGTGGAGCTCCACGGAGTCAAGAAAGCAAAGGATCTGCAGGCATTCAATCTGGACAATCTGCGCTGGAACAAGATCATCATCTGCACCGATGCCGATGTGGACGGCTATCAGATCCGCACCCTGATTCTGACAATGCTCTACCGCCTGACCCCCACGCTGATCAACGAAGGATTTGTCTATATCGCAGAATCTCCCCTCTATGAAATCACTTACAAGGACGACACCTGGTTTGCCTATTCCAACCGGGAAAAGGACGACCTGATCAATGGCGAGCTGGCCGGCAAAAAATGCTCCATTCAGCGCTCCAAGGGTCTTGGTGAAAACGAACCGGACATGATGTGGCTGACCACCATGAACCCCGCCACCCGGCGGCTCATCAAGGTGATGCCCACCGATGCAGAGCAAACCGCCCGCACCTTCGACCTTCTGCTGGGAGACAATCTCCAGGGCCGAAAAGACCACATTGCCGAGGACGGACACCGGTTCCTCGAATTGGCGGACATTTCCTGAGCATTCTCAAGACGAGAGAACCCTTTGATATTGCTGCCTTTGGCAAAGAATAAAGAGGACATGAAATTAAATGGCAAAAAAGAAACGAACCGGCGGCGAACTGCACCGGACCGATAATCCCCATGTAAAGGGACTGCGGGCTGACGTATTGGAACAGCCCATTGTCGAAACGCTGGAATGGAACTACATGCCTTATGCAATGAGCGTGATTATTTCCCGCGCCATTCCGGAAATCGACGGATTTAAGCCAAGCCACCGCAAGCTGCTGTACACCATGTACCAGATGCACCTGCTCAACGGCAACCGCACCAAAAGCGCCAACATTGTCGGTCAGACGATGCGGCTGAACCCCCACGGCGACGCCGCCATTTACGACACCATGGTGCGCCTGTCCAGAGGCTACGGCGCACTGCTCAACCCCTATGTGGACAGCAAGGGAAACTTCGGCAAGGTTTATTCCAGAGATATGGCCTGGGCGGCCAGCCGTTACACGGAAGCGCGGCTGGATCCCATCTGCAGCGAGTTTTTCCGTGACATCGACAAGGATACCGTCGATTTTGTAGACAATTACGACGCCACCATGAAGGAGCCTTCGCTCCTTCCCACCACATTCCCCAATGTGCTGGTCAGCGCAAACCAGGGCATTGCCGTCGGCATGGCTTCCAACATCTGCGGCTTTAACCTTGGGGAAGTCTGTGATGCCACCATCGCCCGCATCAAGCACCCCTCTTCCGATCTGACTGCAACTCTGAAAGCCCCCGACTTTTCCACCGGCGGACAGCTGCTGTATGACGAAAAGGAAATCGAAAAAATCTACTCCACCGGCCGCGGCTCCTTCAAGGTGCGTTCCAAGTGGCGCTATGACAAGGCCGAAAACGTGATTGAAGTTTATGAAATTCCCTACTCCACTACCATCGAGGTCATTATGGACAAGATTGTGGAGTTGAACAAAGCCGGAAAAATAAAGGAAATCGCAGACCTGCGGGACGAAACCGACCTCAGCGGCCTGAAACTGGCCATTGACCTGAAGCGGGGGGTAGATCCCAACAAGCTGATGCAGAAGCTCTACCGCCTCACCCCTTTGCAGGACAGCTTTGCCTGCAACTTCAACATCCTGATTGCCGGCATGCCCCGGGTGATGGGTGTGGGAGAAATTCTGGATGAGTGGACTGCCTGGCGCACTGACTCCATTCGCCGCCGCTCCTACTATGACATGCAGAAAAAGGAGCAGAAGCTCCACCTTCTGCAGGGTCTGAAGCAGATCTTGCTGGACATTGACAAGGCGATCAAAATCATTCGGGAGACCGAATTGGATGCAGAAGTCGTGCCCAATCTGATGATTGGCTTTGGCATCGACGAGGTGCAGGCCAACTTCGTGGCAGAAATCAAGCTGCGCAACATCAACAAGGAATACATCCTCAAACGCACCGCCGAGGTAGAGGAGCTGGCCGACCAGATTGCCGATTTAAAAGACCTCATCGCCTCGCCCAAACGGCTGCAGAAGGTCATCATTGACGAGCTGACAGAAGTAAAGAAGAAATATGCCTCCCCCCGCCGCACAGAGATTCTCTACAACGTTCCGGAGGAAGAAGAGGAAGAGGAAGAGGAGATTCCGGACATTCCCGTGAATCTGTTCCTTTCCCGAGAAGGCTACTTCAAGAAAATCACTCAGCAGTCTCTGCGCATGGCATCCGAGCAGAAATTCAAGGAGGGCGACCAGCTCTACCTCAGCTGGGAGGCCAGCAACCGGGACGAAATGCTGGTCTTCTCCGATCGCCAGCAATGTTACAAAACCAAGCTTGCCGACTTCACTCCCACCAAGGCCAGCGCCATGGGCGACTATCTGCCCACCAAATTGGGCATGGACGAGGGAGAGGGCATGTTCTGGGCCTGTATCCCGGGGGATTATTCCGCCCATATTCTGTTTGTATTCGAAAACGGAAAAGTTGCCCGCGTTCCCCTGTCCGCCTATCAGACTCAGGGCAACCGCCGCCGCCTGACCAACGCTTACTCCGACAAATCGCCTCTGGTCGCCTGCCTGCTGCTGCCGGAGGACCAGGAGGTTGTGCTGACCTCTACGGAAGGCCGCGCTGTGATCTTTAATTCCGCCTCCCTTGCGCCGAAAACCACCCGCTCCACCCAGGGCGTGTCGGTTATGACGCTGAAACCGAAGTGGCACGTGGCCTCCGCCCGTTTCCTGAAGGACTGCAGCATTGTCAATGCGCCCCGTTACCGTTCCCGCTCTTTGCCCGTAGCCGGTGCATTGCTGAAGCCGGAGGACAAGGGGGAAGAACAACTGACTTTAATCTGAACTGCAAGGTGATTTTTATGGCAGACATTGAAAAACTGTGCAAGAATCTGGAACGGGAAGGTTTTCTCGTCTCCGTGTTTGATTCTGCGGAGGAAGCCGCCCTCTATCTGAATCAGAACATTGACGGCACTCGGGTGGGTTTTGGCGGAAGCCAGACCGTGCGGGACATGGGACTGTACGAACAGCTGTGTTCCCACAATGATTGCCACTGGCACTGGGATAAGGTCAACAACATCATCCCGGAAGAGGCGACCACCGCCCCCGTTTATATCACCTCCCTCAACGGCGTCAGCGAAAATGGAGAGCTGATCAACATTGACGGCGGTGGCAACCGGGTTGCCTCCACGCTGTATGGCCATGAAAAAGTGTATTTCATCATTGGTGAAAACAAAATTGCCCCGGATTACGACGCTGCTCTCTGGCGCGCCCGCAACATTGCCGCTCCTCTGAATGCCAGGCGGCTGGAGAAAAAGACACCCTGCGTAAAAACCGGCCGGTGCATGAACTGTTCTGCTCCGGAACGGATCTGTCGTGCGCTGGTTGTACTGTGGGACAAGCCAGCTCTGATTCCGGAGGCAGAGGTGGTAATTATTCGGGAAAATCTGGGTTTTTAAACCGGACAAGGGAGGACGGAAGGATGAAGCGTTGGATTGCAGCTCTGCTCTGTGCTGCTTTTTTGCCGACTCTGCTGACTGGCTGCGGCTCCATCTTTGACCGGGATTACGCTTCCGTTACTCCCCATCAGGAACAGGCCGCTTCCGACGAGGATGCGTCCATTCTCCGGGCGGAAACCTATGCTGACCTTGTCAGCTGCGTGCAGCACTTTGTCTCCATGGGGCAGTCGGTGGGCACAGTTCATGTCTACCAATACTCCGGTGATATCGACGCAGACCTGCAAACGGCCAGCAGCGAGGTGCTCCACGACGACCCCCTCGGTGCCTATGCCTTAGAGAACATCACCTATACCTGCTCCCGCATAGTCTCCTACTATGAATGCGTCTTTTCTCTCTCCTTCCGCCGCTCAATGGAGGAGATTTCCTCCATTGAAAGCGCCTACGGCTGGGGTGCCATCCGTGAGCAGATTTCCGACTGCCTGTCTAATTTTCAGTCGTCCATCACCCTGCGCACTTCCAGCTTTTATGCCGACGCCGCTCAGCTCTACACCCTGACCCAAACCGCTTATTACGACGCCCCGGCAACTGCTTTCGGCTACCCTGTTGTTGCGGTCAACATTTATCCGGAGTCCTCGGACTCCAGTCGTTACCGGATTATTGAAATCAACTTTTCCTATAACAACACCCAGTCCACTCTGAAAAAACGTGCCGAGGCCGTCGCGGCCCGGGCCGCCCAGCTGGCAGGGGCAGAATCTGCCGCAGATGCAACTGTTGCAGTCCTGCTCCGCTCCCGTCTTTTAGCCATTACGGAATATGCGGAAGACGGCTCCTCCAGCGTTTACAGCGCACTGATCCTTGGCAGCGGAAACAGCGAGGCAATCGGAATGAGCTATGCCCTCCTCTGTCGCCAGTCCGGCATTACCTGTCAGTTGGTGCAGGGCACCCTGAACGGAGTGCCCCACAGCTGGAATATCATCCAGCTCGACGACCATTACTGGCATGTTGACCTGACCGCCAACGATGCAGAAGGTGCCCGTTATACCGACGCGGAAATGGCCGCTCTCGGGTATCAGTGGTCGCAAGAGGACTACCCAACCTGCTCCGGAACCATTGACTCAGAAATTGAGACAGAAAATTAGAAAATAATACTTGACATTTCTCGTTTCCATGCTATAATAGTCAATGTTGTTGCGGGAGTAGCTCATCTGGTAGAGCGCCACCTTGCCAAGGTGGAGGTAGCGAGTTCGAGCCTCGTCTTCCGCTCCATTTAAAAAGCATCTGATCGATTCGATCAGATGCTTTTTTTGTTTTCATTTGCTCACGCCACTTTTCCGAAACTTAACCCCAATTTTCCCTTTTCGGGTTGCTTTTTAACCCTATGGGAAATATAATGTTGTGTTGGAAAAGTATTTTTTATCGATTTTGAAAGGAGATGAACCCGAATGGAAGGCGACGCTCGAAGTTGCAGACGGGATCCCAATTCCGGCAGCGATGCCCCGATTCCCTTGCGGGTTCGGCATCTCCGCTGAGATTTACGGATCTTCTCTGTCTCGATCAGCGTTTTGATCTGCTGGAACAGAAAAGAACGGAGGCAAAGAAATGGATCAGGAAATTTTTATGGAAACCTACGGTTTTTCCGTAGACGAACTCAACCAGCTTTTGGAGGAAAAAAAGTTTCGTCAGCTGCGCGAGCGCATTGATGAACTCAACGAAGCAGACACGGCAGAATATCTGGAAGAGCTTCCGGAGGAAAAACGGCTTCTGGTATTCCGCATGCTGCCAAAGGACAAGGCCGCCGATGTGTTTGCCTTTCTTCCCCCGGATATTCAGGGCATTATCATCAACTCCATCACCGACACGGAGTTGGGCAACATTGTTGAAGACCTGTACGTGGACGACGCGGTTGACATGCTGGAAGAGCTGCCGGCAACGGTAGTGCGCCGTGTCCTCAAGAATGCAAAGCCGGAAACCCGCAGCCTTATCAATCAATTTCTGAAATACCCGGACAATTCCGCCGGCAGCATTATGACCGCGGAATACCTCTCCCTCAAGCAGGGGATGGAAGTCCACGATGCATTTGACTATATCCGCGCCAACGGGCAGGATTCCGAAACCATCTACGACCTGTTTGTCACTGACAGCGAACGGCATCTGGAAGGCGTTATCACCATCAAAGATCTTTTGATGCATCCTTACGAGGCTCGCATTGGCGACATCATGGAAACCAATGTGATCAAGTGCGTCACCACCGACGACCAGGAAGACGTGGCCGAACTGTTCACCCGTTACGACCTGCTGTCTCTGGCGGTTGTAGACCGGGAGAACCGGCTGGTGGGCATTGTCACCGTCGATGACGCGGTGGACGTTATGGAAGACGAGGCCACCGAGGACATCGAAAAGATGGCCGCTATCATTCCTACCGAGCGGCCCTATTTCAAAACCAGCGTGCTGGACACCTGGAAGTCCCGTATTCCCTGGCTGATGCTACTCATGGTAAGCGCAACCTTTACCGGCATCATCATCAACAAATTCGAGGACGCTCTGGCCGCCTGCGTTGCGCTGACCGGCTTCATTCCCATGCTGATGGATACGTCCGGCAACTCCGGCAGTCAGGCTTCGGTTACGGTGATCCGCGCAATGAGTCTGGGCGATGTGGAATTCAAGGACATTTTCAAGGTCATCTGGAAGGAAATTCGCGTGGCGGTTCTCTGCGGTCTGGCTCTGGCTGCAGTCAACTTTGTGAAAATCTGGCTGGTTGACCGCATGCTTCTGCGGAACACCGGCATCACTCTTATGGTGGATCTGGTGGTTTGCCTCACTCTGGCAGTTACGGTCATCTGCGCCAAAATCGTCGGATGCACCCTGCCTATGCTGGCCGATCGCCTCGGCTTTGACCCCGCCGTCATGGCCTCCCCCTTTATCACCACAATTGTCGACGCAGTTTCCCTGCTGATCTACTTTGCCTTTGCCCTCACTCTGCTGGGAATTTGATCTCGATTATGCTAAAAACACCTGCCATTGCAACACAATGGCAGGTGTTTTCTCTTTCTCGGCAATTTATCTCTTATTCCCATTCTTTCCACACGTCCGGGCAGTAGCCCACCGTGGCCTGGCGCCCGTTGCGGACAATGGGGGTGCAAATCATCTTCGGATTATCCAGCAAATACTCTAATTTCTGACTGTCATAGGCATAATAGCTCAGCGTCTTGGCGTCCGGATGCTTCGGATCGATCAGCCGATCCACGCCTCCTACCGCCCGGGCCACATTCTCCAGCTCTCTCGGCCCCATGCCAAAGCGAGGCAAGTCGATAAACTGAAACTTCACCCGCCGTTCCTGGAAATAACGCTGTGCCTTCTTGGTGTCAAAGCATTTGTTTTTTCCGTAAATCTGAATGTTCACCCGGCATTCCTCCCTCGGCTGAGAAACTCTTATTCTCCTCTGAGTGCGGCGTATTTTGCCTGCACTTCCTTCATCTTTCCGCAGCTCATTCTGCCCTCCGGGCAGCGGCCGTTGACCACGCAGCTCGGGCCGCTCTTTGCAAACAGATTGGGGGCCACGCCGCAAACCAGCCGGTACATTTCCTCTGCCAGCGCCCGGATCTCCCACTGTGCCCGGTTGCAGCAGCGGATGGCGAAGAAATTATTCAAGCTTCTGGCATTGATGGTCATCACCATTTTGGTTTCACAGGCGTTGGGCAGAACAAAACGGGCATCCTCATTTGCCTGCTTTTCCGCCTTACTATGTGCCTCTTTTTCGCTCATTCCCTGGGCGAGAAACTCTGCCTCATGCTTTTTGGTCAGCGCTTCCGCAATGGCAAGGTAGTGGCTGGCCTCTTCCTCCATTGCCTTCAAAAACAGTTCCTTTGATGCAGGATCTGCCTCCACCTCCGGCGGAATGACATAGTGAAAGTCGTCCAACCGCACATAGCGCTGGCTTTGCACCGAATAGGATGCAATGCGATGCCGGGTGATCTGCGCCAGAAGCGCCCGGGAAACCCCCTCAATGGCAAAGGTAAAGGAAGCATGCTCCGTCGGGCTGGCATGTCCCAGGTCGGAAAGCATACTCAGAAATTTTGCACTTTTCTCCGGGGTCAGTCCTTCCATCAGCTGATCGACACCGACCGCAGAATAACATAGCTTTGCCGCCGCAGCAACGACCCGCTCCGGCTCCGGTGTATGAGCAATCAAATCCACTTTCAGCATAGCAAGCTTCCTCCTTAGTGATTTGTTATTTCAGAACAATGAATTTAGTTTAACACACATCTTTCCACAAAACAAGGCAAACAGATTGACCGGAACGGTTGAAAAGAATTCCATCAATCAGTATAATGAGGAATATAGAATAATTTATGATTTTCAAGGAGGAACTCCTGTGATTCAGGCAAAAGCATATTTCGAACAATACCTTGGCTGGAAACGCCATGATAAGCAAAACCGAGTTGTGTACGATTCCTATGCCACCATGCCGCTGGATATGCTGGCAAAAGAAACCGCTCCCGGTGCTCTGGAAGAGCAGGGGGAACGGTATCTGTTCGGCATCAACACCCCGGCAGATATTGATAAGGCGCTGGCTCTGTTCCAGAAGGCCGCCGACGCCGGTCATCCGGACGCATGGCAGATGCTGGCGGAAATTTACCGCACTGATACCTACGGCCGCAAAGACATGGAGCGCTACTTCACCCTTCTCCCAAAAGCCGCAGAACTGGGAAACTGGAAGGCCATGTTTAATATGGCTGTCGCCTGCTACCGGGGAAAGCTGGCTTACGACGGATACGGCTTTCCAATGGATCACAGTGAAGCGCTGAAATGGACTCTCCAGTGCGAAAGCATGTGTCGGGAGTTGCTTCGGGTTTTCTTCGGCCGCACAACAACGCAGAATTTGAAGGATTATTTCGGCGAGGTGTATGACACCTATATTCGATCCATCTTCGCCGCCGCAAAGCAATATGTTCAGGGCGACGGGGTGGAGCAAAGCCCAGAAAAAGCAAAACAACTTGTTTCCGAGGCTCAGAAGTTCCACCGCCAATACATGGGCGCCGAGTCTGACGCGCTCCAGCAGCTGCTGCAAAAAATAAACTGAAAATCAAATAAACAGCCAGCAACCGGGCAGTCCCAAAGGACTGCCCGGTTTAACATGTCAAAAAAGCCTCGCTGAGTTTGCCGCCCGCAGGCGGCAAAAAAATCAAATCATTTTCTCTCGCGACATGTGCGTGAGAGAAAATACTTCTCAGGCTGCCAGTGT
>CAVBPR010000003.1:0-92603 GCA_963597355.1 bacterium | reverse complement strand
TGGCCCGGTAGTTCAGTTGGTTAGAACGCTAGCCTGTCACGCTAGAGGTCGTCAGTTCGAGCCTGATCCGGGTCGCCATTATGCCTCTGTAGCTCAGTCGGTAGAGCAGGGGACTGAAAATCCCCGTGTCATTGGTTCGATTCCGATCGGAGGCACCACCTCGCATCTTTTGCGAGGTCCTGCGGGAGTAGCTCATCTGGTAGAGCGCCACCTTGCCAAGGTGGAGGTAGCGAGTTCGAGCCTCGTCTTCCGCTCCAAAAAATGAAAACAGGAGCATACTTGCTCCTGTTTTCCTATGGCACCATAGCCAAGCGGTAAGGCACGGGTCTGCAAAACCCTGATCCCCGGTCCGATTCCGGGTGGTGCCTCCATAGTAGCAAGATCGCCGATGCATCTGATGGATCAGTTGCATCGGCGGTTTTCGTTTCGCAGGCATACATAATCCGTGATACTGGGATGATTAGAAAGCGTTGGGAGCAGTTTACTGGCGAGAAGGCTGCGGGGCTTGAAGAAACAGAAAAAGTGAGTGGCGAACCACTCACTTTTTCTCCAGTTGCGATATTTGCCAGATTTCACCCGACCATCAGCAGGAAGTTCGGCAAATGGTTCTGATTATTCTACGGGATAGCAAAACGATTGAAGAAGCGATTGAAAAGCTGTCTCAATGGCTGGAAGAAACCTAATGAAAATGACTACTTACTGCGACAACAGTAAGTAGTCAGAGCCTCTCGAACTAGCTAAATCCAAGAGATGGGACAACGATAATCCTACCCTGTCCCATCTCAAGTATAACACGCTGGGTAGGAAATGACAATACAGATTATTTCAAAAAGAGAGGTTTTTTGAAAATTTGGATTGGAAAAGAAAAAAGTTCTGAAATCATGATGATTTCAGAACTTTTGGTGGAGACTGGGAGACTCGAACTCTCGACCTCATGCGTGTGAAGCATGCGCTCTAGCCAGCTGAGCTAAGCCTCCAGTGGTGACCCGTACGGGACTCGAACCCATGTTACAGCCGTGAAAGGGCCGTGTCTTAACCACTTGACCAACGGGCCATATTTTAGGATCTCTCCGAATACCGAGGTATCCGGAGAGATGTTATGGTAGCGGCACCTGGATTTGAACCGGGGACACTACGGGTATGAACCGTATGCTCTAGCCAACTGAGCTATGCCGCCATAAGTTTGTCCCTCAACAGGGACGAGTGTTATTATACAAAAGCCGGACAAAAAAGTCAAGACTTATTTTCAAAAAATCTTTTTTATTTTCATCTGGCCTTCTTGCGTTGACAAAGAGATGGATATATTGTAATGTTTACACATGAGTTATGTGTTTTTTGATTTAGAATGGAATCAGGGATATCCACGCAGCGAAGCCGATAAATTGGACGAAATTATTCAGATTGGTGCGGTGAAGCTGGAGGATTGGCAGGCAGAGGGCGAAATGTTCTCTGCCTATGTGCGTCCCAGCATTCATCGCAAGCTGCATCATCAGGTGCGAAAGATGCTGCCGCTGAATCTGGATGAACTGTTTCGGGCGGGATGCTTTCCTGAGGTGATCCGTTCTTTCTTTGACTGGTGCGGGGAGGATGCCAGGTTCTTCACCTGGGGGCCCAGCGACGCCAAGGTGCTGGATCTGAATCTCGCCTGGTATGGCATGGAAGAATACCTCTCCATAGAGCCCTACGACCTTCAGCGGGCGTTTGATCTGATGCTGATGGCAGACCATCAGACGTCATTAAAGGACGCTGTAGAGGTTCTACAGCTTTCTGAGCCATTAGAATTTCACGATGCCTGCAACGATGCCCAGTACACGGCGCAGATTGGAGCAGAGATGATTCGCCGCTTTGGTTCTTTTCCACCGATTCGGGAACTGGAGGAGCGGGAGCAGGAGCTGCGCAGAAAAAGAAAAGAAGAAGCAGCGCAGAAGGCTTCTGCAGAACTGGACGAGATTTTTCGCAGTGCGGTGCCGCTGCTGGAGCGAAGGTGCGGAACTTTCTCCAGCGAGGGCGAGTGCCTGAAGAGCCGCAATGCGCGGGTGTTCCGCTGTCCGAAGTGCGATAACTGGCTGTGTAACGGCAATTGGTATCAATTAGGGCACAGCTATGTGGCCCGCAGCCGTTGTATGGAGCATGGCCGTTTCTATACCGTGCTGCAGCAAAGCCGCAGGGGAGAGCGCTGGCAGGGGAAATGCAAGGTATTTACCGATGAGACGCTGTCGGCATCTCTGTTTAAGCTGTGTAAATTAGGCGGTGAGGTGATCACCGTGTACATACTGCCGCGAAGCAAGTACAGCCACAGGCGGAAACGCACAAAAACCATCACGGTAAAGCCGGTGGAAAAAAACAACGAGAAAAACAAATAAGAAAAGCAGTTATATCGATAACAAACAGGAAGGACAGTGCAGCATGAGCTACACTGTCCTTCTTTTCATCTTTTTATAGGGCTTATAAGACAAGCGAATGTTATTTTGCCTTGTTCGGCTCCTGATCTGGTGCAGTATACTGCCGCAGGTGTTGGGGGCGGGCACAGCCGATCAGAGTTAAATTGCAGGCATTTGCCAACTGGATTGCCTCTGCGGTGGGGCTGGCTTTGGTGCATAAAATGGGTAATCTGCCGCGGATGGCTTTTTCTACCATGTCCGTAGGCAACCGTCCGCTGGAATAGGCAATGCAGCGGGTCAGGTCAATGTCATGGCGCAGGGCATACCCGATGGCTTTATCCAGCGCGTTGTGCCGGCCGATGTCCTCGCAGGAGAAAAGCAGTTCATCTCCTTGGGCAAGAAAGCAGCTGTGAATAGCACCGGTAAGCTTATGTAAGGGAGTGTCCTCATTGAAGCGATCCGCCAGGAGAAAGATTTGTTCCGGCGTCCACTCGATCGGCGTCACCGATGCAAGGGCTTCGTGGCGAAGAAAATCGCCGTTCAAAATGCGGTTGCCGGTGCAGCAGGTTGGGGTGGGAGCGACAAAATCCCGATGCAGCGCATTCACATGTTCTGCGAGCATTACTTTTGCTCTGCGACCGCTCTCGCAAATGTAAATCAGAGAAACATCGTCGATGGTGCGAATGATGCCCTCGGTGAGCAGTCGTCCAAGAACCAGTTCGGTCAGATGCTGGGGGGTGCAAATCAACTTCATGGTCAGACGTTCGTTGATGTAAACGTCCATGGGATGCTCGACCAGTACGGTTGACTGCTCTGTGGAAGTCACTCCGGTGCGGGCGATAAAAGTGTGCAGCTCCGTCTGCACCGGTTCCAGATTGCGGTAAAGTTCCTGCAGCTTCATGAATCAGCGCTTGCTCTTGTGGAGATAGCAGAACCAGTATACCCAGCCGACAAGAGAACCGCCGACCAGGTTGCCAAGGCTGACAGGCAGGAGGTTTTTCAGAAAGAAGTTGGACCAGGTAAGTGCGCTCATGTCTACGCCGGCAGCGGTAGCAGCCTCAGCAAAAGTGGGGATTGCCTTGTCGAACAGACCGGCGCCAATGTAAAACATGTTGGCAATGCTGTGCTCAAAGCCGCAGAGGACGAAAATCATAATGGGGAAGAACAGACCGATGATCTTTCCGGCAACATCTTTTGCGGCAAAAGAAATCCAAACAGCAATGCAGACCAGGAAATTGCACAGGATGCCGCGGATGAAAGCGTCACCAAAGGTCATGGAACATTTGGAAATGGCAGTGTTGATGGTGGCGACAGCCAAATCATTGTGAAACAGTCCGAGCTGATGAGAGTAGGCAACACCGGCAGAAACCAGCAGGGCGCCGATCAGGTTGCCAATGTAGACAATCACCCAGCTTTTCAGCACCTGAGGCAGACGGACTTCTTTTTCCAACAGCGGAATTACCAGCAGACAGTTGCCGGTAAACAATTCACTGCCGGCAAGCAAAACCATAGTCAAACCGCCGGGAAACACACAGGCACCGATAAATTTGCCAACAGAGGCCAGGGGAATCGAAACAGATACGGTATTGGCACCAATGCCGCCAAACGCAATAAATGCACCGGCCATAATGCCGAGGATCAGCATCTTAATGGCGGGAAGATTGACTTTTGCCTTTCCTGTGGCGATATAATTGTTTGCCACTTCGGCAGGAGAAAAGAAATTCATAAACAGGCTCCTTCTTAGTTAAAATATAACGGATAACATTATAAAGCGAATGTAGGAAAGGAGTTTTGTAAAACAGAAACAAAAAGATAAGTGTAATCTGTGTGTTAAATACTAGTATTTTTTATTTTAATGTGGTATAAAATTGTGTATTTATGTCATAGATTAAATATCTCGAAAGACAAAGATAGAAAGAATCAGAGAGGAGTGACGATACTGTGGCTAAGATTTTTTTGGCTGATCCGGAGAATTGCGATGTAAAGATCGGAAATCTCCTGGGAAAGTTCGTCAATAAGGTAATTAGTTATCCGCCCGGAACCTGCCCGCTTACGGTGCAGTATTCTCTGCTGTATGCTTCCATGAATCAGACCTGCGGCAAGTGCGTTCCCTGCCGGGATGGTTTGCCTCAGCTGGCTATGATGCTGAAGAAGATCCTGGACGGCGACGCAACAATGGAAACGCTGGACGAGATGAAGGAACTGGCCATCATGATTCGCGACAGCGCGGACTGCGCCATTGGTTATCAGTCTGCCACCGAGGTTTTGCGTGGTCTGAACAGTTTTAAACTGGAGTATCAAAGCCATATTCAGAAAAAACTTTGCCCGGAGGATGTGGGACAAAAAGTGCCCTGCATTAACCTATGTCCGGCGCATGTGGACATTCCCGGTTATATTGCTCTGGTAGGCGAGCGGGATTATGCCGGCGCAATTAACTTGATTCGGAAGGATAACCCGCTGCCGACAGCCTGTGCTATGATTTGTGAGCATCCCTGTGAAAATCGCTGCCGTCGTCGCCTGATTGATGATGCGGTGAATATTCGCGGACTGAAGAAGTACGCCGTGGATCAGATTGCAGCGGATCAGGTGAAGGTTCCTGTCCCCGGCGAGAAGACCGGAAAGAAAATCGCAATTATCGGCGGTGGCCCTGCCGGTCTGACCTGCGCCTATTTCCTGGCACAAATGGGACACAAGGCGGTTATTTTCGAGCGGCAGGAAAAACTGGGCGGTATGCTGCGCTATGGCATTCCAAACTATCGTTTCCCCAAGGACCGTCTGGATGAGGATATTAATGCAATCCTTTCTGCCGGCGACATTGAAGTGAGAACAAACACGCTCATTGATTCCCCGGAGGAGATTCAGGCCATCCGGGATGAATACGACGCAATGTTCGTTGCAATTGGCGCACAGGTGGGCAAAAAGCTTCGCCTGGACGGCATTGATGCAAAGAATGTAGAGTCGGCAGTGGATATGCTGGATCGCATTGGAAACGGTCATATTCCGGACTACACGGGGAAAACCGTTGTCGTCATCGGCGGCGGCAACGTGGCAATGGATGCGGCCCGCAGTGCGCTGCGGTGCGGTGCGGCGGACGTGCGGATTGTTTATCGCCGCCGTCAGGACGATATGACCGCATTGGACACCGAAATTGAGTCTGCTGTTATGGAAGGCATTGAGCTGATGACCCTTCAGGCACCCAAGGCCATTGAAAAGGATGCAGACGGCAATTGCTCGGCCTTGGTGGTCCAGCCCCAGATGATTGGTCCTTATGATAAGGCGGGACGTCCCAGCCCGATGGATGCCAGCAAGCCTGCGTTTGCAGTTCCGTGTGAGGTTATCCTGATCGCGGTGGGACAGGACATTGTCAGCAAGCCCTTTGAGGAATTTGGAATGCCGGCCAACCGCGGCGTGTTTAAGGCCGGATTGGACACGGCAGTCGAGGAGATGCCCGGCGTTTTCGTGGGCGGTGACTGCCAGACCGCACCGGCAACGGCAATTCGCGCCATAGCGGCAGGCAAGGTTGCGGCACGCAATATTGATTGCTATTTAGGCTATGATCACAAGATCAGCTGCGAGGCAGAGGCTCCGATTGCGAAGGAAAATAATCGCACACCCACCGGTCGCGCCAATATTACAGAGCGGCCTGCCTATATCCGCAAGCACGATTTTGAGCATGTGGAAAATCCCTACACGCTGGAAGAGGCAATGCAGGAGGCAGGACGTTGCCTGCGCTGCGATCACTTTGGCTGCGGCCTGCTGAAAGGAGGACGTGACTGATGAAGAACATTATCCTGGACGGTAAGGCACTGCAGGTGCCGGACGACTATACCATCCTTGCGGCTGCGCGCCACAATGGTGTTAAAATCCCGACCTTGTGCTATCTGAAGCACGTCAGCAATGTGGCCTCCTGCCGCGTTTGCGTGGTAGAGGTTGAAGGCATGGATAAACTGCCTACCGCCTGCAATACTGTGGTGCAGGAGGGCATGGTAATCCATACCAAAAGCGAGCGAGTGATTAACTCTCGTAAAATTGCACTGAATCTGTTGCTGTCAAACCACCATCAGGATTGCTTCTCCTGCGCCTCCAACGGTGTTTGCGAGTTGCAGAAGGTTTGCAACGAGTATGGTGTACTGCATCCGTGCTTTGATGGCACCCGGTATAAAATTGAAAGCGAAGAGCGCAACAGCAACCCGTTTCTGGGTTATCGCCCCACGCTGTGCATTCATTGCCACCGCTGCGTAAATACCTGCGCAAAGGTCAGTGGACGCAATGCCATTAGTGTTGGGAAAACCGGCATGTTCAACGTGATTGACACGCCCTTTGGGACAGACTGGGAAAGCACATTGTGCGAGTCCTGCGGCAACTGCGCAGAAGCATGTCCGACCGGAGCGCTGTATAAGAAAGAAGCCAAGTACTACCGCAGCTGGGAAATTCATCGGGTAAGAACCACTTGCCCCCATTGCGCAGTCGGTTGCCAATATGATCTTCTGGTGAAGGATAACCGGATTGTCGGGGTAGAAGGCGCACAGGATGGACCGACCAATCGCGGCCGTCTGTGCGTGAAAGGACGATTTGGCTCCTATAAGTTTGTTATGTCCGGCGATCGCATCACCGATCCTCTGATCAAAGATAAAGCTACCGGTAAATTCCGGAAGGCCAGCTGGGATGAAGCGCTGGATTTGGTGGCCAGCCGCTTTATGCAGCTGAAAAAAGAGTACGGTCCGGATTCTCTGGCTGGCTTTGCCTGCTCCCGTTCGCCTAACGAGGACATCTACATGGTGCAGAAGATGGTGCGTACCTGCTTTGGCACGAACAACACGGATAACTGCGCCCGCGTTTGCCACTCGGCTTCCGTGGCAGGTCTGGCGAAAACATTGGGTTCTGGCGCTATGACCAACCCGATTTATGACATCACCCACGATGTGGATGCCATCATGCTGGTGGGATCCAATCCGGAAGAGGCGCATCCTGTTGTTGGCATGCAGATTCGCGAGGCGGTTCGCAACGGCTGCAAGCTGATTGTAGTGGATCCTCGTGATATCGACCTGGCAGCTCAGGCCGATGTACACCTGAAGCTCCGTCCCGGAACAAATATTGCCTTTGCAAATGGCATGTGCCATGTGTTTATTGAGGAAGGCCTGATTGACGAAAAGTTCATTGCCGAGCGCACAGAGGGCTTTGAGGAACTGAAGAAAATCGTTGCAGAGTATACGCCGGAAAAGGTGGCAGAGATTTGCCATATTGATCCGGATGATCTGCGTCAGGCTGCCCGTATCTACGCAAAAGCGAAGAAGGCACCCATCATCTATTGCCTGGGCGTTACCGAACATTCCACCGGCACAGAGGGTGTTATGTCCATGTCGAACATGGCCATGATGGTGGGCAAGCTGGGCCGGGAAGGCTGCGGCGTGAATCCCTTGCGCGGACAGAATAACGTGCAGGGCGCCTGCGATATGGGCGCTCAGCCGAACCAGTTCCCCGGATACCAGAATGTCACAGATCCGGCCATTCGCGAGAAGTTCGAGAAAGCATGGGGCGTCAAGCTCCCGTCTGAAATCGGCGTTCATGCCACAGATGTGTTCCCGGCGGCGATTCGCGGCGAAATCAAGGGCCTGTACATTTATGGTGAAGACCCGGTGGTTACCGACCCGGATACACACCACATTTTGAAGGCATTGAACAGTCTGGACTTCTTTGTGGTGCAGGAGCTGTTCATGACGGAAACGGCGCAGCTGGCAGATGTCATCCTGCCGGGCCGTTCCTATGCGGAAAAGGAAGGCACCTTCTCCAATACCGAGCGCCGGGTGCAGCGCGTGAGAAAGGCAATTGAAATGCCTGGAAACATGCGGCTTGACACCGATATTCTCTGCGATCTGATGCGTCGCATGGGATACGACCAGCCCACATTGACGGCAGCGGAGATTTTTGACGAGATGGCGGCACTGACGCCTTCCTTCAGCGGCATGAGCCATGAGCGACTGGATCATACAGATGGACAGTACCTCCAGTGGCCTTGCCCCACCAAGGATCATCCGGGCACACCCATTATGCACGTTGGAAAGTTCAGCCGCGGCCTTGGCTGGTTCTATCCCACGGTGTACATTCCTGCAGCAGAGCTGCCGGATAAGGAGTATCCCACGATCCTGACGACCGGTCGAATCCTGTATCATTACACGACGCGCGCCATGACGGGACGTACTCCTGGTCTGATGGAGATTTCCGGCAATTCCTTCATCGAAGTCAATTCGGAAGATGCGAAGGCATTGGGAATTAAGAACGGGGAGCGCATTCGCGTGAAGTCTCGCCGCGGTGAGATCACCTCGGAAGCCCGCGTATCCGAAAAGACCAGCCCCGGCGAGGTGTGGATGCCGTTCCACTTCCCGGATGGCGATGCAAACTGGCTGACCAACCCTGCGTTGGACAAGTTTGCGCGAATTCCGGAATATAAGGTCTGTGCCTGCCGTCTGGAAAAGATTCCGGACAGCGAGGCCTACGACGAAAATGGCAATTACATCACCCAGGCTATGGTTGCAGCCCAGGTGCAGGAGCAGATGCGCAAGACGGTTGAGAATTTGATGCCAGAGGCATAATCGATATTGCCATTTTGTACCCAGCGTGTTATACTTGAGATGGGACAGGGTAGGATTATTGTTGTCCCATCTCTTGAATTTTGCTTATTCGGGAGTCTCTGACTACTTACTGCGGCAACAGTAAGTAGTCAACTTATTCTTTGAATCAAATCGTCGATTTCTTTGAGTAGCTCTTCCAGAGAATCTGCTGAAAGAATCAATGATGAACGCAAAAATGCAAAGAAAACCGCGAGATAGGCTTTTGCTTATCTCGCGGTTTTTGTATGCAAGGGATATGGGATAACTACAGCGGTCAGCGATTGAGAATTTCCATGAACTGGTCACCGGTGATGGTTTCCTTTTCATAGATAAAGCGTGCCAGCTCATCCAGCTTTGCTTCGTTTTCCCGCAGCAGGCGAACGGCTTTGGCGTGCTGAGTGCGGACGATCTCTACCACTTTTTCGTCAATTGCCCGTGCAGTGGCTTCGCTGCAGGCGCGTGTTCCGGAAGAACCGAGATAGCCGCCGGAAGTGCGTTCCATGCAGACCATGTCAAACTCACTGGTCATGCCATAGCGAGCCACAATTGCTCTGGCCATAGCAGTCGCTTTTTCGATGTCGTTGGATGCTCCGGTGGTGACCTCGTTAAAGTGGACCTCTTCAGCAGCGCGCCCGGCGGTGATGGTGACAATCCGGTTTTCCATCTCTGTCCGCGTCATCAAATAGCGCTCTTCTTCATCCAATTGCATTGCATAGCCCAGCGTGCCGCCGGTACGGGGAAGAACGGTGATCTTCTTGACCGGTGCAGAATGGGTTTGAAGGGCGGCAGCAAGGGCATGGCCGATTTCGTGATAGCAGACAACCCATTTCTCTTTGTCGCTGAGAATAGAATTTTTCTTCCGATAGCCTACCGAGATGATTTCAACGCTTTCTTCCAGATCGTGCTGGTTGATCTTGTCTCTGTTCTCCCGAAGTGCCATCAAGCCGGCTTCGTTGACAATGTTGCGCAGCACAGCACCGGAAGCGCCGGAGGCAAGGTTTGCCACTTCACGGAGATCCAGGTTCTCCTCATGTGCCATAGATTCCAGATAGTGCTGCAAAATCTGAATTCGTCCTTCCATATCCGGCAACTCCACGGGAATTTCCCGATCAAAGCGTCCGGGACGGCGCAGGGCGGCATCCAACAGCTCCGGGCGATTTGTTGCGGCAAGTACAATGATCTCGCTTTTATCGTCAAAACCGTCCATTTCGGTCAGAAGCTGGATCAGAATCGAGTCGTTGCTTCCGCTGTGGCTTCCGGAACGGGAGGCGCCGATGGCATCAATCTCATCAATAAAGATGATGCAGGGAGACAACTCTCTGGCCTTTTGGAACAGGGAACGTACTTTTTCCGCGCCGACACCCACATATTTATCGATGAATTCACTTCCGGAAATCGAAAGGAAGGGGACGCCGGCCTCACCGGCAACCGCCTTGGCCAGCATTGTTTTTCCGGTGCCGGGAGGGCCGTAGAGGAGTGCACCTCTGGGGACTCGGGCGCCGATTGCCTGATATTTTGCGGGATGCTTTAGAAAATCAACAACTTCCTGCAGCATTTCCTTTGCCTCGTCCTCACCGCATACGTCGGCAAAGCGAATCTTTGCCCGTTCCTCTGAGAACAGGGTTGCACCGCTGGCGTCCTTACCGTATACCATGGCGCCGTCCGCATTGGAGGTTACTTCCTCTGCGGCCTTTTCAAAGTCGGAGGGCAGCAAGGTGGTCAGATTGGATTTTTCCAACTGGGCTCGCATGACGGCTTTGCTCCAGGTTCGGTCGAACAGGTTGCGCACGAAACGGGCGTTGGCAAAGTTGGGGCTGAGGTAAATGTTGTTGGGCAGGGTGGAGAAAAATTCCTTTACCTGATGAATAAATTCCTCCCCGAAGAGAAAATCTTTTCGGGCAAGGGCAAAGAAGATTTCCGAAAGCTGCTCTCGCGTGTAGTTGGGGAAGTGAATTTCATAGGGCATTCTCTGCACTAAACCGGGATTGGAACGCATCAGATCGTCAATTTCGTCCTTGTAACCGGCCATGATGACAACCATATCATCGCGATGGTTTTCCATCTCGCTGAGCAGGGTGTTTAAAGCGTCGTCATTAAAAGAACTCCCCCGGTCGTTGTCGTTGCTGGAGAGCGCATAGGCTTCGTCGATGAACAGCACGCTGCCATAGGCATCTCGGCAGATCTGGGCTGTTTTAGGGGCGGTGTGGCCGACGTACTTTGCAATCAGATCGACGCCTTCGTATTCAAAGAACATGCCCTTTCGGAGAATCCCGCGTTCCTTGAGCAGTTGTCCCAGAATGCGGGCGACCGTTGTTTTTCCGGTTCCCGGGTTGCCGACAAAGCGCATATGAATGGAAGGCCGACTGGAGGTGCTGTTTTTAACGGCATATTCAATCAGGGAAACAATTTCATCTAATTGCTTCGCCACAGGCTCCATGCCGATCAGCTGGCGCAACTGTTCCTCTGCGCTGAGATCCATCAGGTCATCGTCCTGACTCAACTCTCTCAGATCTTGTGCGGTGATAATCTCCTGGGGCGTGCTGTTTTGCGGCAATTGACGCAGTTTTTCGTACACAAGTTGATCGATGATCTTTTCCACCGTTTTAATGCCGTAAAAACGTCCGTCGCTTTTCTCATGGGCGACAATCTGAGCAAAGAGCGGCTCGACAGATGCATCCAGCTTGAAGCCATAGTTTTGAGCGGCCTGACCGGCACAGGCATAGAGATCATCAAAATCCATGGGAACAAAGGTGATGGTGCGGAGGAAAAACACGTCGTCAAGAATACGCTCTATGTTTTGAAGGGATTTTTTCTCCAAAAACGGAACGCGAAACACCAGCACACCCCGGTTATTGGCAGAAATGGTGCGAAGCAAGTCATGATAGACTGGTTTATCCAGATTGCTCTGACATTGGGTTAAATCCAGACAGATCACGCAGTCCTGCCAGTTGTGCAGGCGTTTTTTCAATTGTTCCTGCTGCTTTTCCATTTCCTTCGGATCATCAAGGTCTGAAATCTTGATCTCTGCCGGTTCTGGATCTGAGAGCAGCTTATTTACCTTCAAAAGCTCCGACAATAGCTTTAAAGCAGTGGTTAAGCCGTATCCATCGTCGATCGAAAAGAGGTAGGTGTTGCGCTGAATGTAGGAATTGCTTTTCAGGCTGCGAATCGGTGCGGCCAGACGAGCTAATTCGTGCGCAAGAGCCTTGAATTCGTTTGCTCCAACCAGATTGTCGATGCGGCACAGATTGTCGATGCGGGCCAAAATGCCGCCTTCTGCCCCGGGAGATGCTTTGGAAGAGCTGCTTTCGCTGGGTTGATGGTCATCACCCCATATGAGATCTTCTAACCTCCTTGCAACATCAGCCGTTGTGGGGCGAGGGGCCTCCGGTGTAGAGGGAGCTTCATTCTCTGCAGTGTTGGTCGAAGACGGTGTTTGCGTCTGCAATTCGACTTTCAGCCGACAAGGCATATTTCCGGCCATGGCCATATCGCTCAATATATTCCGAATTTTGCCGGAAAGGTCTGCATCAGAGTGGGGATCAGTCAAGAGAATTCTGCAGTTGGTGTCCTGCAGCGCTTCCACCTTGGTTTTAAATTCTTTGCCAAGGGACTCTATCATTTTACGGATGAGCAGGGAGGCAGAAATCTTTCCCTGCAGGTCGAGGGAGTTGCCAAAATCAATGCTTACAAGATAGGAATTCATGTTTTTCTCCTCTCTATCGTGTTTACGATGGAGCATAGTAGCTTCATTGTAAGAGCTCCACAATAAAAAATCAACTATTTTAACCGAATAGATAACCCTACAATCGTGCGCTATGCAAAGAAAATAAAAACGGGAGTATAAGAGGATAAAAACTATTGAATTTATACAAAAAACAGGGTATAATAATCATGACAGCAGGACGTCTGCATAAGATTGAAACAGAGGAGGGTTTATTATGAAGACGAAATGGGTCATTACAATTGGTCGTGAATTTTGTAGTGGCGGAGCTGACACAGCCCACAAGGTTGCCCAGCTGCTGGATATTCCCTACTACGATAAGGAAATTATTGATAAGACGGTGGAGCGCACTCAGCTGAGCGAAGAAACCGTCAATCGGCATGATGAGCAGCCGATCGGTTATCACGATGTGAGTGGATTCCAATATGGGAATTTGTGGTATAACAGCGATCCGTCGCTGATGCTGCCGATGGGGATGCGGGTTGCAGATGCTCAGTTTGAGGTGATACGTCAGGCGGCAGAACAGGGACCCTGCGTTATTGTAGGCCGCTGTGCGGACTATGCGCTGGAAGAGCGGGACAATGTGCTGGATGTGTTCATTCGCGCAGATCTGGAATATCGAGTGCATCGGGCAATGGAGATGTTCCATCTGGTGGAAGCAGACGCAAGAAAGCTGATTCGCCGTACAGACAAGATTCGCTCCAGCTATTATCGTTATTACACGCAAACCACATGGGGTGACCCGGATCATTATGACCTGGTAATTGATGCGGGCACACTGGGAACGGATGCGGCAGCGGCGATTATTGCCGCCCTGGCGCAGAGAGACGACATTCAAAAATAAGAAAAAGAAAGGGGCGCACTCCACGGTGCGCCCCTTTTTGCGGGTGAATGCAGTTAAATAACATAGGATGCGGCGATGGCGAATACCAAAGCGGGCAATAAGTTTGCCACCTTGATGGTTTTCGGCCACACCAGATTGACACCGACGCAAAAGATCAGGATGTTTCCAACCAGGGAAAGATTGCTTAACATGGCATCGGTAACAAATCCGGAAAGGACTACGGCCAGAGCGGTTATGCTGCCTTGGATCAGGGCAACGGGCAGGAAGGAAAAAACACAGCCCTTTCCCATGGAAGATGCCATAATCATAACGATAATAAAGTCCAGAATTGCTTTCGCCATCAAGGTGGAGTGATCCCCGTAAATGCCGTCCTGAATGGATCCCATGATACCCATGGCGCCAATGCTCACAGTAAGGGAGGCAGAGACAAAACCGTTGGTGAACTGATTGTCTCCATCGCTTCCGGTTTTATGTTTGAGCCAATCGCCAAAACGATCAAAAAGGGCGTCAATGTCAATGATTTCACCCACCAGAGCACCCAGTGCCAACGACAGGATCAAGGTCATGCTGCCGGAAACCGTCAGACCTTCCTCGGTGGGAACCAGCATCTTTGCCAGCGTGCCTGCAGCACCGAGAAACAGGACAGAAAAGCCGGTGGATTTGATGATGGTTTCCTGATAGTGTTCTTTCAGAAAACGCTTTCCAAGGATGCCGAGCATACCGCCAAGAATGACAGCGAATGCATTGATAATAGTTCCCAAACCTCTCACGAAATATCGCTCCACTCATCTTTTGAAGTTATGTGCAGTTCCTGACGGCCATTTAATATGGCCTGCTGCAAAGCATCTCCCTGATAGCACAGCTTGAGGGAGAAAAAAGGGATGCGCTGATCCAGAAGCCGCAAAAAGATTTTGTCGCCTTCCCAAAGATTTTTTGTCAGCAATTCTTTCTTGTCGATCCATTCCAGCACGCCCTCATCGCAGTCCAGAAGATGACCGGTAAAGGCGTTGCTCCAGAAGAGATGCATGTATTCGGTTCCCCATTGGTCGGAGACAAAAGTTACGATGCCCCGATACTCCCAGTCTGTCATGGTCAGGCCGGTTTCTTCCAGAACCTCCCGCAGAACGCAGTCCTCCGGACTTTCCGCTGGCTCAAACTTGCCTCCTACACCGATCCATTTATCTTTATTTGCATCAACTGTTTTTTTCACCCGGTGCAGCATTAAATATTTTCCGTCTCGCTCCAAATAGCAAAGTGTTGTATTGCAAGCGTGATTGCAATCCATGTGTATCGCCTCCTCGGCATGATCTTTCGCATCATAACACATCGGAAAGGAAAAAGCAAAATTTGATGTTGAATCTTCCGCAACTGGACAAAATGAGTATAATTAGGGAAGGATAAGCTCGATAAGTTAAAGGAGAAAACGCCTATGGGTATTGCAATTATCACCGGTGCCTCCAGCGGGCTGGGAGCAGAGTATGCAAGCCAATTGCTCAAGCAGGAGCAGATAGAGGAAATCTGGCTGATTGCACGGAGAAAGGAAAGAATGGAAGCACTGGGCGAGCAACTGAAAAAAGTGCGCTCGAGTTGCCGGTTTCGTGTCATTGCGTTGGATTTGACAAAGGAAGAGGAAATCCAAACCTATGAAGCATTGCTGGAAAAGGATCAGCCCAAAGTACAATGGCTGGTGAATGCAGCCGGAATGGGCAAGATGGGACGCAATGCAGACATTGGCCGGAAGGCAATGGATCAAATGCTGCTGCTGAATGCAAAGGCTGCAATGGACATTACGCAGATAACCATGCCGTATATGAGCCGCGGAGGCCATATACTGGAAGTATGTTCCACAGCGGCGTTTCAACCCCTGGGAGGATTGGGGGTCTACGCGGCAACAAAATCGTTTTTGCTCAGTTACAGCCGATCCTTGCATTTTGAGGTTCGGAAGCAAGGCGTTATTGTAACTGCAGTTTGTCCTTACTGGATTCGGGATACCGAGTTTATCGCTGTTGCGAGGGAGACAAAGGACAGCACAGCAGTGCGGCATTTCCCTCTGGCATCACGAGCCAGTCATGTTGTGCGCCATTCCCTGATGGATGCACGGCTGGGCTTGAGCGTGTCTACACCGGGAGCGGTATGTACAATGCATCGGCTGATTTCCAAGTTCATACCGCGAGATTTGCTTTTGCTGGGGTGGGCTGGTTTGCGGCGGATTTGAAGCGCACCAGAATTACTACTGAAATGGTTGCATTTTTTTGAGTAACTCGCTAAAATAATAGCTGGAGTTGATGCAAACCATGAAAATTTCAACCAAAGGACGGTATGCGCTGCGCCTTTTGCTTGACATCGCCCGACAAGGGGAGGGTGCTGTGGTGTCACTGAAGGAAATCTCCGGCCGTCAGGGGATCAGCGTGAAATACCTGGAACAGATTGTGCTGAAATTAAACAAAAACGGCTTTTTAAAGAGTATTCGAGGCGTTCAGGGCGGCTATATGCTGACGAGAACTCCGGCAGAATATAACGCGGGGGATGTGCTTCGGGCAGTGGAAGGCAGCCTCGCACCGATTACCTGCCTACAAAGCGAGATCAATCAGTGTGAACGGTGTGATCACTGCGATACGCTTTGGTTTTGGGAAGGTATGGACCGGGCAATCAATGAGTATGTCGATCAGTACACCTTACAGGATTTTATCGACCATTTGCCGGAAACAGACATATAAGTTTTGCTTGTTATGCAGACGTACACGAAATTTCGTGTGCGTCTAACTTTTTTCAAAACCCTACTTGACAAATAGGGAATGATATAATATCCTATAAAAGAACTAGAGATTAAGGAGGACGCACCTATGAACGTCTATTTTGATAATGCCGCCACCACATCGGTGAGCAAAACAGCGCTGGATGCTATGATGCCCTGCCTGACGGAGTGCTACGGCAATCCATCCAGCATTCACGAGATGGGCCGTGAGGCAGAACAGCTGCTGGATGAGGCCCGGGTATCGGTAGCAAACTGTCTTGGCGCTCGCCCGGAGGAAATTTTCTTCACTTCCGGCGGCAGTGAGGCAGATAACTGGGCCATCACACAGGTGGCAGCGATTGGCGCACGCAAGAACAAAAAGCACATTATTTCCACTACGTTCGAGCACCATGCCGTTTTGCATACCCTGAAGAAACTGGAGAAGCAGGGCTATGAAGTGACCTTGCTTCCAGTGCATGAGGATGGTCTGGTTCGTCTGGATGAGTTGGCTGATGCAATCCGGGAGGATACGGCGCTGGTCACGATTATGTATGCCAACAATGAGATCGGAACGATTCAGCCGATCGAAGAGATTGGAAAGTTGTGTCACGAGAAGGGTGTTTTGTTCCATACCGACGCGGTTCAGGCAGTGGGACATTTGCCGATCGATGTAAAAGCCCAGAATATCGACTTGCTGAGTCTGTCGGGTCACAAGTTCCATGGCCCGAAGGGCGTTGGTGCGC
Organism: bacterium; assembly: GCA_963597355.1. Classification (GTDB taxonomy): domain Bacteria; phylum Bacillota; class Clostridia; order Oscillospirales; family Oscillospiraceae; genus UMGS1766. Next base: position 75,569 of record CAVBPR010000003.1, on the reverse strand, counting down.
TCTATTGCCGTCGGGGTATCTTCCTCGGAAATCTGATTGAGGGCGGCGGTCAGGAACGTGGAAAGCGTGCCGGCACGGAGAATATGGCTGGCATTCGGGGAATGGCGGCAGCGTTGAAAGAGGCCGTCGACCACATGGATGAGAACATCGCAAAGGTTACCGAGCTGCGGGATAAGCTGATTGCAGGTGTGCTGAAGATTCCGGCTTGCCGTTTGAATGGTGATCCAACCAAGCGTTTGCCCGGCAATACAAACTTCTGCTTTGCCGGCATCGAGGGCGAATCCTTGCTGCTGATGCTGGATTTGAAAGGCATTTACGCTTCTTCCGGCAGCGCCTGCACTTCCGGCAGTTTGGATCCCAGCCATGTGCTGTTGGCTATTGGCCTGCCCAAGGAGGTTGCTCATGGCTCTCTCCGTATGACGCTTGATGAAGTGAATACGGAAGAGCAGGTGGACTATGTGCTGGAGCAGCTGCCGGGAATTGTGCGCAGACTGCGGGACATGAGCCCGGTGTGGGAAGAAATGGTGAATAAGGGCGAAGTTGCCCCTTATGCAGATTGAAAATAACGTGACGAAAGGAACGATGCAATATGGCAATGACATACAGTGAAAAAGTGAGAGATCACTTTGCAAATCCTCGTAATGTAGGCAAGATGGACGATGCAGATGGTGTGGGCGAAGTCGGCAACGCAGTCTGCGGCGACATCATGAAGATGTATTTGAAAATCCGCGATGATGTGATTGTAGACGTAAAGTTCAACACATTTGGTTGCGGCTCTGCTATCGCAACCAGTTCTATGGCAACGGAGCTGATTAAGGGCAAGCCGGTCTCTGAGGCATTGAAACTGACCAATCAGGCAGTGGTTGAGGCGCTGGATGGTCTGCCTCCCGTGAAAATTCACTGCTCCGTACTGGCAGAGGAAGCCATCAAAGCGGCTTTGAAGGATTACTATGAGCGGAAGGGCTTGCCCGTTCCGGAAGAGTGTCTTAAGGCCAGCGCACACGATTGTGAGCATTGCTGCTAAAAATTCAGATCCAAAGATTCGAGGTTGTCGGTTGCGGCAGCCTCGAATTTTTTTTGAATGAAATCTCAATTGAATTCTGGAAAGAGTGGAATTACACGCATACGCAATTGCTTGAAAAAAGAAATGTAATAAAAAGTTCAAGATTTTATGAAAGCACCCTTTTGCAAAAGTCGCTGAAACCTGCTATAATCAAAAGAAACTTGGCGATTTCAGAGGGAATTAACATGACGAATCTGACGAAACGGGCCATGGCAGATGCCCTAAAAGAGCTTCTGTCCAGCCGCACATTGGCGCGTATTACAATTCAAGATGTGGCAGATGCTGCCGAGGTTAGTCGAAAAACATTTTACTATCACTTCCACGATATTTATGAATTGGTGGAATGGATGCTCGTGGAAGAGTGGCAGGTGAGCATCAAGCAGGGAGACGATCCCAAGCTCTGGCTGCGCAATGTGGCATCTACCATTAGTTATACAATGGAAAACCGCAAATGGGTGATGAATATCTATCAGTCCATGGATCACGATCAGTTAGAGCGCATTCTCTGCAAGGTAACCCGTCCTCAGGTGGAGGAGAGCTTTGATACGATAGTGGCAGGCCGACCGGTGGACAAGGGAGACCGGCAGTTTGTGCTGGATATGTTCACTTATGGCATAGCGGCTCTGATATTGCGCTGGATTGGCGACGGCATGCAGGGGGACGCAGAATTCCTGCAAGACCGGTTGATGCGCCTGTTTAATGACAGCCTGGAGTTGCTGGCAGAGCGTTGTGTTAACGATAAACCAGCAGGTATTTAAAAGTGCCTATGGCACAATCTATGGCCAGCTTATAATGTAACCAAAACCCCCGACAGTGTTTCAAATTTGGACACCGTCGGGGGTTTGTCTATTGTCTTTTTTTTGCTGTGGGTATATAACGTGGGCATACAAGAAATGGTGTGAAAGCACCATAGGAGGCAGAAAAAACTATGAGCATTAAGAATTCTGTGCAGACATTTGCCCTGCATCAGGCACTCGGTTATCTGGAGAAAAATCCGGAAGAAAACCTGCCAAAACTGATGGCGTGGGTGGATCGGTTTGCTGGAGATGGACCGGAAAGTTTTCCGACACAGCGGGCGGTTTTCCGCAATATTATCAACGATCCGAGCAGCAACTGGTATCAGCTGATTATGAATGCGATGAAGCAGATTGATCCGGAGGTTCTAAAGACGGTATTTACGAACTTCTTCCTCAACGGCAACCTGATTGGCTGGAAGCGGCAGGAGGAAGTACGGCAAAAGTATAATTGCAATGTCCCGTGGGCTATTTTGCTGGATCCCACTTCGGCCTGCAATCTGCATTGCACCGGTTGCTGGGCAGCGGAATATGGCAACAAACTGAACCTGAGCTTCGACGAAATCGATGATATCATCACTCAGGGTAAGGATCTGGGCGTCTACATTTATATTTACACCGGCGGTGAGCCGTTGGTGCGCAAGGATGATCTGATTGCACTGTGCAATAAGCACAATGACTGTATTTTCCTATGTTTCACCAATGCCACACTGATTGATGAGCGCTTTGCAGAGGACATGCTGCGGGTAAAGAATTTTATCCCTGCCATTTCGCTGGAAGGCTTTGAAGAAGCGACCGATGGCCGCCGGGGCGATGGCGTGTATCAGAAGGTCATTCGCGCAATGACACTGCTCAAGGAAAAGAGACTGCCGTTTGGAATCTCCGCTTGTTACACCAGCGCCAACATGGAGTCCATTACCTCTGAGGCATTTATGGATAAGATCATTGATCTGGGGGCTTATTTCATCTGGTACTTCCACTATATGCCTGTGGGAAATGATGCCAGTCCGGAATTGCTGCCGACGCCGGAGCAGCGCAAGTATATCTATCACAAAATTCGCGATGAATATCGTCATACCAAGGCACTGTTCATGATGGATTTCCAGAATGACGGCGAATATGTTGGCGGCTGTATTGCTGGCGGACGCCGCTTCCTGCATATCAACGCAAACGGCGACTGCGATCCTTGTGTGTTTATCCATTATTCGGATTCCAATATTCGTCAGAAGACATTGCTGGAGACCTTGACCTCTCCCTTGTTTATGGCTTATCACGATGGACAGCCGTTCAATGAAAATCACCTGCGGCCCTGCCCAATGCTGGAAAATCCGGAGAAGATTCGCGCTATTGTGGAGAAAACCGGCGCGCATTCCACCGATCTTCAATCTCCTGAAAGCGTGGAACACCTGACGGAAAAGACGGAAGGTTACGCGGCAAACTGGACACCTGCGGCAGACGACTTGTGGCAGTGCAGTCATAACTGCGCCCAGTGTGCAGGACACAAAGAGGCATAATAAATCTAAATCAAAAGAGGGAGCTGTTACAGATCGTAATAGCTCCCTCAGCCAGTCGCCCCCCGTTTTCACATACTGAAAACGGGGGATTCTTTGACGATTTAACGAGTATATATCAATATTTTGGAATAAAAGACGCAGAAAAAGGAAGATCAGCGAATTAGGTCATCGATGCATTGAATCAGGCGGGCAACTGCTTCTTCTGTCTGACCGCGAGTGAGTCCGGCGTAATTTACCACAACAATATGAGCAGCGGTAGGAGTCTTGCGGTAATATTGGCTTAAGCAGGAAATGCGAAGTCCTTTTTCGCGGCAACGGTCAATCAGTGCGGAATCTTCCAGATCTTTATGGATCTCCAGCAGGAAGTGGAGACCTTCTTTCTCCATGCGCACAGAAATATACCTGGCGATGGGGCTGGCTTTCAACTGCTGAAGGATGCAGTCTTTCTGGGTGCGATAGTGATTGCGCATGCGATTTAAATGCTTTTCAAAATAGCCATCCCGAATGAATTCGGCCAGTGCCAGCTGCTCAAAGCTGGAAACGGTACAGGCGTAAAATCCGAGTTTTTCACGAAAAGGAACAACAAGAGAAGGGGGAAGAACCATATAGCTGATACGGATGGTAGAGGAAAGGGTTTTTGAGAAAGTGTTGATGTAGATAACCCGATCGGATGCATCAATGCTTTGAAGCGTGGGAATGGGTTTTCCGCTTGTGCGAAATTCGCAGTCGTAGTCATCCTCCAAAATGTAACGGCCTTCCTTGCGGGCGCACCAGCCCAGCAGTTCGTAGCGGCGACTGATGGGCATCACAATGCCGGTGGGAAAATGGTGAGAAGGGGAGATGTGAAGAATGTCCACCCCATGCTCCTCCAGTGAATCCGAGCGTACACCGGAATCATCCATCGGTAAAAATGCACAGCGGGCACCGTTGCTTTCATAAATGCGGGCGGGCTTTTGATAGCCCGGGTCTTCCACGCCGAACACTTTGTCCCGACCGAAGAATTGTACTAATAGTCCGTAGAGATATTCCGTTCCTGCACCAATAACAATTTGGTCGGGGGAGACGACCATACCCCGAAAATCATACAAATGGCGGGCAATGGCTTCCTGCAGTTCTTTTCGTCCCTGGGCAGAGGACGAGTGCATCAGCTCTTCCCCCTCTGCACTTAATATATTGCGCAGCAGTTTTGCCCAGGTGGAGAAGGGAAAGTTTTCTGCCGGAATGTGATTTGTGATAAAATCGGCAAAATAAGAAGGTTCTTCCGGCATAGTGGAAGGCAGTGGTTCCGGCCGGGTTGCGGGAGGAGGGGCAACGGTCAACTTTTCTACAAAATAACCCCGTTTTGGAAGGGAATAAAGATATCCCTCTGATACAAGCTGGGCATAGGCGTTTTCAACCGTAATTACGCTGACACCGAGATGCTTTGCAAAAACTCGCTTGCTGGGCAGTTTTTCATTTGCCTGTAAGCGACCGGCGAGAATATCGTCTCGAATGCAGCGGTAAAGGGATTCATATAAACTGCATTGATCCGTATGCGTGAGGGTATAAGTCAACATAGCGCATTACTCCCGTTCGATCCAGTTTAGGCTTCGGCCAACGGCACGATCCCAGTTGCGGCGCAGCCGAACCCGTTCCTCCTCGGCCATGCGGGGGGCAAAGTCGGTGTCGCACTGCCAAAGTTGAGCAATCTCTTCACGATCTCTCCAGAAACCCGTTGCCAGACCGGCAAGATAAGCTGCGCCAAGTGCGGTGGTTTCCCGTATGGTCGGGCGGCGAACCGTAGTTCCCAAGATGTCAGCCTGAAACTGCATTAAAAAGCGGTCTCTGCTGGCGCCGCCATCCACCTTTAAACTGCGAAGCGACATGCCGGTGTCCCGTTCCATTGCCGTGACCAGGTCGGCACTTTGGTAGGCAATGGACTCCTGAGCCGCTCGAATGAGATGCTCGCGGCGGGTTCCGCGCGTCAATCCGACAATCGTGCCACGGGCGTACATGTCCCAATGGGGAGCGCCGAGGCCGGTAAAGGCCGGAACCAGATACACACCGCCGTTATCCGGCACTTTTTGGGCGTAATACTCCGCATCGCGGCTTTCGGAAAAGAACCGCATTTCATCCCGCATCCATTGGATGACCGCACCGCCAATAAATACACTGCCTTCCAGCGCATACTGCACTGCTCCGTTCAGACCGATTGCAATGGTCGAGACCAGACCGTTTTGACTGTGATACAGCTGATCGCCGGTGTTCATCAGCAGGAAACAGCCTGTGCCATAGGTGTTCTTGGCATCGCCGGCAGAGAAACAGCATTGACCAAACAGGGCGGCTTGCTGATCTCCGGCAATGCCGGCAACGGGAATGGAAGCGCCACCGATGATAGCCGTTCCATAAACTTCGCTGGAGTCAGCGACCCGAGGCAGGATTGCCCGGGGAATATCCAGGGCTTGAAGCAAGGTGTCATCCCAGTCCAGCGTTTTGATGTTATACAGCATGGTGCGGGAAGCATTGGTGCGATCCGTTACATGAACCTGTCCTCCGGTGAGTTTCCAGATCAGCCATGTGTCAACGGTGCCAAACAAAATGTCGCCATTTTCTGCTTTTTTTCTTGCGCCATCTACATGATCCAAAATCCATTTGATCTTGGAGGCAGAGAAATAGGCATCCGGCACCAGACCGGTGTTTTGACGGATGTATTTATCAATGCCGGGCTGCTTGAGCAGGGCATCGATGATCGGTGCTGTCCGGCGGCACTGCCACACAATGGCGTTGTAAATCGGCCGTCCGGTTTGACGATCCCATAGAATGGTTGTTTCCCGCTGATTGGTGATGCCAATGGCCGCAATCTCTTCCAAAGCCACACCGCTGTGGGCGATGACCTCGTTGAGCACCCCCAGCTGCGAGGACCAGATTTCCATGGGATCATGTTCTACCCAGCCGTCCTGGGGATAGATTTGGGTGAATTCCCGCTGGCTGGAATCAACAATGTTCTGCTGACGATCAAATAAGATCGCGCGGCTGCTGGTTGTGCCCTGATCCAAAGCGAGAATATATTTTTTGGCCATAAAGCCTCACCGTCCTTATTCACTGTGCTCTTATTGTACGAAATACGGGGCAAACCGTCAAGAGACTTGCAATTCCAAGCAAAATATGCTATCTTTTCACGCAAAGTCTATTGCTGAAAAGGAGCGGTTCATATGCGGAATCTGCAGGTGGGCGGCACGTATCGCCACTTTAAAAATAAACTCTATCAGGTGCTTGGAACGGCAATTCATAGCGAGACGAATGAAACACTGGTGATCTACCGCCAGCTCTATGGAGCGGGAGAAGTGTATGCGCGTCCAATGGATATGTTTCTCAGTGAAGTTGACCACGAAAAATATCCCGATGTATCCCAGAAATATCGCTTTGAGTCGGTCCAGGGGGATAATTTGGTTCTGATTGGAATGCCCGGCTGTGGAAAAAGCACCGTTGGCATTGTTTTGGCAAAAATTCTGGGCTGGGATTTTGTCGATGTGGACTTGCTGATCCAAAAACGCTATGGAAAGCGGCTGCAGGAGATTATTACGGAAGTTGGAAATGACGAGTTCCTGGAGCGGGAGGCGGATACCATTGAGCAGATGGAGTGCAGCCGAACGGTGATTGCCACAGGTGGCTCGGCGGTATTGAATCCCCGGGGACTGAAGAAACTGCGCCAGTTGGGGCGCCTGATCTATTTGCAGCACCCATATGAGGAAATTCATCGCCGCATTCCCAATCTGGCTACCCGGGGGATTACTCTGGCAGAGGGGCAAACACTGAAGGATCTCTATGATTACCGTACGCCTCTCTATGAAAAAGCGGCAGATATAACTATTCCAGCCGTAGGATGCACCATTGAAGAGACGGCAAGAATGATCCAAGCAGCGGTCAGCCGATAATCAAAGGACAGGAATGCGGGCAGGATAGATTGTTTTTTTATGCATTTCATTGTATAATAAATCGCTTGATTTAAGTTTAGGGGGATGCACATGAGCATAGAATCCACACTGGCCTATATCCATAATGTCCAATGGCGGGGTCAAAAACCGGGATTGGAGCGAATTCAAACCTTGTTGGATCGGCTGGGTCACCCGGAGGCACAAATGAAATTCGTTCACATTGGGGGAACGAATGGCAAGGGAAGTACAGCGGCTATGACGGCCTCGGTTCTGCGTGCGGCGGGTTATCGGGTTGGATTGTATACGTCTCCTTTTTTGAATCGATTTAATGAACGGATTCAGATAAACGGAATTGAAATCAGCGATGCAGAATTGGAAACACTGGTAAATGAGGTTCGCCCGTTTGCCGATTCCATGGAAGACCTCCCGTCGGAGTTTGAGCTGATTACGGCAATTGCATTCCTTTACTTTTATCGCATGCACTGCGACATTGTTGTTTTAGAGGTTGGTTTGGGCGGCGAATTTGATGCCACGAATGTGATTCCCTGTCCGGAGGTGGCGGTGCTGACCTCCATCGGTTTGGATCACACCGCTGTGTTAGGAGCAACTGTGGCAGAAATTGCACGGACAAAGGCGGGGATTATCAAGGCAGGAGGAGATGTGGTCAGCTATGGCCATTTACCGGAGGCGGATGAGCAAATTGAGGCGGCATGCGCTGCGCAAAATGCCAAACTATGGCCGGTAAATTTCGACCTTCTGGAAACGACTTCTCTGAATTTACAATACCGAACGTTCCGCTATGGCTCTATGGAGAATCTGCGGATCCCTTTGCTGGCGGAATATCAGCCCCGTAATGCTGCGGTGGCAATTACGGCATTGAGCGTTCTGGCGCATAAGGGATGGCATATAACCGGACAAAATATTCGGGACGGGTTAGAACAGGTGCAGTGGCCGGGGCGCTTTGAAGTGCTGGGCCAGCATCCGACCTTTTTATTGGACGGAAGTCACAATCCTCAGGGGATGGCGGCCACGGTGGACAGCTTGAAAGAATTGTTTCCAGAGCAGAAGTTTGTTTTCCTTCTGTCCATTATGGCGGATAAGGATGTTGCTGCCATGCTGGAGCTGCTGTTGCCGATGGCAGAACAGTTCTTTACCGTTACAGCAGATAACCCAAGAGCAATGCCGGGAGAAGTACTGGCCGAGCGCATAAAAGCCCTGGGTGGAAAAGCGGAGGTGTGCGCATCGATTCCCGAAGGTGTGGCCGCGGCACAGGGACTTGCAGGATATGACGGGCGCGTATGTGCCCTTGGTACGCTGTACTTCTCCGGGGATGTGCGGAGAGCTTTTCTAAACACTTGAATATTAGCAATCGTGATGAAGACCTGCTGCTCAGGTCTTCATTTTTTGCACTCAACTTCTTCACAAACTATTTACAATTCAATCTATTGACATCTGGTGGGGGTAGTGCTATATTAATGTTAGCACTCAGAGAGATGGAGTGCTAACCTAAAGATTAGGAGGCGAATGGGTATGGAGCTGTCGGAGCGAAAGAAAAAAATTCTTCGAACCATTGTGGAGAGTTACATCGAGACGGCAGAACCCATTGGCTCCAAGGCAATCGCAGAAAAAGCCGGTTTGAGCTGTTCCTCTGCTACCATACGAAATGAAATGGCGGAGTTGGAGAAAATGGGGTTGCTGGAGCAACCGCATACCTCTGCCGGCCGTATTCCGTCTGTAGCAGGCTATCGGTTCTATGTCAACGAGTTGATGGAAGAGCACAAGCTCACCATGCAGGAAACCCAGACCATCAACGAACAGCTTCATCTAAAAATGGAGGAGCTGGATCGTGTCATCGATCAGGCCGGCAAAATGGTGAGCCAGCTGACGAATTATCCGGCCTTTGCGATGGCGGATCGACGGCAACAGGCAACGATCACCCGCTATGATCTGCTGATGATCGATAAGAACTCCTTTATCATTGTTGTGATGACCAACCTGAATATGGTCGAGAACAAGATGGTAAAATTGCCGACAGACATCAATGAGCCGCAGCTTCAACTGCTGAATACATTGCTCAACACGTCCTTCGTCAACAAGACGGCGGAAGAACTGAGCCCGGAATTGATGAAAATGGCGGAAAAAGCGGCAGGCAGTGCCTATGGGCTGATTTCTCTGGTGGTTTCCTTCGCTATGGAAGTTTTGGAGAATGCAGGCCGCTCCAGCATACATACGGCTGGTGCCAATCGCATTCTGGAGCACAGCGAATATCAGAATGTAGACAAGGCGCATGAGCTGTTGAGCTATCTGGATCACGATGCGGAACTTGCGCAGCTGCCCAGTGAACTGGGGGAAGACGGAACCAAGATTTTGATTGGTCCGGAGAACATTGCGCATGAACTGAAAGACACCAGCGTTGTGATGGCAAGCTATGATATTGGCGATGGCATGCGGGGTGTGATTGGTGTAGTCGGTCCTACGCGAATGGATTATGCCAAGGTAACGGCCCGGCTGAGTTATTTCGCAGAAAGTCTGAGCAAGATGTTCGGCAAAGGTGAGACAGAGGCGCTTGCGGCAAAGGAACCGCCCAAAGCGTTGAAAGCACCGGATCCCAAAAGTGATGTATCAAAGGAGGTAATCCAATGAATTCAAATAAAGAGAATGCACAGGAAAATGTTTCCCAAAATGAAGAAACCTGCAGCCAGGACGTTGTTACAGAAGATGTCACGGTAGAAACTCCGGAAGCGGCAGCAGAAGTCGCCACTCAGACGGAGCTGGAAGAAGCGAAGCAAGCCTTGGCAGAAAAGGACAAACAGTATCAGTATCTGGCAGCAGAGTATGATAACTTCCGCCGCCGCAGTGCAAAAGAGAAGACAGAAGCTTATTCCAAAGCAAAAGCTGAGGCAGCGTTAAGTTTTCTCCCTGTATTTGATAACCTTCAGCGTGCCTTGGCTACGCCTTGCGGAGATGAGGTTTATGTCAAGGGCGTTGAGATGACCATGAATCAGCTCAAGCAGGTGCTTGAAAAGCTGGACATTCATGAGATTGAAGCTCTGGGACAGCCGTTTGATCCGAACAAGCACAACGCAGTGATGCATGTGGAGGATGCAGCGGTGGGAGAAAACACCGTAATTGAAGTGTTTCAGTCCGGCTTTACTATGGGCGAAAAGGTCATCCGGTTTGCCATGGTAAAGGTAGCAAATTAAGTTTGTTATCCCCGCGACCCGAGTGGGTCACATATATAAAACTGTAAATACATTACCTGTTCTAGGAGGAATTGATTATGTCTAAAACAATTGGTATCGATCTCGGCACCACAAACTCTTGTGTAGCTGTTATGGAGGGCGGCGAAGCCGTCGTTATCCCAAATGCGGAGGGTGCACGCACCACTCCCTCTGTCGTTGCATTCCGCAACGGCGACCGTATGGTGGGTCAGGTTGCTAAGCGCCAGGCCATCACCAACCCTCAGGGCACTGTGATCTCCATTAAGCGTGAGATGGGCAGTGACTACAAGGTGGACATCGATGGCAAGAAGTATACGCCTCAGGAGATTTCTGCAATGATTCTGCAGAAACTGAAGAGCGACGCAGAGGCCTATCTGGGCCAGCCGGTAACCGAGGCGGTTATCACCGTTCCCGCTTACTTCACCGACGCTCAGCGTCAGGCTACAAAGGATGCAGGCAAGATTGCCGGTCTGGAGGTAAAGCGTATCATCAACGAGCCTACGGCAGCTGCTTTGGCTTATGGCGTCGATAAGGAAACGGCACAGAAGGTCATGGTTTATGACTTGGGCGGCGGCACTTTCGACGTTTCGATCCTGGAAATTGACGATGGCGTGATTGAAGTTCTGGCAACTGCCGGCAACAACCGCCTGGGCGGCGACGACTTTGATAAGTGCATCATGGACTATCTGGTCGCTGAGTTCAAGAAGGAAAACGGCATTGACCTGACTGGAGATCCTCAGGCTATGCAGCGGCTGAAGGAAGCGGCAGAAAAGGCAAAGATTGAGCTGTCCGGCGTGACCAGCGCAAACATCAACCTGCCGTATATCACTGCAGACGCTACCGGTCCGAAGCATCTGGAGCTGACCCTGACCCGTGCAAAGTTCAATGAGCTGACCAACCATCTGGTGCAGGCTACCATGGGTCCTGTGCGTCAGGCTCTGAGCGATGCCCAGCTGCAGCCCAGCGATCTGGCAAAGGTTCTGCTGGTTGGTGGTTCCAGCCGTATTCCGGCAGTTCAGGAGGCCGTAAAGAGCATCACCGGCAAGGAAGGCTTCAAGGGCATCAACCCCGATGAGTGCGTTGCTGTGGGTGCTGCAATTCAGGGCGGCGTTCTGTCCGGCGATGTGAAGGGTCTGCTTCTGCTGGACGTTACGCCTCTGTCTCTGGGCATCGAGACCATGGGCGGCGTGTTCACCAAGCTGATCGAGCGCAACACGACAATTCCGGTCAAGAAGAGCCAGATTTTCTCTACCGCCGCAGATAACCAGCCCTCGGTTGAGGTTCATGTCCTCCAGGGCGAACGCGAGATGGCAGCATACAACAAGACTCTGGGCCGCTTCACATTGGACGGCATCGCACCTGCCCGCCGCGGTGTTCCTCAGATTGAGGTCACCTTTGATATCGATGCAAACGGCATTGTAAACGTGTCCGCTAAGGATCTGGGCACCGGCAAGGAGCAGAACATCACAATCACATCTTCCTCCAACCTGAGCAAGGAAGACATTGATAAGGCTGTGGAAGAGGCTGCTCAGTACGCTGCTGAGGACGCAAAGCGCAAGGAAGAAGTGGATGTTCGCAACCAGGCAGATCAGATGATTTACCAGTGCGACCAGACTCTGAGTGAGTTGGGCGACAAGGTCACTGCGGATGAAAAGGGCAAGATTGAATCTGCAAAGACCAAGCTGCAGGATGCGATGAAGGGCACCGATGTTGAGGCAATCAAGTCCGCTACCGAGGAACTGACAAAGGCATTCTATGATGTCTCCGCCAAGCTCTATCAGCAGGCCAATCCTCAGGGAGCCGCAGGTGCTGACACAACTGCCGATGCTGGTGCTGCCGGCAACAATGGTCAGGATTACTACGACGCAGATTATCAGGTCGTAGATGACGACAACAAGTAAGAACCAGCGTATTCAGCCGGAGCGCAGCGGGGCGGGCATCTGCCCCGCCCGTTCCGGCCGTTTGACTAACCGAAAATAAAAATGAGTTATCTCACAAGAAGGTGAGTTGTATGGCAGAGAATAAACGAGATTACTATGAGGTGCTGGGCGTGGATCGCTCTGCATCAGATGATGAGATTAAAAAGGCGTATCGCAAACTGGCAAAAAAATACCACCCGGATTTGAACCCCGGCAATGCGGAGGCAGAGGCGAAGTTCAAAGAGGTGAACGAAGCCTACGAGGTTCTGTCCGACGCGGAAAAGCGCCAGCGTTATGACCAGTATGGTCATGCGGGTGTTGATCCTAACTTTGGAGCCGGTGGCTTTGGCGGTGGCGGATTTGACGGCTTCGATGTGGGTGACATCTTCAACAGCTTCTTTGGCGGCGGCAGTGGCTTTGGCGGTTTTGGCGGCGGACGTCAACGCAATCCCAATGCTCCGACACAGGGACGGGATATCCGGGTCAATATGACGCTGAGCTTTGAAGAGGCTGCATTTGGATGTGAAAAAGAGGTCACACTAAATCGGGTAGAGAGCTGCCCGGATTGCCGCGGCACCGGTTGTGCCAGCGGGACAACTGCCGAAATTTGCCCGGATTGTCATGGTACCGGATCGGTTCAGGTACAGCAGCGCACAATTCTGGGTGTAATGAGCACATCCCAGCCCTGTCAGCGCTGCGGCGGCAAGGGCAAGATTGTTCATCAGCCCTGCAGTACCTGCCACGGCGAGGGCAATGTGCGTAAGCCGAAGAAGATCACAGTCAAAATTCCCGCCGGTGCGGATGTGGGAACGACCTTCTCCTTGCGTGGACAGGGACATGCCGGCACAAACGGCGGACCCAATGGCGATCTGCTGGTTACGGTGGATGTACGGCCTCACGCTATTTTCCGCAGAGACCGCAGCAATGTGATGATGGATCAGGATATATCCTTCGTGCAGGCTGCATTGGGTGCAGAGTTGGAGATTCCCACCATTGACGGAACAAAGGTGAAGTATAATCTTCCGGCCGGCACACAAACGGGCACCACGTTCCGTTTGCGTGGACAGGGCATTCCCAACCTGAATGGTCGCGGTCGGGGTGACCAGTATGTTACCGTTCGGGTACAGGTGCCAAAAAGCCTGACGGATGCACAGAAAGAGGCTTTGCGCCGCTTTGACGACACCATGCATGGCAAGCCGCTGGATACCAGTGAGCCGGTTTCGAACAAGGGAAAAGGCCTGTTCGAGAAGAAACGCAATAAAAAATAATCTTTTGCTTTTACAGCGAGGATTCAGACATAATACAGCTCTCTTCAGAAACAACGGGTAGTTCTCGATTTCCGACTGCTTCTGAAGAGGGCTGTTTTGTTTTGATCTGCGGGGGTGGCAGTTGATAAAATTTATGGTATACTGTTGATCAAAGGGATAAATCGATCAGAGGATGTGATTTTTCGTGTACCTTGTAGACAGCCATATGCATTCAAGCATTTCCAAGGACAGTGAAACACCCCGCATTGCGATGGCGCAAAGTGCAGTGGATCGCGGCTTGAATGAAATCTGTTTTACCGATCACTATGATATTCTGGATTTTGACGGCAGTTACAATCCCAGCTTTGATTGGCTTCCGGCGCGGGAACAGCAGCGACAGGCGATCAACGCCTGGGGAAATCAGATAAAAATTCGTTATGGGCTGGAGTTGGGAAATGCACCGGCTGATTTTGAAGCAGCGGAGCGGGTGCAGGATGAGCCGGGCTTGGACTGCGTGCTTTGTTCTGTGCATAATTTAAGCATGGAAGTCGGGCGGACGGATTTCTATGATATTTGCTACGATACGCCTGAGACATGTTATGCCCATTTGGATGATTATTTTCAGTCTATGTTTCGCAGCGTACAGTGGGGAAAGTTTGACGTTCTGGCGCATATTCCATATCCACTGCGCTATATGCGGGATCGGGACGGTCAGAAGATCACACTGGATCGCTATCAGGAGCAAATTCGGACCATTCTGAAACTTTGTGTCGAAAACGGATATGGAGTGGAAGTCAACACAAAAAACTGGGGAAAGTCCGTTTGCGAGGATTATGTTCAATTGATGAAAATGTATCGTGGACTGGGCGGCGAGATTGTTACCGTGGGCAGTGACGCCCACGCGCAAGAGTATGTGGGATCCGGTATTCCGGATGCCTATACAGTGCTGAAGGAACTTGGATTTCGCTATATAGCCGCCTATGCCCAGCGAAAGCCGCATTTTATAAAACTGGAGGACTAAGTTGACATGAGAGAGATAACCTTCGATCAAATTGTTCAAACGGTGCGTGACCTGTGCATTGAAGCAAATTGTGTGTTGCCGTGTGATTTGCGAGAGGCAATTTCCGATGCGGAGCACAGGGAAGTGTCGCCGGTGGGAAAATCCATACTGGGAGATCTGGTAGAGAATTTCACTTTTGCAGATGAAAAGCATCTTCCTATTTGTCAGGATACCGGAATGGCGGTTGTGTTCTGTGATTTGGGGCAGGAGGTTCACATCAGCGGCGGCCTGCTGCAGGATGCGATTAACCAGGGCGTAGCAAGAGGTTATACCGAGGGCTATCTGCGCAAGAGCGTTGTGTCCGACCCCATTCGTCGCGTGAACACCAATGACAATACGCCTGCTGTGCTTCATTTGCGTCTTGTAGAGGGAGATCAATTGACCATTACGGTTGCGCCCAAGGGATTTGGAAGCGAAAACATGACCAGTCTGCATATGCTCAAGCCATCTGTAACCCAGGAGGCGATAGAGGACGTCATTGTTCAGGCGGTGTCTGCTGCGGGGTCCAATCCCTGTCCACCGGTGGTAGTAGGCGTTGGGCTGGGCGGTGATGCTGAGTTGGCGGCGATTTTGGCAAAACGGGCACTGCTTCGTCCGGTGAATGAACAAAATCAAGATCCCTTTTATGCGGATATGGAACAGCGTATTCTCGAAAAAGTGAATCGGCTTGGAATTGGCCCTCAGGGGCTTGGAGGAAGCGTAACTGCGTTGGCAGTGGCAATCAATGCCTATCCAACGCACATTGCCGGTTTGCCATGCTGTGTCAATCTGGGGTGTCATGTAACGCGGCATGCCAGCCGGGTTCTTTGAAGAGATGAAACAAACGCATAAAAATTTGTGAAAAGTTCATAATTTAGTTGCAATTTAGTCTGCGGTTATGCTACAATACAGACAAGAAGCAGGAGCTCATGCTTCCAGGTTATTCAACCGAGAAAGGAGCGCATCATCGTGAATGTAAAATTTGTCGATCGCAAGGGCGATCAGCCCAGTGGAGTGCATTTCTATGCAGAAAAGAAGCTGAAAAAATTGGATCGCTTCTTTCGCTCTGATGCAGAGGCTACCGTTACTTACACCAACCTGAAGAAGGGAATGGTTAAGGTCGAGGTCTCTGTCAACGCCGGAGGCGCATTGTATCGGGGCGAATCAACCACCAGCGACGCGAATGCTTCCGTAGATGCGGCAATTACCGCCATTGAACGGCAGATTCAGAAGTATAAGACCCGTTTGGCAAAGCGACTGCACAACGAGGAGCTCAACGCACTGCTGGCGCAGGAAGACGACGAGGAAGAACAGGACGATATCCAGATCGTTCGTTCGAAGAAGTTCACGCTTAAGCCAATGAGTGCAGAGGAAGCGGTACTCCAGATGAACCTGACCGGACACAGTTTCTTTGTTTTCCGTAATGCAGACAATGACGGCGCAATTGCGGTGGTCTATGCCAGAAATGATGGTGGCTATGGTCTGATTGAAGACGACGGCGACTGATAAACAGAATATCCCCGGAGTGATGCGCACTCCGGGGATATTTTTATGTTCCAATTTGGATCATCCATTTCTTTGATCGGAAGCGTCGAAAGACGAGAATATCTTTTACCAGAGAATCGAACAGGGTGACAACCAGATAAATCCAAAGAAATGGTGCTTGCATCAGCAGACCGATCAGGGCCAGGGGGATGCTGATGCACCAAATGCCAATGAAATCGTATAATGCTGCGGTTACTCCATCTGCACCGGCACGCAGGATGCCGCAGATATGGATGTATTGAAAAAATCGCATGGGCAGGGTAAGACCGATCACAAGGATCAATTGTATGGCAAGGTGGGAAACATCAGAGCTTTGATGGAACATAGTGACAATGGGATGGCGGAACAAAAGCAGCAGGGAGCCGAAAAAAGCGGCAATCACCGGAGTCCAGCAGCTAATGATGACAGCATTTTGATAGGCTTTTTCCTGTTTTCCCCGACCGATTTCAGCTCCGACCAAAACGTTGGCGGAATTTCCCAGGGACAAAAAGACGGTAGTAATCAAATTCTCAATGGTGGCGCAGATCGTCATAGCGGCATATTCTCTTGTGCCAATGTGGCCATAGATCATGTTTAAAATAGCAGTGCCGCCGCCCCATAACAATTCGTTCACCATGATGGGAAGACCAACTTTGAAGTAGCTTTGAACGAAGCTCAGTTGGTCCGGGAGCAGTTGAGAGAGCGCTGTGCGCAGAATGGCATGCTTCTTGAAGCTGATGCCATAGGTTACCAGTGCACCAATCCAGTTGGCACAGCAGCTTGCCAGTGCGGCGCCGGCGATTCCCATGGCAGGGACGCCGAAATGGCCGAAGATCAATGTGTAGTTCAGGATGATGTTGGTCAGAACCGCAACGATGGTGCCATACATCGGAATTCGCACCTGCTCGGTGGAACGCAGGACGGCATTTGCAATATGCTGCAGACCAAAGCCAACAAAACCGAAGGCCACAACGCGGAGATAACGGATTCCGGCGGCGGCAACATCAGCATCTGTGGTGTAGAATTTCATAATCAGAGATGGGAACAGCGCGGTAAAAAGACCGAACAGAATCGTTACTGCAATGCAGAGAGAAAGGCCTACGCCGTAACTCTTTCGCACTTTGTCCACGCGCTGTCCGCCCCAGAATTGAGCCACTTGAACACCGGCGGCACTGGAAATGCCAAACAACATCACGTTCAGCAATTGAATCCAGGAAGCACACTGACCGACCGCAGTCAGCTCTGCAGTTCCGAGGGAGGATATCATCAGGGTATCGACAAGGGAGAAAGAGGTGGTCAGTAGATTTTGTGCGATGATGGGAAGGGTAATCGATAAAGCGGTTAGACAGAATTGGCGCGTGCCAAAATAGCGGGATAGTTTCAAAAGAACGCCTCATTTCTTAGATTATAAAACGAAAGCGGCCGAAGCGCAGAGTGCGCTTCGGCCGTTGTGTTCAAGTGGGAACGGCGAAAAAGCCAGCGATTTGATTGTGTTTTCTGTCTGACACAGACAGAAAGAGGGAACTGCAGACTGGATTTACCAAACCAGAGTTGCAAAATAATCTGCCGGAGTCTCAGCGCGGCGCATCAATTCGACCGAACCATCTTCCTTCAGCAGAAGCTCTGCAGAACGCAGGCGGCCATTGTAATTGTAGCCCATGGAGAAGCCGTGAGCACCGGTGTCGTGGAGCACCAGAAGATCGCCAATGTCAATCTTGGGCAACATGCGATCCACTGCAAATTTATCGTTGTTTTCGCACAGAGAGCCAACAACATCATACTTATGGTCGCAGGCGGCGTTTTCCTTGCCCATGACAGTGATGTGATGGTAAGCACCGTACATGGCCGGACGCATCAGGTTGGCAGCACAGGCATCTACACCGATATATTCCTTGTAGGTGTGCTTTTCGTGGATTGCCCGGGTCACTAAATGACCATGGGGAGCCAGCATATAGCGCCCCATCTCAGTGTAAATAGCCACGTCACCCAGACCGGCGGGCACCAGAATTTCTTCAAATTTGCGGCGAACTCCTTCGCCGATCACAGCGATGTCGTTGGCTTGCTGTTCCGGACGATACGGAACACCAACACCACCGGAAAGATTGATAAAGCGGATATCGGCTCCGGTCTGTTCCTTCAGCTCGACCGCCAGTTGAAACAGTTGAGCGGCCAGAGCAGGATAGTAATCGTTGGAGATTGTGTTAGAGGCAAGGAAAGAATGAATGCCGAAATACTTTGCGCCCTTTTCCTTTAAAATGCGAAAGCCTTCAAACAACTGCTCACGGGTGAAGCCATACTTGGCATCCCCCGGATTATCCATGACCTGGAACCCCTCCTTGCTCTCGCCAAGCTGGAACACACCGCCGGGATTAAAGCGGCAGGAGATGGTTTCAGGAATGTGGCCGATGGTTTTCTCCAGAAAGTCGATATGGGTGATGTCATCCAGATTGATGGTGGCGCCCAGTTGATCGGCCAGTACGAATTCTTCTGCCGGAGTTTCGTTGGAAGAGAACATGATTTCACTGCCATGGAAGCCGCAGCGATCGCTCATCATCAGCTCCGTCAGAGAGGAGCAGTCGGTTCCGCAGCCCTCTTCCTTCAGAATCTTTAAAATTCTTGGTGTAGGAGTTGCTTTTACAGCAAAATACTCCCGGAAACCTTTGTTCCAACGAAAGGCTTCGTTTACGGCGCGAGCCGTTGCGCGGATGCCCTTTTCATCATAAATATGAAAGGGAGTGGGATATTCCTTGCAGATCTGTTCCAGTTGTGCCTGGGATACAAAGGGCGTTTTACTCATGAATAATCTATACTCCTTATCAGGCAAAGTTAACCTGTTTATTTTACCTGTACTATCATACTCAATTATGGATGTATTGGCAAGAAAAAAACAACAAGTTGCATTTATATTTTTCTGTTTTGTCAAATTTAGGGTTAGACGGCGGCTGTTTTCCGTCAAAATGCAAATTTTTAAAATTCTTCTTGCATTTTGTGAAAAAGATACGTATACTAGCCCTAACAACCAAATCACGGCATCGACTCTGGTTTCCGCCTGATTATGCCAAGGCTGGCATTGGAAATCGGAACTCGATGTACTCTGGAGAAGCCTGCTTTGCGCAGGTGCCGAAGGTGTAATGCGGCGAGTGCCGATAATCTCTCAGGCCAAAGGACAGAGTTTTAATTGAACTGCTTTACGGATCAAAGGGGATCGAATTCTTTCCTTGTGTCCGTGGGCAGTTTTTTTGATTTTGTTCTTTGGACAGAACCGTCTCCCCCCACGGTTTTGTCCTTTTCTTTTTGATTTGTGATAGGTTGTGGCAATTTAACCTGTAAGGAGAGAGAAGTATGACATTTTTAAGCGTCCTTGAGACCATCGATGGCTGGGTTTGGGGCCCGGTTATGCTGGTTATCTTGGTGGGCACAGGTATTTTCCTGACGGTCCGCACAAAGTTCCTGCCTTGGCGCAATCTTGGCTATGCAATTAAGAGCACTCTTTCGAAAGAGGCTCGTACCACGAAGCGGGGCACTGGAGACGTTTCTCCGTTTGCCTGCCTTTGCACCGCTTTGGCGGCTACAATTGGTACCGGTAATATTGCCGGTGTGGCATCTGCTCTGGCAGTTGGTGGCCCGGGCGCACTGGTCTGGATGTGGATTTCCGCTGCATTTGGTATTTCCAGCAAGTTCACAGAGTGTTCCCTGGCGGTCAAGTACCGCATCACAAACGAGCGCGGAGAGATGCTGGGCGGCCCAATGGTAACGGCAGAGCACGGCATTCCTGAAGTTTACGGAAGCAAGTTCAAGAAATTCGGCAAGGTATTGGGTGTTCTGTTTGCGCTGTTTGCTGTGTTTGCCTCCTTTGGCATCGGCAACCTGACGCAGGGCAACTCCATTGCAGAAGCATTCAACAATATTTGCGGTGCTCCGATGTGGGTGGTCGGCATCATTGTCGGTCTGGCCACCTTGGTTATCGTGGTAGGCGGTCTGAAGTCGATCTCCAAGGTTTCTTCCGTCATTGTGCCGATCATGGCAATCTTCTATTTCCTCGGTGCACTGGTAGTGATCTGCTTCCATATCACTGCGGTTCCGGCGGCGTTTGTTGATATGTTCCGTATGGCTTTCTCCGTTGAGGCTGTAGGCGGCGGTGTTGCAGGCAGTGTTGTTGCCAGCATGGCACAGGCTATGAGCAAGGGCGTTGGCAGAGGCTGCTTCTCCAACGAGGCCGGCATGGGCTCGGCAGCAATTACCGCATCTGCCGCTACCACAGATAACCATGTCCGTCAGGGTTATATCAACTCTACCGGCACCTTCTGGGACACCTTTGTGGTTTGCTCCGTTACCGGTTTGGCCATCCTGACTTCCGGTGTTATGAGCCAGGTAAACGACCCTGCAACCGGTGAGGTTGTACTGAAGGGCGCGGCCCTTACCATTGCGGCCTTCCGCTCTACCCTTGGACCGGTTGGTGCGTGGCTTGTGGCGATTTCTCTGGCACTGTTTGCATTTTCCACCATCCTCGGCTGGGAGTATCACGGTGAGAAGGCACTGGAATACCTGACTCGTTCTACAAAGGTTACCATGGCTTACCGCATTATCTTCGCTGTTGTCGCCTTTGTTGGCTGCATCTCCGCATTTGAGATTGCCTGGGACATTTCCGATATTTTGAATGCGCTGATGGTTGTTCCCAATGCCATTATTATGTGGCTGCTGGTTGGCCCGCTGGTGAAGGACATGGATGCGTTCCAGAAGATCAAGGCGGTTGAAAAAGCAGAAAAGAAAAAGTAAAATAGAAGCATCGAATCTGAATTAAAAGGTGATTTGCGATGCTCCAGATTTATTGCGGTAACGGAAAAGGCAAAACCACAGCGGCATTTGGTCAGGGACTTCGGGCAGCCGGCCGTGGAAAGCGGGTTGTGATTGCTCAGTTTTTAAAGTCAGTTGACAGCGGAGAGCGCTTTGCAATGGAGTTTGTTCCCCGTGTACTGTTGCTGCCGGTGCCGGATCACTTGAAATTTGTGTCACAGATGGATGTGGTAGAACGGGCAGAATGTGAGTTTCAGTGCGGAAAGCTACTGCGGGATGCGGCGGATTTGGCAGAACGGGATAGCGTTGTTATTCTGGATGAGGTTTTGGATGCATTGGAACTGGGACTGATTTCTTTCGATGACCTATCAGAATGTCTGAATGCCCTCCCTGCTGGTTGCGAGGCGATTCTCACAGGACGAACCGTTCCGGAGGAGCTGATGCAGCGAGCGGACTATGTGACTGAATGTGTCAAACAAAAGCATCCGTTTGATAGCGGAGTTGCCGCACGGGAAGGAATTGAATATTAAAAGCTCAACCCGGAGCGACTGCATTGTGCAGTTGCTCCGGGTTTTCCTATATGTTAACTGAGGACAGTGCCGTCCGCCAGAGTAATGGTATAACCGTTGAAATTGATTGTGCCGTTGTTTGTGAGGCTGGTGATGGTGCAGTCGCCGGTGAGCGTCCAGGTGCAATTGCTTCCAATGGTGACTACAGCGTTGTTTGCAACGGCAGTTCCGCCTTCTTCGTTATCAACAATGTTAATTGTGCCGGTGAAGGTGCTATTCCCGGTCAGGGTCATGTCCAGGGTGGAAATGCTGTCTACGACAATGCTTCCTTCCAGCGTTTGATCTTCAGCAATGAAGGTGACGTTTGCGCCGTTTGCGCCGGCAGTGCCCCAGCCATGGGAGGCGGAATTGCCGCTGATTGTCATCAGGTTTGCATCGCTGTCTTCGTTTGTGATGGTTACACCGGAAAGATAGAGAGAGCAATCGGTATTTGTAATGTAGAACATGTCACCGTTTTTGGCAGTCAGAGAACCGGAGGTCATAGAGAAACTGGAAGTTCCCACCTCGGCATCGCCGGACATGGATTGATATATCATTACATTGTGTACATTAATGTCTGAGCTGGTGCCCTTTGTGTCGCTCATGTTGCCAGTGACATCACAGTTGCTCAAAGTGATAGAGTTATCGCCTTCAATGACCAGTGCTTCCGAATTATTGGCCGTCAGGAGTGCGTTTTTCACAGTGATCTCAGCAGTGGAATAGACAGCGGGAGAATTATATCCGTTGCTGGTGTAGGTGCCCCCGTCGACATTTACTGTGCCGCCGCCCCGATCAGAGCGAATGGCAGCAGAAGAGTTGCCGGAGGTTTCGACGGTCAGGTTCGATGCATTTGTTGTTGCACCGCCGGTGGTTTGAATGCCGCCAGAGTTGTCGGCTGTGGTTGTAATAGTGGAGTCAGAAATGTTTACCGTTGTGCCGGAGCCATAGCTGAATACGCCGTTACCGTTCTGGGCAGAGGAAGTAACCGTAGCGTTTTCAATGGTGACGGTGGCGCCGTTCGTAGCTAATAGGGCGGCGTTCATGCCGTAAAAATCGCCACTTTCCGTATTTGAGGAGGCACCGGCGCTTTTATCAACGGTGATGCCGTTGAGTGAAACGGTTGCCCCATCAATCCGCAGTGCATTCTCGTCATCCCCGGTAGAGGTATAGGTAGTGTCGGAAATGCTGCTGTCTTCACTTATTGTGTTGGCGCTGTCGCCTTGCTCAATGGTCCCGGAACCGCCTCCCATACCAGAGCCACCCATATCGCCGGGAGCATCGGAGGAGAGGGTTACTATTTCAACAGAAGAAACTGCACCGGAGGAATCGAATGTTACATTTAAAATACTATCTGTAGTAATGTCGCTGATCGAGGCGGAATTGCCGTCCTGGGTGATTTCCGCATTTGAGAGATCAATTGTGATGGTTTCTTCGCCGGCAGTGAAGCTTTGACTGTTGCCAGGGCCACCGGAGGGAGGCGTGCCTGCATTGCTGCTGTCGTCTGGCTTATCCGGCGGAGTAGAGGCATCCGAATCCGATGAGCTGCTATCCGAAGGTGCAGACGGGGCTGCATTGTCGGATGTGGTTTCGCTGTTTTCCGGATTGTCTCCATTGGGTTTCTCCGGCGGAGTTTGACTGTCAAGGCTGGCTCTGTCACTGGACTGCGTGGCAGATGAATCGGTTTCTTCGGTCTCCAGGTTGTTTCCCTCCGGCTTATCCGGAGGCGTCTGACGATTCGATGTATTGTCGGAAGAGGATGCATCTGGAGAGGCCGGCCGGTCGCTGCTTTCGCTCAATGTTCCAAGCTGCAGAGTGACGGAAGTATCGGTAATGGCAGTTACCTGACCGGTGACTGTTGTATTGGCATAGGCGGTGTCTGTATTGCTTTCTGTCTGCGACGATCCGCAGGCGGCTAACGAAAGTACCATAGCCGATGCACAGAGAAGAGAAATTGTTTTTTTCATTTTGAGGACTCCTTCCTTGATTTGTTGTCCCTATCTTAATGCAGGAAACTTAAGTGTACCTAAGAAAACGGAAGAGGTTTGAAAAAAGATATCGTCTGAAGCAGGAAATAATTCAAAAAGTTTAACATAGGTTTAACGTTGCCGTGGTTTCAGATTTAAAGCTAAGGCGGTTTAATATAGCCGTACTCGGGATACAACATCATCAAAGAAGAAAAAGTGAGGTTACAAACAATTATGAAAAAGATCATCTCTTTGCTGCTGGCTCTGACCATGGTATTTGCATTGGTGTCCTGCGGCAGCAGCAACAGCGGAAATCAGACGGCTGACACAGACAGCAAGACCACAACCAGTGATGCTTCCAGCGCAGATACTAAGAAGGAAGAAACAAAGACCACATTGTCCGGCAGCGTTTCTACCAACGGTTCCACTTCCATGGAAAAAGTGATCGGCGCTTTGTCCGAGCAGTTCATGGCTGACAACAGCGGCGTTACCGTTACCTATGATGCCACCGGCTCCGGCACCGGCATTGAGTCCGCTTCCAATGGCAGCTGTGACATCGGCCTGTCCTCCCGTGCTCTGAAGGATACCGAGACCGGCCTGGTTGCTACTACTGTTGCTCTGGACGGCATCGCAGTGATCGTCAATAAGGATTCCGGCGTGGACAACCTGACGGTTGAGCAGATTGCTGACATCTATACCGGCAAGATCACCAACTGGTCTGAGGTCGGCGGCGAGGATCTGGAGATCGCCTGCATTGGCCGTGAGTCCGGTTCCGGCACGCGCGACGGCTTTGAGTCCATCACGAAGACCAGCGACAGCTGCGTCCTCTCTCAGGAGCTGACTTCCACCGGCGCTGTGATTGAAGCAGTCAGCAACAGCAAGAATGCCATCGGCTATGCTTCCCTCTCCGCAGTAGAAGGCAATGACAAGGTCAAGATGCTGACGGTAAACGGTGTAGTTTGCTCCGAGGCAACTGTTCTGGACGGTACCTATGAGATCCAGCGTCCCTTCGTGCTGGTGACCAAGGAGGGTGCTCAGTTGAGCGAGGCAGCTCAGGCCTTCTTCGACTTTGCAACTTCTAAGGATGCAGCCGAACTGATCCGCAACGCAGGCGCAGTACCTGTGGCTTGATTGCTAACAGAAACCGAGTAGGAAGAAGCCTCTGCAACCGCAGAGGCTTCTTCTCCAACAAAAAGGTGAACTGATATGAAAAGTAAAATGTCTCCGAAGGAGACGGCATTCCACATTTTCTTTCTGGCTTGCGGCATTCTCTCTGTGGCTTTTGTTCTGTTTATAAGTGTTTATCTCATTGTTTCCGGAATACCGGCCATTGGCAAAATTGGATTGGTTAATTTCCTGTTTGGGCAGAAGTGGCAGGCTGGTACAGAAGATTTCGGGATTCTGCCCTTTATTTTAACCAGCGTTTATGGTACAGCAGGCGCTGTGGTGCTGGGAGTTCCGCTGGGAATTCTTACTGCAGTGTTTTTGGCCAAGGTTGCACCGAAGCGCGTGGCAAAGGTGATTCACACAGCGGTAGAGCTTTTGGCTGGCATTCCCTCCGTTGTGTACGGTCTGGTTGGCATGGTAGTTTTGGTACCCGGCATTCAGAAGGTATTTCATCTTGCTTCCGGTGCCTGCCTGCTGGCAGCCATTCTTGTCCTGACGGTTATGATTCTTCCTTATATCGTGAATGTATCGGAAACAGCACTGCGGGCAGTTCCCCCGGAATATGAACATGCTTCTCTTGCCCTTGGCGCAACGGAAACAGAGACGTATTTCAGAGTGTCCCTTCATGCAGCGCGCAGCGGTGTTGCTACAGCTGTAGTGCAGGGCATTGGACGTGCAATTGGTGAGGCAATGGCGATTATCATGGTGTCGGGCAACGTTGCCAATATGCCGGGGCTTTTTAAGTCGGTTCGTTTTTTGACCACGGCAATTGCCTCGGAAATGTCCTATGCAGCCTATGGCTCACTTCAGAGACAGGCACTGTTCTCCATCGGTTTGGTGCTGTTTCTGTTCATTATGTTGATCAATGCTTTCCTGAACCTGATTGTAAAAAAGGAGCGTGCATAACATGAAACAGGGACGATCCGTTTCCCGGCGTGTCAAAGATGCACTGCTGCGGGGGGTAATGTACCTCTGCGCCGGCATTACCTGTGCACTGCTGATATTTATTATCGGATTTATATTCATCAAGGGAATTCCCCATTTGAGCTGGACATTGCTGTCCAGTCAGACCAGCTATCTGAACAACACGATTGGTATTTTACCGAATATTTTGAATACGCTTTATATCATCCTTGTGGCCATGGTGATTGTAGTTCCTCTGGGCGTATGCGCGGCTATCTATTTGACGGAGTATGCAAAGAACAAAAAGGTTGTACGGATGATCAGCTTTGCTACAGAGACGCTGACAGGTATTCCGTCGATTATCTTCGGTCTGGTCGGTATGCTGTTTTTCGTGCAGCTGCTGGGATTGAAGCAGGGTGTTCTGGCCGGCGGCCTGACGCTGGTGGTTATGGTTTTGCCCACAATTATCAGCAATACGGTGGAGAGTTTAAAGACGGTTCCCAATTCCTATCGAGAGGGTGCGCTGGCACTGGGCAGCGGAAAATGGCACATGGTGCGCACCGTTGTGCTGCCAAACTCGATTGATGGTATCGTTACCGGATGTATTCTTGCCATTGGACGCATTGTCGGTGAGTCGGCGGCACTGTTGTTTACGGCTGGATTTGGTTTGGTGCTCAACGATTTTGTCAGCGCTATGACCTCGTCTTCTGCCACGTTGACAGTAGCACTGTATGTTTTCGCCAGCGAGCGCGGCGAGACAGGCGTGGCATTTGCGATTGCAACCATTTTGATGCTGTTGACTTTCTTGTTGAATTTGGCGGCTAATTTTGCGGCAAAGAAATTGAAGCGGAATTTTACACCAAAGAAATTAAAACGAGAGAGCGGAATCGCGCAGCAGAAAAATTAATTAAAACGAGAGGGTGCTTAATCAATGGCAGGTATTATAGAGACAAAAGATTTGAATCTCTGGTATGGAGATCATCATGCGCTGCATTCCATTAATATGGAAATTCCAGACCATCAGGTGACCGCATTGATCGGCCCGTCCGGATGCGGCAAATCTACCTTTTTAAGAACGCTGAACCGAATGAACGATCTGGTGGAAGGCATTCGCATTGAAGGCCTGGTCAGCTATGAAGGAACGGATATTTATCATTCTTCAACCGACGTGACCTGGCTGCGGAAGCAGATTGGCATGGTGTTTCAGAAGGCAAATCCATTCCCGATGAGTATTTACGACAATGTGGCTTATGGCCCTCGTACTCATGGCGTCCGCGCAAAAAGTGAGCTGGACGGGATTGTGGAGCAGGCTTTGCGGGATGCGGCCATTTGGGACGAGGTGAAGGATCGTCTGAAAACCAGTGCATTGGGAATGTCTGGCGGTCAGCAGCAGCGTCTTTGCATTGCCCGCGCTTTGGCAGTGCGGCCGGATATCCTGTTGCTGGACGAATCAACCAGCGCTTTGGACCCGATTTCAACATCTAAGATTGAGGACTTAATCGGGGAGCTGAAGAACCAGTATACTGTAATTATGGTTACGCATAACATGCAGCAGGCGGTTCGTATTTCGGATCAGACCGCATTCTTCCTGTTGGGTGAGCTGATCGAGTTTGGCGAAACTGAGCAGATATTTAGTATGCCGAAAAACAAAAAAACAGAAGATTATATCTCGGGGAGATTTGGCTGATGAGAAAAGCATATGATGAGCAGCTGCACATGCTGCATCGCGAATTAAGAGATATGGCAAACCTGTGTGAACAGGCGGTCGGTCTGGCAGTTCAGGCCGTCACAAAGCGGGAGGTTGCTTTGGTGCAGCAGGTGCGCAATGTGGATGGATTTATCGATAAAAAAGAGCGGGATATTGAATCCTTATGCTTGAAGCTGCTGTTGCAGCAGCAGCCGGTTGCCTCCGATTTGCGGGATATTTCCTCGGCACTGAAAATGATTTCTGATTTAGAGCGCATTGGCGACCAGGCATCAGACATTGCGGAAATTTCCCGGTTTACCTCTCAGGTAGAGGGGGATGAATCCTTTGACGATCTTCGCCAGATGGCGGCAGAAACAGTAAAGATGGTGACGGAGAGTATTGATGCGTTTGAACGGCATGATCTTGTTCTGGCGCGGCAGGTCATTCAATATGATTCTGTGGTGGATCGTTGGTTCGATCGAATCAAGAGTGATCTGGTCGCTGCCATTGCACAGGACAATAGCCGGGGAGAGTATTACCTCGATTTGCTGATGGTGGCAAAATATCTGGAGCGCATTGGCGACCACGCTACTAACGTTGCAGAGTGGGTGGAATACTCCATTGTCGGGCGCCGTTCCAAGGACGGAGTACTGACAGAAGAAGAATAATTAACACAGATTTAACACGCAGCTGGTTTCGGATTTAAGACAGCCATACTATGCTAAATACAGTGAAAATACACCTGTGATTTATGGATAGGAGGTTGTCATAATGGAGGAGCAGCTGCGTGTTGTTTCGGATTATTTTGTCACTGCATTGCGGGCGACGAATGCAATTTATTTCGGGCGTTCTACCGTGTTCCATCGTTTTGCTGCAATGATTCTGACTATGACAGATGAGTCTGTATTGCCGGCGCTGACCGAACGCGATGCGGAACAGGCGCGCCGCGTCGGAGATCGGCTGCATACTGGAGAAGAAGTGCTTCCTGTGCTGGCAGCTATTTGCCATTGTACGGACGAGCGGGCAGGCCAGCGGGCTGCCCGAGCACAGCGTATCTTGGAGCATCGGTTCTTTCCGTCGGCTCATTTGGCAACAGCGGCATGGCTGATGGCGCTGGATCGGAGAGATGTTACCGCCTATGATCAGGTGGCAGAACAGGCAAGGCAGGACTATGATGCGATGCGCCGAAGTGATCCGCTGCATACCCACAGCGAAGATGTGCCGCTTTGCGTGCTTTATGCGCTGAGGGGAGAGAAAATGGTGTCTCAGCGGCTGAATGAAGTTATAAAGCAGTTGAGACCGATGTTCCGTCTCCGAAATTCCGTGCAGGCGTTGTCGGAAGTACTTCTGCTGGGTAAAACAGAAGATACGATGCGTACAATGGAGTTGAGCCGTGAATTGGCCAGTCGGGGTCTCCGTTTGGGACGAGGTGATTCTATCGTAGCCCTTGGAGCATTGGCGGCAACGGAAGGAACAGCGGCAGATATTGCAGAGCAGGTGGAGGCAGTGGAACTTCGGCTGCGGAAAGCGCCCGAATTGAGCGGATGGAGCATCAGCGGCAAGGAACGACTTATGTGGAGTTGTTTGCTGGTGGCATTGAGAAGTGCGGAAGCAGGGGGGGAGAAAAAGATCCTTTGCGGAGCTTTTATCGCACTGTACGGTGCTTATTTGCCAGATCCCCTGAGAGAGCCGGAGTTCTCAACCGTTGCATTTTGAAAGTCAGTTACAGTAAATCGAGGCTGGATGGAAGCATCCGCCTCGATTTTCGTCATTTTGGAGAAAAAACAGAAGAAGGTTGACAATCACAAAAAATAAGTTATACTAAAAATATAAACAGTAATGATTACTACTTATTCAAGGAGGCGTTTGCGTATGAAATTCTTTATCTGTAAACATTGTGGAAACCTGATTACTTTTGTTCAGGATCAGGGAGTGCCTGTGGTATGTTGCGGGCAGGAGATGACAGAGCTTGTGGCAAATACCACGGATGCGGCAGTAGAAAAACATGTGCCGGTTATCGAGGTCAATGGACAGCAGGTAACGGTCAAGGTAAGCACAGTTGCGCATCCTATGGTGGAAAAGCATTTTATTCAGTGGATTGCACTGGAAACAAAACAGGGGATTCAGCTGAAGTATCTGCATCCCGAGGAATTGCCGGAGGCTGTATTTGTCTTGGCAGAGGGAGACGAAGTAATAGCAGCCTATGCATATTGCAACCTGCATGGCCTTTGGAAACAGAATATTTGATAAAATAAAAAAGCGGGAAGCGCATCCGCCAGGCTGGCGGATGCGCTTCCCGCATAATGTGGGGAGGAGAAGAAGAGAGGGATATGAGCGAAGTGATTCGATCAGAAATCAACCTCTGTGTCATAATAGCAGCACTTGAGCAGCTTCTCCATTTCTTCCTGGGTCGGGATGCGGGGATTGGATCCGGTGCATGCATCACCGATTGCATTTGTTGCAATCTCAGGCAGGCGGGCAAGGAAGACATCTTCCGGAACAAAGCCCTGCTCGGTAGGATAGCTGTCCGGCCCGTAGTGCTGAATGCAATGAGGAATGTTCAGGTCATCATTCATTTTCCGCAGATAGGCGATGAGCAGAGCTACCTTTTCATCGTCATTGCTGCCGCCCAGACCCATGTAGTCGGCAATAACACCATAGCGTGCCTTGGCAGTCGGATCTTTGGCGTTGAAGGCGATGACCTTGGGCAGGTACATGGCATTGGCTGCACCATGGATGATGTGGGCGCCGTAATCAGCAAATGCCGCACCGGTCTTGTGAGCCATAGAGTGGACGATTCCCAACAGAGCATTGGAGAACGCCATACCGGCCAGACACTGGGCGTTGTGCATGGAATCGCGCTTGGTCATGTCACCCTTGAAGGAGTCGATAAGGTCGCGCTGAATCATCTTGATGGCCCAAATGGCGAGAGGATCTGTGAAATCACAGTTTGCCGTGGAAACATAGGCCTCGATTGCATGGGTCATAGCATCCATTCCGGTGTGAGCAACCAGCTTAGCAGGCATGGTTTCTGCCAGGTCAGGATCGACAATAGCAACGTCCGGCGTAATCTCAAAGTCGGCAATGGGGTACTTGATGCCCTTTTCATAATCGGTAATGATGGAGAAAGCGGTTACTTCTGTGGCCGTGCCGGATGTGGAGGAAATGGCGCAGAAGTGTGCTTTACGACGCAGTTTCGGAATGCCGAATACCTTGCACATCTCTTCAAATGTGATCTCAGGATATTCATACTTAATCCACATGGCTTTTGCGGCATCAATGGGAGAACCGCCGCCCATGGCGATGATCCAATCGGGCTGGAATGCCTCCATGGCAGCAGCACCTTTCATAACGGTATCCACGCTGGGATCCGGTTCAATACCCTCGAACAGCTGGACTTCCATGCCGGCTTCCTTCAGGTAGTCGACAGCGCGATCCAGAAAACCAAAACGCTTCATGGATCCGCCGCCTACGCAGATCATTGCCTTCTTGCCTTCAAAATTTTTCAGTGCCTCCAGAGCACCTTTGCCATGATACAGATCGCGGGGAAGGGTGAATCTTGCCATAATAATTACCTCCTATGTCGTTTCGATCGCTGGGGGGATGCGGTCAGTTAGTAACGGAGTTGAGTTCCGCTGTGCTGATATCCTAACAGATTCTCAGCGGGAAATTCTTGTGCAAATAAACAAGGAAAGCGATAATTTTTGTGTTCAAACAACGAATTGACGATCGCGTGTAGGAGCCTCTTACTGATTGTTATTTTATTAACGAACTCGCACAAAGTCAAGAAATTAGCTATATAGTTTCCGGAATGACTTATATCAAAAATGATATAACCGCGGAGTATACATATTATATGCTCCGCGGTTATTTATTGATTTTCTTTTCTTGTAAAATCCAATTCTTTTAAAAACAGCTTATCCAGTGCAGAGAAATGGTAATTTTTTCGATGAATGAGTACATCGCAGCAGGGTTCGGCAAAATCGATAATGGGCTTTTGCACCAGCTGATACCGTTCCAGAAGTTCTTCTTCCAAAGGATAGACCATCATAAATGCATCTGGAATCTGACCTAACATGGCGAGTTGTCCCATGCTGTCATAAACGTGAATGCGTCGGTCGGTGCCTATTTCCGTTTCCTGATCCGGCAGATTTCGGACAGAAGAAAGCAGATACGAGTCACCATGGGTGATTTCGGTGGCAGTTTTTAAATCCTGAAAGTAAAGTTCGTTTCGCTGCGCCAAAGGGGAAAATTTGCTCATGGCGGCAACATAGGTGAAATTGCACACACTGCGGCAGCTCAATCCCTGTTCCCGGAGCAGAGCCTGAAAATAAGGCTCTACCGCTTTCTGATAGCGCAGAATTCCGAGCTGGAAGGAACCGTTGAGCAGGTTTTGCAGCGCGCCGATGGCACCGGTTTCTTTGAAATCCACCAGCATTTTTTTCTCGTTGTCCAGCTGAGCCAGAAAGCGGGTGAAGGCATTGGAAATATAACCGGCGCGGGGAACACACAGACTGAAGCGCTGGAGCGTGCGCTCGCCGGAAGACAGGCGCTCCATTTGCTCCACCTCGTCTAAAATAATTCTGGCGTGGACGAGAAAGTCTTCTCCCGCAAAGGTAAGGCTGACACCCTGTGGTGTGCGCTTGAACAAAGTGATGCCCAGCTCTTGTTCCAACTCTCGTATTGCGCGGGAGAGATTCGGCTGGCTGACGTATAATGCGTCAGCCGCTTTATTAAAAGAGGAAAATTCAGCCGCTTTCACAGCATATTTTAAATGTTGAAGGTTCATACAATCCTCCGTTAACCATCTGCGCTCCATCGGGTGTTTGGAATAAAGTCCTCATTATGAAGCAGTGAGCGGACCGTGGCCTGGTATTCGCTGAGATGACGGGTTTTGCGAATGATTTTTTGATAGGGGCGGTAGTTTGTGAAGCTTTGAATCAGATACGTCCAAATTCCTTTCATTTTGCACAGTACCGGTCCATCGCCAAATAAAATCTGGCGATAACCATCCAGAAGTTCGTCGTGAAACTCCTGCAGTGTATTCAAGTTTGGTGCTCCGCCCAGCAACCATGGATTACATAATATCCCTCTACCCAGCATTACCGTATCCGCGCTGGGAAAGCGGGCGGAGAAGTCTGTCAGATCATCGGGTGTAAACAAATCTCCATTATAGACAACAGGGAAGGGCGCTTGCATAAGGGCTGCGCGAAACGCTTCCTGGCGTGGCGTGTTTTTATAGAAGTCCTTTTGCACCCTTGGATGAACAATCAATTCCGTCAAAGGATACTGACAGTATAGGTCTAACAGTGCGGGCCACTCATTGTCTTTATAGCGGCCAATGCGGGTTTTGATGGAGATCGAAAGAGGGGAACGGGAAAAGATTTCGTCCAGAAACCGGTTTAATTCCTCCGGATAGGAAAGAAAGCCAGCCCCTTTTCCTTTGGCTACTACTGTACCGGAAGGGCACCCAAGGTTTAAATTTACTTCTTTATAACCCAGCTCTGCCAGGTCATCACAGGCAGTTAGAAAATAATCTGCCCGGTTTGTCAGAATTTGAGGAATCAGCGGCAGAGCGATGTTGTGCTCTGGAAGGACATCGTTTCGCTCCCGTGTGTTCAGCCCCTTGTTCATATTAGGGGCAATGAAGGGCGTGAAGTAGCGGTCTGCGGGGGTGAAGTGACGATGGTATGCATTGCGATAAATCCAGGTGGTGACTCCCTCCAGGGGAGCTAGTTCAAAGTGCACAGTTTATCGCCTCCTTTTTTGGTAAAATTGTATCATGTGGTGGTGGAAAAGACAAGCAATTCCAAGGATTCGGTGCTATAATACTTCTTGAATTCAAAGGAGCTGACCTTTTTTGCGTTACTTAAAACAATTTACAATTATTCTGTTTGTCTCCTTTTTGGGAGAGCTGCTGCACTGGCTGATTCCATTGCCGGTTCCAGCCAGCATTTATGGGTTGCTGCTCATGTTGGGGGCACTGTGTACCGGCGTGATTAAGCTTTCGTCTGTGCGAGAGAGTGGAAAGTTTTTGATCGACATCATGCCGGTCATGTTTATTCCGGCTTCCGTTGGTCTGCTGGATTCCTGGGGAGTGCTGAAGCCGATATGGCTTCCTGTTGCAGTAATCACTTTTGTAAGCACTGTAGTGGTTATGGCGGTATCCGGTTTGGTGGCGCAAGCGGTGATTCGCCGCGGCAGAAAGGCGAGGAAAAAGAATGCATGACTTAATTTTGACTTCCTCCTTTTTTGGCGTGACGGTCAGTCTGCTAACCTACATGTTTGGAATGTGGCTGAAGAAAAAACTGAAATTTGGCTTTCTGAATCCACTGCTTATTTCTATCGTGTTGACCATAATTGTGGTTGTGGCCTGTCATATGGATTATGACACGTATTATGAAGGGGCAAAATATCTGAGTTATTTGCTTACCCCAGCTACCGTTTGCCTTGCCATTCCGCTTTATGAGCAGCTGCAGCAGTTGAAGCGGTACTGGAAAGCAATTTTTGCAGGCATATTGTCCGGAGTGTTGACGAGTCTGGGCTGTGTTTTGTTCATGGCAATTTTGTTCGGCTTAACCCATGAAACCTATGTGACGCTGTTGCCAAAGAGCATTACCACAGCAATTGCCATGGGTGTCAGTGAGGAACTGGGCGGTGTGGTCAGCATTACCGTGGCGGTAATTATCGTTACCGGTGTGTTGGGCAATGTGATTGGAGAGCTGGTGTTTAAGCTCTTCCGCATTCATGAGCCGGTGGCGAAGGGCGTTGCCCTGGGAACTTCGGCGCATGCGATCGGAACCAGCAAGGCGATGGAATTAGGTGAAGTAGAGGGCGCGATGAGCAGTCTTTCTATCGCAGTTGCGGGGTTGATGACTGTGCTGGGTGCCTCGATCTTCGCAATGATATGGTAAACTGTCTTTTTCAGGTGTGCAGCGATGCTGTGCACCTGTTTTTTGTGCGTTGGTGAAGCTAGAGAATGGGTGATCTGAAGCGGATGAGTGGAGTTTTGTTTCAGCTTTGTTAAGGTATGAAAAAATCCATGTAAAAATATGGGGCGTTTTTTCCATATCGTTGTCAAATTATTATTCCTATGATACAATCAAGGCAAACAGCGTGATTTCATCGTGCAAAATAAATTTAAAGGGCCGATCAAGATGTTTGAGTACTATACTGCTGCGCTGGCAATCAATCTGTTTGCGCTGATTATAATGCAAATTTTTATCGCACACAGTAATACATTGACTCATGTGAGGCGAAGATTGTTTCATCTTCTGTTTGCGGTTATTTCGGTTGCTGCCTGCTGTGAATGGCTTGGAACGCTTTTAGATGGAGCCGATGTGGCATACCGGTGGCTCCACATTGCGGTGAAGATGCTGGAGTTGTCGATTGCTCCGCTGACAGGTTATCTTTTTGCGTGGATAATTGAGCGAAAATGGGTAAGAGTATGTACCGTCCTGTTGATAACAAATGCAGGCTTTGAATTTGTATCTGCGTTTTTCGGCTTTGTCTATTATGTGGACGAGAACAACTATTATTATCACGAGCAGTTCTATTGGATTTATATTGCGGCCTATATTCTTTCTTTGCTTTATGTCATGCATATTATCTTCAGCAACACAAAAAAATATCAGTATGCAGGCAATGCAACCTTTTTACTGATCGCTCTGTTGCTGGTCACCGGTGTATGTATTCAGCTGATCAACAGCGAACTGAAAGTAGATTATTTGACGCTGTCGGTTGCCTCTATCATGGTATATGTCCTTACGCTGGAAATGATTCAGCAGACGGATGAGCAGACGGGCCTGTTGAACCGGAGGGGCTTTGAAAATGCAATTTCCCACATGGAGAAGTCATGCATTGTGACGTTTTTTGATGTGGATCAATTTAAGGCAATCAACGATGTCTATGGTCATGCATTCGGAGATGAGGTGCTGCAGGAAATCGGTGAAGCAATTAAAAAAAGCTATGCTAACTCTGGAAAATGCTTTCGCTATGGCGGAGATGAATTCTGCGTTATTTTAACGAAAAATCTGGCGAACATTGAGACGTTAAACCGTGGATTCTTTGATCGAATGAGTGAATTGCGGGAAAAGGAGAGCAGAATGCCCCTGGTGTCCATCGGTTATGCTTCCTTTGATCCGAAGGATCAGAGCATTGTTGATGTAGTTGCAGAAGCGGATGCGATGATGTATCAGTTTAAACAGTCCCGCCGCTGAATGGCAAGAGGATTTGGAAAGGAGCGCAGACATGAATATAACAGTTTATCTCGGTGCAATGGAGGGAAACGACCCGGCATTGAAGCGCGCCGTAACTGAATTGGGAACCTGGATCGGGGAAAATGGAAATACACTGATTTATGGAGGTTCCCGAAGTGGCTTGATGGGCGTTCTGGCAGACAGCGCTCTGGCGGCACAGGGAAAAGTGATCGGTGTTGAACCGCAGTTTTTTATTGATGCTGTGCTGCAGCATGATGGTCTGACAGAGCTGATCGTGACAAAGGATATTTTGGAGCGAAAGGCCAAAATGATGGAGCTGGGAGATGCTTTCATTGCCTTTCCCGGGGGAACTGGGACCCTGGAGGAGATCGCTGAGGTGATGTCTCAGGTGTCGCTGGATTTCTTGGATGCTCCCTGCATTTTCTATAATCTCAACGGCTATTATAACCACTTAAAAGCAATGCTGAATCATATGGTGGAGGCGGGACTGTCCACAGAAGAACGGCTGAAACGGGTTTATTTTGCCAGCAATTTAGAGGAAATTGCGGAGATTATTCAGGCTGGATCAGGAGGCAGATCGGATGACTGAAAAGGAAAAGGCGGCTTTGGGTCTTTTGTATGATAACAATTATGACGCAGAGCTGCTGGCGGAACGCATGGAATGTCAGTCAAAATGCCATGCGTTTAATTTGCTCTCTCCAAGAGAAACCGAGCAGAAAAAGGAACTTATTCGGGAAATTATTCCGGACATGGGGGAAAACGGATATGTGGAACAGCCGTTTCACTGTGATTTCGGATATAACATCCATATAGGGAAAAATTTTTATTCCAATTTCAATTTGGTGATTCTGGATGAAGCGCCGGTTACCATTGGAGATTATGTTTTCATTGCACCCGAT
Source organism: bacterium (assembly GCA_963597355.1). Taxonomy (GTDB): domain Bacteria; phylum Bacillota; class Clostridia; order Oscillospirales; family Oscillospiraceae; genus UMGS1766. The sequence continues at coordinate 39,153 of CAVBPR010000003.1, read as the reverse complement.
TGCGGCATCTATACGGCAGGGCATCCGATCAACGCGGCCCAGCGAAATGCCGGACTGGAATACGCAAAACCGGTGACCATCGGAAGCAATGTATGGATTGGCGGCGGAGTAAAGATTGTTCCCGGAGTCACCATTGGCAGCAATGTGGTGATCGGCGCAGGAAGTGTGGTAACAAAAGATATTCCGGATGGAGTAATTGCTGCCGGTAATCCATGTAAAGTAATTCGAGAGATTGCAGAGGAAGACCGGGCCTGATAGAGCGTAAATGGAGGGTTCGACCATGCGATGGATTTATGGATTTTCATGGATTGGAAAAATGTTGTGCATAGCAGCAGTGACCTCACTGGTTTGCATTGGTTGCGGTATACTGGTTTGCAAAGCCAGCGGCTGTTCCATGAGACCGAGATGGATTGTATTGATTGCAGCGGTAAATTTTCTGGTTGTAGCGGTTGTATGTATTCTGCTGTCCAGAACTCCAATGCTAATTGATATGGCATAAACAAAAGAGCCTCCGATTGCTTCTTGAAAAGAAGCAATCGGAGGCTCTTTATAAGTAGAACTTATTTGCGTAAATTCTTACTGTCGTGCTGGCGGATGGAGGAAACAACCAGACCAGACAGTGCAAACAATGCGATGACGTTGGGGATTACCATGAGCTGATTGAACATGTCCGTCAGTTCCCAAACCAGGTCGTTGGACAGGCAGGAGCCGAGGAAGATGAATACCACTGCAATAACAGAATAAACTGCGTTTGCAGCTTTGCTGCCGTGGGACAGGTATTTCACATTGATTCGTCCAAAGAAATTCCAGCTGATGATAGTTGAAAAAGCGAAAAACAGCAGGCAGATAGCAACAATGGAATTACCGGCTACATTGCCAAATACGGAGGAGAAGGCCAACTGTGCCATGTTTGTTTTGGATACGCCATCGGCAGCTCCGCTGGCCAGAATGCCATTGCCGGCATACAGCGTGGAGATAACAATCAGGGCGGTCATTGTAAGCACAACAAAGGTGTCGATAAAAACACCGATCATGGCAACCACGCCTTGTTCGTGAGGTGTTTCGACCTTTGCAATTGCGTGAGCGTGAGGAGTGGAACCCATGCCGGCTTCGTTGGAAAACAGGCCGCGCTTGACGCCCTGGCTGATAGCTGTTTTTAAAGCATAACCGATGCCGCCGCCGATGATGGCGTTGGGAACGAAGGCATAGTGGAAAATCATGCCGAAGGTTTCGGGAATATAGCGAATCCGAACGATCAAAACAATCAAGCCAAGCACCAGATAGGCACAGGCCATGAACGGAACAATTTTTTCGGTTACAGAGGCAATGCGATCAACGCCGCCGATGAAGATGATGCCAGAGAGGACCGCAACGAAAATGCCGATGATCCAGCCGGGGATGCCAAAGGCATTGGAGCAGGCTTCACTGATGGAATTGGATTGCACCATGCTGCCCATAAAGCCAAGGGCCAAAATGATGGCGACCGCAAAAAATGCAGCCATAAAACGACCAAAATTATTATTAAAAGCGCGTTTGATGTAGTAGACCGGGCCGCCGGAAACGCTTCCGTCTTCGTGGACTACTTTTGTATCCTGAGCCAGAACGGCTTCTGCGTAGATGGTTGCCATGCCGAAGAAAGCGATGATCCACATCCAGAAGATTGCGCCGGGGCCACCAACCAGAATAGCACCGCAGGCACCGACGATGTTTCCGGTACCGACTTGAGCTGCAATAGCAGTTGTCAGCGCCTGAAAGGAACTGATGCCGCCTTCATGCTTGCCGCCGTGAAGGGAAAAGTTGCCGAACACGCGGCGCATGCCTTCCCCAAAGCAGCGCACCTGAACAAAGCGGGTGCGAATAGAGAAGAAAAGTCCGCATGCAACCAGCATGATGACCAGAATGTAGTCAGACAAATAGCTGTTAATTGTCTGCACAACGTGAAGTAAAGCGTCCATTGATTTCTCTCCCAAATCCAAATTTTCCGAAGAGAAGAGAAGAGCCGCTCCCTTGGAGCGGCTCTGAAAAATCACGCGCAAACAAATCGGATTATCTTGGTAAAGATTGCGATTTGAAGCTCTGTCCTTTTGCCTGAGAGATTCGATCAACATCGTTGCTGATCTTGCACCTTCGGCACTCTTGCGAGATTCTCCAGAGTCTCCTCCGCTTCCAGTTTTGTGAAACAATTCTAGAAGCTTCTTCGGAATGTTATGATACATTTCTATCATATTACAATACTGATGTCAATGCTGCTGGGTGCAGTTCTGCAAAGTTTGCAGGATTGCTAAAATTCAACCATTTATTTTTGTGCAAATGTACAAAAATAAGCCTGCCGGATTTTCTGACATGTGAAATTGCCCACGCAACGGGAGAAGAGAATAAGGCATTTGATTTTGGTGGAAATGCAAGAAAAAATGGAGATTATTTTTATAAACTCCGTCGCAGAATCGTTTGTATTCCCCCAAAAAATATGCTATGATATGGGACACGAGTTTAAAATTATTATAGAAGGAGTCGATCACATGGCTTATTACTATTCAGAGCCTTCCCGTACCTTTGGCGAGTACCTTCTGGTACCAGGCTACTCCTCTGCAGAGAACGTGCCGGATGCGGTCAGTTTGAAGACCCCCCTGGTCAAGTATCGTAAGGGGCAGGAAGAGTGCCCTTTGTCCATGAACATTCCTATGGTCAGTGCAGTTATGCAGGCAGTTTCTGGAGAGAAACTTGCCATTGCCCTGGCAAAGCAGGGTGGCGTCTCCTTCATTTATGGTTCTCAGAGCATCGAGGACGAGGCCGCCATGGTTGCTCGCGTGAAAGACTATAAAAAGGGGTTTGTCACATCCGATTCCAACTTGTCTCCGGATGCGACGCTGGCGGATGTGCTTGCACTGAAGGAAAAGACAGGGCACTCCACAATTGCAATTACTGTGGACGGCACACCGAATGGAAAGCTGGTTGGCATTGTTGCCAGCCGCGACTATCGTGTCAGCCGTATGAGCCGCGATATGAAAGTTTCCGAGTTTATGACGCCGCTGGAGAAGCTGGTAACAGCACCTGCCAGCACCACTCTGAAGGAAGCAAACGACATTATCTGGGACAATAAGATCAATTCTCTTCCTTTGCTGGACAGCAACGGTTGTTTGAAGTACATGGTCTTCCGCAAAGACTATGACAGCCATAAGGAAAATGTCAACGAGTTGTTGGATGCCAATAAGAGCTATGTGGTAGGTGCCGGAATCAACACCCGCGATTATGCGGAGCGCGTGCCTGCACTGGTGGATGCCGGTGTGGATGTGTTGTGCATTGACTCCTCCGAAGGCTATTCTGAATGGCAGCTGCGCACATTGCAGTGGATTCGCGCCAAGTACGGGGACACCGTAAAGGTGGGCGCTGGCAACGTAGTAGACGCTGAGGGCTTCCGTTTCCTGGCTGAGGCCGGTGCGGACTTTGTCAAGATTGGCATTGGCGGAGGTTCCATTTGCATTACCCGTGAAACAAAGGGTATTGGCCGGGGCCAGGCTACCGCTGTGATTGAGGTTGCCAAGGCTCGCGATGAATACTTTAAGGAGACGGGCATTTATGTGCCGATCTGCTCTGACGGCGGAATTGTGCATGATTATCACATGACGCTGGCACTGGCTATGGGCGCTGACTTTGTCATGTTGGGTCGTTATTTCGCTCGTTTTGAGGAAAGTCCGTCTCTGAAGGTGCGTGTCAACGGAACTACCATGAAGGAGTATTGGGGCGAAGGTTCCAATCGTGCCCGCAACTGGCAGCGGTATGACCTTGGCGGCGCTACCAAGCTGAGCTTTGAGGAAGGCGTGGACAGCTATGTGCCCTATGCAGGCCCGTTGGCCGATGGCGTACAGGCCACGCTCTATAAAGTGAAATCCACCATGTGCAACTGTGGCTGTAATTCCATTCCGGAACTGCAGGAAAAGGCGCGCCTGACTGTGGTTTCTTCCACCAGCATTGTGGAGGGCGGAAGCCACGATGTTACGTTGCGCAACGGAAGCAACAGCAACAGCTAAAATATTTGAGCAAACCAGAAGCCCCCGGATTCCGGGGGCTTTTATTTGCCATTTGAATCCATTTCTACTGTGAATTGTTTTTTGAATTGTTCTATGCTATAATAAAATGCTAATTATATGAATATGCCTACCAGAAGAGGAGCTTTCTATGTCAAATGAATTGCGTAGCTTTGCCTATATTTGTCCGGAATGCAAGCAATTGGTGATTGCCCAGCAATCGGCTTTTGCCTTGGCAGCCGGGAATTGCAGGATTGATTGCCCTTGCGGAAAATCCTCTCTGCGAGTGGAAAATATGGGAAGCATGTATTATCTGAGCGTGCCTTGTGTGGCATGCGGCCGCAATCATGAGGTGTCCTGTCCGCAGGAAGCTCTGCTGCGGCGCAAGGCTTTGGCCTTAACCTGCAAGGCAACCGGATACGACAGCTGCGTTGTGGGAGAAGAAGATGCCGTGTTGGAAGCGGCAAAACGAATGGAACTGACGGCAGATGAACTGCCGGAAAACGCAGAGAACGGAAAAGAAGGATTCTTAAACCCGATTGTTATGCAGGAAGTGCTTTCTGAGATTAAGGAAATTGCTCAGAGAGACGGTATCTCCTGCACATGCGGCTCAAAGCGTTGGAGTCTGGATGTGAAGTATGCATCCATTGTCCTGCGCTGCGCCGATTGCGGCGGGGTGCTGAAAATTCCGGCGGCAACCGATATTGATATCGAAAATATCTGCTGCCAGTATACCTTGAGCATCAAGGGGAGAAAAAGATGAGCGAATTGTTGTCAGTCTACAATAAGCAGGTAACGATCAACAGTCGGGATGTGGATGGAAAAGGACATTGTCGGGCTTCTGCGCTGCTGTGCTATTTACAGGACGCATCTGCAGAGCACTCCTCTCTTTGCGGCTGCGGTCGACGGGAGCTGATGGAACAATTCAATGTTTTTTGGATGCTGACTCGAATTTCGGTCGAACTGAAACGTCCGATTCGATGGCTGGAAGAACTGACAATTCGCACCTGGCACCGAGGCGGAAAAGGAATTTTAGTCTATCGGGATTACGATTTGCTTGTGGGTGTTGCCGAACATACTGACAAAGAAACTTTTAAACACAAGGTCGGTTCAGATTCCGGCACTCAATGAAACAGCAAATGGCCTTCCGCCGAAAAAGCAAAAATTAACGGCACTTCATACACCGGAGTCTATGGTTGAGGTGGAACGGCGTCCGATGCGGTACAGTGATACCGACGTGAACGGACATGTAAACAACACCCGTTATGCCGACTTTTGCTGCGATGCGGCCCGAATGGAACAATTGCCGGGAAGCGCCTATCTCGCTTCCATCGAGATTACCTATCACGAGGAGTGTATGGCAGGCGAGACGCTGACCATTTCAAAGGCGGATGTTGCCGGTGCAACTTGCATTCATGGAGCGAGTGCAGATGGTGAGGCGCGTTTTGATGGACGCCTGACGTTCCGAATTTAAAATAAAAACGGAGAAAAATATGCTGACAGAGATACAATCCAATCGGTTTTGTTCGGTCCGTCGTCAGGTGATCGAAAGAGAATTTTATTCACTGAACCCGGAACAAAGGGAAGGTGTGCTGACCACACAGGGGCCATTGTTGCTGCTGGCTGGAGCAGGCAGCGGAAAGACAACGGTTTTGATCAACCGCATTGCAAATCTGATGAAATATGGCTGCGGATCCGACTCGGACGAGATTCCGGACTATATTAAAGAAGAAGATTTGGCATTTTTGGAGCACTATGCCCAAGCTCCGGAGGAGGCTCAGCGCCAGCGCGCGGAAAATTTATGCCGCTTGCATCCGGCCGCACCGTGGAACATCATTGCCATTACCTTCACAAACCGCGCAGCAGGGGAGATCAAGGAGCGGTTAGAGCAAAAGCTTGGCTCAAACGCTCGGGACATCTGGGCTGCCACGTTTCACTCGGCATGCAATCGCATCCTGAGAAGAGACATTGACAAGCTTGGTTTTTCGAAAAACTTCACAATCTATGATACAGACGATTCCATTCGAGTAATCAAAGACATTCTGCGTGCAAGGGATATAGATGAAAAAGCATATCCACCCCGTTCGATTTTAAATACTATTTCCAGAGCGAAGGACAATATGCAGCTCAGTGGGGAGTTTGCGGAACGATGCAAAAAAGAAGGCGACTATCGTCTGATACGCATCAGCGAAATCTATGGCGAATATGAACACCGCCTGTGGGAAGCGGATGCACTGGATTTCGATGATCTTATTCTGCATACGGTACGGTTACTCCAGAGTAACGATGAGGTGCGGGATTATTGGCAGCAGAAGTTCCGTTATGTCCTGATTGACGAGTATCAGGACACGAACCATATGCAGTATCTTCTTGCCGCATTGCTGGCTGGCAGATGGGAAAACATCTGTGTTGTGGGTGATGATGACCAGTCAATCTATCGGTTCCGAGGCGCCACAATTGAAAATATTCTCAACTTTGAGCAGCAGTATCGAGGGGCGAAGGTGATTCGTCTGGAGCAAAATTACCGCTCCACAGAAAATATTTTGGAAGCGGCAAATTCTGTGATTCAAAATAATACAGGTCGCAAGGGGAAAAACCTGTGGACAGAAGAAAAAGGCGGGCAGCTCATTGAAGCCTATACGGCCATGAATGAGAATGACGAGGCACAATATGTGGCTGCGAAGATCATCTCAGCGGTAGCAAAGGGCGGCAGTTGGAACGACTGCGCAGTGTTATACCGCATGAATGCGCTGTCCAACCAGATGGAGTATGCCTTCAAACGCAATGGCATTCCCTACACAGTCTATGGCGGCACAAAGTTTTTTGACCGCGCAGAAGTAAAAGATATGCTGGCCTATTTGTGCGTGGTGCACAATCCGTCCGACGATCTGCGTTTGAAGCGGATCATCAACACGCCGGCGCGGGGAATCGGAGCAAAGACGGTTGAAACGCTGGAGCAGATTGCGCAGAGGGAAGAGATTTCGCTTTACGAGGTAGCAGTTCACGCAAAGCAATATCCGGATCTGGAGCGCCAGGCCGCGAAATTAGCGCTGTTCACCGGCCTGATTGAAAAATTACAGGCGCGGCTAAGCGAAGTGTCATTGGACGATTTTTATGAGGAAGTGATCGCTGCCACCGGCTATGTTGCGGCATTGGAACAAAAAAATACCGTCGAAAATCGGACGCGCATTGAAAACGTTCGGGAGTTACTGTCCTCTATACAAGGTTATCTGGAACATGCAGATGAGCCTTCCCTAGCCGGATTCCTGGACGAGGTCTCTTTGTATACTGACCTGGATCAGCATGACCCCGACGAAGCCTGCGTAACGATGATGACAATCCATGCGGCAAAAGGACTGGAATTCAAGAATGTGTTCCTGGTGGGCATGGAAGAGACCATTTTCCCTGGCAGCCGATCAATTGGGGAAAAGGATGAAATGGAAGAGGAGCGCCGGTTGTGCTATGTAGCAATTACTCGCGCAAAGGAAACCTTAACCATGTCCTGCGCCGCGCAAAGAATGTTATTTGGCCGCACAACGGCAAATCGGATGTCTCGCTTTATTTCCGAAATTCCAAGCCAGTATCTGCAAAAGACAGGTCGGGTTGTCTACAGCAGACAAGAGCGGGACTACGGCAGTGTTGGAAGCAATGAAGATCGCAATTATTCCAGCGGTGGCAGTGACCGTCCGAATGGGGCCAAATCCGGGTGGAAGCGTTCTGGTGGCATTTCGATTGGACGCAGCACTGCATCAAAGGGGAAAGGCTCTGGAAGCATCCCAATTCAAAAGGGTGAAATGGTCCGCCATGATGCCTTTGGACGCGGAATGGTCATTTCGGTAACCCCGATGGGTGGAGATGCCATGGTGGAAATTGCTTTTGACGATGTGGGCACCAAGCGGTTGATGTATAAATCTGCCTCAACGCACTTGCATAAAGCGGACTGAGGACTCTATGACTTAAGCTCAAGCTACGGAGCAAATGGAATTGATACAACACGGAAGGTATTGTTATGTCAAAACAGTATAATCTGAAGAAAATTTGCAGCATTGCCTTGATAGGCTTTCTTGTGGCGGCTCTTGTGATCTATTTGATTGCGGGAGACGCATTCAAGCATCGGCAAACCAGATCTGCAACGGTGGACGCAGCGTTCGTCACGGGGCTTTTGGTGGATGGAGCAGAGGTGGAACAGACCTTTACACCGGATACCAACTGCATTGTGGCAATTGATCTGCAATTTGAACTGTACAGCCGCGCCAATACCGGCACGGTGACTCTGATATTTTCTGATGCGGACGGGAATTCGTTGGGCCGGCAGGTGTTGTCTGCCGAAACTATCGAGCAGGGCTTAAATCGCATTACGCTGGATGAACCGATTTCCGGACAGAAGGGCAATACGATTTGCCTGACGGTGGAGTCTGCCGGTGCGGAAGAGAACGATGCAGTCAGTCTCTACTGCGGCAACAGCATCCAGCTTGGTCGAGGCAGCGTAGTACAAAGCTACACAGACGCTGAAAAAGTGAACGTCAATGGGACAACCATGGAAGGCGTGCTGTGCATTAATGTGATTGGGCGAACCAATCTGTGGTTTGGTCAGTATTACTGGCTGCTGATCGCCGGTGTGTTTGCTTTGCTGTGCGTTTATGCGGCAGTGCTTTTAAAGAAGGAGAAGAACGGAAAGAAGAGCGCCACGTTGAATTTCATTGCCTCGCTTCGCCGCTATCGCTTCCTTATTAAGCAACTGGTATCGCGTGATTTCAAGACAAAATACCGCCGGTCGGTACTGGGCGTTCTCTGGAGCGTGTTAAACCCACTGCTCACCATGCTGGTGCAGTATGTGGTGTTTTCCACCTTGTTTAAGTCCTCTATCCCGCATTATCCGGCCTACCTTTTGTCCGGCATTGTGCTGTTCAATTTCTTTACTGAGGTGACTACCGTCGGGTTGTCTTCTATCACGGACAATGCACCTCTTATCACAAAGGTGTATGTTCCAAAGTACATTTATCCCCTGACCCGCATGCTCTCTTCCACAGTAAATATGCTCTTTACGTTTATTCCACTGATTCTGGTTACAGTATTTACAGGCGTGTGGCCGGCCTTTTCCTGGTTGCTGCTTCTGTTTGATTTGCTGTGTCTGATGGGATTTGCGCTGGGAATTTCCTATTTGCTGGCGACTCTGATGGTCTACTTCCGGGATACGCAGTTTTTGTGGTCTGTAGTCTGCATGGTGTGGATGTACTGCACGCCGCTGTTCTATCCGGAGTCGATCATTCCCCAGAGCCTGATCCGGCTCTATCATGCAAACCCAATGTATCAGATTGTGAGCTTTGCCCGTACTGCATTGATTGACGGAGTTTCTCCCGGCCCGACATCCTATCTCTACTGCCTGCTGATCGGCGTTGTTCCGCTGATGATTGGCCTTTGGATTTTCAACCGCAAAGAGAAAGACTTTGCGCTCTATCTGTGAGGTGCCTGAACTATGGACGATAAAATGATCGAAGTCAAAGGCGTTTCCATGCGCTTTAATATGTCCAATGATAAGATCAACAGTCTAAAAGAATATTTTATTCAGTTGGTTACGCACAAACTGGAGAAAAATGAGTTTTGGGCCTTAAGCGACGTGTCCTTTGATGTACACCGGGGTGAAGTGGTAGGAATCATTGGCCACAACGGAGCGGGAAAATCAACGATACTGAAAGTGATTTCAGGAATCCTCAACCCGACAAAGGGCGAAGTGCAGGTGCACGGGAACATTGTTCCTATGCTGGAATTGGGCAGTGGTTTTGACTTTGACCTGACCGGCAGGGAAAATATTTTCCTGAATGGTGCAATTTTGGGCTATACCGAGGAATTCCTGAAGGAAAAATTTGATGAGATTTTGGAATTTTCCGAATTGGGCGAATTCATCGAAATGCCCATCCGAAACTATTCCTCCGGTATGTTGATGCGCCTGGCTTTTTCCATTGCGACAGTAGTGCATCCGGAAATTATGATTGTTGACGAAATTCTGGCCGTTGGTGATGCAGATTTCCAGGAGAAAAGCAAGCGCAGAATGCTGGAGCTGATGAGTGGCGGTACAACGGTGTTGTTTGTTTCCCACTCCATTGCTCAGATTGAAGAAATGTGCAGCAGGGTTATCTGGTTGGATCACGGTCGGGTAAAAATGGTGGGCGAAGCCAGCGATATCTGCGCGGCCTATCAGGGCATTCCGGGAGCAAAGACGGAATGTGCACTGCTGTTCTATGACAGTGGGCGCGGAATTTATGAAGAAGATCATGTGGAACTTGATGTCAAAATGGACGGAAAGACATTTGAACAGGTGTTTGAACTTCCGGTGGAGACCAGTCATTTCCGATATGATCCGGTGACAGTTACTCCCTGCCTGCTGCGCGATTTGGAGATCCTTGTAGATGGAAAACAAATTGAGTATAAGGTGCTCAATTCCAATGGTACAAATGTGAAGAAGAATTGGTATTTCAATGGGGAAGACAGCCAAATTGAGTTTGAACTTCCGGAAAAGACCAATCGGGTTGTAGTAACCGCATCTCTGATGGAGCTTGCGCAGGAAGAATAACAGGGGTGACCTATGTCGTTAATCGGAAAGCTGGAGCGAGCGCTTCGAGAAGAGGGCTTGTGGTCTAGTTTGAAAAAAACGGTGCGCTATGTTCAGCAATGGCAAGGAGAACGGCGCAGTGTAAGACAGCTTCGATATACAAAAGGTGACTTAAAAAGGCAGAGGAAGACTGCGTTTGAGCCGGAGGTATGCATCAGTATTCTTGTTCCTATTTTCCATACAACGTTGCCGTTTTTGCAGGAAATGATGGCTTCCGTGCAGAACCAGACCTATGGTAATTGGGAACTTTGTCTGTCCGATGGCCGCAGAGAAACCTCGGATGAGGTTGAGGCCTATTGCAGACAGCAGGCAGAAGCAGATCCTCGCATTCACTATCAAAAACAGGTCGAAGAGCCTGACACCGCAAAGACAGCGAATATGGCAATGCAGTTGTCCTCGGGGACTTATTTTGCCCTGCTGTCGCCAAACGATAAGCTACATCCGGCGGCCTTATACGAGGTAATGCAGAGGATCACAGGACAGAATGCGGATTTCATCTACACGGATGACAGTTCCTTCTGCGACACGCCGGAGAAGGCATGTTCTCCCAGATATAAACCGGATTTTGCACCGGACACGCTGCGCAGCGGTAACTATATCCAGCATTTGATTGTTTTTTCCCGCAGCCTGATGGAACGAGCGGGAGAGTTTCAAAGCAGGTACAATGAATATGACTTGATTTTGCGGCTGACAGAATGTGCGAAAAAGATTGTCCACATTCCCCGTGTTTTGTATTACTGTCGTGCTTCGAAATCATTGCCTGCTGAGCAAGGTGACAACAATGCAGAACGACAGGCACTGGAAGAACATCTGAAGCGGGTCGGCCTGTGCGCTGAAGTACTGGATTCTGCAGTGCCGTCTACTTACCACATCCAATATCGGCTGAAAGAACAGCCGTTGATTTCTATTTTGATTCCAAGCTGCGACCATGCGGCTACCTTAAAACGCTGTGTTGATTCTATTCTGGAGCGGAGTACCTATCGAAACTTTGAAATCATTGTGATAGAAAATAACAGCGTTCAGCCGGAGACGTTTCGCTATTATGAGACGTTGGAAGCAGAGCAGCAGGTAAAAGTGATTCGCTGGGAAGGAAAGTTCAACTATTCTGCCATAAATAACTTTGGGGCGAAGTATGCAACAGGTGAGTACTTCCTTTTGCTTAATAATGATGTTGAAGTTATTACGCAATCCTGGCTGGAAGAAATGCTGATGTTTGCCCAGCGGAGTGATGTAGGTGCTGTTGGAGCACTGCTTTACTATCCGTCCGATAAAGTGCAGCACGGCGGAATTATCCTGGGAATTGGAGGAGTTGCGGAAAATGCATTTAAGCACCTCCCCCGGGAGGACAGAGGATACATGTCCCGCCTGACCATTGCACAGAATGTGAGCGCGGTTACAGCGGCGTGCCTTATGGTGTCCCGAAAGGTATATGAACAAGCAGATGGATTGGACGAGAGCTTTGAAGTGGCATTCAATGATGTGGATTTTTGCGTGCAATTGGGAAAAATGGGCTATCGGAATGTATTCACACCTTATGCACAACTGTACCACTATGAATCAGAAAGCAGAGGCGCGGAAAATACTCCGGAAAAACGAAAGCGATTCCAGGGGGAAATTGCACGTTTCCAGGCGCGGTGGAAATCCGAGCTGGAGCAGGGTGATCCATACTATAATCCCAACTTGTCGCTGCGCAGCGCAGATTTCCAACCGAAAAACAAGAGATGAGGCGTGAACATATGGCAGAACGGAATAGGGAAAATGGAATATACAATCGGGTGATCAAACGAGGAATTGATATTCTGCTCGCAGCGGTGATCCTGATTGTATTGTCTCCGCTGCTACTGTTGTTGGTGCTGGCAATCAAGTTGGATTCCAGAGGCCCTGTATTATTCAGTCAGCAACGTGTGGGAGTAAATAAGGTCATTTTCCCGATTTATAAATTCCGCACCATGCGAATTGATACGCCCCATGATGTGCCGACGCATATGCTGAAGAATCCAAACCAATACATTACCCGTGTGGGGCGTTTTTTGCGGGCAACCTCGCTGGACGAGCTGCCTCAGCTGTGGAATATCCTGGTGGGCCAGATGAGTTTTGTCGGCCCGAGACCGGCACTTTGGAATCAGGAGGATCTGATTGCTCAGCGGGATCAATACCGTGCAAATGCAGTGCGTCCGGGGCTGACCGGATGGGCGCAGATTAACGGGCGAGACGAGCTGGAAATCCCTGTAAAAGCAAAACTGGACGGAGAGTACGTTGCAAAGCTTAGTTTTCGTTTTGATCTGAAATGCTTTTTTGGCACCTTTGTTTATGTTCTCGGCCGGAAGGGCGTTGTAGAAGGTGGAACCGGTGAATTACAACGGCAGGAGAAGCAGAAGAAATGAGGAAGATTAGCCAATGAAAGTTGCCATTGTCTGCTGTTTTGACACCTTTACAGAGCGACAGGAAGCACTGAGAGATGTTTTCCGGCAAAGAGGAGATCAGGTGACAGTCTTTCAGTCGGACTTCTCGCACCGGACAAAGACACAGCGCAATGATATTCCGGCAGGGGATGTCGTGATTCATGCAAAACCGTATGAAAAAAACCTGTCCGTTGCCCGATTGAGCTCCCATGTTCGCTTTGCGCGGGATGTATTAAAGGCGCTGGAATCGCAATCATGGGATCTGATTTGGGCAATTCTTGCGCCCAATTCTCTGGCGCAGAGATGCGCTGAATACTGCCGCCGGCACAGCGAAACAAAGCTGGTGATTGACGTAAATGATCTCTGGCCGGAATCCCTGCCCATGGGCGGAATAAAAAAACTTCCGCCTATGGGCTATTGGCGGTCGCTTCGCGACCGTGCCTTGCCAAGAGCGGATGCGGTTGTGACAGAATGCCAGCTGTTCCGGGATCGTCTGGGTTACACCAACGACAATTGTACTGTTTTATATTATTGCAAGCGAGAAAATACACTGCGAAAAGTGCCCTGCATCCAAACAGGAAATGCACTTGCCCTGTGTTATCTGGGCTCTATCAATCACATTATTGACCTGGATGCGTTCGAAGAAATCATCTCTGCCCTAACAAAACGCTTTCCGGTCACGCTCCACTTAATTGCAGATGGCGAGCGGAGAGAGGAATTAATCCATCGGGTCCGGAAGACAGGGGCAGAAGTTATTGATCATGGTACAATCTATGATGCAGCAGAAAAACAGGCGGTACTGGATCAGTGTCAGCTGGGAATGAATATCATGAAACCTACGGTATGCGTTGGATTGACCATGAAGAGCATTGATTATCTGGAAGCAGGTTTGCCGATTCTGAATAATATTCCTGGAGACACATGGAATTTGATTCAGGAAAGAAAGTTCGGGATAAATTGGGACCCGATGCAAGGGGCGGAACAGTTAGATCAGCTGGATTTGGCGGAGGCATCCTGCGCGGCGCGGCACTTCTTTGAAACAGAACTGACATTCGAAAAGTTTCAAAAGTGTGTAGAACAGGTTTTGTGCCAGATAGCAGAGAAAGACAAAACAAGATAAATGAGAAAAACGGATGGGCTGACAATTTGCAGTCCATCCGTTTTTTGCAGGTTAATTTTGATTTTTAGAACTGAGGAAGCAGAGTCAGCAAATAGTAGTAGGGGATCAGGAACACAATAAACAGCCCCAAAACCGGAATTGTCTTTTTGATGATTGCGCCAAGGCTGGTGTGGAAGTGCTCTGCAATTAGCGTCAGACAGACATGGGTAGGAGAAACCTGCATGGCAATATAGCTGCTGCACATCAGTAAGATCATTAACGGTGTACCGCCGTTGGGCAGAGTGGCATAAGCCATAGGCATGCACATGGCAATAATGCCATTCGAGCCGGCAATTACCGTGCCGATCAGGAAGATCAGAGCAAACACGATCGGCATGGGAAGCGGAAGCTTCTGAAAAGCCTCTGGCAACAGATTGATAACGCCGCTTTCCTCCAGTATATTCTTGAAGAACATAACCACTACGATATTGCTCATAATGTTCCATTCAAAGGCAGATCGAATATATGGAATGACTGACTTGACTGTGAGGCGGTTGATAAAGAAGTAGAGCACAACGGAAACGGCACAGGCCAGATACACCGGCATGTTGAAGATCAGAATCAGCGCAACAATCAGGCCAATTGACCAGAGAGACTGAAACAGCTGAAGCCAGCGATGGCCGACGTGTTCTTCCTTTGGTAAACCGGTGTCCTTTGGAACCTTGCGGATGTATACAAAGTAGCCGATTACAAACAGCATAATGACCGGAACTACCATGCAGATCAGAAATGAACTGGTGGCCACACCGCCTAAGGATAAACCGAGAATAATGCTGGTATAGGTGGGGAGACAGCTTTCGGAAATGTGCCGGAAGTAGCTGGTGACGAAGGTTTGTTCTTCATCATCAAGATAGCCGTCTGTGGCGGACTTTACCATGTCGCCGGCGATAAAGGCGGCGGCGGGAGAAGGAAGCAAACCGATGAGAACGGGTGCAACGGTGGCGTTAACCCGGCGAGAGTTAAAAATAGCAGAAAGTGCCTCCTGTGCCTGGTTCAGATGATTCTTTTGCTGCATCATCCGCTGCAGGAAGGTGATGAGATAGGTGACAAGGCAGAGGGAGAGGGTTTCTTCCCAGTTGAAGACGGTGTGAAAAGCCAGCTGGCCGACCCGAAGCGGTGAGATCCGGAAAAAGAGAACCGCGGCTAGGGTTCCAGTTAGAATGGCCACAGACAGGGACATTTTTCGCTTTTTTCCTTTGATCGTAGGTTTTAAATTTAGCATGACAATGATAACGGCAAACACAATTGCCAGGTAAAGCAAATCAAGCTGCATAGTCTTTCCTGCTTTCTTTTTATTTTTCGCTATCAATGATAAAGCAGAATTCACACGAAAAAAACAGCATTTGTTTGCTTCTATTATGCAGAAATTGACGACGTGAAGTAAAAATGGATCGCTGCGAAGCCAAACTGACATCAAAAACTGCGTAAATCTATGCAAATTTTGTCTCAATTGCACAGAGGGGTTACATTTGGAATACTCCATTGTTATAATAATGACAAAAGCTCCCCAGCTTTTCTCTATGCACACGCATTAGGAGGACATATTTATGTACGAAAGTAAATACCCCCACATTTTTTCGCCAATCAAAATTGGCAATGTTGTGTTTAAAAACCGCATCTGGTCAACGCCGGGCGGTGCGCACCTTCTCTACGATCACGAACCGTATCCAAATGAACATGCAGCGGATTATTATTATGCCAAGGCACGGGGCGGTGCGGCTTGCATCACGTATTCAGCGCAAAATATGGACTTTGAAATGCCCTATGATCCGGTTCATGCGGCGGAGAACATTTTAAAGTACGAAAGCCATCGCTTTTTCAGTGAATTTACCGCCGGTATTCATGCCTGCGGAGCAAAAGTTTCCTTGGAGTTGTTGGCATTTTGCTATCATGGACATGACCATCAGGGGAATTTGGTTACCTATTCCGTCAATGGTGAGCCAATGGAGGATGGCACGCCCACAGTGAAATTCACCAGGGATGCGCTGACCGCAATTGCAAAGACCTATGGCGACGTGGCAGAGGCGGCTTTGAAGTGCGGTTTTGATATGCTGTGTATTCATGCAGGTCACGGCCTATGTATGAGCCAGTTCCTGTCCAAGTTTGCAAATAAGCGTGAAGATGAGTTCGGTGGTTGTATGGAGAACCGCATGCGTTTTGTGGACATGGTGCTGGACGAAATTCATGCTCGTGTGGGACGGAAACTCCTTATTGAACTGCGAATTTCCGGGGATGAAATGTTTAAGGATCCGGATATGGGATATAAAGTCGATGAATGTATTGAAATGATTAAGTATGTTCAGGATAAAATCGACATTGCCCATGTGTCCAACGGTATGTTTTTCTCCGGTACCGGAAA
The DNA here is from genome assembly GCA_963597355.1 of bacterium. Classification (GTDB taxonomy): domain Bacteria; phylum Bacillota; class Clostridia; order Oscillospirales; family Oscillospiraceae; genus UMGS1766. The sequence continues at coordinate 22,598 of CAVBPR010000003.1, read as the reverse complement.
CATCACCCATCCAACCGAGTTTTTGCCGGAAGGTGTGAACGCCTATTTGGCAAAGGCAGTGAAAGCCTGCCCGGACATTCACATTCCTGTTTTGACCTTGGGTGCCTTCCAAAACCCGGACAAGGTAGAAGAGGCACTTGCAAATGGTACTGCTGATATTGTAGGCATGACCCGGGGACTGATCTCCGATGCTGCCCGAGTGAACAAGTGGAGAGATGGCAAGAAAGACGATTGCATTCCATGCATTCGCTGCCTGCACTGTCTGGATTACAGCCGTGCGCCCATTTTCGCCTGTTCGGTCAATCCGACTGTCGGGCGCGAGTCCCGCCTGCCGTTCTTCTGTGAGCCGGTGGGAGAGAAGAAAAAAGTTGTCGTTGTTGGCGGTGGACCGGCCGGTATGCAGGCGGCAATTCAGTGTGCAGATCGGGGACACGAAGTTACCATCGTAGAGCGAGCCGCAGAATTGGGTGGAAAACTGGTCTTTTCAAAGCAGGTTTCCTTTAAATCCTGTCTGGCTGCCTTTATGAATTACCTGATTGGCCAGGTGAAAAAGAAAGGCATTACGGTTTTGCTGAACACAGAGGCAACACCCGAGTCCATCGCCGCGATGAACGCAGATGCGGTGCTCTCTGCAGTAGGCGCAGATGCAGTTGTCCCGCCGATTCCAGGCGCAGACGGCAAAAATGTTGTCACTGCGGAGCAGGCCTATGATCTGATTCGGTCAGGCAAGGATTTGGGAACTGTGGCTGTGCTGGGCGGAGGCTTAGTGGGCTGCGAAACTGCATTGCACTTAACTCTGGACAAGGGGTATGCGGGCAAAGTTACCCTGGTGGAAATGACAGACACCGTGGCGGCGGATGAAATGCATTTGACCCAGGAAGCTATGCTGGACCGAATGAACGAGACCATGACTTACTACACCAATGCAACCTGTACCGAGATCACAGAGCAGGGACTGACCTACAAGGATGCTGAGGGCGAAGTACATCAAGTGGCGGCGGATACGGTTATTGTTGCTGCCGGTATGAAACCGCGTCTGGATGAGGCAATGTCGTTTGCCGGATGTGCCCGGGAGTGGGAGCAAATCGGCGATTGTATTGTTCCGTCGAATGTGCGCAACGCAGTTCGTACGGGGTACGATGCGGCAAATCGCATTTAATTCGATTAAGGGCAGAGGGATGTGCTGCGGCAGTTCCCTCTGCCTGTTTTACGGGGGAAGAGGGGGAATTTAGATGGAAGAAAAACTATATCGTGCCTATGTTTCAATTTTAGAGGAAGAGCTGATTCCGGCAATGGGATGCACAGAACCGATTGCCGTGGCTTATTGTGCAGCATGGGCAAAGAAAGCGCTGGGCTGTATGCCGGAACGGGTTGCAGTACATGCCAGTGCAAATATTATCAAAAATGTAAAAAGCGTTGTTGTTCCAAATACCGGCGGACAGCGGGGAATTGCGGCGGCGGCGGCAGCAGGTCTTGTGTCCGGCCGCACAGATGCGGAGCTGCAGGTGCTGGCACAGTTGGACGAAGCACAAATTGGTGAGATAAAGACACTGCTGGACTGTGTGCCGTTTACGGTGGAGCGGTCGGACAACGATTATATTTTTGATATTCAGGTGGAGCTGTCTGGAGAGGGACACACAGCGTTCGCCCAGATTTCCGGGCACCATACCAATCTGATTGAGCTGCGGCGGGATGACGAGGTGCTGCGGCATGAGGATTATACTGAGCAGGGAGACGCACATGCCACAGATCGTACCCTGCTCAGTGTGGAGGAAATCGTTAATTTTGCCGATTGTTTGAACATTGATGACGTACGGGAAGTAATCGGCCGGCAGATATCCTATAATCGCGCAATTGCAGAGGAAGGACTGCGGGGAGATTACGGCGCAAATGTTGGAAGCATTTTGCTGAAATCCTATGGAAACAGCGTCCATAATCGCGCAAAGGCATATGCGGCAGCGGGATCCGATGGCCGCATGAATGGCTGTGAATTGCCGGTTGTGATCAATTCCGGAAGCGGAAACCAAGGACTGACGGCATCGTTGCCGGTGATTGTGTATGCAGAAGAACTGAAAGTGTCGGAGGAGCTGCTCTATCGGGCTCTGGCTATCTCCAATCTGGTGACAATTCATTTAAAAACGGGAATCGGCCGTTTATCTGCTTATTGCGGTGCGACCAGCGCTGGCTGTGGTGCAGCTGCCGGCATTACCTATTTGTATGGCGGTGGGTATCGTGACATTGCCCACACAATTGTCAATGCAATTGCAATTGATTCCGGCATGATCTGCGACGGGGCAAAGGCCAGCTGCGCGGCCAAAATCGCTTCCGCAGTGGAGGCAGGCTTGCTGGGAATGCAAATGCAGATGCACGGCAGCCAATTCTATGGCGGTGACGGCATTGTGGTTAAGGGAGTAGAGAACACAATCCGTAATATCGGAACACTGGCCAGCGTTGGTATGCGGGAGACCGATCGAACCATTATTCATTTGATGACAAGCGAAAATAATTAAACCCAGTCGAGTTTGCCAAAGAATAACATCTGCGGCAAACTCGATTTTTACAGGGAAAGAAGAAAAAAGGATCATCCGGTCTTTTGACCGGACGATCCTTTTTTCAATGAGTAGGAGATGGGAAGAACGGATTAGTGCTTCTTTTCACCGACAACAGCCGCATCCTTCAGCGTGTTGCGCTCAGGGTCATAGGACTTCTTCAGGAACAGGAAGGCGAAGAAGGAGATTGCAGATGCGATCATGCAGATGACATACACAGGCTTAAAGGAGCCGGTGACTTCCTGAATCTTGGTGAATACCCACATGGCGGGGCAGGAAATGATGACGCTCAGCGGGCTAATCACCTTGTTGGCATGCATAAACTGCTTGCGGCCATAGACATAACCAAACACGGAGGGAGTCAGGTTGGGGATGCCGCCGGTAGCAAAGGCGATGCCGACTACAGCAATGTAGATGAGGGGCTGGAGATGCGTGACAACAGCCAGCAGCATGGAGCCGGACATGATAAAGTAGGCGAAAGACAGACCGCGGCAGGCAATGGGGGTGCCGAACTTGTCATCAATAACACCCCACAGGAAGGAGATGACAATGCCCAGCAGAGAGGCGAAGGTCAGGTACCAGACAGAGGTCGTGGGGGGGACGTTGAACTCCAGCATCATAACGACGACAAACAGGCTCATGAAACCGCCCATGACCCACAGCCAGCCGGAGGTACCGATGGTAACCATCCACATTTCGGGGTTCTTCAGCAGTTTGCCAACGCTCCACATGGAGGGTTCGGGCTTTGTCAGAACGTCGATTTCTTCCTGAGAACGGATCAGACCGTCAGGATACAGGCCCAGCTCGTCAGGACGGGTGCGGGTGGTGAACAGGAACACAATGCCAAGCACGATGATGATGATACCCAGGACGGTCCAAATGGTGGAGAAATTATACACACCGCCGGCAGCTGGATCAACATCCGGGTTGGTCAGGGCAACCATGTGGATCAGGAAGTTGGGGAAGAAGGCGGTGCCCAAAGGAGCAGCCATGGTGTAGATGCCCATGACCTTGCCGCGGGTGGAGATATACCAGTTGGTGACAACGCCCTGTACTGCGAGAATCAGCACGCGACCGGCCATGTTATTGATGATCATGGCAACGAAGAACAGCGGGAAGTTTGTTCCGGCAGAGAAGCCGATTAAAATGGTACATACACCGACAACAACAGTGGATGCCATCAGTACTTTGCGGTTATCTGCTTTCGACAGCAGAATGGCGGCAAAATACAGAAGCGGAATCGCAATATAGCCGGCAATGGTGGTGGGCAAGGTCATATTGGACCGGGTCCAGACGGTACCATCTACGGCAAGGTAGGTGTAATAGGAGTTGTAGATGTCCGAAAGCATCTCGGAATAGATAAACTGGGAAATGAATGCTGTGATAATAAGCATCAAGTTCCATTTTTTAAACTCGGGCTGTTTTTGCAACATGATAAATCCCTCTTTCTTTTCTTCTGTTTCCAGCGCTGCAGGGCTTTCAAAAAAGCTCCCCCAAACTTTTATAATGCACATTGTACAATAACGCGCGAAAGACCTGGCGCTTAGCTGTAACTAGTGTACAAAGAGGGCTGACTAATGTCAATTGCTTTTGATTGTATGGGCAAAACTTGCGTACTTTAGGACATTTTTTGCACGTTTATTTTGCACCGCCCTGTTTGCGATATTGAGCAGGAGTCATGGAAGTGTAGGCTTTGAACAGTCGGGCAAAGGAATTTGCCTCAGGATAACCAACCGCATGGGCAATTTCGGCAACCGGACGGTCGGTGCTGACCAGGAGAAGCTTGGCGCGATCGATGCGGCGCAACGCCAGGTATTCACTGAATTTTTGCCCGGTTTTTGCCCGGAACAAGCGGCTGAAGTAGGTGGTGCTGATGAATAATTCGTTGGAAATTCGCTTCAGGGACAGTTCTTCTCCCAGATGCTCATCAACAAAACGAAGTACATCCTGAATTTGATGATAGCCCTGATCTCGCGCAAAGCGATTGAAAATCGCGGAGCTTTGGGCAACAAACTGTTCCATAGAGGAATGCAGTTCCTGAATGAGATTGTGGCGGGAGACATATTTAATGAATTCCTGATAGATTGTGATGAGGTCCTCCGGTACGTGATCGATGTCGTCCGGCAGGTGCACCACCTGGGTTGCAATGTCCATCAAAAGAATGCATTGTTCCGCATAACCTTGCGTTTCCGTTGCACGGAATATACCAGCTAAAAAATCCAAAGCATCAGCCTGTAAGCCCTGATGAATCAGTTGAACCAGTTCCCCATTGGCCTGCGCGTTGTGCCCAATGGAAAAAGGGGAGAAGCAGGTGCTGTCATCCGGACCTGTGCCGCAGAGCTGATCCAGAGCGGTCAGCAGTTCCGGCCAGTGAATGGGTTTGTAGAGATAGTCACTGACCCCCAGGCGCAGGGCAATTCGCATGTGTTCCTGCACGGCAGATGAGGTGATCGCAATCAACTTCAGAGCAGGATAGAGAGAACGCAGGCGACTGAGATTGACTTGAATTTGCAGAAGCTGAGAGCCGAAAATGAGGGGTTCCAACAACAAAATATCCGGCTGTTGTTCCTGCAGCAGTCGGTCACCATCCGAGGGCAGACAGGCCTGGCCGCAGTAAATTAATGAGGGACGTTCCCGCCGCAGAATCTCTTCTACGGCTTTTCCGGTGGAGGGATAGCGATCCAGGACGGCGATTTTCATAGCGTGTCCGCCTCCTTCAACGGAAGATAAAGCACCAGCTCTGTGAGTCGATCCGGCTGAGAAACGCAATCCCAGCCCACACCGGAGCCGTAATACTGCCTTTGCTCGTCAATGAGCTCTTTGAATACCAGACCTTCCAAATCACCGGAGGAAAAACGAAGCTGACGGAATTGCTGCACCAGGGCAGAGGACATGACGCAGGCATCGATCCCCGCCCGCAAAGCCAATATATTTTCCTCCACGGACAGGGAAATTGTGATGGTATGATGATTTTTAGACTCCTTTTGCGAAAGCATTTCACGCAGTAATATGTCAATCAAGGTGCCGAAAGGCAACTGCATTAAAATCAAACCCGGATCACAGGAAGGATCAATTATGGATTGAAATTGCACGCGTCCATCATACATGCTGCGGAGCAAATGAAAATAGCGGTCCAGGTCGTCGATTTCCTGTCCTAAGATCACCATGTCATAAGGATGACGCACCTTCTGACCAACAATGGCAAGGTCCTGCAGCAATTCAGCCATTTCGTCGTTGTGTTCCAGTGTGGCCAATGCACTGAGATGTCCCATTGCGTCAAAAAGGAATTGATCCTGCACGCGATTTTCCAGAAGCTTGTAGGCTGTTTTTGTCCGCTTCTTTTCCTGCTGTTCCTGAATGTTTGCCTTTGTTAGCAATTCCAGGCTCTTGCTTTGCAGATCGATCAGGGTTTGGGTGTGCTCATTTACTCGCGTGAGGTGTTCAATTGTAACCTGAAGCATGCGGCTGAATTCCTGAATGCGTTCCTGGGGAAAAAATGGATTTACGTCAAATTTGGCATAAAGTTCCGGATAATCTGTTTTTAAATTGCTGCTGGGCAAGAGAGAATCCAGTGTCTGCATTGCTTCCGGCTCCATGCGGTAGCCACTGAACAGCAGGCAGCCAATCAGTACATCTCCCTGCAGAATTGGCAGCATGGTAGAAACCAGTCCCATATGACATAGATAGCTATAAGGTTTGTGCGTTTTTTGCAGCGTTTCAATTCCCCGCATGGTGCAGGTACGACATTTCGATTCAAGAGAGCTGTTAAAAACGTAATCGCAAAATTCGCCCCGTCCATGAACCGTGCCAACGCTGTTTCCGTTCAAGTCGCATACACTTAACCGCATTCCGGTGTTGCCAAACAAGGAAACCAGCAGCTCGCTTAAAGTTTCCCGGTATTCCGTTGCATCCAGCAGGGGAGAGAGTGCAGATGTTTTTTCCATCATGGTGTATGATCCAACTCCTATCTTAATCGTATGCGCTAAGAAGAGGATGTGTTACTACAGTAATGGTGTTATCCCTTCTCGTGCTTGGCAAAATACTCTCGCAGGATGGCAAGGCTTTCTTCGCGCAGAATTCCGCTGGTGACGTCGGGCTGCCAGAAGGAGTTTTCAAATACAATTCGGGAACAATTGCAGCCCCGATTACCAAGCAGCTGTTCCAGATCATCGTTGCTGGCACCGTAGACCAACCGTCCAAGCTTGACCCAGACGAGGGCGCCGCTGCACATAAAACAGGGCTCACAGCTGGAATACAGGGTGTAATCCTCCAGGTTTGTGATGCCGGTTTCTTCACAGAAGCGACGAATCAGTCCGGCCTCGCCGTGAAAAGTCGGGTCATGGGCAGTATAAATCTGGTTCTCGTTGGTGTATACGACGGTATTGTCTTTCACAAGGACGGCACCGAAAGGTTCGTTGCCATGTGCTACAGCGGCAGCAGATAAGGCAATTGCCTGCCGCATGAATTGTTCATCGTTCATTTGATTTCCTTCTCTCAACTATTTTTATTTATTATAGCATAAATTTTTATCATCCGGCGGAGGAATTCAAATCTGTAATTTGCCAAGAGAGGGCAAATTGCGGAAAGGATGATTTGATTTTTTCTCAAATTTATTGTATTATAACAACAATGCTGTGAAAAAACAGCTCTAATTTGTGTGGATCCCCGCAAATTAGAGCGTATTTTTTTCAAATTATGTTATTGTGATTGCAAGTTAGTCAATCAGAAAGAGGTTTTATGGAACAGTTCTCCCAATTTGTGAGCAACGTGGATGGAATTGTCTGGAGCATGGTGCTGGTGTTGCTGTGCCTCGGCGTCGGTCTGTATCTGTCCCTTCGTATGCGGTTTCCCCAGATTCGATTGATAAAGGAAATGGTTCGCCTGCTGACAGACAAAGAAGAGTGTAAAAGCGAAGGAATTACCCCGTTTCAATCCTTTGCTACTACGGTAGGTGCACGCGTCGGCATGGGAAATATTGCCGGTGTTGCTTCGGCTATTTTTTATGGCGGACCCGGTTCTGTATTTTGGATGTGGATCATTGCGCTGATTGGAGCGGTGTCTGCCTATGCAGAGTCCGCGCTGGCACAGGCATATAAAGTGCGCAATGCGGACGGCAGTTTTCAGGGCGGTCCTGCCTACTACATTGAAAAGGGTTTAAAGTGCAAGCCCTATGCGATTGTCTTTGCAATTGTCGCTTTTCTCGGCCCGGGTCTGTTGATGCCCGGCGTGCAGATCAACTCTTTGGCTACCGTGTTTGAAGAGGCATTTTCGGTCAATAAAATTGTGGTTGGTTTTATCTGCTGCATTATCCTCGGAATTGTTGTTTTTGGCAGCATCAAGCGCATTGCCCGAATGGCAGAACTTCTGGCTCCGCTGATGTGTGCGGTTTATATTCTGGCAGCGTTGTTTATTCTCTTTACAAACATTACTCGGCTTCCTGCCGTTTTGGCAATGATCCTTCAGTCTGCCTTCGGCGTGCACGCAGTATTTGGCGGTATTCTGGGATCTGCCGTGTCCTGGGGAGTAAAGCGGGGAATTTATTCCAATGAAGCAGGCATGGGCTGCGGCGCAATTGTTTCTGCTACCGCCGAGTGCTCTCATCCCGCAAAGCAGGGACTGATTCAGAGTTTTTCCATTTATGTAGATACTCTGTTCATTGGATCTTCTACCGCATTCATTGTCCTGCTTACGAATACCTTTGACGTTACAGATGGAGCGGGCAACCTGTTGCTCAGTCAGACCAACGGCCTGGAGGCAGGAATCAAGTGGACGCAATATGCTCTGGTAAACAGCATGGGCAGTTGGGCCGGTAAGATGCTGGCGATTATTATCGTACTGTTTGTGTTTACGTCCATGACCAGCTATTGTTATCAGGCAGAATCCAATATCCGTTATTTGAGCGGAAACAGCAAAACAGCAGTTGCAGTGGGCCGCGTTATTTTCCTGATTGCATCTTTCCTGGGTGCTGTAATCAATGCAGATGCAATGTGGGCGATGGGCGACATTGGTTATGGCCTGATGGCATGGGCGAATATTATTGCCATTGCCCTTCTGGCACCCAAAGCGGCCGCAATTTTGAAGGACTACGAACAGCAGAAAAAACAGGGAATCAATCCGGTGTTCCACCCGGAACAGTTTGGAATTGAAGATGAGTCTGGTGCGTGGAAACAGTAAATAATATTGCGATTAAAAACACGACGGCGGCAGATGCACTTTGCATCTGCCGCCGTGTAGTCGTTATAGAAAAATATCAGAGTTTGCTGGTACGAGAGCAAATTTCATGACGCTTTGGACCGGTGGATACGATGGTAATAGGGGCTTCAATTTTCTGCTCCAGGAAATCAACGTAGGCCTTGGCGTTTTCCGGAAGCTGGTTGTAGTCCGTAATGCCGCGGATGTCGGTTTTCCAACCGGGCAGGGTTGTAAAGACCGGCTTTGCACGCCCCAGCTTTGCGGGAACAGGGAACGTGTCGCTGATTTCACCATCGATTTCATAGCCGGTGCAGACCTTGATCTCATCCAGATAACTTAAAACATCCAGACAAGTCAAAGCAACCTGGGTTGCGCCCTGCACCATGCAGCCGTATTTGGTTGCAACGGTATCAAACCAGCCAACACGACGGGGACGACCGGTAGTTGCACCGAACTCGCCCTTATCGCCGCCGCGGCGACGGAGCTCGTCACCCGCATCGCCTATCAGCTCGCTGACAAAGGGTTCGGTTTGAGAGCCAACACAGGAAGAGTAGCTCTTGGTAACGCAGATAACATCTTCCACTGCGGTAGGCGGCACACAGGCGCCTACTGTTCCGAAGCCGGCCAGTGTGTGGGAAGAAGTAGTCATGGGGCAGATTCCCAGGTCAGGATCCTTCATGCTGCCCAGCTGTCCTTCCAGCAGAATGGTTTTGCCTTCTTTCAAGGCCTTGTGAACGAAGGTGACCGCATCGCCAACATAGGGGCGAATCAATTCGCGGTACTCCAGCAACTGCTGGTAAAGTGCTTCGCAATCTACCGGCGGTTTGTGGTAGAGGTGCTCAAAGATGATGTTCTTCATCTCTACAGCAGCGGACAGGCGGCTGTGCAGGCGTTCGTCATCATAGAGATCCGCTACCTGAATGCCGATTTTTGCATATTTGTCCGAATAAAAAGGTGCAATTCCGGATTTGGTAGAACCGAAGGCTTTGCCGCCCAGGCGCTCTTCTTCATAAGCATCCTGAAGTGCATGGTAGGGCATCAGAATCTGAGCCCGCTCGGAAATGATCATGTTGGGAGCCGGTACACCCTGGTCGGTAATGCTTTTCAGCTCGCTTACCAGTTTCATAATGTCCAGCGCAACGCCATTTCCGATGATGTTCGTAGTGTGGGGATAAAAAATGCCGGATGGCAGGATGTGCAGTGCGAAACGGCCATAGTCGTTGATAATGGTATGCCCTGCATTGGCTCCGCCTTGAAAGCGAACGACAACATCAGAGTGTTCCGCCAGCATATCGGTGATTTTACCCTTACCTTCGTCGCCCCAGTTGGCGCCGACGATCGCTTTTACCATAGTATTTCCTCCTGGCACGGGGTTTTGCAATTTTGCCCTATCCCGCGCGTATCTATGTCAGCCTACTCATTATAAGCGATAAAGAGCTTTGTTTCAAGGTAAAAATGAAAAATGCTGTTTACTTTTATACACTAATCTGTTAAAATTCACTATACATAGAAAAAGTAGAAGGGAACGTGAGGCGTATGTCAAAAGCGTCTGACAAAATTAACAGTCAAGAATTATACCGCGCGATCCTCACGCTGCAAAACGAAGAGGAATGCCGTCGATTTTTCAAGGATTTGTGCACAATTTCGGAGCTGCGGGCGATGGAACAGCGCTATGATGTAGCGGTTTTGCTGGATCAGGGAATGGTCTATAGTGATATCTTGGAGGCCACCGGAGCCAGCAGTGCAACCATCAGCCGGGTGAACCGGGCGCTGAACTATGGTGAGGATGGTTATAAAGACGTGATTGCCCGCAGAAAAGCACAAAAGTGAACAAGGACAGAGTGAATAATAAGAACAATTCGTGTTTGAAATATAAAGGAGCATAAAACGATGGGAGAAATCGTTCGCACAATTACAACTGACGGCATGGTGATGGCCTCTGCGATTACCGGAACGGATATCGTTCGCAGAGCACAGGAAATTCATCACAGCAAGGCAACGGCAACGGCCGCCATGGGACGCACCCTGTTGGCGGCATCCCTGATGGGAAATCAATTAAAGGGTGATGACCAATCACTGACACTTCAGGTAAAAGGCGATGGCCCGTTGGGCGGTATCACCTGCGTGTCAGACAGCACGGGCAATGTGCGTGGATTTGTGATGCATCCGGAGGTTGATGTCCCCCGTAAGTATGAGGGAAAGTTGGATGTGGGTGCCGCAGTGGGCGGCGGATATCTGACTGTAATAAAGGATTTGGGGATGAAGGAGCCCTACGTGGGAAGCATTTCCCTGGTCAGCGGAGAAATTGCAGAGGATGTTACCGCTTATTTTGCTGAAAGCGAGCAGATTCCAACGGCCTGTGCCCTGGGGGTGCTGGTGAAAAAAGACGGTGGAGAAGTGCTGACAGCAGGCGGATATCTGATTCAGCTGCTGCCCGGAGCAGATGATGCGGCCATTGATAAGGTGGAGCGGGGAATTCGCAAAGTGGGGAGCGTAACCAGTGCCCTGGCAGAAGGTAAGACAACCCTTGAGTTAATTCGCAGCGTTTTAGAAGAATTTGAGCTTGAGGTGCTGGAGACAACTCCTGTGGAATATCGGTGCTATTGCAGTCGTGACCGTGTGACGCGAGCCCTGATCAGCATGGGACGGGAAGAAATGAACTCTCTGATCGAAGAACAGGGCTGCGCCGATTTGACATGCCAGTTTTGCGACCAGGTTTACCATTATGACCGGGCAGAGCTGGAAGAAATTCTGAAAAATATGTAACCGAAACAGCAGATAATTGTTTAAGAGATTTCCTGGGGGAAGAATTGTGAATCGTCGTACGAAAGGCATTCTTTGTATTATTGCCTCTGCTTTTTGTTTTTCACTTATGAATATGTTTGTTCGCCTGGCCGGCGATTTGCCAACACCGCAGAAAGCGTTTTTTCGCAATGCGGTGGCGCTTATTTTTGCCGTTATTATTCTGATTCGATCCGGACAGGGGTTTCATATAGGAAAGGGGAATTTCACGCATCTGTTTCTCCGTTCTTTTGCAGGAACGGTTGGCATTTTCGGCAACTTTTATGCGGTAGATCACCTGGCGCAATCCGATGCGTCCATGCTGAATAAAATGTCTCCGTTTTGTGTGATCATATTCTCTTATTTTCTCTTAAAGGAAAAGCTGAGCCATTGGCAGGTTGCTGCGGTAATTACTGCGTTTGTAGGAAGTTTATTTGTGATCAAACCGACGTTTACAAACATGGCATTATTGCCTTCCCTGATTGGTCTGATGGGAGGAATTGGAGCAGGATTTGCCTATACGCAGGTGCGAATCCTTGGCCTGAGAGGTGTAAAAAGCCCTACAATCGTGGCGTTCTTTTCCGGCTTTTCCTGCCTGGCAACGGTGCCGTTTTTAGTGCTGAACTACCACTCCATGACGTTATATCAACTGCTTATGCTGTGCTGCGCAGGATTTGCCGCAGCAGGAGGCCAGTTTGGCGTGACGCAGGCATACACCTATGCGGCGGGAAGGGAAGTGTCCGTATATGATTACACTCAGATTATTTTTTCCACAATCATTGGATTCTTTGTCTTTGGCCAGTTGCCGGATGGATGGAGCTTTTTGGGGTATGGCCTGATTATTGCTGCAGCGGTGTTTGTCTTTTTGTATAATAATGGCCGATTGAAGTTGGCACGGCCAGAGGAGTAAAGCATGACAGATTATTTTGATTTGCATTTGCCACGGGAAGAAATTCTTGCCGTCAGTGCACTGGGACTTGCGCATTTGGGCGATGGCGTGTATGAACTGATGGTGCGCAGTTGGTTGATTTCCAATGGATTTGGAAAAAAACAGAATCTGCATCGGGAAACGGTTTCCCGTGTGCGGGCCTCTTATCAGGCACAGGCAATGCATCGCATTGAGCCTATGTTGACTGCAGAGGAGATTACCGTGGCGCACCGTGGCCGCAATGCCCATGTAGGTACAATTCCGAAAAACGCCAGCCGGGGAGAGTATATGCATGCAACGGCCTTGGAAGCGCTGTTTGGCTATCTCTATTTAAATGGCAGAAGAGACCGCTTAAATGAGCTCTTTGCGGCCATTATGGAGGGCGACGAGCATGCCACTTGATGCGGTTTGTTTAAATGCGGTGATACGGGAACTGACGCCAACTGTAGTTGGAGCTAAGGTGGATAAGATCTACCAGCCGACACGGGATGAAATCATTCTGGCCGTACGGGGTAGAGAAGGCAGTGCAAAGCTGCTGCTGACGGCAAATCCGGCGCATCCAAGGATTCAGCTGACCCAGGCTTTTCGTGACAATCCTGCCACACCGCCGATGTTTTGTATGTTGTTGCGGAAACATCTCGCAGGGGGGAGAATTCTTTCCATAACCCAGCCGCCTATGGAGCGGGTTGTAGACATTGAACTGGAAACGCTGGATGAACTGGGAGATCGCACGCCCCGGCATTTTATTTTAGAGGCAATGGGACGCCGTGCAAATTTGATTCTTACCGGTGCGGACGGGCGCATTATAGACTGTTTGCGCAGAGTGGACGCGGAGATGAACCAGGAACGGCAGGTGTTGCCGGGAATGTTCTATCACTTGCCTCCGGTGCAGCAGAAAATGAATTTACTGACGATGGCTCAGGAAGATTTGATTGACCTGGTGAAACAGGCACCCAGTGAACATAAGATTGCAGATTTTCTTCTGGAATATTTTGCGGGCTTTTCTCCTCTGATTTGCAGAGAAATTGCTTTCACGCTGACCAGTGACACCGACGGACGGATGTTTCAGACAGAGGAGTCTGCGCTGGTGGACCAGATTCTTCACTGGAAAGAGATGATTCAGGAAGGGCAATTCACGCCCTGCGTTTTGCTGAAGGATGGGCAACCCAAGGATTTTACTTATTGCACAATTCGTCAGTATGGAAACAGCATGACAATTCGGCAGGAACCGTCCTTTTCTGTTTTACTGGATCATTTTTATGCGGAGCGGGAAAAAAGCGAACGAATCCGTCAACGTGGAGCAAACCTGATCAAATCGGTAACAAATCTTCGCAATCGTGCTGCCCGTAAACTGGAAAATCAACAGAAAGAATTAGCACAGGCAGAGGACCGCGAAACATTGCGAATCCGTGGAGAGTTGATTACAGCCAATCTTTATGCAATGAAAAAAGGGATGAAGGAACTGGTTTGTGAAAACTATTACGATCCAGACGGTGGAATGACCAAAATCCCACTCGATCCGTTGCTTACGCCCCAGCAGAATGCGGCCTCCTATTTTAAACGTTACGCAAAGGCTAAGACAGCGGAAAAAGTGCTGACAGAACAGATTGGCAAAGGGCAGGTAGACCTGAGCTATCTGGAAAGTGTGCTCACCTGCATTCGCTGCTCGGAAGAAGAACGGGATTTGATCGAAATCCGTCAGGAACTGGAGGACAACGGCTATCTGCGCCCTCAAAAAGCGGCAAAGAAGGGCATGAAGCGGGTAAAATCAAAACCGATGGAGTTCTGCTCCAGTACAGGTATGCGCATCTCGGTAGGACGCAACAATGTGCAAAATGATCAGCTGACAACGAAGCTGGCGTTTAAAAGCGATATCTGGCTGCACACCCAGGGGATTCATGGCGCTCATGTGATTTTATGGACGGAGGGAAAAGAACCGGATGCCTCCAGTTTAAAGGAAGCGGCCATGCTGGCAGCCTGGTTTTCCCAAGGCAAGGAAGGTCAGAATATCCCTGTGGATTACACACCGGTGCGGTATGTCAAAAAACCATCCGGCGCAAAACCGGGTATGGTAATTTATACGACCTATTCCACAGCTTATGTTACTCCGGACGGAGAATTGGCGGAAAAGCTGAGAATAAGATAAAAGGAACGATCTGCTTGGTGCAGATCGTTCCTTTTTTAAGAATGTATTATCGAATGTCGGTGCGGTCACTGAGCCAGCTGGGAAGCGTTCGCATTTTAATTCCGGAAACAAATCCCATGGCGGCATAAAGGGTAATCAAAGACGATCCACCGTAGCTGACAAAGGGAAGCGTGATACCAACGACGGGCAACACAAAAAGGCACATGCCCACATTTAGTGCCACCTGAAAGAACAGCATGCCGCCGTATCCAATGGCAGTTAAAGCGGAAAAGGCACTGCGGGCGGTGAGTCCCACATAAAAGCAGCGCAAGATAATGGCGGCTAAAAGGAACAGGAGGATGGAGCAGCCGATCAATCCCCACTCTTCGGCGCAGGTGGAGAAGATAAAGTCTGTGTAGCGTTCGGGAAGGAAGTTGCGGCTGTGGTTTTGTGTCAATGCCCCTTGCAGAAAGCCGTTGCCGGAAAGACCGCCGGAGCGAATCGCCAAAAGGCTGCGCGCCTGATTCCAGCCCTTGTTCAAGGGATCGAGCGAGTGGTCAAAAACAACGCGAACCCGCATGACCCAGTAGTTGTCCGCCGGAAGTACATACCAGAGAACGGCACAAGCCATGCAAAAGACCAGAAATCCTGCGGCAAACCAACGTTTTTTTAGGCCTGCGGCCCAGCACATAATCACCCAGATGGCGATATAGACCAGTGCGGAACCGGCATCACCGGAGACAACGAATATAATGCCGCAAAACCAGCCAAGGTGCAAAACCAGCTGCATTACAGAGCTTGTTCGACTTAGATTGTCACTGTTTTGACGCTGTAAATAAATCAATTGTTTGGATAACAGCAAAACAAAAAAGAGTTTGACGATCTCTGCAGGCGCAATGTTAAATGGCATCCAGGAAAATTCCAGCCAGTTTCGATTGCCCTGGTATCCGGTGCCGATAACGGCCAGAGAAAGAATGAACAGGGAGCTGAGGATGAAAACCGGCTTCCAGTGTTCCATCAAAATTTCAAGGTCAATATAATTGCAGACAATAAAGATGAGAATACCGATTGCCATAGCCATGCCCTGTTTGTAAGGAAGACTGTGGTAAGTTTCATTAAAACGCGTGGCGGAGTAAATCAGCACAAGTCCGCAACAATTGACTGCAATACAGAGAAGCAGCAAAAGAATATCTGCCTGCTTAAAAAATCGTTTTATTCCGTTGAGAAGCATGAGAAAACAAATCACCTCCATGGGCCTTTCATTGAGTTCTCATTCTAACATGATTCTGATTGGCTGTAAACCGTGATTGAGAACCATTGGATTTCAGCATAAAAACATGACTTTTTTCTTGACAGCAGAAGAAAAAGGGAGTATAAAAATAGCATATCTTTTTAAAAGCGTTGACGGAGACAGTAGTGCTTCCAAACTGAACGGCAAAGCGAATCGGGGTTGGTGTGAGCTCGGTGCAAGTAAGGGAAGTGTCGAAAATCACTCCTGAGCTGCTGACTGAAACGAAAGTAAGTCAGGTCGGTTCTTCCCCGTTACAGGAAGCGCGTATGTTGGTATGTTGTAACAGGTGGTTTTTCGTGTGCTTTTTGCGCCCGTCCTTTTACAGGACGGGCGTTTTTTATTTGCGGACAGCGAAAAGGGGTACGATATATGAAAGAAATGACGGAAATTCGTTGGCATGGACGTGGCGGTCAGGGCGCAAAAACGGCAAGTCTTCTCCTGGCGGACGCTGCTTTTATGTCTGGCAAGTATGTGCAATCCTTCCCGGAGTATGGTCCAGAGCGTTCTGGCGCGCCGATTACGGCATATAATCGCATTTCGGATGAGCGGTGTACAATCCACTCCAATATTTACGATCCGGACTATGTGGTTGTGGTGGATGAGACTTTGCTGGAGACGGTGGATGTTACTGCCGGACTGAAACCGGAAGGAGCAATCGTGATTAACTCGGAGAAGCCTGCTTCTGAATTGCGGCCTTTCCTGCACGGCTATCAGGGAAAAGTGTTCACGGTAGACGCCGGAAAAATATCCAGAAAACATCTGGGCGCCTATTTCCCCAATACGCCGATGCTGGCAGCGATTGTAGCGGTAAGCAAATGCGTAGACCCGGAAGATTTCCTTCGGGATATGGAAACGTCCTACCGGCACAAATTTGCCAAAAAGCCACAGGTGGTGCAGGGGAATTTGGATTGTCTGGTTGAGGCTATGAAGGAGGTCAGGGAATAATCATGAATAAGAAAGCTTCTGAAATCAATGAACAGCTGCCATGGCAGGAGCTGACCATTGGTTGTGAAATTTATGAAGGTGGATCGTCTCGTCTGACAATGACGGGTGAATGGCGCAGCAAAATTCCCCTGTGGGACGCAAGCAAGTGCAAGCAGTGCCTGCTGTGCACTCCGTTCTGTCCTGATTCTTCCATTCCGGTTGCGGATGGAAAGCGGAGCGACTTTGATTATGACCATTGCAAGGGATGCGGCATCTGCTATAAGGTGTGTCCCTTTGGTGCGATCGACTGGAAGGAGGTTCACTGATTATGAGCATTCGTGACAGACTCAGCGGCAACGAAGCGATTGCCGCTGCGATGCGGCAAATCAATCCAGATGTATTTGCCATGTTCCCAATCACGCCTTCCACCGAGATTCCGCAGTATTTTGCCCAATATGTTGCGGATGGGAAGGTAGATACGGAATTTATCTGCGTTGAAAGCGAGCACTCTTCCATGTCTGCCTGCATTGGTGCAGAAGCAGCCGGGTGCAGAGCGATTACGGCGACTTCTTCTGCCGGCCTTTCCTTCATGAATGAGGTGTTGTACGTTGCAGCTTCCGCCCGCCTTCCTATCGTGCTGGCCGTGGCCTGCCGGGCGTTGACCGGTCCGATCAACATTAACCACGACTATTCGGATTCCATGGCAGAGCGTGACTCCGGTTTTATTCAAATTTATGCAGAAAACAACCAGGAGGCATACGACAATTATTTGCAGGCTCATCGCATTGCGGAAACTGCAGATGTTCGTCTTCCGGTTATGATTTGCGAAGACGGTTTTATCACCTCGCACGCATTGGAAAACATCGAATTGGAAGAAGACGATGCCGTCAAGGCATTTGTCGGAGAATATAACCCGGAAAACTATTTGTTAAAGCATGAGAATCCGTTGGCAGTTGGACCTTATGGCACTTCTCCCTATTACATGGAAGCTCGCGTAGCGCAGGCGGAGGCAATGAAGAACGCCAAGCGCGCTATTTTGGATGTTGCTGCGGATTTTGAAAAGACGTTCGGCCGGAAATACGGACTGTTTGAGGCGTACCACATGGAGGACGCTGAGATCGCCATCGTGCTGATGGGTTCTTCTGCAGGAACTGCAAAGGCGGCGGTGAGCGAACTGCGGGAAAAAGGGATCAAGGCCGGCCTGGTGAAAATCCGCGTTTTCCGTCCTTTCCCGGGGGAGGAACTGGCTGAGGTGCTCCAGAATTGCAAAGCGGTAGCAGTGCTAGATAAAAGCGAAGGATTCAGCGCCTGCGGCGGCCCGCTGTTTGCAGAAACTGCCTCGGCATGCATCAATTTAACGCAGCGGCCTAAGATGGTGGATATTGTCTATGGCTTAGGCGGTCGTGATTTTACCGTGGAACAGGCTAAGCGCGTGTTTGCACGACTGGAAAAGATCGTCGCTACCGGTGAAGTTGGCCCAATCTACTCCCACATGGGACAGCGTGATCTGAGAGAGGATGTGCAGTAATTATGGCTTATAATCTGAAAGAACAAATGAGTAAGCCGGAGCGCTTTGAAGCCGGCCATCGCCTTTGTGCCGGCTGCGGTGCCGGCATTACCTGCCGCGCTATGATGCGGGCAGTTGATCCGGAGGATAAGGCAGTCATTTGCAACGCAACTTCCTGCCTGGAGGTTTCCTCTTTCCAGTATCCTTTTACTGCCTGGGAAGACAGCTATATTCACGCTGCATTTGAGAACACATCTGCTGTTGCAGCAGGCGTTGAAAGTGCTTACCGCGCCATGAAAAAGAAGGGGAAGTTGAAGGACAACTTCAAGATTCTGGCGATTGGCGGAGATGGCGGAACCTATGACATTGGTTTTCAGTCTTTGTCTGGAGCGTTGGAGCGGGGACACGATTTCACCTATTTTTGCTACGATAACGAAGCGTACATGAACACCGGAACGCAGCGTTCTTCCGCAACCCCGCGGTTTGCAAATGCAACGACCACTCCGCCAGGTGCGGAAAGCGTTGGCAAAAAGCAAACACAAAAAGATCTGACGCAGATTGTTGTCGCCCACGGATCTCCCTATGTAGCACAGACTACCTTTATGGGCAACTTCAAGGATTTCCATGAGAAGGCACACAAGGCAATCTACACGGAAGGGCCTACCTTTGTAAACGTGCTCTGCCCCTGTCCCCGCGGCTGGCAATATCCTGCGGAGATACTGCCTGAAATTTGTCGCTTGGCTGTAGATACCTGCATTTGGCCCCTTTATGAGGTAGAAAACGGGGAATATCATCTGACCTACATGCCAAAGAAAAAACTGCCGGTAGAGGAATTCATGAAGCTGCAGGGCAGATTCCGCCACTGCTTCCAGCCGGGCAATGAGTGGACCATTGAAGCCGCACAGCAATATGTGGATGAAAAATGGGAAGCGCTGCTTGCCCGCTGCAAATAATTGCATAAAAAATATACCGTCAGCGAATCTTCGCTGACGGTATATTTTTTATGCTGCTATCTGTTTATCGATGGATACGGCAACGAATCCATTTCAAAATCTGGATTACCACCATGCTGGCAACAGAAAGACCTGCAATGCAGAGCAAAAGTCCCGGTGTCAGAGAAGCCACATCAAACAGCGGTTTCAGGCAGGGGATTACTAACACAGAAGAAAGCAAAACTGCACCGGCGGCAAATGCACCCAATAGATATTTATTGCTCCAGAAGGTAGGAGTGAACAAAACCGCCTTGTTTGACTTGCAGTTAAATCCGTGGAAAAGTCGGCACAGACAAAGGGTAGAAAATGCCATGGTACTGGCCATAGAAGCGCCCCCGTTTGCAAGACCAATATGGAA
Organism: bacterium; assembly: GCA_963597355.1. Classification (GTDB taxonomy): domain Bacteria; phylum Bacillota; class Clostridia; order Oscillospirales; family Oscillospiraceae; genus UMGS1766. The sequence goes on along the minus strand of CAVBPR010000003.1, from coordinate 2,951 downwards.
CGCGGCAATGGTCGCTGCGGCGATGACCAGACCCTCTACAACTACGTTCAGAAGAAATGCTTTTGTTAAAATACCTTCCTTCCGTGGCCGTGGTTTTTCTTGCATGACGCTGTCACTGTGAGGTTCCAAACCCAATGCAATCGCCGGCAGGCTGTCGGTCAAAAGATTGATAAACAGCAAATGCACTGCCGCAAAGGGAACTGGAAGACCGGCTAAAGACGCGTAAAGCACGGTCAGAATGCCTGCCGCATTGCCGGACAACAGAAACTGAATGGCTTTCTTGATATTTGCGTATACGTTTCTTCCGTTTTTTACTGCTTTTACAATGGTGGCAAAATTATCATCCGTCAGCACCATGCCTGCAGCATCTTTGGCAACCTCTGTTCCGGTAATGCCCATTGCCACACCGATATCCGCCTGCTTCAAAGCTGGAGCGTCGTTTACACCGTCTCCTGTCATGGCAACTAAATTGCCGCGTTCCTGCCATGCGCGAACAATGCGAATTTTATGTTCTGGAGAAACACGGGCGTAAACAGAAACGCGGGGTACAAACTCTTGCAGTTGTTTGTCATCCATGCGATCAATTACGCTGCCGTCTACAGCCTCTGTACCCTCGGTCATAATGCCGATTTCCTTCGCGATTGCAGAGGCGGTTACCCGATGGTCACCGGTGATCATAATCGGGCGAATGCCGGCGGAAATGCATTCCGCTACCGCTGCGGCGGATTCCTCCCGCGGGGGATCCATCATGGCGATCAGTCCAAGAAAATGAAGTTGATTTTCATCTTCCAGATCCACTCCGGCAACCTCTAATTTGCGATAGGCAAAAGCCAGTACACGCAAACCGGAAGCCGAAAATTCCTGGTTAATGCGTTCAATTTCCTTCTTTTCCTGGCTTGTAATTAATGTCCGATCCAACAGTACATCCACTGCGCCCTTGGTAATCATGACCACGCTGTCTGACATTTTATGCACCGTGCTCATTAACTTCCGATCCGAGTCAAAAGGAATTTCGGTCAGACGTGGGTAGCAGGTTCGAACATCGCTCGCTTCTATGCCGAGATCCTGCCCCAGGTGTACCAGTGCGGTTTCCGTAGGATCTCCAACATCGCCTTTTTCATTGATGACGGCATCGTTGCACAAAATAGCCGCGTGTAAAAGTTTTTGCTGTTCTGAGTTTGCATAATTTGCATCTGCAGCAGAAATTACCTGACCAGAAACATAAAGCTTTTGCACTGTCATCTTGTTTTGCGTCAGAGTGCCGGTCTTATCCGAACAAATGACAGAAACGCTGCCCAAACCTTCCACAGCCTGCAAATTGCGAATAACCGCATTTTCCTTTGCCATTTTTTGCGTGCCAAATGACAAGACAATGGTAACAATGGAGGACAGTGCCTCCGGAATTGCCGCCACAGCTAGGGCAACGGCAAATAAGAACGCATCCATCACGCCTTCTCCGCGAAGGAACACACTGACCGCAAACAAAACAGCACAGATAATTAAAATTCCGATGGATAATTTCTTGCCGAACTGATCCAGACTGACCTGAAGCGGAGTTTCTTTTTCCTCCGTATTCTTCAGCAATGCCGCAATCTTTCCGATTTCTGTATCCATTCCAACAGAGGTTACTAAAAATTCTCCGCGACCATAGGTAACAAAGCACCCGGAAAACACCATGTTTTTTCGGTCGCCGAGAGGTGCATCCGCTGGACACTCCTCCAGATTTTTTTCTACCGGAAGGCTTTCTCCGGTCAGTGCGCTTTCAGCTGTTTTGAGACTGGCGCAATCTAAAAGTCGCCCGTCTGCGCAAATCGCATCGCCAGCTTCCAGCAGTACCACATCACCCACTGTAACTTCTCGCCCTGGAATCTGAAGTATTTGCCCATCTCGCAGCACCTTTGCAGTTGGTGCAGACATTTGCTTCAGACTGTCCAGCGAGGCGGTGGCTTTTACTGTTTGCACGGTGCCCAAAATGGCATTCATGGTAATCACGCAGACGATGACGGCCATGCTTTCGATGTCTCCCAGTATGGCAGAAATAATTGCGGCAATAATGAGGATAATAACTAGAAAATCTGCAAACTGTTCCAAAAAGATTCGAACCGCACTTTTTCGGTTTCCCTCCTGAAGTTCATTGGGGCCGTATTTTTCATATCGGCGTTTTGCTTCTTCACCGCTCAGCCCTTTTTCAGAAGATTGAAAATCTCGAAAAAGTTCCACTCGACTTCTTGTCCAAACGGGACGTTCCTGCTTCATGTTTTACTGACTTCCTTTCTGATGCGGCATAAAAAAAGAGACTTTTTGTGCCAACACCACCTTGGTATTGTCACAAAAGTCTCGCCATTTCAATCCTCAGCGGGGACTGTATTCGTACTGTCCCGTATTGACGCAAAAGGATACACAAATATTCTGTGCCAGCTACTCCCTTTCGGTAACATCTGTATACTAGCTGAATTTTGTCTGCTTGTCAAGGAAAAACAGAAAGAACATTTTGATGGTGCGAAAAAGGGATACCGCTTCAGTGTTTCATGTTGGTTCTCGCCAATCTGTTACATTCTCTCAATCAGCATAATAACAGGACGAAGACCATCCACGCAGGAAAATACGCCCTTGTCATCCTCTCTCATCCAGGTTCCGCTTGGCTGAAGTAATGCTCCGTCTGACAACAGTTTTACCATTTCTTGAATAGGCTTCCATGCATACTCACACAAGCCCTCCGGTTTATTGTATCGCCTGCTTTAAAGCATGCGGATGGTCGTACAGCCAACCTCTGTCGCATAGTGCTTCGCATATGTCCGCCACTTCTCTCTTAATAATTCATCTTATCCTTATCGGTAATCACTCGAATCACCTTGCACGGATGCTTCATTTTAAATTAGTCCGTCCGAATCTCTCAAAAGACTTTCGATGTTTTCAAAATATATTTTTTTGTTCCATTTAAGCCAATTTGG
>CAVBPR010000002.1:310000-426107 GCA_963597355.1 bacterium | reverse complement strand
GGGAAAATCACTATGGATTTTTTCTTAGGTGTCCAACTTCATTATGCAATCAACCAAAAATAAATTCTTGAAAAAATTTAGAAAAGATGGTTGTAGCCGATCAAGCGATATGATAGATTAAACTTAATTGTAATACCTAAGATGTCCATTGAGAAAAATCACACGAGCGTTTAAAATTTTTACTAAAACTAAGAGGCCGATTTATATGGAGCAACATATGAAAGAATCAAATTTAATGTCTAAAGTAGAAGAAATCCAAAATTCTTATCAGGAATTTTATGTATCTGTCCGTGCGGAAGATGAAAAAACGAGCGATCATTCCAGTGGATTCCTGCGTCGAATATTGGGCAACTATGTTTCAAATCCAAGAAATCACCTGTGTGATATTTTCTTTGAAAAGGTGAAGGGCCAAATAGAACAACTGGCTGTTCTTACAGAACAGGCGAGTGCTGAAGAACAGACTGAAGTTAGCGAGGCGTTGGCAAAACTGATGCTACAACCACGACCACGAAAGTCAAATAGTACGGAAGATTTGATGTATCGTGCAATGGTTTCTCAGTTTATTCCATTCCTTCCGTATCTATCCCTTGAGACATTAAGATTATGCGTCAATCAAATGAATACAGCCTACCGTTCAATTGATCTGCTTCCTGTAGAGAAGACATTGCTTCAAAAAATGGATGCTGAAATCAAAAACAGGGGATAATATTGTATCTGATTCACAATACATTCTGATGCGCTTGCGTTATAATAAGGTGGTTGATAAAAGTGCTTTACAAATCAACATGCATCTTCTGTAAACATGGAAAGAAAGAAAGGAATGTTTATTATGGGATTCTTAACGGGTAAGACAGCATTGATTACTGGCGCTGGTCGCGCCGTGTTGAGTGATGGTCGTTGCGGTTCCATCGGGTATGGCATTGCCACAGCCTATGCAAAAGAAGGCGCAAATCTTGTTATTACTGGTCGGAATCTGAAAAAGCTGCAAGACGCGAAGGAAGAACTGGAAGCCAAATACGGCATTCAGGTTCTGACCGTTCAGGCGGATATTGCTGCTGGATCAGACAATGAAGCGATTGCTCAGAATGTGGTAAAGCAGGCTGTTGAAAAATTTGGCGGCATTCAGGTTCTGATCAACAATGCACAGGCATCGGCATCTGGTGTAACATTGGCAGATCATACGACCGAACAGTTCGATTTGGCGCTATATTCTGGATTGTATGCAGCATTTTACTATATGAAGGCATGCTACCCCTATTTGGCAGAATCCAAAGGTAGCGTGGTCAACTTTGCCTCCGGTGCAGGTTTATTCGGCAATTATGGGCAATGCGCATATGCGGCCGCTAAGGAAGGTATCCGCGGTTTAACTCGTGTCGCTGCTACAGAATGGGGCAAGGACGGCATCAACGTAAATATTGTCTGCCCATTGGCTTGGACTGCCCAGTTGGAAAACTTTGAAAAAGCATATCCAGATGCGTTCAAGGCAAATGTTAAGATGCCTCCTATGGGTCACTATGGAGATGCAGAATTGGAAATTGGTCGTGTTTGCGTTCAATTGGCCATGCCGGACTTTAAGTATATGTCTGGTGAGACGTTAACTCTCGAGGGTGGTATGGGACAGCGTCCGTAACTGATTTAAATCTTAAATGCTTTTTGTCGGCAGTTCTGCTAACGTAGAGCTGCCGACATTCTGTAAAGAAAGTCCAACACGCGCTGGACTTTCTTCTTATTTTGACTTATTAATGTTGCGTAAACAATAAAAAATACCACTTTGAAATACAATAAATACAATAAAACTCCCTTCCGGACAGACAAGTTTTTGAAATTACGCTTGTCTGCCTAGAAGGGAGTGTATTTACGCAAAAGAACTCAGTGGATGCAGAAAATTACTTGGAAGCCTGTTCAGCCTTGTACTTCTTAATGGCTTCGGTCAGCTTGGGCAGAATTGCATTCACATCGCCAATAATGCCAAGGTCAGCAATATCAAAGATGGGAGCAGTTTCTTCCTTGTTGATCGCAATAATATAGTCGCTTCCTTCCATGCCAGCTGCATGTTGGATTGCACCAGAGATACCGCAGGCAACATACAAATCAGGACGAACTGTCTTACCGGTCTGTCCAACCTGACGATCTTTATCCATCCAACCGGCGTCGATAACAGCACGAGAGCAAGCGATATCACCATCCAGTGCATCGGCCAGATCTTGAACCATAGAAACCTTTTCAGCGGAACCAATGCCACGACCAGCAGAAACAAGAATCTTTGCCTCTGTGATGTCCTTAGATGTCTTGGTGGACTTGACCGTCTCCAGAACTTCGACATTATTGGTCGGTTTGATGTCCAGCTTGATGACCTCACCGGTACGAGAGGCGTCTGCAGCCAGTGCCTGCATTACACCGGGACGAACGGTAGCCATCTGAGGACGATGCTGTAGGCAGGCGATAGTAGCGATAATATTGCCACCAAAAGCAGGACGGGTCATGCGCAGCTGCTTGTGATAGACATACTTCACGTTGACGATAGCAATTTCCTGACCATCTTTGCCCTTGACGGTACGGCTGTTATCCGTAACAGCAACATCCTGACCCAGCTCAGCAATTTTTGCTTCAACCTTCGCCTTGTCAGCAGCATTGGTTACGGTCTTTTCAACGTCGCCAATTGCGAGACTGGTGCAGTCAGCGGTAAGGCCTGTGTGCACGGTGGCAGAAACAGAAGGCGCCAGATCACGTCCAATGGAGGAAGCACCGAACAGCACAACCTCGGGAGCATAATCGACAATAACTTTCTCCAGTACCTGCGTGTAAGGCTTGGTGGAATACTCAGCCAGGATTGGATCGTCCGCAACAATAACCTTGTCTGCACCGTGTGCAATCAATTCTGCGGCTTTACCCTCAATATTGCTGCCAGCCAGAACACCGACAACTTCCTGCCCAAGGGCATCAGCCAGTTCACGAGCCTTGCCCACCAATTCAAAGGCAACCTTCTGGATTTCTCCGTCGCGTTGCTCGCAGAAAACGAAAACATTCTTATTCATGATTCAAACTTCCTCCATCAAATGATGTGCTTGCTGGCCAGCTTCTCCACGATGGCGGCAACAGCCTCGTCAGCGCTCAGATCCTTCAGCATCTCGCCAGCACCCTTGGCTTCCTTGGTGGTGGAAACAGCAACATAGGTGGGGGAGCCTGCCAGACCGACATTGCTTTCATCAACCACATCGGCGATATCAGCATAGGTCATGATCTTGATCTCTTTCTGATATGCATCAAAGCAACCACCAACAGACATATAGCGAGGCTTATTCAAGTCGCCAATAGCAGTAATCAAGCAAGGATAGTTCATACGAACGGTCTGATAGCGATCCTCATACTGACGCTGAACAGTGATGGAGGTTTCGTTCACATCAACCAGCTTCTCCACATAGGTGGTAACAGGCAGATCCAGATGAATAGCGATCTGAACACCGACCTGAGCAGTATCACCGTCGATAGCCTGACGACCGCAAATGACCAAATCGGCACCCAGCTTCTTCACGGCGCCAGCAATAGCAGAGGAAGTAGCCCAGGTATCAGCACCGCCTAATTTACGGTCAGTCAGCAGGACAGCCTCGTCACAGCCCATAGCCAGAGCTTCACGCAGGGCAATTTCAGCAGCGGGGATACCCATAGTGATGACGGTAACAGTAGTGCCAGGGATACGCTCCTTGATTTCCAGTGCAGCCTCAATGCCGCACTTATCATCAGGGTTGATGATGGCAGGAATGCCGTCACGAATCAGAGTATTGGTAACAGGGTCGATTTTTACCTCAGTTGTATCCGGCACCTGCTTCATGCAAACAACGATTTTCATGTTTAATGCTTCCTCCTATATCTTACAGAGAACCAGCGATGACCATGCGCTGAACTTCGCTGGTGCCCTCGTAGATCTCGGTGATCTTGGCGTCGCGCATCATGCGCTCGACAGGATAATCACGGGTGTAACCATAACCGCCAAAGAGCTGAACCGCCTTAGTGGTTACGGCCATAGCAGTTTCAGCAGCAAACAGCTTTGCCTTAGCAGCATCAACTGCATAGTTCTGACCAGCCTGCTTCGTCAAGGCAGCTTTGTACACCAACCATTTTGCAGCTTCCGTGCGAGCAACCAGATCGGCCAGCTGGAACTGAGTGTTCTGCTGCTTAAAGATAGACTTGCCAAACTGCTTGCGCTCCTTGGTATACTTAATGGTCTCATCAATAGCACCTTCAGCCAAACCAAGAGCCTGAGCAGCGATACCGATACGGCCGCCGTTCAAAGTAGCCATAGCCAGATTAAAGCCCTTGTTTTCCTTGCCCAGCATGTTCTCCTTAGGAACAATGCAGTTCTCCATAATCAGCTCGCAAGTGGAGGAACCCTTAATGCCCATCTTTTTCTCGTGTGCGCCAACAGAGAAGCCGGGGAAGGTGCGCTCAACGATGAAAGCAGACAGACCGCGCTGACCTTTGGACTTGTCGGTCATAGCGATGATGATGAACACATCGGCATAACCCGCATTGGTGATGAAGATCTTGGAACCATTCAAAATATAGTTCTCGCCCTTCTCGTCCAGTACAGCCATGGTCTTCACGCCGCCGGCATCCGTACCAGCGCCTGGCTCGGTCAGACCGAAAGCACCCAGCCACTCACCGGAGCAGAGCTTCGGCAGATACTTTTTCTTCTGTGCCTCTGTACCAAAGTCATAGATAGGATTGGCGCACAGACTGGTATGAGCTGAAATGATAACACCAGTAGTTCCGCAAACCTTGCTCATTTCCTCAACAGCCATAACATAGCTGAGATAAGAAGCACCCTGTCCGCCATACTCTTTGGGGAAATAAATGCCCATCATGCCCAGCTTTGCCATTTTCTCAACGGTCTCAACAGGGAAGCGCTCTTCCTCGTCTACTTCCTGAGCCAAGGGCTTGACCTCGTTTTCAGCAAATTCACGATACATTTGCTGCACAAGGAGTTCTTCTTTAGATAAATTGAAATCCATTTGATTGATTCCTCCTAAGAATTTATTTGCATATGCGCCGACCAAAATGGCCGACGCATATATAAATACATGATAAAACTATTGACTTAGACTTAGTGCTTAAAGAAACCTTCGCCAGTCTTATTGCCCAGCTTGCCAGCGCGAACCATTTTGCGCAGCAACAGGGAAGCGCGATACTTGCTGTCATGTGTTTCTTCAAAGATGGTGTCCATAATAGCCAAGCAGGTGTCCAAACCGATAAAGTCAGCCAGAGTCAACGGACCCATGGGATGATTGCAACCCAGCTTCATAGCTGTGTCAATGTCCTCCGGAGAGGCAACTCCATTTTGTACTAGCTCAACAGCCTCGTTGATCATGGGGATCAGCAGGCGATTGCAGACAAAACCGGGAGCCTCAGCAACGGTCACAGGTGTCTTGCCAATTTCCTGTGCCAATGCAAAGATTGTATTGTATGTGTCATCGGAGGTATTACCGCCGCGAATGACCTCGATCAATTTCATAGCCACAGGGGGATTAAAGAAATGCATACCAATGACTTTGTCCTTGTTCTCTACAGCGGAGGCAATCTCAGTAATGGAGATAGAGGAAGTATTGGTTGCCAGAATGCACTCAGCCTTGGTGCCTTCATCCAGCTTCTTAAAGATGCTCTTCTTCAGGTCAACGCGCTCAACAGCGGCTTCGACTACCAAGTCTACATCATCCAGAACGCCCTTATACTCGGTAGCAGCCACAAAGTGCATACGAGACTTCAGCTGGCTAACCTGCTCATCGGTCATCTTGCCCTTGGAGATCATCTTGGCAAAGCCTTTATCCAGTGCAGCTTCAGAACTTGCAATGATTGCATCGTTGATGTCAACAACAGTAACATCTTTGCCTGCGGTAGCAAAAACCTGAGCAATACCGCGACCCATCTGACCGGCTCCGATTACAGCAACTTTTTCGATAGACATAATATAGTTCCTCCTAATAATAATTACGATTAAAAATTTAGGATCTAGAAAATACAACCATTATTTGCCCTGATATGGAACAACTTTCAGCTTCTTGGTCTTATCCTTTTCAAGGAAGTTTGCCATTCCGGCCTTCTGATCTTCAGTTTCAAAGCAGGAACCAAACAGGCGCTCTTCTGTGACAATGGCGTCCTCCATATTCTGCTCCAATCCGATATCAATCGCCATCTTAGTTGCCCGAACAGCAATGGGAGCGTTCGCTGCGATTTGACCGGCCAATTTCATTGCAGCTGGCATTAACTCTTCCTGCGTATAAACCGCATTTACCAGACCAATGCGCAGAGCCTCGTCTGCCTTGATGTTTTTTGCTGTATAAAGCAACTGCTTTGCCATCCCTGGAGAGACAAGACGTGCCAGACGCTGTGTTCCGCCAAAGCCGGGCGTAATACCAAGGCCTGTCTCAGGCTGACCGAAAACTGCATTATCCGAACAGATACGAATATCGCAACTCATAGCCAGCTCATTGCCACCACCCAGTGCAAATCCGTTTACAGCAGCAATGACGGGGATTGGCAACGTTTCAATTTTGCGGAATACGTCGTTGCCTTTCTTACCGAATGCCTCGCCTTCCGCCTTGGTCAATGTGCTCATTTCGCCGATATCAGCGCCGGCGACAAAACTCTTTTCGCCTGAGCCGGTAATTACCAGGACGCGAACATCGTTAAGATCCAATGCATCAACAGCGGCATCAAGCTCGCCTAATACCTCGCTGTTAAGCGCATTCAGAGCTTTAGGACGATCGATGGTCAGAACGGCCACATGTGCCTCAGATGTAACCTGAATGAAAGACATGGTTTCTGATACCTCCACAAATTCGCACTTTCAGTGCTTGTTAATTTTTTGACTATAAGACAAGTATACTCAATCGTTAAAAATTTGGCAAGCAAAACTTTTGAAAAAGTATATGAAAAAAGGTAAAGTAAATGTGGCAAATTGCACAAAGATGAAATTTAAAATTCATGAACTTATGAAAAAACGATGCTAATAAGCGATTTGCAAGGTTAACTTTCATTTTTCATATTCTTCTACAGATTACAAAATTAAAAAAGAAAAGGCTTCATAGCATATTGCAAAAGCCGCGAGATATAAATCACGCGGCTTTTGCTTACTCGTTTTCTTTTGGTGGCTGTAGCAAATTCGACATACTCTTGAGACTGATGCCAAGTGTAGACATGTTGTGCAACAGTGCAGATGTGGTTGGCTGAATAATTCCGGCAACGCCCAGCATAATCAACATAAGATTAAATGACACAATAAAGCGATAGTTTCGATGGATGCGCCCCATCAATTCTTGACTTAGTTTTCGCAATATAACAAGTTCAAACAGATCTTCGGAAGAGATGGTAATATCGGCGATTTCCTTGGCAATTGCCGCACCAGTGTTAATTGCGATACCCGCATTTGCCTCAGACAAAGCAGGGGAGTCGTTCACACCATCGCCAACCATAATTACAGTCCGTCCGGCAGATTTTTCATTCCGGATGAAGTTGGCCTTATCTTCCGGTAAAACTTCAGCATGAAATTCATCCACGCCTACGATTTCGGCAACTGCTTCTGCTGTTTTGAGATTATCTCCCGTCATCATTACTACTTTTTTGATTCCACAAGCATGTAATGCGTTGATTGCATCCTTTGCTTCGCTACGTAGCGGATCATATACGCACAGCACAGCGGCCAGCTTGCCGGAAATGCATAAATACAAATGCGAATATTCGGCAGGTATAGAAGAGAACTTCTCGCCCTCTCCTTCCGGTATTACGCATTGTTCATCTTCAAAAACAAAATGAGCACTGCCAATTAAAACAGATTCTCCATCCACCATGCTGGAAATGCCATGGGCAACCACATACTGCACACTGGAATGGCACTCTTCGTGAGACAAACTGCGATGCTTGGCCTCTTCCACAACAGCATTTGCCATAGAATGAGGATAATGTTCTTCCAGGCATGCAGCCAAACGCAGCATATCATCTTCTGTATGATTGCCAAATGTCACAATTTTTGCCACGGTCGGCGTAGCGTAAGTCAATGTACCGGTTTTATCAAATACGATAGTATCAGCATTGGCAACCGCTTCAAGGAAACGTCCTCCTTTGACCGATATGTCGTAATGGCTGCACTCACGCATAGCAGACAGAACAGCAATTGGCATTGCCAGCTTTAGTGCGCACGAGAAATCAACCATAAGGACAGAGAGCGCTTTTGTTGTATTGCGGGTCAGCAGATAAGTAAGAACGGTTCCACCCAGTGTGTAGGGGACAAGTCTGTCTGCCAAATGAGATGCTTTATCTTCCGATTCGGACTTTAGTTTTTCTGAATCTTCGATCATCTGTACAATTCGGTCATAGCGTCCGCCACCAAAGGCTTTATCAACACATACAACGCATTCGCCCTCTTCAGCAACAGTACCGGCATAAACATAGCTTCCGGGCTGTTTCAGCACAGGGAGTGACTCTCCGGTAATCGACGCCTGATTGATTGTTGCCTCACCATCCACTACTGTGCCATCCAAAGGAACCATATTGCCGGTCCGTATGACAATGTTGTCGCCTGGTTGAACGTCGCGTACTGGAATCAGAATTTCGGTTCCATCTCGACGTAGCCAAACTTTATCGACATTCAGTGACATTGCATCGGCCAGATCGGCAACAGATTTCTTGTGTGTCCATTCTTCCAGAATTTCGCCCAAATTCAGCATAAACATGACGGAACCGGCGGTAGAGAAATCACCCCGCAATAATGAAACGGTGACGGCAGTTGCATCCAATACCGCAACAGATAAATCACGATGTGCCAATGCGCTCAGTCCAGCCTTGATATATTTTGCCGATTTTAGAATGGTGATTGCAGTGGAAAGCGGGATGGGGAAAAACAGTTTTGATGTGATACGCCGCAAAATAGTGAAAACAAGCTTATCTTCAAATTCTCGATTCAACTGTCTGGAAGTATGCTCTGGAGTGAGTGCCAGAGATTCCGCTTTTTTAAATGAGAAAACAGACAATGCATGGAGCAATTCTGCGCGATCTTTACAATAAGAGATTACGGCATCCTGCGTTCGGTCATAGACTTTCACTTCCGTGATTCCCTCTATGCTGCGAATGTAGTACTCCAGCAAATCTGCCTCATGCAGTGTCATGCGTCCACAGTGAAGATGGACACGCATACGACCGCTGGATTGGTGTAAGATGCTGCATTTCATGATAATATCCTCCATGGGAAAAGAGAGCCGCCTGGGAAGTGCGGCTCTCGGTATAGATATTTAGATCAAATTTTTTAGAAGAACAACAATTACTCGCCTTCAGCAGGAGCGGCTTCTGCTTCCTCAACGCTACCTGCAGCATCCTCAACGACCTCAATTGCGTCTTCGGCAGCACGTTGTGCATTGATTTCTTTTGCATCTGCAAGCACGTCGCCAGCATTCTCTTTGATATTCGTAACAGTGGACATAATGCTTTCTTTTGCCCGGATGGTTGCGGCCGTTGTCTGTGCATAAACGCGCTTTGCATCCTTACTGCCCAAAATTTTAATTCCAGCAGTGCCAAATAACACGCCTGCGGCAAACATACCCAGTTTTACATACTTCATAATAAAACCTCCCAGCACTGCAAAAACGCAGTACAATTCTGATGGTATATTTTTACCACATTTTCTTCAAGGAAACAATTCGTAATTTGACGATTTTATTGTTTTATACAGGGCGATTTGTTGATAATTTGCACAATAAGCGGCGGCAAACTATGGTTTTATATGACTAATCTAACAAATTACATATCAATTATACTTCATACTATGTGTTGTACAGGCTTTTCGGCGGCAAATTTTATTTCTCTTGAATTTGCTTTGCCGTCATGTGTTCAATTGTAATTTCAAATAACTGTACAGCGTTGCCGTGTTTCTCCATTTCTCGATCGGCTATTTCCTCGTTCGGGAAATATTTCATGGCAAGTTGTTTCAAAATAGGCATAGTCTCTTCATTGTAATCAAGCAGGCGACATTTGCCGAATACAATAACGCTTTGTACATAAGGCGCCCACATGAGGTCTTTTATCATCTCGTTTCCATAGACAGTAAAACAAACTTTGCTGCAGTGTTGTATTGCGTCAACCTTATGGCCGGATTTTGCTCCATGAAAATAGATTCGCTGGAACTTTTCGTCATAAAGAAAATTAACCGGGATAGCATAAGGATAGTCGTCATCACCATGAACGGCCAGGATGCCGCGTCGTTCTTTTTGCAAAAGTGCTTTCGCAGCTTCCTGATCAATAATTCTGTCTTTTCGTCTAACAGGCCTAAACATATGATATCAACGCCTCCAATTGATTGAGTTTATAAAGAAAGCTCGCAAACCATGCATTGCATGATCTGCGAGCTTTCATGGTGCCGGTGGCCGGACTCGAACCGGCACGCCATCGCTGGCGGTGGATTTTGAGTCCACTTCGTCTACCAATTCCAACACACCGGCGGCAACAGGATGTATTATACAACAACATTTTTAAAATAGCAAGAAAAATTTTTCTGTTTTGACGCTTAATCTCTCAAACTACATTATTGAGTATGCATTTTCTTATTTATTATGCGTCATAATATGCTTTTATATGCTTTTTTATGAGGAAATGATTGATGGTAATTGACAGGACAACCTCATTCGAAGTGGTTGACGAATCCACGTAAAAAGTTATATGCTAAAATCTCCGCCAAGATGGGTAGCAGATATCCTGTTAATACAGGTTTATTCAAGAACGGAATTTCCTATGCCGTGAAAGAAAATAGCGGCAGTACAAAGCCTGCGGCACTCGGATGACAGCTCAAAGAATATCAGCTATACACCAACAGTGGATGATTATACCGTCATCATCGGTACGACAGTTGAATATGCCCCGTGTCAGGAATCAAAGCACGGTTTTCTCATGCATTCACATGCATTCATTATCTGACCACATGCTTGGAAAGCAGTTCTCTTCTTCAGCAGTACGTTTTCAGTTGAAGAAATCATGCGATTATGATACGATGAAAACGTGATTTAACCCCTGAAAGAAAGGTGAAATGATATGGCTCAACAACGGTTGTATCCAAAAGTCTTTATTTCTTCCAAAGCAGAACGCGCAATTAAAGCTGGACATCCTTGGGTGTATGGCGAAGAAATTAAACAATTAGAGAGTCAACCTGAAAATGGTTCCCTTGTTGATGTAATGGCAGGAAATGCATGGCAAGGAACCGGATTTTATAATGCAAACTCTAAAATAGCGGTTCGCATCATCTCACGAAACACCAACGATCGCTTTGACGCTGCATTTTGGCATCGAAGAGTAGAATACGCTTTATCCTATCGGCTCACGGTTATGCCGGGAGATGATTTTCGTTGCTGTCGTTTGATCCACGGAGAAGCAGACCAAATGCCAGGATTGACGGTAGATCGTTATGGCGACATTTTGTCCGTTCAGGTGCTCTCTCTGGGAATGGAGCAGGTTAAGGAGTTGGTGTTTTCTGCACTTGTCGATGTGCTGGCAAATATGGGACAACCCATAAAAGGGATTTTTGAACGCAACGATGTGCATATCCGCACCTTGGAGGGCATGGAAGTTCAAAAAGGTTGGTATGCTATGCCCGGAATGCCGGAACCCCAAAGTGCGGTAACTGAGATAATTGAGAACGGAATTTCATATCTAGTGGATGTAGAAAACGGGCAGAAAACAGGTTTCTTCCTGGATCAAAAATACAATCGTGCTGCTGTTGGTCGCATTGCACAGGGAAAACGAGTGCTGGATTGTTTTACGCATACAGGATCCTTTGGCTTAAATGCCGCAAAGGGCGGAGCGGACCATGTGACAAGTGTCGATATTTCCCAAACGGCAATCAATATGGCACAGGAAAATGCACAGCGAAACGGTTTGAGCGATAAAATGACATTTTTGTGCGAGAACGTTTTTGATCTATTGACAAGATTGTGTGAATCAAAGTGCAGAGATTTTGATTATATCATCTTGGATCCGCCTGCCTTCACGAAATCCCGCCAGACAATTTCGTCTGCAGTTCGTGGCTATCGGGAAATTAATCGCCGCGCTATGCAGCTCTTACCGCGAGGCGGCTATTTAGCAACTTGTTCCTGTTCTCATTTTATGACGGATGATTTATTTCGTAAGATGCTTTCCGCTGCTGCACGCGATGCCAGTGTTACCTTGCGACAGATTGAAGCGCGTCAACAGAGCCCCGACCACCCGATTTTGTGGAATGTGCCGGAAACAGATTATCTAAAATTCTATATTTTTCAAGTGGTATAATGTATCAATTATACAAAAGATGATAATTTTAAAATAATGCTTGACAGACCCGATAAAATGGTCTTATACTTTTGTACAAGTTCATCGGCAACGAAAGAGACCGCTCTTACGATGCACAACAGAGAGGCAATGGGCCACCGACTGAAAGCCCTGCTGGTGTGGAGTGAGAAATGCGCAACACTCTGGAGCTAATTACCTGATAGCTTTTGGAGCAGGTAGGGTAGTTCGTAATTTCTGCGTTAAAGAAGTTTAGAGAGATACGCTCAATGGGGAGTGTGTTATGCGGGTGGTACCGCGGATTACTATGTTTTCCGTCCCGGACTGTTTTACAGTCCGGGATTTCTTTTTGCACTATAATTTCAAAAAAATAGCATGTAATACAAATAAAGGATGTGATTGAGATGGAATTCATGACCGGTAAACGGACAACAGAACACCTATGTGCTGCGGATCTCAAAGGGGGCGCACACGTAAATAAAACAGTCGTCGTTCATGGAGCGGTGCACGCTTTACGGGATATGGGTGCGATCACATTTATGACG
This sequence comes from bacterium, assembly GCA_963597355.1. Lineage (GTDB taxonomy): Bacteria > Bacillota > Clostridia > Oscillospirales > Oscillospiraceae > UMGS1766. The sequence goes on along the minus strand of CAVBPR010000002.1, from coordinate 413,268 downwards.
CTGCGGCTGCGAGATGGTGCAGTTCAATGCGTTGTCCCCCAGGAGATGTTGCCTGCCGATCTGTGCCAAGAGTGCACTGTCGTTGTAACAGGGCAGTTGAACCTTGATGAACGCGCTCCCATGGGTATGGAAATTCAAGCAGAGGAGATTGAGATTCTTTCACGCCCCTCTGAAGCAATTAGTGTGCCGATTGAGAAATACAAAATGAACTTAAATCTGGACACAGAACTGCCCTTGCGTCCGGTTGTGCTGCGCAATTTGCGTAAACGCGCTGTATTTAAGATTCAGGAAGCTGTTGGACGAGCATTCCGAGATACTATGGTAGCCGATGGGTTTACAGAAATTCACACTCCTAAGATTGTGCATGCCGGCGCAGAAGGTGGCAGCAATATTTTCCGCATGGAGTACTTTGGAAAGAAAGCTTTTTTGACGCAATCACCACAGTTCTATAAACAAACCATGGTTGGTGTGTTTGAACGTGTGTTTGAGATTGCTCCCGTGTTCCGTGCTGAGAAGCATGCAACGACGCGCCACCTGAATGAATACATTTCTATGGACATGGAAATGGGTTACATCAATTCCTTTGAAGATTTGATGGTGGAGGAAACCTGTTTCCTACAGCGCATGGTAGCTCTTTTAGAAACAGAGTATGCCGACGACTTGAAACGTTTGAACGTAACATTACCCAAAGTAGATGAAATCCCTGTTGTACGCTTTGATGATGCAAAACGCATGGTAGCAGAAGAGTACGGTCGTAAAATTCGCGATCCGTATGACCTTGAGCCGGAAGAAGAACACAATATCGGCCGCTATTTTAAAGAAAAATATGGTGCAGATTTTGTCTTTGTTACCCATTATCCATCAAAGAAGCGTCCGTTCTATGCAATGGATGATCCGGAGGATCCTAAATATACACTTTCCTTTGATTTGCTGTTTCGTGGTTTGGAAGTCACTACCGGAGGTCAGCGAATTCATGATTATGATGCTCAGGTGGCAAAGATGTTGGACCGCGGAATGCATCCCGAAGAATTTGAAAGCTATCTCATGATTCATAAGCATGGTATGCCTCCGCATGGCGGTCTGGGTATCGGTCTGGAACGGTTGACCGCTCAGCTGTGCGGATTAGATAACGTTCGTTATGCCAGCCTATTCCCCAGAGACTTGCATCGTTTTGAACCTTGATAAGGAGGAATTAGTATGGAAATTACAAAGGAAATGGTCGACTATGTGTCAACCTTATCTCGTCTTCGTTTGGCGGAGGAAGACAAAGAAAAAATGCAAGGCGAACTGCAGCAAATTATTGCCTATATGGATGTGCTAAATAAACTGGACACACAAGATGTAGAACCGATGAGCCACGTGTTTCCTGTTAAGAATGTTTTGCGTGAAGATGATGTGCAGCCATCCACCCCGAGAGAGCTGTTGCTTCAAAATGCTCCTGTTCCGGATCACGAGGCATTTCTTGTGCCAAAGACAGTAGATTGAGGAGGAGAAAACACATGAGCTGTCAAGAACTGAAGGAATTGTCTGCGGTACAGTTAGGCAAGGCAATAAAAAGCGGCGATATATCAGCAACGGATGCGGTCCAAACAGCATTAAGTGCGATATCTGTACAGGATAGCACATTAAATGCATATATTACGACATTGTCCGATGCGGCACTGCATCAGGCAGAACAATTGACAATCGCAAGTTTAACGAGCCCTCTGGCTGGCGTTCCTGCCGGTATCAAGGATAACATTTGCACAATGGGCGTGAAAACATCCTGCGCGTCCAAAATCCTGGGTGATTTTGCTCCGCCATATAACGCAACGGTTATGGAGAAATTCAATGCCGCAGGCGGAATTATGCTCGGTAAGCTAAATATGGATGAATTCGCTATGGGTTCCACCACAGAAACGAGTTTTTACGGCGTAACGCGTAACCCGTGGAATTCAGCCCATGTTCCGGGTGGTTCCTCCGGAGGCGCAGCGGCAGCTGTTGCGGCAGGTGAGTGCTGGTATGCTTTAGGCAGCGACACAGGGGGATCTATCCGTCAACCTGCATCCTATTGTGGTGTTACAGGGATGAAGCCGACCTATGGCACCGTATCACGTTACGGATTGATTGCCTATGCTTCCTCTTTGGACCAAATCGGCCCATTAGCCCGTACAGCAGAGGATTGTGCTGCAGTCCTTGATATGATACAAGGAAAAGATCCTCACGATGGAACAAGTCTTGATTTTGAGGCGGAGCATCTGTTAGAAAGCCTGAAATCAGATCTGACAGGTATGAAGATCGGTATTCCAACGGATTGTTTTGGTGATGGCTTAGATGATCAAGTACGGGAAAAAGTACTTGCTGTTGCTGAAGTGTTGCGTGGTCGCGGAGCGGAAGTCGAGGAATGCAAATTGCCAATTATGGAATATGTTGTTCCTACCTATTATATCATTGCAGCTGCAGAAGCAAGTTCAAACCTGTCTCGCTTTGACGGAGTAAAGTATGGTTGGCGAGCAGATGGCTATGAAGATCTGACAGATCTTTATTGCAAGACTCGTACAGAAGGCTTTGGCCGAGAAGTACAGCGACGCATTTTGTTAGGAACTTTTGTTCTCTCTACTGGTTATTACGACGCCTATTATAAGAAGGCACTTCAGGTCAAGGCAGTAATAAAACAGGCTTTTGATGAGGCATTTCAGCGTTATGATTTGTTGCTAACACCGGTTTCTCCGACTACAGCACCCCGTTTGGGAGAAAGTTTATGCGACCCGCTCCAGATGTATCTCAGTGATATTTATACTGTCTCGGTAAATTTGGCAGGGCTGCCAGCCATTTCAATGCCTTGTGGGTTCGATGGAAACGGAATGCCTATTGGTGCTCAGCTAATTGGCGCACCGCTTGCAGAGCAAAAGGTACTCAATGCTGCGTATGCGTATCAGCAGGATACGGATTACCATTTAAAACGGCCAGACTGCAGTGAAGGAGGAATTGTAAAATGACTTGGGAAACAGTAATCGGTTTAGAGACCCACGTGGAACTGGCGACCAAAACAAAAATTTTCTGCTCTTGCACGACGGCATTTGGCGGCGATCCCAATACACATTGCTGCCCGGTTTGTACAGGTATGCCTGGTACGCTTCCAGTTATGAATAAAGCGGTAATGCGCTTTGCCACAAAAGCAGGTTTGGCCTTGAATTGCGATATCACTCGATATCACAAATTCGATCGAAAAAACTATTTCTATCCCGATCTGCCCAAGGCGTATCAGATTTCTCAGTTATATTTGCCGATAGCAACAAATGGCCAAGTAGAAATTTGCACCGCCTCCGGTGAGAAAAAAATTATCCGCATTCACGAAATGCATATGGAAGAGGATGCAGGAAAACTGGTGCACGATCCTTGGATTGATCAGACAAGAGCGGATTATAACCGTTGTGGTGTCCCGTTAATTGAGATTGTCACAGAACCGGATTTTCGAACAGCGGAAGAAGTTATTGCTTATTTGGAAAAATTAAAATCCACATTAGAATATCTTGGTGTGTCAGATTGCAAAATGCAGGAAGGCTCGCTCCGATGCGATGTCAATCTTTCTGTGCGACCTGCAGGTAGTACAGAGTTTGGTACCCGTACCGAGATGAAAAATATCAACTCATTTAAGGCAATTGCCCGCGCCATCGCTTATGAAACACGGCGTCAAATTGAGTTGATTGAGGATGGGAAACGGGTTGTACAGGAGACCAGACGTTGGGACGAAAACAAGGATGCTACATATTCAATGCGTTCCAAAGAAAACGCACAGGATTATCGCTATTTTCCTGAACCAGATATTCCGCCGATGGAAATAACAGAGGAATATTTGTCTTCTGCGCGAAGTGAATTGCCCGAAATGGCAGAAGAGAAAAAACTACGCTATGTTTCCGAATATGGTTTACCTGAATATGATGCGGGAATGCTTACGGGACAAAAGGCGCTAGCAGACTTTTTTGAACAGGCAGTCCAACTTGGAGGAACACCGAAAGAAGTCTCTAACTGGATGATGGGTGAGATTCTCCGGACACTGAAAGAGAAAAGCTTAGAAGCGAAGTATATGCCGCTCACTCCCTCTACTTTGGTTAAATTACTTGCTTTGGTGAAGCAGGGTAAGATTAACCGCAACACGGCAGTGGAAGTCTTTGCGGCCATATTTGATACTGACGGTGACCCTGAAACCTATGTACAGGAGCACGGTCTGGAACAGGTGAATGATGCAGATCTGGTACAGAGTGTTGTGGCACAGGTGCTTTCCGAAAATCCGAAATCAATTGCTGACTATCAGGCGGGTAAGCAAAAGGCATTTGGCTATCTCGTGGGCCAAACCATGCGTCTGCTGAAAGGAAAGGCAGATCCTAAAACAGTTAACCGCATTATCCAAGAACAATTAGATCAGTTACAATAATCAACGCAAGAAGCACGTCTGCAAATATAGCAGATGTGCTTCTTCTGTTGCCTTCACACAATAGGTCCTAACGTAAAACGTACGACATCCATATCTACAAAGCTCGGGCTTAAAAAAAGATATTTAATGCATTGGAGTGCTGTCTTTTGGCTTGAAGTTATGTTATAATCTCTTCAAGTGTTTTTCTTTTACAGGGAGGATTTGCTTGTGGCAAAAAAGATTGCTCTTTTTTTTATAACCATAGGTTTTATAGGAACGTTAACAGGGTGTGGGCTACGTTCACCGGAAGAATTGTATGCCCTTCCAAAACCTACAGCGGAATACCAGAGCCTTCAGATTTGCCTGGAGGCATTGCTCGCACAGGGATATGAGTATTCAGCGCCTCTTTCCGGAAGCAATACCCAGTCTGTGCAAATGCAAGACCTCGATGGTGACGGAGTAGATGAAGCTCTTGCTTTTTTTCGGGACAGTAGCAGCGGAACGCAGCACCCTATGAAAATCTGTATTTTTCGTTCAGACGACGAAGACAACTTTAGTCTTGCAACAACGATAGAGGGTGATGGCGAAGGAATTAATTCTGTTGTTTATTGTCAATTAAATGATAGCGCCATGAAAGAAATTGTGGTTGGGTGGCGTGTCTCAAGCGCTATCTATGCCTTGTCTGCGTATTCCATTGAGCAAGATACGGTGACAGAAATTATTTCTGCGCCCAGTTATACGCGATATTTTACTCAAGATCTAGATCAAGATAATCAATCTGAATTAGTTCTGATTCAGGTTGCGGATCAAGAAAATGGTGGTAGCAGTGCAACTTATTATGACTGGTCGGATGATACCATGATGGAGATTAATACGACACGACTGTCCTCCTCCATAACAACGGTAGATTCCGCAAAATATGGCCTTTTGCAATCTGGGTATCCTGCACTTTACATCACAGGTTATCGACAGAATGCACCAACCCAGCTAATTACAGATATATTGGCTGTACGTGATGGCGCGCTGTTTAATATCACTTCGGATGAAGGAATTAACGCAGAAACAACCTTTCGGGCAAATGCAATTGAATTGGAAGATATCAACAATGATAGTACATTGGAAATCCCTTTTGTAGTATCGTTGCCCGCAAATACCAGCCTGGAGAATTCTGAGTCTTTTTACTTGTTGCAGTGGGTACAATACAGTCTGGATGGATCCCAACATTTCGTAAAATACACATACCATGATATTGCAGATGGATGGTATTTCGATATCCCGGAAGAATGGCAAGGACACCTCCTGCTCTCTCGCTCCGATGTTAATTTGGGTGCCACTGTTGAACGGAGCATTACCTTCTATTACCAAGCGAATCCGTCCGATGTACCGATTGCTTTTTTAGCTGTTTATAAGAATATGGGCACGAATCGCATTACACGTGCCGAAATTGGTCAGCGTCAATTACTTCAAACAGACTCTGATGCAGCCTACTCAATTGAATTGTTCGATTGTGATTGGGATTGCGGATTGGATTATACATCGGCAGCAAGCCAATTCCATCTGATTTTGACGGATTGGTCAGCAACTGACTAAGGGGGAATTATCGTGCGAAAAGTACTCGTTTTAGAAGATGAAGATAATATTCGCAGCTTTGTAGTAATCAATTTAAAACGTGCTGGTTATGACACCATCGAAGCAGCCAGTGGTGAGGAAGCATTGGAAAAATTAAAAAGCAATCCGGATGTTAAAGTTGCACTGTTAGATGTTATGCTTCCCGGAATTGATGGATTTGAAGTTTGCCGCCGTATTCGTGGAAATGACTCTAATATTGGAATTATCATGCTTACCGCCCGCTCTCAAGAAATGGACAAGGTGACAGGTCTTATGACCGGTGCTGATGACTATGTTACGAAGCCCTTTTCTCCGGCAGAATTGACTGCTCGCGTCGATGCACTGTATCGCCGCGCAGGGGGCGAGACGAACAATGACAACGGAGAAATTTCTCAACCGCCTTTTCTATTGAACACTCGTAATCGAACCTTAGAGAAAAATGGAACTCGCATCAAACTGACTCAAGTAGAATATAGCGTTATGAAACTGTTTATGGATAACCCAGGGAAAGCACTTTCGCGAGAGGAGATTCTTGAATCTGTTTGGGGACGGGATTACGATGGAGAAGTAAAGATTGTCGATGTAAACATCCGGCGGCTACGCATTAAAGTAGAGGATGACCCTACTAGTCCAATCTATATTACCACAGTATGGGGGTACGGATATAAGTGGGGCTTTTGAATAAATATAAAAAAGTGAATATTGCGGCACAAGGTATAAAAACGGATACAAAGCACAGCAAGCAGGCGATCTTGCATACAGGACATGCAACGCTTCATGTACGCGGAATTCGAAATCGATGGCTTCGTAACAGCTTTCTAGCGGTTACAGCGGTTATGTTGGCATTAGTTGTTATTATTTCGATGTTTCTGGCAAGTTACTATTATAATTCGATGCGTAGTGGTTTGGAGACAAAAGCAAAAACCGTCAGTGATTTTTTTGCAAATTATGCAACAACAGAGAATGCCTATTTAGATATGGCAAGCTACTATATTACTGATTTTGACGAAAAGGATCGCCTTGAATTGCAGTTTTTGACCGTAGATAACGAACCAAGTGTATACCTTTCGTCATATGGTTTAACCTCCGGAAGCAAACCGGGGACAGTCGATATTTATGAGGCAATTTCCAGCAAAACGATTCGCAGTTGGAGCGGACGTGATGCAGAGACGGGGGAGCGCATTATGGCAGTGTCGGCTCCTATTCTAAGTAATGGTGAAGTAAAAGGGGTTATGCGCTTAGTGTCCTCTCTTCGCATAGTAGATCGTCAGTTAATTCTTATCGTTTGTTTGATATCTGGTGTTGCTGTTTTAGTGATCCTTCTGACATATATGACGAACATGTACTTTGTTCGATCTATCATTGATCCTATGGCCGGCATTACAGAAATGGCTAAGAGAATTGCCTCCGGATACTACGGAATACAAATTGAAAAGGAATACGATGATGAAATCGGTGACTTAACCGATGCGATCAATGATATGTCCGCCCGTATTAGCCAGAATGAGCAGATGAAATCAGAGTTTATTTCATCTGTTTCCCATGAATTGCGCACTCCGCTTACTGCGATCAATGGATGGGGCGAAACTCTGATTTCTGGTAAACTGGATAATGCGCAGGATTTTAAGAAGGGCCTGAATATTATTGTCAGTGAATCTCGACGTTTAACCAAAATGGTGGAAGAATTGCTGGAATTCTCTCGAATTGAAGACGGTCGCTTTAACTTAAATGTTGAGATGATCGACATTCAGGCAGAATTTGAGGATGCTGTCTATACCTACCAGGAGTTTTATAAAAAAGAGGGAATTTCGCTTAATTATACGGATCCGGAGCGCGAATTCCCACCAATCCCGGGAGATCCGGAGCGCCTGCGCCAAGTGTTTTCCAACCTGTTAGATAATGCAGCGAAGCATGGTGGAGCGGGAAAACGAATCGATACAACAATAGGTGAAGAGGACGGTTTTGCTGCCATTATAATCCGGGATTACGGTCCTGGCATTCCAAGTGAAGAATTACCCCATGTAAAGGAAAAGTTCTACAAGGGATCTTCGAAAGCTCGCGGCAATGGTATTGGGTTGGCTGTTTGTGATGAGATTATTTCACGGCATGGTGGTCGTCTGGATATCGCAAATGCACAAGATGGCACGGGTTGCGTTGTTACGATATTATTGCCTATGACAAACATTGGCGCTTCTACAAACCAGCAAAGTAGTGAATGCGAAAAATAAGTTATTCTCCTATTGAAAATCGAACAAACGTTTGATATACTTAGAAAGGAAAATGTTCATGTCAAATAAATCCGATTCTGAATTTCGCACATCAATTGGGGGTCAAGCGCTAATTGAAGGCATCTATATGCGTGGGCCAAAGAAGCAATCCATCGTCGTCCGAGATAAAGACGGACAACTTGTAATAAAGACAGAAGAATTAAAGCTGACCCGAGAGCATTATCCAATCTTGGGTGTTCCATTTGTTCGAGGTGCATTTGCCTTTTTAGGAACCATGGTTGAAGGTGTGAAAGCACTGATGTATTCTGCAGATTTTTATCCAGAGGATGACGAAGATGTTGCTCCATCGAAGCTTGACAAATGGTTGGAAGAACATGTTGACAACAAAAAAATGGATTCTATAATCGTTGCCTTTTCAACGATTCTTGCAATTGCCTTTTCAGTCGGATTGTTTTTTCTTATCCCAACCGTTGTAGCCAGTTTACTAAAACGGCTCATGCCAATAAATACATTTGGTCAAAATTTGATCGAAGGTGTAATTCGAATCGCTGTATTCATGATTTATTTGATTCTTGTTTCGAAAATGAAAGATATTCGCCGTGTATTTTCCTACCATGGGGCAGAACACAAGACCATCTTTTGTTATGAACGCGGCCTGGAATTAACAGTGGAAAATGTTCGGACAATGCCTCGTCATCATCCGCGATGCGGTACTAGCTTTATGTTTGTCGTAATTATATTAGCTATTCTGTGCTATTCTATCCTTTTTTCAATTATTACTCCTCCGAATACTTTGGTTCGTATTCTGCTTCAGTTATTATTGATACCAGTTATAGTTGGTATTGCTTATGAAATCAATCGTTATGTTGGCCGGCACGATAACATTTTTACTAGAATTATGACAGCTCCAGGATTGTGGATGCAGAATTTTACAACCTTTGAGCCAGATGATTCTATGATTGAAGTTGGAATTGAATCGCTTAAACAGGTATTGCCCGAGCACAAGGGGGAGGACCGCTGGTAAAAATAATTTTGCGGCCGATTCTTAGAAATCTAAGGAGTTGATACAATGGCGAAAACATACCACGATCTTTATCTTGATGGTCGCAAGCTATTGAACAGCGCACACATTGACGGCGCATCATTGGAAGCAAGGGAATTACTGTGCTTTGTTACCGGGAAAACACGAGATGAGCTATTACGAGATGGCCGTTTGTATGCATTTGATGATACGGAGACTCGTTATCGGCAACTTCTAAACCGCCGAATTGCCGGAGAACCTGCTGCATATTTGATTGGTGAGTGGAGCTTTTGCGACATAACACTGGATGTTAATTCGTCCGTTTTGATTCCCAGAATCGATACTGAAGTGGTTGCGGAACGTGCGGTAGCTGTAGGACGTAGAATGGCTCCGGGATGTCGTATATTAGACCTTTGCACAGGCAGTGGGTGTATTGGAATTGTCATTGCCTCTCATGTAGCTGGTTCCAGAGTTGTTTTGGCGGATTGGTCTGAAGATGCTTTAGCTGTAGCCCGAAGTAATGTACGGCGGAACAAATTAAATAATGCTGTATGTGTTCGAGCAAATGCTTTGGAAGCTCCGCCGGAACAACTGGGGAATTTCGATATTATTGTTTCGAACCCTCCCTACATCCGCTCATCAGACATTGCTGAACTTGATTCATCTGTACGGGATTTTGAACCGCATATGGCATTGGATGGCGGAGAAGATGGATTGGATTTTTACCGTAGCATCATTATGTATTGGAAGAGTCTTTTACGCCCGGGAGGCATGATGATTTTCGAGGTAGGATATGACCAAGCTGATGATGTTGAGCAACTTATGGTTGAGCACGGATTTCAAAATATTGACACACTTGCAGATACACAAAATATCTGGCGTTCCGTAGAAGGTTGGTTATAAATAAAACGACAGAGACACGGCAGAGAAATACATCTCCAAACTGTGCTTTGTTCAAAATTGTTGCGTTGTTAAGAAAGGAAGAAAAATATGGCTGCATCGAAAAAGAATGTTGTCGTCGAATCGGCGTCTCCGGCCACAGATAAAAAGAAAGCATTAGAAACTGCAGTTGCCCAGATTGAACGTAACTTTGGTAAAGGGGCAATCATGCGTTTAGGGGATAATACGCAGTCTGTTGTGGATGTAATTCCCACTGGATCACTTTCTCTCGATCTAGCTCTCGGTGTTGGTGGCGTACCTCGCGGCAGAATTATTGAAATTTATGGGCCTGAGTCTTCCGGTAAGACAACGCTGGCATTGCACATTGTGGCAGAGGCGCAAAAAAGAGGTGGAGAAGTTGCATATATTGATGCTGAACATGCAATGGACTCTTATTATGCCCGTGCGCTTGGTGTTGATATTGATTCTATGTTAATTTCACAACCGGATACAGGAGAGCAGGGACTCGAAATCTGCGAAGCTTTGGTGCGTTCAGGAGCACTGGATGTGGTTGTTGTTGATTCTGTAGCTGCGTTAGTGCCTCGCGCTGAAATCGAAGGTGAAATGGGAGACAGCTTTGTTGGTGTCCAGGCGCGATTGATGAGTCAGGCATTGCGCAAACTTGCAGGCTGTATTTCTAAAACAAATTGTATTGTCATTTTTATTAACCAATTGCGCGAAAAGATCGGAGTGATGTACGGAAACCCCGAAACAACAACTGGCGGTCGAGCCCTGAAATTCTACGCGTCTGTTCGAATCGATGTGCGAAGAGTGGAAACAATGAAAGCAAACGGTGAAATGATTGGAAACCGTACCCGCGCAAAAGTAGTAAAAAATAAAGTCGCTCCACCTTTCCGTGAGGCAGAGTTCGATATCATGTATGGAGAAGGTATCTCTAAGATAGGCGAACTTCTGGATCTTGGTGTAAAATTGGATCTTGTTCAAAAATCCGGATCTTGGTTTTCTATGGGAGAGATTCGTTTGGGGCAAGGCAGAGATGCTGCAAAAGAATATTTTAAGATGCATCCGGAGGATGCAGATCGTTTAGAAGCGGAAATTCGCAAGAATGCACATAAATTGATGACGCGGCAATCGTTGGTTGCCGCAAAAGCCGCAGGGCGAAACATAGGCGAAGATACGGCATCTGATTTAAATCATTCAGATGCTGACGATGGTATCTAAAATGACAAAGTGTGTGACAAAATTAGATGCATCGAAGCATGTGCAGGGAAGAATTTTAGTTTGGGTTGAAGAGGAGTCTGAACCGATCCGAGTAACTGAAAACGAGGTTTTGTCTTTTTCACTTTACTGTGGTCGTAGACTAGGAGCAAGCGAATGGACGGACCTTGTAAATGCAGGTGCTGTAAGTTCGGCACGCGCCCTTGGTGCTAGAATCTTAGGTGCAAGATCTTTGTCGCGATATGAACTTGTCAAACGTTTGCGGGATAAGGGTGTCTCCGACCTAAATGCAGAAAACGCTGCAGATTGGCTTGAAGAAATCGGTGCACTCAATGAATTGGAATATGCAAAAAGTGTAGTACGATATTATTCAGGACGTAACTATGGCATAAAAAAATTACGCCAGGAATTGCAGCGACGAGGCATACAACATACATATTGGGAAGCTGCACTTTCAGAACAATGTGAGCCAGAAGACGGCGTCAGAAGTTTTCTTCAGGCAAAACTGCGAGGGAGAACACCGGACGAAAAAGAGCTAAAGCGAATTACAAATGCGCTTGTTCGGCGTGGATTTCATTGGGATGAAATCAAGGCTGGGCTGTCGCACTACGATATGAGTTTTGAGGAGGAATCTATTTGAATCAATATAAAGTTGCGTTTATTTCGCTCGGCTGCGCAAAAAATTTAGTCAATACTGAACAAATGGCAGCATTAGTAAGACAGGCAGGACATACCGTTGTAGCAGCTCCAGAGGGTGCAGATGTATGTGTATTGAATACCTGCGGATTTATTGATTCAGCCAAAAGCGAAGCAATTGATAATATTCTATATTTAGGCGGATTAAAACAAGCAGGGCAGCTAAAAAAATTATTGGTTGCAGGATGCCTCAGCCAGCGCTATCGTAATGATATAAAAAAAGAGCTTCCTGAGGTAGATGGTATGCTTGGTACAGGAAGTTATACCGATGTTGTCAGTGCAATTGATGCGGTCATGGATGGTAATGAGCCTGAGTGCTTTGGAGACATCAGCCATACCTACGAGGATGGAGATCGTATGGTATCAACTGTCCCATGGACAGCGTATTTAAAGATTGCAGAGGGGTGCGATAATTACTGTGCATTTTGTATCATTCCCTATCTACGTGGACATTATCGCAGCCGTAGCATGGAATCCTTGCTAAAAGAAGCAAAAAAATTGGCTGACTCTGGTGTAAAGGAATTAATTATTATTGCGCAGGATATTACCCGTTATGGCATAGACTTATATCATAAACCAATGTTGGCAGAATTGTTGCGTCAACTGTGTCAAATGGATTTTCACTGGATTCGATTGCACTATCTATATCCAGATTTAATTACCGATGAATTGATCGATGTTATAGCGGAAAATGATAAGATTTTGAATTATCTCGATATCCCAATTCAGCATTGCAATGACAATATACTTCGGGCAATGTGTCGTCGTGGAACAAAAGAGCAGATATCTGCACTGTTTCAAAAATTAAGAGAGAGATTACCGGGATTGGTTTTAAGAACAAGTTTAATTTGTGGCTTGCCAGGAGAAGGGGACTCTGAGTTTGAAGAGTTATGTGATTTCCTAGAAAAAGCAAAAATTGAACGAGCAGGTGTTTTTCAATATTCGCCTGAAGAGGGAACAAAAGCTGCGGAGATGCCGAATCAGGTAGATGCAGATATCGCCGCACATCGAGTAGAACTTATCGTAGATCTGCAATCTCGGATTATGGATGAAATGAATTCAAATCGTCTTGGACAAGTACTTGAGGTTTTGTGTGAAGGATTTGATTCGGAAATAGAATGTTTTGTTGGACGTTCCTATGCAGATTCTGTAGACATAGATGGAAAAGTATATTTTACTGCTGCAGGGCACATCGAGCCGGGTACATTTGTGAATGTAAAAATTACAGATCTGATCGATGGCGATTTGATGGGTGAGATTGAGGAGGAAATAGAAACATGAATCTCGCAAATAAATTAACAATGCTCCGCATTATTATGATTCCAGTGTTTGTTGTTGTGCTTTATGCTCAATTTCCACTTCATATGTATGTCGCATTGGTAATTTTTATTTTAGCAAGTCTTACCGATTTACTAGACGGACAAATTGCCAGAAGGTGCAACATGATAACTGACTTTGGCAAATTTCTTGATCCTATAGCAGATAAAATGTTGGTTACATCCGCAATGCTCGTATTTACTTCATGGCACTGGATGCCTGCATGGATCACTATTGTGGTTATTGCAAGGGAATTTATTGTGTCGGCATTACGTCTTGTGGCGGCAACAAACGGACGCGTAATTGCTGCAGGCTGGTCCGGAAAGGTGAAAACCGCTAGTACAATGATATGTATTTGTGTCATGCTATTAGGGCTTCCCGGTGTTATTAATGCAACTTGTTCGGCAATTATCTTAGTTACTACTGCATATTCCGGCGCAGAATATCTTATCAAAAACAGAGATGTCCTTGACTTGAGCAACATTTGACTTGACATGACGTTACAAAAATGTTAGCATGCTAAGGAGCATTAGAATATAATATAGAAAGTTTTATTACCGCGTTGAACGGGAAGAGTAGCATTATTTTTTCGAATAGAGAGGAATGGTCACCGGCTGAAAGCCGTTCTACGAGGAAGTTCTGCGAAGTGCGCCCGGGAGCGGGGGAGTAGTGTCCCCGTTGGCCTCGTTATCGGCCATTCGAGTAAAAATGAGAGTGGAACCGCGGTTTTCGTTGTATAATCGCCTCTTGCTATATATAAGCAAGAGGCGATTTTTTGTACTCTGATTTTTTCTCAACGACAGGAGATTGGAGCATCATAAAACTATGGCAAATCGATTAACAGAACTGCTGGCTGCATATCAGGCAAGGGATCCGGCAGCACGCAGCAAGTTGGAAATTTTTCTTTTGTATCCAGGTGTGCACGCTATTATCCGGCATCGAATTGCTCATTTTTTCTATCAACGAAAGTTGTTTTTTCTTGCACGCTTGGAATCACAATGGAACCGGAAACGCACAGGAATCGAGATTCATCCCGGTGCTCAAATAGGCCGTCGTTTTGTTATTGACCACGGCATGGGAATCGTTATCGGTGAAACTGCAGAAATAGGGGACGATGTACTGTTATACCATGGAGTAACACTTGGAGGAACTGGCAAGGATAAGGGAAAGAGACATCCTACCATTGGAAATAATGTTCTAATTGGATGTGGTGCAAAAGTACTTGGCCCATTTAAAGTAGGCGATGGCGCTCGCATAGCAGCGAACTCTGTCGTTTTATCTGAAGTTCCAGAAAATGCAACTGTAGTTGGTGTTCCGGCTAAAGTAGTACGTATCGGGAAGCAAAAAGTACATTATGCTGATGACGTCGATCAAATTCACGATATTATCGATCCAATGGAGCGAACAGTTCAACAGCTTCAAGCACGTTTGGATGATTTGGAACGTTATTTTTCCGACGAAAATGCATGACACAAGAGGAAGGAGCAATATTATGAAATTATATAATTCTCTTAGCCGCCGCAAAGAGGAATTTGTAAGCAATGAACCGGGTAAGGTAAAAATGTATACCTGTGGCCCAACAGTATATCATTTTGCGCATATAGGAAATCTGCGCAGTTATATCATGGAAGACGTATTGGAAAAATACTTGCGCTATTCTGGCTATGATGTAACACGCGTTATGAATATTACAGATGTTGGACATCTATCCAGTGACGCAGATACTGGTGAAGACAAGATGCTGAAAGGGGCAAGAAGAGAGCATAAAACGGTTATGGAAATCGCCCAGTTTTATACAGATGCTTTCTTTAGTGACTGCAAAAAATTAAATATAAAAAAGCCAGATGTTGTTCAACCAGCTACCGGATGTATCGACGAGTTTATAAAAGTAATCTCGCATTTATTAGAGACTGGGTATGCTTATTCAGCAGGTGGCAATATTTACTTTGACACAAGTAAGTTGGAGCGCTATTATGTCTTCCAGGAGTTTGACCAAGAAGATTTAGCCGTTGGCGTGCGAGAGGACGTTGAAGCAGATGCCAATAAGCGTAATAAAGCAGATTTTGTTCTGTGGTTTACAAAATCAAAGTTTGAAGATCAAGCTCTGAAGTGGGATTCACCTTGGGGAGTGGGATATCCTGGATGGCACATTGAATGCTCCTGTATCAGCATGAAATATTTAGGCGAATATCTAGATATTCATTGTGGAGGGATAGATAATGCCTTCCCACATCATACAAACGAAATCGCACAGAGCGAAGCATATCTCGGGCACAAATGGTGCAACTACTGGTTTCATGTCCGCCATCTCAATACAAGTAACGGAAAGATGTCAAAGTCGACGGGTGAGTTCTTGACTGTTTCTTTACTAAAGGAAAAAGGATATGATCCTCTTGTATATCGGTTTTTCTGCATGCAAAGCCATTATCGTAAGGAATTATTGTTCAGCTACGAAAACTTGGATAATGCAGCAAAAGCGTATAAAAAATTGATCGATCGTATTGCTACATTGGATCCAGATGATGCATCGGAAATAGATGGAGATGCATCTGATGTTCTAGGCAAGAAATTTGCGTCTGCATTAGATAATGATTTAAATACATCATTAGCCATCACCGTTCTGTATGATGTTTTGAAATATAACACAAATAGCAGAACTAAATTAACCCTATTGAATAAATTTGATTTCGTATTGGGACTCAGCCTGATTAGCAAAGCGCAAGAAGCACGTAGCGCAAAAACAAGCCAGGCTTCGGTGAATTCTTCAATTCAGGATCAAAATGTATTTGGAGAAGGCGATCCTGAAATTGATGCACTGGTCGTTTTACGTCAGAAAGCGCGTAACGAAAAAAATTGGGCTGAAGCAGATCGGATTCGCGATGAGCTTTCAGCGAGGGGCATTTCTGTAATTGACACCAAAGATGGTGTACGATGGACACGTAATTGATTTTTAAATATAGACTATAGGATGTCAGCGTTGATGGCATCCTATAGTCTAATCTGAAAATCAAGGGAATTAATTCAAAATTGAGGAAGAGAGGAGTTTGAGGGTATCGCCATTTATGAACAAAATTAAAGCTTTGTTTATAAATGCACAACCTGTTTTATTATGTCGATAGATTATCGCCTTGAGGCGCCTGAAATCATATGTGATTATTTGTCCTATCACGATACCGTTCGGGGTCATTCAAAGAAAACCATTGACGAATATTATCTCGATTTACGCACAATGTTCCGTTATTTAAAGCTACGAAAAGGTTTGGTATCTGCCGATAAAGAATTTGATGAAATTCCTATCGATGATATTGATCTTGAGTTTATTTCAAAGATCACACTAAATGATATTTACGATTATTTGGCTTATCTTAGCCTGGATCGCGGGTTAAATGCTGCTTCGCGTGCACGTAAGGTTTCAACTATTCGTTCTTTCTTCAAGTATTTAACAAGCAAGACCCATCAACTTTCGTTTAACCCGGTGGATGATTTAGATACTCCTAAAATCATGAAGTCATTACCTAAATATCTTTCACTTGATGAAAGCGTTCATCTTTTGCAGTCTGTTCAGGGACGATATCAGATCCGTGATTATTGCATTCTGATGATCTTTCTGAATTGCGGATTGCGTATTTCCGAACTGGTAAACCTAAATCTAGGCGATGTACACAATGATTATTTAAGAGTGCTAGGCAAAGGAAATAAAGAAAGAATTGTTTTCTTAAACGATGCATGTAAATCATCATTAGCTGACTATATTTCGTTTCGGGAATCTCAACACCCACTCGATGCAAAAGCCCTATTTATTTCCAGTCATCGTACAAGGATTTCAAGAGGCGCGGTTCATTTACTGGTAAAAAAACATTTGGGCGAATCCGGATTGGACAGTTCCCAATATTCTGCCCATAAATTGCGCCATACCGCAGCTACTCTAATGCTTCAAAATGGTGTAGATGTCCGCACACTTCAAGAGGTCTTAGGCCATGAGCACCTGAATACAACTCAAATATATACACATGTAGATAACTCTGATTTACGCATGGCAGCACAGGCAAATCCACTTGCTCACATCACAGAGCAAAAGAAAAAAAACAACGACGAACCATAAACAACTGATAAAAGTTATTTTGGAATCGCCGTTTCACGATTGTTATAAGTTGTAAATAGTATTTTCGTTTAATCTTCCATAACGTGATCAAAAGCTACACGGAACAAGGATTTGATATGGGCATCATCAAGGGAATAGTAAACAACCTTTCCACTGCGCCGGTTTTTTACAACGCGAGCTTGTTTTAGCGTGCGCAATTGATGCGAAACAGCAGATTGAGACATGTCAAGCAACGCAGAAAGATCACATACGCATAGTTCGGCAATTGAAAGCGCACAAATAATACGTGCACGTGTCGAATCGCCAAATACTTTAAATAGATCCGCCACTTCATAGATCGGTTCTTCTGGAGGCATTTGTTCCTTGACCTGCTGCACGACATCCTCGTGTATAACATTGCATTCGCATGATTCTTCATAATTGTATCCGCTGTTTTTTTGCATAAGTTTTCATCTCCCCTGCTAAAATTGCTCCGGTGGCTTTTTGTCACCGGAGCAATTAAACTATTTTAAGTGCAAATTATGCTTTGTTTTCGCAACCAAGAACATCGATAATCTTATGCTTAACGACTGTCTTGATGCTATTACGTGCTTCGCCCATATACTTTCTAGGATCAAAAACATCAGGATGATCGTTGAAATATTTGCGAATTGATCCAGTCAGAGCAAGACGCATATCGGAATCGATATTGATCTTACAAACGGCCATGCTTGCTGCTTTGCGCAACTGGTCTTCAGGAATGCCAATCGCATCTGCCAAATTACCGCCATTTTCATTTACCATAGCGACATATTCCTGTGGCACAGATGATGCTCCGTGCAAAACAATCGGGAAACCAGGCAATCTGTTAGATACTTCTTCCAAGATATCAAAACGCAGTTTTGGGTCCGTACCGGGCTTGAACTTGTATGCGCCGTGAGATGTTCCAATTGCAATAGCAAGAGAATCAATTCCGGTCCGCTTAACAAACTCTTCGACCTCGTTTGGATCGGTGTAGCAGGAATCTTCGGCAGAGACGTCAACATCGTCTTCTACGCCAGCAAGTGCACCCAACTCCGCTTCAACCACAACGTTGTGAGCATGTGCATACTCAACAACTTGCTTTGTAATTGCAACGTTTTCTTCAAACGGTTTAGAAGATGCATCGATCATAACAGAGGTAAAACCATTGTCGATACACAGTTTGCACACATCGAAAGAATCACCGTGATCCAGATGCAGACAAATCGGCAAGTGAGTTTCACTTTCGGCCGCTTTAATCATATTGACGAGATAATCAATATGAGCGTACTTCATTGCGCTGGGAGAAACCTGGATAATAACCGGTGCCTTGCACTCATCAGCGGCTTCAATAATACCCTGAATGATCTCCATGTTATTTGCGTTGAAAGCGCCGATTGCATAGCCGCCTTCGTATGCTTTGCGGAACATTTCAGTTGTTGTGACAAAAGGCATCACAAGCACTTCCCTTCCTAGAATTGATTCTATTCTATCATAAGATATTGATTAATGCAATAGCTTATGTTATGATTTTGAACGCGGAAATAGTTCTTATTTTACTTTTTTAAAGTACTTTTCGTTATTATTTTGACTAAAATAGAAAGAAGTGTATCGTATGAATCCACAATGTGGAAACTGCCTTGTCGGTCAATCCGGCGGACCAACTGCTGCAATTAACGCAACCCTGCTCGGAGTCATTGAGGCTACAATGAAGGCAAAGGAAATCGACCATATCTATGGAATGATGCATGGTATTGAAGGAGTTTTACGCAATGAGATCATTGATCTTGGATCTGAAGATCCAGATGAATTAGCCCGTTTGAAATACACCCCATCGGCAATTCTAGGATCCTGTAGATATAAATTAGATGATTACAAAAAGGACGATAGCGATTATGTCATTATTCTCAATACATTAAAGAAGTATAATATCCGTTATTTTTTCTATATCGGCGGCAACGACTCCATGGACACCTGCAGCAAAATTTCAGACTACTTGAATGCAGTGAACTATTCCTGTTCTGTTGTCGGCATACCCAAAACGATTGATAATGATTTGGTTGGAACCGATCATTGTCCCGGCTATGGATCTGCTGCAAAATTTATTGCTACAACATGTATGGAATTAAAACGTGATACGCAGGTATATCACACGCCAACTGTGAATATTATAGAAATTATGGGACGCCATGCTGGTTGGTTAGCTGGAGCCTCTGCACTTGGCAACATATATGGTGCTGGACCAGATTTGATTTATCTGCCGGAACGAGCATTTGATATCAAACAGTTTTATGAAGATATCAATCGTGTTGTGAAGAAAACTGGAAGCTGCGTTGTGGCTGTATCCGAAGGGATTCATTATGCTGACGGAAGTTTCATTCAAGATATTTCAACTGCTGATGGTGATGGTTTTGGTCACGTTCAACTTGGTGGATTAAGCGTATACCTTGCGGATCTTGTAAAAAAAGAACTGCATTACAAAGCACGGGGCATAGAGCTTTCCTTGCTTCAAAGATGCAGCATGCATTGCGCTTCAGAGACAGATTTAAATGAGTCTATGCTGGCTGGACGGTCTGCTGTAGCTTTTGCTTTAAATGGAGAAACTGATATCATGGTTGGATTTGTCCGCGCAGTAAAAAATGGTGCATATTCTGTTACGACAAAGGAAATCCCATTGAATTGCGTAGCAAATATTGAAAAGAAAGTACCTCTTGACTGGATTAATGAAGACGGAAATGGGGTTGCGCAATCGTTTATCGACTATGCATTGCCGTTGATCCAAGGCGAGCCCAAAAGAGATTTAGAGCAATCCCTTCCCTGCTTTACGCATTTAAACAAAATTCCGGCATTCCAACCCAGCAAGAAATAACAAAGCAACTATAATTAAGCTTATAAACACCCAAATTCAATGCGAATTGCCAAAATTTAAGCAATACATTGACGATTATTTTAAAATGTGTTAACATGGAACAAATCTAATATGATAGAGGTGCAGAAAATATCAGTAACAGTTGGCGATGAGCATCCACTCTGCTATCTGTGAAAGGATTTTTTGCCGAAGGGAACGGATCTTGGATGGGGTCTTTTTCTCTGGGCTGACGGATAAGATTCGGCAGACTGTCACGAACCGGTGGAGCGCTATCATTGTGTACATAATACGTTAAGCATAGTCCAATTGCTTTGTATTTAGCATATGAACGCGATCTCCATAGAGTCGCGTTCATATTTTTTTAGATTTAGAAAGGTGATCTAAAATGAAGAAAATTCTTGCACTAACGCTTGCTATGGCAATGGTTTTGAGTCTTGTTGCCTGCGGAAGCAGTTCCTCTGGCAACAGCACTACCAGTAATTCCAGCAGTTCTGCCTCTGGATCTAGCTCAGAAGCATCTTCAGTTGCTACTGGTGTCGAAGACGGTGTTCTGACAGTTGGTATGGAGTGCGCATATGCTCCTTATAACTGGACGCAATCCGATGACTCCAATGGTGCTGTTGCAATCGAAAACAATCCGGGTAGCTACGCTAACGGCTATGACGTTATGATTGCCAAGAAAATTTGTGAAGCAAATGGCTGGGAATTAAAAGTTATGGCAATCGAATGGGATGGTCTTATCCCTGCATTGCAGGCTGGAACCATTGATGCCGTCATCGCTGGCCAGTCTATGACCGAAGAGCGTTTGGAACAAGTCGATATGGCCGGCCCATACTTTTATGCTTCCATTGTGTGCGTTACAAAGAAGGATGCAGCTCAGGCATCTGCCACAGGCATCTCCAATTTGAGCGGCACATGCACAGCTCAGACAGGTACCATTTGGTATGATAGCTGCCTGCCTCAAATTCCTGGTGCTGATATTCAAACGCAATCTGAAACAGCTCCCGCTATGATCATGGCGGTTGAAAGCGGTACTGTTGACTTTATTTGCACGGATATGCCTACCGCTATGGGCGCCTGCGCTACTTACTCGGATCTGACAATCCTTGATTTTTCCGACACCGACGACAACTTCCAAGTCGATGAAGGCGAGATCAACATCGGTATTTCTGTGCTGAAGGGCAATTCTGTTTTGAAGGATGCCATGAACGATGTCTTGAATGATATGACGGTAGATGATTTCAACGACGTTATGAATGAAGCCATCTCTGTTCAGCCTGAAATTTAAGTAATTTAATGAACAAGCTGCATCATCCGGCTCTTTATAGAGTCGGATGATATCAGTTTTTCTTGGTGACCTGTGAAAGGAGTATCCCATGGAACGATTGCTCTCTCTAGGGAATGATATGTCAAAGCTGTGGATTGCCTACTTTCCCCAATACCTGTCGGGTATCCGCAACACGCTTATTCTGGCAATTGCCGCAACGATTATCGGATGTCTCATCGGACTGATTTGTGGTATTTTAAACACAATTCCATATACAAAACAAGACAATGCAATTAAGCGTTTTTTCTTGAAGTTGATTCGCGTAATTGTTCGTATATACGTCGAAGTGTTTCGCGGGACTCCTATGGTGCTGCAAGCGGTTTTCTTCTTTTATGGTATCCCCTATTTTACCGGTGTCAATCCGTTCACCGGAAATAGCGGAATTTGGCTGTGTGCATTAATCGTTGTTTCCATCAATACCGGTGCGTATATGGCCGAGTCGGTTCGCGGCGGTATCATCTCAATTGACCCTGGACAAACAGAAGGTGCTAAGGCAATTGGTATGAACCATTTTCAAACAATGACCAGCGTCATTCTTCCTCAGGCATTACGCAATATCATTCCTCAAATTGGAAATAATTTCATTATCAACATTAAAGACACCTCTGTGATGTTTATCATCGGATTCGTAGAATTTTTTGCTACACATCGAAACATTGTCGGTGTTAATCTATTGTACTTCCCGTCTGCAACAATTGAGATGATAGGATACCTGTGCATGACACTGTTAGCTTCCGTTCTTTTAAGATGGGTAGAAAAGAAGATGGATGGATCCGATAGTTATGAGTTGGTGCAAAACGATCAACTTACAATGACAGCTGGAACATACACACATCCGAATAAACCGGAGGATATGCTGGATCGAAACACCGAGGAGGAATGGAAATAATGGGCGGACCGATTTTAGAAATAAAGCATCTGTCAAAATCCTTTGGTGCACATGTTGTTTTGAAGGATATTGATTTTACTGTTTCCCCCGGTGATGTAACCAGCATTATTGGCGCGTCGGGCTCCGGAAAATCCACCTTGCTGAGATGTATCAATTTGCTGGAGACACCTACATCTGGTGTAATTTCTTTTCATGGGAATGAAATCACAGCGCATGGATTCAGTGCCACAGCATATCGTGCAAAAGTTGGTATGGTATTTCAGTCTTTTAACTTATTTAACAATATGACTGTGCTTGAAAATTGCATGGTCGGTCAAACCAAAGTGCTAAAAAAGGGGAAAGAAGAAGCCCGGACGAATGCATTAAAATATCTGGAACAGGTAGGCATGGCACCCTATATCAATGCTCGACCTCGCCAGATTTCCGGTGGTCAGAAGCAGCGCGTTGCTATTGCACGTGCACTGGCGATGGAACCGGAAGTGTTGCTTTTTGACGAACCAACATCCGCACTTGATCCGGAAATGGTTGGAGAGGTTCTAGCTGTCATGCGAGATTTAGCAAAGGCCGGAATGACCATGCTGGTTGTCACACACGAGATGGCATTTGCACGAGACGTTAGTAATAACGTAGTCTTTATGGCGGATGGCGTTATCTGTGAGCAAGGTTCCCCTGCTGATCTATTCAATCATCCGCAGCAGGCACGAACAAAAGAATTTTTGTCACGCTTTCATGCGGATAAAACCTAATCTATACGAAATAAATCAGGTCGAAACAATAAGCTGTTTCGACCTGATTTTGTTTTCCTTCTTATCTAGATGATTCGGTTGGAGATAGTACACGTTTTAATTCGGATATCAGAATTGATAACAATGGGCTTTGCTTTTGTCGTTTCCAAACAACACAAATAGGAATCGCTTCATTGAGATCTATATGATAAATATTGGGATCATATCTTTGAAAGGTGTAATCGTCAAAGATACAGAACCCCTCCCCCATTCGTACTGCTTGCCAGATAGAAGATCGATTGGGTAAACGGCGAACCTTTGGCTTCATTTTTCTTGCGATAAACTGCAGCAACACAATTTGCAGTGCCATAGGGGCCTCTTCATCTGGCAACATAAGCAATGTTTGATCCCCGAGGTCAGTAATATCCGGTATTTGTTTTATCTCCGGCAGTAATCGATAATCAGCAAAAAGCGTAGTGTGCATTTCACCGACAGGGGTAAGCTCCAACCCTTCAAACGACTGCACGCAAGTTTGCGTGCAGATAATCGCATCCAATTGGCCTGCAAGAAGTTTATCCCGCAACGCAAGGAATGGCGCCTGTTCAAAACTAAGTTCTGTATTTGATTCCAATGTCAACACTTTTTCTCGAAATTGCATCAGTGGCTCTGTCAAATCCCAATTTTCTCCCACGCCAATTCGCAACCGTTCAATCGGTTGACGCGAAATTTCCCACGCTGCATTAAGTGCCATTTTATGTTCGCGAACCAATTGATGAAAGCTATCTCGAAAGATTATTCCGGCTGGTGTAAGCTCAACTGAATTTTTGCAACTGCGATCAAAAAGCTTATATCCAAGACTTTTTTCGAGCTGTTTTACTTGTCTCGATATGCTTGGCTGCGAGACAAACAACTCTCGAGCAGCACCAGAAAAACTCATGCAATCAGCCACTTTCAAAAAGTATTGAATTTGAAGGTCTGTCATATACTATTCTCCAATCCGGTATAAAAGGTCCTTAAATACAATAAATTTCAAAATTTCTGCATAGCAGTCCGCAGGCTTCTAATTGCTTGTTCTAACTGCGACCAAAATTTCATCCACACTATGGTATATTCAATTTCCGTGATTATTCCTCTGTCACAGTAAATAGATATGCGTATTCCTGTTTGAGCTTTTTCAGTTTTTTCAAAAACAGCTCATAGGCAGGGTCTGGAACACCGCCGTCACGACCGCCCGAATACACATACTCTTTAGGGCGATTCTCCCACCATTCATCGGCAATTGCTTGACCTTTAGCTAAATATTCAGCACAGTCAGGATGGTCTCTATTTAGCTTTCCCATAATGAATCCCCATTTCTTTTGCCAGTATGCGAATGATTTCATGCTATGTGTCTCAGGTGTCCAGCGTTGCCAGCCACTCATTCTTGAGTGCAATACCCATTGCCTTTGCTGATGTATAGGTATCTTGCCGACTGCCATTCTGTGCGGCTGTTGTAGCAGTTCTTTCTCAGTTTCAGTATATACTTTGTAGGTGCGCATTTCAAGTTTCTCTAACTGCATCTACACTGTTATTCCTGTTGGATGTAACTTAATCAATTGTATCAATAGTTATAGGTAAAACGTTATAACAAATCTTGTTATAACGCATTGGATTTCAAAAATCAGCCATGTTATACTGAACAAAAAAGGAGGCTGTTTGTATGAAATTTGATAACACATTGATAAAAAAACTTCGTTCAAATATGCTTGTGCGTCCAGCAATTTGTGTTGAACGCGCAAAACTCATCACGGAGTCGTTTCAACAAACAGAGGGAGAGCCTGCTGCCATTCGCCGGGGAAAGGCATTTGCGCATCTGCTGAATCACATGACAGTACACATTTATCCTGATGAGCTTATTGTTGGACGGCCAACTTCAAAGGTAAGAGGTGGTTCCATTAGTCCTGAATTGCGATGCGATTGGATTTTAGATGAGCTGGATCTGCTTTCAACGCGAGAAATCGATCCGTTTGAACCACTTACACCAGAAGAAAAAGAGATTCTTTTGGATGTTGTTCCGTATTGGCAAACAAGATCCTTGCACTATCACTGGAAAAGGAATGTTAGCAACAAAGCCCTGGCAATTGACGACCTAGTAATCGGAGGTGGTGCATTTTGCGGCAACAACCAATATCCAGGTCATGCATCACCGGATTTTTCTGTTATATTGCAATTAGGTACAGAAGGACTCATCGAAAAAATTGATGAAAGGCTTTCCCGCTCCGTTTCAAAGACTCAACAGGATGAACTAATTGGTATGCGGTTAAGTCTGGAGGCAATGGGAAACCTTGGCCTGCGTTATTCAACAGAAGCGAAACAGTTAGCAGATATTGAATCTGATCTTAACCGAAAGAAAGAACTCTTGGAAATTTCTCGTATATGTGAGGCTGTACCACGTCGGCCAGCATCATCTTTCCGTGAGGCTATTCAATCGCTCTGGTTCTGTTATTACTGCATAATGTTAGAAAATTGGGGAACTGGAAACACTTTTTTGCGCATTGATCAGTACCTAGAACCATACTATATTTTCAGCATTCAACAAGGAGCGACAGAACAAGAGATCTACGAATTGATCGCTATGCTGCTAATCAATTGCAATAGCGATTGTGTGGTGTATAGCGAAGCACGCAGCCATGGGTTCGCAGGCAACAATTCCGGCTGCTCCTTCACCATAGGCGGCGTAAAAGAAGACGGCTCATGTGCTGTGAATCGGCTTTCCTATCTGGTTTTAGAGGCAGAGCGCGCTGTAAACATGGGATCTGATGATATTGTTGTACGCATTGCCGACAATACACCAGACGAATTCCTGCTGTTTGCGTGTGGCGTAGCAAGAGATGTAGGAGGAAAACTAAAGTTTCTGGGTGATCAGACTGCCGTCAACAATCTGAAACTATTTGGTATGCCAGAGTCGCTGGCAAGGGATTATGCTGTTGCCGGCTGCACATCACCTGTTGTTGGTGGGGCTAGCTATCATGTTCCCGGTGGTATTATCTCTCTGCCTGGAATTCTAGAACTGGCGCTGAATCAAGGCGTTCATCCTATGACAGGGCAGCAACTTGGTGCGGTTACACCAGATGCATCTTTGTTCTCCACATATGACGAACTGTGGGATGCATTTTGTGCACAGGTACGTTATATCATCCCTCTCTGTCATGAAATAAAGAACGAGGACAAGGCGGTCTTCTCCAAATACGCACCCAGCCCGCTCCAATCTTCCATGCTTTCTACCTGCATTGAACGTGGTACAGATGTGATTGATGGAGGCACGAAACCATATTACGGTTTCGCTATGTCGCTTGCTGGAGCACCAAATGTAGGAGATTCTCTTGCTGCGATTCGAAAGGTCGTATTTGAGGAAAAACGCATAACAATGGCCGACCTTTTAAAGGCCATAAATTGCAATTTTGTTGGCTATGAGTCGTTGCGTTCTATGTTGCTTCGTCAGCCCAAGTTCGGCAACAACGACCCCTATGTTGACACGATTGTTAACGACGTTCTCTCTTATACCTCAGATGTGGTTGCATCAATATCCGGTTTTTCGGAAGCAAAGTCAACTGTCGCAGCCGCTGCAGTTACTGCGAATATCGGCCTTGGTATGGTACTAGGAGCAACACCGGACGGACGTTTATCGGGTGAACCGATATCTGAGGGTGGTATTTCCCCGGCACAAGGCCGCAATACATCCGGTATAACTGCTTCTATGCTTTCCGTTGCTGGATTGAATCATAATAAGTTGTTGCATGGTGAAGTGCTGAATCTACGACTCAATCCCGACGCTGTAGCTGGAGATGAAAAACTCAAAAAATTCGAAGGACTTATCCGTGCGTATATCGATTCTGGCGGTTTTCTTGTTCAGCTTAATATTGTGTCGACAAAAACATTGCGTGACGCGCAACTGCATCCGGAAAATTATCGTGACCTTGTAGTCCGTGTCGCAACATACGCAGCATATTTTATTGAACTTGGCCCAGAGCTGCAGAATGACATCATTCATCGATTGGAGTTTTCAGAATGCTAGAGAGTGCAAAAGGACGGATTTTTAATATTGTCCATGGCTCTTTTGTTGATGGATGGGGCATTCGAACCACTGTTTTTCTGAAAGGATGTCCCCTCCGTTGCCGCTGGTGTTGTAATCCGGAGAGTCAAAGCAGTGAATTTGAGTTAAAACTGGAATCGGAGTATTGCACAGCCTGTGGACAATGCGTTCCTATGTGTCCTCAAAATGCTTTATCGATCGATGGAACAATGATATCGGTTAACCGCTCAAAATGCACTGCTTGCGGAGCTTGCAAGGATATATGCTGGCCAGGAGCATTAGACATCTGGGGATCAGAACGTACAGCAAAAGATGTCTATGAAGAGTGTTTACGAGATCAGGCTTTTTATCGCCGATCTGGTGGTGGCATAACCCTCTCCGGTGGAGAACCCACCTTACAGCCTGAATTTTGTCGTGAAATGATAGAACGGTCTCACATGAATGATATACCTGTTGCCGTAGATACTTGCGGTTATGTTACAACGG
This sequence comes from bacterium, assembly GCA_963597355.1. GTDB lineage: Bacteria > Bacillota > Clostridia > Oscillospirales > Oscillospiraceae > UMGS1766. The sequence continues at coordinate 385,417 of CAVBPR010000002.1, read as the reverse complement.
ATTCCGGAAGATCTGTTCTTCAGCAAGCCGACTTGCTGTTATTCGATATCAAAGGTCTGGATTCTTCGCGACATAAATCAAATACCGGTCTTTCCAATGAAGTAATATTATCCAATCTTCTTCATGCAAATGCAGAAAGAAAATCGGTCATTATTCGTTATCCGATTATTCCGGGCTATAATGATATGGAGGCGAAAGACATTGCACGCTTTCTGGCCTCTCTCGCTTGTGTGAAGCGTGTTGATCTCATTGGATATCATAATTATGGCAGCAAAAAATACGGCACTTTGAATCGTACTTATTCCCTATCTGATCTTCCTCCCTTATCGGAAGAAAAAAAGCAGGAGTTTTTATCGCTTTTCCGATCTTATGGATTAAACGCACAATTAGGCGGATAGCATACAATTGCCACACAGATACACTGCATGGTATCTGTGTAGCAATTTACTCTAAAAAGTAAGGAAACCCTCAAGGTATAGAATACTTTTATATCTGTTGCACTACTTCCATTTAACATTGCCTGTAATTTTTGATTTTAGATAAATTTATGATATAATAGACTCATGAAAGATAATAGATGTTATCGAAATACGAGGTAATAAATGTGGAACTGAAACAAATTCTAGGGAACACTTGGTGTCTGTCCGGGCATCAGATTATCCCACTTTATCGAACCGACAGCACACACTGCATTTTGTTGGATACGGGTGCCAGTGCCTTGCGGGATGAGATTGTTGCTACATTAGAGCAAAACAATCTGATTCCTATTGGTTTGCTTTGCACTCACACGCACTTTGATCACTTCGGAAATGCAAGGTTCCTGTCGCAACGCTATCAATGCCCAGTGGGACTCCCATTAGGTGAAGCAGAAATCTGTCGTACATTGGCATCTGTGAAGAGTCATCTATTTGTCTTTACTGCAGGACAAGTTGCGTCTGATCCAGAAATGAAGGAAATCCCCTGCTTAGTCGATCACGTGATCCGGCCCGAAGAGGAGGACACCTTATTCCGAGGGGTATTATTTAAGGTGCTTCATACTCCGGGACATTCTCTTGACCATGTTAGTTATATTACGCCAGATCGTGTGTGTTACATAGGCGATGCTCTGATGTGTGATCGCACGCTCCATACATCTCGATTGCCATATGCCTTTGATTTTCAGCAAAGCATAAATACAATTCAATCGCTACACGGGATACAATGTGATGCCATGGCTGTTGCACACTGTGGAATTCTCTACCGTGATTTTGATAAGTTAATTGATGAAAATCTGTCCGTCATGTTAGAGCAGTTGGACATTGTAAAAAGCCTGGTAGATCATGCCATGACCTCGGACGAAATCAGCTGTGCAGTTTGCTCGCATATGGGAGTTAGCGTTTCCACCCCTAAAAAAGCACAAAGCTTGGAGCGTTTTCTGCGTCCGTATTTAGAATTTATGGTGGATTCGGGAAGTCATCGAATGGTTATGCGCGGAACCTCCCTTTGCTATGAACCGATCATCTGAGCAAACTATCTTGTGTTGAATTAGATATTATGAAATAGCACATTGAAAAAATAGACCTTTCCAAACTAGCATGAAATAAAATTTCATCTGCTTGGAAAGGTCATTTTCTGACAATCAATTATGTATCAATTCGTTCATTTCATCTATCAAACGATCGAAGAGGGCTAACGCTGCATCAATGGGTTGTGCCGTAGCCATATCAACCCCAGCACCACGAAGCAAATCAATTGGGGGCAAAGATGAACCGCCCTTTAAAAAGTTCAAACATTTTTTTACTGCCGGTTCTCCCTCGTTAAGAATTTTTTCAGATAATGCAATTGCTGCCGCATATCCAGTGGCGTATTGATAGACATAATAATTGTAATAAAAATGAGGTATGCGCGCCCACTCTAGCGATATCTCGTCGTCTAATTCAATTGCATCACCAAAATAGTCCGCATTTAATTGTCGATATAGATCACACAAAGCATCTGCAGTGATACCTTCGCCGCGTTCTGTGATCTGATTAACCTTTAACTCAAATTCAGCGAACATCGTTTGACGATACAATGTTGTACGGAATTGTTCCAAAAAATAATTTAGAAGATACGCACGTTTTCTTTTTTCTGTAGTAGTCTTTAAAAGATACTGCATTAACAAAGCTTCGTTGCAGGTAGATGCAACCTCTGCCACAAAAATAACATAATTTGAGTAGCAAACAGGTTGATTTTGGCATGATAAATAAGTGTGCATGGAATGTCCCATTTCATGAATTAGCGTAAATACATCATTCAGCGTGCCATGGAAATTCATTAAAATAAAAGGATTTATTCCAAACCCGCCAGAGGAATAAGCTCCGCTGCGTTTTCCCGGATTTTCGTATACGTCGATCCAGCGGGCAGAAAGCCCCTGTCGCACAATGGCGCAATATTCCTCTCCCATTGGTGCCAAGGCTTTTAATATTGTGTCGCAGGCTTCTTCATAGGTGAAATGCATATCAATATCTGCTACTACAGGCACATAGAGATCATAGAAATGCAGAATATCTACTCCTAACAAATTGCGTCTTAGCTGTGTGTATTTATGCAGTGCCGGCAGGTTGCGCCGTACAGCATCGATCAAATTAAAATAGACCGATACAGGAACTTCGTTTGCATATAAGGCGCTGTCTAAAGTACTTGGATATTTGCGAGCCTGTGAAAAAAATTTCAACTGTTTTGTCTGTGCGGCTAAAACAGAAGCACTGGTATTGCGAAACTGGCGATAAACCGAATAAAGCGATTCAAATGCCGACTTTCGCAATGTACGATCCTGCTGATTCAATAACGGAATGAAACTTCCGTGTGTAACAGAATGACGCTCGCCGTTACTGTCGATTGCGTCCGGGAATGTTAAATCTGCATCATTCAGCATTGAGAAAATACAATCTGGCTGCTGTGCCAACTCCCCTGCTGCAGCCAATAAAGATTCTTCCTCTGGAGAAAGGGTGTGATCTCGATAGCGAAGTTGACGATCCAGAAGACGACGATACTGGTCCAATTCGGGGCAACTGGAATAGTAAAAGTTAATTTGTTCGTCTGAAAGAGCTAGCAATTCCGGTGCAAACCAGGCATTAGCACTTGAGATGGCTACATATAAGTGCATAACCTGGCTGGCAAAATCTTGATATTGAGATATGCGAGTATCTTGATCGTGTTTTCGCTCTGCATAGGTATCCAAGTGTATTAAAGTCACATCAATTTCGTCTTGGAATCGAAGATATTGCAATAAATTTTCTGCAGAACCAGTTGCAATTCCCTGCCATGCCGCACACTGTTCTGGATATGATTTGGCTTCTTCCAAGGCAGTCAGAAATGCTTCATCCGAAGAATAAATTGTGGATAGATCCCACTGATATTGTTCTTCTATTTCTTCTCTGGATTTAAAATCCATTTCCATTCCTCCTAATTACAAATCGCGAACCAGTTTACATGCAACACCAACAATATTATTGAAGGAGCTTTTGGGCAAAATGCGCGGCTCATACGCGTTATTCTCAGGCTGCAAAATCACAAAATCACCCTGTTGATGAAAACGCTTTAACGTAGCAAACTCTCCATCTACAATGCAGGCAACAATCTGTCCATTCTCGGCATGAGTCTGTCGATGCAATAGTACAAGGTCTCCTGATTGAATGCCGGCGTTAATCATGCTGTCTCCCTCAACTTTAAGGTAGATGTATTCTTCCACATTGGAAACACAAGCAGATGCCCAGCCCAGAATATCCTCTTCAGCAACAATAGGCGTTCCCGCTCGAATAACCCCGACAATAGGAATCATTTGCTCACCAGGTATAGCCGATGGAGCTTCAGGAACGTCGTACCCTTGCAGCCAACGCTCATCAACGCCAAGTAAAGCTGCCATAGACATAACCACATTTGCCTTTGGCTCTCTCTGTCCAAGTACATAGCGATTAAGTGTTTGTGGCCTCATATCCAAAAGTTCGCCTAACTTTTCATAATTTAATTTTCGTTCTCGCATGATTTGGCGCAATCGGTTGCCAAGAGTATCTACTTGTCTCATACCAATGTACCTCCGTCTCAGCATGATGATATTTTACCACGAAACAATGTACCTGACAACCAAAAGTAAGTTCTTCTTCATTACACTTAAACGATAATATTACTTCTATATTTATCCACCTGCAGAAGTAATTGGTTCTCCAAAGCTTATATCAAACTCTTCCGTACTGAGCAAAAATAATAATGGTTATAAAAAAACTGCGAGGTAAAATACCTCGCAGTTTTTTTATGACTGATATGTCTTAAGTGCCTGTGCTAACTGATCCGGACATGACGTTGCCTTAAAACCACATCGAATACCTTCTATTCTCTCAATGGCTTCTTCAACCTTCATTCCCTTCAACAGATGTGAAATTCCCTGTAAATTGCCGTTGCAACCACCGCTTACACGGCAATCGGCAATAATTCCATCATCAACATCGATCTCCATATAGTTGGAACATACACCCTTTGGGCGATATTGAATTGTTTTCATATCAATAGTTTACCGCTCTGCGCTCGAAATAGGCCTGCGGATGTGCGCACACAGGACATACCTTCGGTGCTTCCTTACCAACATAGATATGGCCACAATTTCTGCAGATCCATACGGTCTGATCGTCATCTGTCTTAAAGACAACATCATTTTCGAGGTTAGCCAAAAGCGCACGATAACGCTCCTCATGCTCCTTTTCAATCGCAGCAACAGCATCGAAAAGATATGCAATCCGGGTAAATCCTTCTTCTCTTGCTGTAGCCGCCATTTCAGGATACATGCTTGTCCATTCTTCGTTTTCGCCTTCAGCGGCTGCGCGCAAATTAGCTGCTGTATCTCCGATGCCGCCTAATTCCTTAAACCACATCTTTGCGTGTTCTTTTTCGTTGCCTGCAGTTTCTTCGAAGATAGCTGCGATTTGTTCATAGCCTGCTTTTTTTGCGACAGAGGCAAAGTAAGTATACTTATTGCGCGCTTGAGATTCTCCTGCAAACGCAGTCCACAAATTAGCTTCTGTCTTTGATCCTTTGAGTTCCATAATGTTCGCTCCTTTACGTTAAAAATATTAAATATGGTGATCCGGTGGAATGACAGAAATATGTCCTTTTCCCATACACTCCATACAACGGCCATAATAAACGCGGCACTCTCGTGTGAAATGAAAACCAGTTTTTTCTTCCATAGATACAAAATCGGACTCCGGCACATCTGTGTGCAAATCAATCACTCTCTCGCACTGCTCACAAACAAAATGCATATGCGGCTGAGTATTTGCGTCGTACCGTTCCACATGAAATGGCAACCGGACAATATATCCATCCTCTTCTAATTGATTCAGATTGCGATAGACTGTTCCCAAACTAAGCTTCGGATTTTCAGGCTTCAATGCCTGATAAATCATATCAGCTGTGGGATGAGCCGTGGTATTAAGCAAACAATTATAGATCATTTCACGTTGTTGGGAATAGCGCCTGTGTTCCAAAAGGACTTTCTCCCTTCCATCTTCTCAAACGATAATGATTATCGTTATTACTTGCAGTATAACAGAAGACGATCTTTGATGCAACTTTTTTTGAAAAATTTGTGGTCTATTTTAGGGAAGATAAACTCTGGGAACTCGCGGTGCTACTGCACACATGAGTTCATATGTGATGGTTCCAGCTGTATCTGCCAATTCTTGCAAAGGAACACCATCTCCAAATACAGTAACTGTGTCCCCCAGGGCTATGTCTTGCACATCAGTTACGTCCAACATGCACATATCCATGCAGATACGTCCAATCTGATGCACCTTTTGCCCCCGTACTAACATATCCATGCGATTGCTCAAGGTGCGATGTAATCCGTCTGCATAACCAACCGGTACAGCAGCAACATAGCTATCCCGTTTTAATGTGTAGGTACGGCCGTAGCTAATGCAAGTTCCCTTTGGTAAATAACGCAGTGAAATAATCCGTGTTTTCAATTCCATAACAGGTGAAATCTCTATTTTACCAAGTGTTGACGGATCGGGATATTGCCCATAGAGTAAAATTCCAGGACGAACCATATCCAAGTGAGCTTCGGGATAGTTCAATGTCGCTGCTCCCGCGCAACAGTGGCGAATTGGAAAAGAAACGCCTCTTGTTTCCAGTTCGTGCAGCACCTTCTGAAAACGTTGAATCTGCATGTTTGAATATTCTGGACAACTATCGGCGTCTGCAAAATGCATAAAAATACCTTCACAATTCAATCCCGGTAAATGCGACATTTTTTCCAATGCATCAATACCAGACACCATATTAGTTTCATCGCAAAGAATTCCCAATCGTGACATGCCAGTATCTACTTTCAGATGGCACAACAGCCGTTTTCCCTGTTGAACAGCCAAATCAGAAAATTCCTTTGCTAAAATTGGATCGTATATTGTTTGAGTAATATTGTACTGCAACAATAACGATGTATACATTGACGGTGTATTTCCCAAGATCAAGATAGGCGATACAATACCTGCTTCGCGCAGTTCTACTGCCTCGTCCAAACAAGCCACCGCCAAATAATCCGTCCCCAGCTCTTGTAATTTTTTTGCTATAGGTACCGCTCCGTGTCCATACGCATTTGCTTTTACCAGTCCCACAAATTTGCTACCTTGAGCAACAGATCGTAGCGCACGATAATTCTTTTCCAAGCGATCCAAGTGAATTTCGGCCCACGTTCTTTTTTCCAAATCATTCATTGTTTGTTCCTACCTGCTTTCTATCTTTCACCGTCTCTGATTCCAATTCACGAAACACGTCTGGCAAAGCCTCAATCATGTCAGACGGAATCATTCCCCGCGCTCCTAACCTCTCGCGGCAAAGGTCTCCGGCGCGACCATGAATCCAAACAGCACATACTGCAGCCTTGACCGGATGCATTCCCTGCGCCAAAAGAGAAACGATGATGCCGCTAAGTATGTCTCCGCTACCGCCTTTTGCCATGCCGGAGTTCCCTGTTGTATTTATGAAGATCTCTCCATCTGGAAGACTAATAATCGTTCGATGTCCCTTTAATACAAGCAAGCATCCATAAGTCATAGAAAATCGCTGAGCTGCCGAAATTCTGTCGCCATCGTTTAAATCACCGCCCATACGAGCGAATTCACCATCGTGTGGTGTGACGATTGTTGGTGTTTCCCTGCGTTGATACAATGCATCCATATGATTGCTAATTGCGTTAATACCATCCGCATCTAATACGAGAGGATATTGAACGGTGTTCATCAAACGAAGCACCACATTGCGTACGCCTTCTCCACGGCCGAGTCCTGGACCGATCAGCACAGCATCGCAATCAGCCATTTTTTCCAGCGCTGGAACAAGTGCGTCCTCGGTTAACAGACCATTGTCGTCATCTGGAAGCGGGAATGGCATTGCCTCATCATTCTTTACAGCAGTTATCGTGTAAATCTTTTCTGGCACGCCGAGGAAAACAAGACCGACGCCCGATCGTATTGCCGCACGCGAGGCAAGAACTGGTGCTCCTGTATATCCAGTGCTTCCGCAGAGTAAACAGCACTTTCCAAATGTACCCTTGTGCCCGTCTTCAGGCCTCTCTGGAAGCCATCTGCGCACCAATTCGTCATCAATTAACGTGGCTTTTGTTGGAAGTGCATTAACCAGATCCGACGGAATGCCAATGGGATGAACAACAAGATTGCCTGTATAAAGTGCTCCGTCTCCAACACACTGGCCTAACTTAGGCATAGTAAACGTTACGGTAACTGATGCATGTACTGCACAGCCCAACACTCGTCCGGTATCTGTTTCGACACCTGAGGCAATATCAGCAGAAACCACTGGAGCGGGACTTTCGTTCATGCATCGGATTGCTTTTGCGGCATTTCCGCGTACATCAGCATTTAAACCGATACCAAAAATTGCGTCCACCAGAAGATCTGCAAATTGTATTGATTCCTGTTGATCAATCGCATCAGGATCATAATCCTCTAAAGTACCGCCGGCAGTTATCAATCGGCGTTCCATTTCGCGACTATCATCCGTCATTTTTTCGCGTTTTCCGACCAATAAAACTCTTACGCGATAACCATGTTCTATCAACAACCGCGCAACTGCAAGCCCGTCGCCGCCATTGTTTCCGCTACCACAGATAACAGTGCATTTACTGTTTTGAGAATGTTCTAATATATCGAAACATGCAACATATAATCCAACCGCTGCATGTTCCATCAAATCTACAGAAGATATGTTGCGTTCATGAATCGCTGTATAATCTAAATACCGCATCTGCTCTGCTGTTGCTATACGCATTGATGCTCTCCTCCCTGTTTGCAATTACTTCTCAGTGAGTATATTCTAGCACGCTATCGCTAAAAAGCAAATAAATCTCCCTGAGTGAAGGTGCGCTCCTCCAGCTGTATTTTTCCAACAGGGTTGTCCTGGGTCCCGGTTTCCATCGCATATCCTTTGTTGTGTTCCCAGAATCCACTTCCAGATTACATTGGAAGCAAGCATCAGGCAAATATTACCGTGTCATGGAAATCCATGCAAATCTGCTATCATTTTTCAGCAATGTATATACATTATTGACATAATTCTGTATACTGAAAGCAGGGAGTGATGATATGGAACTTTATCAGTTGCGTTATTTTAAGGCAGTTACAGAAACAGAACATTTCACACGTGCCGCTGAAAAACTGCATATAGCACAACCATCACTCAGCAAAGCGATATTGAATTTGGAATCCGAACTAGGACTCCAACTCTTTGACAGAGATAATCGTTCTGTCCATCTCAATGCCTATGGGCGAACTTTTCTGAAGCATGTCAACCGCATATTGACAGAGTTGGACGATGCAGAACAAGAATTACAAGATATGAAAGGAGGACAAGCTGGCAATATCCACATTGCCAGCTGTGCCATCTTTGGCGCTCCGTCGTTTATACACGATTATAATAGCAACTTTTTTCTTGAGCATCCTGATATCGGGCTTCATATGTATGTGACCAACACGAATCAGATAGAGACTCTGCTCTGCCAACGCAAGATTGATTTTGGTTTTGCAACCACGCTCTCGGAACATCCGGATATCCAATCCACAACTTTATTTTCTTATCGTTTGGGACTGGTTGTGTCGCGAGACCATCCGCTTGCGCAGCGAAAGGCGGTATGGCTTTCCGAATTGAAAAACGACAGGTTTATGTGTAATAATACTTCTCCGGACAATCGAGACTCCGTTTATGAGTTATGCCGTCGCGCCGGATTTGAACCCAATATTATTTTTGAAGGTGAATCTGCAGGAATTATTGGATCGGCGATCAGTCGCAATGTCGGAGTCGCTTTTATCAGCAATGATCGTTTTCACTTTCAACAAGCTCATTCAACTGAAATGCCATGGGAAGAAAAGAATGTCTTGCTCAATGTACTGGATGATTTTTGTGTTCGAACGGTATATCTATATGAGTTAAAAGATCATTATCTCACTTCTGCGGCAAAAAATTATCGCGATGGTCTTTTTAAATTTATAAAATAAATTTGAGCTACATAACTATCATCAGAAATTCTATTGTTATTCACTTGACCAATCTGTATGCCTCTTGGAAATATAGTTCAAGAAGAATTCCTGAAATTGCCGCATAGCTTTGGAATGATAGCCTCTTCGCATATATGCGACTCCACAGGTGCGGCAGCAATAGCTCTCTGCCACAGGGCGGAATGTTAGATTTGCCTGCCAGCTGTATTGGATGCTGGAATGCTGATCCCGGCGAAAACGCGACTCTGCAAGAAAGGAAACTCCTCTTCCCTGGCTGATTGCCTGACCGATTAATTCTGGAAAAAAGCCTTGAAAGAAAATAATAGGTTCAAACCCAGCACGCCGGCAAAAATCACGGGTTAAATCTTGAGTATCTGAATTTGAGTTATTGCAGAAAAATTTTTCTTTTTGTAAATCAGCAATTTTTAACACAGCTTTTTCTGCCAACGGATGATCTGCAGCAATCAATACACCCAATTTTTCTACAAATACTTCCTGCCATTCAATTTCCTCTGCATGGATTGGCATGCTTGTAATTGCAATGTCTATTCGGTGCTCTTCTAGTTCTTTCCTCAGTTTTTGAGGAGAATACTGCATATAATTAATCGAAACCTCTGGAAACTGTTGCATAAACTCATAAATGCAGGATTGTACCAAATCAGGCTCTCTACTAGGGAAAGATGAACCAATACAGATAGTACCGGTAAGTCCAGCTTGACTATCGTGCAGTTTTCGCTGTAATTCATCTAGCTCAAAAAAGATTTTTTCTGCTGTTTGACGCAATATAATTCCATTCTCGTTCAAATGAATATTCTTTCCATCTCGTTCAAAAAGTTCTACTCTCAGTTCGGATTCCAGCGTGGAAATAGCTCTGCTTAATGCTGGTTGGGTTATGTGTAGCTCTTCCGCTGCGCGGGTTATGTGTTCTTTTTCGGCTACTTTTAAAAAATAAAATAGATTTGTAAGATTCATAATCTGGGCACCCCCACAAACAGCATCTATAGATCTCTTAGCAATGTAAACCATATAGCTATAGATTTAATATCACGCCAAGAGACCGCGCAACCGTCATATAATCTATTTTCCTCCAAACATATGGAAACCCCGGTCATATGACCGGGGTTTTTCAATAGATGAAATACGAACTCTTGGATTAGTCCTGCTCACGCATGCGAGAGAAGCACTCGCTGCAATACACAGGACGATCGGACTTGGGCTGGAACGGCACACGTGCCTCACCGCCACAATTAGCGCAAGTTGCGGTAAAGAACTCACGCGGGCCACGAGCTGCATTCTTGCGTGCATCACGGCAGGGTTTGCAGCGCTGAGGCTCATTCTGGAAACCACGCTCAGCATAAAATTCCTGCTCACCAGCGGTGAATACGAACTCGTTACCGCACTCTTTGCATACCAAAGTCTTGTCTTCGAACATTGTTTTTACCCTCTCTTTTGACGAAAATTCTGCCTATCGGCATGATATATGCGATCAGCTACTGCTGGATTCGCCCTGTTCAGACTGCCGTGACGCTTTGCGACGAATGCGTTGCACGGCATTGTCCACCGATTTAATTGACCGGCGACAAGTAGATGCGATCTCCGAATAGGACAACCCGCTGAGATAAAGCTGGAGAATCCTCGTTTCAAGGGGAGAAAGCTGACAATAAATTCGACTCATGCGTTCTTGTAAATTTTCCTGCTGAATAAAAAGTAATTCCGGGTTATTTGTATCATTAGATCCATCCTCTTCAGCCTCAGTTTCGGTCGAAAAAATAGAATCAAATGAAACAGAACGATTGAGCGGGGCATGCTTATCTCGCGATGCCGCCTTCACTGCAGAGCGCAAACGATTGCGAACACAAATCTCAGCAAAAGTTCGAAAAGACGTCCCCCTGTCTGGATCATATTCCCGAATTGCTGTTACGAGACCGATCATACCTTCTTGGACAAGATCCTCGCTATCGCCGCCCATTAAAAATAAAGGACGGGCACACATGCGAACCAGCCACCCAAATCGAAGCACAAGTGTCTCCTCTGCTCGCTGGTCTCCATTTCTCGCAAGTTTGATCAAATCTTCGTCAGAAAGTCTAACAAGCTCTAACTTTTGTTCACTCATTGTTTCGCTCCACTAGATAATATACCAGCTTTCTGGAAAAAAGTCAAGCAATTTTATGCAAATCCTATAATTTTTTGGCGTTGGCATTAGAAAATTCGTAAACATTTACTTTTTGAAATTTGATTTAATCCAGCATTTCTTGTCCATAAAAAGCAATGCCAAGGTGTTCATATGCCTTGCGCGTAACACAACGTCCTCGAGGAGTACGTGTAATCAAACCACTTTGCAGCAAAAAAGGTTCGTATACGTCTTCCAGAGTCACCGCTTCCTCATTGATTGTTGCTGCCAAAGTCTCTAAACCCACCGGGCCGCCACCATATTGTTCAATAATTGCGGTTAACATCCGCCGATCAATGTTGTCCAAGCCAAGATGGTCCACTTCCAGTGATTGCAGTGCAACATCAGCTACATCACGTGTAATCACTCCGCCCGCCTTAACTTGAGCAAAATCACGAACACGACGAAGCATACGATTTGCAATTCGCGGGGTTCCGCGAGACCGACGCGCAATTTCAACCGCACCTTCCACTTCAATGGGAACATTTAGAATTCCTGCTGAACGGGTAACGATTTGTGTTAACTCTTCTGTGTTATATAGTTCTAAGCGCAAGTTAACACCGAATCGATCGCGCAAAGGAGCAGAAAGCGATCCTGCTCTAGTGGTCGCACCGATCAAAGTAAACTTTGGGAGATCAAGGCGAATGGAGTTTGCTGACGGTCCTTTTCCGATGATAATATCAATTGCATAGTCTTCCATCGCAGGATACAATATTTCCTCAACGGATCGATTCAAACGATGAATTTCGTCGAGAAATAAAATATCATTTTCGTTTAGATTTGTCAGAAGCGCAGCTAAATCTCCTGGTTTTTCAATTGCAGGTCCAGAAGTAATACGCACATTGACGCCCATTTCGTTTGCAATGATCCCGGATAACGTTGTTTTTCCAAGACCCGGAGGCCCATATAGCAGAACATGATCCAATGGTTCCTGCCGCATCTTTGCTGCTTCAATAAAAATCTCTAAATTTCGTTTCGCTTTTTCCTGTCCTATATATTCTCTGAGTGTTTTGGGCCGCAAGGAGAATTCGTTTTCATCATCTTGGGTCAATGTAGGTGTAACCAACGACATCTCATTTTCAAAATCATCAACTGAAAAATCAATACTCATGTCAACACCCTCACTTTACATTATTGGCAAGACTGCGCAAAGCCGCACGGATCACTTCCTCCAAAGACAGTGCTTCCATATCAACACCCTTCAGAGCGGATTTGATTTCGTCCCTTGAATATCCCAAAACTGCCAGCGCCGCTGCGGCCTCACTGGTTTTATTTTCTGGAATAATTGTATCTCCAGAACCAGAAAAACTCTCGCCTGTAATGTCAGCATATCCTTTTGTCAGCTTATCCTTCAATTCTAATATGACTCGCTGGGCGATCTTTTTTCCTATTCCAGGTGCACTTGTTAATGCCCGTTCATCTCCAGTTATAATGCTCATAGCCAAATTAGCTGGTGTATTTGAAGACAGAATTGCCAACGCTGCTTTCGGTCCCACTCCGGATACGCTAATCAACTGCTGAAAAAGATGAAGTTCCTCTGTCGTAGAAAAGCCATAAATATCCCACGCATCTTCTTTCACATTAACATGGGTAAACATCTTTGCTTTTTCGCCTACTGTTAAGTTTGAAAGCGAGTAAGTAGTCGTTCGGCAAGCGTATCCAACACCGTTGCAATCAATAACTGCCAAAAACGGTTCTTTATGTGCGACCATTCCGTTTAAATAATAGAACATAACGCAAAGTCTCTCCTTGTTATCTGGTAGAATACCTACTGGCATCAAACACCCGTTCGTTATTAAGCAGTGATGTTGAAGAACGACTGTGGCATATGGCAATTGCCAGTGCATCTGCCGCATCGTCAGGCCGAGGAATCCGGTTCATTCGAAGCAACTTCTGAGTCATCAGCATAACTTGCTTCTTCTCTGCTTTTCCATATCCGACAACTGCCTGTTTCACCTGCATTGGAGTATATTCAAAAATAGGCAAATGCGCTTTTTCTGCAGATAATAAGATAACTCCTCTGCCATGAGCAACTGCAATCCCCGTTGTAAGATTTGTATTAAAGAAAAGTTCTTCTATTGCCAATTCATCTGGCTGAAATGTGCGGATCAATTCATCCATATCATTAGAAATCTGGAGTAGCCTCTGTGATAGAGGAATACCAGGAGGTGTGGTAATTGTTCCGTATTGAATCAGTTGATTGTTCTGTTTTTTTGCATCAATCACGCCAAAGCCAATAGTGGCAACACCAGGGTCAATACCCAGTATCCTCATACACACCCACCTCCATGCGAATTACAATTTTTTTGTTATTATAGCACATTTGTTCTATAATAGCAATCAAATCTGAAAAGGCGACGCCTATTTTCTAGACGCCGCCTTATTTAAGCCTTCGGGTGTGCTTTGTTATATACATCCTTTAGCTTTTGGTTGACCAATTGCGTGTAGATCTGCGTAGAAGAAATATCCGAATGCCCCAGCATTTCCTGAATAGATCGAAGATCTGCTCCATTCGCTAACAAATGCGCAGCAAAAGAATGGCGCAGTGTGTGGGGCGTTATATCCGTCTTGATACCCGCCTTTTCCTGATATCCCTTTATGATCTTCCAAAAGCCCTGACGAGACATCCGCTCGCCGCTCATATTAACAAACAGGGCACGTTCACCTTCTACCGCAAGTTGGGGGCGAACGTTTCTCATATAGTCAGAAAGAGCTCGAACAGCACCTGCATAAAGAGGAATAACCCTCTCTTTCGCCCGAGATTGGCATCGAATAAATCCAGCCGCCAAATTCAGGTGTTCAACATTAAGCGAAATCAACTCACTAACACGAATTCCCGTTGCATACAAAAGTTCCAGCATTGCGTGATCCCGAAAGCCTTTGGGATCAACACATTGAGGCTGAGCAAGCAAGAGTTCTACCTCCTGGCTTGTTAAAATTTGAGGCAATTTACGTTCTACCTTCAATCCTCTTGCATTCACTGCAGGGTTATCTGCTCTACGTCCAGAGGCCGTCATCCAACCAAAAAAACATTTTAACGACGCAAGTGAACGGGTAACTGTGGCAGCAGACTTCCCTTTATCCGTTAGCCAACTATCATAGCCTTCAATCGTCTCGGTACTGACGTTGTCTAAGCTTTGGTTCAATTCTGCATTGCTCAAATAGTGTTCAAACTGCGTGAGATCGCGTACATAGGAGCTAATCGTATTTTGCGAAGCCTTCTTTTCATTTGTAAGATATGTCTTAAACGCTTCAATCAGCTCCATAAAACGACCTCCTTCCTCACGCTATAGCATATTTTAATGTATTCCTTTGACTTTTTCTCCAAACGGCGATATGTTGAACCGCTGATTTGGATTTCCAAATTACCGTGAGTGACATATATTTGGAACCATTTGAATGTAATAGATATAATAAACTCTTTTTTATTTCTTCGCAAGCAATTTAACTAAAATAACGCTTTTTTGTCTATTCTGACCAATTATTATGTCAACTTGTGAATGTGCACAAAACCCGATATTTTCAATTTCTGTGGTGACAACTTAGGCATCTACACAGTCTCAGATTGTCCTTCGGCTGGACATAAGAATTACCTACTGGACAAAAATGAAAGGTCTGAGATCCGTTCAAAACAGATCTCAGACCTTTCCGGTCACTTAATTTTTAGAGCTCTAACTTTTGGGGGTGAACTGCCGTACTTCCCTTTTCTTATTGTCAGAGCAACACGATCGAGACAATCAAGAATTTCTCAAATGCTGCATCAACGTCTTACTGCGGTTGCTCAGCTAAACCTGCACGAATCGCTCGCATGGCAATTGCACATTCAAGTCTCTTACGCTCCATAACGCAGCCAACATGACTAGGCCGAGTTATATCACCATTCACATTATAATTTGCTGCACTGCATCCACCTGAGCAATAGAATTTCGCCCAGCAGTCTCCGCATTCTTCTCGTGTATAGATGTTCATACCAGCGAACTTTTCCGATAGTGCCATGTCAAAAGTATCGTCATAAACATTTCCCATTTTGTAGTCTTCATTTCCGACAAACTGATGACACGGATAAATATCCCCGTCCGGCGTAATGCAAACATATTCGCAGCCAGCACCGCATCCGCGCATGCGTTTAATCACGCAGGGACCTTGCTCCAAATCTACATTGAAGTGGAAGAAGTTGATGTCCGGATTTTTCAATAATGCCAATGCAAGTTTATCATACTCCGCACAAACCTGAGGGAGGTCTTCTTCTCTCACTGCAAACGGATCATCTACCTTCCCTACCGCTGGTTCCACGGAAACACTTTGTCCTAATTCGGCCAGGTGCATTACATCGTCAGCAAAGTCAAGATTGTCTCGAGTAAACGTTCCTCGCAGATAATAGTCTTTATCACCTCGACCATCTACTAACTTTTTGAACTTTGGCACAATTACGTCATAGCTTCCTACGCCGCCCGCAGTAGGACGATGGGCATCATTCACTTCACGGCGGCCATCTAACGACAGTACACAGTTATCCATCTCTTCATTGATGTATGCTGTGTTTTCATCATTCAGCAGCATGCCATTTGTCGTGATAGTAAAGCGGAAATGTTTCCCTTTTTCATCTTCTATCGAACGCGCATATTCTACTGTTTTCTTCACCGTGTCCATTGCCATCAATGGTTCGCCGCCAAAAAAATCTACCTCAATATTGCGTCGGATTCCAGAACGGGCGATCACAAAATCAATTGCTTTTTTCGCCGTTTCAAAACTCATCGTTTTGCGCCCCATACCAAAATCACCAGTAGATGCAAAGCAGTATTTGCATCTCAAATTGCAGTCATGGGACACATTTAGACACAATGCCTTAACTGGTGCATTTCGAATCACCGCCATAGCCGGATTCACATAGTCATCCTTTTCAAAGAGCAAACCTTGCTTTTGCAGATCCAGCAATTCATCCCAGCATTCATCCAATGCGTCTTCCGGATAACTTTTCAGTCGTTCCTTCAAGTTGTCCGGACACTTCTCCCCCATCGGGCCTTCAATCTCGCAAAGCAGATCATACATCATTTTATCCAATACGTGAACTGCACCGCTATTAACATCAACTGCAATATAGCAGCCAAGCGCCTCAAATGTATGTACCATCGGAACCTCCATCATTCCATCATAATAAATATAGACTAAACAACAGAAAGGGCAGGCGCAAGCCCACCCTTTCAATGAAACAGCTTCTGATTACTTGTTGTGCTCGCACTTCTGGTTTGCCACTGTGCAAGAAGTCTTGCAGGCAGACTGGCAAGAAGTCTGACACTCACCACAACCGCCATGAGCAGCACTATTCTTCAGAGTGGCGCCATTCAGAGTCTTAACATGCTTCAAGGAAATCCCCTCCTTAATCTTTATGGTTTATTATAGCACAGCAGATATTGTATTTCAACTGCAATGCCAGCAACTTGTTTTCTTTCGCCTAGATTCGCAAATCTAAAGTAAAAGCATCCTGATACTAATATGAATTTGCCGGTAAAGCTCAAATTCTTACTTCGTCTCTTCCGTCTGCGCGCCCTTATTGGCAATCGCCCACTTCATCATTTCCAGACGTACACGATCTGCACCGGTTTCGATCACGACGGAATTTTCCTTGACATGACAAACCGTACCTACAATGCCGCCGATAGTAGTAACTTCATCACCCACAGACAGCGAGTCCCGCAGATTCTGAGCCTCTTTTTTCTTCTTGTTCTCCGGGCGGATAAGCATGAAGTAGAAGATTGCAATCAGAACTACAACCATGATAATTGTGGAAATTGTACTGCTCAAAATAATTACCTCCGTAATTTTGCCTTATGCAACATTTGGTTTATTATATCTGATTTTTCTGTGCTTGGCAAGTTTTTGTTTTTGCTGAAATTACAAACGTACAACATTATATACATACAATGCTAAAAAAAGAGTAGCATACATGAAAGGATCTGCCGCCGTTGAAACGGCAGACCCCTTTCGAGAATTTTTAGCAAGGAATCAACGCAATACAGCGTTCAACTCTTTTTCAAGCGCATTTAAGACAGCCGTTACATCAGCATCCGCCTCAGCATCTGTCAATGTATGGTCATCTGCACGTAATTTCAACGAAAACGCAACGCTCTTTTTTCCATCCGCAATCGGTGTCCCAGTATAGATATCGAACAACTCAATCTCCTTCACCAATCCCATGCCGCTTTTGGCTATGCAGGATTTCAGATCACCCACCGGAATTGCAATATCACAAACAACGGCAATATCGCGATTCATGCTGGGATATCTGGGCAACGGCTGGTAGGAAATCGTTGTATTTGCCAACTTTGTTAGAGCGGTAAAGTCAAGTCGCGCCACATACAAGCGATTTGTCACATCATAATTCTTGGCTACCAGAGGGTGAATCTCCCCTACCGTACCGATAATTTGCTCGCCAGCCTTAATATCGGCACATCGACCAGGGTGAAACGCAGGACGATCAGTGGCAGCAACATAGGCAACTTTCTGAATACGGAATGCTTTTAAAATCGTCTCCACAGCACCTTTGATCTTAAAGAAATTCATATCTGCGCCGTAAGCGCCGAGAATAAGATCAAGCGTTTCATTTGCCATAGCAGAATCTGTGCGCTTGGCATATACCTTAGCCAATTCGTAGAGATACGCTTTTTTGTTGTGAAAGTGTTCATTGCGCGCCAATACTTCCAGCATAGACGGAACAGCAGTAGTACGCATGATTGAAGTATCTTCACCCAAAGGGTTTAAAATGCGAATACTATCACGCTTAGGTGAATCAACAGGCATCCGCACTTTGTCATAATAGGTAGGCGAGATAAATGAATAGGTCATAATCTCACTGTATCCAAGGCTACGGCAAGTGGCAGTTGCTAACTTCTCTGCCTTTTGACTTGTACTCAATCCGCCACGTGTCGTTTCTCCTCGCATCAAAGTAGTTGGCAAATTATTGTAACCATAGAAACGGGCAACTTCTTCTGCAATATCGGAGTAGTGTTCGACATCGGAACGCCAAGATGGTACGACGATCACATCGCCATCCAAAGTGAACCCTAATCTTTCCAAAATCGAAATCATTTCGCTCTTAGCGATATCCGTGCCAAGTAATGCATTGATTTTGTCTGGTTCGAGCAAAACTGTGGTCGGATTTTTGTCAGCCGCAATAACATCAATAATACCATCAACAACCTCGCCGGCGCCCAACAATTCTACCAACTCACATGCACGCTGTACGCCAAGATACGTATTCATGGGATCAAGTCCCTTTTCGTAGCGACCGGATGCTTCCGTTCGCATACCAAGTGCAGTGGCTGTGCGACGAACGGATACACCATTAAAATTAGCGGATTCGAAAATAACAGCCGCTGTATCGCCTACGATCTCAGAATTGGCTCCTCCCATGACGCCTGCTACGCAGACTGGTTTGCTCTCATCACAAATGCACAGCATGCTGGTGGTCAGCGCACGGTCATTGCCATCCAAAGTTTGGATTACTTCGCCTTCTCTGGCAGTACGTATGACAAGTTTTCCGCCTTCAACGCAGCTAAAATCAAATGCATGCATCGGCTGTCCATATTCCAGCATGACATAGTTTGTAATGTCAACAATATTATTGATCGGACGCACACCAGAAGCACGCAGCCGTTCCCGCATCCATTTCGGGGAAGGAGCAATTTTTACATTCTTTACCATACGAGCGGTGTATCGCGGACAAAGAACCGGGTCTTCAATTTCCACATCCAAATCATCCATAATGTTACCGCCACATCCTTTTACTTCAGGTGTATGGAGGTTCAATGGCTGCTGAAATGTTGCAGAGGCCTCTCGTGCCAGACCAATAACAGACAAGCAATCCGGACGATTGGGCGTAATCTCAAACTCAACAATATGGTCATCTAAACCAAGAATCGGCTTGATATCTGCGCCGGGAACCAGGTTTTCTTCGTTCAGAATGAAAATGCCATCCGGGATACAATTCGGAAATTCCTTTTGCTCTGCGTGCAGATCAGCCAGGGTACAAACAACGCCGCACTCCGTGTTATATGCAACCATATCATTTTCATGAAGGTTCTGGCAGGAAGTGGTGATACTTGCCTCTGCACCTCCGATGTCCAGCAAAACAGAGAATGTAGAATAATCGATTGTCTTAACGGCAACAACCTTTGCCGCAACAACCTTTCCAAAGATCTTTGCTCCAGGGACAATATCAGCAGCAATGCTGGGATGATCCTTGTCAATGGGGTGATAATCGCCCAAAATGGCCGCTGCTGAAATAGCTCCATAAGGAATATCGTGCGTATCTAATCCCAACTCAGACATGCCACACAACATGCCGCAGGAAACTTCACCACGCAACTTTCCTTTTGTAATTTTAACCCCACCCGGCAGTGTTGATTTATGTTTTGCTACCGGAACAAAGTCACCCACATGCACATTCCATGCACCGGTACAGATCTGTACGGTTTCATCTCCGATATCAATCTGACAAACCCACATATGGTCGGAATTTGGATGGCGATGCATTTCTTTCACACAGCCCACCACAACATTGCTCACTTCATGTCCAATTTCTTCAAACGTTTCCACCTTAGAGCCAGAAATTGTCATTGCTTCCGAAAAAGTCTTGTCGTCAATATCGCTCACGCTAACGTTTGGAACAAACTCATTTAGCCAATTACGAGAAAGAATCATTATTATAATATCCTCCTTTACTTAAAACTGTTCGAGGAAGCGGACATCGTTCTCAAAGCAAAGCTTCAAGTTGTTGATGCCATACCGCATCATGGCAAGGCGTTCTACACCCATGCCAAATGCCCAGCCCGAGTAGACATCAGTATCTATGTTACAACCCTGCAAAACTTTCGGATGAATCATGCCTGCACCCAGTACTTCTATCCAACCTTCGCCCTTGCACACGCTGCAACCTTTGCCGTGGCATGCAAAACACTGTACATCCACTTCGCAGGAAGGCTCTGTAAAGGGGAAATGATGTGGGCGGAACCGGGTAACAGATTCCTCACCATACAAACTTTTAATTACTGCATTCAATGTACCCTTCAAATCTGCCATGGTAATGCCCTTGTCAACTACCATGCCCTCAATTTGATGAAACATGGGAGAATGCGTAGCATCTGCTTCGTCCTTACGATAGACACGACCAGGTGCAATGATGCGAATGGGCGGTTTTTGTGCTTCCATGGTACGCACTTGCATAGGGCTGGTCTGACTGCGCAGCAGAACAGCATCATTTTTCGGATCTGTATCGCCTTCCGTGATATAGAATGTGTCCGTCCACTCACGTCCGGGATGCCCTTCCTCCGTGTTCAGACGAGTAAAATTATACTCTGCTAATTCTATTTCTGGTCCCTCAGCAACAGTAAATCCCATACCAATAAAAATGTCTTTTACTTCGTCCATAATTAAAGTAATAGGATGCTTATGTCCTAGAGCATGCGATTCGCCAGGTATCGTAACATCAATTGCCTCTGTCTTCAGTTTCAATTCAAGTGCAAGCTCTTCAATTTTTTTACTCTGCTCTGAGATCGCATCGGTCAGTGCGGCGCGCACCTCATTCGCTACTTGACCTATTACAGGGCGTTCTTCTGCAGAAAGAGAACCCATTTGCTTTAAAACTGCAGTTAATTCACCCTTTTTCCCTAAATATTTCACGCGAAGTGCATCCAATGCTGAGCTATTTTCAACATTCTGAATTGCATCCAACGCTTCCTTCCGAATCTGCGCCAGTTTTTCCTTCATCTCAAAAACTCCTTTTTCTGGTGTTCTTAACAAAACAAAAACCCTCCGCCCATAACAGGACGAAAGGTTAGCCTTCCGCGGTACCACCCGCATTCGATTCAAACGAACCGCACTTTAGGATGGGGTAACGACCATCAAACGGTTCAGCATTTCCTCTGAACTGCTCCCGGGCGAACTATTTCGCATCCTTCTGCATTTGTTTTCAGCCAATGGCAAATGCTCTCTGATGAAGACATAATCGAAAATATTCCCGTTCAATGCAAACTTATACCCTATATGTATATCATAGATTCAATCATTTGGCAAGAAAAATCTACACCACTCTCCGCGTGCTGTTCTAGGCAGATATAACTTGCATCTTATCTCCTAGGCGTTACAGTATTCATCTCCATCATTTCTAATGCTTTTTCTCTAAGATATACCGAAGCCCGATTGTTGCTTAACGCACAATCGGGCTTTGCGACAAATCGAAGGCTACGCTTTGGCTGACTCAATATTATGATACTTGCAAAGAATGAAGCTCAAAATTATCCTCAAATTCAGCTATATGGATTTCAAGATCATGTGCATTCTCAAGGTATTGAGATTGAATATAGGCACTTACTTCAAACGAAATGGTAACTGTGTCTTTTCCTTTCTGATTTACAGTAGCATCTCCGATTGCAAGTTTCAACTGGGTACCATCTGCAAGAATGAGGTAGGGATTAAACTGCGTTCTCCAATCAGAAATAGTGGTAGCATCATCCGCCAAATAACGCAGGCTTGTTGCATCATCGATTGTAACAACAGCAGAGAAACTATCGTCTGCTACTTTATAGTCATTTAGTTCGGCTGTTGCCGATAACGATTCTGATGTTATTTGAGTAATATCCTTGGCCACAGTTTTGCCGCAACCAGAAAGCAGTGCTATGAGAAAAATAACCACGAAACCCTGTAAATATTTATGTTTCATTACTACTCCTATCCATTATCGTCTTATATCAACCACCCAGATTATTAAATACATTATTTGTTACTTCAACAGAATAGGTCTTTCCAGATCTGGTCGCAGTTAATTTATATGTAGCACCCAGAATACCAGTATCTTCACAAACAGTCGGCCATGAAGATGGTGCAGTATATGTATAACTCGTCGGGTTTTTACCAATATCGACCGTGGTATTAAACTGTTTTGCTCCACTTACTCCTTCCAGATTTTGCCCTTGGACCCCGCAAGTTAAAGTCTGAGAGCTTACGGAAAAACCACTGCCGATAACAGCCGAGGATGAACTAGATTTATTATTGGATGCAACAGCTTTGGTAATTTTATACCAATCATGACCAGATTCGGTAGTAAATTTATAATATACCCTTAAATTTAATTTTATACCAATAACAGCACTTGATGCAGACTTGCTACTACTACCGCTATCCCAAGTACTCTTAGCAGAGGAAGCGCTTACATTTTCCTCTTGAATCGCGGTAAGTTCATCATATATTTTAGAAGCATCTGTATTTGATTCAGCAAACAATACAACAGATGTGCTATCAGTATAGTTTTCTGACTGAATTCCTGCGCTTATTCTTGCATGATTAACCGTCTGATTGGAAATTTGATTTGTCAGAATCACACGATCATCCCGAAGTTCAATTGAAGAACTTTTTATCTCATCATATGTAAGAGAAATAGATTCTTCTGTCTGTGCCGCATATGCCGGCACAATAGAAACAGCACACAATGCGAAGGCAAGTAACATAGATATAACTTTTTTCATGTTGAATACTTCCTTTCCAATCATCAGTTTTTTCACGTAACCGATACTTTAATTACACATTGGAAACACCTCTTTCTTGAAACAATATTTTTTCTTTTTATTGCAAATTTAGAATATCACAATTTTCTTATATATGTCAATGCTATATATTGACTAATTAGAATATTTATATATAATAACTATTAAGGAAGGTGTACTTTTATGAAAAAAGCCGAAAAAGATTCCGGCCATTCTTTTGAAGACTACTTTAAGCGTGCGCTAAACCCGCTAGTTATCCTTTCCATTCTTCAGGAACGTCCCAAATATGCATATGAGATGACGCAAGAACTACGAGAGCGTTCCAATGATATCTACAATATGCCCCTTCTTTACCCTGTACTGTACCGTTTAGAAGGCAACGGATATATTGAGATATCGGAAACCGTGATCTCAGAAAAGAATCGTGTTCGCAATTACTACCGCATCACCAATGCAGGAAAAGAATATCTGGAAGAATGTAAATCAAAGTATCGGCAACTAACAGAGATTGCGGATAAATTCCTTGAGATAGCGAGATAGATTAAAGGAGCTATGTAATATGAAATTTCTTCAAGAGTATTTGGATAAAGTCGTAAATAACATGACACTTAGCCATCAGGAGAAACTCGCACTGATAGAGCACATCCGCCCAGAGTTAGAAGAACAACTTGAAACACAGAATATCAGTTGTTACTCTGACATTGAAAAGATGTTTGGTGCGCCAGAAGATATGGCAGAAGAATTAGCATTCACAACACCATATAAAGACCGTATTAAAAAAGCTCGACGTAAACAGAAAATTCACTGTGTAGTAATCTGCGGTCTACTAATCGTAGCTCTTGCTACTATTGCTATCTGCGTCCATATATCTCAGAAACAGCCCGGTTATTATTCTGTCACCGTCGCCACTTCTTCGGATGGATAAGATAGTTTTCACTAATAGGAGGCAAAAATGAAAAAGAACATCCGCAAGCGAATCCTGTTCGCTCCACTCCTAGCCTTTTTTCTGGTTCTGGCCTGTGTATTCCCTGTAGCTGCAACATCAGATGCCCAGCTGCCAACAGAAACTACAACTGAAATCATTCATTACGATGATGGCAGTTATGATATCATAACGATCACCATTGAACAGCCCCTCACACGGAGCACCAATACTAAGTCAGGTACCAAGACTGTAACAAAGTATAGTAGCAAGAATGCAAAACAGTTCTCGTTCACCGTCAAGGGAGTGTTTGCCTTTGACGGAATAAGTGCACAGGCTACAAATGTCAGCACAAGCTATCAGATTTTTGAAAGCGATTGGACTTGTACCAAAAAATCTGCCTCCAAATCTAACAATTCCGTTACTGGTTCTGCAACCTTCAAATGTGGTCTGGCCGTTAATTATCCCAGCGCAACACTATACTGCTCATCAACCGGAGTGCTTTCTTGACCTAAATACCTGCAATAAAATGTAGCTTGAAGCTGTGGTGAGTAACTTTTTAATGGTTTTCAATGACGGCGACGGCGCACAGCCTTTCAGATGATGTATTTCAGAACCCTGTAAATAAAAAAACAAATGGCTACTGCTTCATACTGAATATGCCAGAAATCCGGTTGCAGCTTAATGCGCAACCGGATTTCATAATAGTTTGACTTGTCCCCTACACGCGGAGTGCCAATAACAATGGTTTAAATTACCGATTATCGCTAAATCGTGACAAGAACTGACGCGTTCTCTCTTCTTTGGGATGATTGATAATTTCCTGGGCTATGCCTTGTTCTACAATCACTCCACCATCCATAAAAACGACCTGATCTGCAACATCACGCGCAAAGGCCATTTCATGAGTTACGATCACCATCGTCGTCTTCTGGTCTGCCAAGGAACGAATCACTTTCAAAACTTCGCCTGTCAGTTCTGGGTCTAACGCCGACGTCGGCTCATCAAAGCAAAGAATGTCTGGCTTCATTGCCAGTGCTCTGGCGATTGCCACGCGCTGTTGTTGGCCTCCAGAGAGCTGGCTAGGATAATAATCTAACTTATCACTTAATCCCACTGATGCCAAGAACTCTTTTGCCTCTGCCTCAATTTGCTCCTGAATCTGCTTATGTTTCTGCTTGTAATCGCTTCGTTCCTTTGCTGCGAGTTCCGGCGCCAGCATTACATTTTTCAGCACCGTATATTGAGGAAACAGATTAAACGACTGAAATACAAATCCGAAGTGCAGTCGCTTTTTTCGCATTTCCCGTTCTCGCTGTGTAGAAGGGTCTGCCGCATCAAAGATAACCTCACCGTTCACTTTAACCCGACCGCCAGTCGGCTTTTCCAACATATTGATGCACCGCAGCAAAGTCGTCTTTCCGCTTCCCGAAGAACCGATAATAGAAACAACTTGTCCCTTTTCCAGCGAAAAGCTGATTCCCTTCAATACCTCAAGTTTATCGAAAGATTTTGTGATATTTTCTACTTCAAGAATTGGCATTGTAATCACCCCCTCAGCGATAGATGGACAGCTTCTTCTCCAACCGACCGAGCAACAGAGTTAGAACAGCTGTAAAAACAAGATAATATATGGCAGTAAAAAACAGTGGCCAAATGGCACCAGAAATTCCCTGCGATCCCTTCATGAAGGCTTGACCCGCCCAAATGATCTCCTGCAATGCAATAATACGGGCCAAGGAGGTATCCTTTACAAGGGTAATAATCTCATTAGACATAGGAGGAACAATTCTTTGGATCATTTGGAGCAAGGTGACATGAAAAAAGATTTGTGTCTTTTTCATACCAAGCACCAGTCCTGCCTCACGCTGACCCTTCGGGATGCCCTGGATTCCGCCACGATAAATTTCAGAAAAATAGCAGGCGTAATTTATGATAAAGGAAATTGCAGAGGCTGTAAAACGCCCAGCTTCTCCACTGCCCCAAATATTATTTTTTAGTACCAATCCTGGGAAATAATAAATGATGAGCAGTTGGATCATTAACGGTGTTCCCCGCACAATCCAAACAATTACGCGACAAATCCAGCTCAGCGGTTTTAAACGCGACCCTGATCCCAAAGCGATGATCATTCCTAACGGAATAGCGCCAATCAGAGTTACAAAAAAAAGTTTCAGGGTTTGCAGGAAACCGACATTCAGGGCACGGATAACAATCGGAAATTGTTGCATGATCAATTCCATAGACACACCTTACTTTGCATTTTATCTTTCTTAAGAAACAGGCAAAACAGAGAACGATTTCCGCCCTCTGTTTTGCATTATTTTTGATTTGCCTGAATTACTGCTCGATCAGTGCTGCCTGTACGCCATAGGTCTCGGCACACTTCTGCATAGAGCCATCTGCGTAAGAATCAGCAAAGAACGCATTCAATGCCTCTGCCAGATCAGATCCCTTACGGAAGCCGACACCATAACGCTCACCCTCATCGGCATTCAGAGAGATAGTGTATACCAAATCGGGATAACCTGTGCCTTCACCCACCATGGCTCCAGCCATCAACGAGTCAATAATCGCTGCATCCGAGGTTCCGGAAGCAACCTCCATCAACGCATCAGACTGCGCTGTAACCGGAGTGAAATTGAAGCTGAATTGCTCCGCCATGTCCTGACCAGCGCTGCCGGATTCTACTGCGAAGGACAACTGAGACAGCGACTCAACAGTATCCAAATCTTTATTCTCTTTGTTTACAACAACAACCTGTGTGTTATTCATGTAGGCATTAGAGCATTCCATTGAGCTGGTAACCTCGTCTGTCAGGGTCATACCATTCCATACGCAGTCAATACTGCTGTTGTTCAGCTCAAGAATTTTATTATCCCAGTTGATTTCGACAAATTCAACTTCAACGCCCAGGCTCTTTGCAAATTCAGTTGCCATGTCCGCATCAAAGCCAATCCAATTGCCGCTGGCGTCCATATAATCCATGGGCTCAAAATCTGTAATGCCAACAACCAGCTTGCCCTTCCCCTGCACATAAGCCAGATCACTCCCACTGGACTCGCTTTTTGCTGCAGACGATGAGCCGTTTGCCGTGCTGGAAGCAGAATTACTGCCACAGGACGCAAGGGCAAACACCATTGCACCCGTTAATGTAAATGCACAGAGCTTTGTTAACTTTTTCATTTTCTCTTCCTCCCAAGGATTTTGTTTACTGTAGTATATTAGCACACTAAATTACTAATGTAAAGACTTTTTTCTCTTTTCTTTTTTTCTCCAACATGTTAGACTATAACCAATAAAATCTTGAAGAAGGGATCTATTGAATCATGGAATTGGCAGAAAACGCAACAATGCAGGAGACTATGGAATGGTTTGCCCAACGCATTCCTCTGGAATCACCCCACACCTTCAGCGGACAAATGGAACCAAAGTTGATTTCCTGCGATGAAAAAGCGAAAAGCCTTGTATTTTCATATCGCACTGAAAATTGGATGCGCAATCCCGGCGGAGCAGTACATGGTGGAGTAATCGCAGAAGCAATCAGCATGGCTATCAATGCACTGGCCTGGTATTATGCCGGACAAAAGCAAAATCCAGCTGTCTCTATTCAGCTATCCTATCCAAGACCTGCTATCATTGGAAAAGAGATTTTTGTCCGTGCAACAGCAATTCATGCTGGAAAAAATATGGCTTACGTCGGTGCAATCGCGTGGCAGGATGATCACGAAGACAAACCCTTTGCAACCGGAACCGGTGTGCATTACACTGCCGCTGCAATCGATGACGATTAAATGAAAGATAAGTTGCAAATTAAGTTGTGATCATGCAATCTAATTTGCAACTTATTTCATATTACGACATATCCTTGCATAATTCAGTTCTTTTTTGAAATTAGTGAATTTTTCGTTGCGTATTCATTCACTTTGCGATATAATGACCCCACAAAGGCAATGGGGTCTTTGACAAGAGGGGCATTTCTTCTTTTATTTGAAGTAATGACCTGGATGTTTTGCGGCTCCAGTGTCATGTTTTGGAAAAGGAAGGAATGTTTTTATGTCTATCAAGAACGCTTATTTGAACGGCGTCTATGAGGATCTGGCTGGCCGTTATGCGGAGCAGCATGAGTTCCTCGAAGCAGTCCATGAGGTGCTGGAAACTCTGGTACCCGTTGTGGAAGCAGACCCTCGTTATGAACAGCAGAACATCATCGGTCGCATTGTGGAACCCGAGCGCATTATTATGTTCCGCGTTCCATGGGTCGATGACTCCGGCAAAGTCCAGGTCAACCGTGGCTATCGCGTGCAGTTCAATTCTGCCATCGGACCTTATAAAGGCGGCCTGCGCTTCCGTGAAAACGTCAATCTGTCCATCATTAAGTTCCTGGGATTTGAGCAGATTTTCAAGAATGCCCTGACAACCCTCCCCATGGGCGGCGGCAAAGGTGGCTCCGATTTCGATCCTAAGGGTAAATCTGACGCAGAGGTCATGCGTTTTTGCCAGAGCTTCATGACCGAGTTGGTTAAGCACATCGGTCCGGATACCGATGTTCCCGCAGGCGATCAGGGTGTCGGTGGCCGCGAAATTGGCTATATGTTTGGTCAATACAAGCGCCTGACAAACACATGGACTGGTGTTTTGACCGGCAAGGGCCTGACTTACGGCGGTTCCCTGGCTCGTACAGAGGCAACGGGCTATGGCTTGTGCTATTTTGCCGATGCGATGCTGCGTGATAACGGAAAGAGCTTTGAAGGCAAAAAGATTGTCATCTCCGCCTCCGGCAATGTGGCAATCTATGCAAACCAGAAAGCAACTCAGTTGGGTGCCACTGTCATCGCCATGAGTGATTCCAACGGTTATATCGTTGATGAAGACGGCATTGACTATAAGGTCATTCAGGAAATCAAGGAGCAGAAGCGCGCTCGTATCAGCACATATCTCGACTATAAGCCCAGTGCAAAATATGTGGAAGGCAGCGAAGGTATCTGGACCGTTCCCTGCGATATTGCACTTCCCTGTGCAACTCAGAACGAACTGGATGAAAATGCAGCTAAGACACTGATCGCAAATGGTTGCATCGGTGTATTTGAAGGTGCTAATATGCCCTGCACTCCCGAGGCTATTGCTGCGATTAAGGATGCCGGTCTGCTCTATAGCCCCGGCAAAGCTTCTAACGCAGGCGGTGTTGCTACTTCCGGTCTGGAAATGAGCCAGAACTCCGAGCGACTGAGCTGGACCTTTGATGAGGTTGATGCCAAACTGAAGGGCATCATGGAAACGATCTATGCCGATTGTGCAGCCGCTGCTGAAAAATTTGGTATGAAGGGCGATATCCAAGCCGGTGCTAACATCGCAGGTTTTTTGAAAGTTGCTGACGCTATGCTTGCACAAGGTGTATGCTACTAATAAAAACTGGCAATAATTAAAATAAATCACTAAAAATCACACTCCGCTTGTTTGACTGCATCTATGTAGAAAACAAGTTGAGTGTGATTTTATTTTACTGTTTGCATTTTATATTACATTTGTTGGAATAAGATTGTGTTCTCTGTGAGCCTAATGCAAAGTGCAACTTTCGTGCTTTATGCCATCCAATTTATCTCTTGTATTAGCGTACTCAGACAAAAAACACACGGAATGAATGGCATCCTTTCCTGCCCCATAAAGTTCCGCCAAAGTCAGCGCAGAATGCAAAAGTTCTACAACTTTTTGTTTCTGCACTACAACTAAATCGTCAAAGTGCACAAATTATAATTTGACAACAAAATAGCACTATGCTAAATTACAGATAAGGATAAATTTCTTTAATAAAAGGGGGTACTTGTTATCAATGGATCTATACCAGTTGGAGTGTTTTCGTGTCGTTGCAAATATGCAGCATATCAGTAATGCTGCACTGGTACTTCATATCACGCAATCTGCACTCAGTAAGATTATCAACCGCGTGGAAGATTATGCAGGAACCCCATTATTTGACCGCGTAAAGGGCAAGATTTACTTAAACGAAAGTGGAATTGTGTTCAAAAAAAGCCTCGATAAAATGTTTGAATCACTAAATTCGGGCCTGGAAGAGCTGCGTGCAAGTCCTCAATTCCAACATTATCAGGTCTATGTAGCCTCTAATGCAGACAGCTTACTATTTCATGTTTCTGAAGATTTCTTTTCCACTCATCCGGATACAAATATCAAATACTCAGTTATGAGTTCAGACCAGATCCGAGACGGATTTTTACATGGAAAGCTGGACATTGCACTGACAACTTATCCCATGCTTTTGGAATCCGGCGTAGTGTGGGAACAACTCGCTCAGGAGGAGCTATTGCTTGTGGCTGCAGGAGACGGTCCATATGCCAACCGAAAAACAATTTCATTTTCTGAATTGAACGGCGTAGAAATCATGTGTGAAAGCCTAGGTGGTGATCTGCGCACGCTGGTTGATCGATGCTGTGCGAAAGCAGGTTTTCACGCCAATGTGGTGTTGGAAAGTAACATTGGTTCTGCTATCGGTTTCCACAGCGGTTTGCAACGAGCTGTTTGTTTTATGCCTGCACATCGCTACATGCAAATCGTTCAAACAATGGAGGATGCTGCACCTGTCTTTGCAAGCGAAGATCGCATCATGCCAGTGGCGCTTCGCCTGACCGATCCAACTCCGGTTCGAGTTACCGGCATTGCGCGCAAAACAGAAGGAACACTTTCTCCACAAGCACAAAACATGTATGAATATTTGACACATTATTTCACTCAGCTTAATACGGAAACAGAGCAATTTATGCAAACCCACTTTGCAGAATAACAAAAAATTTTAGAGCCATTACCGCTCCACACAGCGGCAATGGCTCTTTTTTGCGTCATATTTTGTGCAAAACAAACAAACCACTTGTACTGTTTTTGTATATCTTAGTTTATTATGACGTCATGGACTGCATATATTCCACAACATCATTTTACATCGGTTTCGTTGTGCCTTACACTAAATGTCAGAAGACAGCAATACCGCTGCAAACATCAATGACGACAAGGAGTGACATTATGGGAAATCAGCAATATACCGCAGAACAATTGGCACACCGTTTTGTAGATCAACGTGAAATTCAGAACGTGATCGGCAAATACGTATTTACCACTATGATCTGCAAGGATGCCGATGTGGTGTCCCGCTTCTGGACAAAAAAAGCCGACGCACCCTGCCTTGGGTTTAACAACGGCTGGTACATCGGTTTGGACGCAATTGATGAATATTATCAAGCAGTTTCCAACAACACTGCTATCCGCTCGAAAACAATTCAAGCTAAGTTCCCTGAAAAACTGGGCGATCTCAACGATGAGGAATTATATGGCACCGGTTCTATGAATGTGCGTCCTCTAACCACTGTACTGGTCGAGGTTGCTGGTGATGGCAAAACAGCCAAGGGCCTGTGGCAGGTGATGGGAGTGGACAACGACATTACCGAGTATGGCCCGCTATCTATCTGGCACTGGGGCTGGTTAGCGGCCGACTTTGTATTGGAAGATGATGAATGGAAGGTTTGGCACTTGCAAATGCTGGATGAGATCGTTACTCCGGTTGGAACAAAATGGACGGAAGCAAATCCTTATCCCGTACTTCCGGAATTCGCTGTTCTGGCGGATTTAAAACTCCCCGAGCCGACGAAACCTTGCATATTATATACCGCATATAGTACACAGCGGCCGCCTATGGCTCCGCCAGAAGCCCCTGTTCCCTATACAACGTTTGCTGAAACCTTCAGCTATGGTACTTGAAAGGAGGAGAGGACAGAATGAAACAGTTTACTTCTGAAGAACGAATCCGCCGCGTATGGGATCGAGAAGAAGCGAAGGCAGTCCTCTGCCGTCACGCTTATTTCGAAGCTGCTAACCGTAGAAATGATAGTCTTGAACAACTCTGGGTACAGGAGCCAGAGCACCAGGCGACTGCTTCCTACGGCAAAAACTGGGGTTACTACGTTGGAATGGATGCAATCCGCGGTTACTACGTAGATAAAAATCCCATCGGCGCGCCTGGAACCAACATTTGTCATCCTGTGGCCACAATCTGCATCGAAGAAGCAGAAGACGGGAAAACATGCCAGGCCATGTGGTATAACGCCTCCTATGAAACACGCATGGCAGACGACACACTTACTCCATTGTGGATTGCCGAAAAATGCAGCGCAGACCTCATCAAAGAAGGCGATGACTGGAAAATCTGGCATTTGTTCATTGGTGTAGATATGCAGTGTGAAGCATCTGAAAACTTTAAGGCACAAAAGGTTGATCTCCCCGTTGAAGAAAATCCTGTTGCTGTAGAATTTGGAACACCCAATCTTGCAATGGATGCTTACGTCACAAGATATAACTACTATGATTATCCCAGCATCCCTGCTCGATATGAATCATTCCAAGACAAAGGAAGCAGCGGTCCAAAGGGCAATCCGAAGTATCACGACTAAAGGAGGGTGCGACAATGAACAAGAAAAACATGACATTTGAGCATATGATCGACGTAGCAGAAGCCTGCCAGGCGTGCGAAAATCTTCAGGGTGTTCACGCCATCCTCCACGCTGCCGGTCAAACTGAAGAAGAAATTGAAACCATGTGGTCAAAGCGGGATGATTGCTGGTGGTCGCATAATTTTGGCGGAATGAACTCCCGTGACGCCGTCATTCGTGGCTGGGCCAATGGTCTGGCGGCCAACTCCCGCTTCTGGTATTCCCTGCTCATCAAAGTTTATCCGGAGGTAGAAGGCATGGATCCCCGTCCGTTGATGGAATGTGCTGTTCATATGCTGGCCTCCAGTATCATTGAAGTTGCTGATGACGGCCAGAGCTGCCGTTGCTCCTGGTATACTCCCGGCGTGCTGTTTAGCAATCTGAACTGGGACGAACAGAAAGACGGCATCTGGATTTGGGAACGCTATGGCAATGATTTCGTCAAAGAAGATGGCGAATGGAAAATTCTTTCCCAGCATGTGTGCAACGACAACGGCGGTCCATTTGATGCAGGCAACTGGGCGCACGCGGCCTATATGAATGCAATTACTCCTCCTCCCCCGCGTAAGCCACCGATGAACGATGCCGGGGAAACACCTCCCGCTCCTATCTCTGATACACCGCTGTACTACTCCGGCTATAGTCCGTTGCAGGCGCCTCAGAATTCCGTACCCTGGCCAGAACCCTATGATACGCTGAAACGAGACGAAAATTCTTATTGTATGCCTTTCGCCCACGGTGAATATGAGCGGTCCTATCCGATTCCCGAACCAAACGGAATGCATAATTAAGAAATAAAGAAAATCCCAGACAAGAGGTGTTTCCCGACATGAATGAAATCGCAGAGGAATTTTGTGAAATCTCCTGCCCCCTGCCAATTACAAAATATCCGGCCGAATGGACTCAAGAGCAAATTGCAGCGACCTTACAGGCATTGCAACAAAAGTGCCGTAACGCAGAAGTAGTTCACTTGCATTGTGATTCCATAACCTCAGTCAATGAAAATCCGGTTATCTGGCCTATGTGTGCAGCAGCGATTGCCATTGCACCTACCTGTCTGCAATTAAAGGGGCGGGATGTACTTGGGGAACACCAATTAATTTGCACCCCATTTCCTATTGATGCCGGTGGTTGTGATTGCGGCGTTGAAATCGAAGTCCACGAGGTAACAAAACGTGCGCTTGCGATTGTGACGATTGATCCTGTACGTTTTGATTATCTTCGTTTCGATTCCATCGTTGCGCCACCGGTAACAAAAGGGATGCAGGTTATCCTACGCGGCAGCCTTCCGCTGCCGATAGCTGTGTCACTTGCATTAAGTTATGCTCCGGATGCAGAAAGTATCTGGGTTCAGGAACGAATCCGCTCTGGTCCAGATGTTTGTGTCTATTCCCGTAATCCGGAATATCTGGGGAGCTTCGCCAATGAGGATTTTACTGTGATCAGGAGGGGGACATAATGAGTGAAACCATCTTAGAGGTGCAAAACCTCCGAACCTATTTCTATAACGGAACATCCGAACTGCGTGCCGTAGACAATCTGTCCTACTCAGTTCACAAAGGGGAATGCGTCGCTATCATCGGTGAATCTGGTTCAGGCAAATCTGTATCTGCACTTTCCGTGCTCCGTCTTGTGCCTTATCCGCCCGGACTTATCATGGGTGGAAAGATCCTGTTTCATGGACAGGACTTGATGGAGTTGGATGACGCCCAGATGCAAAATCTGCGCGGCAACAAAATCAGTATAATTTTCCAGGAAGCATCCACCGCATTGAATCCGTTGTTTACCATCGGTGACCAGATCTCTGAGTCATTAATGCGACACAAAGGAATGCGCAAAGAGGAAGCAATGAAGAAGGCCATTTCTTTGCTCAATGATGTAGGAATCCCAAATCCTGAACAGCGTGTAAAAGAGTATCCCCATCAATTTTCCGGAGGCATGCAGCAACGTGCCATGATAGCCATGGCTATGAGCTGTCAACCAGAATTGCTCATTGCCGATGAACCGACAACCGCATTAGATGTCACGGTTCAAGCTCAGGTGTTGGAGCAGCTGAATAAACTGCGCCGCGAAAATAACACTGCGCTTATTATTATTACCCACAATCTGGGTGTGGTAGCACGTTATGCGGATACAGTGAAGATCATGTATGGCGGTAAGATTGTTGAAGAGGGCAATACCTTTGAAATCTTCCGCAATCCGCATCATCCCTACACACTCGGTCTGCTGCGCGCAGTGCCACGGTTAGATCTGCCCCGCAGTCACGGTCTGCACACCATTGAAGGCGAGCCACCCAATATGGCAAAGGTTCCACCAAACTGCTGTGCATTTCATTATCGCTGCAAGTACGCCACTGAGGAATGCCGTTGTCAAAGGCCTGAACTCACAGAAGTAGCGCCAGAGCATCGCTGTGCCTGTTTCCATATGGCGGAAACTACAGCAGAACGCGAGGAGGTGTGTGTCCGATGATTGTAAACAAGTATTCTCAGAATACCAAGGAACTGCCCATTGATCCCGTCATTACAGAGTCCATCGAGCAGGACATTGCTCAGCAGCCAGAAGTACAGGCAGCGGACACCATTATGACCGTTACGGATCTTAAAATGCACTTCCCCGTGACCAAAGGTCTGCTTAAGCGACAGATTGGTGCAGTGAAAGCAGTGGACGGGGTGTCCTTCTCCATCAAACGAGGTAAAACGCTTGGTATTGTAGGCGAATCCGGTTCGGGCAAATCGACTGTCGGCAACTGCGTGATGCGCAACTACGACATCACCTCCGGCAAAATCATCTTCAATGGTCAGGACATCACCCATACGCCACATCGAGAGCTTCGCAAGCTGCGCAACACATTGCAGATGATTACACAAGATCCGTTTGCATCTCTTGATCCAAGAATGACGATCCGTCAAAGCATATTAGAGGGTGTCCGCATTCAGCACGCCTATCCACGCAGCGAGCAGGATGATCTTGTAACCCGTATGATGGAACTTGTCGGACTTAATCCTCTATTTGCCGACCGGTATCCTCATGAATTTTCTGGCGGTCAACGGCAGCGCATCTCGATTGCCCGTGCCTTGGCACTACAGCCTTCCTTTATTGTCTGTGATGAAATCGTTTCCGCATTGGACGTTTCCATTCAGGCACAGGTTGTCAATCTGATGATGCATATCCAGGAGGAACTTGGGCTGACTTACATCTTCATCGGACATGATCTATCCGTCGTCCGGCACATCTCTGATCAGGTCGCCGTACTTTATTTGGGAAAGATTGTGGAACTAACCAGCAGCGATGAATTGTATGCACAACCGTTGCACCCCTATACACAGGCATTAATTTCAGCAGCACCGATCCCCGACCCGGTTGTCGATCGTCAGAGAGAACGCATTCTCCTTGATGGCGAAATTCCGTCGCCGATCAATCCACCAAAGGGATGCAACTTCTGCACTCGCTGTCGCTATGCAGACGAACGCTGCCGAACGGAAGAACCAGATTTTGTCGATGTGGGCTGCGGACACTATGTTGCCTGCCATCGCGTTGCATCTAAGTGAAAGGATTGGTGCTTTATGGGACGATATATTGCAAAACGTGTTCTACTATTGATACCAGCCATTTTTATGGTGTGCGTGATCGTATTTGCTCTGATGCGGATGGTTCCCGGCGATGCGGTCGACAGCATCATCTACAAGTACAGCAGCATGGGAATTTCCTGTGATCGTGAATCCGTTGAGGCTCAATTGGGGCTGGATAAGCCGGCAGTCGTTCAGTTTTTCTCCTGGTTTAAGGGTGTTCTGACTGGCGATTTGGGCGACTCCTTGTTTGAGTACGAATCGGTTGGATCTATTATTGCCCGTCAGTTGCCAGTAACATTAGAGCTCGGCATTTTGACTCTGATCTTCAGTTGTCTGCTTTCTATTCCTATTGGCTTGTTTTGCGCCGCGAAACAGGACAGCATTCCGGATTATGTGTTCCGTGTGATTTCCATTTTGCTGGTTTCTATTCCAGTATTTTGGATTGCTACCATGGTAATTATTTATCCCGCACTGTGGTGGCACTACGCACCGCCCACAGAATATGTCAGTTTTTTTAAAAGTCCGTTAAAAAATCTGCAAATGTTCATTGTTCCCGCAATTTTAGGTGCCCTGATGCAGGCTGGAATTCAGATGCGCTCGGTTCGCACCATGACACTGGAGGTCATGCGGCTGGATTATATCCGTACTGCATGGGCAAAGGGCATCAAAGAAAGAGTTATCTTACTGAAACATGCTTTCCGCAATGCCATGATCCCTGTTGTCACCATGATCGGTGGTGCAGCGGCCAGTATGATCGGCGGTTCGGTCATCATGGAGAGTGTATTCAATATTCCCGGCATTGGACAACAGGTTATCACTTCTCTTGGTTCTCGCGACTACCCTGTTGTGCAGGGTTGTGTGCTGGTATTTGCTATCTTTGTGATGGTTGTCAATCTGCTGGTCGACGTATGCTACAAGTGGATCGATCCTCGCATTACTCTTGAATAAGGAGGCGAAGGTAATGAATGAAATTGCTGATAAGAAGGCTGGCCTTGCACCAAAGCCCTCAAAACGCAACAAGCAAAAGGGAACCTTTTTTAAAGATTTGTTCCGAAAAAAACCTCTTGGCGCTGCAGGAATGATTATCCTGATTTTGCTGGCACTGATAGCAATCTTTGCAGATTATCTCGCTCCCTATCCCATGGTAAACGGAGCGATGCAAATCGATGTGTTGAACAAACTGCAGCCGCCCTATTTTCTCTTGTCCTCAGCGAAAAAAGCACTGGTTTCAGAGGTTCATCTGCTCGGTACGGACAGTTTGGGGCGCGATGTGCTAAGTTACCTTATCTATGGCGCTCGCACAAGTGTAATTCTTTGCCTGTGCTGCACTGTTATCTCCACACTTGTATCTTTGGCAATCGGAACTTTGTCCGCTGTCATCGGTGGCTGGTTCGACCTTTTAATTCAGCGCCTGGTAGATGCATGGCTCTGCATTCCGTCGATGCTGATCCTGTTGATTTTGATGTCTATGCTAGGCTCTGGCATGCCTCAGTTGATCTTCGCCTTATCCGTCCCTGGTGGTATCGCCGGATCTCGTATCATCCGCTCCGCCGCAATGTCCGTTAAAGACAGCGGGTACGTTCGCAGCGCAGGTTTGCTTGGCGCAGGAGCATTGTGGAAAACCGTACGCCATGTTGTTCCAAATATCTTGCCTCTTATTATCACAAATGCCGCTGGCAGCCTTGGCAGTGTGGTATTGATGGAAGCAAGTTTGAGCTTCCTAGGCTACGGCGTTGATCCTGCAACCCCCAGCTGGGGCTACATGATTACACAACAGGGCAAACCAAACATGTATGTTGCTCCGTATCTTGCAATCTGGCCCGGTGTGTGCATTTCTTTGATGGTTTTCTCTGCCAGTATGTTTGGTGATGCCGTTCGTGACCTGATGGATCCACGTCTCAAAGGCGGTGTCGGAAGCTATAGCACGAAGAAGCTCAAAAAAGTTGCTTTGAAAATGCAACAGAAAATGGACAAAATCCGTTCCACCGCAGCTTGAAGCAGGCTGCAAAATATAAGCGCAAAAGCGTAAAAAGAAGAAGGAGGCCCCTCGCAATGAAGAAACATGTTACCCGTTTGATCTCATTGTTGCTTGCGCTGGCCATGTGCAGTGCGCTCGTCGCCTGCGGCAGCAATGACGCTAGCTCAACCCCCTCCAGCGCCAGTCAAGGCTCTGCATCCAGCACAGCAGAAGACACCAGCGAACCGACCTACGGCGGCACATTAACCATGTACTACCACGAATTCTACAACTACTATGATCCCGCTATGCCGACCAGCTACAGTTATGCGCTCTGGTTAGAAGGTCTGTGGGCAATGGATTGGACCAGTGATTATGCTTATGACAGCGCTTACTGGACCTATAAAAATGTTGCCGGTCAGATTGCTGACAGTTGGGAAGTTGCGGATGACTACTCTACCTTGACAGTCCATTTGCGCGAAGATGTTTATTTCCAGGACAAGGACCCTTTCAATGGTCGTCAGTGCGTCGCATCCGACGTTAAGTATACTTACGATCGTCTGCTCGGTCTGGGCAGTGGCTGGGACACTCCTGTCGAATGCGAAATGAACTGGCCCTCAGAGCTGTTCATGGTTGATAGTATTGAAACCGATGGCGATTACACCGTCATCTTCCATTTCAATACAGCTACAGAAGTTGCTTTGAACACATTCATGACAACCGTAGTTAACATTACCGGTCCAGAATGGGACAGCTGCCCCCAGACCTGGGAGTATGCCTGCGGTACCGGTCCTTATGTCCTTGAAGATGTTCAGGTTGGTACCAGCATGACTTTCACCAAAAATGAAAACTATTACGATTACGATGAGCGTTATCCAGAAAACAAGCTCCCCTATCTGGACGGCATCAAGTTGGTTCATATTGACGACTCCTCCAACACCCTGTCTCAGTTTATGTCCGGTTCTCTGGACTGGATTGGATCTACCTCCGCTGTTTTGAATTCTTCTGAGTTGGCTCAGCTCCGTGGTGCTATGGACAGCTCCAGCTACACTGAGTATGTCTACAACACTGCACCCCCTGCAGCAATTTCTCTGAAATGCAACCAGGAACCCTTCAGCGATATCCGTGTTCGCAAGGCATTGCAGATGGCTATCAACGTCGACGCAATTCAGGCTGGTTACTATGGTCTGGATGGCGAGGTCATCATTCCCGGCGTTTGGTCGACAACGCTAACCGACTTCACCTCCGTAAATGATTGGAGCGATGAACTGAAGAGCGAATATCAGTACAATCCTGAAAAAGCCAAAGAGCTGTTAACAGAAGCTGGATATCCCAATGGTTTTGAGTTTACGGTAGCTCTGGCACCCAATGCGGATACGGATCTATTCGTTCTGGTCAAGACAGAATTGGCTGAGATCGGCGTTACCATGAACATCGAACAGTGCGCCGAGATTATGGAGACTATCAGCATTTCCAGTAATCCAGACGACACTCGCCAGGTCAGCGGAAGTCACGGCGGTAAAGATGGCTTCGCTATTATCAAGATGACCACCACCTCCGACGGCGCAAACTACACCTATCAGCACGGCAATCAGGATTATGAAGACGCAGTCAAGGGTTATGAACAGGCTACTACCCTGGCTGAGCAGGCATCCTATGCAAAGCAGATGGATTTGATCTTTGCTGAACAGCATTGGAGCATTGCTCTTGGCGGGTACAGCCAACTCAACGAGTTTATGTCCACTCGCGTCCATGGTTACAGCGGTCAGAAATTGACGGTCAACCAGTACCGCCGTACTGTGGTCGCCCGGCTCTGGGTTGATCAGGAGAGCTAATCCTTTCGCGCTGTTCCTACTTTGATTCTCCCCTGCTGATACAAACAATTAATAGTATAGCTTAAAAACTACGCTGTGACGGCATTGCTATCACAGCGTAGTTTTTCATCGTAAAATGCGAAACACCGCAGCCTCGAAAGACTGCGGTGTTCCGTATTTGGAAAAGGGAGAAGAAAGCAAATTAAACTTCGTTGTCCAAAGCATCGACGCCTTCGGCACCGGTACGAACACGGATGACATTTTCAACATTGTAGATGAAGATCTTGCCATCACCCATATGACCAGTGTACAGCGCTTTCTTGGCGGTTTCAACGACTTTCTCAACCGGAACAGTGGAGACAACGATATCCACCTGCACCTTTGGCAACAGTGTCATTACAACAGGAGCACCACGATAATACTCTGTCTTACCCTTCTGCGTACCGCAACCCATAACCTGAGTAACCGTCATACCTGCCACACCGATTCTGGACAATTCCGCCTTCAGGGCATCAAAACGACCAGCGTTTGCAACAATCGTAATCTTAGTGTATCGACCATAGCTTGCAGGAGCCAAACCGGTAGGAGCGGGCTGATCAACGTGAGTTACAGGAACTGCTGCTGCCTCGGGGATATCGCCCATTTCAGCGCGCTCGTCAGAGGGCAAGCCCAACAGGTTGTCATTGATTGTGAAGTCAGCGTAAGCAGAGGGCAGGCCATGCTCCGTCAAATCGAGGCCCTTGATTTCCTCTTCTTCAGAGCAACGCAGACCAATTGTCTT
Source organism: bacterium (assembly GCA_963597355.1). Taxonomy (GTDB): domain Bacteria; phylum Bacillota; class Clostridia; order Oscillospirales; family Oscillospiraceae; genus UMGS1766. The sequence goes on along the minus strand of CAVBPR010000002.1, from coordinate 344,645 downwards.
CTTGATAATTGTGAAAGCCAAAGTCATCATCACGGCAGTATAGGCACAGATTGTGATTACACCGAGCAGCTGAATGCCCAATTGATGGAAGCCACCGCCATAAAACAGGCCATTTTCCATATCGAACAGGCCAACTGCAATGGTGCCCCACACACCGTTGGCAAAATGTACACCTACAGCGCCGACAGGATCGTCAATATGGAGCTTCAAGTCGAGGGTTTCAACCACAACATCAACCAGAATACCGGCAACCAGACCAATGAAGAAGGCACCAATACCATCTACAACATCACAGGGGGCAGTGATGGCGACCAGACCAGCCAAGGAAGCGTTCAGGCACATGGAAACATCCGGCTTTCCATTCTTGACCCAAGTAAAGATCAAGCAAGTGACTGTTGCAGTTGCGGGAGCAATGGTAGTAGTGCTGAGAATCTTAGCCAGCTGAGTAGCATCCGATGCTGCAGCGCCGTTGAAGCCATACCAGCAGAACCACAAGATGAAGCAACCCAATGCACCCAAAGTAACGGAGTGGCCCAAGATAGCCCGTGACTGTTTTTTACCATTCTTATCAATATAATACTTGCCCAGACGTGGCCCAAGGAAGATGGCGCCAATCAGAGCAGTCAGGCCACCGACCATGTGGATCAGAGCGGAACCGGCGAAATCGTGGAATCCTAGCACAGCCAGCCAGCCTTGGCTGTTCCATGCCCAACCTGCCTCGATAGGATAGACAATTGCGGAGATAACACCGGAGTAAATGCAATAGGATACGAACTTGGTGCGCTCAGCCATGGAACCGGAAACAATTGTTGCAGCTGTTGCGCAGAAAACCAACTGGAAGAAGAAGTTAGTCCAGTTAAAGTTTGCAAAATCGGTGAACATCTGGTATTCAGGTCTACCGATCAGTCCGAAGAAATAGTTCTCGCTGTTCATGATGCCATAACCAAGCCCCATGAAAACGATCGTGCCAATACAAAAATCCATTAGATTCTTCATGATGATATTGCCGGCATTCTTTGCACGGGTAAAACCCGTTTCAACCATCGCAAAACCACCCTGCATGAAGAAGACGAGAACGGCACCGACAAGGTACCATACACTCATATCCATAACAAAAGCCTCCAAATACGTTTTTAGCGCACATCCCACTGATCAGGTGGAACGCACGCCTTTGTGCTAACAATTCTGTTTAGTTGCAACCAACAAAATAAGCGCTGCAAGATTTCTCTCTTAATCTCGCAGCGCCCTTGCTGTTATGGCTATAGTATAGCGCAAAAATGCAATTTGTCAATGAGCAAAATTCATTTTATCGGTTTTGCACCAATTCTACATCATTTGTTCCCCTGGTTTGTGCATTTTAAATTAGTTTCTTTGCAAAATGGTTGAATCTAGCGACTGAAACAACTGTCAAATAGAAAAAAGACACAGTCTCAAGTTAAGGCTACGAGACTGTGCCTTTTCTATGACGATGAATTGAATCAAAACATTACAACGCCTGTTCTCCGGAATATGGCATATACCCTTCTCGCAAACTGATGCGTGTTTCAGCACAAGTGCTTTCCTGCTTCACCAATTGCATGCACAAGGTTCTGTCTCTCTGCAACATGGCATCGACAAGCCGTGAATGCCCTTGTAAAAGGACATTCACATCAGTACACTTCCAGTCAAGCGTCAATGCACGGCGAAGCTGATTCAGCACGTTGTTTAACGTAGATACCAAAATAGGATTTTTACTGAGTCCTGCCAGTGCAATGTGAAAATCAAAATTCAACTGGCTATACTGAAGATAAGGCTCTACCTCACCCAGTTCCACCCTTTTTTCCGCTAGCTGACGCAGTTCGATAAGCTCATCATCACTGGCTGTCTGGACCGCAATGTCCACGGCCGCACTTTCCAGAATGGACCGAAACTGAAAGAGATTTTCAAGCTCCCGCATAGAAAAACGCTTGATCAAGTACCCCCGATGCGGTAACTTCTCCACCAGACCTTCCTGACAGAGATAGTTCAACGCTTCTCTCGCAGGAGTTTTGCTCACCTGAAAGCGTTCCGAAACCTCTCCTTCTGTAATCAATGCAAATTCATCATAGCGACAATCAACTATATCTTTTCTTAGCTGCATCAAAATTTGTGCTGTAATCGAACTTTTCGCCACCAACATCATCACCAATCACAATGGTTTTTTCGCTGTTACCGAATGTCGCTGGTACGATAATCCCAGCCCATTGCGTCCAGCTCTTCAATTGCCTCAACGCAGGCATCTACAAGAACTTTTGCCATTTTCTCGCCTTTTTCCGGTGTAGCCTTCGTTGGGTCACCGGTCGCTGCACAGTTCGTCAACTCAGAGAAATCCCACTTAATGTCGACATACTTAGGCAGTTTGTCAGGAACATATCCCTTCGCCAGTTCCGGCTCGCACCACTGGGGATACAGATAGTAAGCAATGGAGCTTTCCCCTTCACCGGCATGCCCAAGACCGTTCCACACTTCAAAGGTGTCCTCCGGCAACAATTCACCGGCAGTTACCCACCACTGAGGCAAAGAAGCAATGCGAGCCTCAGGATAGTTTTCCTTAATCTTTCGGGAAGCAATCTCAATGGGAGCAATATTGCCGTCATGGCCATTCATCAGGAAAATATGATTAATTCCATTACGAATGCAGGATTCGACAATGTCATAGATCACCTGCGTGCAGGTATCATAACCCAATGTCAGTGTGAACGGAAAGGTGTCGTAATGAGCGCTGTAACCAACAGTGATCGGCGGTAGAACCAGAAGGCCTTTAACGCGATCAGCTACTTTGCAGGAGAGCATATAAGACACAAGTGTATCCGTTCCAGAGGCCAGATGAGGCCCATGTGCTTCACAAGATCCAATTGCCAGAATTGCCTTGTCAAAGCCACCGTTATTGACCTGATGAGAGGTCAGCTTCATCAATTCATTGTTTGCCATACATTAAGATCCTTTCTCCATAATCTATTTGGTGAGCGGAAAATACAAGTCCGCAGCAGCGGCCGAGGGGATCGGTCGCTGCTGCTGAGATGACACAATTAGTAGTTTGCCTGGAAAGTCAAAGCACCGTCCACAGCCTTGGTGACAACAACGGTCTTATCAGGAACATGATTGTCAGCAGTGTAGCTGATTGTACCAGTCACGCACTGCAGATCCTGAATCTTTTCCAGATTGCTACGGATATTCGATGCAGTCACATCATCGCCGCACATCTCAATGGCCTTGAAGATAACCTGAGCGGAATCATAACCCAGAGCCGCAAATGCGTTCTCAGGAGCATTGCCTGTATACTCGGTATAGGCAGAAATGAAATTCTGGACCACATCGCTCTTATCATCAGCGGAGTAATGTGTGCAGGTATAGATATCCTGGTTTGCCTGATCACCAGCCACACCCCACAGATCGGTATCCCAGCCATCACCGGAAATCATGGGAGCGGTAATACCTGCGCTGCGGAACTGATCAATGACAGTAGATGCATCATCAGGACCGGTTGCCATGAACATAACATCGGCTTCGCCATTTGCCTGATAACGGGCAATTTGAGCGGAGAAGTCATAGTCGCCGGAGCTGAAGTTATCTGTCAAAACAACCTTGCCACCCAGCTCTTCAAACTTCTGAGTGAAGTAGTCAGACAGATGTGTTGTGAAGGACATGGACTTATCTGTCAGGACGTAAGCGGTACGTGCACCCAGGACGTCATAGACATAGCCAGCAGCTGCATACGCATCAACATCATCGCCAAAGGCAGTCAAAAATGCGCAATCACCGACGGTGGACGGAATGTCAGGAGTGGTTGCACCGGAGAAGACAATGGGAACGCCAGCTTCCTGTGCAACAGCACCGGCAGCATAAGCATAGTCACTGTCGGACAGACCAGCAATAGCAACAACACCATCGTTATCGATCAACTTCTTTGCATTGTTTGCGCAAACGGTCTGATCTGTCTGGCCATCATAGTAGACCGCCTCAATCTTGCGGCCGTTGATGCCGCCAGCTTCGTTGATCTGCTTTACAGCCAATTCAAAGCCCTTCTGCTCAGGAGCATCCAGAGAAGCCTGGTCGCCGGTGATATTAAAGATACCGCCGATCTTAATGGTATCACCAGAAGTAGCCGCTCCATCACTTTCGCTGGAAGCGTCTGCCTTGCTGCTGGTAGCAGCGCCGCCCTCAGAACCGCAGCTTGCCAGTGCAATGCACATAGCCAAAGCCAGCACAAGGGCAATGAGTTTACTAATCTTTTTCATAATCTTTCCTCCTTGTGGTTTTTGGAAGATATTTATGCAAATGCAAAAAATGCATTGGCATCAAAAATACAGGCAGTATTACTGCTTTTTCTTTCTGCGGAACAGATTTTTGCATCCCTCCGCAAATTTCTGGTATTCCGTCTTTTTAAACAATGACAAATAAGTATCCTTGGAGAACCAGCTCTCTAAGATGATCTCGCTGTTACCCATCAACCCCTGACGGCGGAAAATGATTAGCAGGATCAACAACAACGCCATGATAATGTTGCTCAGACCAAACATAGCTGGCAGTTTAATTCCAGCAATCTTCAATCCACTCTCCAAGGGCGCCAAAAATTCAGGGATAACGGTAAAGAAAATTGCGCCTAAAATAGAACCACTCAGCGATGACATTCCGCCGATGATACTGATTTCCACAATATCAAAGCTTTTTGTGAAATAAAAACCAGCACTGGAGATAGCCGTCAGATAGTGTGCCCACAGGCCACCACCTACACCCGCAAAGAATGCACTGATTGCAAAGCAGGTGATTTTCTTTTTTGTCAGGTTAATACCCAAAGTCTGTGCTGCCACAGGATCGTCCCGCATTGCAATCAAACCGCGACCATAACTGGAGCGGATGATGCGGAAGAGAAGGAACATTGTAATGACCAAAGCAACATAGACCGTAATCATATTGCTCTTCGCCGGGATACCGTTTAGTCCTCGCGAACCGTTTGTCCAACCTTCCTGATTGTCAATTACTGCTCGGACAACCACAATCAGCGCCAAAGTGACAACACTAAGGTAATGCCCCTTTGTACGAACCACAGGAAATCCGATCAGTACTGCAACCAACATAGCTCCTATACCGCCAACCAGCAGCGCCACTGCAAAAGGTGCCTGTGCATTAATAATCCAATCCGGCAAGCCAGAGCACATATTTGCCTTAACATTACTTGGTAGCGTCAGCAAAGCAGAAAGGTAGGCGCCAATTGCCATAAATGCCGCATGACCCATGGAGAACATTCCGGAAAATCCATTGATCAGATTCAAACTGGCACAAAGGATAACATAAATACCTACTGTAATTACAATTCCCGTAAGATAACTTTTCGGCCGAAGTCCGCAATAAATCAGGAAAATCAACGGCAGAACAACGAATAATAACAACCGGAACAAATTGCAGTCCCGTAATTTCACTGGCTGCTTTATCATATCAGCTACGGCCTCCTTCCGCTTGACCAAACAGGCCGTTAGGACGGAACAACAGCACAATTACCATCAGCAAAAATACAAATGCATCTCGATAAGCTGTAACCGAGGACGGCATCAGACCTGCAAAAAGCATTTCCGCCAAACCAATAATAAACGCGCCTGCAACTGCACCGCCGAGGCTGCCGATACCACCGACAACTGCTGCACAGAAAGCTTTCAGCCCAGGGACAAATCCCAATGTGGGATAAATGGTCTTATATTCACCTGCCAGCAACAATCCAGCAATGACAGCCATACCGGAACCGATAGCAAAAGCAAACATGACAACCTTATTGACATTGATGCCCATCAAACGCGCTGCATTCATGTTTTCAGAGCAGGCACGCATTGCGGTTCCGATCTTTGTTCGCGTTAACACAAAATAAAGAGCAACCAAGAACACCGCGGTAATAATAAAAGTCAAAATATTGATAGTGGACAAGCTGATATTTCCGATTTTATGCCCCTGTGTTAACCAATCTGGCAACATAAAGGGTTTTCTCTGGGATCCGAAGATCATTTGAAGCAGATTTTGCAACAGTGCAGAAACCGCCAAAGAAGAAATCAGGGTTGTCTCCTCTGTAGAATCGCGCAAAGGGCGATATGCCAACCGCTCAATCAGCAGACCAACAATAATGCTGAGTCCTACCGAAATAATCACACAGGCTAACAGCGGAACTCCTAGCTGATTCATCAGCATCAGAATAATATAAACGCCAACGGTCATAATATCACCGTGAGCAAAATTGATGAGTCGAAGAATGCCGTAAACAATGGAATATCCAATGGCAACAATAGCATAGATGCTGCCAAGCTTCAATCCACTCACCAGCATGGTGAGAAAGTAAGCCATCAGACGTCACCTCCCAGATATGCGTTTTTCACACGTTCGTCTGTAATCAGCTCAGAACTTGGTCCATCTAAAGTAATACGGCCAGTTTCCATAATATATGCTCGATCTGAAATTTCCAAAGCATCATAAGCATTCTGTTCGATAAGAAAGATTGTAATGCCATCTTTCTGCAACTGCTTTAATACGCTAAACACCTGCTGCGTCATAATTGGTGACAAACCCATGGAAGGTTCGTCCAACAGCAACATCTTCGGCGAACTCATCAGCGCTCGTGCAATCGCCAGCATCTGCTGTTCACCGCCAGACAAAGTACCAGCCGCTTGACGTGCTCTCTCTTTCAAAATCGGAAACAACTCCATGACCCACTCCCGATTTTGCTTTTCTTTCGCTGCGTCCCGCATGGTGTACGCACCCATACGCAAATTCTCTTCAACACTCAGTTTTGTGAAGATCTGACGTCCTTCCGGAACATGAACCAGACCCATTTCAACGATCTTGTTTGCCGGTGTCTTGGTGATCTCGTGATCTTCAAACCAAATACGACCATTGGTTGGCTTCAGCAGTGCAGACACAGCTTTCAAGGTTGTGCTTTTCCCTGCACCGTTTGCGCCAATCATAGCAACCGTTTCGCCTTGACCTACTTCAAAGGAAATCGCGTCAACAGCGGTAATGCCACTATATTTAACCGTCAGGTTTTCTACCTTCAGCACTTAGACCGCCCTCCCCAAGTAAGCTGCAATTACCTTTGGATCTTTACGAATTTCATCTGGCGTTCCACTGGCAATCATTTCGCCAGTAGCCATTACATAGATGTACTCGCAAAGATTCATAATAACTTTCATATCATGCTCAATAAGCAGAATTGTCACGCCAAATTCATCCATCACGTGATGAATAATCTTGACCAATTCCAAGCTTTCCTGAGGGTTCATGCCCGCTGCAGGTTCATCCAACAGCAACAGCTTTGGATCCGCCGCTAAAATACGCGCAATTTCCAATCGGCGCTGACTGCCATAAGGCAACGATCCCGCCTGAGCATCCGCATACTGATCGATCTCCATGATTTTCATCATTTTCAGAGCCTTATCCTTGTAGTATTGCTCACTGCGACGAAAACGTCCGTTGTGAATCAATCCTTCCACAAAGCTGTAACGAGAGTCCATCTGAGCACCAATAATTACGTTTTCCAGTGCGGTCATCTTGCCAAATAGCCGCAAATTCTGATACGTCCGAACAATTCCGCTTTTTGCCACCTTGTCCGGCTGCATGCCAGTAATATCTTTGCCCTGATAAATGATCTGACCAGCTGTTGGCGTTAACACACCAGAAAGCATATTAATCACCGTAGTTTTACCGGCACCATTTGTTCCGATCAGGCCATAAACCTTTCCCTCTTCGATTACAGCGGAGAAATTTTTAACTGCCTGCAGACCCTTGAATGTCATTTGGCAGTTTTTTGCCTCCAACAGTATCGGCATGATTTTTACTCCCTTCTCCATTTTAGCAAATAAAAAAGGGTATAAGCCCCCCCTTCAGGGTTGCCCTCAGGGTCGCATATACTCCATCGTATATATTGCTATAAATTTTTAGGATAGAACCTCTGCGTTCTCTATGCATAATACCAAACCGCCTGCAAGTTTGCAATAGTATTCCTGCACTTTGTTCGTTTTTGTACATTATGACAATTCTTTTGAGATTTCAGTGATATATTTGTACTATTTCAGTTTGTCTATCTTTTTGTGAACTGTTATACTTATAAATAGCAAAATTTACGTGAAAATATTTCTGCATTTTTTGAACCCCTATTTCAAATTTCAAGAAATACTACTTGTTTTTATTTGCCTCACATCTTAATCCAGCTCCGATTTCTTTTTCTATCAACAGCCATATGCAAGCAATTTCTCATTAAACTGCAATTGGCTTTAACGTGCTCATCGTAAAAATCAATCCCTTTATTCTTAATCCTGATTACTTCACTCTGGGGGGAGCAAGAATTTTATGAGAAAGAAAAATATATGCATCATTTATACCGGTGGAACAATTGGCATGGTTCCAAGTGACAAAGGCTATGTGCCTAAGCCCGGTGTATTTGAACGGCTTTTACGCAGCATCAACGACATTCACCGGCCTGAATTTCCCTTATGGGAGTTTATTGAATTCTCGCCATTACTGGACTCATCTAACATTGCCGTAAGGGACTGGAATAAGATCGCACACATGATTTATCAGCGATACAACGAATTCGATGGATTTGTTGTCCTTCACGGAACAGACACAATGGCTTATTCTGCATCAGCATTATCGTTTATGCTGGAGCACTTAAACAAGCCAGTGGTCTTTACTGGCTCGCAGATTCCCCTCTGCATGATGCGCAGTGACGGTTTAGACAATATTGTCAACTCTATTTTAGTCGCTGCATCCGGATGCGTTCACGAGGTTTGCCTTTATTTTGGCGGCCGTCTGCTTCGCGGAAATCGCAGTACAAAAACATCTGCAGATTTATTAGAAGCTTTTGATTCCCCAAATGCACCGCATCTGGCTGAGACAGGAATTGAAATTCAATATAATTATGACATCATTCGCCCTGCCGGGACAGAAGCCCTTCATCTTCAGGAATTTATGGATGTCCCAATCGGCGTACTTAAAGTATTTCCCGGAATTCAATTTCCTCTTTTCGAGTCCATCATGACTGAAACGCTAAAAGCAATTGTCCTAGAGGCTTTTGGTGCCGGAAACATCCCTAGCGGCTTTGATTCCGGCCTCCTCCCCCTACTGGAAAAAGCCCATCAGAACGGTACAATCATTGTCGTTTGCTCCCAGTGCCAAAGAGGATCCGTTAAACTAGGTGCATATGAAACCAGCGTAGGCCTGACCCAGGCAGAGGCAGTAAGCGGAAACGACATGACAATTGAGGCAGCTGTAACAAAGCTCTACTATCTATTCAGTTGTGGCTATTCCAAAGATGAAATTCGAAAAAAGATGGAAGAAAATCTTTGTGGCGAATTGAGTTAATATTTCCAGTTTTGTACAAAACATACTGCCCATGTTTCGGCAAAATTTAACGAAGAGGATTCTCTGATCATTTGATCAGAGAATCCTCTTCGTTTTTTTAGCTTGCAAATTATTCAGATTGGCAGACGCTATCTGCAACACTTTGAATTGTTGCATGCGTTGCCGCCTTTGCGTATTGATTCAGCGCCACTTTATTTTTCGGCGTACGCAATAGGCATCCTGCTCCGCTGATGCATCCCATATCGCATGCCATTCCCTCAATGAAATTACCATCGGGGCGGCCATGGGCATCCTTCAGAATTGCAGTCTTACAAGCCGCAATACCTGCACATGGTACCGCTTTAACCTCAAAATCAAGGCGCTGCTCTTTGAGCGACTGGGCTACTGCCGCAGACACACCTCCGTTGGTCGCAAATCCACGAGCATAGCTACTTGCATCGTCCAATGGATCGTCCTCCAACGCAGAAAGATCAATATTACGGCTTGCAAACATCGCGTCTAATTCTTCAAAAGTCAGAACGCAATCAACAGCACCCCTTGTTTTGCCCAACCGGAACTCATGCTTTTTCGCCACACAAGGCCCAATAAAGACAACACGGGCATCATGATCCTGCTCTTTGATGCGCCGGGCAATCATCACCATAGGTGAAGGTGTGCTCGAAATTTTACTTGCCTGCTCCGGATGATGCATTTCAACATAGGAAACAAATGCCGGACAGCAGGAGGAATAAAGGCTTCCCTTTTCAACTAATTCCTTTGCCTCAGTCTGCGCAGTAATATCCGCTCCCTCAGCGGTTTCTCTCACGCCATAAAAGCCCAACAGTTTTAATCCAGTCACGATTTGTCCCAGCGTTGCGTTCGGAAATTGACCTGCGACTGCAGGTGCAATTGCAGCATAAACATGATACTTCCACTGCTGAGAGCCCTTCAACATATTGATTGCCTGAACAATCCATGATTTATCCATAATTGCGCCAAACGGGCATGCATAGGTGCATGTTCCGCAGGAAATACACTTAGACGGATCAATTGATGCCTTATGGTCACTCTCACGCATTGAGATGGCATCTGCAGGACAACTGCGTTCACATGGACGCTGATTCTTTACAATAGCAGAGTATGGACATGCGGTCATGCATCGGCCACAGACGATACATTTACTATGATCGATTTTTGCTTTATGGTTTTCCATTGTAATCGCGCCCACCGGACAGGCATGGCGGCAACGATTAGCCAAACAACCGCGACAGGACGGCCCTACTTCCATGGCCGTTACAGGACACTCATCACAAGCCGTCGGGATTACCTCTACGACACCCGGATTTGCCATATCTCCGCCAAGCGCCATTTTTACCCGGTCATTGATAATTGCTCGTTCTTTATAGATGCAGCAACGATAGTGTGGCTCTGGACCAGGAATAATCTTTTCCGGTATATCGAGAATCCCTGCTGTCAAATTTCCATCAAAAGCCAGTGCAGATACTTCCCGCAAAACGCTGTGTTTTAATTCCTGTACCTTAGTTTCAAATTCACGAACTCCCATAAAACTCCTCCAAAAATTGTGCAAATATTCAAAAAATACATTTATAAAGTATGTTTTTGAAACTATTATGCATTTTTGTCATTTTTATTTTAACCCGTCTGTCAATACCTTTCAACCGACTGACAAGTTAGGAAAATTTCAATTTTCTCGGTTCGCTTTTTTGAATATGGACGCTTTATAATTTGACGTTTTGCTTCAATTCTTTTTTTCAAACTCTCTTCGGCATCTGCGAATCGGTCCCTTTGTCTCCTGCACGGTTTCCTCCTGAATCGCTAGTAGATCCCCAATTAAAGGTGTTGAAAGCAAGAAGCCTGTCGGTGTAAAGTGCCAGCGACGATTGGTGCAAGTTGCCCATCCATATTCTTCATACTCGTAAAGCCGTTCTTCCAAGGGAACAAAGTTCATATAATACTGGTTGCGATACTCACTTCCCTCAATTCCGTATGTTGTTCGCATTCGAAGCATCAGGTATTCCTTTGCTTGCTCTCGGAGTGGAATATCCTCGGATTCATCAATTATTTTTCCATTGTGCAAGATGCCTTGTACATAAGTCGGAAGATTTCGCGTAAATCCATAACGCCGACCGCCAAAATAAGAATGTGCGGATGGACCAAAGCCCATATATTCTTCACCCAGCCAATATTTCAGATTATGACGCGACTGTTTGCCGGGTAAAGAAAAATTTGATATTTCATACTGCTCATAACCTGCCTGATTTAATCGATCCACCATCCAGAGATACATATCGGCCTGCGTATCATCGTCCGCTAACTCTATCTCCATCCTTTGCTCGTAGAGTGGTGTCCCCTGTTCTAATTTCAGTCCATAGCAGGAAAGATGCTCCGGTTCTAATTCAATCAATCGATTTACAGATTCCTGCCAGCTCTCCATTGTCTGTCCCGGCAAACCATAAATCAAGTCCAATGATATGTTGTCGTATCCAACCTTTCTGGCTGTTTGGAGTGCTTCTTCTGCCTGGTGGAAATTGTGCAACCGTCCCACCCGCTTTAGTTCTTTATCGTTTGCAGATTGAACTCCCATAGACAAGCGATTAACCCCTGCTTTGCGAAGCTCTGTTAGCAGAGAAGCGTCTGTACTGTCCGGATTTAATTCAACCGTAATTTCGCATTTTTTTGCAATGCGATAATATTTTCGAATGCAACGCAAGATGGTCGCCAATCGCGATCCTCCAAAATGAGACGGTGTTCCTCCTCCAAAGTAGATTGTGTCAACTAAATAGGACTCAGCTGCCGGTGCGCTCTCCGTAAGGTGGAGACATAGTGCAGTTAAATAATCGTCCATTTTGTCCTCATTGCGACCAGATACAGAATAAAAATCACAGTAGTCGCATTTTTTCACGCAAAAAGGGATATGAATATAAAGTCCCAGCGTATGTTCCTCAGTTGGTTGGTTTAGAAAAAAGAAAGACATAACCGAAAACCTCGAAAAAGATAGATACAATATTAAGTGACTAGAGTATACCACATATCAAGATTTATGTCAGCTCTCCCCTCTTTAATAATTGTTTATGCCGTATTACAACACCCCTGCATTCCAAAAATTTTCCCCATTATGCTATTGACATCGGATCGTTTGCGTAATAGAATTCATATGAACAATGGCTCATATGTTCATACATATTGATTTTAGGAGGTGCCGTTTATGGCATTCGATAATTTAGAGGCTCTGCATCCAGATGAAACCTGCGGTTGTGGGTGTAAAGATCATGATCCCCATCACGACCACGAATCACATCACCACGAACACGAGCACCACCATGACAGCTGCTGCGATGATGACGATGATTGCTGCTGCGGGCATGATCATCACCATGATCTTGATTCCACTGCCACAGCTGAGAAAAAACATATTGACGGTACTGTCCTGCAGGTATTCCTGCTAGACAATCTTGGCTGCGCCCACTGTGCAGCAAAAATGGAAGCTCAGATTTCCCGGATACCTGAGGTTGCATCCTGCACACTGACATATGCAACAAAACAGCTTCGGGTTGAGGCCGTTGAACCGCTGAAATTATTGCCGGAAATTCAGCGCATTTGCACCTCAATTGAATCGGAAGTTAAGGTAACCCCCCGCATTTCTTTCTCTGCAAAGAAAGCAGAAATTGACGCAGATGATGACGACAGTAAATTAGATATCCTCCGCATTGCCGGCGGCGGTGCAGCTTTGATTGCAGGAAAATTGCTGGAGCATTTTCTTCCTGCCACTGGTACACTCCCCTGCAGTGCAATTGCATTTGTTTTGTATGTTATTGGCTATTTGTTCTGCGGTTGGGGCGTATTGAAACAGGCTGGAATCAATATCTGCCACGGCAAGGCGCTAGATGAAAATTTTTTGATGAGTATTGCCACTCTGGGTGCCTTTGCAATTGGTGATTATGCAGAGGCTCTTGGTGTTATGGTATTCTATCGCATTGGCGAGTATTTTGAAGACCGTGCCGTTGAAAAAAGCCGAAGCAACATCATGGAAGCACTTGACCTGCGGCCAGAGGTAGTCAACCTTGTTACAAATAACAGCACCTGTGTTGTGCCGTCCGAAGAGGTTCACCCAGGTGATGTGCTGCTGGTTCGTCCCGGTGACCGTATTCCGTTGGACGGAACCGTTCTGGACGGCGAAAGCCTGATAGACACTTCCGCTATCACTGGCGAACCCGTTCCTGTCTCAGTTCATGTTGGCGATAAAGTCATCTCTGGTTGCGTCAATCAAAACAGTGTGCTGAAAATGCGTGTTGATAAGGAATTGTCCGAATCCATGGTAAGCCGCATCCTGAACAGCGTGGAAAATGCAGCCGCAACAAAACCACACATCGACCGCTTTATCTCCCGCTTCTGCAAAGTCTACACTCCATTTGTTGTCATTCTGGCCATTTTGACCGCAATTATCCCTTCTCTTGTCACCGGAAACTGGTGGTACTGGATTAAGACCGCCCTTACTTTCCTCGTCATTTCCTGCCCCTGCGCACTGGTTCTCAGCGTTCCGTTGGCGTTTTTTGCCGGCATTGGTCTGGGTTCGAAAAAGAAGATTCTTTTCAAGGGCGGCAGCGCTATGGAAGCCATCTGCAATGTTCAGGCCGTCGTTATGGACAAAACAGGAACTTTGACCCATGGTGTGTTCTCTGTGCAGCAATTGCTCCCTGCGGACGGAGTTTCTGAGGAGGAGTTGTTGGCAAAGGCGGCCCTCTGTGAAAGTGCCTCCACCCATCCGATCGCCCGTTCTATTCTCACAGAGGCCGAACATCGTGGCGTAATGGTTGGAAAACCACACACAATCACAGAGCACTCCGGAAAAGGCATCGAGGCAGATACCATCCTTTGTGGAAACAAAAAGCTAATGGATGAGCACGGAATTTCTCTCCCGGATTTGCACATTGATCACGGAACCGAGGTTTTGCTGGCAGAAAACGGGCGCTATCTTGGCCGCATTTTGATCGCAGATGCCCTCAAGCCGGAATCCATCAAGGCAATTGAGGCACTCAAAGCACAAGGAATTAAAACCATTATGCTGACTGGCGATACGGCAGAAAATGCCGAAGCCGTCGGCAGAACCTTGGGACTGGACGAAGTACATGCAAAATTGCTGCCCCAGGAAAAATTAGATCGTTTGCAGCAGATCCGCAAAAAATATGGACCAACCATGTTTGTTGGCGACGGCATCAATGACGCACCCGTTCTCGCTGGCGCAGATGTCGGTGGTGCCATGGGCTCTGGCGCAGACGCTGCAATTGAAGCTGCCGATGTTGTCTTCATGACCTCCAGCATGGATGCCGTCCCGGAAGCAATTACCATTGGTCGCAAATCTACCCGAATCAGTCGACAAAATATAGTGTTTGCAATCGCCATCAAATTAGCCGTTATTCTCCTCGGTCTGCTTGGCTTTGCAAACATGTGGGCCGCTGTCTTCGCAGACACCGGTGTGGCAATGATTTGTATCTTAAATTCCATTCGAATTCTTTATACAAAATAAACAGATAACAACCATTACCTATCACAAAGGAAGTCTGAAATTACCGTCGTTTCAGACTTCCTTCCTTTTTCTTTGCTTGTATAACATTCTGAACACGCAGTTCATCATGTCCTTCGTGCCGGGTCCGGGGGCGGGGGGTGCTTTTTCTATATGTGTGAGTGACAACGGCGCTTGCCTTCTCTTCGTGCCTGGTTTTGTGCCTGGTATGCTGGACTGTATATGGGGCATGGGAAAAGCCCCTTCATAGCGTATTGGGCATATAAGGGGCTTATATGTAGGTTATTCGGTTGCTGTGCCGTTGTCTCTTGCTATCGTCTCATTTATGGCGCGGTTGATAAAAGCGTTTACGCTCTCCCCCTGCTCCTCTGCATGGGCTTTAATCTGCTCCTTGCGTCCCTTCGGTACGGTCAAATTGATACGGTCATACGCCTTCTCAATCCATCGATTTTGCGCCGCCTGCTGTGCTTTACTCGCTGGCATACAAAACACTCCCTTCTATATGCGAGGACATATGCCCTCATAGTATAGCTATATTATAGGCGTTTTATATATCTGTGCAAATATAGTTATAACGCCAATTGTTATATCTGCGCAGATATTCTGTTATAATTATGCAAGGAGGGAACGGGACGCCGCCCCGACTGAGTACAGACAGGAGGTGAAGGGAGTGAACGAAACGACTATAACCGAAATTGCCAGGTTGGTTGACTGGTTAAGAGTCAATGGTTTTTCAGCCGAGAAGGTTTTGGAATGCCTGGACTATATCGCCCGGTCTACTCGCCCGAAGGGCACTCCACCGGAAAAGCCCATAGAAAAGCCGAAGGAGTAAACAGAATGAAGCCGACTTAAAAAAGCCGACTTCACAAAAACCAAACAAGGGCGGGGAGTTTCTCCTGTCAACCCTCGCCCTAACTATAACAGGCAGGAACGAAAAAAGCAAGTACAAAACACTAGAAAAAGGAGTTTTTATTATGGCAAGCTATAACTATTATGAAGAAGTCCGCAACGACGTTATGAACGCTATTAGCGACTACGATTTGAGCGAGTACAAAGGAGATAAGAACGCTTTGATCGTATGTTAATACGGGCTTGTTTAACGAATTCTGTTGTTTTATTTACTTAATCTTAAAGAACAGATAAAAGCTCAGAAAATGTCTGAATTTGTTTCCACGGATGCTCGACTACGCCAAAACCATACGCAGCATAAATCATTGGAATGTTTGCCTCTGCGCAGGCATCTGCATCCCCCTGTGTATCACCCACATAAACCGGATCCTTGATATTATACTGTTTGCAGAGACGGATCAAATTTTTTCCTTTTCCCTCGTTATAATCACCATAGCACATAGTTCCTGAAATAAATCTTTGCAGATTGGTAACACGAAGCATGGTGTCGATATAGCCTCGTTGGCAATTTGAAACCACATAAAGCGGCCATTGCGCCGCTAGTATTTCCATCGTTTCAGCAACGCTGGGATAGACAGTTCCGGGCTCCTGCTCCAGCCATTCATCTTCCTCTTCAAATATCAAATTTCCATAATGCTCTCTCTCGGCTTCTGTCATATCTGGCAGCAACAACTTAACGATTACATCCATTGTACGGCCAAAATAACCGCCGAGAAACTCCGCTGTAAACCGACTTGGTTTTCCGGTATATTTTTCAATACTGTGGTTCCACGAATGAGCAACCGGAATGCGTGAATCCCAAAGGGTACCGTCGATATCAAAAATAATGGCATCCATACCTTTTCATCTCCATAGCACAAAAGAGCCGCTGGTTACAGCGGCTCTTCGTTGATGTTTGCTTACTTGAAATACTCTGCGCCGGACTCGAATAGAGGCATATGCTTTTCTCCGGGGATATTTTTTCCGACATAGGTACCATAGCGCTCACTATGACCCATTTTGCCGAAAACGCGGCCATCCGGGCTGAAAATTCCTTCAATTGCAGCCACAGATCCATTCGGATTGGCGGAAATATCCATTGTAGGATTGCCGTAAACATCTACATACTGCGTTGCAATCTGTCCGTTTTCAATCATCTTTGTCAGGATCGCCTGAGGCGCTACAAAGCGACCTTCACCATGAGACACGGGAACGGTATAGAGATCATGTACCTCGGACTTCAACATCCAGGGAGAATGAACCGATGCCACTCGGGTAGTAACATAGCGGGACTGATGGCGGCCAATCAGATTAAAAGTCAGTGTGGGGCAGGTATCATCCATATCGCGAATTTCGCCATAGGGCACAAGACCTAGCTTGATCAGCGCCTGGAAACCGTTGCAGATGCCCAGCATCAAACCGTCTCGATTCTTCAGCAGATCATGTACTGCATCCTTAATTCTGGGATTGCGGAAGAAGGACGCAATAAACTTGCCGGAACCCTCCGGTTCATCACCGCCGGAAAATCCACCCGGCAGAATGATCATCTGCGAATTTTGAATTGCAGTTTCCAATGCCTTGGCAGAGTCCGTCAGCAAATCATTTGTCAGGTTGCGAACAACGAGAATCTGGGGCTCAATTCCGGCACGCAGGCAGGCGTTTGCGGTGTCATACTCGCAGTTCGTTCCGGGGAATACCGGAATCACCGCACGAGGACGAGCTACTTTATTGGCCGGAGCAATGTTTGTACGCTCGGTAAAGGTGATCTCGTCAACCATCTCCGCCTGATTGCTCAATCCAACTTCGCAATGAATTGATGCCGCAGGATCTTCTTGATTCAGCTTTTCCAATTCATCCGGCTCTTCTTCCGGTTCGTCGCTCTTCAAACGGGTAGGATAAACATCCTCGAGCGTATGTTCCCAAATGGCACGAAGGTCATCCAGCGGCAAATATGCGCCTCCGGCTTCCAAAATTGGAGGAAATGCCGTGCGGCCAATCCGCTCACCGAAATCAACATCTTCCGTCAATTCTGCAATAATTGATCCACAGGACGGAGTGAACAGTTTTTCGCCCTTGAGTGTTTCGTCACCTACAAATCCAATCTCGTTGCCAAAGCACATCTTCATCAGGCCTTCTGCAACACCACCGCTGGTTACAGCCCATGCAGCACGTACTTTACCGGACAGCACCAACTCATGGAATTTTTCCCATACAGCCAATGTGCCATCATAATCGCCCTTCGGTGCAGCAAACAAATAGACCGGATCGTCTGACTTTTTAAATTCAGGCGATATCACCTGTTCCGCATTTGCCGGTGCAATTGCAAAGCTGACCAATGTAGGCGGAACGTCCATATCCAGGAAAGAACCAGACATAGAGTCTTTGCCTCCGATTGCCGCCGCTTTCAGACCGATCTGCGCACTCAGTGCGCCGAGAACAGCCGCAAAGGGCTTGCCCCAGCGGGAAGGCTCGTCCCGCAGTTTTTCAAAATACTCCTGCAATGACAAATAGGCCAGTTTGGGATCTGCACCAGATGCTGTCAGTTTCGCAACGGATTCCACAACGGACTCCGCCGCACCCTGGAAAGGATTACGCTCACTGCGGTAGGGATCAAAGCCGAATGCCATCACAGAGCAAGTCTTGGTAATGTGACCCGGGCCAACCGGCAACAGCGCCGCCATTGACTGCGTCGGCGTCAATTGCTCCCGTCCGCCAAAGGGCATCAGGACGGAAGATGCACCAATTGAACCGTCAAAACGCTCAACCAGGCCACGCTGAGAGGCAATATTAGGATCGGATGCAATGCGCTGGAACTGTTGTACGGGATCCTCTGTATAGTCAACCGAAGCATCCGCATCCTGCATCTGGGGAACAGAAACAGTAACATGCTTGTCTGCACCATTGCTGGCCAGGAAGGCACGACTTAAATCGGCAATTTTTGTGCCGTTCCATGTCATAACCATACGAGGCTCTTCTGTGACAACTGCCACTTGATATGCTTCCAAATTTTCCGCTGTTGCTGCTGCAATAAATTTTTCGGCATCTTCCGGACGAACTACAACCGCCATACGCTCCTGAGACTCGGAAATAGCCAGTTCCGTGCCATCCAAACCTTCGTATTTCTTGCGTACCGCATTCAGATCGATGGACAAACCATCTGCCAATTCACCAATTGCAACGCTGACACCGCCAGCACCAAAATCGTTGCAACGCTTGATCATGCGCGTCACTTCGCCGTTTCGGAACAGGCGCTGAATCTTACGTTCCTCCGGGGCATTACCCTTCTGCACTTCAGAGGCCATAGTTTCCAACGACTTTTTATTGTGGCTCTTGGAAGAACCCGTCGCACCACCGATGCCATCTCGACCGGTACGGCCGCCCAGCAGAATTACCACATCGCCAGGAGCGGGCTCTCCACGCACCACATTCTCCGACGGAGCCGCACCAACAACTGCGCCAAGCTCCATATGTTTTGCAACATAGCCAGGATGATAAAACTCACTTACCATTCCTGTAGCCAGGCCGATCTGATTGCCGTAAGAGGAATATCCTGCTGCAGCGGTTGTGCACAATTGGCGCTGGGGCAGTTTACCCGCCAAGGTTTCATCCATGGGCGTGCGAGGATCTCCGCAGCCTGTTACACGCATTGCCTGATAGACATAGGCACGACCAGACAGAGGATCCCGAATTGCACCACCGATGCAGGTAGCAGCACCACCAAAAGGTTCAATCTCTGTTGGATGGTTATGGGTTTCATTTTTGAACATGAGCAACCAATCCTGCTCCTCGCCATCCACATCCACCGGAATATGAATGGAACAGGCATTGATCTCTTCAGATTCATCCAAGTTTGGAAGCTCACCGCGCTTTTTCAGTACCTTTGTACCCAGCGTGCCGATATCCATGAGTGTCTGAGGACGCTTTGAAGCCTTTTCCTCTCCATAGACCTCAACTCGTCCTGCAAGGTAAGCTTCATAAGCCTTGCGAACTTCCGGGTCCTGAATGTCCACCGCATCGATATGCGTTCCAAAGGTTGTATGGCGGCAATGGTCTGACCAATAGGTATCTACCAGCCGTAGCTCAGTAATAGTCGGATCCCGTTTTTCTTCCTTGCAGAAATAATCCTGAAGGAATTTCAGGTCATTAACATCCATTGCCAAGCCATACTCGCTGATCATCCCGGCCAGTTCGGTCTCATCCTTATCTCGGAATCCATCCAAAGTAGCAACAGTTGTCGGGATATCATAGTTCTGCGTCAGCGTCTCCGGCTTATCCATAGAGGCTTCTCGGGTCTCAACTGGATTAATGAGATAATTACGAATTTTCTCCTGATCTGCTTCCTCCAGCTGCCCCATAAGCACATAGATCTTGGCGCAACGCACCAGTGGACGTTCGCATCCGGTCAGAAGCTGAATGCACTGTGCACAGGAATCTGCTCGTTGGTCAAACTGTCCCGGAAGCGACTCCACTGCCAAGATTGTATGTTCGCCCATGATTTGCGGCATTTCCTCGTCGTAGAAGGAATCGCACATAGGCTCTGAAAAAACAGTCGTACGGCATTTCAGATAAACCGGGTACTCAACACCGTCAATGTCATAACGACAGAAAATTCGCACACCCTCCAGCTGCGCCACGCCAAGCTGTTCCTTCAGTTCTTGAAAGGCCTTGCCTGCTTCCACATCAAAACCTGGACGTTTCTCTGCGTAACAACGGAACACATAATTCATATTCTCAAACCTCCTGACCATCGGGTTTAAAATAAATACATACTTTTAAATCAGTTCGATTACTGCCGCCAGCGATCCCCGTGCATTGCCGGTCCGACGATGGCTGAAAAAAGTTTTCGTGTCGCAAGCTGTGCATGCACTACTTACAGCAATCTGATCCGCAGGAACTCCTGCTGACTGAAGCCAATATCGATTGATTGCCTTCAAATCAACGTGAAATTTTCCAGAATCGTTCTCAGCGATAAACCTGTCTGCATCCGTACCCAGCGCCTGCTTCATTGCCTCCGGAACATCACGGTTCGTTTCAAAACAACACAGCGAGATCCCAGGCCCGATTGCACAGCGAAAATCCGCAGGATTGCACCCATAAACTGACTGCATCTTTTCTGCGGTCTTTGCTGCAATACCGAGGGCAGTTCCCCGCCATCCAGCATGACAAGCACCGATGACTCTACGCACCGGATCATGCAACAACACAGAAATGCAATCCGCACTAAAGATCATCAGCTTCAGGCCCGGAATATCTGTAATAAGTCCGTCTGCTTCATAATCCCGATCCAGAAGAAATCCCTTTCCGGCATCTGCCATGGTAACGGTGCGGACTGTGTCAGAATGCACCTGCTTTGCACACACTATGCGGTCCAATCGTGGACTCGCACCAATTGCAGTACAAAAACGACGGCAATTTTCTTCCACACGCTGACGCAGATCTCCCCGATCTAAGCCCAGATTCAAGGAATCGAACGGGGCACTGCTCACTCCACCCAATCGGGTAGAGAAACCATGAACTGCTGTTTCACAATTCAGATTCTCCGCCCGATAGAACACAATATCGTCTTTGACGCAACGAGAAAACTGCATCACTGCTGATCCTGACTGTGGTAAGCTTCGCAAGTGCACTTCTTCCACTTTAAACCACTACCGCAGGGGCAAGGATCGTTACGCCCAATTTTCACCACTTTGCGCACTGGTTGTTTCTTGATTGTCTGGTCGCCGCCGCCAGACTCACCAGTCACCTTTGCGACAGCCTTCCGCTCTACCCGCTCTTTCACTCGGGTGATGTAGATACGGCGCACAGTTTCTTCCTGAATGGAAGAAATCATGTTTTCAAACATCTCGTATCCTTCACGCTTATAAGCAACAACCGGATCTTCCTGACCGTAAGCGCGCAGACGAATCCCCTGCTTCAACTCATCCATGGCATCAATGTTGTCCATCCAGTATTCGTCAACCACGCGCAGCATAACTACCCGCTCCAACTCACGCATCAGCGGCTCGCCAAGAATGGCTTCCTTCTTTTCATAAATGTCAAAAGCACGGTCTTCCAACTTCTGAATCAGTTCTTCACCGGTATACGAGGCCAGCTGTTCATCATCATAGCACAGCTCATCCGGAAGCAGGAACACTCCACGATAGCTCGCAGTTGCATCTTTCCATTCCTCTGCAGTCATATGCTTGCGTTCACCCAGCACACCGTTGACGTTATTTGTGATCATGGTCTGAATCATGCCAGAGATCGATTTTTTCAGATCTTCCCCGGCCAATACCTTGCGGCGCTGTTCGTAGATAACCTCACGCTGGGTATTCATAACATCATCATAATCCAGCACGTCCTTACGAGACTGGAAATTGCGGGATTCTACACGCTTCTGGGCATTTTCAATAGCTCCAGAAAGCATCTTGGCATCGATCGGTGTGTCTTCATCCACACCCATCTTATCCATCAGGTTCTGGATGCGCTCACCACCGAACAGGCGCAAAATATCATCCTCCAAGGACAGGAAGAAGCAGGTTTCACCGGGATCGCCCTGTCGACCTGCACGACCACGCAACTGATTATCAATTCGGCGGGATTCATGCCGTTCTGTACCCAAGATATAAAGGCCACCGGCTGCACGCACCTGCTCTGCTTCCGTCTGGATCGACTCTTTATACTTCCGCTCAGATTCTGCATAAAGTTGACGCGCTGCCAAAATCTGTTCGTTGTCTGTTTCAGCGTAGCCGGTAGCCTCGGCAATAACTTCATCGGTATAACCGGCTTTGCGCAAGTCTGCCTTTGCCAGGTACTCCGCATTACCGCCCAGCATAATGTCTGTACCACGGCCTGCCATGTTGGTTGCAACTGTCACTGCACCAAGCTTACCAGCCTGAGCGATGATCTCTGCTTCCTTCTCATGCTGTTTCGCATTCAGTACGTTATGCTTAATGTCCTTTTTCGTGAGCATTTTACTAATCAGTTCAGACTTCTCAATCGAGACCGTACCAACCAGCACTGGCTGCCCCTTGGCATGGCATTCTTCAATCTGCGCTACGATGGCACGGTACTTTCCTGCTTCAGTCTTATAGACCCGGTCTGGATTATCGATACGCACTACAGGTTTATTGGTAGGAATCTCTACAATATCCAAACTGTAAATAGAACCGAATTCTTCTTCCTCCGTCATAGCAGTGCCGGTCATACCAGACAATTTGCCATATAAACGGAAGTAATTCTGGAAGGTAATTGTAGCCAGCGTCTTGGATTCGTTGGCAACCGTTACACCTTCTTTTGCCTCAATTGCCTGGTGCAATCCTTCATTATAGCGGCGGCCAAACATGAGTCGACCAGTAAACTCGTCGACAATAATTACCTGACCATCCTTCACCACATAGTCCACGTCACGCTTCATAACACCCCGGGCACGAATCGCCTGATTGATGTGATGATTCAATGTGGTGTTCTCTGCATCTGCCAGGTTATCCAGATGGAAATATTCTTCTGCTTTTTTGATACCATTGGGAGTCAGTGTAACATGCTTCCCTTTCTCCTCCACAATGTAATCGGCGTCGCTGTCCTCATCTTCCAGCTCTTTGTCATCTGTCTCTTTAATACGCTGGCACTTTAACCCAGCGACAAAATGATCCACCTGCGTATAGAGCGCAGTAGATTCATCTCCCTTACCGGAGATAATCAACGGTGTACGCGCCTCATCGATTAAAATGGAGTCGACCTCATCGACAATAGCAAATGCCTGTCCGCGCTGTACCAAATCGCGATCGTAAATGGCCATGTTATCACGCAGATAGTCAAAGCCCATTTCGTTATTTGTGCCATAGGTAATATCCGCAGCATAGGCTGCCTTACGCTGTTCCTTCGTCAGGTCATGAACAATCAGGCCAACAGAAAGACCCATGAAACGATAGACCTTGCCCATCCACTCTGAGTCACGCTTAGCAAGATAATCGTTCACCGTAACAATATGCACGCCTTCTCCAGTCAGTGCATTCAAATATGCTGGCAAAGTAGCGACCAGCGTTTTACCTTCACCGGTACGCATTTCAGCAATTCGGCCCTGATGCAGCACAATACCGCCAATCAACTGCACCTGATAAGGACGAAGCCCTAACACGCGGTCTGCTGCCTCTCGTAAAGCTGCAAAGGCTTCCGGCAAAATATCATCCAGTGTCTCGCCATTGGCAAGACGCTGCTTAAACTCCGGCGTTTTTGCCTGCAGCTCAACATCTGACAGCGCACGGTATTCGTCTGCCAATGCATCAATTTTATTCACCGTCGGCATTAAACGCTTGACTTCTTTTGTAGAGGAAGTGCCAAACAGCTTACGCATAATATTCATCGGTATTCTATCCTTTCCCATCGCCTAAAGCGGGTAAATTGATATCTATTCATACGAATTTGATTTTAACATAGCCATACTAAAAAAGAAAGTACTATTTGTGAACAAATCCTATATGGAAATTTCCATTTTAATCGGCAACATCCCAGTTATTTAGGATGAACGCAATAAATTTATTTACAATCTATTGGCAATCGGCATCATTTATCAATCCAAATTTACAGACAGAAAAATTACACGAATACGATGGGCTTCCCTATTGATTGAGGGCACTTCGATAACTGTTCAGTTTGATAAGGTTGGATTAAAGAAAATGGGATATGAATTCTGCATGGAAAAGAAGTTGCTGGAATTCATATAAGGAAAGTATGAAGGCGATTTGAGTTATCCGATAAGTGCTATTCCAAGAGATACTACAGGCAGTGTAACCAGGCAAGCCAATGTAGTTACCATGACTGCGCAAACTGCATACTCGCCATCCGAACCGTTATTTTTTGCCAACATAGCCACCATATTGATTGCTGGAAGGCCAGCAAGGAAGGCAATAGTACCAGCCATGTCTGTTGCAATTCCCAAACACCGAACTACAAAGTAAAACAGTAATGGCAAAGCGATCATCTTCAAAAAAATCTCTGCGTATAGTTCACCGCACTTTAATACTTTTCGTACATCTGTCATAGACAGCATACCACCGATATATAACAAAGATAACGGCATGCTAGCCGATCCTAATTTATTGAGCGTGGTTGAAATCACGCTCGGCAGATGCAGATTCAGCAAAACGCAGATTGTTGCAAGAACGATGGCTAGAAGCGCTGGACTAAGCAGATTCTTGAATGCCGTAAAAGTAAATTTGTTCCTCTGCTTTCTTTCCTCCACTTTTTCCAGCAAGGAAACACCATACGTCCAGAACAAAACCTGATCCAGAATAGTAAATAATGAAATGTATAATAGTGCTGTATCCGGGTAAAGTTCAACAACCAACGGAATTCCCATAAACCCAACATTGCCAAACATAACAATCGCTCGAAACACATGCCCCCGGTCTCCCTTCAGATGGAAAACACGTTCAATTCCCAGCGACAATAAGAACAGCAACGCATACAGTACTGCCGCCATTGGAATTACGGCCAAGCTGGCCGCCAATCCAGATCGGGTTGCTCCTTCCGCCGTATTGACGAATATGTAGGCAGGCAAGGCCATCTTCATAATAACTTTTGATAAATTACGCAACGAGTGTTCATCTAGTATTTCACGCCTTACTGCAACAACACCTAGTAAAATCAGAAGGACAAAAATCATAATTTGAGTCAATACGGTAAAAAACTGTTCCATTTTTCTGTCACCTCCGAGACTTCATCCACAATAAATTATCTCCAGCAGATATAACCGCCAGAGAAAACTATCTTGTTCATTCTACAACGCATTCACTGCGATGTCAAAAATTCCTTACAAGGATACAATCTTGATTTCTATTCTTTTTTTCGCTATGCTAGGAGCGGTGATAGAATGAAAAATTACAAGCTGAAAATACAATACGATGGCACTCGATACAGCGGCTGGCAGATTCAAGGCAACACAGGAAATACAATACAAGGAAAACTCCAGTCTGTTCTCAGTCAATTAGATGGTTCTTCTATTGAGATTCACGGTTCCGGACGTACCGATGCGGGAGTCCACGCAAAGGGACAAGTCGCAAATGCGAAATTAAACTCTTCTTTTGACTGCAAACAAATACTGGAGCATTGTGCCACTCACCTGCCGCGGGATATTGCTGTTATTTCTGTCGAGGAGGCAGATCCTCGTTTTCATGCGCGTCTCAACGCAAAAAGAAAACGGTATGTCTATCATATCTGGAACAGTATGATTCCCAATGTTTTTTTACGAAAATTCTCCTATCAAGTTACCGAACCATTAGATCTGAATGCAATGCAAACAGCTGCTCAATATTTTCTCGGGACTCATGATTTTCGCTCTTTTTGCGGCCTTCGACGCTTCAAAAAAAGCACAACACGCACAATTTACAGCATAGAATTCAACCGCTCCGATGATTCTATCTGCATTTCCTACGAGGGAGATGGATTTTTAAACCTGATGGTTCGTATTCTCACCGGAACTTTAATTGAGGTAGGGCTTGGGCAAAGACACCCAGCAGAGATGGCCTCCATCCTATCCGTAAAAGATCGTTCTGCTGCCGGATTTACGGCACCTCCAGAAGGACTTTGCCTGGATGAGGTGTTTTATTAAATAAAAATACAGACGAACAGCGCCCATCGATTTTCAAAATCGATGGGCATTATTTTTCGCATTCATTTATAAGTGATTCACTGCGCTGTGTTATTCTTCAAAGCGGTTATCCGGTTTAGTATCCGTTCATCTTTTGTAGGATCATAATACGGGTCTTTCAACATATTGACCAGGCCATGATTTGAGAGAATGCTGATTGCCAGGCCTTCAAAAAGTTCACCGGCCTCATCCCAATACAAATCTATGTCAACTCGGTAATAAAGATAGCTGACAAAATCCAAAGGATCGGGAATCTTCTTGCTGACTGCATCGTAGTATACATATTTTCATTCCGGGGAGTTTCCCGGCGGCTAACCCGGAGATGTTACGCCCAACTTTGGCGGCGTATTCGGTAACGGAAAGGTATTCATTCTCCATCGTGGTTTTCCTTCCGCACTTTGACGCAGAACAGCAGAAAACGGACGGTGGAAAGGGCGATGATGCCGATCCCCAAGATTGTTAAAACTGTGCTCATGATTTGATCCTCCATTTTTTCGATTTTCTGTTGACGGGTGAACTCAGAAAAGTTATAATGGGCATTAACTGGGAGGGCGTTTCCGCCTCCCAGCGGTGTGAGGTTTTACTTTATGTATTTAGCCAGTATCAGTAAAACCGCACCTTCCAAGATGCCCAAGGCAAAGTCGATTAACTTTTCTGCGTAATCGATATTTGTCTTGGGCTTTTTCTTGTTTTTGCCCACTTTGTATCACCCCCTTCCTTTAAGTTGACAAAATTGATCACATCTGCGGGCGTATGACAGCCTCCATGGAGATGCCGCATCCAAACCGGATATATATCCTCCCAGGGGCAGTTTTCAAATAATTCCCAGGATGCTTTTAAGTGATCCTCGTGATTTTCAGGATCGAAGGTATCGTCTGTGATACGACAGTTCAGTAAATAATCGGTATATTCTTTTATTGATTTCATTTTGATATTCCTTTCTTTTCCTTATATGCAGTACTCCAGCAGATCAAATAAAAGTAGGGTAAATTATGGACGGACAACTGAAACCCGAAACATCATCGATCCAAGTTTACGGACATAACACTTGCTTTTTACAGGTGTCAAGACTATAATACCATCAATCAACTGCTTATTTTACTTATATTTTAAACTAGAAACGAGGAAATTTTATGAACACGCCTTCCAAGCGCATTAATTATACTATGTTATGCGATTTTTATGAACTTTCCATGGCAAATGGTTATTTCCAGACCGATTTAAAGGATCGTATCACTTATTTTGACATTTTCTTCCGCCGTGTACCTGATGGCGGAGGTTTTGCAATTGCTGCAGGTCTGGAACAAATTATTGAATATATTCAAACGCTTCACTTTACAGAGGAGGATATTCAATATCTGCGCAGCAAGGGCGGTTTTGTAGAACCTTTTTTGGATTATTTACGAAACTTCCACTTCTCCGGCGATATCTGGGCTGTTCCAGAGGGGACACCGATTTTCCCCGGTGAGCCAATTTTAACCGTCCGGGCACCTGCAATCCAGGCCCAGTTCCTGGAGACGTACCTTTTACTGGAACTTAATCATCAATCCTTAATTGCAACAAAGGCAAATCGAATTGTGCGCGCTGCAGAAGGTCGACCTGTAGCGGAATTTGGTTCTCGCCGGGCGCAAGGAGCTTCTGGTGCCATTATGGGTGCTCGCGCTTCCTACATTGGTGGATGTGCCGGTACCGCTTGCGTGCAGGCAGATCGCGATTACGCTATTCCGGCTACCGGAACGATGGCCCACTCCTGGGTGCAAATGTTTCCGGATGAATACACGGCATTTAAGGCCTATTGCGAACTATACCCAAACAATGCGACTCTACTGGTAGATACCTATAACGTTCTGCACTCCGGCGTTCCAAACGCCATTAAGGTATTTAAGGAAGTTTTGTTGCCTAAGGGAATCACAAAATGCGGAATCCGGATCGACTCTGGTGACTTGGCCTACCTTTCCCGGAAAGCACGAAAGATGTTGGATGATGCCGGACTAACTGAGTGCAAAATCGTAGCGTCCAACTCTCTGGATGAATATTTGATTCGTGATCTCCTGGTGCAAGGAGCAAAACTGGATTCTTTTGGCGTTGGCGAGCGCATGATTACCGCTAAAAGTGATCCTGTCTTTGGATGCGTGTATAAACTTGCAGCAATTGAGGATGAGCAAGGCAATATTATTCCCAAAATTAAAATCAGTGAGAATGCTGCAAAGATTACCACTCCCCATTTCAAAAAGGTTTACCGTCTCTATGATAACGCCAGCGGTGAAGCGTTTGCCGACGTGATGTGCCTATACGACGAAGAAATTGACGACAGCAAGCCAATTGAATTATTTGATCCCGATAACACATGGAAAAAGAAGTATTTTACCAACTTCACTGCCCGCAGTATTCTGCAGCCAATCTTCCAGCATGGTGAGCTGGTCTATCAGGTGCCAAATATTGATGACGTGCGCTCCTATTGTGCCGATCAACTTTCTCACCTATGGGATGAGGTAAAGCGCTTTGAAAATCCTCATCGCTATTATGTTGATCTATCGCCCAAATTATGGAATATAAAAAATGCCATGTTAGAGGAAATGAGAAGTTCCTCCAGAAACTGAATGTCACAACGAATTGAAACAATTTTTACCGAAAACTTTTGAAAAAGTCCCTTTTTCCTTGATATTGTTCTGCTATTTTAACTATTTATCCATAGCTCCGTCGTTTTGACGATTCAAACGGTAGTATTTTCTTTATATTGCTTTTTCTTACCGTGAAAACGCTGAATTTTCCGTTTCCCTCTTTTAAAACGCAACAATTGGGATTATAATTACGGAGTAATTCAGGCGTAAATATGAAACGCAACGAAAAGGAGTGTTCATTCATGAGCATCAAAGTTGGCATCAATGGTTTTGGCCGTATTGGTCGTCTGGTCTTCCGCGCCGGTATTGATCGCGAGGATATTGAATTCCTGGGGATTAACGATCCCGGCATGACCCCTGATTATATGGCTTACATGCTGAAGTATGATACTATGCATGGTCAATTCACCGGTTCGATTGAATATGACGAGGAATCCATCACTGTAAACGGCAAAAAGATCATGGTCTATGCCAAGTTCAAGCCGGAAGAAATTCCTTGGGGTGAGTTAGGTGTTGAATATGTTGTGGAATCTACCGGCCTGTTCCTGACAAAGGAAAAAGCTCAGGGCCACTTGGATGCCGGTGCTAAAAAAGTTGTCATGTCCGCTCCGTCCAAGGACGACACCCCGATGTTCGTTATGGGTGTTAACAACACCACCTATGACACCAGCATGAATTTTGTCTCCAATGCATCCTGCACTACGAACTGCCTGGCTCCCATCGCCAAGGTTCTGCACGACAACTTTGGTATTACCGAAGGTCTGATGACCACAGTTCATTCCACTACTGCTACCCAGAAGACGGTTGACGGTCCTTCCAAGAAGGATTGGCGCGGTGGTCGTGCTGCAGCAGGCAATATCATCCCCTCTTCTACCGGTGCAGCAAAGGCAGTTGGCAAGGTCATCCCGAGCTTGAATGGAAAGTTGACTGGCATGAGCATGCGCGTTCCTACACTGGACGTTTCTGTAGTTGACCTGACTGTCAACCTGGCCAAACCGGCAACTTATGATGAAATTTGTGCCGCTATGAAAACCGCTTCCGAAGGCGAGTTGAAGGGCATTCTGGGCTATACTGAGGACGCAGTCGTTTCCTCCGATTTCCTGGGAGATACTCATACTTCTATCTTTGACGCTGGTGCAGGCATCGCTCTAACAGACACCTTTGTCAAGGTTGTTTCTTGGTATGACAATGAAATCGGCTACTCCAACAAGGTACTGGATTTGATTACCTATATGTCCACTGTTGACCACAAGTAATCAAAATTGCACTAAGTTTATAAAAGCAGAACACCGACATCAACTTGGGTTGATGTCGGTGTTTTTCGATTTCAATTTTATTCAAAGCTTTGCTTAAGTTCTTTGCTCTCTTTGAGAAGCTCTTTTGCGCTATTCAACGCTGTTTCTGTGATTGTCTCTCCTTTTGTAAGACGTGCGATCTCTGAAGCTCTGCCATCCTCAGATAAATTTGAGATACTCGTATAAGTTCTTTCTCCACGTTCCTTTTTCTCAACAAAGAAATGGATATCTGCCATCGCAGCAATCTGAGGGAGATGCGTAACGCATAAAATTTGTTTCTGCCGTGCAACCTGCGCCATTTTTCGGGCAACTTTTGTCGCCGCTCGACCCGAGACGCCGGTGTCTACTTCATCAAATATCATCGTGGTGACATCATCTGATTCCGCTAATACACTTTTTAAGGCAAGCATAATACGCGCCAATTCACCGCCAGATGCAATTTTATTGATCGGTTTTAAGTCCTCCCCCACATTTGCAGACATGAGAAAACGCACTTGATCCATCCCTGTGTTATCCATGCCTGCTTCATTCTCTTTGGGAGTAATTTGCACTTCGAACCGAACTTTTGGCATATCTAAGTCGAAAAGCTCCTGCTGAATCCGCAGTTGAAGTTGATCCGCTACCCGTTTTCTGGCTTCTGTCAATAACTTCCCCTGTTGCTCTGCATCCTTTCTCTGCTGTGACAATCTTTTCTCCAAATGAGCAATGCGATCCGTTGAACATTGAATTTGATCTAATTCCGTGCGGCATTTTTCTAAAAATGCAAGCATTTCATCGACAGAGCTGCCATATTTTTTCCCTAAACGATAAAGCAAATCCAAACGACTTTCCATGCGATCAATTTCATCTGGAGAAATATCCAGATCCGCTTTAATATCTCTGCATATCTCCAAAGCATCGTAAGCATCATAGCGCATCTGATTCAGTCGATCGGCCAAATTTGACAATATTTTCCCCTGATTGCTCTCAGCATCGCAATATCTCGCAGCTTGAGCAATCGCATCCGCCGCAGAAGCCAGCTGACTGATTGCGCCCTCCTGTTCTCCGCCGCCATCTAAAGCATATTCCGTTGAATCAAGCGAGGATATCATCTTGCCTGCGGAACGAAACATATTCTTTTTTTCGCTTAATTCGTTATCTTCACCCGGTTTCAGTTTTGCCTGTTCCAGTTCACTTATCTGGTATGACAGCAGATCTATACGTCTGCTTTTCTCTGCATCATCCATTTGAAGCGCATTTATTTCGCGCTGCGTTGAACTGAATGCATGGTATGCAGTTTGATATTGATCTAATAAAGATTGCAACGCCCCAAATCGATCCAGATAATTTAGATGATACTCCTCATTTAGAAGTTGCTGTCCGTCGTGTTGACCATGAATATTCAGCAGTTGCTGTCCTAATTCATGAAGTTGTGTTACGGTAAAGGGGCGTGAATTAATACGGCATATATTCCGTCCGTCCATTTGAATTTCCCGCTCCAGCAGCAGCTCCCCGTTTTTATCCGGCCCAACTCCTCTTTCATGAAACCATTCCAGATCTGGCAAACCGGAAAAGACGGCACTTACATATGCATTTTTGACTCCTGTCCGAATAAGATCACGGCTCATTCGCTCTCCCAATACTGCGCTGATCGAATCGATGATAATGGATTTACCTGCTCCAGTCTCACCGGTTAGCACATTGAATCCGGCGCCAAAACAGACATCGGCAGATTCAATCAGAGCTATATTTTCAATATGGAGAAGCGATAACATAAAACCACCTTCTTATTTCAGCATCAAACGAATCTCGTCGCAGAATTCTTGTGCATACTCATTTGTTCGCATAATCAACACCGCTGTGTCGTCGCCTGCAATGGAGCCAACCATGTTGGGAATATTCATGCCATCCAGCGCTGACGCTGCTGCACTGGCCAGGCCTGGCATCGTCTTTAACACAATCAAATTTTGTGCAAGGTCGTAAGAAATAACACCTTCACGAAAAATATTCTTTAATCGACTGGTTAAATCAGTGCGCCCACGATGAATGGAGACAACATACTTGTAAGTGCCATTTGCGGTGCGCTCCTTAATCAGATGCAGTTCTTTGATATCCCTTGAGATTGTTGCCTGTGTGCAGGAAAAACCGAGCTGGTGCAAACGTTCTAACAGCTCTTCCTGGACTTCCAAATCTTCATTCTCAATCAGAGATAAAATAGCTTTTTGTCGCTGCTCTTTCATACATGCTTACTCCTTAAGACTCGCCTAATTTGGAAAGCAAAATTTGATAGAAGCTTCGCTGCGTCATACGAACCAGTTTAACGCCCTGCTTGGCCATCTTAATGCGAATGATATCACCGCTGGAAAGCCGAACTGCTCGACCTCCATCCACGGAAAGATAGGATGTCTTGCGCACTTGTTTTCCCATCCGAATTTCGACAACGCGATCCTTTGATAAAACAAATGATTTCGACTGTAATGCATGGGCGCAAATAGGCGTAATAATGATATTTTGTGCTGTTGGCTCCACAACCGGACCGCCCGCAGACAAGGAATACGCAGTAGATCCTGTCGGCGTGGAAACAACTACTCCATCCCCGGAAATGGAAGAAATAAGTTCTCCATCTGCATAAGCTGACAGTTCCACTACGCGGGCAACCGCTCCCTTTGTAATCGCTGCATCATTCAGTGCAACATCAGAAAAAATTTCTCTTTTTTCGTGGATCAAAGAAACATCGAGCATCATCCGCTGCTCTATTTTATAATCCTTTTTCGCCAGTCTTGTAAGTTGCTTTAATTCTCCATGTTCCAGCTCGGCCATAAACCCTACGCTTCCCATATTCACTCCCATAATAGGTACGCCGCAGTTATGCGCCAATTTTGCTGCATGGAGCAAAGTTCCATCCCCGCCAAAACAAATCAACATATCCGCGGTTGTAATTTCTGAATCGATATCCGCATATACAAGATTTTTAGGCAATTCAAAATGTGGATCCGGTTCAAAAGGAAGGCAAAAGCAAGTGTCTACACCAACATCCTGCAAAACCCGTGCCGCCGCCTGTGCGGTTCTAAGGCCACGATCACGGTATGGATTCGGACTAAGGATTACTTTCATGATTTTGCCTCCAACTCTTTGTGGGATTGCTCTACTAGCGCTTTGAAATCGATCGGAATTGAATTTCCCGCTCCAACGCTAAGCCAGCCAAGATACTCTATATTCCCCTCCGGCCCGCGAATCGGCGAAAAGGTCATCCCTCGCACTGAAAAGTCAAATTGCTCCGCCTGGTCATAAAAACGCTCTACCACTTCCAGATGAACGGCCGGATCCCGCACAACGCCTTTTTTTCCTACCTTTTCTTTCCCCGCTTCAAATTGCGGTTTGATCAGGCAAACCAATTGGCCCGTCGGTTTCATCAGCTTTCGCAATGTTGGCAAAATCAACGCAAGAGAGATAAAAGAAACATCGATCGAAACAAAATCAAGAGGATCCGGGATCAATTCCTGGGTCATATATCGTGCGTTTGTGCGCTCCAGACATACAACACGCGGATCATTTCGCAACTTCCAATCCAATTGTCCATATCCCACATCAACTGCATAGACCTTTTCGGCGCCATTTTGCAGCATGCAATCCGAAAATCCCCCGGTGGAAGCGCCGCAATCCATTGCAATGACACCGTTCAGATCAATTGGAAAACTATGAATCGCTTTTTCCAGTTTTAGCCCGCCGCGGCTCACATATCTTAGTGTCTTGCCCCGCACTTCAACTGTAGCATCATCTGCTACTGTGAAACCGGCTTTGTCGACTTTTTTATCGTTGACGTACACAATGCCGCTCATAATGCAGGCTTGTGCCTTTTGACGGCTTTCAAAATACCCCAACTCTACTAACTTTAAATCTAAGCGTTTGCCCTTCATGCGAGCACTCCTTTTACTGTTTTTACAATCGAATCTGCATCAATTCCCAGCAATGCCCGTAATTCACCTACGCTGCCGTGAGGAACAAAATCAATTCCGGAGCTTAGAAGACACATACTCTCTGTTGCTATGTTGCGCTCTGCCAGTTGATGCGCCAGTGCACGCCCAACCGAATTAGGCTGAATCACATCTTCTATCACCAAAAGACGGCGGGTTTTTTCCACTGAAGATAACACGCTCTCCGCTTCCAACGGAATAAGCTGATTCAATTTCACGATCTCACACTGAATCCCTTCGCCGGCAAGACGCTCTGCCGCTTTCATTGCCTCACAAATTAACGTACCATACGCTACAAAAGTAAAATCTTTTCCCTGTCGAATAACACAGTCCGTCGATCCGGCTGTATCCGTAGTAAAACAGCTGTCTTCCCCGCCCCGAGG
>CAVBPR010000002.1:303872-309990 GCA_963597355.1 bacterium | reverse complement strand
TTGCTACCGGGCCTGAAAAGTCATACAGGGCTGAGTGCAGCATGCTTTTTACTTCCGAAAAATTACTGGGAGCAAGCACATTGATATGCGGCACCGTAGACAAATAAGCTAAGTCAAACACTCCCTGGTGCGTCTCTCCGTCTGCACCAACCAGCCCGGCGCGATCAACGCCGAAAACAACATGTAGATTCTGCAAGGATACATCATGCAACAACATATCGTATGAGCGCTGCAAAAACGTGGAGTAAACAGCAAATACCGGAAACAGCCCTTGTTTTGCCATTCCGGCGCACATAGCAACTGCATGCCCTTCTGCAATGCCGACGTCAAAAAAACGTTCTGGAAATTTCGATGCAAATTCATCCAATCCGGTGCCCGACTGCATTGCGGCTGTAATCGCACAAATACGATCATCCTTCTCCGCAAGCTCGACAAGGCATTCGCCAAAGACGGCAGAAAAATCTGGCTTCTGCGTTGGCTCTACTCCATCATTCAAAGAAAAGGCACCTACACTATGATATAGTTCCGGTGTTTTTTCAGCGGGTGAATATCCTTTTCCTTTTGTAGTACGCACATGAAGAAGCACCGGTCCATCCAAAGAATCCGCCCAACGCAGCAAGCGAGTTAACTCGGCAACGTCATTTCCGTCTACAGGTCCAATATATTCAAAGCCCATGTCTTCAAAGAAAACACTGGGCAAGAAACTGCTTTTTAAGAACTTTTTTAAATTGTGCGTCAAATGATAGACTTGTCGCCCCCCGGGAACA
Organism: bacterium; assembly: GCA_963597355.1. Classification (GTDB taxonomy): domain Bacteria; phylum Bacillota; class Clostridia; order Oscillospirales; family Oscillospiraceae; genus UMGS1766. The sequence goes on along the minus strand of CAVBPR010000002.1, from coordinate 309,223 downwards.
GCATGGGTAAAATCGCGATATCTCCGCTTAAACCGCAAGTATCCGGGACGAAGATGCTGCCTTGACAGCAACTTTGCAACACCGCCTACATTTTTCTTGATGCTCATTCCGTTATCGTTCAACACAACCAGCAGTTTTTCGCCACTGCTACCTGCATCTGCAAGTCCTTCATAGGCTAATCCGCCCGTAAGCGCACCGTCGCCAATAAGCGCAACCACACGATAGTCTTGGTTTAAAAGGGTTCGCGCCCGCGCCATACCTAATGCAACGGAAACGGAATTAGAGGCGTGACCGGCAATAAAAGCATCGCTCTTGCTTTCGTGCGGTTTGGGAAATCCAGATAATCCCCCAAGTTTGCGAAGTGTTTTCATCTGATCCGCTCTTCCGGTCAGCATTTTATGCGTATAACACTGATGTCCTACATCAAAAATCAAACGATCCACATTGAAATCAAACACACGATGCAGGGCAACCGTCAACTCGACTGTGCCCAAATTGGATGCCAAATGACCGCCAGTATGCGACACTGAATGCAGCAATGCCGAACGAATTTCATCGCAAACTTCTTTGCACGCATCATCATTTAAATTTTCGAGGCGTTTGCCATTCCATTCCGACACTGGCATTCTCCTCCTTTTCTACTTTTGTTTATTTCAGGTCATCCGACCTGCCAGCCAATCTGCCATAGCGCACAAAAAAACATTACCATTGAAGGACTCATGAATAATCACCTTTGCTCGTTCCGTACATTCGGCAATCAAGCTTTCACAGCCCTCTTCCCCCAGCAAAGTGACAAAGGTCGATTTATGATTCGCTCTATCTGAGCCTACCGACTTTCCCATCTGCTCTGTTGTGGAAATGCAATCTAAAAGGTCGTCCCGCACTTGAAACGCAAGCCCAATCTCAGCAGCAAAAGCGCGCGCCGCATCTTGAAGCTCCTGTGTTCCGCCTCCTGCCAGCACTCCAATGACGCAGGCGCATTCCAACAATGCACCCGTCTTCTTTTTGTGCATGAAGGTGACCTCACTTAGACCGAGTTTGCGCGTCTCACCTTCCATGTCCAGGATCTGACCGGCACACATACCATCTGCGCCGGCACCTCGTGCAAGCTCCAGCGCTGCAGCCGCACGGACAGATGCAGGTAAATCCGCTGATAGAATTGTATCGAATGCGGCTGCCTGCAACGCATCTCCTGCCAACACGGCAGTGCATTCACCAAACACAACATGGTTGGTTGGTTTTCCACGGCGCAAACTATCATTGTCCATGCAGGGCAAATCATCGTGAATCAGAGAGTACGTATGGAGCATTTCAATGCCACATCCCAACGGCAATGCCTGTTCTTCTGATCCACCAACCGCCTTCGCAAACTTCATGGTCAAAATAGGGCGAACCCGTTTACCCCCGGCATTTAAGCTATAGGACATGGCACGATAGAGCTGATCCTGCGGAGTACCTTCTTGAAAACATCCGGACAAGTATTGTTCAACTAATTTGCGACTGTGCTCAAGTTCCTGTTCAAAAGCATTCATACGTCCAACTCCATTGGCTGCTCCTGCGGATTTCCATCTGCGCCCTTTGTCAGCCTTACGATCGATTGTTCTGCCTGATCTAATATCTTGCTGCAATCCATGGCGAGTCTTGTTCCCTGTTCGAAAAGAGCAATTGATTCATCAAGTGATACCTCACCCTTTTCCAGCTTGGCAACAATCTTCTCCAGTTGCGTCATCGATTCTTCAAAGCTTAATTTACCCTCACTCATGCGACTTCAGCTCTCTTTCTGTTACGGTACACTCCAGTTGCCCATCGCTGAAGACAACCCTGATCTGCTCCCCCACCTGTGTTTGTGCCGCAGATACTATGACGGTGCCATCCTTTTTCTGTGTCATTCCATATCCTCTGGTTAAAACACGGAGCGGGTTCAATGAATCTAAAGATGCACATAGCGCAGTTAATCGGCGCCGATAGACCGCCGCGTTTCTTTCCAAGGCAATTGATAGCTTCTGCTGCGCATAATCCAGTTGCTCTCGTCGCTCATAAACCATGCGCAAAGGTTGACTCAGAGCTTGGCTGGATGTCAGTCGTTCCAAATGCTGTCGCTCATTTTGCAGTTTCTTTTTCGTTGCCTGCATCATGCAGACAATTGCATTCTGCAATTGTTGCTGCACATCATATTGATCCGGAACTGCACTCTGCGCTGCATGGGTTGGCGTAACAACTCGCAAATCTGCAACAAAATCAGCAATTGACGCGTTAGCCGTATGTCCAATTGCTGTGATAACCGGAATCTCGGAACCCGCAATCGCCCTTGCAAGTTTTTCGTCATTAAAGGCCCATAAATCTTCTTTTGAACCGCCACCCCGTCCAATGATGAGGATATCTGCCACACGATGACGATTGGCATACAACACTGCACCTGTCATCTCAGCTGCGGCGCGATTTCCCTGAACTTTTACGCCCATTACCTTTACCGTTGCAATCGGCCAGCGCTCGCGCAAAATACGAACAACGTCTTTGATTGCATCCCCGTCCGGCGATGTAATTAAGGCTATGCTTTGAGGATAACGAGGAAGACTTTTTTTGCGTTCCAGCGCAAGCAAACCTTCCTTTTCCAATTTTGCATACAGTTGCTCAAATGCCATGTTGGCGGATCCAACTCCGTCCGGAACCATCATATCTGCATAAAGTTGATATTTTCCGCCCTGCCAAAAAGCAGACACGCGGCCGAAAACAATAACCTGCATGCCATCCTCTGGAAGAAAACGCAGAGTCTTTGTCGCATTGACATACATGATACAGGACAAAACGCCTTTTTCATCTTTCAATGAAAAATAATGATGCCCCTGTTTTTTATAATTTGACAATTCGCCGCGAACTGCAATGCTGCGAAGAAAAGCATCGGAATCCAGACATTTTTTTACGTAACGGTTCAATTCTGAAACCGACAATATTTGCGGTTGATCCGAAAAATCAGGCATTCAGCAATCCTCTTTCCATTGCGCGGGATGTTAAAATAGCGACCCCCATTGCATTATCCGTTGAATATTGCGGCTGAGCAAAATTTGCATAATCGAGTTTATTTCGCAGTAACATGTTGGATGCTACCCCACCGGACATCAGTACCGGTGCATTGTGGTACTGTTTCAATGCTGCCTGAGTAATCCGATCAATAACATATGCCACTGTGTTCAGTACAAACCGCGCCACATCCTCTGCGGGCATTCCGGCATCGATTCGCTTCTGCACCTGATTTTCAACTCCGGAAAGAGAAAAATGGAGGTCACGCAGTTTTACTGCAAAAAATTCCTGGCTGCCACTTTTTGCAGCCAACGCATCCAATCCCTTTCCCGCCGGAAAAGAGATTCTCAATTTCTGCCCTGTACGATCAATCAACTGTCCTGCAGAAATATCCTCTGTTCCACCCAAAATCTCCATCTGCGGCATTTCATGCTCCGGATGGACAAGCAACAATTCTGTCGTTCCTCCAGATAGATGCCAACTGAGCATAGGTTTGTCCAGCAAATCAATTTTCCCTGCACTCCACGCTGCCGCCGCCACATGCCCCTGTTGATGCGAACATTCAAAAAACGGGACATGCAATGCCTGGGCCAGAACCTTCCCCTGTGACAGACCGGCAAGAAAGCACGGCATGTATGAACCTTCCGCCGTGCGCGGTGCACTGGAAGCACCAACAGCAGAAATTTCGGATAACATACCGGCCTGATCCAGAGCTGCTATCTGATCCGGTAAGCGGCGGACATGCTGAAAAAGCGCATCACTTTGGCGCAGTCCAAGCGCACCCTGCGGCACATCCAGCAAACGAGAAGAATTTAGTCCTGTACCATCATCTCGAAAAACGGCAGCAGATGTAGTGTAATTGCTGGTATCAATCCCTAAAAAAGCGTTCATTTTGTCTGGTCTGCAGTTGCCGTTTCATCACAGCTGCCACACTCAGCGCGAACAAACTTACCAAGAATGCCATTGATAAACGAAACAACCTTTTCCTCTTCATACTTTTTCGCAATCTCAATTGCTTCGTTAATTGCGACCCCATTGGGAACATCAGGCATGTAAAGGATTTCAAACATAGCAACCCGCATAATCGCCGTCGCAACACGCGGAATACGCTCAAAACGCCACCCAATGGCATAGCGTTCAATATCACTATCCAGTTCAAACCCATGGTGCCCTACACCGCTCACAATAGAGCGAATATATTGCAATTGGGTCTCATCCGGATATTCTTCATATATAGATACTACATCAGCCATAGAAGAAAAATACTCTGGACAAAGCTTATCTTCCAAAAATTCTTCTACCGACTGATTGCTGAATCCAAGCTCATAAGCCAGGTGGACAGCAATTTCTCGTGCTGTTGTTCTGGTCATTCCATTTCCCCCGATCTTTATGCGATACTTCATGCATTTTAAACTATGCTAGTCATTATACACATTTTTTTCTAAGATGAAAAGACCTAAAGATTTTTGCAGTGAATATTATTGTTTAAGATAAACCTGTTTTTCTAAAAAAACACCAAACCAATCTAAAAATTGACCTTACTCCATTTAAACTTCGGAGTAAGGTCAATTAATGTTTCTTTTCTATGTTCCGGATTCTGCTTGCCTTACAACTGCTCTATAAGATAAGATGCTAGGCAGTTTGCTATGGCATGATCCACTGCACTCAAAACTAATTTATTCTTCTGTCTCAGCCACATCATAATCCGAATCCGCTATAATTACAACATCCTCTTCTTTTTCATCCTTGACTGTGAAATCCCCTGACATAAACCATTTATAGGCACGGTCTGCAATGATCTTTGTTTCTACCAAATCCATGCCGCCACCTACAATAGCGCCAACCCCAGGCAGCATTTTTCCGAGATTAACAAGTCCTTTTGTACCAAATTTCGTGATGAATCGAAACCCGACCTTTTGATTGATTTTTGTCAATACTTTACCCGGTATCTTTTTTACAACACCCTCGGCAAATTTCATACCAAATTTGATTCCTGCCTGCTTTAACACACCATTTACGGCCACCCCTGCAAGGCAGGCATATACAAAAGTTTGCGTTTGGTCACTGTTCAAATCAAAGTTTGCCATATACGCTGTACATGCTATCATTCTCATCTGCACATAAATTACGCTGCTTATATTTGCAGGAATCGCAACCGGCATTGTTATAATTCCGCCAAGACCGGTTATAAATCCAGAAGTAGTACACTTTGTAATCTGATTTTTCAACATGGCTTTGCAAGCCTTTTCCTTGGTATCATACTTTGCTAAATAATCATTCGCCAGATCCTCGACCTTTGGACTGACCATTGGTATTCCTTTTAAGCATTTTTC
>CAVBPR010000002.1:0-303862 GCA_963597355.1 bacterium | reverse complement strand
CATTTTTCATAGCAAGAGTCTAGTAATTTCATAATATCTTCTTGCGTTATTTTTCCCTTTTCCAAGATTCTCACCCCTCAAATTAGAAAACAAAGTATTAAAACGGTTCTTGCTCTTTCTCTACTGCGATCATTATCAATTGAAGCCCCTACGTTTCATAATTTCGTCTAAAATAGCATCTGCCACGTCTTCTTTGCTCATCAGAGGCAGTTCCGTTGCTCCATCTGCCGCAATGAACGTTACCACATTTGTATCAACGCCAAAGCCAGCGCCGGCAACTTTTAAATTATTTGCAACAATCATGTCTAAATTTTTCTTTTTTAGCTTTGCTGTGGAATTTTGAATCATATCCTGGGTTTCCATCGAAAATCCGCACAAAAACTGGTGCGTTTTTTTCGGTCCAACTGTTCCCAAAATATCAGAAGTTCGCGCCAGCGGAATGGACATGTCGCTTCCTTCCTTCTTTTTTATCTTATTATCAGCAACGGATTCCGGACGATAATCTGCCACGGCCGCCGCCATAATCAGTATATCCGTTGTATCAAACCGCTCGGTGACCGCAGTAAACATGTCTTGCGCTGAAACAATCGGAACATCCTTTGCGAACATAACCGGCGAAAGCGCAGTCTGACCGTGGACTAACGTAACCTCTGCACCACGCATAGCCGCCGCACGCGCGATAGCATATCCCATTTTCCCCGTAGAGTGGTTTGTCAGATACCGTACGGGATCCAGTGCCTCCTGAGTGGGACCGGCGGTAACGGTAATACGAGTTCCAGCAAGATCTTTTTCCTTTGCAATCTCATGCAGAATATATTCCACTAATGTCGATTCCGCAGGTAAACGACCGCTTCCGACGTCTTTGCATGCCAGCACACCGCTTTCAGATGGAATTACCTGAAAGCCGTACTTTTCCAATGTTTTGAGATTATCCTGCGTGATGGGATTTTCCAGCATTCCTGTGTTCATTGCAGGAGAAACCAATTTAGGGCACTTTGCTGCCAAAATCACAGTAGTAAGCATATCGTCAGCAATTCCATGTGCCATTTTTGCGATTACATTTGCTGTAGCCGGTGCAACAAGGATCACATCCGCTTTTTTTGCCAGAGAAATATGGGCGACATCAAATTTGAAATTACGATCAAATGTGTCAACCATGCATTTATGTCCTGTAAGTGTCTCAAAAGTAAGCGGCGTAATAAATTGCGTAGCACTTTGAGTCATAATTACTTCCACATCTGCCCCCAATTTGCACAACATACTGGCAACATTGGCCATCTTATAGGCGGCAATTCCGCCACTAATTCCTAAAAGGACACACTTTCCTTTCAAATTCATTCCGAACACCCCGTTATTTTGTATCTGTGGTTGTTATTACTTTACCGAAATTCACATAAAAAAACAAGATTGAAAAGAAAATTAACTCATTCTCTTTGCAGGATTACAACGCACTTTTTATTAATCCTCATCATACCGTACATAGAAACCGCTAATAAAAAGTTGCATTTTCGTTTGATTCTGATTTCGATATGCATTATAATACAATCGTATTTTTGTGTGAAGGTTTTTCAATTGTTCAGCGAGGTGACAAACAAAGCATATGAAACTGCTAATTAAAAACGGTACAGTAATTGACCCTTTATCCAAACACGAGCAGATAACGGACATTCTGATTGAAGACGGACAGGTTCTGGCTGTTTCTGCAGATATTCAAGATGGAGAGGCGCAAATATTGGACGCGTCCGGATTGACTGTCTGTGCCGGTCTGATTGATATGCACGTCCATTTCCGTGATCCCGGATTCACATACAAAGAGGACATTATTTCGGGTTCAAACGCTGCGGCACATGGCGGATTTACCACCGTTGCATGCATGCCAAATACAAACCCGACAATTGATACGCCGGAAATGATTCAATATGTTTTTCAGCGCTCCGAGGAAGGAAGCGGTGTGCATGTCATGCCGATTGGTGCCGTTTCAAGAGGCGAAAAGGGCGAAACTTTGACAGATGCGAAGGCGCTGAAGGAAGCAGGTGCAGTTGCGCTGTCTGATGATGGACTTCCTGTTCAGAACGCAAATCTGATGCGGGATGCTCTCATTTGTGCTTATCGACAGGGCATGAGCGTGTTGACTCACTGCGAAGATGCTGACATGGTAAAAAATTACGCTGTGAACGAAGGTCGTGTATCCCGCCAACTCGGACTTCCCGGCCGGCCGGCGATTGCCGAGGAAATTATGGTCATGCGCGATGCCATGCTAGCAGAAGAAACACACACTGCAGTTCATATCTGCCATATATCCACTGCAAAGGCAGTTGACATTGTTCGTCGCTATAAGAAAAAAGGAGTACAAATCACTTGTGAAACCTGCCCGCAGTATTTTTCACTGACACACGAGGAAATATTAAAGCAGGGCACGCAGGCACGGGTCAACCCTCCCCTGCGCACCACAGCAGATGTGGCTGCAATTATTGCTGGACTGAAGGATGGCACCATCGACTGCATTGTGACAGACCATGCACCGCATTCAGCGGAAGAGAAAGCCCGTGATCTTGAGCATGCTCCCAGCGGCATGGTCGGTTTGGAGACTTCCCTGGGTGTGACTTTGACCAATCTGTATCATTCCGGTGAGATGACGTTGCAGCAGATTATTGAAAAGATGACCGCAAACCCCGCTCGCATTCTTCATCTCGACAAAGGTCGTATTGCTGTTGGATCCGATGCAGATATCACTATTTTTGATCCAAACGAAGAATGGGTTGTGGACACAGCGCAGTTTGCATCCAAAGGACGAAACACGCCATTCAATGGTGCTTATTTAAAAGGAAAAGTGAAATATACGATCGTTTCCGGTAAGATTATCTATCAGGACGGAGGAAATTGTGATGTCATTTGATAAACTACAGAAAAAAATTATTGAAAAGCTGAATCCAACTGTTGCAGGTCTGGATGCCCGCGTGGAATATGTCCCGGAGTTTATTTTAAAAAAATATGTTGATCAATACGGTGAAAGCCTTCAGGCAGGTGTAGCTGCAATCTATGAATTTAACTGCGGCTTGATCGATGCTTTGTGTGATGTTGTTCCTGCCGTCAAACCTCAGTCCGCATACTATGAAAATCTTGGCTGGCGCGGCATGGAAATGCTGGAAAAAACAATTCAATACGCAAAAAGCAAGGGGCTTTATGTAATCGCTGACATCAAGCGCGGCGATATCGGCGCTACAGCTACCGCCTATAGCGAGGGCTGGCTCGGTCGCACCGTCGTTGGAAACAGCACTTTTGCCACTTTTGATGCCGATTGTGTCACGCTGAATGGATACATGGGCGCTGATGCAATTCAGCCTTTTCTGAATGACTGCGAAAAATACGATAAATGCGTATTTGCTTTGGTGCGCACTTCAAATAAGTCCGCAATTGATTTACAGGATCAGATGAGTGGTGACCGCCACATCTACGAAGTGATGGGTTCTCTGACGGAACAATGGGCCGGAAGTTTTGCTGGCACATACGGCTATAATCGGGTCGGTGCTGTAACTGGCGCTACTTATCCGGAGCAAATCAAGTTACTGCGAGCACAATTGCCCCACACGTTCTTCCTTGTCCCCGGATACGGAGCACAAGGTGGAACTGCAGAAGATGTCCAGTATGCTTTTGATGCAAACGGCCATGGCGCAATTGTCAATTCCTCCAGAGGAATTATGTGCGCCTGGAAGAAAACAGGCAATAATGGCACCGATTATCAGCAGGCGGCGCGTGATGCTGCAATCGCAATGCGTGAGGATATTTGCCGGTTTGTAACGATTCGATAAAGGAGAGATCAAGATGCCCGTACAAAAACTTTGTTCGATTCTCCGTACTGAAAAATTAAACTCAGATGCGGTTTCTTTGTGGCTGGAGGCCGGTGAATTAGCGGAAGCAGCTGCAGTAGGTCAATTTGTCAACATCAAGTGCGGAGAAGGGTTGTTGCTTCGTCGGCCAATTTCCATTTGTCGCGTAGAGGGAACAAAACTAAACATCGTTTTTGAAGTACGTGGTGAAGGCACTGCATGGCTGGCAGCACGCCAAGAAGGCGATCTTCTAGATGTTATGGGGCCCTTGGGACATGGTTTTTCCTACCCGCAGGGAAAGGTATTGGTTGTTGGCGGCGGTATCGGTGTTCCTCCTATGCTTCACACCGCTCGTAGTGCTCCAACCGGCGCTATCGCCTGTCTTGGTTTCCGCAATGCCGACAAAGCAATGCTGATTCCGGAATTTGAGCAATGCTGTGATCAGGTATATATCTCCAGTGATGATGGAAGCTTGGGTGTACACAGCTATGTTGCGGGCATTGTCGACACAGCGTTGACAGAACGTCCGGAAATTTCGGCTGTTCTGGCATGCGGTCCTAAGATCATGCTGAAAACAGTCTACGATGCAGCAAAAAAACACGGTGTACCATGTCAAGTAAGCATGGAGGAACGAATGGGTTGTGGAATCGGCGCCTGTCTGGTATGCGCATGCAAGAATACTGACGGTGCTTATCGACACGTCTGCAAAGATGGACCCGTCTTTGCTGCTGAGGAGGTGTGCTGGGATGAATAATTCAATCGACATGAGCGTTACGCTTGCCGGTATGACAATGAAAAACCCTGTGGTTGTTGCATCCGGAACCTTTGGATTTGGTCGTGAATACAGTCAGTTCTATTCATTGGATGAACTGGGCGGCATTTGTGTAAAAGGACTTACGTTGCATAAGCGCGAGGGCAATCCGCCACCCCGCATTGCAGAAACTCCTATGGGCATTCTTAATTCGGTCGGCTTGCAAAATCCCGGCGTTGACGGTTTTATTGAGCACGAATTGGCAGATCTGCGCAAACATGACGTTAAGATCATCGCAAACATTTCCGGTAATACTCCGGAAGAATACGGTATTATGTGCTCTAAGCTTTCCGAGGCGGGCGTTGATATGATCGAGGTCAATATCTCCTGTCCAAACGTCAAAGCAGGCGGACTGCAATATGGCGTGGTTCCGGCAATGGCAGCAGAAGTAACCGCCGAAGCAAAGAAACACTCTTCTGTGCCTGTAATGGTTAAGCTTTCCCCCAACGTCACAGATATCACGGAAATTGCTCGCGCTGTAGAAGATGCAGGCGCCGACGCGGTCTCTCTGATCAATACTCTGCGCGGCATGCGGATAGATGTAAAGACACACCGTCCCATTCTCCATATGAATACAGGTGGACTTTCCGGGCCTGCCGTCCTCCCCGTAGCCGTCCGTATGGTATGGGAAGTTGCAAATGCAGTAAACATTCCTGTGCTCGGAATGGGCGGTGTTGCCAAGGGAGAAGATGCCGCCCAGCTCATGCTGGCCGGAGCTACTGCAGTGGCTGTTGGAACCGCTTGTTTCTCTGATCCATATGCACCAATTCACGTAAGAGATGAATTGGCAAAAATTGCTGCAGAACAGGGAATGACCAGCGTAAAGCAACTCACCGGACAGGTGAAGCCCTGGTAAAACAAAACCAACGGAAAAGAGAAAAACCACCAGATGACCACCATATATTTAATTCGCCATGCAGAATCCGAAGGGAATTTATTTAAACGCATTCAAGGACAATATGACAGTCCGGTTACCGCACTAGGGCAACAGCAAATTGCATGCCTGAGTACATTTTTTGATCAAATTCCATTGGATGCAGTATATTCCAGCGATCTGCGTCGTGCATGCCAAACCGCACAGGCTCTTTATCTTTCAAAACACCTTTCACTTCATACAGATCCTGCCCTGCGTGAGGTCAATTTTGGTATATGGGAAGACGTTCCCTATGGTGCTGCAATGAACTGTGACCCTGAACGTATGGCACATTTTCAACTTGGAGATTTAAATTGGCATATTGAGGGCGGAGAAACTTTATTTCATGCGCAACAACGCATTTTTAATTGCCTCCAAAAAATTATCGCTGTAAATCCGAACCGCACCATTGCGGTCATCAGTCATGGCACCGTAATCAGATTACTGCTGACAAAATTGTCCTGCGCTGAGCATTATCTTCCAGATGGAATGAACACAGCAATTTCGTGCCTGCAGGCCGATTCACAGGGAATTCATGTGCAGTGGTTTAATCGCATTGACCATTTGACGAGGGATGTTACTAAAACGACATTTCGACCCAAACAACCAACGCAGACCGATGGAATTCCTGCAGAACTGTTATGGTTTCGACCCTGGAACCCCAAATCCGAAGAACAGCTCTATCTTGCCTGGCGTGAAGAAGCTTGGATGAGCAGTCACGGCACAATGGCGCATTATCATGGCAATTCTTTCCTGGATGCTGTCCGAAAGCACTCTTCCTATGATGCATCGGCAGTGCAAATTGTTCTATCAAACGGCATCCCCATCGGCCTGATCGAAATGGATTTTGAAACATATGCGAAAGATCTGGTTGGTTTTATTCCCTTTTACTATGTTGACGCAACACACCGAAAACATGGTTTGGGAATACAGTTGTTAGGTCAGGCAATCTCTACGTTTCGTAAAATGGGACGTACAAAACTGCGTTTGCGATGCGCTCCAGAAAACGAAACGGCTTATCGTTTTTATTGTCGCTATGGTTTTAGAAAGATCGGTATGGCGCAAGACTCTGAAGTACCGCTTTATCTGATGGAGCGGGAAATTTGACGCAAATGTCACACAATAAGAGGAGAATAAAACATGGATAAGTATGCCTCTGAACTTGGCTCCTGGGCGCCATATTTAAAAGATATTACAAGTTCTGAGTGGTTTTCTCACTTGATGCAGCAGGTAGAAACGGCATACCAAAAGGATCATCCTTCGGTCTATCCGCCGCGAAAGGATCTATTTCACGCGCTGCAATTGACTGCGCCAGAGCAAGTGAAATGCGTCATTATCGGGCAAGATCCCTATCACGAGCGAGGCCAGGCACATGGATTAAGCTTTTCTGTGCAAAAAGGAGTTCCTATTCCCCGTTCGTTGCGGAACATCTACAAAGAACTGAATGCAGATTTGCAAATTTCAATTCCAAACCACGGTTGCCTTGCTTCATGGGCAGAAAAGGGTGTTTTACTGCTGAATAATGTTTTGACTGTTTATGATGGTGAAGCTAACAGCCATAAATCATGGGGATGGGAGCGGTTTACATCTGCAGTCATCGACATTGTGGAACAACAATCAAGACCCATCGCATATGTTCTGTGGGGAAAAATGGCGCAAAAAAAGATTACAGAAAATCAGCTGGGACAAGGAAACTATCCTCGTCTGATTCATTGCTCGAATCATCCCAGTCCCCTGTCCGCCAGCCGTGGCTTTTTCGGCAGCCGTCCCTTCAGCGCGGTTAACGCTTTTTTACTTGAAAATGGTGCGACCCCAATTGATTGGACAATTGACTGATCCTTTAAAGGAAGGTTGAATCTTACCTTGAAAAACAAAGTTCTCTTCTATTGCACAGACTGCGGCAACGAACTGCCAAAGTGGCAGGGGCAATGCCCCAGTTGCGGCGCGTGGAACACGATCGTTGAGCAACCGATGTCCGCAAAAACTACAAAGCGCGGAACAAACGGACTTACCGTGCACGCCGCCAAAGCCCGGCGTCTAAGTGAAATCTCTACCACTGAAGAAATCCGATTTCAAACTGGAATGAACGAACTGGATCGGGTTTTAGGCGGCGGTGCGGTAAAGGGTTCCCTTGTCCTGATTGGCGGCGCACCAGGTATTGGCAAATCCACCTTGATGCTTCAGATCTGTGACGAGCTTTGCAAAAAATGCACCGTGCTTTACGCATCCGGCGAAGAATCGCCTCGCCAAATCAAGCTTCGTGCTGAACGATTGGGTGTTTCAAGTGATTATCTGTACTTGCTTTCTGAAACATCTATGGAAGATGTGATTGAAGCGGTTCATAGCAATAAACCGGATATTTTAATCATTGATTCCATTCAGACAATGAGCATTGGAAATTCAGACACAACTCCCGGCAGCATTTCACAGGTAAAACAGTGCACAACAGCACTGATGAACCTGGCAAAGTCGGAAGACATTACGATTTTCGTAATTGGACACATCAACAAGGAAGGATCCATTGCAGGACCAAAAGTGCTGGAGCATATGGTTGACTGCGTTTTGTACTTTGAAGGCGATCAACATGTTGCTTTCCGAATTCTACGTGCAGCAAAGAATCGTTTTGGCGCAACCAATGAAATCGGTGTCTTTGAAATGCTGGATGGAGGATTAAAGGAAATCCCCAATCCATCTGAAATGCTGTTAGCATCACGTCCCGAGAATGCCCCCGGCAACTGCGTAACTTGTATCATGGAAGGAAATCGCCCGGTTTTAGCCGAAGTGCAGGCGCTCGTTGCACCCAGCAGTTTTTCCAATCCAAGACGTACAAGCAATGGACTAGATTATAGCCGCGCTATGTTACTGCTCGCAGTACTGGAAAAACGCGGAGGATTGCTTTTAGGCGGTTGCGATGCGTATATCAATGTTGTCGGAGGATTGTATGTTGATGAACCGGCAGCCGACTTAGCTACAGTGTTGGCGTTGGCATCAAGTTTTCGGGATCGATCTCTACCGCAAGATCTGGCAGCTATTGGCGAGGTTGGACTAACCGGTGAAATTCGAAGCATCAACGCTGCAAATCAGCGGCTGTCTGAAATTCATCGTCTAGGATTTACAAAAGCAATTGTTCCCGCATCTATTATCGCAAAAGCAACAAAAATTGACGGGCTGCAGCTGATTCCCGTAAAAAATATTCGAGAAGCACTGGCAACAATACTTTGATACAAAGTTAGGTGAACTACAGATGGAAATCGAACGCAAATTTAAACTTTTGGCATTCCCAAACATGCCGGAAACCACATTTCTTGATCAGTGGCAGGGATATCTTTCAACCGATCCTCAAGTTCGAATCCGTCGCACATGGAATCACACGGATGCCAGCGAAAGCTATATGCTTTGTATTAAAAGCAACGGCGATCTGGTACGTCACGAAGTAGAAACTCCCATCACAAAAGAGCAATTCAGCGAATTGGAGGAAATGCTTGCTTATCCGTTAATCCATAAAGAGCTGCATACCTACCGCTTGAGAGATGAATTATTGCTGGAATGTTCTCAGGTTGACGGAGGAGCATTTTCCTATGCTGAAGTTGAATTTCCTACAGAAGAGCAAGCTCGTGTGTGGAATTTGCCAGACGAATTGTCATCCTGTCTTGGAGAGGAAATGACCTATGACCGAAAATTTAAAATGACTTCCTACTGGAGTGACCGCTCTCTGGCAGAACACATCAAAACGTAAAAGCACTTGTTTTTTTTCTTACATATGATAAAATAATTATGACTTACAAAGTTGATTTTGGAGGAGATCCTACCATGAGCGAAAATAAAGAGTATATTTCTCAGTTAGATGGACAGAACAACATTCACATTTCTCAGGATGCAATTTTCACGGTCGTTGCCATGGCCACTGTTGAGGTGGAAGGTGTCAGCGGATTGTCTCATCTAGGCAGTGACATCGCCTCAGTAAAGAAGAATTTATCTCGTGCCATTCGTCTTCGTGCGGAGGAAGATCAACTGATTGTTGATTTGTCCATTGTTGTGTCGTTTGGTTTTAACATGCAGGCGGTTGCAGCCAGTGTACAAAGCGCTGTTCTTTCCAGTGTGGAATCAGTAACCGGTCTGAAGGTAACAACTGTTAATGTACATGTTTCCGGTGTTTCATTCGATAAGTAAACTCTAATTTAAATGCCACAATTATATAAGTGGCTATTAACCATCACAGAGTTTTCATAAAATTCTCCAGAACCGTTGGCCTAACAGCGATAAGGAATTAATTTGCTTATCAGATGTCAGCCAGCAGTTTTCGGAGTGCATACAGGCAACCCCCGTCTGACTTCCCGTTAGAAATCAGACGGGGGTCACTTTATATTACAAATTTTGGGACGTGGTCTTATTCTTCGCGAATGGAAGACAAAATTTCTGTTTTCTTTCATTCAGCTTTTTCGTATAAAGCGATCCTGCCACCGGATGTCGACAAAACTTTCTGTGCGCTACTGGAAGTGCGATGCTGAGGGCTGTCGCAAACAACGTTTTACAGGCAGCGGACAGCAGCATTAGTCGCATGTACTTGTTTCTTCATAACAATGACAATCCCCTGGCTGTTGTCTGAATAGACAGCAACCAGGGGACCAAACTTCATGCCGATATTATTTTATCCTGCGCAAATTATTTCTTTGACAAATACTCATCAATGGCTACTGCAGCTTTCTTACCGGCACCCATTGCAAGAATAACCGTCGCTGCTCCGGTAACCGCATCGCCACCAGCAAAGACACCCTCACGAGTTGTAGAAACATCATCTTCGCCCACAATCAGGCAGCCTTTTTTATTTGTTTCCAAACCAGGCGTAGTAGAACGAATGAGCGGGTTGGGAGAAGTGCCAAGGCTCATGATAACGGTGTCTACATCCAGGACAAAGTTGGAATCCGGAACTTCAACCGGACGACGACGACCGGAAGCATCTGGCTCACCCAGTTCCATACGAACGCACTCCATGCCAACTACATTGCCGTGATCGTCGCCAATAATACGGACAGGGTTGCACAAAAGTTTAAAGTCAATGCCCTCCTCTTCCGCATGTTCCACTTCCTCAACACGCGCAGGCATTTCTTCCTTTGAGCGACGATAGACGACATATACATTCTCGGCACCCAGACGCTTTGCACAACGGCAAGCGTCCATTGCTACGTTGCCGCCACCGACAACTGCAACCGCCTTACTCTTCTTGACCGGAGTGTCATATTCGGGAAGATATGCCTTCATAAGGTTTGTGCGAGTAAGGTACTCATTCGCAGAGTAGACACCGGACAGACCTTCGCCGGGAATATTCATAAACATCGGCAAACCTGCACCAGAGCCAATGAAAACTGCCTGGTAGCCCATCTCGAAAAGCTCGTCAATGCTCAGAACCTTACCAATCACCATATCGGTCATAACTTCGACGCCGAGCGCAGTCAACTTATCAACCTCGCTCTGTACAATGGCCTTTGGCAGACGGAATTCCGGGATGCCGTATACAAGAACACCTCCGGCAGTGTGGAATGCCTCAAAGATCGTTACCTGATAGCCAAGCTTTGCCAGATCACTGGCGCAGGTAAGGCCAGAAGGACCGGAACCAACCACAGCAACCTTTTTTCCGTTCGACTCCGGCTTAACAGGCTTTTCCACTACATTTTCACGATACCAGTCTGCAACAAAACGCTCCAAGCGGCCAATACCAACCGGCTCGCCCTTAATGCCACGAATGCACTTGCTTTCGCATTGGCTCTCCTGCGGACACACACGACCGCTGATTGCAGGCAGCGCATTTGTCCCGTTTATCACTTCATAAGCAGCTTTGAAGTCGCCCTCAGCAACCTTGGCAATAAACTCCGGAATATGCACGTTAACCGGGCAGCCATTGACACAAGGATGGTTTTTGCAATGCAGGCAACGCGTAGCCTCTGTCAGAGCAGTCTCTTCAGAATAACCTGTGCAAACCTCTAAAAAATTCTTATTGCGTACATTTGGATCCTGAGCAGGCATTGGAGCTTTCTTGGGATCCATGTTCGGTTTTTTCATTTCTGCCATGATCATTCCACTCCTTACTTGATCAAATCCTGTCCCAGTTTTTCAAACCGGCACAAATGACTCATTTTTTCGGCTTCTTGATCACGGTAGGCAGAGTTACGATTCATCAACTCTGTAAAATCAACCTCATGTCCATCGAACTCAGGGCCATCTACGCAGGCAAACTTTGTCTCGCCACCTACGGTGACGCGACATCCACCGCACATACCAGTGCCATCGATCATAATTGGGTTCAAGCTGACGACAGTCTTTACGCCAAATGGCTTTGTGGTCTTACATACAAAGCTCATCATCGGAACCGGTCCGATTGCAATCACTTCATCATACTGGATACCGGACTCAAGCAACTCTTGCAGCTTAACGGTAACAAAACCTTTTTCACCATAACTGCCATCATCTGTCATCATGTAGAAGTTATCGCAGGCCTCGTTGAATTCCTTCTCCAAAATAACAATATCCTTGTTGCGGAAACCCATGATACCGTCTACAACCGCACCTGCTTCGTGCATAGCCTTAGCAACCGGGTATGCAATTGCGCAGCCCACGCCACCGCCAACAACAGCAACTCTCTTCTTGTTTTCGGTGTCAGTAGCCTTACCCAAAGGACCTACAAAGTCTTTTAGATAGTCTCCCTCGTTCAGTTGGGCCAATGCCTTTGTAGTCATACCGACCAACTGGAAGATGATTGTAACAGTGCCTTTCTCCCGATCATAACCAGCAACCGTCAGCGGCAGACGCTCTCCGTATTCATCGATGCGAAGAATAATGAATTGACCCGCTTTTACCTTCTTCGCCACAAATGGAGCTTCAATTTCCATCAGTGTGACATTAGGGTTTAGCGCTTCTTTACGAACAATTTTGAACAAAAGACTCACTCCCGTTTTATAGAAAGATGGTTTTTGTACCACTCTCTCATTTAATGCAAGCAAATTTTAACACAGTGTGATATCAATTGCAAGGAAATTGTTAAAAATTTAACATCTTAAAAAATATTGATAAAAGTACTTTTTGTATCTAAATACAGTGCCTAATCGCAGTAACGATAACAGAATTTATTTTTTCAAAATGCCGCAATCATCCACTGCTTTTACAATCTCTTGTATTTTTTCAACCGGCTGCACCAACGCAAAGCGCACATGTCCCTCTCCCAGGCTGCCAAAAGCAGAGCCTGGCGTGCAAATCAAACCACTCTGTTCCATCAAATCCATGCAGAATTTGACCGAATTATCATAATGATCTGGAATTGGAGCCCAAACAAACATGCTTCCTTCGCTATCCGGAACATTCCATCCAATTCTGCGAAATCCACCGCACAAAGCATCCCGACGCCGCTGATACTCTTCTCTGCGCGCCGCAACCCCTTCCTGACTTCCGTTCAAAGCTTCCACTGCAGCAAGCTGCACCGGCAAAAAGATACCATAGTCAATTTGGGAACGCACCTTTGAAAACGCGGAGATAATTTCCCGATTTCCTAAAACAAACGAAATTCGAGCTCCGGTCAGATTATAAGATTTTGAAAGAGAATTAAATTCAATGCCGACATCCTTTGCTCCCGGAATACTAAGAAAGCTAATTCCATCACGTCCGTCATAAACAATTTCGGAATACGCATTGTCGTGCAGAATGATGATATTATATTTTTTCGCAAATGCGACCAGTTCTTCATAGAAACTGCGAGGAGCCGTTACACAAACAGGATTTGCCGGATAAGAAACCACCATCATCTTTGCTTTCAAGGCAATCTCTTCTGGAATTGCATTCAAATCAGGAAGATAATGATTTTCTTCCAGCAAATCATAATAAGCAATTTCAGCGCCGCACAGCCAGGGTCCCATTTCAAAAATAGGATAACCCGGATTGGGGCACAAGACCAAATCTCCCGGATCACACAGCGGCAACGCAATATGTGCAATTCCCTCCTGCGATCCATTCACGGACATGATTTCATCCGGTTCCAACGTTACAGAATAACGGCGCTGATACCAATCCTGAACCGCCTTTACAAGCTCCGGAAGATTGCCAAGGGAATACTTATAATTGTCAGGATTTTTGCATGCCTCCTGCATAACACGCATAACATTTTCATCCGGCAAAAAATCTGGCGTTCCAACCGATAAATTATAAACGGTACGTCCTGCGCGAACCATCTCATTCTTTTTGTCATTTAGCACGTTAAAAATGCCGGGCTGAAAGCTCTCCATTCTCTTTGCAAATTGAAATTCCATAATAACCCCTCCCATTATCTTCAGGCCTTTTTCTCAGGCAAAATATGTAGCGTATTCCTCTCTATCACACCATATGGAAATAGAAAAACACATATTTTTCTTTACACAAAAAGGAAACGCCTAGTCAGGGGCGTTTCGCTTTTCGTAGTTATTATACATTTACGTTCATGCAATTGCAATCAAAAGCCACATAGGTCGTAGTTCCTCAACGCAAGGGCAATTCCATTCTCACGCAGTGGCGCTGTCACAAATTCTGCTTCTTTTTTTACCTCATCTGGTGCATTCCCCATCACAACCGCATGGGCAACGCATTGCAACATCGGCAAATCATTTGTGCTGTCCCCTATCGCATAGCTGGAGCTCTTTGGAATTCCTGTCTTGTCTAATATATATTCAATGCCTTTTTGCTTGGAATAACCCTTATAGGTTAACTCCATGAAATTGTTTTCTCGAAAAATTACCTCACAATAAGGCGCAATAAAGGAAAGAAATGCATTTAGATTCCCCTGTTCGGTCGGCCAGATGCAGAATTTATCAAAGCAAAAATCCGGTTCATCTACACTTTTATCAATTGAAAATCCAAGCGCTTTAAAATGCTCCTTATTTTTCTGAACTCGCCCGCTTGTCCCCCAATGCCACACACCCAATTCCGATTCGAACACTGCCTCTAAATGGCAGAAGCGTATCTGCTGCAAAATATCATAAGATTGCTGCGGGGTAAACCCAACGTGATAGCAAAGTTGATTCTGATAGGAAACATGCTGTCCGCAGGAACAAATATATCCGGAAAACCCGATGTCTTTCACCGCTGGCGGTACATGAGAATACGGTCGCCCCGTGTTTACAAAACATAAATTTCCCGCATTCTGAGCGGCTCGAATGGCCGTAATTGTCGATTGAGGAATATAATCATCCTCTGTGATAATTGTACCATCAACATCGAAAAAAATGATCCTCTGACTCATACCGCATTTCACCTATTCGTATTTTCTGTGACTAAGACAAAACAGACAGTAATAATCAATCCTGTTATTTTCTCGCAAACATGTTTGTACCGAAATTATACACATACTGTGGAAAACATATAATTACATCATTTACCTTCAAATTTCGGAGTTCTTTTTTCTTGAAACGCCTGAACCGCTTCCCGAAAATCCTGACTTCCCATCAGCTGAATGCTTAAATCGTGTTCAATTTGACGTGCATTTTCAAACCCGGTATCCAGTGCACCTAAGCTGATAATCTGTTTGATGCCGCGAACAGCCAACGGTGGCTTTCCGACAATGATGGACATAATTTTCTCAACCTCATCAAACACAGTTTTATCTGGAAACACACGATTGATAATTCCCTGTCTGCATGCCTCTTCTGCAGATAAACGCGTACCAAGCAAAAGCATCTCTTTTGCACGAATCATATTCGTACGGCGTGGTAAACGAATCGCGCCGCCCCAACCGGGAACCAGACCTATGTCCACCTCTGTCATACCAAAACGGGCGCTTTCTCCGGCATAAATAAGATCGCAAGACAGGGCAATTTCGAATCCGCCGCCAATGCACCACCCTGATACTGCCGCTATGGTCGGTTTTTTCATATTTAGAATCGTGTCGCGCAGTTTAACTCCGCGCCGATACATCGCTTCACTGTCTGATGGCGTCTGAATTTCGGAAAGACTTTCCATCGCCCCTCCGGCAGAAAAAGCTTTTGTTCCGGCGCCACGTAAAATAATGCCGCGTACAGAAGGATCATTGTCCAACTCTGTTATAGCATCAATAAACTGCAATTGCATCTCTGTCGTTAATGCGTTCAATTCGTCCGGGTTATGAATTGTTAAAGTGGCAAATTGACCCTCTGGATTTTCATGGATATCAACCAATATTGCGGCTTCACTCATTCTATACTCACTCCTCAATGCAATTGACTGTTTTTTGATCGTACGCGTATAATAAACATAAATATTTGTAAGGAAGTGTTCTCTTATTATGACAAAAGCAGAAATGGAACAATACGTCTCCAGCAATCATTTCATGCAGTATAACCACATCGAGTTATGCTCCGTGTCTAAGGACAAAAGCACTGTAAAGACAGATCTCCGTCCCGAATCGCTGAATTTACGAGGATATGTTCACGGGGGTCTTCTTTGCACCATGGCAGACTGCGTTGCGGGAGTAACTGCACGTCAGGACGGTAGAGATTATGTGACGCAAAGCTGCCACATCAACTACCTGCGCAATGTAACCAGTGGTACAATTTATGCGACTGCTCAAGTTGTGAAAAGAGGTCGGCAACTGGCAATCTTTCACATAACGATCACAGACGAGAACAATAATTTGCTGGTTGATGGCGTAGTGGACATGATCTGTGTTTCAAAGGAACAATCTTAATCCCATAAGGTTTTCAGGAGATTTCAACCAGATCATCTCTGTTATTAAAGCATTCCATAATTTCTGTGATCGAGCGAGTCACTTCAGCCTCAATATAACTCATACTGCGTTTTGCCTCTATCGATCTGGAAAACGCAACAATCTCATATCGGATTCCTTCTCCATCTAATTGATAGAAGAACCGCTTGTTGTCTGCCGGATTTTCATAGCGAATTTCAAAATAATCTGTTTTCCACCATGGTGCTGGAACATAAATGTAACCATTTGTTCCGGAAATAATCAACTCACCCTCTGATTTTGCAGCCTTTGCCACTTTTATTGTAGCAACTGCATCTCCATAGGTAAAGTCAATTTTTGTGAACGCATCCATATTTGCTTTCTTATCCAGAAATTTTGTTGTAATGACTTTTCTTTTGTAGTCTGTGCCTAAAATCTGAAATACCGGCAATAGAGCTGTTGGCGCCCATTCGCACACGCTGTTCCATTTTCGCGCCAAATCAACACCTGCACCGGAAACATTCTCATTCAGACTGGTACATACGGCATCTACTGAAACAACTTTTCCGATGCGCCCGGATTTCGCCAGGAGGATCAGCCGCTCATATGCGGTAGAATACGCCGTTTTTATACCATCCATAAGCACCAAATCATGTGCTTCTGCAAGTGCAAGCAATTCGTCGCACTCTGTGGTTTTTAATGCGATTGGTGCTTCACACAAAACATGTTTCCCCGCTAAAAGTGCACGCTTCACATCATCATAGTGCATCTCAGGTCTTGAGACAACATAGACTGCATCCACCTGGCTTAACAGCGTATCATAAGAATCCGTGTGAAAAATTTCTTCCCGCTCTGATTCCGCAGGGCGTTCCATACATACACCGACAACTTCAACACCATTCACATACTTGGACTCTGCAATAAATTTTGTCCGGAATGTCGCTTCGCCCACGATTCCCACCTTAAGCTTGCGTTGTTTGCTGCGCACTTCCGAACTGGAAATTCCCTCGGTTCGCGGAAGATAGACCACCTTGCAATATTCGCCCAGATAGTCAAACTTCCCTTTCCAATCAGAGCCAACTGTAAAGATATCAACTCCATATCGGCGAATGTCATCTATTTTCTGACCTTCATATTCCTCAACAATAATCTTGTCTGCCAATCCGGTCGCACGAACCGCCTCGATTCGTTCCATCAATGACTGCTGCACATTGATTTTGCCACGAGTTTTATCAAAATCATCCGCAGTGACACCGACAATCAAATAATCTCCCAGTGCCTTTGCCCGTTCAAGAAGCCGGATATGCCCATAGTGAAGCAAATCATATGTACCGTAAGTAATTACCTTCTTCATGTTACCCTCTCTGCACATCACAGCAACCCGCGTCGCTGCAGATCTTTAAAGGCATTGACCAATGTTGTGTTATCTTCCTTTGTCAGCGCACCAATATGACCAACGCGGAAGATTCTATCTTTCAATTCTCCGCCATTGGGACAAATCCAAATACCGTATTCGTCCTTGAGCACAGTAAATAAATCGTATGCAGACACATTTAACGGATGCAGTGGAGTTACTGCATTTGAAAGAGATTCCGAGGTAATTTCAAAGGGCAAGCCTTTTATTTTCTCGCGAAAATCTTGAGCCAATGCAGCAATTTTCTGGCTCTCGTTTTCAACTCCGCCAGAGGCTTCTATCGCTTTCAACCGCGCGTTGATCTGGCGCAAAATCCCTACTGCCGGCGTGAAGGGAGTCTGTCCGCGCTCGCCATTTTTCAGTGCAGATTTAAGATTCAAATACATGCATCTTACTTCTCGCTGTTCCACGCGCTGAACAGCCTCCGGAGAAAGAACCATGACCGATATTCCCGGAGGGCAAGCCAATGCCTTCTGCGAACCAGTTATCATCACCTGCACATTCAGTTTGCTCATATCAAACTCATCTGCGAGGAACGAACTAATTGCATCAACCACCAGGAAAAGGTTGTTCTTTTTGCAAAACTGACTGATTAATTCCATGTCATAGTGAACACCGGTAGAAGTTTCATGGACATTAACAAGAAAACCCGTAAAGTTCTTTCCGTCATAGGCATCTAAGTGTTCCTGTTTTAGCGCTTCTCCCGTCTGGAGCCGGATCTCTTCATGGGGAATGGCATATATCTCGCACAATTCAACAAAGCGATGTCCAAAGCTGCCGCCATTTACAATTAAGACTCGGTCTGATGAATCAAACAAATTCAGCACAGCTGCTTCCATAGAAGCTGTACCGGATCCGGTGATAAATACAACTCTGGCATCATCATCTGCTTTGGTAAACTTTTTCATCAGCCTTTCATTTTCCAGCATAATGTCAGAAAATTCCGGAGTCCGGAAATAAGGAACTTGTTCTGCTCCAATAGAGCAAACTATGTTATCCGACATGACCGGACCGACTGTAAAATTAAGCATCCTGTATTCCTCCAAAAATAAGAAAATGAAACTAATTTA
Organism: bacterium; assembly: GCA_963597355.1. Lineage (GTDB taxonomy): Bacteria > Bacillota > Clostridia > Oscillospirales > Oscillospiraceae > UMGS1766. Next base: position 285,155 of record CAVBPR010000002.1, on the reverse strand, counting down.
TCTGCAAATAAGCATTGCCAAATATACAAAATAGGATTTATATTAGTGTATATTGTAGCATTTTGTTGTAACAGAAACAATAGAATTCAACTTTTATTAAGGTATTCTTGTTTTTTAGTGGACTATGTTGGAAAAGATGTAAAATCAAAAAGGAGAATTGTCCATGAAGAATCTGTATAAGGCCTCATTATTCAGTCTATTCACCGTTTTCTCTATCTTACTCAGCAGCTGCAGCAGCAATCATGCAGACCAATCCCTTTTTGCCGTAGCACAGGCTCTGGAACGACAGTCCTCTGTTTTTTGCACCGTGGAATACACCTTGGGCTTGAGTGCTACTATTAACGGAACATCCTACGACGAAATCACGCAAAAATTCTCTGCTGAAATACAAACCGATCTCCTGAGCAAAAATTGCCACGCTACCGGCACGCTATCCACAATTCTCAATTCACAGGAGGCACAGCGATACGACATGGAAGCTTATAGCGATACAACCGGAACATATTATCGATACAATGATTTTTATTATCATGATACCGACACAAATACGCTTCTCAATTTTGCCCTTTTACCGGGTTCTATGGCCGAAAGCGGAAGCTTTCAGCGGCGGGAATCAACCGAGCTGATTTATGGCTCGGAATGCGATGTATACTACGGCTCAGGTTTGACAGATGACAGCATACAAACCTTTTACAGTTTTCTCTCTCGGCAGACGCTCCCTCTATCCGGCTGTGCGGCAACCGCCACGCTTCGTGCCTATCGCGAAACAGAGCTTCCGGCAACACTGTCCATACAATACAACGATTTAGAGAGCCTTTCCATTCAAATTAAAGATGAACAGGGCAACCAATACACTGTGAAATCATTGGAGTATGAAATCACCTACCACAACTACGGAACCGCTGTAGATGTCACCATGCCAGACGATTTTCGCAGTGCTGCTTTAGATGGTCTCCCGGATTCTGAAGCAAGCACATCAATTGAAGAAGATACCGACACCGGAACCTATCGCATTTACAACGACACAAATACTTATTATGTTGAAGTCTCTGCTCCGCAATACATGCTGCGAGACGAAAGCAACACAGACGAATTGTCCTTCTATTATAACTACAGTGACAATGACACAGAGATCATCTGTTATCGCATCGCAAACAACTACTCCATTGAGCAGCAGGAAGAATATTCAAACTTGCTTCTGGATACATATCGTGACACAGACGGACTGAGCAAAATCAGTGCCAGCGACATTAAATCAGTTTCCGTAGGTAGCTATAAGGTCAATTACAGAACCTACAGCATGACCATGGAAGACACCAGCGGCACATTTCATATCATGCAAATTTATTCCTGGACAACATCCGATATTGACGCAGCAGACTCTCTGGAAGTAGAAATCACAGAGTATAACGGCGACGAAAACGCATCTCTTATTGATGCGGAAACAGAACTGGAATATGCTTATGCGGCGATTCTTGGAATGTCGAACTGTAATTAATAAAAACGCCAAAATGACAGCGTTGGCATTACGCGCAACGCTGTCGTTTTGTATTCAGACTTTCATCTTTTTCACATCACAAAACAAAAAACCTCCGACTCTGTCGGAGGTTTTTTGCGGAAGTCTTACACTTCCAATATGGCGCAGAAGGAGGGATTTGAACCCTCGAGACGCTATTAACGCCTACACGATTTCCAATCGTGCGCCTTCGACCACTCAGCCACTTCTGCATCGAGAAAATGTGGTGCTCTACTCACCGTTGACGGAAGGCGTTCGTCAAACAACGATATTGATTATATCACATTGTTTCAAAAAGTCAACCACTTATTTTAAATTTTTTCAATTTATTTTATGGCTGAGAAATTATGGATAAAACGCACCTTTACGAGACAACCGTTACTTACGGAATTGCAAGTTAATAAAAGAAAGACGAATGTCCTTTTGCAACTGCATGCAACAAGAACATTCGTCATGGTCGGAGTGTCGGGATTTGAACCCGAGGCCTCTTGGACCCGAACCAAGCGCGATACCAAGCTTCGCCACACCCCGATACTCGAACATTATAGCGGATCAAACAGGTAAAGTCAAGAAAAGTTTTCTTATTATTTATTTAATTGCATTGCAAATATTTCGCTGTTATTTCCGTTATTTTTACCAAAACTCATCTTCAAATTTTGTCACTCCCGTCTTAATGCTGTCATTTCTCTTATTTTATTTATATTTTTACTTCAAAATTACTAAAAACAACGAATTTTGTTCTTAATTTTCTCATTGCTAATGTAACTCTTTGTAACTCTTTGTCGTTTATTTTTACAGGATATCGAATATTTTTTGCACTTTAGTTGACATAAATTTTATGTTTCGAAACTATTTTGCTCGGAATTTCACCCTTGTAATTTGATTTTTGCCCCTTTTTTTCATATAATAAGCCGGTAACAAAAGTTACAAACGTAAATTGTTAGGAGGATTTTATGTTCCAATCAGTTGAACAATTCAACATTTGGAAATCGCGCTTCTGTTTCCGTAAGCTTTTATACATTACATTTGCTATTGTAATTGTCCTTGGCATCTCAATCCATGCGTTTGCTAATGACGCGGCCTCTGCAACCACCTCTGTAATTGAGGAAATCTGTCTTGGAGACCAGGGCACCTTCCCTGCCGGACACACGCTTGCCACGATCCATGTTGATGGAACCGTATATACGGTGGATGTAGAAGGTGTTTCTGGCGAAGAACTTTCCGTTCTCTACGGATTTACATTAGCAAATCAGGACTACACGGAACAGGTTAAAAATGACTATGGTTACGATTTGTATGTCAATCGACTTCTCATTGAAACATCAACTGTAGAGGAAGAAGTCCCATTTGAGACGATTCGTACAGAAGACAGTTCTATGCAGGTAGGCGAAGAGGCTGTGTTAACCAGTGGACAAGCCGGACTGCAGCGCAACAGCTACGAAGTACGTACACTGAACGGTGAAACGACCACTACCCTGCTAAGTTCTGAAACGCTGGTTGAAAAGATTGACGAGGTTGTCTCCTATGGTACAAGCGAGGCTGAGCCGACCGGATTTTACAATCATGGCAGCTCACTGGATCTGACGAGCGATACCATAGTGTCTGTCGACAGTGCAAATCACGTGTTCACGACTGCGAATGGAATTACCTATTCTTATTCTCGTGCTGTCAGCTGTACCGGCTATGCTTACTGTGAACCGGGTGGAATAACCGCCAGCGGAACCGCTACTCGTCAAGGGGCAATTGCGGTGGATCCATCGATTATACCTTTGGGCAGCCATCTATTCATCATTGCCAGCGACGGCTCGGTTGTCTACGGAGAGGCTGTGGCAGAAGATACCGGCGGAAACATCAAAGGAAACACGGTTGACCTGTTTTATAACAGTGAGTCCCTCTGCCGTTCCTTCGGTCGTCGAACTGTAACCGTATATGTGTTAGAATAAAAGAAGATACCGTACATTGGTGCAATTGCCAATGTACGGTATCTTTTTACTCTAATTCGTGTTCTGCCTTCGAGAGAATTTTTATAATATTGTTGATAATTGGTCGCTTTTCACTCTGCATAATTACCGCAACGACCGCCATAGGCGGTGCATTTTGTGGTATTGTAATGATATAAGGACTCAACTCTAATCGTGTATTCTGATCCAGCAAAGCAATACCCATACCCATTTCAACGCACAACAAAAGAGACTCCAATGACCGTGGCTCACGCACAATCTTCGGCTCAAATCCTTCCGCGGCGCAACTGTCGATCAATCGTTGATAACCGCCGGGAGATTCATTTCGGGAAATTACAATAAAATGTTCCCCTTTCAGATCATTAAGGGTTAACTCTTTTTTTCTGGCTAAGGGATGACTTCGTGACATAGCAATTGCCGGCTGTTTTTTGTACAGCGTATAGCTATCAAATTCTGCCGCTCCTTCTACATCAAAGCTGAGCGTTATAATAATATCATAGTGTCCGGAAATTAAGCCACTGCGGAGATTTTGATACGAGTTGCGTTCCAACGATATTTGCAGCTGAGGATAAATGGCAGAAACCGCCGCCAATCGCTCTCCCAGAACCTGATTAACATCCTGCCCTTCTAAAACTCCAATGCTTAAACTTCCATCCCCACGCCGCGCCAAAGAGCGGGCCTGTTCAAATATATCATCCAGCTCATCCGGCAAATGTTCAATCTTTTGAAACAGGAATTCTCCTGCAGGAGTCAGCTTTACCGACCTCCTGGACCGCAAAAAAAGGGAAAAACCAATTTCCTGCTCCATTTGCGCGATCTGTTTGGATAAGTTGGGCTGAGCTGTGTACAATCGCCGGGCCGCTTCCGAAAAACTGCCACAACGAGCCACCTCAACGAAATAACGCAATTTTGTCAAATTCATAAGATATTCCTCTTTATATATCTTTTCATTTCATTTTAGCATATAAGAAAAATCACCGCAAGTAAATTAGTGCATTTTTACAATCCGGAAAGCTTTTATTCCATTCTATATATCAAAGATATACATTTAGATATTTGCTAATTCTTTAACAATCTGATAAAGTTAGGCACGGATATAGGTGATCCAATCACCTAGAAGGAAGAAGATATGTTTGAGTTGTTAAGGAGGAAACAACATGAAAATTCTCGGTTTGTCTTATGGCACGCTGAACGGTGGCAACGACACCATGGTGAAGGAAGCCCTTATGGGTGCTCAGGAAGTCGGCGCTGACATTGAATTCATCAATGTAAACACACTGGACATCAAGCACTGCACCGGCTGCAAAGCCTGCGTCATGGGATTGTTTTCCGGTCGTGGAAACGCTTGCGTGCTGAAAGACGATATGCAGTGGCTGACCGACAAAATGTACGAAGCAGACGGTCTTGTATTTTCCGTTCCGATTTTTGAGAAGTGTGCTACCGGTCTGTTCCACACTACGATGGATCGTTTTGGGCCTCGCATGGATCGCGGCAACTTGATGATTGCTCAAAAAATCGCTGAAAACGGCGGAAAGCCAATCGATCCGAAGTATTTGAAGGAAATGGCTGTATCCTACATGGCAGTCGGCGGGTCCGACTGGGCAACACGGGTACAGGCAGACTGCGCCACCCAGGCACTGACCCCGAAGTGGACCCTTATTCACAACGATTACTTCCAGTGGTCTCTTGGCATTATGCTGAACGATGAATATCTGAAAAAAGCTCACCAGATCGGAATTGACACTGCAGTCGCCGCAAAAAAGATCCTGGATGGCGAAACAGAAATCCCGGTTGGCATCACCGGCAGCGAGTATAAGTCCGATCCTGGCATCTGTCCTCACTGCCACTCCAAAAACTTCTATCTCCAGGAAGATGGCAAGGCAATTTGCTGTCTTTGCGGTCTGGAAGGTAAAATTGAAGTGGTGGATGGCAAATATCAGTTTGTATTTCCCCAGGAAACCCTTCCTCATGCTCACGACACCATTAGCGGAAAATTCATTCACGGTGATGACATTCAAAACAACGAGAAGAGTTCCCGCAGTAAATTGGCCTCTCCTGAAATGAAGGAGCGCAAAAAGAAATATATGTCGTTTATTCAATCATCCAAGCCGGAATGATAAGCGATTGACCCCATTATAATAACTCTCGAAAGGATGGATATTTTATGAAAGCTGGCGTATTTTACGGAAAGGAAGATCTTCGCATCGAAGATCGGCCGATTCCTCAGTGCGGTCCTGGTCAAATGCTGGTAAAAATCGCTTATGTTGGTATCTGTGGTACTGATGTAGAATTCTACAAATCCGGTATGTGCCCTCCGTTTACAAAACTACCTCTGATTTTAGGCCATGAAAACTGTGGCGTCGTTGCAGAAGTGGGCGAAGGCGTGACAAAGTTCAAAGTTGGCGACCGCGTTTTGTGCGGCCCTCCCGGTCACTGCGCGGAAGATTGCCCTGCCTGCCAAAAGGGAATGACCAACATTTGTCTCCATGGTTTTCCCCGCACCGCCGGTCTTGGACAGTATGACGGCGGTTATGCCCCCTATCTACTTGTTCATGATGTGGAACATACAATGATTGTTCCGGTACCCGACAACGTCGACTTCAAGGATGCCGTTCTGTTTGATGTGATCTGTGTGTCCCTTCATGGAATCCGCAATTCTCATTTTAAATTTGGTGACAATGTTGTTGTTTCCGGAACAGGTCCTATCGGTTTGGCTGCCATTCAGATCTTAAAGGCAGCCGGTGCAAACAAAATCATTGCCTTGGGTACCACTTCCGCAAAAGAACCTCTCATTAAATCCTATGGCGCAGATTACTTCATCAATTCGAAAGAATGTGAAGACCTGGCCGGTGAAATCAAGAAAATCTTCGGAGCAGAAATCGGTGCAGATGTTGTCTATGAGTGCGCCGGCAACATGATCAGCATGGGCAACTGCGTTTATTCCTGCGTAAAGCCCGGCGGTCAGGTATGCGTTATTGGCACCATTCAAGAGCCCATGAGCAACCTCGTGCCCGGTGCGTTCTCCATCTTTGAGCCGAATATGCAGTTCTCCTTCACCTACACCGAGGATGACGTGAAAATCTACCTCGATATGGTTGCTCAGGGCAAACTGAGCTTCCCCAATATGGTGACCGGCGTGGTCTCTCTGGACGAATGCGTGGAAAAGGTGTTCGCCGGTGACCGCCGCGGCCAGATCAAAGTTCTGATCGATCCCAGCCTGTAAGGAGGTTCTCATTCTATGTCTCAATATCCCAATGCACTCTCCCCCATCCGTATTGGTGGAGTAGTATTCAAAAACCGAATTACATCAGCTCCATCTACCATGCATTCCATGTCAAATGGAGAGTTATATCCCACCGAGGATGCAATGGCTTTCTTTGAAGAGCGGGCGCGCGCTGGTGTCGGCATGGTTACCATTGCCGGCGTCAAAGTCGGAAAAGACGTACAGGACGATGGCGCAATGACCGCATGGGACGTGAATGCACCAAATCACCGCAATAAGCTGATGGAATTGGTAGAACGCGTGCATTTCTACGGTGCCAAGGCATCGATGGAATTGATCGGAATTTTCCCGGAAGGATACACCGTCTCTGACGGATGCAGCATCATGGGATGGGGCGAAGGTCACGAAATCAACTATGAAGCCATGGAAGACTTCAAAAACGATTGGGTCGATGCCGCAGAAAAGCTTGCTGATTGCGGTTTCGATGCCATCTTAATTCACAGTGGTCACTCCTGCCCCTTGGCTCAGTTCCTTTCTCCCCTCACCAATAAGCGCACAGACAAATACGGAGGAAGCACCGAAAATCGCTGCCGTTACCTTATCGAGATTTTGGATGCCATCCGTGCTCGCGTTGGCAAGCGTCTGCTTATCGAAGTTCGTATCTCCGGAACGGAATTTGAAGAGGGTGGAATCGATCTGGAGGAAGGCATCCGCATTGGTGAGCTGATTCAGGATCATCTGGATATTCTGCAAGTTTCTGCCGGTATGCACAACCCCAAGTGGATGACTTGGGTGCACCCCTGCGGCTTCCGTCCCCCTATGCCCAATGTTTATGTTGCTGAGGCATTTAAGAAATCCGGTAAGTTCCACGTGCCAATCGTCACACTGGGCGCCATTGACTCTGTGGATTCTGCGGAAGAGATTATTGCCTCCGGAAAAGCTGACATGGTCACTATGGCACGCAGCTTGATTGCTGATCCAGAACTTATTAAAAAGTGCGTTGCCGGTCATCGGGATGATGTTACCCCTTGCATTAAATGCATGCGCTGCCATGATTCCACGGTATACGGTCATCATTTCCAGTGTTCGGTAAATCCGACCGCCGGGTTGGAAAATTCGATTGCTCGTCTGGTACAGCCTGTTGATCACACAAAAAATATTGCTGTTATTGGCGGTGGCCCCGCCGGTATGAAAGCTGCGCTTGTGGCAGCACAACGCGGACACACCGTTACTCTATTTGAGAAAGACAGCAAATTGGGTGGTATGCTCCATAAGGCCGGCTACTTCTCCTTTAAATATCCCGTTAAGGATTACATGAATTGGCTGATCCAGCAGGTGGAGAAGAGCAACATCCAGGTGAAGTTGAATACTGCCGCTACTGCCGACACAATCCATGGCTTTGATGCAGTTATTGTTGCCATCGGTGCTGAGCCATTCATCCTACCGGTGCCAGGCGTAGAACAGGCCAAGGTTGCTATCGACGTGCTGGGGCATGAGGAAACATTAGGTGACAATGTAATTGTTATTGGCGGTGGTCAGGTTGGCTGTGAAGCCGCTTTACATCTTGCATCTTTGGGCAAAAAGGTAACGGTTGTTGAGATGCAGAGCGATCTTGCTCCCGATGCATCTACAACCGGTCGCAATGAATTGATGACAGAGATTGCAAAAGAATCTAATTTCATTCCTCTAACTGGCGCACGCTGTCTGTCCGTGACGGACAAGAGCGTCACCTATGCTAAGGATGGCAAGGAAGAGACTATTTCTGCTGACAGCGTGGTTCTCTGTGCAGGTATGAAGCCGAAAGCCCAGGAGGCAGACAGCTTTTTGACTTGTGCCGACAGCGTCACGGAAATCGGTGACTGCGTCCGCGCTCGCACGATCGAATGGGCAACAAAAGAAGCCTATTATGCAGCAATTAATCTGTAATTGTACCTTGACAACAAAATAAATCTATCTTGAGCGTTTTGGTCCTGTTTGTCTGAGCAGGAGGTGAGAGTCCTGCTCAGATCAACTTCCATTCAATGACTGATACCGGGTGAGAGCGGTATGGTCAAACACGAGAAAAGAGGTCAATTTTTTATGAGCACTCAAAAAAAAGGCGATATTTCGCTGATTAGCGCAAATTTTGGTGTAAAAGGTTGGATCATTTTAATTATAACCTTTCTCTGCATCTTTTTGGACTCATCTCTGATTAACGACTCCCTCAATGTTGTTGTTGACGTCTTTGCCGGCATGCATCAATGGAACAGCAATCTTCTCCTGGGTTTTTCCACTATCACGGCTTGGATCGCTGTGGCTGGCGCAGTTATGTGGGGTGTGTTGTCCAGCAAAATTACCATTCGCTGGGCCTGGGCAATTTCTCTGGCAATCACTGGAATCGCCTGCCTTTTCTGGGGCCGCGCTTCCTCCCCCGCCATGTATTTTCTCTGTCTGGCCGTTGCTTCCGTTGGCGCAATGGGATTTTGCTACATCTGCTCCATGAATGTCATCTCCAACTGGTTTCCTCGTAAAAAGGGCATGGCAATGGGCTGGGTTACCATCGGCTTTCCTCTTTCCGCGGCAGTAACATCCAACTTTGTCGGCGGCCTTATCGGTAAAGGCGGCCTGACCGAAGTCTATACTGTTTATGCCATTGCTTCTTTCGTCCTTTGTATTCTGGTCGCTATCTTTGTTCGGGACTATCCGGAACAGGCTGGCGCCTATCCAGACAACAACCACAAGTTTGATAATGAAGAAGCAAAGAAGGAACTGGCACTTGGTCTGGAATATATGCGGACATCCACATGGGTGCCCAAAAAGTTGCTGAGCAGCAAAAAAGTCTGGATGATCGGCATTTCTCTGGGCATTATGGAACTGCTAAGTCTTGGAATCATGACGAACTTCGTCCCCCGCATGGTACAGGCCGGATATGTCGATCCAGAAACACACGGCCCCAGCGGTATTGTATTTATGATGCTGGCAATTGCCGGAATTGCCGCCTGTTTTGGCAGCGTTGGCTGCGGAATTCTGGATGCAAAACTAGGGCCGAAAAAGGCAATTCAGATTACCATGGTAATCGCCTTGATTGCTATTGTGCTGAATCTGATTCCCACTACTGCAACAAAATTTGCCTCCTTGCCTTTCCTGGCTATCATGCTCGGCGGAGCCGCCAACTACTTAGTCAGTCTGACAAACACGATTTGGGGGCGTTATGATTTTCCCATGGCCTACAAGGTCCTCAAACCTATGGTCTCTGCAATCGGTGCATTGGGCGTGTCTGTCGTCGGTATCATCGGTCGCAGTTCCAGCTATGGTGTTGCTTATGCCGTTTTAGCTGGATTAACCGTAGTCGCCTTGATTTTGGTGACACTTGTCGATGATAGTCTGATTGGCCGAAACTGATATCTCGGATTGACTTATTTTGATCCCCGGAATTTTCGGATTCCGGGGATCAAAAATAAAAGGATCAGCTCTGCATGAAACAGAGCTGATCCTTTTATTTTCACTTTATATTCTCATTTTGATAAGGTAGCATAAAAACAAGGGCACTAGATGCCGCTTCTGCGCGGCTTCCAGTGCCCTTTATTCATTGCGTGTTTAACCTATGAAAAATGAACCGCTCTCGCTTAAATCTCGGACGCCACAGCGAAAGCCTCGCGCATTGCAGTAGATATCGTTGCAGGCTTCTTGCAGTCTCCGATCATATAGAAATGACTGGTGGTTCCATAGAAAGCCAGTGCTTCATCCCGGCAGGACTTCATGCCGGTAGAGATTGCCACGGTGTCAGCGGCAATGAACTGCTCACTTCCGTCTTTGTCCAGATAACGCACACCATCATCTGTAATCTCTGTCACTGTAACACCACACTTGCTGTGGAACGTCGGGATATTTTCCCAATATTCCTCAAACATAGAGCGGAAATGTATCATGGTAGCATCCGCTGCCAACATCTCTCGCATTTCCAACACAGTAACGTTTCGTCCGGATTTAGCCAAGTGCATACCGGCCTCTACGCCGACCTCACCGCCGCCGATAACCACTACATTCTGTCCGGCTTCTACAGCATCCATCATCGTGTCAAAACCGGTGACTACGTTTTTGCTGTCAATGCCCTTAATTGGAGGCAAAGCAGGTACGGAGCCAGTGGCGGCAATAACTCGATCAAAATTCTCTGCGGCAATCATCTCCGGTGTAGCCACAGTATTCAGCCGCACCTCGATCCCCCGCTTTTCTACCTGACGGATCAGATAATTCTTAAAATTTCTCAAAGTCCACTTGAAGTCCACATAATCCGCATGGCGAATCAGGCCTCCCAACTGGGCTTCTTTTTCAAACAACATAACCTTGTGGCCCCGATCACAGAGTTCCATTGCTGCCTTCATTCCAGCAGGACCACCGCCAATTACAGCAACTTTCTGACTGGGACCAGGTTGACTGACCAGATAGTGGAGGCGATGCTCAATGCCGATTTTCGGGTTAACCGAGCAAAGAGACACAAACGGATCATTTGGACCGCGTCCATGGCATTTATTGCACCGCAAACATGGCACAATATCGTCTGCTCGACCCTCATAGACCAGTTTACCATAATTCGGATTGGAAATCCAAGCCCGAGCCATAGACACAATGTCAATTTTGCCTTCCGAAATTGCCTTTTCGCAGGTCTCCGGGTTCTGCCAACCGCCGACGGAGGAGATGAGCATTTTTACGCCTGACTTTTTGATGTGCTCTGCCTGGCGCAGGAACGGGGTTTCCTCCGGATTGTAGTTTGTTGGATGATTGGGATCGGCATCACTGGCGCGAATCTGAGCAATATCCACATAAGGCTCGCACATCTTCAGGAATTCTGCGCAGTCGTCCACTGTGTAGCCGCCAAAGTCATCTTCTTCTCCGGAGATCAGCAGTTCGATGATAAAATTAGGCCCTACTTCTTCCCGAATCTTTTTCAAGATCATCAACGGGAATCGAGCTCTGTTTTCCAGACTTCCACCAAACTCGTCGGTACGATGGTTTGTCACCGGAGACAGGAAGCGAGCAGGCATTTGACTGCGATAACACATATGGATCGATGCCATGTCAAAGCCAAGGAATTTTAAAATTTTGCACTGCTGGGCATAGGACTCAGCAACCTTCTCCATGGTTGCCACATCCAACGCGGCCACCTTGGCCCGTACGCTCTCATAAAATTCTTCCGCTTGCTCTGCTGTAGAACCTGGGAAGGGGCCCATTGGGTTATCCAGCTGAATATACTCCAGTGTGCCCTCGTCCATAGGATGCTTCTTGTGTAAAATTGCATACTTATTGCTGGCCACAAAGAAGCCCATACAAGCAATGGATCCGTAGTAATGAATGGCATCACTCAACTGGAGCAGATAGTTTTGACACTGGGGTTTGTAGAGATCAAAGTCAGGAAAATGAGGCGCATCCATTTCCATTGGCATGTGTTTATCCTCATTGAAATCATTGATTCCCATGCATGTGACAATGGCTGCACCAGACTTAGCGCGATTGGCATAATGAGCAATAACAGAGTCTGCTGGATACTTCTCCGGTCCCTGCAAGAAATGGGGCAAAGAGTTGGCTGACTCCATGCGGTTTTTTAACGTAAAGCCACGGACTACCAGGGGCTTCAAAAGATTTGGATAGTTTTGCATAAAAATCATCCTTTCCTGATTCTGCAATCGAACACATGCAATGTGGTTTCGATTTTAATTAGTGACGCAAATACGTCTCGGTCAGCTGAACTCAGCCGGATTCTTATTCCATTTTGTCTTTGCTGTTCTGCGTAACCGTCTTTCCTTCAAACGCAAAGGAGCGAAACAGTGTCCCCTGATGGGTGAGCACACCTTCAACCTCCTTAGGAACAGACTTATAGACCGCTCGTGTCACACAGACGGTAATCTGCTTTCCATCGTCTGTCCGATAGACCTGCACATAATCTACTTTGTCCCGCCGGCCAAACAGCGTCAGTTTTGGAAATTTCTCTCTTCGGCGGCTCTCTAACACACACCTTACCTGCTCGCAAGGCTGCAATCGCTCCCGAATCGACATGATGATGTAAACAATCAGTGCCAGAGCTAAAACGCCGAAAAAAGCAGGAAAAACCCATCCCATTTTTGTCCACGCTCCTCCATTTTCTTTTGTTTTGCTTATTATAGCACTGGCCCTGCCTTCAGCATAGCCGGAGGCAGGGACTTTTTATGGCAATTTATATGCTGACCGCAACACCAAAGGCAGAGCGCATGGCTCGCTGAACATTTGCTGCCGTCTCGCAATCTCCGATGACAAACATCTTATCTGCAACGCCAGCAAATTCCATCGCTTCCTCTGCCAGAGGACGGGTACCAATGGACAGCAGAACATCGCCACAGGCAATCTTGTGCTGTTCTCCCTTCCAGTCCGTGTAATTCACACCGTCCTCATCAATGGAAGTTACCTTCACACCACACTGGAACCGGAAGTTCGGTTGATTGCGCCAGTAATTATGCACCATATTCTTATAATGCGCATGAGGAGCATCCGCGATCAGCTCCGGAAGCATTTCCAGCACAGTGACTTTCTTCCCAAGCTCACACAGATAGAGCGCGGTCTCCACGCCAATCTCTCCGCCGCCGATCATGACGATCTCGTCTGCCAATTGATCCTCCATCGCACCGTAGATTTTGGAAGCATAGTGAACATTTGCGCCATCAATTCCAGGCATATTGGGCTTCGTCGGTGTAGATCCAATCGCCACAACAACAACATCGTAACCCTGACCTGCCAACAACTCCTTCGTTGCCACGGTATTCAGGTGTACCTCCACGCCTAACTTGTCCATCTGTGCAATCATGAAATCCTTAAAGTGCTTGAGCGGCCACTTGAAGGAGGCATAGTCTGCATGCTTGAGTTGACCGCCCAGCTTATCGCTTGCCTCGTAGAGTGTCACCTTATGGCCGCGCTCTGCTGCAATGCGGGCAAATTCCAATCCGGCAGGTCCACCGCCAATGACTGCGCATTTCTGCACTTTTGCCGGAACACTGTCATACATCCGGCACAGCTTGTCCTCCAGTCCCAATTTCGGGTTGACGGAGCAGACACTCCGCCACATGTCCCGACCATTGGGAACATGACACTTATTACACCGAATGCAGGGTACAATGTCTTCTCCCCGACCGGCATACACCTTCTCACCGTAATCCTCGTTATTGATCCAGCTGCGCGCCATACCAATGAGGTCAGCTTTTCCTTCCAGAATAGCACGGTTGGCCCAATCGGGATCCTGGAATCCTGCAGAAGCCGCTACCACTATATTGAGACCCAAATCATGCACTGCCTTAGTGACCCGTCCCATGTTCTCCAAATAAGGCGTAGGCATCTCTTCTGTAGATGTGAAGCCCAACGGATGCTGTGGATCCATCTCACCAGAACGCAGGTGGATGATGTCAATCAGGCCATCTGCCAGTTTGCAAAACTCAATCGTATCCTCTACCGTATAACCGCCAAGACTTTCTTCATCCACAGAATAGACAATCTCCAACGGTGTATTTGGTCCAACTGCATTACGAATGGCCTGATAGATCTCCAGCATGAATTTACTGCGGCTTTCCACGCTCTGAGGCCCATATTCATCCGTGCGGTCATTCGTTAAAGGCGAGAGGAATCTGCCATGTGGTGAATGGCGATAGCAGCAATGCATAGAGATGATATCAAATCCCAACCGCTTCAGGTCGGAAGCCTCCCGTGCTACATTCCGGCAGTAGTTGGCCATCATTTCCTTCGTATAGCTGGAAACAGGATCCATCGGCGGATTGTCATCCTCTGCACTGCGTGCCCGGTCATTTTCCGTACACTCCGGTTCTTTTCTTCCCATACCAGGCATAGGAGGCAATGCCATGCCTCCATCCGGCATAGGAGGCATTTTTCCATCCGGATACATCCAGCCCGGATCTGCCATCAAATAGCCGGTAGCCTTTGCGCCATAAAAATGGATTGCATCCAGCAGCTGGCAGATATAATTCTGAGCGCTGTAGTCACTCAAATCAAAGAGGTTGAAATGACCAGGAGGGTTGTCGATCGCACGACCGGGAAACGGAATATTGTCCTGATGAAAGTGATTGATTGCAATGGCTGCCGCGCCGTTTTTTGCGCGGTTGGCAAAGTGTGTAATGACCTTCTCCCCCGGCGCCTTTTCTGTCCCCTGCAGAAAATGCGGTGTGGAAGCTGTGGACAGCATCCGGTTTCGCAGAATTGTATTCCGGATGCGAATGGGCGACAGCAACGCCTCATACTTCAACGCCATATTGTTTTACCTCCTTAAATTGATACATACCCTGCATAAAAACACGAGGATTTAAGCTGAGACTGATCATGATCTTATGCAGAACAGTATAGCCTCTTTTTTGTTCTGCGGAGGACAGCCTGGCTGTCCTCCGCAGAGATTTGAACCGATTTACTTTGAAACAATTACCTGCTCAAAGATTTACTCTTCTACCCACAGGCGGCTCCAAACGGTGCGCATATTGTCCTTGTAGTAGACTTTCTCACCAGTGTAACCACCAATGCGATTGGACATATAGTCATAGGTAGGCTGGATGCCATCCACCAGAATAGCCCAGTGAGCCGCAGCAAACAGCTGATCCAATTCTTCACCCAGCTTTGCCTGCTCCTCGGTGGTAGAAGCGGTACCCATAGCATTCAGCTTCTCCAGATAAGCCTGATCTGTATGGCCAAAAGCATTGGGCATTGCGCCATCACCTGTCATCATGAAGGCCAGCTGGTATTCGCCAAAGCCGCCGCCAAAGCCGGCAGACTGACGCGGATCGCTATAGTCCTGAGAATGCTGGACAGCCTCCATCATTTCGGAAGCGACGCTAATCTTCATGGTGATGCCAACCTCTTCGAGATAGCTGGCTGCCAACTGATACAGTTCAAGGTTCGTTGTGGGATCCAGCTCGATTTCGAACTCAAAGCCATTTTCATAACCGGCCTCTTTCAGCAGTTCCTTGGCCTTCTCCGGGTTATAAGTAAACTGTTCCGACAGCTCTTCCGGCCAATCCTTGGTAGTAGACCAGGTCAGACTGGGATTCCACAAACCGGGAACAACCACGTCACCATCGTTACCGAGGAAGATATTTGCAGCCTCAAGATCGATAGCATACTGCATTGCCTGACGGACACGCAGATCAGAGAAAGGCTCCTGGCCAACCTTAAGCGCAATGGCAGAAGGAGAGCTGGTGGTGTAGCCATAGAGATTGCCGACATTGGCTGCGGACAACTGAGCCAACTGGTCGCCAGACAGAACACTCTTGCCGTTCTCGCCGAACCAGTCCAGAGAGTTTGCCATAGCCTGCGCCAGAATGTTGGCAGAGTCAGCAATGTAAACCAGTGTGATCTTGTCGATGTAAGGAAGCTGATTGTCTGGATAACGCTCGTCATGGCCATAATACTTTTCGTTCTTTACAAAGGTCATAGAGTTATCCTGAACATATTCAGACAAGACATAGGGGCCGGTGCCCTTTGCATACTCCCAAGTCTGAGGGCAGGAATCCCATTCTGCGCCGCCGATATTGACCTTAGCGTTCATCAATGCCTGCAGCTGGATGTCAGTAGCCATGCCATCCACAAAGGTAAAGACCACAGTGCTGTCGTCCGTAGCTTCCACGCCTGCCAGCATTGTCAATGCATTCGCCCAGTCGAACTCGGTTTCCACCTTTTCGATGCCATTGATGCCAAGCAAACGGCTGTAAGACCAGACAACGTCAGCAGCAGTCAAGGCACGGCCATTGTAAGGCTCGCCATCCTGGAAAAGGACACCATCACGCAGCTTTACGGTCAAAGTGCCTGCGTTCTGATCAAATTCCCAGCTGTCAGCCAGCTGACCGGTCATATACTCCAGGGGAATAGCGCCTGCGTCAAAGGCATAGGTTTCGGTGTCATTCAAACCCCAGTCCATTACCCAAAGGGTTTCATACCAGAAAGAAAACTGGTATTCATCCATCATGGCAGGATCAAAATAATTGTAGAACTTGGGATAATAGAGTGTAACCTCTCCACCGTACTGTGGTTCGGTGCCGGTGGTTTCATGGGGAGTGGTGCTCTTGTCGCTGTCAGAACCGCCGGACGTTGAGGTAGATGTCGACGCGGAGCCGTTACCCGCGCCGCTGCTGCCGCAGGAGACCAAGGCAAACACCATAGTCAATGCTAACAGCAATGCGATAAGCTTTTTCATTCTTTTTCCTCCTATTTGATTTTATTTTTCCAGGAATTCCTCCTGGTGCAGACTTAATCAAACTGCACTCTCATGCAATATTGCTCATATCCTCTTCAAATTCATCCTCATATTCCAGTGCCGCCAGTACCTTCTTCAGTTTCTTGCTGTTATAGCTTCCAACGCCACCCTTTAAGCGAGGATCCAGCAAATCGCGGATTGCATCGCCAAACATAGAGGAGCAGAAGGTCAGCAGTGCAATCGCAATACCGGGGATGATGCACAGCCACGGGGCAGTAAACAACATATCGCGTCCCTGACCGGTAATCAATGCACCCCAGGACGGCGTACCGGGAGCAACACCGTAACCAAGGAAGTTCATAGAAGCCTCCATCATAACCACGCCGCCCAAAGAGCCTGCCGCAGAAATGATGATAAGAGGCATAATATTGGGAACAACATGCTTAATGGATTTCCAGAGCACACCTCCGCCTAACAGATCAGAGTTATCACAATAACCGGAATCCTTAACTGCCAGAGCCGAGGAACGCACCATACGAGAACCGCCAATACCAGACGGCACAGCCAGTGCTATGATCATCTGGGGAATGCCGTTGCCCATCAAGCTCATCATCAGCAAAAGCAAAAGCATTTGAGGTATACAGCCAAAGGCGTCCACTACACGCTGAACAATCAGATCGAACCAGCCACCGATTACTGCAGACAGCACGCCAATCACCAGTGACACCAGAGTAGAAAGTATGGTACAGCATACGCACAAAATCACCGATGTGCGGGCACCATAGATCATATAGCTCAGCAAATCCTGACCCATCTTATCTGTACCCAACGGATGAGCCCAGTCCGTGAAAGGTGCGATCAGCATGGCTCTTACATCCTTCGGCAGGCCTGTCTTTCCCAAAGGGGTGGGAGCGATCACATCAGCAAAAATGGCAACCAGCAGGAACAGGATCAGGACAACCAGACAGATACCGCCAATTGTCTTTTTCTTAAAGAGGTCTTTCATTAGTTGCATCTTTATTGTCCCCCCTTAATCCAACTTGACGCGAGGATCGATCCACTTGTAGCAAAGGTCGACCAGCAGGTTGACCACCATTACAAAGATGGACATAACCAACACGCATCCCTGCACCAACGGGTAGTCACGCTGACCCAGTGCGGTGACCATCTGGCTGCCAATGCCAGGAATGTTAAACAGATTTTCAAGAATCATGTTGCCGCCCACCATGGCACCAAAGGAACCGCCGATAATAGTGACAACCGGGATCATGGCATTCCGGAAGGCATGACGGAACAGTACAGTACGTTGTTTGACACCCTTGGCATAAGCCGTGCGCACATAGTCCTGCCGCAGGGTATCCAGCACCTGTGTTCGCACCAGACGAAGCTGCATGCCTGCCTGTGCCAACGCGCCCAAAATACCAGGCACTAAGAACATTTTCAGATTTTGAATCGGGTTATCAAAGAAGCTGACATAAACCGTCGGTGGTGCATATCCCCACCACTGAGCCGGATAGAACAGCACCAGCGTCGCCAGCCAAAACATGGGGATACTCATCAGAATCACTGCGATAATGCGGATCGTGTAATCCGAAATAGAGTCCTGTCTTGCTGCACAGAACAGACCAATCGGAATGGAAATCAGGTTGGACAGAATCAAACTGATAATACCCAACTCCAGAGACACTGGAATCTGAGTTGCCAAAATGTCGCCGACCGAGCGGAACTGAAAGAAAGAATCACCCAAATCTCCCCGCATTACCTGACCAAGCCATACAAAAAACTGAACATATGCAGGTTTATCCATGCCCAGCTTGACGCGCACAGCCTCAGCATCCACCGTTTGTCCCGCCTGTGTCATGCGGGTAACAATGGCATCTACTGCATCGCCGGGAACACAACGCATCAATGCGAACACGATAAGACAGACAAGAAAAATCGTAGGGATCAGCAAGAGGATCCGCTTTACTGTATATTTACCCATATGCTCCTCCTCACTTTCCACTTACACGATGGCAGGCAACCCAATGGTCATTGCCCACATCCACAAATTCCGGTTCCACTTCCCGACACAGGTCGGTGGCATAGGGACACCGAGTGCAGAAGTTGCAGCCCTTGGGTGGATTGAGCGGAGATGGGATTTCACCCTTAAGCAGAATTCGTTCTCTGGCTCGATCCACTTTTGGATTTGGAATCGGTGCGGCAGAGATCAATGCCTGCGTATATGGATGTAACGGATGGTCATATAGTTCATCCGAGGATGTCAGCTCCATGATCTTGCCCAGATAGAGCACCGCCACATTTTGGCTGATATAGCGCACGACGGAAAGGTCATGACCGATAAACACATAGGTAAGACCTAGATCCTGCTGCAATTTCATCATCAAATTGACAATCTGCGCCTGAATGGAAACATCCAGTGCGGAAACAATTTCATCACAAACAATGAAAGAAGGCTGAAGTGCCAATGAGCGAGCAATCGAAATACGCTGCCGCTGACCACCGGAAAACTCGTGAGGATAGCGATCTGCCACTTCGGGCCGTAAACCAACCATATCCAGCATCTCTCGCACTCGCTCGCTGATTGCCTTTTTGCCGTCGATCAAATGGTGGATACGCAAGCCTTCCGCAATACACTCCCCTACTGTAAACCGTGGATCCAGGGAGGCGAAAGGATCCTGTGTAATCATTTGCACTGTACGGCGCATAAGCCGCATGGTCTTTTTATCAATGTCCTTCAGATTTGTTCCCTCAAAGACAATTTCACCTGAAGTAGGCTGAATACGATGAATCAGACAGTTACCAATGGTTGATTTTCCGGAGCCGGACTCACCCACCAGTCCCAGCGTCTGACCTCGCTTTATATCAAAGCTAACTCCATCTACTGCTTTCACTGCGCCTACCTGATGCTTCAGCAAACCCTTTGTGACGGGAAAGTGCATTTTCAAGTCGCGAACCGTCATAATATTTGTCATTTGCGTGGAAAAAGGGTTTTTTGTTTCGATCATGCCTGAAGCACCTCCTCTGCGTCTCTCCGTGCTGTTTCCATATGGAAGCAGGCACAGGCATGCCCTTCTTCCACCTGCTTCAGCGGTGGGCGATGCGTCCGACACTCTTCTGTACAATATTTGCATCTCTGTGAAAATGCGCAGGATTTCGGCGGGATCTTGGACATATCAGGCGGCTCACCTTCAATGGTGTGCAAACCATGGCTACGGGGTAAATCCAATCTGGGCACTGCACTGATAAGGCCAATCGTATAGGGATGGTGGGGATTTTCAAAAATCTGATCCACACTACCCTCTTCCACGATTTTACCGCCATAAACAATTTTCACACTATCTGCATACCGGGCTACTATGCCCAGATTATGCGTAATAATCATAAGTGATGTGCCAAACTCTGCACGAAGGGAATTCAACTGTTCCAGTACCTGAGCCTGGACGGTTACGTCCAACGCTGTAGTTGGCTCATCGGCGATAAGCAAATCCGGTTTGCAGCTCATAGCCATGGCAATCATGGCGCGCTGCTGCATACCGCCTGAAAACTGGAATGGATAGTCCTTCAGCCGAGTCTCCGGACTTGGAATATCCATGCGGGCCAGCAAATCAATCGTACGCTGTTCCGCCTCTTTTTTGCTTAGATCCGTATGGATGAGGATATTTTCCTCGATCTGCTTGCCAATGGGAATAACCGGGTTGAGGGCTGTGGATGGTTCCTGAAAGATCATACTGATCTCATTGCCGCGAATCTCTTCCATTTCCGCATTGCTTAATTTCATCAGATCCCGACCCTTGAAAATCACCTCGCCGCCTTTGATAATTCCAGGCGGATATGGGATCAACCGCAAAACTGACAATGCACTGACTGACTTGCCCGAGCCAGATTCACCAATAATAGCAACACATTCGCCCTTTTTTACTGTATAGGACATATCATCTACTGCGCGCATCTCCGATCCACCTTGAAGAAAACTTGTGCGCAGATGTCGAACTTCCAGGACAACCTCTTCTTGCATAGAAACGCTCCCCTTCTGCTGGTATTAGGCAAGGAATACACAGAGACAACACGTTGAGACGCCATGAAAACTAGGAGAATCGTCAATAAACGCATGTAATCTCTCTAACTTTTTGTGTAGTATATCAACCACGTCTTATATCGTCAAGGATTGCAGCTACAAATTAAATTTTCATTTTTGTAGGATTCCTACAAAAACGAAAATTTTGTTATTCTGAATTATCATTCTAACATCTTAATTGTATTTTATTTTGACGAATAAAAGATTTCGTTTTTTATATTCTGCGCAAAAAATAGGCTAATTTTTGCGCAGAATAGCGCAAAAATTAGCCTTAGCTTTATATTAGTTTGTCATTTTTTCTAAAATCGTTCCCCGCCACTGTCTTCCTTTTTACTCCAACGATGGCTCTCGGTTGACTCCATATAATCTAAAATTCGAAATGACAGGTCAATATGGAAGCCAAATTCCATAGAAGAAAAATCAAAATCAAGGATTTCTTCAATCTGTTTTATGCGGTAAATGACCGAATTTCTATGCATATGCAACAACTCTGCCGCCTTAGTATAATTCATACCTGCAATTACAAAGGCCCGCAACGTAGTAAGATAATCTTTCCCCTCCCGCTGATCATACTCCATTAAACTGCGCACCAGTGGATGGCAATAATCAAGAAGATGATATTTTTTTGAGGCCTCTTGAAGCAGTAATTCAAAGGCGCTGGCCTCCGCCAAAAGGAACTGATCCTCCCGTCCCAATCGCTGATTTAAGCTCAGGATGTCGCAGGACTGATCATAATAATAAGCCGCATCCCATACATCGGTAAATGGCATAGAAAGCACTGCCACTAACCCCGTCTTACCTAGATATGCATTGATTAAATCCACCGGCGGACTGTTGACTGTTAACTTAGCATTCGTACTGAACATAACCACCATGTTAGCTCCATCCAGCACACAACGACCATCCGGAAAAATGGAGTTAAGCGACGCCATGCAAGCGTCCCGAAAATCTATGTTGCGATATTCTCTCCCCCACTGCACAAGCAGCAGATACTTATATTGCCGCAAGTTCCAATTCAGATATGTCAGCCGGGCTTCTACCAACTCTGGATTGCGCAGATTACCACGAATAAGATCGGATATAAAGTAGTCACTGCTGGAGCGAATGGAATCGTCGCTGCCAGTATTGCGTACAATGTCCGCCGCCAGAATACCGCACAACATGGACACCATCTCTATATCAAATTCTGTAAACTCATGCTTCCACGAAAAAACGTGGAGCTGACCAATCAGATTTAAGCCGTCTACCACCGCTCCCCGAATAAAGTACCCTTTTTTGTGCAAACCATCTACCAGTTCTATCTGTTTCCCGCGCCCTACCTGCTCCACAAATTTTGCATAAGCCAGCGCCATGTCCGGATGATAAGGCAGGCATCTCTGCTCCCGAAATCTCTGCCACGCTGAATCATCCCAATCCACATCCGACATGGCAATAATCTCATTGTTTGGATCCGCCACTAACATGGGGTTTCCCAGAATGTCTGTGGCCTGTCGAATAATACTCTGCAAATTCAGTTGACGCGTCAAGGTGGTCTGAAAAAGTCGTCCTAACTCCTGAAGTTTTGCAAACAGATGCTGGATCAGGTTAACCATCTGTTCCAGAGTATGTATATCTTCAGCCAGAATCAGATTTGCCGCATTGCAGTCTACAAGACTGATACAGCACTCATCCTCTGCGCAACCGGCAGTAATCTCCGTTGAAGGATTGAAATAAACATGAAGCATCCCTGTGCTTTCGGAAATGTCATTTCCAAGCGTAACACCGTTCAAAATACATTCCGGATTCTTCACTCGTATTCTACATTCCGGCCATCGGCGTTGCAATTCTGCCACAATGCTTTTTAACTTCATTTCGATCATCCCTACTTTATATGGTATGGTGATTATATGGTCTAATAAATGGGTACAGTTCTGAATAATCAGAGTCTTTTCTAGCACTCACTCTTTAATAGTAATTATATATGAATATTTCAATCGGTCAATAAATATTACTATGTATTCAGACGAAACGTTCTGTTATAAGGCTGTAAACTAACACTACAATATTTACCATAACGAGAAAGACATTTCCTATTCGTTCATCACTTCACATTTATTTTGTGTTATACTATTTAAAAAAAGAACGGAGGCAGAGAATATGAAACAGCGCACCTATATCGCAATCGACCTGAAATCTTTCTATGCCTCTGTGGAATGCAGGGAGCGCGGTTTAGATCCTCTGGACACAAACCTTGTTGTTGCAGACGAAAGCCGGACGGACAAGACCATCTGCCTTGCCGTCACCCCTTCCCTCAAGAGCTATGGCATCTCCGGACGTGGGCGGCTATTTGAAGTTAAGCTGCGCGTGAGAGAGGCAAATGCCGGGCGACAACACAACGCGCAGGGACGCAGGCTGGAAGGCAAATCGCACTTCTTCTCAGAACTGCAAGCAAATCCGTCTTTGGCAATCGACTTCATCATTGCACCACCTCGGATGGCCCATTACATGGAGTACAGCACCCGTATCTATCAGATTTATCTCAAGTACATTGCGCCGGAGGATATTGTGGTTTACTCCATCGACGAAGTATTTATGGATGTAACGGATTATTTGAAAACTTATGCACTCTCAGCTCATGATCTCGCCATGAAGATCATCCTTGATGTACTCGAAACAACTGGCATCACGGCAACTGCAGGAATCGGCACAAACCTCTTTCTCTGCAAGGTGGCAATGGATATTGTAGCAAAGCACATCCCCGCAGATGAAAACGGTGTCCGCATTGCGGAACTGGATGAAATGAAGTTTCGACGTGAACTTTGGACGCACCAGCCCCTCACAGACTTCTGGCGTGTGGGGCGCGGTATTGCCAGGAAGCTTGAGCAGAACGGAATGTTGACGATGGGTGATGTTGCCCTTTGCTCGGAGCGGAATGAAGACTTACTTTATAGGCTGTTTGGCAAAAATGCTGAATTGCTCATTGATCACGCGTGGGGCTGGGAGCCAACCACCATTGAGGCAATCAAAGCCTATCGTCCCAGTTCCAACAGTCTCAGCTCCGGTCAGGTTTTGCACTGCCCCTATGAGGCGGATAAGGCAAAGCTCGTCATCCGTGAAATGACGGATTTGCTCGTGCTGGATTTGGTGGACAAGGGGCTTGTCACCGATCAGATGGTCTTAACAATTGGCTATGACATTGAAAATCTAACCGACCCATCACGACGAGAAAAATATCACGGCGCAGTTGAAACAGATCACTACGGGAGGCAGATTCCCAAACAGGCGCACGGATCTATCAACCTCGACAGTTACACATCATCTACCCGCAAAATAATCTGTGCTGTATCCGAGTTGTTTGACCGGATCGTGGACAAGAATCTGCTAGTCCGACGTATGTATGTTGTAGCAAATCACGTTCTGCCGGAAACAGATGCGCCGAAGAAAAATGACAGGGTTGTCCAGCTCGACCTCTTTACCGACTATGCCGCCGAAGAGGAAAAACAGAAAACCGAGGAGGTTGCATTGGAACGCGAGCGGAAAATACAAACCGCCATGCTTGCAATCAAAAAGAAATACGGAAGGAACGCCATTCTCAAGGCGATGAATCTGGAAGAGGGCGCAACTGCGAAAGACCGCAATGCGCAGATCGGCGGGCATAAGGCATAAAGAATCAAACAAATCGAAATTTGCGGAGGAAAGCGTAAAATGGAGATCCATCGAATGACACAATCAAATGACCCCTTATACCAAAAGGCCATTGATCTTTACCGAATCAGTTTTCCAGCCCATGAACAGCGTGAAAAACTCTCACAGCTTCACATTTTGCAGCAGGATGCCTATCATTTTGATGTTATTTGCGACAACGGCGAATTTGTGGGTGAAATTCTGTATTGGGATATTGGGGGAGCTTTTTATATTGAACATTTCTGCGTTTTGCCGTCCCTGCGGAACAAGCATTACGGACAAAAGATTTTGAGAGCCTACCAGGCAACGCCTTTGATTCTTGAAATAGACCCGCCCATGGACGAAATATCCATTCGCCGAAAGGGATTTTATGAACGCTGTGGATTTGTGGCAAATCCATATTCTCATATTCATCCTGCCTATCATCGGGGAAATGCGGGACATAAACTTGTTATTATGAGTTCACCGGAAATGCTGGGTCCGGACGAATACGAACATTTCAACCACTATTTGCAGGACATTGTGATGCAGAATGTATATTGACAAATTCAAGTTTATCTAGGAGGTGCGATGCAGAATGCGTATGAACAATAGGTACGACGAGATTATCAATCTTCCACACCACGTTTCCAAAACGCGACCGCAGATGTCCATGGAAGACCGTGCGGCGCAGTTCGCACCCTTCGCCGCCCTTACCGGTTATGACTCTGCCATCAAAGAAACCGAGCGGCTGACCGACGAAAGAATCGAACTTGACGAGGAAACTCTGACTGCATTGGACTTAAAGTATCAATTTCTTATGGATGCCCTCGATGATCCTTGATTTCCAAAACTGAATAACCTTAACGAAAAGAAAAGTTAAAAAAACCCGTATTTCAGCGATTTTTCTTGCAGAATACGGGTTTTACTGTATTATTTAGGGCTATATAGGCTAAATAAAGGAGAGAAATATGTACCTGAAATCGAGAATAATAATACCGAATGCACATGGAAAAATGACACGTTTAAGACGGGCGATGTCACCTACATTAAGTATGAGTATGATCGCTATTACGACCCAGAGAAAAAATACACCTATCCTCAGAGAGCAACAATACATCTGCTACTGGCATGGTGACTTCTGAGGGCTTTGTGGTTCTCAAAGGAGCCGTAGTGAATGAAAAGACATCCGCAAAATCGCTCAGTGCCGGAATGAAGAAACTTCGAGACGGAATTTTCGCAGATGGAAAGCCAAAGATGGGCGCACACTCAAGGAAATTGAGGATAGCGCAACGGTGGATTGAACCTTTTAATTATTCCAAACTCCGAGCATGGTAAGAAACTCATTGATTTGATTGATAAGCCGCAGTGGCCTGGGACTGCACCAACCGGTGAGCCGTTTGTGAAGCAGACTGATGATACGTTCACACCGGACCTCATTTCCATCGTTAGTGCCGATGGGGACTGTAAATCAACGATTACCCCAATAGTTTAACGATTACTGCTATAATTTAACGAATACCCGATAATTTAACGATTGCAGCGACGCAGAACGACGAAATCCCCATAAAACGCACGAAACCCCGCCGCAGAATTGCTCTGCAGCGGGGTTCGATTATGTGCTGGAATAGCCAAAAAGCCTGATCTTAAGCGGTTTTCAGGCATAGAAAAAGTCCACCGTAATTCTATCAGAATTACGGTGGACTTATGGTGGAGGCGAGGGGAGTTGAACCCCTGTCCGAAAACACATCCACCGGAACTTCTCCGGGCGCATTCGATTATTTACATTCCCTCACCGGCACGGGAACCGAAACCCTTGCCGATTCAGTAGCTTCATGATACCTGGCTCACTCAAAGCTTTGTGAACTCATGTACACCGCTAAACGGTATCGCCCAGCCTGGCGCGCGGCATAACCAGGATCGGCGGGACGCCAAGATAGGGCGTCAGCTGCCTAATGGGCAGCGTGCTGCGTTAATTACGCAGCAACAGCAACAGTATTGTCGTTGTTCTTTAATTTATAAGGTGCCCGTTTTAAGGTGGCCAGGCGCCACCGCCCGCTATTCCGAATTCAGCATCCCCGTCGAAACCGGTACGCCCCCATAAGTCTGCCCTTTCATTCGGGCAGACAGTGGAAAATAAAATCAGTCTCAGAACCGTCCGTAAGGGTCGTTCATTTTTTGCGGCTCGCCATATTCTTCGCCATAGGTTTCTACACTGACAGCCCTAATTTTCTGTTCCTCAGCAGGACGGTCATTTCGATCTGTTTTGACAGCGGCAATTGCATCCACAACATCCATTCCCTCTGTCACAGCACCAAATGCAGCGTACTGGCCATCCAGGAAATCACCATCCGCATGCATAATGAAAAACTGACTGCCAGCAGAATCATAAGCCTGACTGCGTGCAAAAGAGAGCACTCCGCGCTTGTGAGACAGGGTGTTGTTGACCCCATTGGCCTTAAATTCGCCCTTGATGCAATAACCAGGGCCACCCATGCCGGTTCCCTGCGGATCACCGCCCTGAATCATAAAACCTGCAATAACACGGTGGAAAATCAGGCCATTATAAAAGCCTTTTTGTGCCAGAGAAATAAAGTTACGGACGGACTCCGGTGCAATTTCAGGATACAATTCTGCAACAATCTTCCCGCCATTTTCCATTTCGATTGTAACAACCGGGCATTTCAGCTCACTATTTGCCATTTTAAACATACCTCCTAATCAACGATATCGCTGAGTTTTCATCACTCGGTCGATATCTCGCTTTGCATCGCGTGCGGCTGCTGCAGCACGTTTGTCATATAATTTCTTACCTCTTGCCAAACCAATTTCCACTTTCACATGCGCATTTTTAAAATAAACAGAAATCGGGACAAGGGAATATCCGTCCTGCTGAATCTTAGCACTCAGTTTTAAAATCTCTCGCCGGTGCATCAATAGCTTCCGTGTGCGCATTGGATCCTGGTTAAAGATATTCCCCTTTTCATAAGGTGAAATGTGCATTCCGTACAGAAACAATTCGCCATTCTTCACATGACAAAAGGAATCCTTCAGATTCAGTTTTCCCTGACGAACGCTTTTTACTTCCGTGCCAGTGAGCGCGATACCGGCTTCATAGCGCTCTTCAATAAAGTAATCGTGAAACGCTTTACGATTTGTTGCAACCGCACGGTTTCCCTTTCCTGCCAAACCGGCTCGCCTCCTTCCGACATGCTTAGTACTTTATTATATCACGTTTGTCAATAGTGCCTTGCCTATGAACCGTCGTTACACACGCTGTGACAATTTTTCGGAATAGTTTTTTCTGAATTCAGCAAAGGTCCCCTGATCTAATGCATCACGAATTTTCTGCATCAGTTCGTTATAAAACCAGAGGTTATGAGTAACCAACAGCCGCATCGCAAGCATTTCGTCCGCTTTCACCAAATGCCGCAAATAAGCGCGAGAATATGAACGGCAAGTAGGGCATTGGCAATCCGGATCCAGCGGCAACGGATCGGTCTTATACTTTTCATTCTTTATGTTTAAGGTGCCCTGCCACGTAAACAATTTTCCGTGACGCGCATTTCTGGAAGGCATAACGCAGTCAAAAAAATCTACTCCACGGGCCACGCCTTCGATAATATTACTCGGCGTTCCAACTCCCATAAGATAGCGGGGTTTCTCCTTTGGCATATAGGGTTCTACCGCATCAATTACGTCGTACATTACCTGAGTAGGTTCTCCCACTGCCAAACCTCCAATGGCATAGCCATCGCAATCCAATTGCGCGATTTGCTTTATGTGTTCAATGCGCAAATCCGGGAACGTACATCCCTGGTTGATTCCAAACAACATCTGCTGCGGATTAACGCAGTCTGGTTCACTGTTCAGCCGCTTATGTTCTGCAACACAGCGTTCCAGCCACCGATAAGTACGCGCACATGACTTTTTTGCATACTCATACGTTGCCGGATTTTCCACGCACTCATCAAAGGCCATTGCAATATCGCTGCCCAGGTTGGACTGAATTTGCATGGATTCTTCCGGGCCCATAAAAATCCGACGCCCGTCTACATGGGAAGAAAATGTTACACCTTCTTCTTTGATATTGCGCAGTTTTGCCAGAGAAAACACCTGAAATCCGCCGCTGTCGGTAAGGATTGGGCCGCTCCAATTCATAAATTTATGCAGACCGCCCATGGTTTTGATAACATCATCTCCAGGACGAACATGCAAATGATATGTGTTGGATAATTCGATCTGACAACCGATCTGCTTTAAATCGTGGGCTGATAAACCGCCCTTAATCGCCGCCTGTGTCCCAACGTTCATAAATACCGGAGTCTGGACAACTCCGTGAGCACAGGTGAACTCTCCGCGCCGGGCACGTCCTTCTATTTTTATTACTTTAAACATACATTCTCTCCATTGGTTAGAATCAAACATTAATAAATGAACATTGCATCGCCAAACGAGAAAAAGCGATATCTTTCTTTTACCGCCTCTTCATATGCGTTCAAAATGTGCTCGCGTCCTGCCAAAGCGGAAACCAGCATGATAAGTGTAGACTCCGGTAAATGAAAGTTGGTTACCAGAGCATCCATCACCTTAAAACGATAGCCTGGGTAAATAAAGATATTGGTCCACCCCCCGGTAGCCGTCATCGTACCATCTTCACTGGCCCAGCTTTCCAAAGTTCGACAAGAAGTTGTGCCCACGCAGATTACACGGCCGCCCTTTTTCTTGGTCTCATTGATCATATCTGCTGTTTCCTGTGGAATTACGCAATATTCAGAATGCATTTCGTGCTCTGTAATTTCTTCTTCTTTCACTGGACGAAACGTTCCCAGTCCAACATGCAATGTCACATAGCACAAATTAATACCCTTATTTTGAATTTCTTTCAAAAGCTCCGGTGTAAAGTGCAGTCCAGCTGTAGGTGCAGCAGCAGAACCCACAACTTTTGAATAGACAGTCTGATACCGTTCCTGGTCCTTCAATTCTTCTTTAATATACGGTGGCAACGGCATCCGTCCTAATTCTTCCAGCACTTCAAGAAAAATACCTTTGTATTCAAAGTGAACCAAACGGTTGCCATCCGGCAGAACCTCGGTAATCTCTGCCTGAAGCTGCCCATCTCCGAAACTGACTCTGGCTCCCGTGCGGAGCTTTTTCCCCGGACGAACCAGGCATTCCCAAGTATCTCCGCCTTTATCCACAAGCAGAAGAATCTCAACCACACCGCCAGTTGGGCGATGGCCAATCAATCGTGCAGGCAGTACACGAGAGTTGTTTAGGACGAGACAGTCCCCCGGACGCAGAAATTGGGGAAGGTCGAAAAAATGACGGTGTTCAATTGCGCCTGTCTCTTTATTCAGAGTAAGCAAACGGGAACCGTCTCTCCGTTCCAAAGGCGTCTGCGCAATCAATTCTTGCGGCAAATCATAAAAAAAATCACTTGTTTTCATTCTATTGATTCAATCCTTTATCAGTTTATTCCAAAATCAATCTGCTCGTATCCGCCGTTTTCTCTATTTTGCATTGGATTATTGCTTGACGAGTATAAATGTATATGCTAAAGTAAAGAGGCGTGATAGAGGTGCGGGGCACATGATTATTTCAGCAGAGAACGCCGATGTTCGACGAAGCTGAAAGAAAGGGTTTCTCGCCGAAGGGACTTTTATCGGCACAAAGTCGCCTGGTCGCAGATTCGAATAGGTCTGTGGCTGTCATCAGAATCAAACTGATGGAGAGCTGTCGCTGCGTTTGCACTTTTGGCCGGTTAGACACATGCCACCCGGACATTATAGTACAAAGCCAGCCGGTTTTTCAACCCGCTGGCCATTTTTTTTGGGAGGTAAGATTATGAAACAGTATAAAGTAGGCATTGTTGGCTGCACTGGAATGGTTGGCCAACGTTTTGTCACCCTGATGGAGAACCATCCCTGGTTTAAACTGACCGTTGTTGCAGCCAGTGCACGCAGTGCCGGCAAGACCTATGAAGAAGCCGTCTCTCCTCGATGGGCTATGGATACCCCCATTCCTGAAGAAGCAAAAAATCTGATTGTCATGGATGCTACTGCTGACATCGAGAAAATTGCGAATACTGTTGATTTCGTTTTCTGCGCTGTTGATATGAAAAAGGACGAGATTCGTGCGCTGGAAGAAGCCTATGCAAAGCACGAATGCCCCGTTGTTTCGAATAACTCTGCTCACCGTTTCACTCCGGATGTTCCTATGGTTGTTCCGGAAATCAACCCGGAGCACCTGGAAATTATCGCTGCACAGCGGAAGCGTTTGGGAACCAAGCGCGGATTTATCGCAGTGAAGTCTAACTGCTCCCTCCAATCCTATGTTCCCGCGCTGCATCCCCTGCGCAGTAAGTATGGCGTGGAGAAGGCATTGGTCTGCACTTATCAGGCTATCTCCGGTGCAGGCAAGACCTTTGAAACCTGGCCTGAAATGCTGGACAATGTGATTCCCTACATCGGCGGCGAGGAAGAAAAGAGCGAACAAGAACCCATGAAGCTCTGGGGGCGCGTGACCGGTGATCACATTAAAAATGCCACATCTCCGTCCATCACCGCTCAGTGCCTGCGTGTTCCTGTGTCCAATGGTCATATGGCTGCGGTATTCATGTCCTTCCCTGACGGCAAGAAGCCTTCTATTGAGGAAATCAAAGCTGTTTGGGCCGATTTCAAAGGCCGTGCGCAGGAATTGGAACTTCCCTCTGCTCCCAAGCAATTCCTGCATTATTTTGAAGAAGATAACCGTCCTCAGACAAAGCTCGATCGCATGACTGAGGGTGGCATGGCAGTTTCCATTGGTCGTCTCCGTCCAGACACTCAGTACGATTACAAGTTTGTCTGCCTGTCCCACAACACACTGCGCGGTGCTGCAGGCGGTGCCGTTTTACTGGCTGAATTGCTGTGCGCAGAAGGATATATGGAAAGGAATTGATTTTTTCTCATGCGTGAACCCGTTTTTACTGGCGCTTGTGTTGCCATTGTCACTCCATTTAATGCCGATAACAAGGTAGATTTCGACCGTTTTGGTGATTTGATTGAGCGCCAGATTGCTGCCGGAACCGATGCAATCTGTGTTTGCGGAACGACCGGTGAATCTGCCACTCAAACGCTGGAAGAGCACATGGAGACCGTTGAATACTGCATCAAGAAGGTTGCCGGCCGCGTGAAAGTAATCGCTGGCGCCGGCAGCAACGATACAGCTGCTGCTTTAATGCTGGCCCAACACGCCGAGGCCGCCGGGGCTGATGCACTGTTGCTGGTTACCCCCTACTACAACAAAGCAACACAGGCTGGTTTGATTCGCCACTATGAATACATCGCAGATCGCGTACATACGCCAATTATTCTGTACAATGTGCCTTCCCGTACCGGCTGCTCCATTTCCGCAGAAACCTATCAGCACCTGTCTAAGCACCCCAATATCATCGGTGTTAAGGAAGCAAGCGGCAATTTCAGTCTGATTATCGAAACTCGTCGCCTTTGCGGAGATGATTTCTACATTTGGTCCGGAAATGACGATCAGGTAGTTCCGATGATGAGCCTTGGAGCAAAGGGTGTCATCTCTGTTGTCAGCAATATTTTGCCCGAAGTTATGGTGGAGATGTCCCATCTCTGCCTGGAAGGAAAGTTTGCTGAAGCTTCCAAGATTCAGATTGACTACAATGAGCTGTGCAATGCATTGTTCATGGAAGTTAATCCCATCCCTGTTAAAATCGCAATGCGCATGATGGGATTGGATGAGGGCAATCTGCGTCTGCCGCTGTGCGATATGACCGCTGAGCATGAGGCAAAGCTGCGTCAGATTCTGCTCCGCTACGGCATCAGCTTAACGAACTAAGGGGATCTATTATGGCGCAGAAAATTATCATCTCTGGCTGCGGCGGCCGCATGGGTCAGGTTGTAGAAAGTATCTGTGTTGCCGATCCGGATATCGCAATTGTCGCAGGATTTGATGTGACTGCTGTGGAGCGAGATTATCCCGTCTTCAGCTCCCCTGCCGAATTTACAGGTGAAGCAGACGCAGTAATTGATTTTTCGAATCCGGCTGCTTTAGACAATCTGCTTGCTTTCTGTACCGAGAAAAAAATTCCTCTGGTGCTGGCGACTACCGGTTTTTCGGATGCTCAGCTGGAGCAAATAAAAAAAGCCTCTCAACAGGTTGCCATTTTCCGCAGTGCAAACATGTCCCTTGGCATCAATGTGCTCTTGGAACTGGTAAAGAAGGCAGCAACCGTTCTTGGTGACAGTTACGACATTGAGATTGTAGAAAAACACCACAATCGAAAAGTGGATGCCCCCAGCGGCACCGCATTGATGATTGCCGACGCTGCCGCAAGCGGATTGAATTTTGAACCGGAGTATGTCTATGAGCGGCACAGTGTCCGGCAAAGCCGCGATAAAAAGGAAATCGGCATCAGCGCTGTGCGCGGCGGAACCATTGTTGGCATCCATGAGATCATGTTTGCCGGTCGAGATGAAATCATCGAAATTAAACACACTGCTATGAGTCGTGAGATTTTTGCCAACGGTGCTGTCAAGGCGGCAAAATATCTGGCTGCAGGCCGTACCCCAGGTATGTACGACATGTCTATGCTGGTACAGGAATAAAAAGGAGCAATCGAACATGGAAGCGAAAGTGACCAAGATTTCTTACACGAATGAAATTACACTGATTTCCCTGTCTCTACCCAGCGGCAGCGCTGTGGCACAGGTTTTGAGTGCATTCTCCGAGGCAGGCATCAATGTGGACATGATTTCTCAAACCGCCCCTCAGGGCGGCGCTGTACGCATGAGTTTCAGCCTTTCTGACCGGGATCTTGCCGATGCATTGACTGTTCTCGGCAAACTCCGCAGCGGAGATAAGGGACTCTCCCCTGAAATTTTACCGGGCAACTGCAAAATCGCATTCTACGACTCTGATATGGTGCATACTCCCGGTGTTGCCGCGAAAGTATTCGCACTGCTGTCGGATGCCAATATTTCCATCATGTTGATCACCACATCGGATGTAGATATCTCCATTCTGATTAACGCCCATGATTTAAGCGATGCGTTGCAAATCATGTCAGGTGCGTTTCATGTAGATCCCGTCGAGGAAACTTTTTAATTGCTGCGTCTAACGTTCCAATCAAGCAAAAAAGCCACGGTGTGCAAACATCGTGGCTTTTTTCGTAGATTGCAGTTGAATTAAATTATTCCATTATAACGCGATGGAATACCTTTTTCCCCTTTTTGAGCATCATGCCGTCTCCAGCAAAGGCAGACTGTTCATAGTTCACGTCGATCGCTGCAATTTTTTCTCCATTTGCAGAAACACCATTCTGCTGGATAAGGCGCCGCGCCTCACCGCGAGAAGGAGCAAGACCAGTCTTAACCAGAAGAGAAATTGCATCGATTGTGCCGTCCGTCAGATCCGGGAAGGAGCAAGACCGGTCTTAACCAGAAGAGAAATTGCATCGATTGTGCCATCCGTCAGATCGCCTGCTGTCAACGTGGTGGTCGGTACATTGCTAAGATCTCCACCGGTGGAAAACAAACCTTTTGCCGTTTTCTGCGCTTTATTTGCTTCCTCTTCACCATGCACTAGCTTCGTCAGCTCAAAAGCGAGGATTTCTTTTGCCCGGTTGAGCTGGCTTCCTTCCCAGGTCTCCATTTCAGCAATTTCATCCAAAGAAAGATCTGTCAGCATTTTGAGGCATTTGATTACATCTGCATCATCTACATTTCTCCAATACTGATAAAAATCGTAAGGAGATGTCTTTTCCGGATCCAGCCAAACGGCACCGGAAACGGTCTTACCCATCTTCTTGCCCTCGCTATTGAGCAACAGGGTAATTGTCATGGCTTCGGCATCGTCTTTGCCCAACTTACGGCGAATCAACTCACGGCCTCCCAACATGTTTGACCACTGATCGTCGCCGCCAAACTGGAAGTTGCATCCATATTCCTGATACAGGTGATAGAAGTCATACGATTGCATGATCATGTAGTTAAATTCCAAAAAGCTCAAGCCATTGGCCATGCGCTGCTTGTAACATTCTGCTCGCAACATGTTGTTCACAGAGAAGCAGGCGCCAACCTCCCGAAGCAATTCAACATAATTTAAATCCAGCAACCAATCCGCATTATTCAGCATCAGCGCTTTTCCATCGGAGAAGTCAATAAAACGGCTCATTTGCTTTTTAAAGCAATCCGCATTATGCTGAATGGTTTCTTTTGTCATCATTTTGCGCATGTCTGTTTTTCCGGAAGGGTCGCCAATCATAGCGGTTCCACCGCCTAACAGAGCAATAGGACGGTTTCCATACTTTTGCATCCGGCGCATCAGACAGAGTGCCATAAAGTGACCAACGTGAAGCGAATCAGCAGTCGGGTCAAAGCCAATATAAAACGTGGCTTTGCCATTATTGATCATTTCTTTCACTTTCTCTTCGTCCGTCACTTGAGCAATCAACCCACGGCCAACCAATTCCTCGTACAGTGTCATTACTTTTGTCTCCTTTTTCTGTATTAGGGACAGCAAAAAAAGCCCTCTGTCCCCAGATAGGACAGAGGGCGCAAAATGCGCGGTACCACCTCTGATTCACTCTTTGCTCACACAAAGAGCCTCAAGGAGTTCCAACAAACTCCCGCGCTGTAACGGGCGCAACCGTCCTAACCCTACTCCAATGTTCAGGCGGATGCTCAAAGGCGTATTCATGCAGCGCTTTCTCCTCTTTACACCAAACAGAGGCTCTCTTTGCAAAGTATGCTACACTACTATTCCTTCTCTTTGCATTTCCAGTGCAGTTTATCACATCTCCAACAAGATTGTCAATATTTTTCTTATCCAGGTCAAGAGAAATAAATTTGCTTGAATTTTCAGATAGGAAGGAATATAATACACTGGTTATAGACATTATATTAAAAGGATTTTCTTTCTCCTTTTTGACAATATCTGGAGGTGCAGGAAACTGCTATGACTATTTCTGAACTCAAATCTGATCTAAAACCCGGCTGTCGTGCTCATCTGGTAGGCATCGGCGGCGTTTCTATGGCTCCCCTGGCGGAGGTGCTCCACGGCATGAGGATTCGTGTATCCGGCTCTGATATGCGTGAAAGCACAACGGTTGACCATCTTCGGTCACTGGGTATCCCTGTCGTAATCGGTCATTTTGCAGAAAATGTTCAAGGTGCTGACCTTGTCATCCGTACGGCTGCCGTTCACAATGATAATCCCGAAATTGCTGCAGCACTCGACGCCGGAATTCCCGTTTTTGAACGCGCACAGGCATGGGGTGCGTTAATGACGGACTATCAGCACGCATTGTGCATCTCCGGAACGCACGGCAAAACCACCACCACCTCCATGTGCACACACATTGCGATGGCAGCAGATATTGACCCGACCATTATGATTGGCGGAACGCTACCACTGCTTCAGGCTGGTCATCGCGTTGGTAAGGGCGATACAATCATTCTGGAATCTTGCGAGTATTGCAACTCCTTCCTGTCGTTTCGGCCTACTACAGCCGTTATTCTGGATATTGAAGCAGATCACCTTGATTTCTTCAAGGATCTCGCAGACGTAGAAAACTCATTCCGCCGTTTTGCAGAGCTGGTTCCCAGCAAAGATGGTGTCGTTGTGGCCAATGCAGATGACCGCAACACGATGGACACATTAGATCAGTTGGATCGTGATATGATTACCTTCGGTCTCGGAGACTATGCTGATGTATATTGCGAAAATTTAGAGTATGTGAACGGCATGGGACACTTTGATCTGATGTATAACGGCAAAGAATTGACCCATATCGAACTAAACGTTCCCGGCAAGCACAATGTCAAAAATGCGTTGGCTGCTGCCGCTGCCTGTCTGACCATTCACATTTCTCCCGATGCAATTGCCAGAGGCCTTAATGCTTATCACGGTGCTGCCCGTCGGTTTGAGTACAAGGGTGAGTATAACGGTGCAAAAATCTATGACGACTATGCACATCATCCCGGTGAATTGCACGTTCTGATGGATACCGTCAAGGCCCTTGGTTACCGCCGCATCATCTGCGCATTTCAGCCCCATACATATAGCCGCACAAAAGCGCTATTTAGCGATTTTGTGCGAGAATTAGGCCGGCCCGATGTGACGATCCTGACCGATATTTATGCCGCGCGGGAAAAGAACACCCTTGGCATTTCCTCAAAGGATATTGTCGATCGCATTACAAGTGCAGTCTATTGCCCCTCGCTGGATGATGTTGCCGCAAAGCTAAAGGAATTGGCGCGTCCAGGCGATTTAATTCTGACGGTTGGCGCAGGTGATATTTTCCGGGTTGGTGAGCAGTTAGCAAAAGAAGGATCTGCAAACAAGTAAAATTGAGTAGCAAATTAAGGAACAAATAAATGGATTCTATTGATTTTTCTCCTTTTCTGGTACACCCAATCACACCTGGATACGATGCAGAAATCGCTGCTATTATTCGTTCCAATCTGGAACGTTTTCACCTTGATCTACCTGGTACAGTCTATTTTGATCCGGAATTAAATCATCTAAGCAGTTTTTACAACGAAAAACCAGACAAAAGAGCTTATTTTATCCTCACAGATGGGGAGGGCAATGTCGTTGGTGGCATCGGATACGCAGAATTTGATGGATACGAAAATTGTGCGGAATTGCAGAAATTATATCTCACAGACGCGGTCAAAGGGTATGGGCTTGGGAAAAAACTTATGCAGTTTATTGTAGCAGAAGCACATAACGCCGGATACCAAAAATTATATTTGGAAACCCATTCCAACCTTGCAACCGCAGTACACATCTATGAGAAACTGGGCTTCTGCAAGATCGAAAAGCCTGCATTTGTCCGGCACAACACGATGAATTGTTTCTACATAATGGGATAAAAAAGAGAGGACAATCGTCCTCTCTTTTTTCATGACATCATCTCGTTTAATAAATGCTCCAATGACCTGTGGAATTCGGCATCATCCGCGTCCGTTCGTTTTTTGGGGCCTTTACCATGATATTTTCCACTGGTACGTCTTGCTTTCTGCGCCAGATGACGATCCATCAATAATCCTCCGATGTTGTCATCCGTATACACTCGTCCACTCGGATGAATTGCTTGCGCACTCTTCCCTAACGCCATAGCTGCCACCCCATAATCTTGTGTGACAACCAAATCTCCCGTTTGACACCGGTTAATTAACTCAAAATCAACTGCATCTGCTCCTGCTCCAACAACGACAATCTCGCTGTAATCAGAATGCAATACATGATTGGTATCACACAAAAGCGTTACCGGAATCCTCTTTTGTTTCGCTGATTGTTCTATAAGCTCTATTACAGGACAGGCGTCAGCATCCACCCATATATGCATTATTTTAACTCCATCTTTATCTCTAATTTATTGTCGCTCACTTTTACGTTTGCATAGCTTCCGCAAATGAGGGGCATCTGTGGCGGCAAATGGCCTATATCTACATCCATTACAATGGGAACCTGATATTCTTGGAGCAGATCCAGAACAGCGTGATAATGATCCAGTCCCATTAATTCTTCCCCATAGCACAACGGGCGTCCAATCAAAAACCCCTTTACATGCTCAAACCATCCAGCATGCTGCATCTGCCAGATTGCACGCCGGATACCCATTACATTCAGATCGCAGCATTCAAGAAACCAAATAAATCCGTCTTCCGCATATCGTTCTGAAAATTCTTTCACCCGATCATAGTCTGTTCCCAAAAACGTTGTCAGGCAGTCAACGCATCCACCAATCAGTCTGCCCGAAAACTGCATCGCTTTCTCCGGCCAACTGTGCAGTACTAATGGCTCCGTTGCACAATAAGAGTCAGTCGGTGCTGCCAATTCGTTTTTTTCTTTTTCCCAGCAGCCATAGCTGTTCACCGTCAATTTCTTACCAGACAAAAGATCCAGCGCATCCTGCACAGACGGATGCCGAGGATTCTGAGCAAAGGTGCTTGCACAAGGCCCATAGATGGATGCTACATCACACAAGGTGGTGAGCAAAAAAGTGAAATTTGTGTTATCGGAATAACCCATAAACCACTTTGGCTGAGCCGCTTGAATCCGGTCAAAGTCTACATGATCCAGAATTTCACACATCAGTTCCCCGCCGCCGCAAGAAATCAACACATTATTTTTATCGGAGCAATAATATTCTGTTAATTCTGCTCCGCACTTTTCCGGTGTGTTGCTGATGCCAATGCCGCACCCTTCGAAACAGTTTGGTCCTAGGTCCGTCGCATAACCTTCTGCCTTCAGATTTTCAAGTGCGGTTAGAAAAGCGGTATGATACGGTTCAATATATGCGCCGAAGGAAGGGGCAACAAATCCAATTATGCCATTCTCAGGCAAAAACGCAGGATAACGCATAGAAAATACCTCCAATTTATTATATACAGATTATAGCAGTTTTGTATCGTGACAACAAGCATGGGCAATATATCCTTTCAGTTATATCGTACCTGCAGAACAGTTATTTCCACAGCGATTGATTGCAGTGCTATAATCAAGGAAACATTTTGATGGAGGTATTGCCATGAAAATTGATTTTAACGGACAGGTTGCTGTTGTTACCGGCGGTGTCGGTGGCATCGGCATGACTTGCGTTCGGGAGCTGGCTTCTTCTGGAGCGCGGGTGGCTGTGCTGGATCGCGCCTGCCCTACACTGGACAAATTGAGCAACATTTTTTCTGATGTAGGCGAGGTACGAGGGTTTGCGCTGGATTTAAATGATATATCCTCTATTGCCGACGTCATAGGTCAAGTGCGTCAAGATATGGGTGAGATTCGCATACTGGTGCAGTGTGCCGGATTGATGGGGGGAAAACCCGGACTGGAGATCACAGCAGATGACTGGGATCGCGCTCAGAATGTAAATTCCCGAGGCACCTTCTTTATGATGCAGCAGGTTGTAGCACAGTCTATGGCCAAAACCGGCGGCAGCATTGTGAACTTTGCCTCTATGGCCGGCATCCGTGGAATGCATCCACCAATGTGCTCCGCATTCTACTCG
The DNA here is from genome assembly GCA_963597355.1 of bacterium. GTDB lineage: Bacteria > Bacillota > Clostridia > Oscillospirales > Oscillospiraceae > UMGS1766. The sequence goes on along the minus strand of CAVBPR010000002.1, from coordinate 245,518 downwards.
GCATCAAAGGGTGCCGTAGTTGCCATGACCATGCAGGCAGCAGTGGAGTGGGCATCGCTCGGCATTCGAGTCAACTGTGTCGCTCCTGGCGGAGTGGAGACTCCTGCCATGCAGGAGATGGGGTTCCCTCCCGAAGTAGTAGAGCCGATTCCTATGAAACAACTCAACAAGCCGGAGGATATCGCAAACAGCGTTGTTTTCCTAGCCAGTGACAAGGCCCGCATGATCACCGGTCAGACGCTCGTCATTGACGGTGGCGCATCGGTTGTGGGCTACTGACCGCAGAAAGGAGACCAATATGATCGTCCATATTTCCCTGTTTTATCTGAAAGATAAAGCGGATGCGGACAAGGTACTCGCCGCACTGCACCGCGTGCCAGAACAAGAGAAGCGCATCCGCACCAGCTTTGTGGGGCAGAATTGGTTCCTACCCCCAGCATTACCCGGTGTGCCAGACTTTGCTGACGTGGCACAGGTAATCACCTTCGATAGTTGGGAGGACGCAAAAGCCTATCCGGACTGCCCTGCACATCTCGCCTTGCGAGAGGAGACAGATGCTCTGATTGCTCGAGTTTCCGCAGCAGAATTCGAACAAACCTAATTAAGCAGAAACAAAAGAGGATGAACGGCACAGCCGAAACTGTACCGTCCATCCTCTTTTATTGGGAAATTAGGGAAACAAAATTACTTGCTCTGATAAGTTTTGAACTTGTCGAGCATGGCACGAGGAGTCTTTGTTGCACGCTCATAGCGCGGGCACTCCTCATAGCCGGGCAAACCAGCCAGATACTTGGCGATCTTCTTCAGCTCTTCCAGATCGTAGCGGCTCATCAGCGTGATCTCTTCCATCAGGGGAGAACCGCCGCCATGGACGCCAGCCACAGCCTGAGCACCCTCAAAGGCGTCGCAGAGCTTGTCTTCCATCATGCGCATGACACGATGGGTATCTTCCGCAGAGTAAGCAGGATTACGGACGATGTACTTATTGCACAGCTCGCCGACGTTATCCTCCTCCATGTAGAAGTTCTCCTCGGTAGGCAGACTGGCGCAGACGCCGCCGCACAGATCGGCGAGAATCTCATACTCATGGTAGATGTTGTGACCAGCCAGACGACGGCCAGCGTTGGTCAAAATCTCATCGGGCACGAACTGACCGGAGGGGAACTCCACAGCGCGGTAAGCGGACTGCTGACCAGCAGCAAACACCAACTCAGCGGTCTGGATAATATCGCACAGCTTGGAGCGGACATGAGACTCGCGAGCAATGTCGTTCACATCAGCAACCAGAGCTGCCTGAGAGGCAATAACCTCACCCACAGCGGTCTTGCAACCGGTGTAGGAGTGACGGTGATAGTGCGCGAACATCAGAGCCAGGTAGCCGCCGTACTGAGCAATGCCGTCTCCATCGAGGCCATTCAGGAACACACGATCCTCAGGCACAAACACATCATCAAAGATGGTCAGGGACTCAACGTCGCCGATGTGAGCCCAGGGAGCATCGATGTGCTTACGCTTGTGGTGCTGACCGGGCAAAGCCATCAGCTTGATGCCGGGCCAGTCAGCGGGCAGAGCGAAGGACAGAGCATACGCTGCGTCGTCCTGGCTCATGAACTTGGTGGGATTGACAATGATCTCATCAACATAGGGAGCGCAGGAGTTGCAGATCTTTGCGCCGCGGACAATAATGCCCTTGCAGGGCTTTCCATCGACACCAATGCCGTCCACATTCATCTCAACGACATGAATGAACTGATCGGGGTCAGGCTGCATATGAGCGCGCTTATACTTGGGGTTACGGGAACCCTTCACGTCGGTCTGGGCACAGTTGCACACCAGATCGTTCTCCTGACAGTACTCAATGTACTTGGTCAGTCGATCAAAGTAATGAGTGCCGCAAGCCTGATCGCAGTCATAAGAAACAGAGAAGATGGCGTTCAGAGCGTCAGAACCCATGCAACGCTGCATGCAACCGCCGACACGATGACAGATCAAACGAGTCATCAGCTGCTTCTTCAGCAGGTCATCCACAGAGTGATGAATGTGCGTGGAGCGGTTGATGTAGTGACCGGTGATATGACTCTTGGCAACGCAAACATCTTCATAGTTAGGATCATTTGCAGTTTCATAGCATTTGCCCATAACATAGGTGCCGCCAACAATCCAGTCAGCCAGATCGCGACCTTCCCCTTCAACACCGTTGGAACGATCGACTTTCTTACCGTGCAGATACACGTTCGGCTTCATGTTCAGCAGACGCTGTTTGTAGGCTTCGTATGTGCCGACGCGCCAGCCAGCTTCATAGGTACGTTCGATAGCCATCGGAATTACCATCCTTTCCATAGTTCAAAAAATGCATCCCATAAGAATCATATATCTGCTCCTGAGGATGCTTACTAACTATTTTAATGTTATCATACATTTACGACAATTATCAAGCCAGATTTACGCCGAATTTCATAAAATTGACGAAATTCAGCAAAAATTACCTTTGCATCGTTTCCGCATGACATAAATCGCTTTATTTCTCTCGTTTTCTTCTTTATGCTGATTTTCAACATTTTTTCTCTGTCAAATTCAGACAAAGTTGTTTATGTGCATCTTTCCTAAAATTCAGACGACAACAATACTTTAATTTTTCTTAATTGTAAACCGGTGGAACAATATGGTATGATAGCTCAGTAAGCATAAAACGCACAATTTAAGGGAGTGAAAAGATATGACTCGCAAGAAAAAGACCATTCTGGCCATTGTCATCGTCCTCATTTTGGCTGCAGCCGCGGCTTTGATTTGGTTCCTTCGCAGCAGTGGATCCAGCAGCAGCGGAAGCGTGTACATTCAAAGTGTAAATGATGTAAATGCAGCCGGTATCAGCTCTGTAAATCGATACAGCGGTGTAATTGAAACACAAAAAACGGACAAGGTGGAATTCGATACCTCCAAGAAGTTTAAAGAGATTTACGTTAACGAAGGCGACCGTGTTGCAAAGGGCGATGCTCTGTTCAGCTACGACACGGAAAGCATCGAGTTGCAGATTCAACAGGCACAACTTTCCATCGAAAAGCTTAATACAACTGTTGCAAATGACAACGACCAGATTGCTCAGCTACAAAAAGATATGGCTTCTGCTTCTTCCGCTGACAAGCCGTCCTACTCTGCGCAAATTCAAGAACTCCAGGCGGAAATTGCTCAGACGCAATATGACATTAAGACAAAGCAAGCCGAGATTGATAAGCTGACCAGTTCCATTTCAAGCGCCACTGTCACTGCAAAAATGGATGGCACGGTGGAATCCATTGCTGACTTGGACGCTTTGCTTGCAGGCACACTGACGGACTCCACCGGAAATCAATCCAATGTCTACATCACCATTTTAGCCGATGGTGAACTGCGTGTGAAAGGAAAAACCAGTGAACAAAACATCCAGACTCTTTATCAGGATATGACGGTGATTGTTCGTTCCCGTGTCGACCAGTCCATCACCTGGACGGGCACTATTTCCAGCATTGACACTCAGTCCAGTTCAGATGACAATAACAACTACTTCTCCGCCTCAGGAGAACGCGCTTCCAGTTATGCATTCTACGTGAACCTTGACAGCATCGATGGCCTGATGCTGGGTCAGCACGTGACGATTGAACCGGATTATGGACAAACAACTGTGAAGGACGGCATTTGGCTGAGCAGCGGCTGGATCACACAAAATGATGATGGAACCGCCTATGTCTGGGCCGCTAAATCCGAGGGTGCTAAATTGGAAAAGCGCACGGTCGAGCTGGGCGAATATGACTCTAATCTGGATGAATATCAAATCACCTCTGGTCTTGCAGCCTCTGATTACCTTGCCTGGCCTGATGTGGACTGTGTTGTAGGTGCATCCACTACAACGGAATATATTATGGATGACAGCAACAGTCTGGATGGAGACTTCTCCTATACCGGAGATAACAGCAGCGCAAGTTCTGTGTTATATGCAGATGATATTGATTCTGCCAACGCTATGACTGCTGATGAAGCGGTAGGATAAGGAGGATTCGTTATGATTCTTGACCTCCAACACATTGACAAAAGCTATGGCGACGGGAAATTGGAAGTTCCGGTCCTGTTTGATATTAATTTGCAGGTGGATGACGGCGAATATGTCGCCATCATGGGGCCCTCCGGATCCGGCAAATCCACGCTGATGAATATCATTGGCTGTTTGGATGTTCCGACTTCCGGAACCTATATTCTGGATGGCGAAAACATCAGCGGGAAAAATGATTATGAGCTTTCGAAATTGCGCAACCGCACAATTGGTTTTGTCTTTCAGAACTTCAACCTGCTACCAAGAGAATCTGCATTGGATAACGTTGCTCTTCCAATGCTCTATGCTGGCATTTCTCGCCACGACCGTATCGAAAAAGCAAAAGTGGCTCTTGAACGCGTTGGCTTAGGTGACCGAATGCACTTTAAACCAACCCAACTCTCCGGTGGACAGCGCCAGCGCGTTGCCATCGCAAGAGCCATGGTGATGAAGCCACGGTTACTTTTGGCTGATGAACCAACCGGTGCACTGGATACCGCATCTGGTGAACAAATCATGGAACTGTTCCGTCAATTAAACGAAGAAGGCGTAACCATTGTGATGATCACACATGAGCAGGAAATTGCCGACCACGCTCATCGCCAGTTGATTATTCGTGACGGGCGGCTATCCGTCCACAGCGGAGGTGCAAAGCATGAGTAAAATTCGCAAACTGGTTATGCCAATTGTAATTGTAGTAGTAATCCTTGCCGCAATCGTTGCCGGCATCCTACTCTGGCAGACAAAACACGCTAAGGCAGTAGATGTCTACCCTGTGTCGAACATCTATCAAACCTATTGGGGAGACGACACTTCCCTCAGCGGCACTGTTTCCACCGGAAAGCAGCAAAATATTACCCTGAAAGAGAGCCTGATCAACTCAATCAACGTGAAGGAAGGCGACCAGGTAACTGCAGGCGATGTGCTGATGGTATACGACACAACCTCCTTTCAGCTTACTTTGCAATCCGATCGAGCACGCATTGCTGTGCTTGAGGCACAGATTCAGCAATGCAAAAATAACATTGCAAAATACAAAGGACTTCAGCCATCCGAAAACGCTCCAAAGCCGAAAGAAACCACCATTGACCACGGCGAGCTGAAGATTCTGGATAAGATCGATAAAGACATGCTCACTGGTGACAACCTGGTATTTCAGTGTGATGCCAAGACGGTTGTTACCGCCAATTTCCTGAAGCAGCTCCGTGCCGATAAGACCAGCGTTGAATTGCAAATGTACGATGAAAACACCCTATATGGAAGTTGGTACATTGATGGCGGTACACTCCCCGCAACTACAATTCAGTATGTTCCCATCGACCCAGAGCCGACGCCAGATCCAACAAACGACTCATCTGAAACCAGCTACAAGCGCGAGGAAGTGGAAGCCATCACCGACGATTGGACACTTGGTGACAGCCTTACCTTCAATGGCGAAGGCATCTCTGTGACTCTGGCGGATAACACTACAGGATATGGACAGTTTGTTGCCTGTACTCCAACGGAATATGAGCGGTATGAAATCATTTCTGAAGATGGTTATATCCCCGACAGTTCAGATAACTATGTTTATTCAAAAGCTGAATTAGTAAAGATGATTCAACAGGAGCAGGAGCAGCTCGCCGGATATGAGCTGGATCTCAAATCTGCCAATCTTACGCTTCAGCAGGATGAACTGGTGGGCGAAAACGGCGAGGTCACTGCCAGCATCAGCGGTACTGTATCCGAAGTTAAAGACACCTCTACGCTGGCTACTGGAGATACCATATTCACTGTCAGGGGCGCGGAGAGCTATGCCGTAACTTTCTTTGTCAGTGAGTTGGATTTAAGCAGCATCAACGTCGGTGACAGTTACAATCTCTATGCATACGAATCCAGCACATCCAGTACTGTAACCGTTTCTGAAATCGGTTCTACTCCAAACACCACTTATCTTGGCGGAGGCGGGAATCCAAACAGTTCCTATTATCCGATTACCGCCACGGTAGATGATCCCGATGCCCAAATGACCATTGGCGAATGGTGTGAGGTTACAAAGATTTCCGATACCGACCTTGACAGCACTATGTATCTGGAGCTTATGTATGTTCGAAAAGATGACAAAGGATATTATGTCATGATTGCAGACGAGAACAACAAGCTGAAAAAGCAATATGTCCGCACCGGAAAAACCGTATGGGGTTATATGATTGAAATCAAAAGCGGCATAAGCATGGAGGATCGCATTGCATTCCCCTATGGCAAAACAGTCAAAGCAGGCGCTCCTGTAACTGACGTCGAGTATCCAAACTGATAAGGGGGCGAAAAAATGTTTGAAAATGTACGTCTTTCTCTAAAAGGCATTTGGTCGCATAAGATGCGTTCGTTCCTCACAATGCTTGGCATTATTATCGGCATTGCTGCTATTATTGCAATCGTATCTACCATTAAGGGCACCAACGAACAGATAAAAAACAACCTGATTGGCTCCGGAACAAACTCCGTAACCGTCCAATTATATGAAGGCAATTACCAGGCAGACTACAGCTACAATACTCCACCGGAAGGATTTCCCACTTTTGATAAATCAGTCAAAGAAAAAATTCTTGCCCTGGATTGTATTGAACAAGTCAGTTTTCTACATATGCGCTCAAGCTGTGAAAGTTTATATTATCTAAACACCAGTTTAAGCTCTGCTGTCTATGGAATTGATGACACTTATTTGCCTGCCGCCGGATTGCAAGTGGTTCGTGGCCGGGGATTTTCTGCAAATGACTTAACACAGAGTAAGGCTGTTTGCCTCGTCGATGAAACCACAGCAAACAGCTTCAATGGCGAAAGCCCGATTGGAAAAATCATCGACATTATGGGCACTCCCTTCACTGTCATCGGTGTCGTAGATGAAAAAAGTCAGTTCGAGCCCGTCATCAACTCAACGGAAGATTATTACACCTACAACCAATCATCCAACGGTACGGTGTACATTCCGGACCAAATGTGGCCTGTTGTCTTTATTTATGATGAACCGCAGGCGGTTATTGTTCAAGCCTCCAGCACTGACGACATGACCAGTGCCGGAAAGCAAACTGCCGAGATTTTAAACGGTTATCTCCCCTCTTCCCTGTCCTCTGAATCAAATACCATAACCTATAAGAGCAAGGACCTGGCGGACGAAGCAAGTCAAATTCAGCAATTGTCTGCTTCCACCAACACCATGCTGATTGGAATCGCTTCTATTTCTCTTTTAGTCGGCGGTATCGGCGTCATGAATATCATGCTGGTTTCCGTAACGGAGCGTACTCGTGAAATCGGCCTGAAGAAAGCACTGGGTGCTCCGCGGCGCACCATTCTTGGTCAGTTTTTAACGGAAGCCGCTATGCTGAGCGTGATCGGCGGTCTCATCGGAATTATTGCCGGTATTATTCTGGCGCGAGTGATATCAATGATTGCCTCCGTTCCTGTGGCAATCAGCACGCCCGCCATCCTGGTTGCTGTAATTTTCTCGGTTTGCGTTGGCATTATCTTTGGTCTTGTTCCCTCTGTAAAGGCCGCTAACCTGAATCCGATTGACGCTTTGCGATATGAGTAAACTTCATCGCTCTAGCAAAGCAAACATGCAATCAATATTGTTGCTGTTGTAAGCCTGTATTTGCATATTACAGCGCAAAAGCTAAGAAAGTCTGAAATTACAATAATTTCAGACTTTCTTTTGTGCGTCAATGTTTCGTTTCAATCCGCTTTTCTTCCAATTCCACATTTGACTATTTTTTATAGTGGTTTTAACTTGTAATCAGGTTATTCTATGATATAATTCGGAAGAAAATAACTGTTGTTCATGAAAGGATTTCTCTTGCACAACACAAAATTATGAGGAGAGTTTTATGAAAAAATTATTTGGCAATTTAAAAATGAGTTGGATCCATGTGATCCTATTTGCTCTTGCTGCAGGTGTCTATACCGGCTTTGTTATGCTTGTACCGGTGCTGAAGAACACATCTTTTCAAGACATTGGAGTTCTTTTTGAGTGGTGGGTCATTTTTGCCGTTATTATTGTTGTGAACTGCAAAAAATCCTGGGAAGCCATGCTGAAGTGCTTTGTATTTTTTGCAATCAGTCAACCGCTTGTCTTTTTGATTGAGGGTGTATTTGGAACCCTTTCCTATGATCTGGGTATCATGTATCTTCGCAGTTGGATGCTTCCAATTCTTATGACACTGCCCGGTGGATTTATTGCATATCATTGCAAAAAGCAGAATGCTCTGGGCGCGACAATCTTAGGACTTGGAAATTCAATTCAGGCGCTTATGGGAATTCATTATGTCTCAGAAGCAATTGGTAGCTTTCCTCATCACTTGCTAAGTGCAGTGATTTGCTTCCTATCTATTGCTGTGATGACATTATCCATTCAGGAAACAAAAAAGAATCGCATAATTGCAATTCTGATCCCTGTTGTGATAACGGTATTAACTCTCCTCTTTTTAAGCCTGACGGGACGAGTACTTTAATTTTTAATCCTGGGTTATCATGATTACAGACAAAGAATGATGAGAATAAGAAAATGAAATCAATAAAACACAATACGACAGAAAACAATCTACGGCACAGGATTTTTCAGATTATTCAGATTGGCGATAAAAGTAACCTGATCAGCCGGATATTTGACATCTTTATTGTTGTTGTAATCGTTTCAAACATTGCGGTTACATTCTTGCAAACATTTGACCAGTTGGCAGTATTTTTTCCTCTTTTTCGGATTATAGAAGTTATTTCCCTTCTGATTTTTTGTGCGGAATACTTCTTGCGCATCTGGACCGCTGATTTGCTTTATCCGGATCGATCCCCCGCTGCGGCAAGGCTGCGTTTTCTGGTGTCCTTCAATGGCATAGTTGACTTGCTGACAATTCTTCCGTTTTTCTTCCTATCCGGAATGGTTATTTTCCGCATGTTGCGTGTGGCGCGGATATTCCACTTGTTCCGTCTGAACGCAAAATATGATTCCTTCAATGTAATCACAACTGTGCTATATGAAAAAAGGAATCAAATCATTTCTTCCATATTTATTGTGATGATCCTTATGCTCGCCAGCAGTCTTTGTATGTATAGTGTAGAGCACAATGCACAGCCAATGGTCTTTCAAAATGCTTTCAGTGGCATCTGGTGGAGTATGTCAACCCTGTTGACAGTAGGGTATGGAGATATCTATCCAGTCACTACGCTGGGACGGGTCATGGCAATTTGCATTGCATATCTTGGAGTTGGCGCTGTTGCTATTCCAACCGGTATTATCAGTGCAGGATTTGTAGAACAATATCAGCGAAAAAGCAGCATCACAGCAATTCGAGAAATGGATATTCACGAGATTGCAGAAATTTTTGTTGATGCCCTCCATACCGGAAAAACAGTAGAGGAAATCGAAGCGCAAGAAGACGTTAAAATTTTCTTGATTCTTCGCGATGATCTCTCTATTTTACCCCAAAAGGATACCTTGCTACAGTTGAACGACATTATTGTAGTGCGCGGAGAGAACAAATAACGGCATAAAACAATGCAAAAGCATCCATGCGGCAAAACCGCATGGATGCTTTTTTACGGATTCAGTTAATGCGAAAGATGAAGATCACAGCTGAGGACCAGCAGAAACCAGAGCCTTACCATGTTCATTGCCTTCATACTTAGCAAAGTTTTTAATGAAGCGGCTGGCAAGGTCTTCCGCCTTCTTTGCCCAGTCTTCGGCATTGGCGTAGGTATCACGGGGATCCAGAATAGCAGGATCAACACCGGGAAGTTCTGTCGGCACTTCAAAATCAAAATAAGGGATCTTTTTCGTGGGTGCCTCATTGATGGCCCCGCTCAGAATTGCGTCGATAATGCCGCGAGTGTCCTTGATTGAGATGCGCTTTCCGGTGCCATTCCAACCAGTGTTGACCAGATAAGCTTTTGCACCGCTCAGCTGCATCTTTTTAACCAATTCCTCTGCATATTTTGTAGGATGCAGTTCCAGGAAAGCCTGACCAAAGCAAGCAGAGAAAGTGGGAGTAGGCTCTGTAATGCCCCGCTCTGTACCTGCCAGTTTTGCGGTGAAGCCAGACAGGAAGTAGTACTGGGTTTGCTCCGGCGTCAGAATGCTGACAGGAGGCAGAACGCCAAAGGCATCTGCGGACAGGAAGATCACATTCTTCGCTGCAGGTGCAGAAGAAATCGGGCGAACAATGTTGTCAATGTGATCAATCGGATAGGAAACACGAGTGTTTTCCGTTACACTCTTGTCTGCGAAATCGATATGACCTTCTGCATCTAATGTCACATTTTCCAACAGAGCATTGCGCTTAATTGCGTTATAAATATCAGGCTCAGAATCTTTATCCAGGTTGATTACCTTGGCATAGCAGCCGCCCTCAAAGTTGAACACGCCGTTGTCGTCCCAGCCATGTTCATCGTCGCCAATCAGGAGACGCTTCGGATCCGTAGACAGAGTTGTCTTTCCGGTTCCGGACAGGCCGAAGAAGATCGCAGTATTCTGACCATTCATGTCGGTATTTGCAGAGCAGTGCATAGAGGCGATGCCCTTCAAGGGAAGGTAATAGTTCATCATGGAGAACATACCTTTCTTCATTTCGCCGCCATACCATGTGTTGATAATCACCTGCTCACGGCTGGTGATGTTAAATACAACCGCCGTCTCGCTGTTCAAGCCGAGCTCTTTATAATTTTCAACCTTGGCCTTGGATGCGTTGTAAACAATGAAGTCCGGCTCAAAGTGCTCCAGTTCTTCGGCTGTAGGCTTGATGAACATGTTTGTGACAAAATGTGCCTGCCAGGCAACTTCCATGATGAAGCGAATTGCCATACGCGTATCTTTGTTAGCACCGCAGAAAGCGTCCACAACGAACAGACGTTTATTGGACAGCTCCTTCAGAGCGATGTCCTTCACAGCGTTCCAAGCCTCCTGTGAGGCAGGGTGGTTATCGTTTTTGTATTCATCGGAAGTCCACCAGACCGTGTCTTTCGACGCGTCATCCATGACGATGAATTTGTCGTTGGGGGAACGGCCGGTATAAACACCGGTCATAACATTAACTGCACCAAGCTCACTGACCTGTCCAACTTCAAAACCTTCCAGCTCCGGCTTGGTTTCCTCGTCAAACAGCATCTCGTAAGAAGGATTGTACACAACCTCTGTTGTGCCGCTAATGCCATACTTGTTGAGATCCAAATTTGCCATTGTTAAAACTCCTTTCAGGACACCGAGTGTCCTCTCAAACTCGCCTTTTATATTAGCGTATTTTAACCGAAATTGCAAGAAAAAATGGCAATTACAACATTTCGCAAAGTGCGTCTGCCAGACAAGCAAATTCTCCGAAATGCAGTCCGCAATTTCCTCTTTCGTCAGCTCAGAAAAGCCGGAAGAAAGTGCGTTGCTTAATGTCTTTCTCCGCTGAGCAAAGGCAGCGCGAATTACCCGAAATAAAATCTCTTCGCTTTTTACCTGTACCGCAGGTTGATCTAATAGCTCCATTCGAACCACCGCTGAAGTTACTTTAGGTGCTGGCAAAAAGCACTCTTTCGGCACTTCAAAGCAATATTCACATCTTGCATAATATTGGCAAAGCAGTGTGAACGCACCAAAATCCGCCGTACCGGGGGAAGCGCAAATTCGTTTTGCAACTTCTTTTTGAATCATAACCGTGATGGAACGGAATGCTTTACTTTCCAACAACTGGGTAATTACCGGCGTTGTAATATTGTATGGGAGGTTTGCGCACACAATGGGAGTATATCCATCCATATACCTGGCTACAAGCTCTGTGCAGTTCTGCTTTGTAATATCTTCAAAGATTACTTCCGTGTTTTTGCAGTCCGCCAGGGTTTCATTTAAAATTGGTTCCAGGTGTCGATCAACTTCAAGGCAAATTACTTTTCCAGCCCTGCTTGCCAATTGACGGGTCAGAGGACCAATTCCAGGCCCGATTTCAAGTACAGCGCTTTCTTTGTCAGCACGAGAGGCTGTCGCTATTTCCTGAGGAACCCAGTTCTCAATCAAAAAATTTTGACCAAGTGATTTCGAAAAATGAAACCCATGCCTTGCCAGCAATGATTTTACTTGATGGATGTCGCAAAGATCCATGAATTCACCCCATTCTATTCTAAAGCTAAATTTGTGCTGGATGAGGAGAGTATATCATGAATGAAGGGTCTTTTTCAACTGAAAGCGGTCAGATCCTAACATTATTCATCATTATGTTTGACAAGCTGACCAAAAGGATATTCCAACAATTAGTAGTGATATAAAAAAGACCGCCTACATTTTCAGTAGCCGGTTTATGTACGATATTCAGGACTTTGTGATTGGTGGTGTTTGCGTTAGCAAATTGCATCAATCGCAAAGTGCGCTGGGATAGCTGCTGTGGCAGCGCATGGGAGGCACTCCCTTGTACGGAACAAAAGTGACGCAAAACAGCCCGGACATTCAACTGTCCGGGCTGTAAGCTCCGCAGGACGCACATACTCCCGTTAGGAGAGTATAGAAGTGCGCCCTTTGTTCCAAAGGGATTGTTTTGATTGTGCTTTTCAGTACAAAAGGCTACCTCCCTCACGGATGGCAGCCTTTTATAATGCAGACTTTCGCCGAATTTACGGAGTTGTTTTCCATGCATTACTGCACGGGGAGGCAACAATTTACCTTCTCATTGTCGGCACCACAATTTGTTGTATCCGTAGTGACCAATGCAGCCAAATCACTATTTAAGCCTGTAATTTTCTAATCGGCAACCATGCACAGGCACATAACGCCGATGCATAGAATTAGAGCCAAGATTTTCTTGACACGCCTCTTGGCTGCTTTCTGGTGGCGCAACTCGGTTTTCCTTTTCTGAAACTGCTTGACCAAGAAAACAAACAATTCATCGATTATCGCTTTTAGTAGGGAATCGAAACACTACTTGCCCCAGATGCATAGCATCGAGGCGATTCCTTTTGCATTATTCATACTACTCGTTCAGTTTGTTACACCGCTATTGCGGAGCGGAGGCTACATCATTTCTGTGTAGCTCTTATGGTCGCCCATAAGTTCAGACTGTGCCTTCATCCGCTTGGGATGCTCCGTGTCCAGTCGTTACACCTTCCCATATAGGGCTTGGCTCGGCGTTTTCTGCAACCTCATTATAGCATGACCTTCATAATCTTGCATCATAAAAAACTTATAAAAACTCCTGCGATAATTATTAGAAATACAATCCATAGAAAATCGCCCAAAGTTTTGGGATCTTTAAGACTCATATATTGCTCCCATCAAATTCTGTCTTCGATTCGCTGTTTCATCTTGGCAGCTTGCAGATTTTTTGTGAATCGAAAAATTACTGTATTCTCATCTTTCATTGCAGAAAACACATTTGATGGACACCCGTAACCGTTTTCGACAATGCAAATGTAGCCGTTCAATACTGAACCTGGGACAACCTCCACATCACTAATATTGCCGTATGGAATTTCAATTTCTCCTGCGTTGTGAAAGGTTGTTGCAAGCATATTTTCTCGTATAATTGCGACTCCGGTTGGGCGGAGAACAAGTGTCCCGTTCAGTCCCTTAAATAATTTCATTATATTTCACCCTATCGAGCAATTTCAATTTGCTTAAGTTTTTTCAAAGATATGCGCCACAACGCCATCTGGACAGCAAGCAGTACGACGCAGGGGATGATTAACTCTTGGAAATTTGATGCTGAATTATATAAAAAAGTCAAAAAATATGTTGGAAAGAATCTGCCGAATGAGAAAAGCGATAAAATGTCTGGTGCGGCAAGCACAAACATGATGACTGTTATAACTGCTGAAATTTGGTTTTTACAGATGACCGACAGCGATATAGATATGGTCGTGACAAAGAATACTGAGACAGCCAACACGATAGAATTTCCCAACGCAATTAAAGAAGCATAATTGTCTGTAATCAATAATGAACTGAGTGTGTAGTAGAGGTTATAGCCAATAAATGTTGGCAATGCTGTGCAGATACCATAGATGAGCATCTTTGAAAATAGCAGGTCCTCTTTTGAATAACCTGCCTCTATTGGTAGAATCCATTTTCCAGCTTTAATTTCCTCTGGTATCAGGTTGCAGCAAGTCAGAGAAATCACGATAGTTGAAAAGATCACTGTATCCGATGACCAAATCCCCATGTTTTCTCTTGTGGTTTGCGGGAACAGTTTTTGCATAACTTGCAATATTTGAGAACCATCCTCAATAACATTCGGAGCTTTTTTTGCCAATGCCTCAATCAACGACGGGTAGGCGAGTGTGGTCCCTAATACCATGACTGACACGATAAGAATCAGAACATTAAAAATCACCGTTCGGTTTTTGCGAGTTATTTCACGGAGGTCTTTCTTCGCACACAAAACAGTTTTACTCATTGACAGACCTCCTCGAACAAGTCATCCAAAGTAGTTGCCTTATTCTTGATAGATACAATCGCCTCAGGAAGTTGAGATAAATAATACAGCAGCCTTTTCTGGTCATTCGACTGAAATGTGTACGTTGCTTGACCAACTTCGGAAATAACAATCGCTAAATCTTGAGGTACGTCCGATAACTTACAATCAAAAGTTATTTCCCAAGTATCATCCCTGCCTGACAGGATGTCATTGATGCGAACCTCCCTTTGGATTGAACCATTGTGTAAGAAACCGACCTTGTCACAAACTCTCTCCATATCTGCTAAAATGTGTGTTGAAAGAATAATGGTTTTTCCGTCTTCTCTTAGTTGCTTCATTATCTCCATCAGTTCATGGCGTCCCATCGGGTCAAGTGCAGAAGTTGGTTCATCCAGAAGTAGTACATCCGGATTTGTTACCAATGCTGCCGCTATTCCCAAGCGTTGCTTCATTCCTCGTGACATTATCCGAATTCGCTCGTTGCCCTTCAACCCAACGAGTGTTAGCAATTGATCTCTTTTTGTGTTTGTCTTTCTCATGTTCATGAGCAAAAAATCAATGTACTCTTTTGTGGAGAGATAATCAAAAAATGATGGTATATCTGGTAAATATCCAACTTGCTTTAATGGATGATCTTCTTCCCCAATAAAAAATGAGCCAGCGTCTGCCGCGGAAAGACCAGAAATAATATTCATAAGAGTTGTTTTTCCAGCGCCATTTTTACCTATCAAACCATATATCTCTCCTTTGTCAACAGAGAAAGAGACATCTTTTAGGACACAATGATCCCCAAATGATTTTGCAATTCCATTGATACAAAGCATCTGTCATTTCTCCTGATCTATCTGTGTGTTTTCCTTACACATCGCAGTATCCCCCAATAGATAATGCTGCCTGCAAGATAGAAAGCAATATCTATTGGATCGGTAATTGCGGTTGACTTTATATATGGTGCGCCAAATTCCCAAAAGCAGCTCGCGCAAAGTCCAACTAAGCACGTCAGCCAAAGTTGGGTTATTTCCTTATCTACTGTCAACAGCAAAAGATTTGCATAGGGAAAAAATAATAATGGGCAAATCAAATCATTGAAGTAACACACCAGGAAATATCTAATTATTCCGGTTGTATGCGATTTGAAATAGTTGTTATTCAGCAGATATAGCACCAAAACAGTAAAAATCAGTGCCATGTTTAATGGTCTCCGCTTGATACTTTTAACTATTTTGTGCATCACAGTCATACGGTGAGACCTGAGCAAAAGGCACTGCCGACTTCGCAGTACAGCAGTGCCTATCACACATCATCCGAGGCTCAGAATAAGGACAGCTACGATGATGGCACCTACAACGCCCCAAAAACTCACCTCATATTCCTCCTTCGTCAATTATTGTGCAGCTCAAGTCATCCGATTTTTCAATGTGTACTTTTTGAAAGTTACGGACGAAACTAAAAACAACCGGCTTTTAAGCAACTATTATCCTTGATTTTTGTCAAAAACTGATATATAATTTACTTGTGCGATTTGTAAGGTGGAATTCGTAAAAGTACACCTTTACAAATAATTTATGGCATGATTTGTTTAAGCCATATTTTCAAATTTTCTTGCTTTTCCGTAGAACGTGCCGACCGGCATATTGCAAGCGCCGGCTGCTTGTTTCAAGGTTATTTTCTTGCTGCGCCATGCTTTGTGTACCTCATAGAAGTTTTCGGGCAACGGAGTTGGCGGTCTGCCGAAGCGGATGCCCTTGGCTTTTGCAGCAGCAATACCCTCAGCTTGTCTTTGCCGGATGTTGATTCTCTCGTTTTCCGCTACAAAGGACAGCACTTGCAACACAATGTCAGAAAGGAATGTCCCCATCAGATCTTTCCCTCGTCTTGTATCCAAAAGCGGCATATCCAGAACCACAATATCAGCACCTTTTTCCTTGGTCAGTACTCGCCATTGTTGTAATATCTCTTTATAGTTCCTGCCCAGACGATCAATGCTCTTGATGTAGAGCAGGTCGTATTTTTTTATTTTTCGGAGTAATTTCCGGTACTGCGGGCGATTGAAATCCTTACCAGTTTGCTTATCAAGATAAATATTTCGTTGCTCAACGCCAACTTCTTTTAAGGCGATAAGTTGTCTGTCCTCGTTCTGGTCACGGCTACTGACTCGGATATATCCATAAATACTCAAATAAAATCCTCCTGTTCGTTATTTCTTCATAGGCATCTACCCATTCGATGTCTGATATTTTACAAAGCTATGTATTGTAATCCTATACATGTCTCAAGAAAACTTCAAAGTAAAACTTGACCTCTTGAATCCATTATGCTACAATTCGTCTCGTTAGCTCGGAGGGCGAGTTGTTCATAGAAATGACAGCCGGACAAGAGACAGACTGAGATGCCTGTTTCTTGTCCGGCTTTTTATTTTTTAGGAGGAAAGCAAAATGGATTTTCTGAACGGAAAAATCAAGCCAATTTATTTCAAGTATTTGTCTGCTGCATTTGGCAGCGCCATGATCACTTCCATCTATTCCATTGTCGATACAGCAATGGTCGGACAATATCATGGTCCAGAAGGCACTGCCGCACTGGCTGTAGTAGCCCCTGTATGGAACATTGTTTACAGCCTTGGTCTGCTCATGGGCATTGGCGGCAGCATTATTTTCAGTACTAAACGAGGCAGTAAAAACGGCAGCGGAAGCAATGAAAACCAATATTTTACGGCAGCTTTTATTGGATCTGTAGTTCTGTCTATTCTGGCATGGATTGGATTGCTGATTTTTGAGCAACCTATTCTGACTTTTTTCGGCGCAAACGAGACACTCCTTACTTTGGCACAACAATACATGCGTCCAATACGATTTGTATTGCCTCTGTTTTTGTTCAATCAAATGCTGGCCGCATTTCTGCGTAACGATGGAAACCCAGGGCTTGCCACAGTGGGCGTTTTATCCGGTGGACTGTTCAACGTGCTCGGTGATTATATCTTTGTGTTCCCCTGCAATATGGGTATTTATGGTGCCGGTCTTGCCACTGCCATCGGTTCAGCCATTTCATTCTTTGTTATGCTAATGCATTTTGCTACAAAAAAGAATTCGTTGCGATTGGTAAAACCGAAAAATCTGCTCCATATAATTTACGAAATCTCTGTAACTGGATTTTCTACTTTCTTTATTGACATTGCAATGGGCATTTTAACTGTGTTGTTCAATCGGCAGATCATGAAATATCTTGGCTCGAATGCACTTGCAATCTATGGCCCGATCATCCAGATCAGCACATTTGTTCAATGTTGCGCTTACAGTGTCGGTCAGGCAACTCAGCCCATAGTTTCCGTCAACTTCGGAGCCGGCAACGGCAGACGAATTCGCGAAACACTGCATTTAGCACTCTGGACAACGGCATTCTTTGGGATCTTCTGGACGTTATTGAGCATGGTTTGTCCAAACCTTTATATCCGGATTTTTATGAATCCTACACCAGAAATACTGAAAATGGCGCCGACAATCATACGAACCTATGCGCTATCATTTCTGTTATTGCCATTCAATGTCTTTTCAACCTACTATTTACAGGCCATCATGAGGCCAAAAGCCGCTTTTGTCGTTTCCGTTTCCCGTGGTCTTGTGATCAGTGGTATTTTAATTCTTGTTCTTCCAATTCTATTGTCCGCAAGTTCGTTGTGGCTTGCTATGCCCATCACTGAGTTTCTCGTTATGATCTATGCTGCTGTCACAGTTTATAAGGACACCAAAGCCTTAGCTAAAGGCTACACTGGAAATAATTGCTTTGATTAAACTGCGTTCACTATAGTTCCAAAGCTCCAAACATGTGTTGATTTCGTGCAATTTTAATTTTATTGAAATTATCTCTCTTTTTTATTTATTCTTTATCTGTGTGATACTTGTTTTTTTTTGCATATATGATAAAATATTCGGTAAAAATGAACAAAAAAAGGCGGCGATCAGCATGGCAAAGGCAAAATTTGAAGAGCCAACCAATCCATACCACTATGTGCTACACTGCATCGGTGGTAAATGGAAAATGACGCTTCTCCATGAAATTTACACCTACGGAAAAATTCGCTTTAATCAAACATTAAAAGTACTTCCCATTTCCGAAAAAATGTTGAGCCAGCAACTCAAGGAGCTTATCGAAGACGGATTAGTGCAGCGAGTTGTCAACGGTGATACCTTCCCTCCTACCATCGATTATGTTCTTACCGTTGATGGAGCCAGAATTATTCCCGCTCTGGACATTCTCTACATTTGGAGCATTCGTCAAATGGATTCCAAGCAAATACCAATCGATGCAGATGCCTTTGCCGTTCATAAATCTGAAAAATACGTTGATGCACTGAAAGACGTCATGGAAGCAAATGACTTCTGGCCTGATACCGAGCGACAGGGAACGACGCATAGAAGATAAACACCCCATTCTCTTTTTAGAAAGTGCACCAAGATCGCAATTTTGCAAATTGTCCTTACCGAAACAATCAACGCAATTACCGAACATCACGCATTCTGGTGTTTATTCCTGGTACAACATCATTCGCCGTACAGGTCGCTGCATCCATGGATATACGGATTTGTCATACACATATCACTGTAGTGTCGTAGTGCAACACACAATATATCACAACACTTTATTGTTAAGCGTTGAAAAATTTCTTTAACTGGTATAAAATGATAGGCGTATGAGTTTGAGTTCGTATCCACCCAGTTTGACAGGAGGTAAACAACCATGTCCGATGAAAAGAAAAAGATTCGTCGCATTGGCATTCTGACCAGCGGCGGTGACGCACCAGGAATGAATGCAGTGATTCGCGCTGTTACGCGAATGAGCATTGCAAATGGCATTGAGGTGTTAGGTATTCTTCATGGTTACGCCGGTTTAATCAGCAACGATTTCAAAGCCCTTACCGCTCGTGATGTTGACGGTCTGCTCAGCAAGGGCGGCACAATGCTCTACACCGCTCGTTGCGAGGAAATGTTTCAGCCGGAATATCGCCAGCGTGCCGCCGATAACTGCCGTTTTCTCGGCATCGATGGTTTAGTCTGCTGTGGCGGCGATGGCACCTTCCGCGGTGCACAGGAGCTGTCACGGCTTGGTGTTCCCTGCGTCTGTGTTACCGGTACCATTGACAACGATATCGCCTGCACGGATTACACCATTGGCTTTGATACCGCCTGCAACACCGCCATTGAAGCCATTGACAAGCTTCGTGATACCATGCAGTCCCACGCCCGTTGCTCTGTCGTCGAGGTTATGGGACGCCATGCCGGTCACCTGGCATTGGCCGTTGGCGCAAGCGTAGGCGCTGCCGCAATTTTAGTCCCGGAAGAACCCGGTGATTTCGAAAAAAATGTAATTGAAAAGGTTCGCATGGGTCGTATCAACGGTCGAAACCACCATATCATTATTGTTGCTGAAGGTTACACCATGACCTGTCAGGAAGTCGCTGCCAAGATCATCGAAGAGACCGGTGTTGATACGCGTATCACAATTCTTGGTCACGTTCAGCGCGGAGGTGCTCCCTCCTCTCAGGATCGCCTGATGGCTACTAAGATGGGTTGTGCCGCAGTAGAGGCGCTTATGGCTGGAAAGACTCAGCGCATTATCGTGGAACGGGACAACAAGGTAATTGACATTGATATTGAAGAGGGTCTGAATGCGAAGAAGGATCTGGACATGGCTCTGCTTCAGAAGTGCCGTATGATGTCTATTTAACGACAAAAGGAGCATGAATATGACAAAAAAGCCTACTGAAAATAAACAGGTTGAAACCAAGCGGACCGCTGAAATTATTTCCGATGCCGCCGCCACCGTGAAGGATGCCGCCACTCCCGTTGTGGAAAAAGCAAAAAAAGCTGCTGCACCCACGGTAAAAAAGGCAGCTCAAGCAGGCAAAGCAGTAAAAGATGCCGCCAAAAAGGTGACTCCGAAGAAGCCGGAATACTTTGTCCAGTACCAGGGCAAAGAGATCGACATGGAAGCGCTTGCAGCTCAGGCAAAGTCAATTTTCCGCGTAGAAAATAAGCGTGCCGCTGTAACATCCTGCCGTATCTATTTAAAGCCGGAAGATAATGCTGCATACTATGTAGTCAATGAGAATTTCTGCGGCCGCATCGATCTCTAATGCATCGCGAAAAGGTCCCGTTCAGGTCTTACTTCTTGAACGGGCCTTTTATATATTTTAGCAGTTGCAGGCTGCTTGCAGATCGGATAAAATAGGTTGATTACTATAGAGAGTTTTAGGAGGGAGATCCAATGAAAGGAAATCGATTTGTCACTTTAGATCGAGTTATCAAAGAATTTTCTCTGGAAATCCTATATGGTGTGAAAGATTGCGAACAAACCCGGGTTTATGTGGACAGCGTAGATCGTCCCGGACTGCAACTGGTAGGGTATTTCGAGCACTTTGAAAGCCAACGGATTCAACTGCTGGGAAATATGGAGTATGGTTACCTTAGAAATTTATCCAGTGAACAACGCAGAGATTGTTTCGACCGTTTGCTGGCCTATGAAATTCCCGCACTGATTTTGGCCAGAGGACTGGAGCCCTATCCGGAATGCCTAGAAATGGCAGAAAAACATGGACGCACAATCCTTCGCACCCAAGAGACAACCGGCGATTTTATGAGCACCCTGACTGCTACACTTAAAAATTTCCTCTCTCCACGAATCACCCGGCACGGTGTTTTAGTAGAGGTTTATGGCGAAGGCATTTTATTGACTGGAGAAAGCGGCGTCGGCAAAAGTGAAACCGCTGTAGAACTACTAAAGCGCGGTCATCGGCTGATCGCTGATGATGCCGTTGAGATCACGCGCTCCTCTGCACACAGTCTGATGGGCACATCCCCTGCTCTGATTCGTTACTATATGGAGCTGAGAGGCATTGGTGTCATTGATGTACGCCACTTATTTGGTATGTCCGCTGTTAAGGAATCCACTCGAATCGATATGATCATTCACATTGAGCAGTGGAAAGACGACGGAAATTATGACCGCATCGGCCTGGAAAATCACTATACCAAGGTATTAGATGTGGACGTGCCGATCGTCACAGTTCCCGTCAAGCCGGGACGAAATCTGGCGGTGATTATCGAAGTGGCCGCATTAAATAACCGGCAAAAAAAGATGGGTTACAATGCAGCCGAGGAATTCACGCGACAAATCAATGCTCATTTTGAGGCCGAACAGGCAAAATGGAAATAATGTCCACCTTTCGGTTGCGTATAATTATTCAAAAACAAGCAAGAATTAAAATATTTTTTGGGAGATCATTGCAATTTTTTGCTTATGACCTCCCAAATTTTTTTCAAATTTATGAATTTTTCTTTGCTTTTATTTGACATAAGTGTTATACTCTAAGGCGGTATGAAGCGCGTTGAGCGAGCGCAATATCCTCTGCTCCGTAACATTCTTTTCTCTGCCGGTTTTATCGGGCTGCTTCTATCGCCTATAGATAAATTTAAAGAGGTGCATTCCTTTGTTGAAATATGTGATTCAGGGCGGCCAGCCCCTTCACGGTGAAATCAGTATTAGTGGTGCAAAAAATGCTGCAGTTGCTATTATTCCTGCCGCATTGTTGGTTGATGGCGTTTGCCGCATAGAAAATATTCCGCAAATCAGTGATGTTACGTTAATCCTTGAAATTTTAGAAGAACTGGGCGCGAATGTGCGCACCATCAATCGAAATACAGTCGAAATTGACTGTTCCAAAATTCACAGCACAAGTGTGTCCTATGAGCTTTCTCGCCAAATTCGAGCATCTTATTATTTTATCGGCGCACTGCTGAGCCGCTTTGGAAATGCCCACGTTTCCATGCCGGGCGGTTGTGATTTAGGTGCTCGCCCGATCGATCTGCACTTGAAGGGCTTTAGTGCTCTGGGTGCCATCATCGATGTAAAGCAGGGAATTGTCCACGCTTCCGCTCCCAGTAACGGTTTAAGTGGAACCCACATCTATATGGATCAGGTGTCCGTTGGCGCAACTATGAACGTGATGCTCGCCTCTGTATTCGCCAAGGGCACAACAATCATCGAAAATGCAGCCAAAGAACCTCATATTGTTGATTTAGCTAATTTTATCAACGCTATGGGCGGTAATATCATGGGCGCAGGAACGGATATTATCAAGATCAAAGGCGTGGATAAAATGCATGGCGGAAGCTATTCCATTATTCCAGATCAAATTGAGGCTGGCACTTATATGACCGCTGTTGCCGCAGCTGGTGGAAGTGTGCTCATCAAAAATGTTATTCCAAAACATTTGGATTGTATCACTGCGAAATTGGTCGAGATGGGTGTCGAGGTTGAAGAACTGGGAGAGGACATTCGTGTAACCCGTTTGGGTACGATGAAACATGCAAATGTCAAAACAATGCCTTATCCCGGTTTCCCCACGGATATGCAGTCGCAAATTGCGGTTTGTCTTTGCCTAGCACAGGGCACAAGCGTAGTAACGGAAGGCATTTGGGAAAATCGTTATCGCTATGCAGATGAACTGAAGCGCATGGGCGCTAAAATTCAGGTGGATGGCAAAATCGCTGTAATTGAAGGTGTCGCTCGACTGACCGGAGCGCCTGTACGCGCCTGTGATTTGCGCGCCGGCGCTGCCATGGTTGTTGCCGGCTTGGCCGCAGATGGTGTAACCGAGATTGATCATATATACCATGTTGAGCGTGGTTATGAGGACATTGTCGGCAAGCTTCGCAATGTCGGTGCTAATATTCGGCTGGTAGATGAACCCGACGATACCGGTCGTCGCGGTTCCAACATCGGTTAATGCCAAATTAAAACAGGCGACGGATTCCCCGACGTCTGTTTTTTTCAGGGAGGATTTTTCTTGAATTTATGCACCTTGGCCAGCGGCTCAAGCGGAAATGCTGCATTAATCAGTGCGAAGAACACCTTTATTTTAGTGGATGCCGGTATATCCGCAAAACGAATTACAACCGGTCTGGCTCAGGTTGGGCGGGTCCCATCTGACTTATCTGCAATTTGCATCACCCACTCTCATAGTGACCACATAAGCGGATTACGCGTCTTTTTAAAACGCAGCAAATGCCCAATATATACCACACAGCAGACCGCTTTTGCGATTTGTTCGCAACTTCCTGAAGCGGAAAGCCGCATCCATCTTATTCAACGCTCGGATCGCTTTCAGGTTCAGAATCTGCAGATAACATCCTTTGCAACTTCCCACGACGCACCCGGAAGCGTCGGCTTCTCCTTCGCTGATGGGGAACGAAAGTGCTCTATCGTAACCGATCTGGGACAAGTGACAGAGGAAGTAAGGGAAAGTGTTCTTGGCTCCCACCTCGCTCTCGTAGAAGCAAACCATGAGCCGGAATGGGTCAAATCAGGTCCCTATCCTTCCTATCTGAAGGCTCGCATTCTTGGCGATCAAGGACATTTGTCAAATGCCTCCTGCTCAATGCTGTGTTGTGATTTGGTAAAGCACGGAACAAAAAAACTGATTCTCGGACACCTAAGCAAAGAAAATAACACCCCGGAACGCGCCCTTGGCACAGTAAAAAACATTCTCCAACAGGAAGGATTGGATCGGGTTTCTGTTACGGTTGCTCCCCGACAAGAGTGCGGATTACCTGTGGAGGTATAATTTTGGTTACTGTAAACATCGTTTGTGTCGGAAAGCTAAAAGAAAAATTTTACCTCGCCGCAGTGCAGGAATACATGAAGCGGCTGACCCGTTCCTGTAAATTAAATCTAGTTGAGTTGCCGGAACAGCGTTTAAATGAGAATCCCTCCCCCGCTCAAATTGACAATGCGTTACAAAAAGAAGCCGAGTTAATCCGTGGAAAGCTTCCGAAAAACGGGATTGTCATTGCAATGTGCATTGAGGGAACTATGATGGACAGCGTAACCCTTGCACGCAGCATTCAATCATGGACTGTATCCGGTGCATCACAGATTACATTTCTTATTGGCAGTTCTTTTGGCCTTCACAGCAGCATAAAAGCCATTGCAGATCAGAAACTTTCCATGTCGCCAATGACTTTTCCGCATCACCTGGCGCGCGTCATGTTGCTTGAACAAATTTATCGTGCCTTTCAAATTAATGAAGGTTCTCGATATCATAAATAAATTCACAATGGAGGTATCCCTATGGCTTACATGGAAACTTATCAGAAGTGGCTTAGTTCTCCCGCTCTGAACGAGGCGGAAAGAGCCGAGCTGCAGTCCATTGCGCAAGATCCCAAAGAAATTGAAAGTCGATTCTTTGGCCTGCTGGAATTCGGCACGGCCGGCCTGCGTGGTACTATGGCGGTTGGCTTGAATCGTATGAATATTCATGTAATACGCCACACATCACAGGCCTTTGCAGAAATTATTAAGGCAGAAGGAAGCGCTGCAATGGATCGAGGTGTTGTTGTCTGCTACGACTGCCGCAATCATTCTGCTGAATTCGCCAGAGAAACAGCCCGTGTGATGGCGGGCAATGGTATTAAGGTCAAGTTGTTTGATGCCTTGCGTCCCACGCCTGAATTATCTTTTGCTGTCCGTACCTATCATGCCCAGGCCGGTGTCAACATTACAGCTTCACATAATCCGAAAGAGTATAACGGCTACAAGGTATATTGGGAAGATGGTGCTCAGTTGCCTCCGAACCACGCCAGCGCTATTGCTGCAAAGATGGAGGAACTTGATGTTTTTGATTCCATCCATCTGGCTGATTTCGATGAAGCTGTCAAGTCCGGACTGATCACGCTCATTGGAAACGAAACCGATGAAAAGTTTTTGGAAAATGTCATGGCACAGGCGAATGATCTGGAGAGTGTAAAAAAAGTTGCCGACGACTTTTCTATTATCTTCACCCCCTTCCATGGCACAGGTTATAAACTGATTCCGGAAGCACTTAAGCGTTTGGGGATGAAGCATGTAATTTGTGTTCCTGAACAGATGGTTATCGACGGAAATTTCCCAACGGTTGTATCTCCAAACCCAGAAAACCCAGAAGGCTTTGCCATTGCGGTTGAAATGGCAAAGAAGGAAAACGTATCCTTCATTATGGGTTCTGATCCTGATGCGGACCGGATCGGAATCATGGTCCGGGATGCTTCTGGTGAGTTCATCACAATTACCGGCAACCAGAACGGCGTCATCTTGCTGGATTATTTGATCGGTGCCTTGAAGCGTTCCGGTAAAATGCCAGAAAATCCGGTGGTACTAAAGAGTCTGGTTTCCACTGAAATGGCACGCAAAGTTGCGGAAGCCAACGGCGTACAGTGCTTTGATACCTTTACCGGATTCAAATTCCTTGCAGAAAAGAAAAACCAGCTTGAAGAAAGCGGCTCCGGAAAGGTCATCATGTCCTTTGAAGAGTCCTATGGCTACATGTTTGGCGATTTTGTCCGGGATAAGGACGCTGTTACAGCTGCATTGATCTTGGCCGAGGCCGCCTGCTATTATGCGACCCAGGGTAAAACGATGTATGATGCTTTGCAGGATTGCTATGCCAAGTACGGCTATTACCGTGAGAAGACAATCAATCTGGTAATGCCCGGTCTGGATGGCATGGTTAAGATGAAAGAGATCATGAGCAAATTGCGTCAGGATCCTCTAAACGTTGTTGCCGATGTTGCCGTTGTCGAACAAAAGGATTATCAAGACGGCAGTGTGTACAATACGGTTACCGGCGAGCATTCTACAATGGAATTGTCCGGTTCCAATGTACTGCGCTATGAGCTGGAAGATGGTACCAGTTTCATCATTCGTCCATCCGGCACAGAGCCAAAAATCAAGGTATACATTCTCGCCAGTGGTAACGATCAGGCGGATGCAGATGAAAAAGTGGCTCGCTATGCTGCTTTTGCTGAAACAATCAAAAATATCTAATTACACCAAATACAACGGCGTGTTGCATGTGCAACACGCCGTTGTTGTTTTTTACTCTTTCATACAAAGGCACTTCCTCTATGGCTTTCCTTGATTTCACTGGTCATCTAGAAGGAAGTGCCATATTATTACCATCTACACACCCGTATCATTTCGAAGCGAATAAAAATAATCCACCGCCTGTCGCACCGCTTGATTTTTATTGTCTTTACGCCAGCCCAATAGTAATTGATATTCCGTTCCCCGGCCTCGAATCGGCAATTGTATACAGCTTTGACCATATTCTGCGGCGGCATGTTCCGGTAAAACGGCCATACCTTTTCCTGTTTTCACTTGAAGTAAAATGGACGTCATATCCCGCTCCAGCCGATCAACTGTCGGTGGAACAGAATGATTCTTCGGATACCGAAACGGGTTCTCCCCTAACACTGCCTGGGAATGTTCCAAATCCTCCGCTTTTAAGAAAGTCTGCTGAGCCAATGGATGGTGAGGTGATACCAGCGCACAGAAACGGCCCTCTTCCAAAACTAACGCTTCCCACCCCTCAGCTGTGGGCCAGGAGTAAGAAAAGGTGATCGTAAGATCCGCCTCCTGGTTGCTTAGTTTTTCTATGATTTCCAACTGATTCCCCTGTTCCATATGTACAGTAAGTTCTGGATACTCTTGTTGAAAACATCGAAATTGATCAAAAAGCTTCGGTGCATAAAGCCCCACGCTGATTACCCTCAGTTCCCGCTTGATGCTATATTCTGCCAATCGATCCGTCACATGATCTGCACGATGCAACAGTTCACGCGCTTCGTCCAACAAAATTTCTCCCGCTTGCGTGCACGACACCGCCCTGATACCTCGAACCATCAACTGAGTGTTAAACTCCCGCTCTAACGCTTGTACACTTCGACTGATTGTGGAATGACTGACAAATAATCGCTCTGCCGCACGAGAAAAGCTTCCTGTCTCCGCCGCCTCTTTAAAATGGCGCAGCTGTTCCAACGTCATTCGCTCTCCCCTCCTTACTGAATGATTATACCACATCTGTGCGTTTTTCGCACAGATAGCGTGCATTTTTCTCGTTTTACTCCAACAAATGAGAGGTGTATCATAAAATCAGTACAGGATTACACGATAAAATTACAATAAGGAGTGAGCATATGGCACACAGTGCAGTCTCAGAGCGCCTTCTGAGCCGCTGGGAAGACCAGCGAGAAATCAAAAATTTGATGGGGCGTATGTCTCAGGATTACACCTTGAAAAAAGAAGGCAGTATGTTTTCTGCCTACTGGAGTCAACGAGAGGATGTTTGTCTCGGTATCAACACGGGATATTTTACCGGCCCTGACCATGTAGCTGCTTACTATGCCGACCAAGCAAATCGCATTGCACTGGAAAGCAAACTGATTGCAGCTGCATTTCCTCAACAGTTAGGCGACAAAAGCGAGGAAGAGCTCTACGGCGTTGGAATGATGACTTATCGCCCTGTAGACACTCCTGTCATCGAACTCAGTGAGGATGGCAACACGGCCAAAGGTCTTTGGTGCATCCGCGGTTCTTATTCCGTGCTCACCGCCGGTGGCCCCCAGGGTTTCTGGGAATGGGGCTGGTTTGCTGTAGACTTTATTCGTGAGAACGGAATCTGGAAAATATGGCACATGCTTTACCTTAAGGACATTGATCGACCCTGCGGTTCCAGTTGGGTCGGCCCATTAAAAACCTATGCGCCTCGCCCGGAGTTTTTAGAAATGGAGGCGTATCATGCATTGGAACCGAACCGGAAGTGCGTACTGCGTGAACCATATTCTGCACACCGCGCTTTCACGCCTTCACCCAGAATGCCCGAACCCTATGTCACTTTTTCGGACACATTTAGCTATGGAATTTGATGGAGGGGATACAAATGAGCAGAATTTTCACAGAAGATGAACAGGTCATGCGCCTTTGGGACAGAGAAGAAGTCTGCAAAGTAATCCATCGCCATAGCTACTTCCACGCCAATGAAATGCGCCGAGAGGAGCTGGAACAACTTTGGGTACAGGAACCTTCCCATCGCCGCACTGCCGCGCTTGGTTATAACAACGGATACTATGTAGGCTTTGACGAAATTGTGCGCCATTATGTGCTCTTCCGGCAAGAGCAGCGGGCAGCTGCTCTGAAACCCTATCTGGACAGTACAGGGGAAATTTCTTCCGATGCCTATGGATTCGGCTGTGCCGCCATGGACACTGCTACCACTCCTCTGGTTTACATTGCTGAAGACGGCATGACAGCTCAGTATCAAGGTTATCGCCTTAGCTTTCAGTCAACCGGTCACCCGGATGGAAGTGCCGCCAGTTATATGGATTTTGGCCTCATTCACTGTGACCTGATAAAAGAAAACAATGTGTGGAAAATCTGGCATCTAACGCTGGAGCGTGATCATACTGTTACTGTCGGAGAAAATTACGCCAACGTGCCGGTACGTCGTCCAGAGCAGGAAGATCCACTCTATGAAAACACAGGCAATCCAACACTGGAGCGGGAAGTTTACAACCCGTTCTTTGGCTGGGAGAACATGTGGTATGACATGCCACGCCCTTATACCACTATGACGGACGAACGTAGCTATGGCCCAGACGGAATGCTCGGCAAGCCTTACTACGAACGGGATCATCGTTGATGGGAGGCAACACAATGAAAGAAACACTCACATTTGAACAGCGACTGCACAATGCCATTGGCAGCCAGACTGTGGAAGAATACAAAGCCCGTCATGCCTATCTTCATGGTGTTGGCTATTCCCGCGAAGAGTGGGACTATATGTGGCTGAAATCGGAAAACTGCACCTGGGCGCATCAATTCGGGCGCATGGTTGGTTTTGAGGAGGTGTATCTCAACAGCGTTGGCCACACCGATCGCATGGCAATGCATGCTTTTATGGATCAAACCATAAAATTTCCGGAGTACATGGGTCACGATATCCGCTCTACTGGTTGTTCCGGCACCCATGTGTTAGCCAGTGATGTCATTGAAGTGGCGGAAGACGGCAACAGTGCCCGCTCTTCCTATTTGACTCCGGGCACTTTAATGGGGCCAATTGGTTTTGATGGCGAACACAGGGGCGGCGTATGGCTCTGGGAACGCTATGGCTCTGACTTTGTCTATGTAAATGGAGAGTGGAAATGGTTTCACGAACAGGTTTGCCCTGATATTGCCGGCGATTATGACGTTGGCAACTGGGCTCATAACCGCTATCTCGATTTTCTGGAAAAGGATTGCACAGTAGGCGAATTAGGCGGTCGTCCGGCACAGCTTACTGAACCAGGTTTGCTCCATGCAGATTATACCATTGTACAAACCGTACAGGATACCGTACCTGCGCCGGAGCCTTATACGACACTACGGGAAGTTCCGGAAGACAAACAGTACTCCCCCGGCCGTTGGGATCCCACCGATCAGGTCACAATTAAAGCAGACCATGTTGCAGTGGCAAATCATAACGCAGTTATGGCAGAAAACCCCTTTGGTAAAATCAGAGAAGACTAAGCAAACCCCGATGCAGAGTCATTCTGCATCGGGGTTTGTTGCTCAATATATCTGCAACTATTGGTAGCTCTGTTTACACTGCTGAATTACATAGTTTCAGCTGTCTTTCTGTGCTGCAATTTGCTCCGCTAACTCCTCCAAATAGAGCCAACGCTCCGTTCGCTCTTCCAGACGCTGCTCCAAATCCGCTTTTTCATCCATAAGCTGTTGCAGTTTCACATAATCAGTTGCAGCAGCTGCAATTTGCTCGTCATATTCTGAGATCTGCTCTTCCAGCTGTTGCAACTCCGCTTCTATCGTCTCATATTCCCGCTGTTCACTGTAAGTAAATTTTTTCTTTGTTTCGGATTTCGATCTTTGCCTCTGTGATGGAGACTTCTCCTGCACCGGCAAACTTTTCGGATTGTTTTCTTCTCTCTTATCAAGATAATCCACATAATTGCCGGAATAAATTTTTACCTGTCCATCCCCTGCCACTTCAAAAATGGAATCTGCAATTTTGTCGAGAAAATACCGATCGTGTGATACAGCCAGTACAACGCCGGGAAAGGTTTGTAAATATTCCTCTAAAATGGTCAGTGTGTCGATGTCCAGGTCATTGGTCGGCTCGTCTAACAGCAATACATTTGGTGCACTCATTAAAATACGAAGCAAAAAAAGTCGCCGCCGTTCGCCGCCGCTGAGACGTCCAATCAAGGTATGCTGCAACGCTCCATCAAAGAGAAACCGCTCCATCATCTGTGATGCAGAGAAGGTTCCCTCTCCTGTTTCAATGCGATTACCCGCTTCGGCAACAAAATCATAGGCCGTCTGATTCGGATTCATTTCCCGGCCTTCCTGCGTGAAATATCCAATATGAACCGTAGATCCAACTGTAATGCTGCCACTATCTGGAGTCAGCTTACCCGCAATCAAATTCAACAAGGTGCTTTTTCCTGCGCCATTATGCCCTACAATTCCTATGCGATCGGTGCGTTTGAGATGGTATGTAAAATCGGAAATAATCGGCTGATTTCCAAAGCAGAGGCTGATATGATCCAATTCGATGATTTGTTTGCCCAACCGACTCATGCCGGCCGCGATCTGTACCTGTTGGTCCAGTTCCGGAGCAGAGCGATCCTTCAAATCGTGATAGCGCTGAATTCGCTCCTTGCTCTTTGTTCCACGTGCTAATGCCCCTCGCATAATCCATTGTGCTTCCACGCGCAAAAGAGACTGTCGCTTGCGTTCGCTTGCCTGCGCCATTTCCAGCCGTTGTGCCTTCAGTTCCAGATACTTGGAGTAGTTGGCTTCGTAGGAATAGGTTGCTCCATGGGTCAATTCCGTAATTTTTGTCACTACTCGTTCCAGGAAATAACGATCATGGGTCACCAGGATAATTCCTCCGCGAAAACGGCGAAGTACATCTTCCAGCCAGGTTACCATTTCACTGTCCAGGTGGTTGGTCGGTTCATCTAAAATCAGCACATCCGCCGGATGCACCAGTGCCGCCGCCAGAGCTACTCTCTTTCGCTGGCCTCCGGACAACGTTCCAACTAAGGCGTCAAACTTCGAAATGCCCAGCTTGTTCAGCATGGTCTTTGCCTCATATTCCTTCAAAGCGCGAAAATCTTCCGGCAGATGAAGGAACACCTGTTCTAAAACGGTAGCATCCTCCTGCATCGCCGGATTTTGAGGCAAATAAGCAATCTGAATGTTCGGATCTTTCGCCAAAGTGCCACCATCTGGCTCCTCAGTGCCGGAAAGGATCTTTAAAAGCGTGCTTTTCCCTGTTCCGTTTACCCCTATGATTCCAATCTTTTCCCCTGCATTTAAGTACAGTGTCACATCATCAAGCAATTGCTTCGTTCCATAATTTTTTGAAATATGCTCTGCTGACAGCAGCATTGTCGATCCCGCCTTTTTGCATCAATTGTTCTCTGCCGCAATCAGCGCCAGTTTTTCCTTTCGTGACAATCGTTTCATCTCTGCCTCTCTGCGCAATGCCGCAGATCTGTCCGGTTGTATTTCATGGTACACCAGCTCTACCGGTCTCCGTGAACGGGTGTATTTCGCTCCTTTTCCCTCATTATGGGTTTGTACCCGCCGCTCCAGATCATTTGTGCAACCAGTATAGAGCGTGTTGTCGCTGCATTGGAGCATATAAACATAATAACTCACTGTCAGTCCTTCTCCAAGAATGGAATGAAATCGGTCGGGCACGCAGATTCCCACGAACACCAGACTCCTGTAAACGGATGTTTGAGTCGTAAAAATCGCGAATGCAATGCCGGCCTTGACAAATCAGCCGTTCCACCATAAAGACAATCTCCCAAAAGCGGGCAACCAATATAGGCCATATGCACGCGAATCTGGTGCGTACGACCAGTCTTAAGCTGAAGCTCGACCAGCGTTGCCCGATCTCCCTGATTAAGCACATGATATTCTGTCTGCGCCGGTTTTCCTGTCTCCTGTACTGCATAGTGATTGAGCAAATGATCTTCTGCGCCAATTGGTGCATCGATTACTCCCTCTGAAGGTTCTGGCGTATTACAGGTTAGCGCCCAATATACGCGAGAAAATTGGTTGGTATGGAGCAATTGTTGTAATTTTTCGTGTGCCTCGGCTGATTTTGCCAATACAAGGAGACCGCTGGTTCCCTTATCCAGCCGATTTACCGGGCGGAATGCGCAGCGTTCTCTCCGCTGCTTCATGTGCCAGACAAAGCGATTCCCCAGCGTATCCGCGTAATGGCCCGGTCCAGGGTACATTGCAAGTCCTGCCGGCTTATCTATTACCAGAAGCCAGGAATCCTCATATACAATGTTTAACTCTCCCGGTGTAGCAACGAAATCGCTCTCTTCCAACTCCGGCAATGTCAGACTCAAGATTTGTCCCTGTCGAACTATTTGCGCTGTAGTAACCCGCTTGCCATCCAGTAAAATTCCATCCGCGCGAAATTTTGCCCGCTTAATACGGGTGCTTGACAACTTCATCTTCCGTCGAAGCACCGTCTCTACTTTACATTTATCCAGTTCCTCTGGTACAACAACACTAAATACCCGCATTTAAAGCTGACCTGCCGCCCGAAGTTTCAGCACCGTAAGGGCAATCATTTTACAGTGGTCAAAAGCAATGCCGTCTGTCTGGTAATCTCCCACCAGATATTCTTTTCCCAGCGCGCCGCACTGTTCCTTTACAGATACCTGCGCCGTGAGAGTTTCTCCTTCTCCAGTCAGCGTCAGCTCAATACACTCTCCCTGAAGCTTGTAATCCACAGTAAACCAGTCACTGTCTGCTGCATCATCATCTGCCTGAACCGACAATGTACTGCGAGGTGCAATTGCGACATAGGCGCAAGACATCGTCCAGTCTCTGGGATCGCGTCCCGGCCCACTAAAGAGACCTATCTCGGAAAGAGTCAACCCCTTCACATGCGTTTCCTCTTCCAACTCTCTTGCAGCGGCATCAATGGTAAATTCATACGGCTCAACAAAACCGCCCGGAAGTGCCCAGCACTGCAAATAGGGATGGTTTCCCCGCCGAATCATCAGCAACTCCGGTTTTTCTTTTTCCAGTGAAAAAATCAGCAAATCCACTGTTACACTTGGATGAGGATAGTCCTTTGGATGATAGCTGGCAAGAAATTCATCCAAGGTTTGTCCTTTATCGTTTCTCAATTGTTTATAATCCATAACTACACCTCATTTTCTACCTCATGCCTTGCGCAAAGTTTGAAAACCGTCTATAATGATTTCAGCCATAAAAAGGGAGTTGTTGGTATGCATGACGAACTAACACGTGAAGACATTCAACAAATGCAAGCAGAACTGACCCAACGCCGCACGGTGGAATTTCCAAAGCTGATTGACGCAGTGAAAGAAGCACGTGCCTTTGGAGACTTAAGTGAGAATTTTGAATATAAAGCGGCTAAGGCAGAGTTAAATCGTTGCAAACGCCGCATTCGCTATTTGGAGAACATGATCAATTCTGCCGTGCTGATCGAGGATCAGTCCGATAACAGCGAGATTGGTTTGTTTGATAAAGTGACTGTCCGTATGGAAGGAACCGAACAAACCATGGTATTTCAAATGGTTACCGCTATGCGGGCTGATGCGCTAAAGGGGCTGATCACGAGAGAATCTCCCGTTGGACAGGCCATCGCCGGCCGACATGCCGGTGAAACTGTTACGGTTCATGTCAGCAGCGATTTCAGCTATCGGCTTGAAATTTTATCCATTGAAAAACAGGAGGATGATGGAAGTATTCCTATTTCATCCTACTAAACAACCATATCCAATCAAAGCACTCTTCTAAAGAAGAGTGCTTTGATTTATTTAATGGCTGCGACCTACGCAAAACGACTGCTCTGTCTACACAAATTCAAGGGTGGAAAACTTATCTGCGCTTTGTTTGCGCCTGTTTCATGGACAGAGAAATGCGTTTTTTCTTGGCATCCACATCCAGAACGACCACTTTTACCACGTCTCCCACCTTGACAACCTGAGATGGGTGTTTCAGATACTGATCGCAGATCTGAGAAATATGCACCAATCCATCCTGATGCACGCCAATATCCACAAATACACCGAAATCAATCACGTTGCGAACGGTACCGGACAACTCCATGCCGGGTTTAAGGTCTTTTAATTCCATTACATCTGTGCGTAAAATCGGTGCCGGCAATTCATCGCGAGGGTCCCGTCCCGGTTTCAGCAATTCTTTTGCAATGTCTTGCAGCGTGAGCATTCCAACTCCGCAAAACTGTTCTGCTTTTTCTGCTCCAAGCTGTTCTAATCGCTTCATCAATGCGTCAATATGCCCTTCCGACACATCCGCCAGGGTATACCCGCATAATGTCAGCAATTTTTCGGCTGCATCGTAGGACTCGGGATGAACGGCCGTGCGATCCAACACAAAATCACTCTCTGGAATCCGCAGGAAGCCGGCGCTTTGCTGGAACGCTTTCGGCCCCAACTTAGGCACCTTACGCAATTGCTTTCGGTTCGTGAAAGCACCATTTTCCTCTCGAAATGCCACGATGTTCTTCGCTGTCGTCGCATTTAAACCAGAAATGCGATTCAGCAGACTGACAGAAGCTGTATTTACATCCACACCGACAGCATTCACGCAGTCCTCAACTACGCCGGACAACTCTGCATCCAGCTGTGCCTGGGGCATATCGTGCTGATATTGCCCGACTCCGATTGCCTTTGGATCAATTTTCACCAGCTCCGCCAGAGGATCCTGCAATCTGCGCGCGATGGAAACTGCGCTGCGAAGGTTGACATCGAACTGGGGAAATTCTTCCGCCGCCAACTTGGAGGCAGAGTAAACCGATGCACCAGCCTCATTGACAATTGCATAACTCACCGATCCGTTTACCTGATGAATCAGCTCCACCGTCATTTGCTCCGTCTCCCGAGAAGCGGTGCCATTTCCAATTGCAATGTGCTCAACATGATCTTTTTGGATTAGTTGACTCAACACATCAATTGCTTCTTTTTTTCGTTTTTCCCCAAAGGTAGGATAGACAACTGCGGTATCCAGAACCTTGCCGGTTTCATCAACAACCGCGACTTTGCATCCATTGCGATAGCCGGGATCCAACCCCATGGTGACCTTGCCCTTTACCGGCGGTTGCATTAACAATGGTTTTAAATTCAACCCGAAATTATGAATGGCACCTTCCGTCGCAGACTCTGTCAACTGTCCTCGAATTTCCCGCTCAATGGAAGGAAAAATAAGCCGGTCAAAGCTGTCCTCTGCCGCCGCTCGTACAAATGCAGTCGTTGGAGAATTCTCACGTAATGCATGGTTAAATACAATTCGCATGGCCAATTCATGATCCAGCTCCAGGCTGACCTTTAAAAAGCCTTCTTTTTCTCCCCGGTTAATCGCTAAAATCTGATGTCCCTGGATACGGCTGATTTCCCGACGAAATGCATAATAAAGCGAATAAACAGAGTCTTCTTCTGTTGTACCACAAACCGTCAGCCAGCCCTTGCTTTGCACCAGTGAGCGCAAACTTTTACGAATGGAAGCATCATCGGAAATCACTTCCGCAAGAACGTCTGATGCTCCCTGCAGCGCATCCTCTACCGTCTCAACGCCCAAATCATGATTCACAAACTCAGACGCTAGTTTTTCCGGCGAAGGACTCTGCTTTGCCTGAAGGAATAATTTCGCCGCCAAAGGCTCCAGTCCTTTTTCCCTTGCCACAGTTGCTCGAGTACGCCGCTTCTGCTTATAGGGCCGATACACATCCTCCACTTCTGCCAGTGTTTTAGCCTTGGAAATTGCATCTTCCAACTCAGGTGTTAACTTCCCCTGCGCTTCAATGCTTCGCTTTACTTCTGCCCGCCGCTGTTCCAAATTGCGGAGATAATTCAGCCGCTCCTCCAGCTTACGCAGTGCAGTATCATCCATTGCTCCATGTAATTCCTTACGATAGCGAGCAATGAATGGAATTGTATTCCCCTCATCTAACAGTCGGATGACATTTTGAACATATTCCAGCTTTTGCCCTAACTCCTCGGCCAGGATCTGTTCCAGTGTTTGCATTTATATAGCTCCTTTTAAACTTTTTACTTTAATCAATAATAATATCCGCAAAGCTGCCTCGAACAAGGTCGCATAATGCCTGTGGCTGCAGCATCACCTGGGCTCCGATCTTTCCTGCAGACACGGCGATGGCTTCCTGCGACAAAGCCGAAGAATGAAAAATTGTTGCAAATGCTTTTTTCATCCCTACCGGAGAGCAGCCACCGCGAACATAGCCTGTTAATGGAAGCAATTCCTTTACATGCAGCATTGCTACCGATTTCTCTCCCGCTGCTTTTGCCGCCTTCTTCAGGTCTAGTTCTTCTGCAACCGGAATAACAAACACATGGTAAGCACCGGATGCACCCTTTGTCACAAGCGTCTTAAAAACGCTAGCAGGATCTTGCCCCAAAGACTGTGCCACTGTCACTCCGTCTACTGCTTCATCTCCGTGTTCATAATAACGCGCTTCATACGGAATTTTTTTCTGATCCAAAATCCGCATCACATTTGTCTTTTGTCCCTTCATTGTTACAACCTTCTTAACGCTCATTGTTTCGAACCTAAGTATAACATAAAAGCAACCCCATACATAGAGCGCCCATTAAAATTAAAGAAAGTCTGGAATTACAATCGTTTCAGACTTTCATCGGTTTTCTGATACTAATTTGTTAGTAGCTGGATTGCGTCCCTGTTCAGATAGCGACAATTTTCCATAATTAAATCAGATATAATCATCAACTTTTTCAAGTCCAGCGATATTTCACTATCGTTTTAATATGATTATATTCTCTCTGATGCAGATTCGTCAATCCTTGTCAATAACTGTGGTTTTCTTTTTCATCAAGTTGGAATATCCCGACTTACCGCACTCCCTCGCTACTCGCTCCTGAATGATTGCATTCATTTCAGCCTCAGTGAAGGTGCGCTCCTCCTGCTGAGTAATGTCAGCAGTGTTTTCCTGATTCACAGTTTCCATAGTATATCCTTTCCCTGCTTTTACCGTTGCAGTCACGTATTTTTATATGAAAAAAGCAGAACCAATCGGCTCTGCTTTCTGCATATCGAATTACAATTGTTTTTCTGTCGGAATATAGGCATAAAAATACCACGGTGCAAAGATTGCATCGTGGTTAAAAAGGGGATATCAACAGGAATGGGGAACGGCATCTGAACCGTTCCCCATCGATTGGCATTTGGCAGGCGTACCATTCTCCTGCATCTCTCAGGGCGAAACCCTTGTCATTACCAGCGGCGTGTGGTCGGTACGAAATCTACCGCCTCAAATGCCAAGTTATTTCTGCGCTTTTTCAGGCTGCTTTTGTCGGTCTTCGCGGAGTTTTTTGCCTTCCTCATATACCTTCTCGATATAAGCCCAGCCTTCCTCCCAGGAAAGCTCTTTGTCATCCAACATATTCTATCAGCTCCTGTTTCTATACCGTAAGTCACTCCGGTTTCGGTTTGGAGCTGAAAATATCGTCTCTCGAATCAGGCATCTCAGGGGAAAACTCTTTCATGTTACGGAACAGCTCAAGGTATTCTTCCATAGTTTTTTCTTTGCCGTCCAGCATATAAATCAACCCCTTTCTACACCGTAATTATAACACTCCTTCAAAAATAAATCAACCGCCTTATCGCCATTTCTTTTTGATTTGATGATGGCATTTTCCATTGCGCGTTTTGCTTTATCAAAATCAAAGCGGTCAAGCTTTGTGATGTGCCATACTTTCCCCTGATTGGTGACAATGGATAAGCTCTTTATTTGCGGATAGTACATAAATACCGATATATCGTTCAGAGAAAAGTAACTTTGCCCGGGGTGATTATGGCATAGCATAAGACTTTTTGGTGACTTACTCTGCAGCCAGTGATAAGATGCTGCGTCCGCTTCAACATCGACAGAAAACTGGTCGCCCTTTACAAAGTCCAGCTTTTCGCCGGTCGTCAGATCCAGCAGGCAAGCAACCTCGTTGCTGTTGTTCTGCGTTTGGGCGAACCGCAGCAGCTCTTTGTGGGCTTCCTGTATAAAAAATGCCGTCTGGTGATCTGCTCCATTCGGAGCCACCAACGGCACTTTCTGTATTGCAATATCTGTAATGGAAACTTTCTTTCCGCGGTTCTTCTGCCGCAGTGCATATGCTGCCCGTTTCTGGGTGTTGATGCGCTCCCGATTGGCCACATAGTTCACCCTGCGCATTTTGTTGATATCTCCGCCTGCCGCTCTGTATTGCTCCAGATAACGGTCTGGATCATAACCGGCAATCGTGGTTCTGGAATCAAAGCGCACTGTGTAGGTGCAGTCACAATTAGCGTGAATGTGGGATGCGTGTCCATTCTTCATGGCATTCTTGCTTTGATACCGCCAACCATTGGAAGCAAGCATCAGGCAGAATGGACAGGTATCGCCATGAGGAATCCATGCAAACTGTGCCCTGTCTCGCTGTGCGTTCTGCAATGTGGTGTCCGCTCCAGCTTGTTTGACCAAACGCGAGATTCCTTGCGTTATCGCAGATGTACTTGTTATCGTTGCTTTGACCATCTTTGCCACCGTGTCGTAATTCGGTGGTTCTGCCGGAACAGCCGCCGCAACAGATGCATTTTGAACCTCTGCCAGCTCGTCATACATCTGTGCCGCCAGAGTGGCTGAACCTTCACCATACTTTGTTACTAACGCATTGGCATAGGTAATCAGCGATGTAATGTCATCAGTGCCGTTCCGATCAATATAGGTTTGCATTAGGCTTGCCGCTTTCTCGTTGAGCTGACGCAAGCGCAGAACATAATTACTCCACGATTTCGCTGTTATCGTCATCGCCGCTCACCTCTGCCAGCACTTGCTGTCCCCTGACACGCCGTTCCTGTGCGTTAATTCTTCGAATGCCAGCTTGATCAAACCCGACCATTTCCAAGAATGTGTCAGTTGAACCGAATTCAGAACGAACACTTGCAATCTTGATGGCAGCATCCGCAGTCACCGCTACGGAGGGCATCGCCGGATTCTTGAAATGGGCGATGATGTCCCTTTCCTCGTCCGTCAGTTCTTCGAGAGTAGAATTATTGATAATCGCCAGTGCCATTTGTGCAATGATTCGCAGGGCATCCCCATTCCCAATATTAATCTTGCACGATTAATCTTACACGCCATATTTGAAGCAAGAAACGGACTGCGCTATGCAGCCCGTTTCTTGCTTTATACCGACATAATCGCAAAAATTTATAATAACGCTCGGTTTTGAAAAACATTGACACTCCATTCAACACTCCATGCCAATCAATAACGAGCCTTGTTCCGCGTAAAAGCTGCACAGCGCGCGTGTTTCCTGAACTCGAACATCAACCTTTCCAAATGTCTGACGAATCCGCTGAACCAGATCCTGTGCTTCTACTTCATTTTGATTGTGGGCAATCAAAATGCGCCCTCCTGCATACCCCAGCTTTTTCATGTGATCAATAAGACTGAGCATACTTTGTCTTTTACCACGGCATTTTTCCAGCACTTCAAGGTCTCCGCGTGTGCTGGCTTTTCCAATGGCTCGAATGCCCATAACGCCAATACCCTTTGCCTCGTTTTGCCCGGCACGGCCATTGTCGGCACAATGCTGCATTCGATCCAGCGAGAACAATAATTTTGTTCGTCTGCGATAACGCAAAATCGAACGATAGATATACTCCGCCGGCATTTCCTTTAAAATCAGCTCATTCAAGCGCTCAACGATCAGCGCCATTTCCGGTCCGATTGACAGGCTGTCAATTAAATACACCCTTCTTCCGGGGTTCTCTGCTTCATAATTCTGTTTTGCCGCCCGACAAGCCGAACAACTGCCTGACAATGCACTGGTCATCGTAACACAAAAGACGGTCTCTGCATTTCCAAAGGCATCTAACCACTCCCCCACACCGGGACAAGCGGTAGTCGGACTGATGGGACTGTTGTCAATCGCTGCGGACAACTCCTTTAAATCAACATCTGCATCATCACAAAACACCTGATCTCCAACAATAACCTTCAGCGGCACCGTCACAAAATCGGCATTTTCTAGAGTCAGCATATCCGATGATGAATCGGCAACAATTCGTATAGACATAGCTTGTACCTCCTTTAACGAACCTTGTTATCGGTTTTTAAATAACTTCTATGCCGTTATAATATATTATATCTCTAATCTTGTCAACAGTTTTTAGAAAACCGATTGCAAATTTTCAAAAAGCGTGTTATGGTATATTCATCATCATACAAAGGAGGACTTCCCGTGACAGAAAATTTAAAGAATTTCCACCTGCCGACCTATCGGGAAATACCAACCGTTGGTCTTTATTTGGAACAAACCGTGCGCTACATCAACGAATACCTCCAACCGTTGGGCTGTATTGAAGTCACCAGTTCCATGATAAGCAACTATGTAAAAAAAGGTTACACCCCTCGCCCAATCAAAAAACAATACAATGCCGAGCTGATTGCCGACCTGATATTCATTGTCATCGTCAAGCAGGTTCTTTCTATGGAGAACATTGGAATATTATTGCAACGGCAAAAAGATCTTGCTCCCACAGAAAAAGCCTACGACTATTTCTGCCGTGAGTTTGAACATGTGTTGTCAGACACCTTTGAAATGCGAGCATCTGCACAGGAGGTTGCTTCCGATACGACAGCTGAAATTCGTATTTTACGCAGTGCCATTATTGCTGCTGCGCACATCATCTATTTAAGTCATTGTTTCGAAGAAATTGAATTAAATCAATCCAAGGAGGATGGTAAAGAATGAGCACATTAACACTGCTGGTCACCTACACCGCATTGCCCGGTCAAAGAGACATGTTTTTACATGCATTAAACGAGAGCAAGCTTCCTCAGCAGGTCCGCAAAGAAAACGGCTGCCTTCAATATGACTATTTTTCTTCTACAGACCGGCCGGATGAAATTCTGCTTGTAGAGCGCTGGGAAAGCTCCGCGGCACAAAAACTCCACCTGGCAAAACCACATATGCTGCCCCTGATCGGACTGAAGAAAAAATATATCCAATCCACCAGCGTAACACGATTTGAATAAACAAGTTACATATAAGATAAGCCCTCTCTGATGCTATTGTGATCAGAGAGGGCTTTGCGATTTTTAATTCAGGAAGTCTTTCAACTTTTTGGAGCGGCTTGGATGACGAAGTTTCCGCAGTGCCTTTGCCTCGATCTGACGAATACGCTCGCGGGTGACATGGAATTCTTTGCCCACTTCTTCCAGTGTGCGTGTTCTTCCGTCTTCGATGCCAAAGCGCAGTTTCAGCACTTTTTCTTCTCTTGGCGTCAATGTAGACAACACTTCCACCAACTGTTCTTTTAACAAGGTATAGGATGCAACTTCAGACGGCTCAGAAGCATCTTCATCCTGGATAAAATCGCCCAAGTGAGAGTCTTCCTCTTCACCAATCGGAGTTTCCAAGCTAACCGGCTCCTGAGCAATTTTCAGAATTTCCCGTACCTTATCCACATCCATTCCCATCTCTTCGGCAATTTCCTCCGGCGTGGGATCATGGCCCAATTCCTGCAATAACTGACGCGAGACTCGAATTACCTTGTTGATTGTCTCCACCATATGAACCGGGATACGAATGGTGCGAGCTTGGTCGGCAATGGCGCGGGTAATCGCCTGACGAATCCACCAGGTAGCATAGGTCGAAAATTTATAGCCCTTTGTGAAGTCAAACTTTTCAACTGCCTTGATCAGACCAAGATTACCCTCCTGAATTAAGTCAAGGAACATCATTCCCCGTCCCGTATAACGCTTAGCAATGGATACCACGAGGCGGAGGTTTGCTTCCGACAGCCGCTGCTTGCTCCGTTCTCCTTTTGCAATAAGCTTTTTCAGTTCGCTTCTTACTTCCTCCGGAATTTCCTCTCCGGAAGCTTCCATCTCTTCCAACTGAGTCTTCGCTTCCACACCGGCAGCAATCTCTTTGGCCAGTGCAACTTCTTCATCCGGACTTAAAAGATTGAACTTACCAATCTCTTTCAAATACATGCGGACAGGATCATCAATACCAAAAGAGTCTACCAGTGTGCTGGGATCGACAATTTCTTCCTCTGGAATTTCCTCAATCACTTCGTCTGTAGGCTCGACTACGTCGGTCAAATCCTCATCTGTCACTAATTCAATGCCCAGATTGGCTGCAATGTCATAGAACAGATCCGACTGCTCGTTGTCCAAGTCCAGTTTGTCCAGTTCTACCATTTCCGTGCTGGTCAGTTTATTCTTCTTCTTTGCTCTTTCCAGAATTTCATTGAGTTTGTCACTATTGGGCAGTCCATCCGGGAAACGCGTCATGCCTTCCTTATCCTTCTTGCTGATTTCCTTCTTTTCGCTCATAGTTCCGATCCTCCATTATTTCGTTTACTGTTCCTAAAACGCATCAGCGCCTGATCATCCGATGCAGAACGCTGGCGCTGGATTGCTTTTTTATAATCCTCTATTGCCTGTTCACTGTTGGAAACGGTTTCCGGCTTGTTCTGAATTCTTGCAAGAAGCGACATCTCCTCCGCTGACAACTGGGCAGACAGTGCTGCCGTCGTCACTGGTTGCCCAGTTTCCCAACCTTCTTTTAATATTCCATAAATTTTACCCAATGTGGGAGAAGTAAAACTTTCGGAATCAAGAGAATCCACATGAGGAAACAGGCTGTCATCTCGCAGCAACAGGCGAACTATGCCCTCTTCTGCGAGAGCTGACGGCACATTCTGATAGCGCAGTGAGCGCTCTGGCGGCTGCGCCTCAGTCACCGGAGCCATCGCACGTCGTTCTTCCGCCTTGCGGCGTTTCCAGTACCGCTGTTTGCGTAACTGCTTGATTTCCTGCGCCATGGTATCCGCTGTAATCCCGGCTGCATCAGCAGCCTTGTTTCCATAGATCTCTCGCTCTACAGGACTATCCAAACCGGCAATCAGCTTTGCTGCCTCCCGCAGATAAGCCGCCTTCTGATCAATCTGCGAGAAATCAAATTTACTTTTTATTTGATTCAATTGGTACTCAATGTGATTTGCCGACCCCTCAAGCAAGGAAGAAAATGCCTCTGCACCAAATGTCTTGATGAACTCATCTGGATCCTTAGCCCCCGTTACCCGAAGCACACGAACTGTAACGCCGGTCTTTTCCAGGAGACTGATCGCACGCTGGGCTGCGTTAATCCCCGCCTGGTCTCCATCATAGGAAATGACAACTTCCTTTGTGTAGTTTGCCAGCAACTTGGCATGATCTTCGGTCAGCGAAGTTCCTAAAGATGCTACTGCACAATCAAAGCCTGCCTGATGCAAGGCAATCGTATCCATATATCCTTCGGTAAGGATAATCCGCCCCTGCTTGCTCTTTTTCGCTAAATTCAAGGCAAAAAGATTACGGCTTTTATTAAACACAAGCGTATCCGGAGAATTCAAATATTTCGGCTTACTGTCGTCCAGCACACGTCCGCCAAATCCAATCACGCTTCCTCGCACATCGATGATAGGA
This sequence comes from bacterium, assembly GCA_963597355.1. Classification (GTDB taxonomy): domain Bacteria; phylum Bacillota; class Clostridia; order Oscillospirales; family Oscillospiraceae; genus UMGS1766. The sequence goes on along the minus strand of CAVBPR010000002.1, from coordinate 201,660 downwards.
AACATAACGCGATGACGAAACCGATCGTAAATGCGGCCATTTTTGCTTTTCACGGCAAGTCCGGCTTCCAGAAGATCAGCCTTTTCATAGCCAAGCTCTGCCATTGATCGAATCAGATTATCCCATCCATCCGGAGCATACCCCAGACCAAAGCTGGTTACGGTTCTGGCCGACAACCCTCGCTTATGAAAATACTCTATTCCCTGAACCGCAGCAGGTGACTTCAACTGAGCATGGAACCACCGGGCAGCCTCCTTATTCAAGGAAAGAAGCTTTTCGCGTTTTTTTCGGGTACTTCCATCGCCGGAAGAAGTTTCCGGCATTTCCATACCATTGCGCTTTGCCAATTCCTCCACTGCATCTACAAACCCAAGATCTTCAATTTCCATGATGAAATTAATTGCTCCGCCACCCTTGTGACAGCCAAAGCAATAATACATCTGCCGCTCCGGACTGACGGTAAAGGATCCGGTGCGTTCATTGTGGAAAGGACACAGCCCTACATAACGCCCTCCCTGTTTTTTGAGCGAAACATAGGAAGAAACAAGATCAACCAGGTCAGTCCTTCGATTTAACTCATCTAAAAATTCCTGTGGAATCGGCATTCTTCCGCTCCCTTCTACCGATAAAAGTTATATAACAGAAGCGTTCACTTCACAGTCCACGCCGCAGGGAGAAACAGTTCTCCGTATTTCTCCACTGCATAAGAGTCTGTCATACCGGCAATATAATCTGCCACAGCCCGCAGCTCTCCCTCCTGCTCCAGAATACACTGATATTCCTCTGGAAGCTCCTCCGGATGGGCAGCATAATGCTCAAATAACCGCAGCAGCATATCCTGGGCTTTGCTTTCCTCCCCCTTGGCAATGGGGTTACGATACACAGCCTCGAACATAAATGCGCGCAAATCACTCATTGCCTTTGCTACACGGTCACTCTGACAGATTGTTTCTGCTCCGTCACTGGCCAAAATCACATCCGTTGTCAGCGTATTGATGCGATCGGAATAGGTAAACCCAAGAACCTCCTGCAGTCCTGCGGGAATATCCAGTGGATAAATCACACCGCCGCGAATTGCATCATCAATGTCCGCATTCAGATATGCGATCCGATCCGCCAAACGCAGAATTTGCCCTTCCAGCGTTTCTGCCTGCTCGTCACCAGTGTGGCATACGATACCATGACGAACCTCATAAGTCAAGTTAAGCCCGTTTCCGTCCTTCTCCAGCTTATCCACCACCCGGAGTGACTGAACATTATGGTGAAATCCACCCGGGAGCACTTGATCAAGGATCCGCTCTCCGGCATGACCGAAGGGAGTATGACCCAGGTCATGGCCCAATGCCGCCGCTTCCGTCAGATCCTCATTTAATCCAAGACCTCTTGCAATGGTGCGTGCAATACGATCCACTTCCAGCGTGTGCGTCATACGCGTGCGATAATGATCACCTTCCGGGCGCAAAAACACCTGCGTTTTGTGCTTTAGCCGACGAAATGCCTTGCAATGAATAATTCGATCAATATCTCTCTGAAAACAGGTACGAAGCGGATCTTCCTTTTCTTCTCTCATACGACCACGGGAGTCGATTGCGCAGCACGCCCACGGCGACAGAATCAATGCCTCGTTCTGCTCTGTTTTCTGCCGATAAATCAAGGAAAATCCCTCCTTTTTCGTATAACGCACATACTCCTCATATTACTGTATACGATCTAAATTAGAAAAATCCTCTTTTTTGAGAAAAATTTTTCATTATTTTTTTACAGGGAATCTTTTCCCCCTCCCGTCTTGCAAATCCGAAATGCCACTTCATGACCGCCAATCAACTGCGGTTTATGGGCAAAAAAGATTCTCCCAGCCTCTCTGGCGTGCAATTTTTCCAAAACAGTATTCGTACAGGGATCCATTATCTTTGCCAGAAGGTCACCTTCCTCGACAAAATCCCCCGGCTCCCTGTCGCGCAGCAGCAATCCCCCCGCTGATGACAGCACCGTATCCAATGTTTTTTCCAGCAGAAGTTCCGGCGTAATACCAGAGGGAGTGACTTCCATTGTGCCCAAATCTTTTTCTTTCAAAAAACGAAAAACCGCATCTACCGCCTGATTTGCAGTAATTGGATCAATGGAGTCCGTCTCTCTGGTGTAGAGAGAAAACGCCTGGGTATCCCAAATCTGCCAATTGTAATTCAGGGTTGTTGTGTCGTATGGCTGCGGCGTCCGCAACACCACATAAGGAAGTCCAAAGGCATTGGCTTCTTCTGTTTTTTGATATCCCGTTTCCATCATTCGCACATGGGGCAAGAAATCACCCGGCAAATAAAAGCTGGCCATCTGTACACCATAACGATAACCTTGCAGCACTTCAAAAATACGTGCCGCAATGCGTTGCGTCGTTTCTCCCAAACAATAACCGGGGAACATGCGATTGATATCTGTGTTGTCTGCTGCCCAAAATCGACGACCCACATTCATGGAAAACTGATTTGCACACGGCACGACCAGAATACCGCAATCTGGAGCCAGTTTCCCCTCTTCTTCTATTTGCTTCAACCGTTGAATCAGGCAGCCGCAAATATACATTTGTTGAATTTCATTTCCTCGCAGTGCACCCATAACCGCCAAGCTCTTCTGCTTCGGGTTACCGAACATCCAGCCTTTCACCGGCAAAGGCTGGCGATAAGGTGTTTCCAAGGTAAAAAGCGTAATTTCTTTCATATGCTGCCTCCTAAAATTCGGGCAATAAGAGAACCCTCATATACAACGGGATATTCTCTCAATGTGAAAATTAAACCGGCCACTGGCGATTTTAACGACTGACTCACCGCTCCGGTCAATGGATCGGCAATTACTCCAATCTCCTGATCTTTGTTTACTCGGCTTCCATGCGCCACGGTGGGGAAAAAGATCCCAGGACGGTCCGCGTTGATAAAGGAGACATGACCATCTGAGCTGACAATCGGCGGAGATACCGGCACTACCGGCGCTTTCCACATACCCAAATGCGACATAAGGGACAAAATACCGGCAATCAATTGGTCGCCGTATTCTTTTGTCACGCGCATACCAATTCCCATCTCAACAACCAGCGTTGGCGTTCCTACGCTATTTAAACTATGCGCCAGAGTAGATTCCAACACCGTTGCCGCTGAATGAATCCAGATCAAATCCATATTCAAGCATTTTGCCAGAGGCACCAATTGCTCTGCCGTGTTCACGTTGATACGGACTTGGGGCATTTCTCGAAGATAGATATTGCTGGCATGAATGTCAATACATACATCCGCTCCCATAATATCCTGTACAATTTCATGGGCGACATACTCTGATTGACTGCCTTGACTGCTTCCGGGGAATGTGCGGTTCATGTCCAGATCGCACTGCGGAATGCCTCTTGTCATAGTGCTGATTCCCAGGGGATTCAATGCAGGATAAATGTCCACGATGCCATTGAGATTAGCCAAGTTTTCGTGCAGAATACGGGCCAATTTCCACGCAACATACTGACCTTCCAATTCGTCTCCATGGGTACCGGTGACAATGCAAATTCGTTTTTCTCCCATTCCAATTCTCTGTTTTTGAATGGTGAGTTCCTCGCCAACTGCCAGAGGAACACTAAGGATCTGTCTGATCATATTGTTTCTTCCCTTCCAGTGCGCATTGAAATCCAAATGCCCTAACAGCGCAAGTTGCTGTCAGGGCATTTTATTGTGTGCTCCATTGCAACATTTATACTTGATTTTGTTGATTTACCTGCATAAAAACGGTCTGTTTCTGTCCTGTGTTGCCGAGAAAAACTCCGCGCTCCATGGGACAATCAGAAAAATCACGGCCAACATTAAAGCGCAAATAACTCTCGTCGGTCCATTTCCCTCGTGTTGGGTCGATGCCTATCCAGCGTCCGGCCAAACAGACCTCACACCATGCATGGCTTGCACCTTCTCCAACGGTTAATCCATTACAATATCGCGCTGTCAATCCCGCTTGACGTGCCAACGCCAAATAGACATGGGCATAATCCTGACATACACCGGTTTTTCTTTGAAAGGCCTGTATTGCCGTAGTAGACACGCCTGTGCTGCCGGGCACATAGCGTAAATAAGCGTGCACCGCTTCACTTAATTCCCACGCACGAGCCGATTCTTCATCTGGAAGATGTAAACGATCCAAAAACCATCGCATTTCCTGCGTCACCGCCGTATATTTTGATGGATAACGACAGATTGCATCCAGACGCGTGGGCAAATCCCCCGAGACGGTTGTAATTGCGCTGCCCTGAACCGAATAATGAAATTGACTGTGGGATGAATCTATGCGACCAATCTGAAGCAGATTTCCAAAGCTGTCTTCCTGCAATGTCCAGTTTGTTCCGGGGTATAATTTCAACGTTGCATCCAGCACTTGCTGCCCGGAAAAGCTTTTGGGGATGCATCGAAGTACAAACGTATGCTGACAGACCGGAGCGTCAAATTCCAACTGAATATCATAACGGAATTCCAGCCGGTAACTCATACCGCAAACAACCCTTCAACACTGGAAAGCAACACTGCCGTATCAACATTTTTCCCTTCGATCGCTTTTTGGGTGATTACGTCCAATGCTCCCGGATTTACGGTTAAATTTGTCTTATAAAGTCGGTTTAACAGTTTGTGCAGCTCACGATCCAGATTGTCCAGATGCCACTCCAACCGCAACATCAAACTCAGCCGCTCTACCAGACCGCCTGTTTTTACCACATTTCTGGCTTTTTCATTTTCAACAGAGTCATCCATACTGCCGCGAAATGCCATAATGTCATCCAACACCCACTGAAGCTGGATTCCGGGGCCATCGCTTTCTGCCGCCATTTCCATTGCATTATGCGCCATTTGCAGATATGCCAGGGTCGGTGTGGAAATGATCTCCCGAAGCACCATTCCATTGCCCAGCATATTTTCTATATTGCTGGCTACAGACACAGGCGAGGCAAGATCGAACAGATATCCACGACAGAAATCTTCTGCATCCGTATAGGTACAGGGAATTCCTATCCGCCGACAAAAGGATGGATAATCTACATCCTGATCGTCCAACATTTTATCATACTTTTCCAGCATAAACTGAATGGTTGTATAAACCCGTTCACTGTATCGTCCCAGCCAGAACAGACGGTTTTGTGTACTTAGTGCAACATGATCCATGTGTCCTTAAAGCCTCCTCCTTGTGATGAATTGACAATAAAACTGTCCGGATTGCGTGAAAAACGAGTCAGTCCACTGGGCCAAACCACAGTCTTTTCTCGGCTGGACAAAACAAAAGCACGAAGATCCGCTTTTCGCTCCACCTGTTTCCCTGCGTCCATAATCGGCAAATCCTGAAAGTCTATCACTTCCTGCGCGATAAAACGTCTCGGCTGTTCTACAATTAGATTCGCCAGGCTCTTCCGCTCCTCGTCGCTCAATTTATCTCCAAACACAACGCCATATCCGCCAGCCTCTGCCACATCCTTAATGACCAATGTATCAATGTGAGAGAGGACATATGCCTGATCTTCTTCATAAAACGGCAGATAAGTTGGCGCATTATGCAAAATCGGCTCTTCATGGAGATAATAACGAACCATTTTGGGCACAAAATAATAAATTCCTTTGTCATCTGCAACGCCGTTTCCAAAAGCGTTTAAAATGGCCACATTCCCCGCTCGATAGGCACTCATCAGGTTCGGAATTCCGATCAGCGATTCCGGTTCGAAGGCCAGCGGGTCCATATACTCATCGCTGACCCGCCGATACAGTGCACCAACCTGCTGGGCTCCGCTGGTGGAGCGATAGTAGAGCTTAGAATCACTCACATACAAATCTCCTGACTCCGCCAGAACTGCTCCCGACTGTTCTGCCAGGTAGGAATGTTCAAAATAAGCTGCATTGTATCGTCCCGGTGTAAACACTACGTTGATGCCGCCGGTATTCACGCTGTCCATCGTCTCCCGCAGCAGCTGCCCATAGTTTCGATTGTCTGCCAGATTTCCATGTCGGAATGTTTCCGGACTGGCTCGACGACACAGCCGACGAGCAATCAACGGGTAACTTGCTCCCGATGGAATTCGCAGGTTATCTTCCAGTACATACCACACGCCATCTTTCCCCTTGACCAAGTCAATACCGGAAATGTGACTATAAATACCGCCAGGCGGAAGAATCCCCTCACATTGTGCCAGATAACCCGGAGAACGATAGACAAAATCTTCCGGCACAATACCATCCTTCAATATTTTCTTTTCGCCATAAATATCCTTTAAGAACAGATTCAACGCATCCACTCTTTGTTTTAGTCCCGCTTCCAACTCCGTCCATTCATCTGCGGATATAATTCGCGGCAATGGATCAAAGGGAAACAACCGCTCCTGAAACGTCCCGTTTTTGTAAATTCCAAACTTGACGCCATAACGGGAAAGTTGCTGGTTAATCTGCTCTTCATGCCGAACCAGGTCATTCATCTTTCTCACTCTCCTCCAAAATAAGAAAGCAGGGCAAGAACACCTGTAACGGCGTCCTTGCCCTGCTTTACTATCGGTTTCCATTATATTGATTTATTCTTCTCGCGTCAATAGTAATTGTGAATAAAAAAGCTATTCATCTTGCAAAAGATTAGTCCCTACAGCAAACATTCGATAAAAACAGCGTTCCAAATGAAGGAACTATTTCATTGATTTCAAAAACACTTCCTGCATGAATGAACGAATTCCTTCCTCACGACAGAATATACTCTTTAGCGGGAATACCGGCAACCTCATTTGCCTTGTTCAGTGCATCAAGCTGGCTTTGTAATGCGTTTGCTCTCTCCACAGCCTTTTGAAGGTCGCTTTTACTCGCTTTCTGCGCTTCATCATACTGAGCCGCTTTCGCCTTGAGATCGTCATAATCGGCATACTTACCGCGCTCCCTCGCTACTCGCTCCTGAATGATTGCATTCATTTCAGTCTGAGTGAAGGTGCGCTCCTCCTGCTGAGTAATGTCAGCAGTGTTTTCCTGATTCACAGTTTCCATAGTATATCCTTTCCCTGCTTTTACCGTTGCAGTCACGTATTTTTATATGAAAAAAGCAGAACCAATCGGCTCTGCTTTCTGCATATCGAATTACAATTGTTTTTCTGTCGGAATATGGGCGGAAAAAGACCACAATGCAGCGGCATCGTGGTTCTTAAATACGACCTTGTTCTCTCAAGTTTTCAATTTCCTCTGCTGTAAGCTTTTGCGGTTTTCCCGGCATAGAAATTCTATCCTTGAAATCTTCGTATGTATCATTTTTCGTTTGCGTTGTCGCTGATGTCTTATTATCCGTATTCACACAATCACCTGCAATTCTACAGTATCCTCATTTGCTTTCTGTCGGAATATGGGCATGAAAACCACTTATTCGCTTGGAATGGTTTCATAAATCTTATCCGCAATCCTTTCAAATCGGAAGTAAAGCTCTTTGCCACGCACATCCTCAGCTTGGGAATACGCCACCTGAGCCTCCCGTACCATATCCAGAAGTTCCAGTGCAGAATCGTCATCGTAATCTACTGCAGCCGCAAACGGAATGTCTCTGTTCTTCAGGAGTTCTGTTTCATCGGTTGTAAGTTTGAATTTCACGTCTCCCTCTCCTTTCGGTGCTTTAGCTTCTGAACAGTTTTGCTGTGGGTTGGATAGGTCGTTGTGAGCTTTCCGGTGTCTGGATTGATTGAAACCGTTGCTTTCTCACCGACAACGGCAAAGGATGGTCTGCCTTGATCGCCATATTTTACCGGTTTGGTTTCTAATGGATGTTCTAAAGCATCCCGAACGGCATCCAGTGAAACGGAACGATCTTCCATTCTGTCTAATATGTGATCGCTTACTTCGCTTACCGTGGTGCCGTTTACCACAATGCCAATAAGCTTTTCTGAGTTCATTTTACCACGCTTTTTACCCTTTGTCGATCCTTCCACCGTGATTTTCTTCGTCCATTGGGAATATATCATGTCGTACAACACAACATATTTCTCAGAGCCGTTGATTTGACCTCTGTGCTGGACTGGTTTATGCGTCCGGTGTAGCTCCATTCCTTTTTTACGATCGTAATTTTCGCAGGAATTGCGTTTTTTTCGATCCAATTTTACCAGTTAACAGTAGCATATCGAAAAATCTTGTGCTACACTAATAGAAAAATTACATTGATTTATCCCGCTTATAACAAAAGGGAGGTTATCTATGGAACTTGTATTGATTCGTCATGGTGACCCGGATTACTCAACCTGTACCTATGGTGGGATTAACGGTCAGGGATATGGTCTTGTACCGCTGAGCCAAAAAGGAATGCAACAGGCACAGCAGGTGGCAAACGACCCTGCCTTACAGGGAGCACAGCTGATTGTTTCATCGCCCTATACTCGTGCGTTGCAGACTGCAGCAGAAATCGTGCGAACGACCGGTCTTCCCCTCACGGTGGAACCTGACCTTCATGAAATGATGTCAGATCGAACGGGAACCCCCCACAGCCTTGCTGAGCTGAAAATTCTCCACAATGATTTTCTCTCCTGCCGCGGCTGTTGGCCGGATGGTGAGGAACGCCCCTGGGAAACGGTGAACCAGCTGACGGATCGCGTTTCCAGAGCATTAAGCCGCTATCTTGATTATGACAAGATTATCGTTGTTACCCACGGGGGTGTGATTCGTCGGTTTTGGACTGGAAATATTATAGAATATTGTGTTCCCTATGTTGTTCATATGGAGAACTGCATAAAATGCCACGGATGGATTGAAATATCAAAAGAGAATACTTAAGCATAAAAATATTGCGCCGGAATGATCTGCTCTGATGATCATTCCGGCGCTTCCAAATTCCACCGTATCTGAAGGCTTGGGGACACGGAGAAATCTTGGACTGAATATTATATCGTTTGGTTATTCCTGATCTGCCTTAAGAACAGCGTTCAACATAACGGACGCTCCCTCGGTACAATGCTTGACGGAGGAAAACTCCGGCTCGCAATGGCTCAATCCGTCTTTCGACTGAACAAAAATCATGGTCGTGGGAATCACATAGGCACAGAACTGAGCATCATGGCCTGCTCCGGAGTGAATATACTGATGGCTTACGCCCAGTTCCTCAGCAGAAGCCTTGACATAGCTCACCAGCTTTTTATCCCAATAGACAGTGTCGCGGTTCCATGCTTTTTCCACTTCGCAAGTGCACCCGTTGCCCCATGTCTTTTCAGCGCAGCTCTTTACAACTGCCAGCACCCGCTCCAGCTGCTTTGGATCCTCATGACGGGCATCGAAGGAGAAATCAAAGAAATCCGGAACACAGGTATGAACACACGGATGGCAAACCACTTCACCGGTTGTGTAAACCAACTCGGGAATCTCCAGCTTGTCAATTTCGGAATGGAGATAAACCAGCGCCTCAGCTGCAGCAAGGAAGGCATCATGCCGCTTGGGCATTGGGAATGTGCCTGCATGAACGGTCTGACCATAGAACTTCAGGCGATAGTTAAACATGCCAAGCACGCAATCTACCACGCCAATGTCGTTGCCGTTGTCTTCAAGGATGGGACCCTGCTCGATATGGGTTTCAAACATGCACTGGTACTTTTCCGGGCTGAGACGATACTTCTTATCCCCCTTAAATCCAGATGCGTCCAATGCCTGACCAAAGGTCTTGGTGGAATCCAGAATGGACTTGGAAGCCATCATATCTTCATACTTAAACTTGCTGCGAATATCCTCCGGCAAATAGTCGTAGCAAACAATACCGGAACACATCATAGCCGGCGGATAAAGAGAACCTTCCTCATTGGTCCAAATCATAGCGGTCAGCGGATGCTTATGCGGAATGTTCTTCTCGTGCACGGTCTCCAGTACTTCCATAGCGCTCATAACGCCCAGGATACCGTCATAATTACCGCCATTTTTCACGCTGTCGCAGTGAGAACCCATTACGATACGCTTTGCTTCCGGATCGGTGCCGGGAAGTGTGGCATACATATCACCCACATCATCGATCTCGATTGTGGCACCAATCGCCTCCATGCGACGGCGCCATTCATTGCGGGCCTGAATTGCCTCGGGTGAAAGCGAATAACGGGTTATACCGCCGTGACCGGCATCACCGAACTTGGAAAAGGTTTTGATTTTATCTTCCATTCTAGCTTCGCTGCAGGTATACATAACATTTTCCTCCTTAAAGACGAAACAAAATCTTTATTCGTAAAGTTTGCGATACAGCATCGCACAATCTGCCTCGGTTACTTCTCTGGCCGTATTGCCCGGCGATCCGGAAGCAACTGCATCCTTGGACATCTTGTCAATCTGCGCAAAGAAGACTTCCCGTTCTATGCCATACTGTTCCGGTGTAGGCACATGACAAATCCCGCAAAGCTCCTTCACCGCGGTAAGGAATGCTGCCGCGGCTTCGTCGTCGCCTTGATGCGCCGATGCAACGCCAATGGCTCGTCCCAGATCTGCAAAACGCCCCAGAGCCCCCGGAAGAGCAAATTCCAAACAAGTCGGCAACAGCATAGCGTTGGATAATCCATGTGGCACATGGAACAAAGCTCCTATTGGACGACTCATTCCGTGTACAATCGTGACCGATGCATTGGTAATACACACTCCGGCTTCCAGTGCTGCCAGAGCCATCTGTTCCCGAGCCTCCAGATCATTTCCATTTCGCCATGCCCGCGGCAAATAGGCCATGATTCGTTTCACTGCGGAGAGTGCCAGAGTGTCCGTCAGCGGCTGCGCCAGCCGAGAGGTGTAGGACTCTACTGCATGGGTCAGTGCATCCAAGCCTGTGTTTGCCGTAATACTTTGTGGAGCAGAAACAGAGAACGCCGGATCAACTACTGCCACATCAGGAATCAGCTTCGGCCCCTTGAGTAGCATCTTAACGTCCGTCTCCGTGTCCGTAATCACCGTAAACATTGTTGCTTCGCTGCCAGTGCCTGCTGTGGTAGGAATTGCCACCATTGGAACAAACGGTCCGGGGATCATTTTTCCCATAAACTCTCTCAGCTTCGAACCAGGATATTTCAGCATGACGGCAACTGCCTTCATAAGATCCATCGGACTGCCGCCACCAACGGCAATCATGTAATCACAGCCACCGTTGAGATAAGCTGTCACGCCGGCAAACACCATTTTGTCCGTTGGCTCACCGGGAATATCGGAGAATACATCATACTCCACTCCCTTTGACTGCAACAGCTGCAACAGCTCCCGTGTGCACGCCTGTTCTTTCACTATCTTGCCGGTGATGATCAATGCTTTCTTTCCCAGGCACAGCTGATCCCCTGCTGCGCTTAAACTGCCGGACCCGCTGATAATGGTTTGCGGCATATAGAAAAGTCGACTCATAAAACGCTCCATTTCCCCGCGTCGACCGAGGCGGTCGACGCGGTATATTATCGTATTCAGATCATCTTATCTACTTCGTCGAGCACTTCATCCAGCTTAGCCAGTTCCTCGCGAAGCTGCTCTTCGGTGATGATAAGCGGAGGGGCAACCAGAATCATGTTTTCATGGCCAAAGGTCATAAAGCGCTTTGCTTTCAGCATACCAAGCACCTTTCCCATGATTCCGTCCGGATCCTTTCCGTAAGGAACCAACGCTTCACGAGTAGCCTTGTCCTTAACCAGCTCTACCGCAGAGAACAGGCCGATATAACGCACATCGCCTACGCAGGGATGCTTTGCCTTCATCTCTTCCAGCAGTTCGCCCAGTACCTTGCCCACCTCGGTAACATGACCTGCAATGTCATGTTCGATATAGTAGTTCACGCAAGCCACACCTGCCGCGCATGCCAGGGGATGTCCATTATAGGTCAGGCCGCAGGAAAGCACGTGATCATCGAAATAAGCTGCGATTTCCTTGCTGACACACACACCGCCCAACTGGATATAACCACAGGTAACGCCTTTTGCAAAGGTGACGATATCCGGCTTTACATCGAAATTCTGGAATGCAAACATCTTTCCGGTACGGCACCAGCCAGCCATAACCTCGTCGCAAACCATCATGATGCCATACTTGTCGCAAATCTTGCGTACGCCGGGGAGATAGCCCTTAGGCGGAATGATGATGCCATTTGTGCCCGTAATCGTTTCCATAACAATTGCAGCAATATTGTCCGGATTTTCATAAACAATCTGCTCTTCCAGCTTACGCAGGTAGTACTCTGTGCACTCTTCCTCCGTAGCAAAGGGAAGATTATCCCGATAAATGTAGGGATCCATGAACTTTACAAAGCCCGGAACACCCGGCTCCAGTGCATAGCGACGTGGTTCACCGGTCAGGTTACCTGCTCCAAAGGTCGAGCCATGATAAGAGCGATAACGAGAGAAAATTTTATTGCGACCGGTATACATTCTGGCAATCTTTACCGCATTTTCATTTGCATCTGCACCTGCATTTGTGAAGAACACTTTTCCCATGTTGTCCGGCATCTGGCTGACAATCAACTTTGCCAGCTTTGCACGATCTTCATCTGCATAGGCCTCACTGATAAATGCATAGCGGTCCAGCTTGGATTTGATGGCATTGTTAATTGCCTCGTTTCCATAACCCAGGTTCATATTAACGTGAAGCGAGGACATATCTGCATAACGGTTGCCGTCATAATCATAGAGATAAATATTATCACAGTGCTCAATCGGAATCGGATTGAGCCCCTTCTGCTTGTTCCAGGACTGGAGCACATAAGCTTTCTGCGTTTCTTTGATTTCTTCTGGAGTCATACGAATCTTCCTTTCTTCCTTTTCTTTATAATTTAACGACTTTTCGGTACGCGACGGCCGGGATAAATTGCTCCCGCCGGACATACTAACAAACAAAGATGGCAGCCAACGCATTTTGTGCCAATCAAGCGGGGCAGCCGGTCCGCTTCAAAGCGAATCGCCTGATGTCCGCCATCATAGCAACTGACAGCACAACGGCCGCAGCCGACACACTTTTGACGGTCAAACATTGGATACGCCACCGTGGAGCGATCCAAACTCTCGGGATCTACAATATGATCAAGCCCTTGTCCAATCAATTCATCCAGAGATGAATATCCATTTTGAGCAAGATACTCGCTTAATCCGGCAATCATATCTTCGACGATACGATAGCCATATTCCATCACAGCAGTTGTCACCTGCACGTTTGTACACCCAAGTGCCAAAAACTCCGCCGCATCATGCCACGTTTCAATCCCGCCAATGCCGGAGATCGGAACGCCTTTCAACTGCGGATAGGATGCAAGATCCTGCACAAACCGCAGTGCAATCGGTTTCACCGCCTTGCCGGAATAGCCGGAAACAGCACTCTTGGCATCCACTGCCGGCTGCGGCGCCATGCTCGGCAACTCAAATCCTGTAATAGATTTAATCGTGTTGATTGCCGCAAGGCCATCCGCTCCAGCTTTCATTGCCGCAAGGGCAGGTACCTCCATGTTTGTGATATTCGGTGTCATCTTTGCCAGCACAGGTCGATCCGTACCGCGCTTTACCGCAGCCGTATATCGAGCAACCAGTTCCGGATTGATACCAACATCACTGCCCATACCTTCGGCAGTCATCTGGGGGCAGGAAAAATTGCACTCAATTATGTCGCACCCTGCTTCCGTACAAAGACGAGCCAACTGCGTCCACTCCTCTTCGTCTGCCCCCATAATGCTGCCAACAATCACCTTGGTTGGAAAATCCTCTTTCAGCTGCCGCAACACTTCAAGATCCCGTTTCAGAGGATGATCGGATATCTGCTCCATATTGCGAAAGCCGCCAAAGGATGTTCCGTGACGATTGAGTACGCCAAACCGAGGCGAAACCTCATCCGGTTCAAAGAACCCCACTGTTTTATAGACCACGCCGCTCCAGCCCAATTGAAATGCCTTTGCACACATTTCATAACCGGAAGCTACCACAGAGGATGAGAGAAAGAACGGATTTTCACACCGCACTCCGCAGAAATCAATACCGAGATCCACAGCCCCGCCCTTCGGTGCAGGTAAGGATCGAACAACCTCCTGAATTCGAATGGGCGTGTCGTAATGAACACAGGCACCTTCGCAAGGTGCAGCACAACCTTCACACTGCACCGCATCCACATAGGCCCTGGCTTCACTTTCCCGATCAAAACGCACCGCTCTCAGCATTCGCGCCGGATCCTGTCCGGCGGAACAGGCCCCGGTACACGCTGCATTGGAACACAGCAAACATCGCTCTGCTTCATTGCGTGGTCTGAGCATGAGGAATTCCTCCTTTGTCAGTCTCTTTTCGGCCGGCGAGCACGCTTCAGATAGCGTCCGAAGCCGCGCTCTCCGACGAAGTTTCCATTATCATATACAAGCGTACCGCGAACATAAGTCTGAACCGGATAGCCATGGAGCGAAACACCTTCCCAAATGGTATGATCGGCATCCGAGTGCATGTTGCTCTGATGGATCGTAAAATCCTTCTCCGGATCGTAAATCACGATATCTGCATCTTTTCCTACATCTAAGCTACCTTTTGTTGTGCAGCCGAACAAACTGGCTGTATTGGCGCAGCAAAGCTGAACTACTTTATTGAAACTCAGCTTTCCTGCATTTGCTGCTGCAAGCATAAAGGGATACATATTCTCCACGCCTGCACAGCCATTTGGAATCTTTCGAAAATCGTTCAAACCCCAGTCCTTTTCAGATTGCTGGAAGGGACAATGGTCTGTGGAAATTGTATCGATAAAACCGTTCTGGATGCCTGCCCAAAGGGCGTCCTGACTTTCCTGTCCCTTCATTGGGGGGGAGCAGACAAAGTTGCGGCCATCCTCACGTTTATAAACTTCACTGGTAAAGTAGAGATATTGAGGGCAGGTCTCTGCATAAATCGGATACCCCTCACTCTTGGCCTTCTGCACGGCTTCCATGCCCTGCTTATTCGCCAGATGGACAATATAGAGCTCTGCGCCGGCGGCCTTCGCCCAATCAATGGCGCGCTCGTCAGCCTCGCCTTCCACCCATTCCGGGCGGGAAAGGTAGTGATACCAGGCGGAGGTATTGCCCTCAGAAATGTATTTTTCGGTCAACATGTTGACCATTTCATTGTTTTCGGCATGAACGCCAATCAAAGCACCAATGTCTTTGGACTTCTGGAGCACTTTGAAAAACACGCCATCGGTTACACCGAAATCATATACCATGAACACCTTAAAAGAAGTGACGCCGTAATCTACAGCCTCCGCCATAGAATCCAGCAATCCATTTGCCACATCCTTAACGCCGATGTGGAAAGCGTAATCGCAACAAGCATCTGGAGCACAAAGTGCATCTCTCCGCTTGATTGTATCCACCATGTTCTCGCCAAAATCCTGCAGTGCGAAATCGAACACAGTGGTAGTGCCACCGCAAACAGCAGCGCGCGTTCCGGCGTAATGATCAATTGCGCCAGGCAACACCATCTTGCCCGTAGCGTCCACTACCTTGGCAGCTTCTCCTTCGATTGTTTCAGCAACAACGGCGATTCTGCCGTCCTTGACCGCCAGATCGGCACAAAATGTGCTGGTAGGGGTGACAAGGGTGCCGTTTTTGATGATCAGATCATACATAATAGGATCCTCCTTGTTGTATTATTTGTCCCGGTCCATGGCCGGCGGCAGAATGATTTTTCTTTCCCCGGAGCTGCGCGGAAAGGGAAAATACGCAGCTCCGGGGACGGTCAGCTGATTTGCTCAGCCCGCGTACAGCACATCAAAGGTGCCGCTCCACTGGTAACTATCAAAGTTATCCAATGCGGTCTGGAACTTCTCATCAGCAATGGCCTTATCATAGAAGTAGGTGGTATAGCACTTGGAAGCATCGATATTGCCGACATCAGCATACTGACTCAGGATCTTATAAGTCTGCTCATACTTGCTGGCATCCAGATAGCCCAGCTTGTCATAGGTGGTACGATCACCGATGGTAACAATATCGCCAACGATCAGCTTGGCAACTTCGTTTGCCTCAAACTGTTGATGGTACTCGGAAACTGTGTTGGCAGTATCTTCTGCATTGAACACCAGGCTGCCAGCAGCAGTGGCGTTCTCAAGGCACCAGCCCCAACCGAGAGCAGTAGCTTCAATAAAGGCTGTAACGGTATCCTCGTTCTCTTCCGCCCATGCAGTGTCAACAATGACGCAGTCCTCCAGCATGCCGAAGCCTTCCTTCTCCATGTAGAGAACGTTCAGATCATCGGAGGTATAGCCGCCCTCGAAGAGCAGACCCATTTCATTGTAGGTCATAGCGGAAGACCAGGTCAGCTCACCGTCGATCAGCTGCTGCATGTCGTAATCCTCTGTTACATAATCGGTAGACAGGCCGAGAGATGCCAGATAAGCCTGCATTTCGTACTCGTTTCCGCCGCCCCAGTTACCGACAACTTCGCCGGAAGTTACTGCAGTGGGATCTGCCACGGTATCCTTCATCGAAACCAGCGTCATGCCGGAGTTCTGATACCACTGTGCCACAGACATGACGTTTGCGCCATTGGCAATGGCACTCATTGCAGTAGATGTCCAGACATCGCCGAACTGTGCACGACCGGAATCCACCTCGTCAACAACGTCTACGCTGCCGCCGGGGACGATGGTGACATCCAGACCAAATTCCTCATAAATGCCCAGGGCTTTTGCTGCATAATAGCCCATAAACTGTGCCTGCTGCACCCACTTCAGCTGGACGGTAACCGGGGTCAGGCCATCACTTGAGGTGGTGGACTGGGCGGCGCTTGTGTCCTTGCTGGTATCGTCAGACTTGGATGCCGACGTGGTACCGGTGGATACATTAGCGGAGGAGCCACAGGATGCCAGAGCGACAACCATTGCGAGGCTCAGCAGCAATGCAATCAGTTTCTTCATAGTTTTTTCCTCCAATCGTTCTCAATCAGGATTTCTTTATCATCACGAAGCAGGGAATGCTTCCGATAAAGCGGGTTTAACGCTTCTTGCGCATGGATGGATGCCATCCAATGCATTTACGTTCTATTGCGGCTACAATCAGGTAAAGAATCAGGCCAAACAGAATTGCCATAATGATGTAGGCCCAGGATTGATAACGAGCCACATCCCAATAGTTATTAAACATCATGCCGATACCAAACGTTTTGGAGCGGGAATAGAACTCGCACACGAAAGCGCCCATCAGTGCGGTAGCGGAGTTGATTTTCAACGCTGTAAACACGTTGGGCAAACTGTTCGGCAGGCGAAGCATCAGGAAGGACTGCTTCGTGCTGGCATCACAAATGTCCATCAGATCCATAGCAAACGGCTTTAATACGGTCAGGCCTTTATAGGCATTTACTGCCATGCCGGCCATGCAGAGAATGGTCACGACAATAATCTTGGCTGCCAGTGAACCGGACACACTATTGGATGGGAACCAATGGTTCACAATAGGGCCAAGTGCCACCACCGGAAAAGCCGCCAGGATGGAACAAATGGTCAAAATACCAGCTCCCCAGCGCTTGCAGCAGGCAGCTACCAAGCTGACTACATAGCCAAGCACACCACCCAATACAAAGCCGATCAGCATTCCTGCCAACGTGGTCGTCGCATTATAGACAATAGAATCGTTCAAGGTTGTACTGGCTGAGGTGAAGAAAATCTGCACCAGCGATCCAAACACGCTGTTGTAATTTCCCTTTATGCTGCCGGTAAACTTGCTGAAGCTGTTGATTGCCCGGGGGAAGGGATATGGGAAGGAAGCTGTGCTGGGATCGATTCCAAACAGGGCATGCAGATATCCGTACTGCCAGAAATACAGCAACAGCGCCACAATTCCCAACAGATAGCAACCGCCCTGATGCTTCTTCCAAAAGCTCGTTGTGCTGGCTACAGAGCAGAGATAGTAGGTTCCTACAAAGAAGCAACCCAACATGAGCAAGGTTCCTGTTCCGGTAGGATTGCAGTTAAAGGCATAATTTTCAGCCAACTGCTCCATGTACTCATTTCCCTGTGCCGTCAATGTCAAGCGATACACCGGTTCAAAAAACAGGAACAACAGCGACGACAGTGTAGCACTGATACCAATCAGATATTTCAATACCTTTCTTGGTTTTCCGACCAACACCAGGGGGGCTGATGTCTTGACGGCACGGATTGCATGAATCAAATTGCCAAGAAAGAACACTGCTATTCCGGCCAGCGCCACGGAAACACCAATGTACATCAGCAATGCCAGCGGATTGAATGTCGTTAATGGAATGCCATCCAACGCTAAACCATTGATAAGCATTTCACCGGTAATATTCCATGTATACTCGTAATCGTTTGTAATCTGAAAAATCGGTCGTCCCAGTCCCGTCAACACCATTGTAAGAACCAGAGCGGAAACGATTGCCAAGAACAGTGCCCGCAAAAGCGTTGTCACCCGCCGCGTCTGGCGATTGATATCCAGAACTACCAGCAGTTCACCCCGACTGTGGGTTGCTGTTTGCTTACTCATACAATCACCTCCTCAGTCCACACTCTTCCAACGAATAATAAGCTTTTCCAAAAAGCTGGCAGCATAGAACAGTAGCACTGCAACGACAACTGCCATAAAGATATAACCCCAACACAACTCCCAATCGTTTCCGTACTGAGAGTTCAGGATCTCACCGCCGATGCCGCCATTCTGCGGATAAAGCACCTCGGTAAAGATCACCGCTGCGAATGCAGAAGGTGTAGCCAGCTTCAAGCCAATGAACAGGGACGGAGCTGCCGCTGGAACCATCAGCTTACGATAAGCCGTTGCCATGCTGGCTCCGCTCATCATCAGCAGTTCCTTTCTCTGCTCATCCACACTCTGAAGGCCGGCAAAGAAGTTTGCCGCCACGGGGAAGAACGTCATATACGCACTCATAACCAGCTTTGCTTTGGAAAAATCGCCCACCATACTGACGATGATAGGTGCCAATCCCAGCATGGGGATCATCTGGCTTAGCAACAGCAAAGGATATCCGACCTTTTCCACCGGAAGACAGGCGCTCATTATAATTGCAAACAACGCTCCAACAAGGAAGCCAATCAACAAACCGGAGGCAAAGACGGAAAGTGTAATACCTGTCGCACGCCAGATTCCGCTGCCATCGTAGGCCGGCGAAAAAGCCCATTTCAGCAGATCATGGATATATGGAAACTTGGTTCCTGCCTGTCCTGCCAATTGGAAAAGCAGTGCAATCACATCCCACACAACCAGAAACCCGAGCACCCAAATCAATGTGACCAACCAGCCGGGAGGAGCTTTTAAGCGGTTTACGCGAACCTTTCTTCCACTCATTGTCACACCCCCTCAAAGCTTCCACGAATCTGAGTGATATACTCATAATAGCGTTCACTCTCGCGCAGATCCGGCGTGCGAGGATGCGGAAGATCAATGTCGACTACCGCACTCACCCGTCCGGGATGTGGACTCATCACTACGACGCGATCGGACAAGTAAACACTTTCAGCGATGTTATGTGTAACAAAGATGACCGTCATCTCCCGGGTGTGACAGATCTTTAACAGATCGTCGTGGAGTTTCTCTCGTGTAAATTCATCCAATGCGGAGAATGGCTCATCCATGAGCAGGATATTCGGTCTTGTTGCCAGTGCTCTCGCAATGGAAACTCTCTGCTGCATGCCGCCAGACAACTCATAAGGATAGCTGTTTTTAAACTTCGACAGTCCCACCAGATCCAGCATCTCTTCTGCGCGCTGACGTTGTTCCTCTCGGTAAACTCCCTTAATTTCCATCGGAAGCATGACGTTTTTTATAACGGTCCGCCAATCGTAGAGAACTGCACTTTGGAACACCATTCCCATTTCACCGCTCTCTCGAGCCTGGGTCGGCGTCATGCCCGCAACCGTCGCAGTTCCCTGTGTGTTCTGCAGCAGTCCGGCAATGATCCGCAGCAACGTGGTCTTGCCACAGCCGGAGGGACCAAGCAGGGAAATAAATTCACCGTGTTGGATATCGAAACTCACACCTGTCAATGCGGTAACGCTGCTGCCCTCCGTTGGGTACACCATTCCGACATTATCCAAAGCGATCTCCGTTTTGTGCTGAAGCATATCCTCATCTCCTAACAAAAAGCGGAAGGGCTCAGGGGGACTGCTTCTGTGTAGGCCCCATTGCCCTTCCGTGTATGTGTTTTTATGTTTTTGATGGTTGTGATTATACTTTCTTTCATTTTTCGCGTCAACGCTTTTTGAGATGCTTTCAACACTCACACAATTCACTTCGTGCAGTCGCACTTATGTGGTAGCAATATCCCGCAAAATTCCGTGTTTTTATTTGTTTATTATAGCAAGAACACTGTACAGAGCAAACTGTAGCATCGAGTCAAAATGAATCATTTACTCTTTACTCTTGCATTTTTTGTTCGCTGTATTGTTGACAATACCGATCGAATTCAGATTCTTTATCCTTTTTTTAGTTGTATTACCGCTTGTCTTTTTTTCAATATTTCATTAGAATAGATTAAAATGAAGTAAAGTGAAAGGCGAAGGTGCCTGCATTATGCAGCACCTTCGCCTTTTTTTACTAAGCTTTTGATCGGAGGTATGTCGTTTTGTCTCTGCATGTATTAGATTGGTACTCATCTGTTCGTCAAGATGAAGTAACCCTTGTTGCCGGTGAATCTGGACTCAATAAACCAATTTGTCGCGTTCATGTAATTGAAAAGCCAAATTTCTCTGCGTTTCTCGAGGGCAATGAAATTATCTTCACCACGGGAGTTGCACTGGAGGATCCGGAAGAACTCGCAGACATTGTGAAGGAGTGTTGGAAATCCGGCATCTCCGGTGCGGTAATCAATCTGGGCAGCTACATTCGAAAACTGCCTGATGGCTTGTGCGCCTTTTGTGACGAGGTGGGGCTTCCGTTATTCACCGTTCCATGGCATATCCGGATAGAAAGTTTGATGCAAAAAGTATTTCAAATGATTTACGAGGACTCCAAGGCGCAAAATGCACTGGAGGACGCTGTTCGCATCGCGATCCAACATCCAGAGCAACAGAAGGAATATATCGACGCGCTGCATTCTGGCGGTTTTGCTCCCGAATGGCGTTATTGTGTCGGATTGGCACAAATCGAGAGCGAGCACAACGCATCGGATCTATTGACTACCGCACAGCAATTCTGTCAGCAGAGGGGAATGTCAGCACTCCCCTCTCTACTGGGACAGACACTGGTGGTTCTCTTTGCCAACTATTCTGCTGAGGATGTCGAAACCCGCATGCAAGAACTCTGTTCCGAGTTAAAGACCACCCTTGCCTTACCTAGCGCACCGTTTTATGCAGTAGGCCGTTGTACAAAGAGCGCACGCTGCATCCAGAAAAGTTATCTTCTGGCCGATAAAATCATGGCGCTGCAGCTGCGGGGGCAGTTGCCGGAAGAGCTGCACACCTATGCGAGACTTGGAATTTATAAAATTGTTATTGCACTGGAAAATCAGGATGTTCTCAGCGAAATTCACGAAGAGTACCTGAAGCCTCTGCTAACTTATGATCGCACCTGCGGCACAGATTACATGGAATTTATTCAAAATTATCTAAAATATGATGGCCGCGTCCATGATATTGCAGAAAAAATGTTTATCCATCGCAATACAGTGCATTATAAAATCCGGAAAGTTGAAGAGGTTCTGGACTGCGATTTGCAAAGCATGGAAACAAAGCTTTATCTGTTGATTGCAACCATGAATTATCAGCTTCGCCCGGACATGTAAGAACTTTTTAGCGCAGTTGTTTCTCTGAACCTATTTTATGCTGTTTTCTATATGCCAAAGGTGTACTGCCGTATGCGCATCGGAATTGCGTTATAAAATTGCTCACCTGCCGAAAACCGATGTTTTCACTGATTTCCGTAATCGATTGATTTGTCTCCAGCAGCAGTTCCTTTCCGCGGCACAACCGATAATAATTCAGATATTTCATCGGCGAACACCCTGTATACTTCAAAAAAAGCTCCGCGCAACGATTTCGGTTCACCGCTGCCTGACGACAAATTTCTGTCAGGCGCAGTGGCTCCATATAGTGTTCCTGCACAATCCGCAGCATACATCTTACCAGTTCCACTTCGTCGAAGTCCTGTTTTACCCCTGATGCGTCATTATCCTGAACAATCTTCTGCCAAACCACATTTAAAAAATTGAGTGCGGTCATGCAATCAAACGCCCCCTGCTTCATTTCAGAAAATGAAATCAGCTGGTGTTCAAACCATTCGTCCATTGGACAAAGACAATAAGCCGCAGACCATTGTTCCAAATAGGGATTTAGGCAATGGGTTAACACCCACGGATGAATTACATCCGTATCGAAGTTGATGCAAACCGTTTTCGCGTCAGATGTCAGCATACGAACACAATGCAGTTGACGGCAGTTGATCAGCAAAAGCTGGTTGCAATCCAGCTGAAACGTGGTATCATTCACCTGATAGCTAAGCGCGCCCTTTCGAACCCAGACAAGCTGAAATTCATTATGCCAGTGAAATGGAATCGCATCTCTCCGCTCCAGTGAAAAGCTCTGGGTATACACTGACAGCGGAAGGTCTGGTGAAATTTTCGGAAGTTCCTCTTTGTCCTGTTCAGAGCCAGAAAAGCTGACATTCACTCCCGCTTGAACCGATAAAGGAACCGATTTTTCATTCATTGTTTTGCTCCTCATAAAGTGCAGATTTTGATAATATCAATGTATATTTTGATAGAAAGATCTATTGAAACCTCTTATAATTCTAGCAGAATCAATTGATTAACACAACTTCAGCTTAAGTGTTTGAGTGCAGATTCTGTTAAAATTATTCTAGTCGGGAGGATTTTTGCAATGCAGATCAGTGGGAGTAAAATCAAGAATCGTATTCGTGAATTAGGAAAAGTCGGTGCTGTTTGCGAGGGAGGACGCACTCGCCTTGCGGCCTCGGATGCTGACAAAGCAGGTCGGGATCTTGTTGCAGCGTGGATGAAAGAAGCCGGTTTAGAGGTGGTCATTGACCGAATTGGCAATCTCTTCGGCATTTGGAATACAGAAGAAAACAGCGATGCTCAACCAGTAATGACCGGCTCGCACATTGATACTGTTATCAACGCCGGACAATTCGACGGTTGTCTTGGGGTCATCGCAGGGATTGAAGCCATCACCACATTAAAGGCGGCTGGTGTGCATCCAAAGCACCCCTTGATCGTTGGCGCTTTCACCAACGAGGAAGGCGTTCGTTATGCTCCGGATATGATGGGTTCGTTGGTCTATGCCGGCGGACTGGCAACAGACGAAGCACTAAGAATCACTGGTGTAGACGGCACCGTCATCGGGGAAGAATTGCAGCGGATTGGCTATGCCGGAACTGTTGAGCCAGGTTTTATCGTTCCGGCGCAGTTTGTTGAACTGCACATCGAGCAGGGCCCTATTTTAGACGCAGAGAACATTGAAATCGGCGCAGTGGACACATTACAGGGCATACACTGGCAACGGATTACCATTCAAGGCTCTGCTAATCACGCCGGCACGACCCCAACTTCCATGCGAACCGATGCTGGGCTGGCCGCCGCAAAGGTAAATCTCTTTTTGCGTCAATTAGTCGAAAAATCCGGCGGAGTTGCCACCATCGGCACCATCGCCTTCGAGCCAAACGCGGTCAATGTCATTCCCAGCAAAGCCGTTTTTACGGTCGATTTACGCAATCCCAACAAGGAGAAGTTAGATCTGGATGATTTGCAGCTGACGGAGTATCTGCATACGCTGGAACAGACGGATGGTGTGCAAATCACAACAGAGCGAATGAGCCATTTCGATCCGGTAGATTTTGACGAAGAAATCTGCAGAAGAATTGAACAATCCGCTCAGAAGCGCGGATACTCTGTGCGGCGTATCGTCTCCGGAGCAGGTCAGGATGCTCAGATGTTGGCCAGAATCTGCCCCACTGCTATGATTTTTGTCCCCAGTGTAAACGGAATCAGCCACAATCCGGCAGAATTCACCTCTGACGATGCGATCCAAAAGGGCGCAGATGTTCTACTCGACGTGTTATATGATCTGGCATGCCAGTAAGGAGTTAAAATGCAAAAAGAAATTAATGTCACCCGTATATCATCAGCAGAACCAAACAAGATTTGTTCCATCTCTGATTTTGATCAAACCATTGCCTGTCAAGTGAACACATTTCACGCCAGTTTCCCGGAATATAGCGTAACGCCGCTTGCTTCCCTCCAAAATCTGGCGCAACAACTTGGCATTCAAGGTTTATATGTCAAAGATGAAAGTTATCGTTTTGGACTCAATGCGTTTAAAGTTCTGGGCGGAAGTTATGCCATCGGTCAGTGCATTGCCAAACGGCTGGGCTGCAGTATCGATGATCTTCCCTATGACTCACTGACAAACACTTCCATCCGCAATCAACTGGGCGAGTTAACCTTCGTTACCGCTACGGATGGAAACCATGGTCGCGGCATTGCCTGGACAGCACATCAGCTTGGTCAAAAAAGCGTAGTCTATATGCCGAAGGGTTCTGCTTTGGAGCGGCTGAGAAACATTCAGGCATTAGGAGCAGATGCATCCATTACCGAACGAAACTACGATGGTGCAGTAGCACTGGCTGCGGAGCAGGCGCAAAAAAACGGATGGATCTTTGTGCAGGATACCGCATGGAGCGGCTATGAAGAAATTCCCCGTTGGATTATGCAGGGATACACCTCCATGGCGCTGGAAGCAGTTCAGCAACTCGGATCCGTCCGCCCAACACATGTGTTTTTACAGGCCGGTGTTGGCGCTATGGCAGGTGCAGTAACTGCATTTCTGTGCAATTATTATTCCGGGAATCAAAAGCCAACCATTGTTATCGTTGAGCCAAATCGCGCCGACTGCATCTATCGCACTGCAAAAGCAAATGACAACACGCTTCACTGCGTCGATGGAGATATGGATACCATCATGGCAGGTCTTGCCTGCGGACAACCCTGTTCAATCGCTTGGGACATTTTGCGCGACTGGGCGGATTACTCCGTTTCCATACCGGATTGGATTGCCGCAAACGGAATGCGCATTTTAGGCGCTCCCCTAGGCAATGATCCCCGAATCATCTCCGGTGAGAGCGGCGCTGCCGGCTTTGGTCTGGCCGCTGAGATTCTGCGCAATCCTAATCTCGAACCGATCAAAACACAACTCGGATTGGATCAGAATTCTGTTATATTGTGTATCTCCACCGAGGGCAGTACCGATCAGGAAAACTATCGCCATATCGTCTGGGACGGAGGATTTCCTGCCGAATCGATTTGATCGAAATTTCATGCGTTGCTCTATACCTTTTCTTAAATCAGAAGACAGTCGCCTTATATAATCCTTCGCTTACGCCTCAATCATTGCAATGAATTCATCTTCCGTCAAAACTGGAACGCCAAGATTCTGCGCCTTGGTCAATTTGCTTCCGGCAGCCTCACCTGCAACCACATAACTGGTTTTCTTCGACACGGAACCAGAAGCTTTTCCACCCAATGCAACGATTCTTTCCTCTGCCTCTTTTCGGCTGAAATGCTCCAGCGTACCGGTCACTACAAATGTCATTCCGGAAAATTTCTCTTCTATCGGTTGTTCCGTACTGTCAAACAGGACTCCCGCTTCACGCAGTTGATGCAGCAAGTGCTGAGACTGGGGGTTTTGGAACCACTCCTGTAGGTAATCGGCGGTAATGCCGCCAATATCCTCCACCTGCAGAATCTCCTCACGCGATGCCTCCTGCAACTGGTCCATACTACCAAATTTACGTGCAAGCGTCTGGGCGGCCTTCTGACCCACCTGACGGATTCCAAATGCGTACAGCAGACGAGTCATCCCACGATTTTTCGAATCTTCAATGGAACGAATCAGATTCTCCGCAGACTTCTGACCCATGCGCTCCAGCTGCGCCACCGTCGAAACATCCAGATGATACAAATCTGCAGGATTTTTCACCGCTCCGGCATCAACCAGACTCTCGATCACTGCCGGTCCAAGCCCCTCAATATCCATCGCATCTCTCGATGCGAAATGGGTTAAATTTCGCAGTAACTGCGCTGGACACTCTGCGCCTGTGCAGCGAATCGCCGCGCCATCCGGATCCCGATGCACCGGAGCACCGCAAACAGGACAGGTTTTCGGCATACAGTAGGGTTCTGCATCAATCGGTCGCTTATCCGGAACAACAGAGACAATTTCAGGAATAATTTCCCCCGCTTTTTGCACGATGACCGTATCCCCAATTCGAATATCTTTCTGGGAGATAAAGTCCTGATTGTGCAGCGTCGCATTGGTCACTGTCGTCCCAGCCAGGCGAACGGGAGACAATTTTGCCTTCGGTGTTAAAATTCCCGTACGACCTACCTGAATAACAATATCCTCCAGGATACTTTCTTTTTGTTCCGGCGGATATTTGTAAGCAGCTGCCCAACGGGGGAATTTTGCGGTACTGCCAAAGACCGGCCGCGTAGCAAGATTGTCTAATTTGACACATGCTCCGTCAATATCAAAAGAAAAACCATCTCTGTGATCTCCGATTTCATGGATGCATTGCAAAATTTCGTTCTCCGTGCAACAGACTTTACGCGGAATGACCTTGAATCGAAGTTCCTCCAACCAGCAAAGGGATTCACTGTCGGTTTGAAAGGGTTCTCTCCCCTCCATCAACTGAATATTGAAAATTTGCACATCCAGCTTTCTCTGGGCGGCTACTTTTGGATCCTGTTGCCGCAGGGAGCCGGCTGCACCATTGCGGGGGTTTGCCATCAGTGCTTTTCCGTCCAATTCCCTCTGGGTGTTAATTTCATGAAACACCTTTTTGGGCATAAACACTTCACCGCGAACAATTAATCTTTCCGGCGCACCATAGAGCTGCATGGGAATGGATTTTATTGTGCGCAGATTTTCGGTTACATCCTCGCCAGTCTGGCCATCGCCGCGCGTTGCACCGCGCACGAAAATACCATTTACATATTCCAAGGCAACGGAAAGTCCATCTACCTTTGGTTCTACAATAAAAGCTGTCTCGCTATTTTCAGCAGAAACTCTGTGCACAAAGCTCAACATTTCTTCGTCTGAAAAAACATCCTGAAGTGATTCCAACGGAACCGGATGATGCACCGGTGCAAAACTGGTCAAAGCCTCGCCGCCAACACGCTGGGTTGGAGAATCCGGTGTGATCTCTTCCGGATATTTTGCCTCCAGCTCTTCCAGCCGGCGCAACTGATGGTCATATTCATAGTCTGACACCGTTGGATGATCCAATACATAGTATTGATGGTTCCACTCATTGAGCTGCTCGCGCAGCAAAGCAATCTGTTGCCGTTCATCCATGGCTGTCATCCCTCAGCAGTTCTTCTGCCGCCAATAAAATACCGGTTTTACCCGATTCGTAAGTCAGCCCGCCCTGCAAATATACAGTGTACGGCTCACGCATAGGAGCATCTGCAGACAGTTCAATGGACGCTCCCTGAATAAACGCACCTGCGGCCATAATAACCTGGTCATCATAGCCAGGCATCGCCCACGGCTCTGGTGTTACATAGGAGTCTACCGGAGAGCCGCTCTGAATTCCCTTGCAAAACTTGCATACCGCCTCCGGTGTGTTCAGAGAAATCATCTGAATAATATCATGGCGAATGGTGCTGCTGGTTGGCTCTGTTTCATACCCCAGCAATTCCATCAGTCTGGCGGCAAATATTGCCGTCTTCAACGCCTGCGCCACCGTGTGGGGCGCCATAAAAAGCCCTTGATAGAGAGCTCGATTCTGCCCCAGTGTACAGCCGCATTCACCGCCAATTCCGGGGACAGTCAGCCGTTGCGCAGCGGCTTCTACCAGGTCGCTTCGCCCGGCAATATAACCGCCTGTCGGTGCAAGTCCTCCACCCAGATTTTTGATGAGGGAGCCAACTACCAGATCCGCTCCAACTTCGGTCGGCTCAACATCTTCAACAAATTCTCCGTAACAATTGTCCACCAGAACCGCCGCATTCGGATTATTTGCCTTAACAATCGCGGCAAGTTCCCCAATCTCCTGCACAGACAAGGTGGAACGGGTGGAATAACCCTTCGAGCGCTGAATCAGCACCGCCTTGACCCGCGGATCGCGAACCGCCTCTGCCAAACCTTCCTTGTCGGCCGCATTATCTTTGAGCGGAACCTCTCGATAATCAATTCCATAATCCTTCAGCGTTCCGCGTCCATCTCCACTGATTCCGATCACACCCTGAATCGTATCATAGGGTGCTCCCACCGCAGATACAAGGATATCGCCGGGCATAAGCGCACCAAAAAGGGCACAGGCAATCGCGTGCGTTCCGTTCACAAACTGAATCCGGACCAGAGCCGCTTCCGTATGAAAAATTTCCGCATAAATCTTTTCCAATTCCTCGCGGCCCTGATCGTCATATCCGTAACCCGTGGTGCCGGCAAAATAACCTTCGGCGACACGATGATTTTGGAATGCCGCTAACACCTTGCGTGTGTTTACCTCTGCGATGCTGTCAATGCGGGCAAATTGTTCAGCAACGGATTTCTGCGCCTCATCTGCCAAACTTAATACTCGTTTTGAAAAATTCAAACTCATGAAATTAAAAACTCACTTTCTGCCAGTGCCACCGCAAAGCGAACACCGGACTCTATATCGCTCAAGTCACAAACTTCAATTGGAGCGTGGGTATAGCGGCAGGGAATACAAATACCGCCGGTATAAACTCCGCCTCGATTGCACAGCAAACCGCCAGCATCGGTTCCTCCGGAACGCATCACATCCTGCTGCACCGAAATGTTGTTTTCCTCTGCAACGCGATTCATCCAATGAATCACCTCCGGCTGACAAATAACCGAGCCATCCTTCCGTTTCACTGCAGAGCCTTTCCCCAGAACAGAGGAACAGCAGTGTGTGCTTCCGGGCAAATCGTCTGAGCAAGTCACATCGACTGCAATTCCAATATCCGGATCAATTTCAAACGCCGCAGGGCGCACACCACGCACTCCTACTTCCTCCTGCGCCGAAAAAACAAAATACAAGTCGTACTTCGGATTTTTTATTTGCATCAAAGCTAAAATCAGCATTGCGCAGCCAGAGCGATTGTCCAGATATTTCGAAAATACCCTTCCGTTTTGCTCCCAGAAGGGACTGTCGTATACACAGCTGTCACCCAGGCGCACCATTTTTTCTGCCTGCTCCCGATTGACAGCGCCGATATCAATATAGAAATCCGTCAGTTTTAGATTTCCGTTTTCTTCCTTGTCCTCCGGAACACTGACAACACCTCGAACTCCGTTTGCAAATAGCACTCTTTGCCGCCGTATATCCAGTGGTTCCAGCCCACCTAATGCGCCAAATCTGAGCCAGCCGTTGTCGTCGATGTGAGTAACAATCATGCCGACACTGTCCATATGCGCAGAAAACATCATCCGTGCTCCATCCCCGCGCTTATGCACAATCAAGTTCCCCATTGTATCCGTTTTTACATCGTCTGCAAAGGGGGCTACAAGATCTGCAATATAATTGCGAACATCTTTCTCACAACCGGAAGGCCCAAATTCTGCGGTTAACCCTTTTAACAATTCTACAACTTCCACATTCAACGCTCCTTTGCAACCCGCCACAGGAACAGCCGGGCAAGCTTCAGCATCTGTTCAAAATCATCCACCGCCCCAACACTGGATGGCGAATGGATATTGCGAACTGCAACCGCTATTCCACCAACACGAACGCCATTTCGACTGCGCTGAATGGTACGCCCGTCGGTGCCTCCGGCAATCATGTGTTTCGTCTGCCATGGAATATGGTGTTCATCTGCCAAATCACGCAGCAGTTCAAATATTCCCCGATCATAAATTGTGCCCCCGTCCATAAAGGGAATCACAACGCCCTTTCCGGGAGAGCATACCTGCAAATGAGAAGGGACACCCGGCAGATCAGAGGCTGTAGTCGCCTCCACAACCAAGGCAATCTCCGGTTGAACGGAAAAAGCATAGCCAAATGCTCCGCGCGTCCCAACCTCTTCCTGACAGGAAAAAACAAAGGTGCAATCCATCGGCAGGTCCTCTTTTAATAGCGACAGCAATACTGCACAGCCAACCCGATCATCCAGTGCTTTTGCCTTCACCATTCCGGCGCCAAACTCGTTCCAATCGGATACAAATGCGGCAATATCCCCCGGATGAACCACCTGCTGGGCTTCTTTTTCCGATAAGGCTCCCATATCAAGGTACAATTCCTTCAATTTGGGCGACTGCTTGCGTTCCTCTTTATCCGTCAGATGAATCGGCTTATTTCCAACAACTGCCGGAACATGGGATTCACCAATTTTGACGTGTTTGCCCAGTAAAATGCGCCGATCAATTCCACCCACCGTATCAAAGCGCAGCATACCATCTTTTTCGATATGGGTGATCATCAGACCCACTTCATCCATATGGGCAGAAAACATCAATTTGCTGCCTGTAGGGATTTTACCCCGCTTAAAGACGATCAAATTTCCGATTGCATCTGTGCGAATTTCATCGACATAAGGCTGTGCCTGGGTGAAAATAAAGTCTCGTACCTCATCTTCCCAACTGGAGACACCATCCAGCATGCACAGATCACGAACAAGATTTAGCATGATGCCTCCTTTTCACTCAAGCGCCGCACAAATGCAGCCAAAAGCTGGGCTCCCATCTCGATGTCCCGCAAATCCATTACCTCTACCGGAGTGTGCATATAGCGAAGGGGCAAAGAGAGCAGTTGGGTTGCAACGCCCTCACGCGCCACCTGGATATCCCACGCATTGGTTCCGGTGTTTCCGCTCATTACTTCAAACTGCACCGGAACATTGATTTCCTGCGCGGTCTGTTTCATCAATTCTGTCATCCAACGGGCCAAATTGGGGCCAACCCCGATCACCGGACCACCGCCCAGCGCAAATCCGTCCTCCGTTGAGACATCCGGCTGCAAAGCGAATGTCACGTCAACAGCGACAGCATAATCCGGTGCAATCCTCCAGGCCGCTGTTGCCGCGCCTTCTCCCCCGCTTTCCTCCCGTTCACTGCCCAATACATAGACATCGAATGAGAGTTCATCTTCCCTCATCAACTCCATTGTGCGCAAGAGCATGCAAAAGCAAGACCGATCGTCCAGTGCTTTTCCGGTAATCCGTTCCCCCATTAAGCGGGAACAGCCTTCCCGAAAAACTGCGGCTGTGCCTATCGGATAACGTTCCTGTGCCTCACGCTGAGACAAGCCAACGTCAATACGCAAATCATCGACGCCTTGTGCCTGATTTTGTTCTTCCGCAGAAAGAACATGGGGCGGTTTCACTGAAATCACGCCGAATCCTTCCGGCTCAGTCAACAGCCGCACCTCTCGCCCCGGCAGAATGCGCGGATCGATTCCTACAGTATTGAATCGGAGAAAGCCATCTTCGTGGCCGGTAATCATAAATCCAACTTCGTCCAGATGGGCATCTAATAAAAGTTTTCTGGGCTGGGCCTGTCCGCAGCGGCGCAGACCCACAACATTGCCCAACCGGTCTATCGATACCTCATCTACCAGAGGCTTTAATAATTCCGATGCTGCCTCCGCTACCAGTTTGGTTCGACCGGATGGTCCAGACAAACTGCACAACGTCTGCATCGTTTCAAAGAGCTCCAACAACAATCCTCTCCTTATTGAAGTTCATTCACAATTTTCTTAAAGAAAGTACCTCGTACCATAAAATTCTTAAACTTGTCAAAGGCCGCACTGGCTGGTGAAAGAATGACTACGTCTCCCGGCTGCGCCAACGACGAAGCCTTCTTAACTGCCTCTTCGAAATCATCCACATCATAAATCGGCAAATTGGCCCGATCAAATCCCTCTGCCTGTTCCGTGGCTGCCCGAATCTTTGGTGCGGTTGCTCCAGTAAGAACCATTGCCTTGACGTGTGCAACGATCTCAGGCCCCAACACATCGTAAGGTATGTGTTTATCGTATCCGCCAGCAATCAAAATGACCTTTTGTTGGAATGAGCGGAGACCAGCAATCGTACGGGAGGGGCTGGTGCCAATCGAGTCGTTATAGTATTTTACGCCGTGCAATTCACGCACTAACTCAATGCGATGCTCCACACCGCCAAAAGTCTTCGCAAAATTGCGAATAGTTTCATCCTTGACCAGACCATCCACTGCACCAATTGCCGCCATATAGTTTTCTATGTTGTGCACTCCAGGCAGCAGGATATCCTCTACTG
This sequence comes from bacterium, assembly GCA_963597355.1. Taxonomy (GTDB): domain Bacteria; phylum Bacillota; class Clostridia; order Oscillospirales; family Oscillospiraceae; genus UMGS1766. Next base: position 169,502 of record CAVBPR010000002.1, on the reverse strand, counting down.
GCAGTACCGGACGGGAAACACCTTCCTTTTTCACACAAATTACGCCCTGCTCAATCACAACTCCATCATCCATTGGGTTTTTCCGTGAAAAAAGCGTTACTTCACCAGGTGCATCCTTTACAAACGAAAATGTAAGCTCGTTATCACGATTCAAGACCACCTTATTATCCGCCTTCTGATGCAGGAAAATGTTTTTCTTCGACGCAACATATTCCTCCATTCCCTTATGTACATCAAGGTGATTTGGCGCCACATTTGTTACCACAGCAATTTCAGGACTGGTTGTCATGCGCATAAGCTGAAAGGAAGACAGTTCCAACACGGCAATGTCTTCCGGATGCATATCAAAGGTCTCCGCAAGCAACGGGTGACCGATGTTTCCCCCTAAATGAACTCTATATCCTTCCTGTTCCAACAACTTTGCAATAATTGTTGTTGTGGTTGTCTTTCCATCGCTTCCGGTAACAGCAATTTTTTTACAGGGGCAGACATCAAAAAAGACTTCCATTTCAGAAGTAATTTCTGCACCTTTTTCCGCCGCTGCTATAAAAGCGGGCACATCGGGACGAATGCCCGGGGATCGGAAAATAAGGTCTGCATCAATATTGTCCATGTAAGCTGCACCAAGGTGCAGTTTTACTCCCTGCTCTTCTAATTCGTCTGCAATCGAGCCGAGTCCTTCTCTTGTATTCTTGTCGCAGGCAGTGACATCTATATCATGGGCACGCAGCATTTTAATCAAAGGAATATTGCTTACGCCGATACCAAACACATATACTTTTTTATTGGAGATAGACTCCAGATAGTTTTGTATTGTCATATCCATTGCACCTCTTCTATGCATTTCACGCAAATCTTTCCTTATTATATATGTCTAAAGCAGAAAATTCAACATACACATCTCTCCCTGATGATTGGGATTTGCGGGATTACAATAAAACAGGATTTGTTTTTAAATGTGCTATAGATTGACATTTTTTCTCCCTTCCGTTAAAATAGTCCACGCAAGCAGGCTGGACAGCCGCGCGCAAAAGCCCAACGGCTCCGCGTGAGGAAAGTCCGGGCTCCGCAGGGCAAGGATAACGGGTAACGCCCGCCGAAGGCGACTTCAGGACTAGTGCAACAGAAATATACCGCCGACTGTTGGCCAACGCTATGTCAATTAATACGATAGCGAATCTGGCCCTGATCGGTAAGGGTGGAAAGGCGAGGTAAGAGCTCACCGGCTGACTGGGAACAGCTCAGCCCTGTAAACTCTATCCGGGAGCAATACCGTGGAGGAAACATATGGTCGGCCCGGCCGTTTCCGAGGAGGTAGCTAGAGCCTGACGGCAACGTCAGGTCGAGATAGATGGCTGTCAAAACAGAACCCGGCTTATAGGTCTGCTTGCGTTTCAAAAGCACTCTGCCAATCAAACTGGCAGAGTGCTTTTGCCTTTTCATTTCGAACATTCCTATATAAAAATTCAAGCCGGAGCAAAAGCTCCGGCTTGAACCGTATATAGCAAAGTCTAAAATTAGAGCAGCTCGTAGATGCCAGCAGCACCCATGCCGCCGCCAATGCACATGGTGACCATGCCGCGCTTGCCAGCAGTCTCAGGATCACGCAGGTAATCCAGAACCTTGCAGGTCAGGAAAGCGCCGGTAGCACCCATAGGATGACCCAGAGCCATAGCGCCGCCATAGGGGTTGACCTTCTTGGTGTCCCACATCTCCTGGAAACCGTCCAGAGCAGGATTCTTGACAACGTTCTTCACGCAAGCCATAGCCTGAGAAGCAAATGCCTCGTTCAGCTCGATTACGTCCAGATCCTTAACGGAAGCCAGACCAGCCTGCTTCAGAGCCTCAGGAATGGCATAGACAGGACCCATGCCCATACGGGTAGCGTCGCAGCCGGCAACCTGGAAGGCAATCATCTTTGCGATGGGCTTAATGCCATGCTCAGCAGCGAAGTCGCTGTCCATGATCATGACATAGGAAGCAGCGTCGGTGGTCTGAGAAGAAGTAGCAGCAGTGACCTTACCGCCATCTTCAGCAGCGACGAAGCAGGTCTTCAGACCAGACATCTTCTCCATGGAGGTCTTCAGAGTGCCGTCCATCTCAGCCAGGATGCCGTCATCATAGTCAACGACAGTGCCGTCTTCCTTGGTGTAAGGAATGATGGAAGGAGCCAGCTTGCCGTTCTTACGGGCCTGAGCTGCACGAGTGTGGGACTCCAGAGCCATCTCGTCCATCTGCTCACGGGTGAAACCGTAGTCGTTTGCAACGTTCTCAGCGGTCTGACCCATGCTCATGTAGCCGCCGGGATAGTTGTCCATGATCCACTTGTCACCATAGGTGGCAAAGTCATAGGGAGTGAAGCAACCGGTCATGTACTCGCAGCCGCCAGCAACAGCAACCTTATACTGACCAGCAGTGATAGCATTGACAGCAGTGGAAATTGCCTGCAGGCCGGAGGAGCAGAAACGGTTGATGGTCTGAGCAGGAACAGCATCAGGCAGACCAGCGCGGTTGACGATCAGACGGGAAGCGTTCATGTTCATCTGGTTGATGTGCATGGCGCAACCAGTGATGACATCGCCGATGACCTCGGGATGCTCCTCAATGTAAGGAACCTTCGCGATAACGCCCTTCAGGCAGGCAGCGGAGTAGTCAACAGGATGGACGTCGTGCAGACCACCTTTACGAGCGCGAGTGCAAGCGGTGCGGCCATAGGCCACGATAACAGGATAGCTCATTGTTTTACCTCCAAATTTTTTTAGTGGTAGAAAAAGATTTGTAATGGCTTTTACCAAAAGTCATTATAGCGCATATTTAAACAAATTACCACCGTTTTTTTGAAAAAATTTTTGACTGCACAGATTTATTTTATTAGTGCTGGAATATAGCCTCTATCGCTGAAAATAGCAAGCAAAAAGGCCGCCTTTATTCGAGAATAAAAGCGACCTTAAAAATCCATTATTGAGAATTAATCCTCGTCCTGCTCCCAGTTGTGCCAAACGTTCTGAACATCGTCGTCGTCTTCCAGCAGTTCAATCAGCTTGGTCATGTTCTTGATGTCCTGCTCGCTGGTCAACTTGATGTAGTTCTGGGGAACCATTTCGATCTGAGCGCTCACAAAGGTATACCCTTTTCCTTCGAGAGCAGTGTTGACCTCATTGAATACATCGGGATCTGTGTAAACGGTGAACACATCACCCTCATTCTTCAGGTCATCTGCACCTGCCTCCAGTGCATCCATCATTACCGCATCTTCGTCCAGTTCGCCGTCCTCGTTGTCAATTACGATAACGCCCTTGCGGTCAAAGGACCAGGACACGCAGCCGGCAGCACCCAGATTGCCATTGTACTTATCAAACAGGTGACGCACATTGGGTGCAGTACGATTGCGGTTATCCGTCAGGGTTTCGACAATGACTGCAACACCGGAAGGACCATAGCCTTCATAAGTCAGGGACTCGTAATTATCGGTACTTCCCGCTCCCAAAGCCTTGTCAATGGTACGCTTGATGTTGTCGTTCGGCATATTAGCTGCCTTAGCCTTGGCAATAATGGTGGCCAGACGAGAGTTGTTTTTTGGATCACCGCTACCACCCTGCTTAACGGCGACGATCATTTCCTTTGCGATCTTCGTAAAGGCGGCGCTGCGCTTGGCATCCGCTGCACCCTTTGTCTTCTGAATATTATGCCACTTGGAATGTCCGGACATGGGTCATCCTCCTAAAAATAAAATTACATAACATTATATGTATATCACAATTTTTATCTGCTTGCAAGACTTTCATTGCCTGGAGAAACCTCTCCAACCATCATTTTCTTTCAAGCTCTTCTATTTTTTCTTGTAGGAATCTTTCGATCTGCAGTAATTCAGCCTGTTTGTTTTCATCGGCGGATTTTGCCTGCTCTATTCCATGTAACTGTGTCTGTGTCCGCTGCAGCAGCCATCTCATGTACTCGATCCGTTCCGGCTGCTCAACCCAGTCCTCAGCCCTACCGCACCACGCCTGACCTGCGCATAACGGTTTCATCGCTCCTGCCTGCACCAGCAGAATCGGATACCACCGGTTGCCTTCGCGCACAACCTTTTCTTTTTGAATGCAATAACCATGTTCAGCAAGAAAATTGCGCAACACATTTTGTGTGCTCTGTGGCTGCAAAATAAACAAATGATCTTCTCGCATCCACGGCGCATTACCAAGAATGTGTGCAATCGTCTCTCCACCCATACCGGCAATCGAAATAACGTCACACTGTTTTGCCTCTATTTGGGTCAATCCATCGCATAGACAGAATTGAATTTTATCGGTTACTCCATATTCATTTGCCGTGCGCTTTGCATGCTCCAGCGGGCCTGAGCGCACATCCGCCGCAATAGCGGATAAAATTTTACCCTCCAGGAGTAATGACACCGGCAAATATGCATGATCTGTTCCGATATCCGCCAGTCGTGCATTCGCTGGAATCCACTCAGCAACCGCCTGCAGTCGTGGTGACAACTCTAATTTCATCATAATCCTCTGCAAGAAAAAGAAGGCAACGCTATGCGATGCCTTCTTTTTTGTTTCTTCTTAGTCGGTAACCTGCTTATTCAGCTCTTCCAACAGTGCATCCGGATCTACACCGTGAACCATGCACGCTTCCTCGACGGTCTCGCCGCGAGAAGAAGGGCATCCCAGACAATGCATTCCGATGGAGAGAAACAGCGGTGCAGTCTCGGGTGCGATATCCAAGATGTCACCGATAATGGTGTCCTTTGTAATCTTAGCCATAAAACGGCCTCCTTACTGATATAGTGGGTTTATTATACCTATTCTTTCGTCTTATTGCAAGCAAAAGCATAAACATTTTCGCATCGACTGCCAACACCAACAAGACTGAAATTACATTACAGCGAATAGAGTTGAATCGCGTCTTCCTCTGCGGTTGCCTTCAATTCGGTAATCGGGTGTTCATAATGCTCGATGATGCGATTGGCAATCAGATCCTCCAACTCACGCTGAATGAGCCGGCGCAGATTACGCGCACCGTAGGTCAGAGAATAAGACTTATGGGTAAGATAGTCTACCAATGCATCGTCATAGGTAAACTTCACGCCCTTTTCTTCCAGTGACGCAACCAACTCGTCCAACATAATGCGGGTAATTCCTTTGAAATCATCCTCAGTCAGTCGATTAAAGTGAATCACCTCGTCCACCCGGTTGATGAACTCAGGCCGCAGGAAGCCTTGCAACGCCTTCATCGTGCGTTCTTCGTCCCGCTCATTCATCGTATGCCCAAATCCTACGGTTGCCTCCTGCCGATCGCTTCCGGCATTCGACGTCATAATGATAACCGTATTTTCAAAGTTGACTGTTCGGCCATGGGAATCTGTCACTCTGCCGTCATCGAGGATTTGCAGCAAAACATTCATGACATCGGGATGGGCTTTTTCGATTTCGTCGAACAGAATGACCGCATAGGGTTTGCGGCGGATTTTCTCCGTCAACTGCCCTGCTTCATCGTATCCTACATATCCCGGAGGCGAGCCGATCAAACGGGAAACCGAGTGCTTCTCCATAAATTCAGACATATCCAGACGGATCAATGCATCCGGTGAATGGAACAAATCCTCTGCAAGCTGCTTGACCAATTCTGTTTTTCCTACACCGGTAGAACCGACAAAAATAAAGGAAATCGGTTTATGCTTGGGAGAAATACCAACACGGTTGCGGCGAATGGCCGCACTGACCGCTTCAATTGCCTTATCCTGGCCAACAACCCGTTTCTTCAAGCGCTCACTTAAATGAGCCAGGCGCCCATATTCCGCCTCCTGAATGCGGCTGGCCGGAATGCCGGTCCACTGCTCAATGACACGCGCTAGATTTTCTACATTCAGCTCTGGCCACGGTTGAGCCTCCAGCTCCTGCTGTTCCTGCTCAAGCCGCAAATCCTGAGAGCGGATAATTGCCAGTCGTTCAAATGACTTGTCTTCCTGCTGTGTCTGGAGTGCACGGCGTTCCTCGCTTAATGTATCCAATGTACGCTGAATATCACTGCGGCGGGCTTCGTTGGCCTCCAGGCGGCTGCGGCGCTCTTCTGCACTCAAATTAGGATCGTTTAAAATACTTTCCCGTGCCTGATTAAGCGCTGTCAGTTCCTGCCGTGTGCGTGCACGGACACGAGCCTGCTGCTGCTCATTTTGCGTCAATTCATCGTTGTGCTTTTCAAACTGCAGCGCCGATTCGTTCAGCAACAGTTCTCTTTCTTTTGCAAGATCCGCCCGTTCCTTGCGAACCGCTGCCAGACGCGCCAGTGTTTTATTGTGCAGGTTTACATCCGAGCAGGCCTCATCCAGCAGGTCAATCGCCTTATCCGGCAGGAAGCGATCGGTGATATAGCGTTCGCTCATAACAACCGTCTGATACGCAACTGCTTCTGAAATGCGCACACTGTGATAGTTCTCGTAGAAATGCGCAATTCCCCGAATGATCTTCACGCTGTCTTCAATCGACGGTTCGTTTACCGTCACCGGCTGGAAACGACGCTCCAACGCGGTATCCTTTTCGATATGCTTTCGATACTCTGTGAACGTTGTCGCTCCGATTACCTGAATCTCACCGCGAGATAGGGCCGGTTTTAAAATATTCGCCGCATTCATGGAACCTTCCGCATCACCGGCTCCGACAATATTATGGATTTCGTCAATCACCAAAATAACATTGCCCGCTTTGCGAATTTCCTCAATCAGGCCCTTCATTCGGCTTTCAAACTGCCCGCGGAACTGGGTTCCGGCAACCAGCGAAGTAAGATCCAAAAGAAAAACTTCTTTATCCTGCAGCTTATACGGCACATCACCGGAGGCAATACGAATCGCAAGTCCTTCTGCAATTGCAGTTTTGCCTACGCCTGGTTCACCAATCAGGCAGGGGTTGTTCTTCTGGCGGCGATTCAAAATCTGAATCACCCGTTGAATCTCTTCCTCGCGGCCAATCACACCATCCAGCTGCCCTTTGCGCGCACGGTTGGTCAAATTGATGCAGTAGTTATCTAAAAACTTACGCTTGCTGCTTTTCTTTTCTCCGCGTTGCTGCTTAGATGTTCCTGCATCTGCATGATCTTCCTTTTGCGGCTCCTGCCCTTGATTTCCAGTATTGAAAAGGCGATTCAAAAAGGGGAATGTTGCTGTCTTTCCCTCATCGTTTTCATCGTCTTCTTCGTCATTGTCCGGAATCTGAGGCATGAGGCCATCGAGACCTCCTCCGTTGACAGCATTCATCATTTCTTCTGTCAGGTTGTCCAGGTCCTCATCTGAGATGCCCATTCGCTTCATCATATCATCAATGGGTTTCACACCCATTTCACGAGCACACTTCAGGCACAGGCCTTCCGTTTTGCTCTCTCCATTTTCAATCTTACTGATAAAAATAACAGCAAGGTTTTTCTTGCACTTTGCGCAGAGTGCTGACTGCATGATTGATCTCCCCTTCCGATTTCGTAAATTGCGAAATCACAGGTTTTTTTATTACATTCTATATCATGCCACAAATATGTGAACAAATAATGTTTTGAAGAAATTTATCGGGCAGAAACCGCCGTAACAAACAAACGGATCAGCAAACCGTTCTGAATCAGTTCCTGAGGCAACAATCCCAGCAGGTTTAGGACATAAATAACAACGGTTATGACAATTACACCCTGTATAAGTCCAATCAAACCGCCCAGGAAATGGTTCAGGAAGTGGAGCACTGGCACACGGTCAAGTCCATCCAGCAAGCGAACGATCAGCCAACAGACCATGCGCAAAATTAGAAATACCAGCAGGAAAACAAAAATCCAGCCGATTGCATTCGCAATTGGTTCCGCAATTGTGCTCGCCGCCGAATTTGTCACATTGCTCAGCACGCCCTGTAATCCGGATGCAGTGGCAGTCACAGAGTCTGCCAGTTTCTGCGCTATCATCGGTTCCAACTTGGGAATCAGCCATTGCGCTACTGCGGGTGAAAAACGATCTGCCGCAACTCTCGCTCCTATCAACGACACAACCAAAGATACGAGCCGGGCCAAGGTGCGGATAAAGCCTCGTCCTATGCCAAATATCACAAAAACCGCTATCAGCAGCAGAATCAATAGGTCAGGCAAAAGAGCTTGCAATGTCAAAGAATTTTCTCTCCCCTCATTGAGCTGCAATATAGTTTGCTGCCGATGTAGAAACAATCAGCGCAGATCCGTCGGATTGCATAATCACCCGATGAGCGCCAATGCTATTTTCTTTTTCCGCATAAACAGACAAATCATCTGCCAGATAGATGGTCAACGCATTCGCCGTTAACACACCGATATATTCCCCTGCCGCAGAAACCGACAGAACTTCTTCATTGATTCCTACTGACAATTCGGTTCCGCCCGCATTTAAAACAGTAAGTGATCCTGTACTGCTGCCCTGATACTTATTAAACAACAGCGCTGCATAACCGGATCCACCCAGGGAAAAGTTCTTCAAATATTGTGTGGAGTCAACATAACTGGTTGCCAGAGCATAATTCTGAACCAGGTAAGTTCCATAGCCACCAATACACCACAAACCACTGTTGTTCCAATTCATAGCAAGCACAACATCGCTTCCCAGTGCACATCGTCCCTTTTCCTGTCCATCGGACACGTCATAGAAAACAATAACAGAGTTAAAGCCGGAAGCATCTTCCCCAATCGAAACCATAGCCAGCGTTTTATTGTCTGGCGACAGGACGGAATTCATGGTAAAGGAACTGGAGATGTTTTCTGTTACAAGTGCTTTTAAAGAAGAATCGTACACCGTAGTGGACGCTTTATAACCTGTGGCCTTCTGCACAACGGTTATGTAGCCATTGCTGTTTACGCTGGCAGACAGAATTTCCTGTCCTTCTTTTGCTGTCAAGGTCTGCTGTATTTCATTGCGATAAATCAGATATAATTCCGTTCCGCCTGCATCGTACACCACAGCATATTTTCCAGACGTCTGAATAACCGGTTTCTGCATATTGACAGACTGGGTCAGCGCAGTATCTCCGTTGCGCTGATAGATTTGCAGCTCAGTTGATGAACAAACCAGCAGGTTTCGGTCTACCAAAGCAACGCTGGAGTCAATATCTCCGTGGAAAGAATAGCTATCTGCCTGCTGATTTGCTGCCGCAGATGCAGAGCGGGAAGAAAGCCATCGACGAAGGGAATTGGCATTCAGCTCATCGGAATGATTAACAACAAAAACCGCCACAACAACAAGCGCTACTGTCACTAAAAGCGCAAAAAAGCGACGGACATTTCTTGCAAAGCGACTGTGCTTTCGCCGACCTTTCTTTTCCTTGCCTTCTGTCACCTCAGGCTGTTCTGTCTGATCTTGATACGATTGATTCATATGTAATTTTCCTCCGGGTCGGTATCCAATCCCACCGGCTCATTGTACCAGAGTTTTGTCATATACAGCCCGCCTGGCGGCACAGTCGGTCCGGCTTCTGTGCGATTTCCACGCAGGAGAATATCGCTGATTCCATCCGGTGTCAGCTTTCCTTCTGCCGCATAGAGAACCGTCCCTGTCATTGCCCGCACCATATTATACAAAAAACCATTGGCGCAGACTTTTAATTCAATTAAGTCACCCTTTCGGGCAACATCAAAATAGTGTACCGTGCGAACAGTTGACTTGACATTCGTACCAACTGCACGTACTGCAGCAAAATCATGAGTGCCAACAAACCGGGATGCAGCATCTGCCATCACCTGTTCGTCCAAATGTTTTGGATAAAAATAGGCGCGATTGACATAGAATGCATTCCGAATACGGGAATTATAGACACGATAGGTATATTCTTTTTTGATACAGGATCCTATCGCATTAAAATTATCGCTCACTTCTCGCGCAGAAACAACCACAATATCCTCCGGCAGACGGGTATTTACCGCCAGTGGAAGCCGATCAACCGGAATATTGGAACTTGTGCGAAAATTGGCAATATAGGTTTCCGCATGAACGCCGGCATCTGTCCGACCTGCCCCCGTACATTTTACCGGGTGGCACACCACAGTAGCCAGCGCATCCTGTAGTGTCTCCTGCACTGTTGCACCATTTTTCTGGATTTGCCATCCATGGTACGCTGTTCCCACATACATCAGTTTTAACGCGATATTACGCATAAAACACCTCAAAAGTTCCTTGGATCAGAGTCCAAAATGCCGCAAAATCAAGATACCGGCCAAAACAACACAGCCCAGCGCCAACGCAACAAAATCCCGTCTTTCATAGACAAGTTGACGCATACGCGTACGGCCATCGTCTCCATGATAGCATCGACATTCCATCGCCGTCGCCAATTCATCCGCCCTGCGAAAAGCGGACACAAACAAGGGAACCAGCAACGGAACCAGTGCTTTTGCCTTCTCAATTAAACTTCCTGATTCAAAATCGGCACCTCTCGCTTTTTGCGCTGACATAATTTTGTCGGTTTCTTCAATCAGAGTTGGAATAAAGCGCAAGGCGATACTCATCATCATCGCCAACTCGTGAATCGGAAGGTGAAGTTTCTTCAATCCGCCTAATAACCGTTCAATTGCATCCGTTAATTGAATCGGAGACGTAGTATAGGTCAACAGGAACGTTCCGCTAATAAGCATCAGAATGCGGGCAACCATCATAATCGCCATTCGCACGCCGCCAGTGTAGATGGATAATTTCCAAACGTGCACCAGAAGTGTGCCAGAACTGTTATAAAACAGGTTTAAAATTGCGGTAATTACAATAATAATCACAACCGGCTTCATGCCGCGAAAAATCGCCTTGTATCCCACGCCAGACAACGAAATACAGGTCAGCAATACCGCCAGCATCACGGCATAGCTTACAACAAATTTGGCGCAAAAAAGCGCAACAATATAGACAACGACCAGAATTATTTTTGTTCTCGGGTCAAGCCGATGCACAATGCTGTCTCCCGGAAAAAACTGTCCTAGCGTAATATCCTTCAACATGTGACATCGCCCTCCTTTTCATGGAAAGCAAGAATCGCCTTGACAGCATCCTGCATCGTATATACTGCCGGATCAACCGGAACTCCCAAGCGATTTAACGCCTGCACAATTTGGGTGACATGAGGCACATCCAGCCCAATTTTCCGTAACTCTTCCCCGTGAACAAATACATCGCTTGGTTTTCCGGAAAACGGAAGTTTTCCGTCGTTTACCACATAGAGTCGATCAACAACCTGAGCAATCTCGTCCATAGAATGGGAAACCAGGATGATCGTTGTACCGGATTCTTCGCGAATTTTCTGTATCATCTCCAGAATGGCATCTCTGCCCTGAGGATCCAGTCCTGCTGACGGTTCATCTAAAATCAGCACTTTCGGATTCATTGCCAACACGCCGGCAATCGCCACCCGGCGCTTTTGTCCTCCGGACAGTTCAAATGGAGATTTCTCCAAAACACGCTCCGGTAAACCGACACTTTCCGCTGCGGAACGCACACGATGGTCAATTTCGTCCTTGGACAGCTTCATATTACTTGGGCCGAATGAGATATCCTTATAAACAGTTTCCTCAAAAAGCTGGTATTCCGGATATTGAAAGACCGAGCCCACCTGGAAACGAATGTTCCGAATTTTTTTCGGCTCCGCCCAGATATCTTTCCCCTGAAAAAGGACTTTCCCTCCTGTTGGCTTCAAAAGTCCGTTAAGATGCTGAATTAACGTTGATTTTCCGGACCCAGTATGCCCAATAATACCTAAGATTTCTCCTGGATAAGCGTAAAAATCCACTGCATCCAGCGCAATATGTTCAAATGGCGTTCCCACGCTGTAAACGTGGGATAGCTTTTGCGTTTCGATAATCGGTTCCAATGGTGTTTCTCCCTATTCCTATATCGGATATTTTACAAAACTTTCTTGATTGCAGCAGCACAATCCTCAACCGAAAGAGCGTCCAGCGGAACATCCATTCCCGCTTGTTTTAATTCATACAACAGCCCGACAGTTTCTGGCACGGTAAGCCCTACTTTACGCAGTCCTTCCACATCCTGAAAGACAACAGAAGGTACCCCATCCGCAATAACCTGTCCCTGGTCCATAACTACCAGCCGATCCGCCTGCGCCGCCTCATCCATGTGGTGCGTAATCAGAACCACGGTTACGCCAGATTGCCGATTCAGCTTTATAATTGTATCGAGAACTTCTTTGCGGCCAATGGGATCTAACATAGCCGTTGGCTCATCCAGAACAATGCAGCGAGGCTGCATCGCAATTACACCTGCGATGGCCACTCTCTGCTTTTGGCCGCCGGACAGCAAGTGGGGCGCATGACGCGCATAATCCGTCATACCGACAACGGAAAGCGCATCATCCACCCGTTTGCGGATTTCTTCCGATGGCACACCCAGATTCTCCGGAGCAAATGCTACATCCTCCTCCACAATCGAGGCAACGATCTGGTTGTCCGGATTCTGAAAGACCATACCAACCGTACGACGGATATCCAATGTTTTTGTGTCATCCGCAGTATCCATACCAGCCACATAGACTTTTCCGCCCGTCGGCAGCAAAATAGCGTTCATATGCTTCGCGACCGTTGACTTACCACAGCCATTGTGTCCCAATATAGCAACAAAGGTTCCCTGCTCAATATCCAATGTGACATCCTTTAGGACAGCAGGAGCAACGCCTTCTGCCCCGGTGTAACCAAAGGTGACATGATCCACCTGAATGATCTGATCAGCCATGATAAGCCTCCCGTTTTCCTCCCTCGGCCATCCATCTTCCAGTTGCACCGCAAGGCAACGCCAGACCGCTGGCCGTGACCGGAATTCCAAGCTCCTGACATTCACTGTGACCACCACACTTGCGGGTAATCAAGGTATCCAACATATATCCCAGCACAGAAGGTGCAAGGCCGGTCGTATAGGAATTAATAATAAAGAAGAGCGGCTGATCCGATAGAACCTGCACTGCCAGCTCCAGGAAAGGATACAAATTTTCTTCCAATTTCCACACTTCGCCAGACGGACCGCGGCCATAGGAGGGCGGATCCATGATAATTGCATCATAACGGCGACCGCGGCGAATCTCCCGCTCTACAAACTTACCGCAATCGTCCACAATCCAGCGAACCGGTGCATCCTCCAGATGCGATAATTTTGCGTTTTCTTTTGCCCAGGCCACCATGCCTTTTGCTGCATCCACATGACAGACTTTTGCTCCCGCCGCCGCGCAGGCAATGGTCGCTCCGCCGGTATAGGCAAACAAGTTCAATACATTGATTTCTCTTCCCGCAGCACGAATCTGCTCCTGGGCGAAATCCCAGTTCGCCGCCTGTTCCGGAAACAGACCTGTATGCTTAAAGTTCATCGGGCCAACTTTAAAAGTCAAACTGCCATAATTCACAGTCCAGTGCTGTGGCAACCCTTTCTTATCCCAATGACCTCCACCAGTGTGGGAACGACTGTACCGACCGTCGTTCACCCGCCATTCCCGCAGTTTCCGCGGTGTATTCCAAATGGCCTGTGGATCAGGGCGAACAAGAATCTTATCCCCCCAACGCTCCAGCTTTTCACCGCGTCCGCAGTCTAGTAATTCATAATCTTTCCATTTATCAGCAAGCCACATAGACACAATACCCCAGTATTTACATAATATTTTATCATTCTATCATCATGTACTTTATTCGTCAACATTTCCCTCACCATTTATGGAGAAATTAAATATCCGCAAAAAATGCGCCGATAAATCATATCGGCGCATTTTGCAACTAATTCTTACTGAAGATCAATGCCGCGACTGGTAAGATATTTTTTAACCATCAACGCAACCTTAAACGTAATGGCGTCGTCAAACTCACGAAGGTCCAAACCAGTGAGTTTCTTGATCTTTTCCAGACGATACACCAGAGTGTTTCGATGAACGAACAATTTACGAGCCGTTTCCGAAACATTCAGGTTATTTTCAAAAAACTTATTGATTGTGAAGAGTGTTTCCTGATCCAGAGAATCAATCGGGTTTTTCTTAAAGACTTCCTGCAGGAACATCTCACACAAGGTAGTCGGCAACTGATAGATCAATCGGCCGATGCCCAGGTTTTCATAGTTAATAATGCTACGCTCGGTTTCAAATACCTTGCCGACCTCGATGGCCATCTGTGCTTCCTGGAACGCACGGGCCAAATCGCGAACATGCCCAACCACAGTACCGATGCCAATGACAACCTTCACTTTCAGCTCGGTGGAAACAGCGTCCTCTATGCCCTTTGCAATTTTATACAGATCCTTGGGGGATACATTTTCATAGACCTGCTTTACAAGCGCTACATCAGACTCATTGATCGAGATCACATAATCTGACTGACGGTCCGGATAAAGTCCCTGCACCAGGTCAAGCACCGAAACCTCTGCGCTCCCCTCCTGACGGATCAGGAACACGGCACGATATGCTTCCGATACGAAATGCAGTTCCTTCGCCCGCAGGTAGATATCTCCCAACAGAATATTGTCCGTTAAAATGCTCTTTACAAAGGCAGCCTTATCATGCTTTTCCTCAAAATAGGTCTTTGCCCCATTGAGCGCAACGGCCGCCATAGAACAGATGGTTGCCGCCGCTTCATCCTCACCGGAAACCAACACAGCGTAATCGAACTGGGCGCCCAATCCATTCAGCGCTTTCAGGGTGCTACCGTTGTGGATTACAAGACCTCCATGCTCCGCTGAAATCGCTTCAACAGAACCGATCACTGTTTCTCCAATGCGAGGAAGCTCGCTGCAGGCAACCATAACGCCATTGGCATCAAGCACACCGATGGTACGAGTTGTGCCTTCTTTGAGCTGCAAGACAACGCTCTGAAAAACACGGCTAGACATAATTGCTCCTTCCTTCCACTACAAATACTGTACAGTTGTATAAACTCTCCAAAGTACGTCATATTCTATCATTTGTTCTGGTCTATTTCAATAGGTTTTTTATTTTATTTTGTATAAAATGACGAAACAGGCCTTACTGATTTTTCAAAACTGAAACTTCCTCTGGGGTTAACAGCCGAAAATCGCCCGGTTTCATACCGATATCAAGACTTAATCCACCCATTGAAAGACGTTTCAATTTAATAACCGGCTTCCCTCTCTGCGCCAGCATCCGTTTCACCTGATGAAATTTTCCTTCTCGCAAAGTTACCTGACACAATCCCCATCCCAAAGGCTCCAGCTTTGCCGGAAGACAGACTGTCCCATCTCCCAGGGTGATTCCCTGTTGAAAAGCGGCAATATCCTCTGTGCTTACATCGCCATCAATCTGCGCCAGGTATACTTTATCCACATGCTTTTTCGGAGAGAGCAATTGATGCGCCAGTTCTCCGTCATCTGTCAACAAAAGCAATCCCGTCGTGTCCTTATCCAATCGTCCCACCGGGAACAGATTCGAATACTCTTTTGGCAGCAAATCCAGAACGGTCTTCTGATAACGATCCTCTGTTGCGGTCAACACATTCTCCGGTTTATAGAGCATAACATAGTGAAATTTTGACCACTGCAATAAATTCCCGTCAACAAATATTGATTCATTTTGCGGATCAATCTTTGCAGCCGCATTCTTTTCCACTTCATTGTTTCGCCGCACTCTTCCCTGACGCAATAGCTCTTTGGCTTCCTTACGTGACCAAAATCCACTGTCCGCCAAAAACTTGTCTAGCCTGATTTTGTCCATATGCTGCACCCCTGATTTGCAAAAAGCAAAGGCGGCGCTGAAATACGTCGCCTTTGCTGCTATTGCATGGATAATAATTCCGTTCTTATTCGATGGAAATCAAATAATAGTAAACCGGCTGTCCGCCTGGCACAACGGACACATCTGCATCCGGGCAGATCTCAGCAAAAATACGCTTTGCACCTTCTGCCTGCTCCTCTGTCACATCTTCACCATAAAACAAGGTGACAAATTCTGCGCCAGACTCCAGTGCCGCTTTTGCAAGCACCTGGAGCATTTCATCAATGTCCGTTGAAGTGTCGTAGAGTTTACCATTCAGTAAAGCTAAATAATTGCCCTCCTTAATATCCAGGCCATCCAAACTTGAATCGCGCGCGGCATAGGTAATCTGCGCTGTCTGTACCAGTCCTGCCGCATCCTGCATTGCCTGAATAATCTCTGTTTCTTCTGCGTCCAGGTCAACTGCCATCATCGCTGCAATTCCCTGCGGCACGGTCTTAGTTTCTACGACAACCACTTTCTTTTTCTCAGACAGTGGTACACACTGCTGCGCTGCCATAACAATATTCTTATTGTTTGGCAAGACAAAAACGGTTTCTGCCGGAGTTGCATTAATCACCTTCAGCAGATCGTCTGTAGACGGATTCATCGTTTGTCCGCCGGACACCATGCCATCCACGCCCAAATCGCGAAACACTTCTTCTAATCCATCACCGGCACACACGGCAACAAAGCCGTACTGCTTCTCATTTGGCGCAATAGAATCCTGCTGTTGCTCCATTGCCTCCAGTTCTGCTTCGATTTCATCCAGATCATCCGTAGATTGAACCTTGCGCCCCGCTGCCAAATCTTCTGTCTGTGTGCGCATGTTCTCAATCTTGGCCAGCTCCAGCGTGCCATATTTTTGCGATTCGGTAAGTGCTTCGCCGGGAATATTGGTGTGAACATGTACTTTAAAAGACTCGTCATCTTCGCCAATGACAACGCAGTCACCAATGCTGTTAAGGAATTCACGCAAAGGCAGCAAATCTATATCAGCTTTTTCCTTACGGACAATATAAACCGTATCGAATGCAAATTCGGTATCCTGTGCGTCAAATGCATTAAAGTCTGCTTTCTTTTTCCCCTGACTTGGCTGTTCCTCTTGCGTCTCGGCAATCGGCTCACCTCGCAAATAGCTGCGCATACCAGAAAAAATTACCAGCAGTCCTTTTCCGCCGGCATCAACAACCCCTGCTTTTTTCAGCACCGGATTCTGATTCACTGTGTCCGCCAGTGCTTCCTCTCCGCGGCTGATTGCAGCATCTAAAACATACTCAAAAGAGGGATTTTCCAGGCACGCTTCTGAGGCACGTTCTGCAGCCAGGCGAGACACGGTAAGGATAGTTCCCTCAGCCGGTTTCATTACTGCACCATACGCTGCAGCAACGCCGTCTGTCAGCGCTGCTGCAAGGTTGACGCCATCCATTGTAGTCTTTTCTTTTAGCTCCCGTGCAATTCCGCGGAACAAAAGCGAAAGAATAACGCCCGAGTTGCCACGAGCACCACGCAACAATGCCGATGCATTCACCGCGGCAACTTCACCCACTGAATCGGCCTTATTATCTGCCAGCGCAGTTACTGCCGCACCAATGGTAAGGCTCATATTGGTTCCGGTATCCCCGTCAGGAACCGGAAAAACATTTAGGTCATTGATGGATTGTTTTTCTGCCTGAATGGCAGCAGCGCCATAACGGATCATGCTTCGCAGCTGAGCTCCGTCTATGATATCAAACATTAACTTTCTTCCTTTCGGCGTTTTCGGCTATTATCACCGTTGTATTCTAACCGAGATTTTAGTTGAACGAGATGGAGTCGACGAAAATCTCCACACTGCTCACCTCAACGCCGGTGAGCTGCTTCACTTTATAAGCAACCTCGTTAGTTATAGAATTACTGATCGCAGCAATATTTACAGCGCTGTCCACAATAATATGCAGGTCAATTGTCACACTTCCGTCCTCATTGGCAGTTACCTTCACGCCTCTCGACATGGATTCTCTTCGCAGCAAATGCACCAGTCCATCTGTCTTGGAACGCACTGCCATACCTTTTACTCCAAAGCAACTGGTTGCGACCGCACCCGCAATCTGATTAAACACATCATTGCTGATAATAAGGTTGCCCTTTTCCATCTGAATTTTCATTCCAGAGCACTTCCCTTCCGCGCTGTCATCAGCGCATTATGATCGTTTTTCTGACACACCACATTCGCTTTTCCCATGCTGTATCAAAAAGACGTAACTCTCCTGTTTATAAACATTTTATACAAAAGAAAGAAACGTCCACAAGAAGTCATTTTTATTTTATGATATTTAGCCGCAAATTACAAGAGAAAAAGTGCTTAAAAAGGCAAGAAAGACGGGGCACCAAAATTCTTCTCAACTCCTGATTCCCCACGCTTTTTTCGTCACCTACGACAAACTCATCGAAAGATGCTGCACCTATGCGTTAATCACAGCTGATGGAAGAGCCAGTTTCTACGCACGAAGTATTTGATCGCAAAACGCCCACCGAAGAGTTGATATTCTCCTCGATGGGCGTTTTCTATTTGCTTTTGATTAGCGATTCTCGAATTTTTTTAGTACAACTATCAGACCGGCAATCATTTCAACAATGGACAGTCCGAGCAGTAGTCCGGATACAAAGTCCTTTACTGCGGTCCCGCCGGTAGTTGCTGCCAGTGCGCTGCTTGCAATGCCGAGGACAATCAACACCGCTCCCGAAAGCATTCTTCGCTGCCGCTCCAGTTCCTGCGTGCGACGAAGCAGATTTAGAATTTGATCGTCATCATAACCATGCACGTTGCTCTCGGCAGCGTCTTTGCCATCCATCAATTCCGCGAGCGTTACATGAAGTGCCTCGCAGAGTCTTTTTATAATGCTGTAGTCGGGCATACACTTGCCGTTTTCCCATTTTGAAATAGTCTTGTTTGATACCCCGAGTATTTCACCCAGTTGCTCCTGTGTGAGATTTAATGCTCTGCGCTTTTCTGCAATATAATTACCAATCGAAATTAGGTTCATTTTCTTTGCCTCCTGTTTCCCCGGATGACAAAACAATAGAGGAAATCAAGGGAAAATCCCACCCCCTGTGGGTAGAATATGCGTGGAATTGTGGATTTCACTTATCTTTCTTGTTTTTTATCGATTCAATTGCAGTGCCGACTGCAACACCGACTGCGACTCCCACACACATCCAAAGTCCGAGATTATCCAGCCAGCAACCGAGCGCAACTCCAAGCATCAAACCGATACATGTGCCGAATAGCATGCCATTCGATTCCGGTTTTTTAGGCTTGTTCTGGTTGTCCATCTTCTCACTCTTTCTCATCATTCTTTTGACTCTGCCGCACGAAATACAAGAATTGCCTTTGCGGAATTGGTGACTGAAAAGGTGACAAGCTCCCAGTTTTCTTTTTCCATCTCGTTTGCGGCTTTCTCCACATCTGCAGCCATCTTTTCCGCTTTCGGATTATACTCCATCACAACTGTTTTATAAGCCATAAAATGCGCTCCCTTCACCTGATCATTTTAAGGTTTTTCCATCCACCGACAGTTTACTTAGCACATGTAAAATATACGACCCGTTTTATATATTTTTTTTGTAAAATCCTTTCACCAAAAAGAATACCGCTCGGTTTTAAAACCGAGCGACCGAATGGATGGTATTCTGTTATTCTCCTCATGGAAAACCGAAATCACTGCGCTTAATTTTGCATTGTGGCTGTCCGTCCTTCCAAAACACAACTCCCTTGATCTTATGCTTTTCGTAGAATACTCAGCCCATTATCGCACAGCAACTGCCGTCAATCTTTTCGGTTGCTATACCCTCATTGTTCAGAACCCATTTCATACCGAGATGAATCTTGTTATGGATGCCCACCTTATGATGGTTATCAAATACCCGCTCAATGAGCGTCGGGATTTTCTTCATGATATCTTGCATCCCCCTCTATAATCTCATCCAGCGTTCTCGGTGTGTAATCCATATACGGCATCATGCAGCCAACATTGATGAAATTTCCACTGGGCGTACCACAGCCCGTGGAGTTCGCCTTCACCTCACGGCGCAGCTTTGCGATATATTCATATTCTATCGTCTGGTGCACGTGGCCGTATAGCATAAACGCCGTCGAAGCAAAGCTGGCGCGGAAAAAGGGTATTGGATAATGACACATCATGACATGTCTGCCATTGTCCTTGATTTCCTTCAAATCTGTAATTTCCTGAAACAGCTTCCTGGTGGTCGCTGAAAACTGCTTCGGATCATGGTTGCCGCGAATCAGCACCTTGTTGCCAGTAAACAGACTGACATAGGCTGGCCATTCACTTTCCTTCGACCAGATGAAATCACCGAGGATATATACGGTGTCATTCGATCTGACTCTGGCGTTCCAATTTTCGATGATTCTGTTGTTCATCTCCGTGACATCCGCAAAGGGACGCTTATCGTACTTGATCACATTCGCATGCCCAATATGCAGATCAGATATATAATAAATTGCCAATACAATCCTCCAACCTGTCTTATCCTTTCATCTGAAGCTGACTCGATTTTAAAGTGATTCTTATATCTTCTCAACAGCAGTATATTTATTGTGCCGCAAATAGTCAAGCGATACTATTCTTTGGAATGTGAAATCATAGCCAGAAATCAGGCAATCAATCGTATGCTAAATTTTACAAATTATCGCAATCGACAAAATAAGGCGGCGAGCTGATCGCTCGCCGCCTTGTAATCCATATTGTTACACATAATCCAACGGATTCTTATAGGTTCCATTCTCAATCACTGCAAAATGCAAATGTGATCCGGTTGAAATCCCGGTGCTACCAACAGCTGCAATTGTCTGTCCTTGAGAAACCGTATCTCCTACACTGACATAGAGCGCACTGCAATGCATATAGGATGTGCTCAGTCCATTTCCATGGGAAATAGTAATGTAGTTACCGGCACTGGAACTATAGGTTGCCGTTACAACAGTACCGCTGGCCGCTGCATAAATTGCCGTACCGGTTGAAGCACCAATATCAATACCCTTATGATAAGTTGATGCACCGGCGGTCGGACTGCTGCGGTTGCCAAAGTAGGAAGTTATTCTGCTGCTTCCGCAAGGCCAAGTAAGGCCTCCACTGGACGAAGAACTCCCGCTACTGGCAGAAGAATTGCTACTGCTATTTTGTTTGGCAGCCGCTTTCTCTGCAGCCGCCTGCTCTTCCGCAATCTGGTCTTCCAATGCCTCCGCCTTGGACTGAACCTCTGCTAACTGGGCGGAGTAAACATCCTTTTTGCTGTTGATCTCAGCAATCGCGTCGTCCACCGCCGCTTCTTCTTCCGCAAGGCTCGTCTTCTGCGTCTCTAATGCTTCTTTTGCTGTCAGCTGCTCCGCCTGCTGTGTCTCCAAGTCTGTCTTTGCCTGATCAACAGCCTCTCGCGCTGCCTGAAGCTGATCGTAAATCTGATTGTCATAATTCACAATCTCGCTGACAAAATCGATCCGGTCTAAAAGGTCGGAAAAACTGGCAGAGCTAAATAAAATCGACCAGTAGCTTACAGATCCCTGTTCTTCCATATCCCGGACACGAGTACAATACAGCTGATAGTATTCATCTTCTTCCGACTGTGCCTGTTCCAGCTCAACCTGTTTTTCTGAAATCTGAACATCATATTCCGCAATCAGCGCTTCTGTGTTGAAAATCTGCGCAGAAAGGACAGATATCTGCTGTTCCAAAATTCCCTTTTCTTCAAGCTTTGAATTTACCTGTCCTTCCAGTGTCTTGAGCTGACTGCGAAGTTCCGATTCCTGGTCGGACAAGCTGGACGCTTGTTGCTTCAGCTTGTCCAATGAACTGGAATTAGTCGCATAGGCATTAAAATCTCCCGTATTTATCATCACGGCACCGGCAAAAGCCACTGCACCGATTATGGCGATGATCTTTCGGGCGGCGCGATATTTTACGGTCAACTTTCAACAGCCTCCCTCTTACACCATAGCGTAGGTGAAAATCTGCAATACAATCGGAACCAGCAGCAGCAGTGCCATTCCACCGGCGACAGCGGCAACCATTTTACGTCGGCGATCCCAGCCGCTTTTCTTTTTTTGATGTCCGCTCATGCTCGCGCCTCCTCTGTTTTCCAACTTACACCTGCAAATACTTGCGGATGGTAATCAAACTGCCGCAAACACCGACAATCAAACCAACACCGGCAAACACAAGTCCCATGGGCAACGCGAGTGTACGGAACGAGACCAGTGCAACCAACTGCATGCGGCTGGCTGACTGAATTGCACGGATCAGCAATGTATAAACGCCCCACTGGCAAAGGAATCCAACCAAGGCACTGGCCAGACCCAGTACAATTCCTTCAAACACAAAGGGAAGACGAATAAACCCATTTGTTGCTCCACACATCTTCATAATTGCAATTTCTTCTTCTCGAGACAGCGTAGCAAGTTTAATTGCATTCGACACGATAAACAGGGAGATGACCAACAGAATGCCCACCATGCCGATCGTAACGATCGTAACTACATTGCGCACCGTAACAAAGCCGTTGGCTACATCCAAAGCCACGCTGACCTTTGCAATGCCGGCCACATCTTGAACCGCTTTTACCGTTTCCGTCAGATTATTGATATCCTGAACGCGAATAGAGTAACGATGCCGAAGTACGGTGTCCGGCAAATTATCCAGCTGTGTAGCATCGGTTCCCATTTCCGCCTTGTAATTTTCTAATGCCTGATAACGGCTGGTAAAGGTCACTGTCGCCACATTGTCGATGCTTTCAAGCTCTGTTTGCAACGCCATAGCCTGATCATCCGTCAAACTGTCGTCCACATAGGCTAAAAATTCATTTTCCTCCATCAGCTTGCTGAGATTATACTCAATGTTGACTGCCACCAGAGAAAAGCTTCCGGTAATCAACAGGCAGGCCGCGATAATTGTGATGGCTGCAAAGGACATAAATCCGTGGCTGGCGATACCACGAAGACCTTCTCGGACATAATATCCGAAATTATTGCTCTTTTTTCTCTTCTTCATGGATATAGAAACCGTCCTCCTCGTCGCTTATGACCACACCTTCTTCGATGTGGATTACTCGTTTGTGGAAATGATTCACCAGATCCTTCTCATGGGTAACAACAAGCATTGTTGTTCCCAATGCATTGATCCGTTCCAGCAAGGTCATAATCTCCATAGAACGGTCCGGATCCAGGTTGCCGGTTGGTTCGTCCGCAATAATCGTGCTGGGATTATTGACCAATGCACGAGCGATTGCAACACGTTGCTGCTCGCCGCCGGAAAGCTCCCCCGGCAAATTATTTTGCTTGTCTTCAAGTCCCACTAGCTCCAAAACATAGGGAATCCGCCGCCGCATCTCACGGGGAGATGCACCGATCACACGCATGGCGAACGCCATATTTTCGTACACAGTCTTGTTCGCAATAAGGCGAAAATCCTGAAATACAATGCCAAGGCTGCGGCGAAGATAGGGCACCTGATTGGGGCGAATGGTGTTCAAATTATAGCCGTTCACCATTAGCTTTCCGCCTGAAATCGGTTCCTCCGCGGTAAGCAAACTCAAAATTGTGCTTTTGCCTGCACCGGAAGGGCCAACGAGAAAGGCAAACTCGCCATCTTTTAATTCAAAAGACAGTCCATTCAGCGCAGATGTCCCGTTGGGATAGGTTTTTCTTACGTTACTAAATCGAATCATGTATGGATACCTCTCGATCAAACTGGTGCAAAAGATCCAAATATACAGATGACATTATATAGTACGGTTACCATCCTGTCAAATTTCAATTTATTAAATTCAAGTGCAAATCTGTTGGACTGCAATATATATTATATACTATACTCGATAGGGACAAACTTTGCATGTAAAACGGCAGGAGAGAGATTTCCTGCCGTTTTACATGTGTTTCAGGCTGTCTTTGGTGTTGTTTGCCATGCGGCGAAGCGGTGAAGATCGACTGCCTGCTTTATAAATTCTTCCCAGTTGATGTTGTCATATCCATGAATGCGGATAAGGGCATCCACTATTGTCTCCGATAAATGCAGGAATTGGTCGTTCCCAGCATTGCCGTGGTCAAGGCCGATTTCGGTCGCAGCAAATACAGGCCCATCGCTATCACGCTGCCCAGCAGTTCCATTGATCCGCAGACCGATTCCCGGAACCGTGTGTACGGCGGCGATGCCCGGACACCAACGGCGCCAAGCGTAGAATATCCGGTGAATTCTAAGAAGGCACAGCAGGTGGAGCAGATGCTGGATCAGCAGGCTAAAAAGGTTGCTGGAGGCATTTTCGGCAATAGTAGCACCTCTTATTATTTCTTATAGTACCGGTCAGAGTACATCTGACCCAGCCTTTGAACAACAACAGCAGCCTGTTTGAACAATTCTACAAATTGGTCTTCATCGACATCAATCATCTGGATATACGCCTTAAAATCGTTATAGAACTGTGTCCCTAACTTCATAGCTTTTTCCAGCGCGGCATGCTCTTCAGCGGAAAGAGTGGAAGAAATTTCTCCTGCAAATGCTTCGCCAGGTCTAAAGGAAGCTGTCCGGCGAGTATCATACTCTCCTGTGTTCTTATCTTCGTTTACCGTCTGTTCAATTGCTTTTGCGAAGAGATATCCAAAAATATTAGCAAAAGCTTTCTCATCATCCGGCTGAGGACCTTCTAGAAGAGCGTCCAGCATTCTTTGAGCGTTCTGTTCCAAAGAATCGTAGTCGACAATATTCTCCGTTACGGAAGATTCCTCAACTTCGTGGTCAATGATTCCGTGGAATTTCGCTCGCAAGATAATGGGCTCAAAGACACTGTCAGGAACCTTGATATCATCAGGAGGAGTCTGGACCTTTTTCGGGCGGTCGATTCTAAAACGATATCTACTATCCCTGCTAATCTTGATCCTGGAAATCATCCCATTATCATCGACATCGATAAATGCAATGGATTCGTAATCATCTTCAGTCTCACCATTTGCAAGAATAATACAGCGTGTTCCAACAGGATATTCCATATCATCTTCATCTGTTGCCGCAACAGTCGCATAGTAGGTGGTATACTCACTATCGCGGTTATTGTGGACATAAATGAATCTTTCGATAATTTCTCTGGCGCCAACATACTTTTTGCCATAGGTATCTGTTTCATATACGACATTATCTGCCAAAACACTGGCAAGACGCTCAGGATCTCCCTTGCTTATAGTGTATCTCAACAATTTAAGGTTGTGTTCGAAGTCCCTTACGATGCCTTCGTCGTACTCTTTGATTGCAACATCTCCAGACAGGATACAGGTGCCACTAATAACAGCTCCTACGCGGATGTTATCACGAAGTTCCTCCGGAACCTGCTCCAGAGTATGATCGAACTCCAACTCTCCATATTCGGTATCAACGAAGCAACGAATAAACGCATTGTGCTTCTCGCCATTCATTTCAAAAATGCCGTGATAGAGCTTTTTTACAATTGCGGTGAACTGAACATAACGGTCAGTCTCATAATCCTTTCCTTGCTCATAACGGCCAGGATCATGATTGTAGAGGAACGATATTGCCGCCATAGAACCAGTTGCCATCAACCACTTTTTCCCGTTCTCATCAGAAGGTTGCGCTTTTGCGTACTCATCCTCGTTAGCATAGTAGTTAATCTCCAGCGGCAGCGCGACAACCTGCATTGTTACCTTATCATCTTTCATCAAACTCGGCAGAATGTCTGCAGAGATAACTTCTATAGGCAACAGCCCCCATGTGTGTCAGCTCTATTGAACATGGCAACTCGCTCCAGCTTGGAGACATCTTTAGGCGTAATGTCAATTCCCGAATGAATCAGATCCCACACGCACAGATTACCGCAATGGGAATCAAAGCCGGTCGCGCAAAGGTTTCCGGTAGGATCCTTTTCAGTCTTCACCCAAAATTCCACATCACCCATAGGCTTAAACAGGTATGGGGTGCCATAGTACCCGGTCAGGGCTTTTCCTTCCTGGGTAATGTATCCTACGAATCCCATTAGGGAATTGTCGTCTTCGGAAAAGAAGTCCAATCCGAAATTCTCAAGCATATTAGCCATAGTGTACCTCCTTACACCATATAGTAAAAATTCTTGGTAGCTCACTTAGCGAAAGTCATATAAAGGACCTTAGATCCACGGAAGCGAAGAGTCTTAACGCCAGACACATCATCGTCACTATCGTCGTCATAGTAACCATCATCTTTATAATTATAATTAAAATCCGTACTTTTCGAGTATCATCGAAATACCAAGCTGATAAGCCGCTACCATTGCTCTGAAAGTATACTGTCTTGGATCTTCAAGAGTCCAATACGGTTCATGACATCTAATCCATTTTTCATAGATTTTCTGATAGAGTGCATTCTGCTCTTGGTTTCCGGAAATGCCAATCGTCTCAGACATAATCACATTAGCGTCGTCCGCGGGACCAACTTCTATGATTTCGTCCACATATCCAGATTTAAGTCCTGCAAAATCCTTATGCCACTTTTCACCAAAGCATATTCCGGTTTGTAAAGACAAGGACATAATTACATAGTAATACTGCATGGGATTTCGACCAAACTCCATAGTGAAGAACGCATCTTGGAGATATGCCAACACTGCCTTTTCACCCATAGGCATTAACTCCGGGATAAAGATTAACCCTCGATTCGCAAATCCATTTGCCATAGCCTCGTCGTGAAAAGATTTTATGCACTCAGTATAAAAGCTTTGCACACTCATTATTTGCATGGACTCTGGCGATTCTCTCTTTTGATTCTTCTTAAAACTATCAAACAAACCCATAATTATACCTCCTTATATTTTTCATTACTCATTGACAGTCGCTTCATTAAGGTTAAGCCCCATCATATTTCTGAGTTTATCCTTATCAAAACCGAAGATTGTCGCAAAACGGTGAATTGGGTCATCTTTCGCTCTGAATTGATACTCAGTGATGTAGTCACGAAGCGTTTTCCCGTCCTCGGCAATGACATCGCCTCGTTCAATGTCGTGCAAAAAGATATTTGCGTACTTCTGTTCCTCTTGTGTGAAGGCAACAAAAGTCTTGTGAAGTTCTGCCTTTGCCTGCCCAATCGATTTCTCGGAGGAACCTTCCTGTCGAATCAATTTGAGGTACTTATCGAAGCGGCTGTTCATATAATTGGCATCGATAACCCCTGTGTCAATTTCAGTAAGGTATCCAACAAGATCGTATGGTATATCTATGATACAACA
Source organism: bacterium (assembly GCA_963597355.1). GTDB lineage: Bacteria > Bacillota > Clostridia > Oscillospirales > Oscillospiraceae > UMGS1766. Next base: position 142,524 of record CAVBPR010000002.1, on the reverse strand, counting down.
ATTAGTGTCCCATAAAACGGACTCCCTTTTCGTTCGGAACAAACTCCACAATGTCATCGGTCGTGCAATTCAAAGCCGAGCACACGTTATTCAGCCTTCTCCGCAACAGCAATCAAGTGCTTCTGTGCATCAATTTCTCGGCAGATACTTGTTCGCGCCTGAAAAGCAGAGGCGGAAATGAAATGGATGCCTCCCCTAATTCAGGGAAGCATCCATCGTAAAAAGAGCAAGTTTTATTTTTCGTCAAAACAAAGGTTGGACCATCGTCTGCATGGTCTTTCAGCCAACGAACATCATTCGATTCCGAACCGGCGTTTTGCCGCCTGGCAAAGATACCACGCCGTACCTTCCACACCAAGAAACGCAGAGTCGATTAGAATATCCTTATTTTCGTCCGGCATATATCCCGCGTAGCGCATATGGTAGGCAATACGAGCCTGGTCTACATCACGAATCATCTTTTTAGCCGCACGGGGTGTCATGGAAAGATTTTCGATGCAGTTATCATACTTGTTTTTATAACTGGTATAAATGTAGACCCGCATCAGATTTTCCTTTTCCCGCAGGACGTAATCTGCACACCGGCCAACGATAATGCAGCTTTCCCGCTCCGCCAGATCCGTAATAATGTCCTGCTGGACGCGAAATACTTTATTTTGAAGATCGGATGTCATATTACCCAGCGGAAAACGCATGAAAAGATAGTTTCCGGGAGCCCGTTCTTCCACGTCAGAAACGGTCGGAACCGGCAGATCCAGTTGTTTGGATACTTCTTCTACAATGTCTCTGTCATAATACATAATTCCAAGTATTTCTGACATTCTTCGGGCAATTGGTCGTCCCAGACTGCCAAATTCTCTGGAAATCGTAATGACATAATTTTTGCTCATAACGCAATTTCTCCTTGCTTAAAGCACACTTTCCAAAAAATTTCTGCAGCGTTCCGTCTTAGGATGCTTAAAAAGCTCCTCCGGTGGAGCTTCCTCCACAATGTAGCCATCATCCATAAACAGAATACGATCCGCAACATCTCGGGCAAATCCCATTTCATGTGTTACAACCACCATGGTCATGCCCTCTTTTGCCAGCTGTTTCATAACGTCCAGCACCTCGCCCACCATTTCTGGATCAAGCGCAGAAGTAGGCTCGTCAAACAGCATAACTCTTGGCTGCATGCACAGTGCCCGAGCAATTGCTACCCGTTGTTTTTGTCCGCCGGACAAAGTCACCGGATAGACATCCTTCTTATCCAAAAGACCAACACGCTCCAGATACATTTCCGCGCGTTTCACTGCCTCTTCTTTGCTGGCCACCTTTAACATAACCGGTGCGACCGTCATGTTTTCCAAAACGGTGAGATGAGGAAACAAATTAAAGTGCTGAAACACCATACCGATATTCTGGCGAAACGAATTCAGGTTTTTTACTTCGTCAATTTCCTCGCCCAGAATTCGAATAGTCCCTCCCTGCTTATCCTCCAGACGATTCAGGCAGCGCAACGTGGTGGACTTGCCGGATCCGGAAGGGCCGATCAGGCAAATCACTTCACCGTCTGCTACGTTAAAGGAAATGTCTTTCAGAACCTCCAAGTCGCCAAAGTGTTTTTTTAGATGACTTACCTCAACAATATTGGCCATATCCACACCTCCCCTTACCGTTTGTCGTAGCTCAGTTTCTGCTCAATGCGCTTGGAAACAAACGTCATCGCAGTAATCAGAACAACATAGATAATCAGCGCAAAGGAATAAATCTCAAACGCTTTGTAGTTGCGGGCAATAATGGTTCTGGCTGACATCGTCAATTCCGTCACGCTGATGGCGGACAAAATAGAAGTGTCCTTCAGTGCGGCAATAAACTGATTCATAAGGGACGGAACCATAATCTTGAACGCCTGCGGCAAAATGATCTTCCGCATAGCCTGAAAATAGCTCATACCCAGACTGCGCGCCGCTTCCATCTGCCCGGCATCCACAGCTTGAATGCCGCCGCGGAAAATCTCGGCAATGAATGCAGAACAGTTTAAGCCAAGAATCAAGATGGCCGCTGCCAAAACAGGCATACTGTTTTTTATGATGCCGAAATAGAGGAACAGCGCCAGAATCATCAACGGAATTCCGCGAATAATTGTAATGTATACATTCGCCACTCTTCGCAGAACACGTCCCTTACTCAGAGACATCAGGCAAAGGATGATTCCCAGCAAAGTACCCAGTGCAACGCCGCCGACGGCAATAATGATTGTATTCTTTACTCCCAACAGCAGAAGGGGGATGTATTTTACGAACAGTTCAAAGTATTCCGCCATGGTCGCTGTTCCTCCTCAGGAATAAAATTTATTCGTACTCAGAAATGATTTTGTCGTAAGTGCCGTTTGCCTTAATTTCAGCCAGGCCGGCATTGAACTTTTCCAGCAGCTCTGCGTTGGTGTCCTTCTTGACTGCAAACGCAATCTCGCCCACTTCGTCTACTGCGTCAATTGCTACGCGCAAACCGGCCTGTTCGCCAATCTTGATCTGATAGCTGATCGTGGGATAATCCTCGAACAGGAAATCAGCCTGACCATTGGTAACTGCCATCATCATAGAAGCGGAATCCGGATAGGTGGTCACTTCATAGCCATACTGTTCTGCGTTGTCCTGGCACCAGATCATTCCAATAGAGCCTTCCTTGCAGGCAGCTACCTTGCCGGAAAGGTCATCTTTGGACTGAATGGAGTCATCGTCTGCCCGGCAGACCAGAGCCACACCGGACTCATAGTAAGGATCCGAGAAATCCACGCTTTCCTTCCGCTCTTCTGTAATATTCATGCAAGCCATGCCACCGTCAATGGTGCCGGAAGTCAGAGCGGGAATAATGCCGGAAAAGTCCATCGGCTGCAACTTATACTGGAAACCGCCTGCCTCTGCAATTGCATCCAGCAGTTCTACGTCAATGCCCTTATAGCTGCCGTCATCCTGCTGAATGGCAAACGGTGCAAATGCCTGATCGCAGGAAATAACATAAACCTTATCATCTGCAGCGGATGTATCCTCGCCACTGCTGCTTGTGGCCGTCGAGCTCTGGCTGCCGCAAGATGCCAGAACAAAAGCCATCGCCAATGCTAAAATCAACGCAAGTTTCTTTTTCATTTTCATTACCTCCATTAACTAGACAAGGGAGCTTGCAGACCGATTTTCTCGTCTGCAAGCTCCCTTGCTTGCTGTGTCAAAATCATAGCATGTCGGGCAGACATTGTCAATAATTTATATTTGTATAAAATATATAAAAATAAATTATACCGATCGCAAGCTTTCATTTTTATCGTCCCGAAAGATATCTTCGTGTTTTCTTTGTTCTTTTTTTGCAAGTTAATTCATTTTTTATTTCATGTGCAAAAAGAGCCGAGCATCTCTGCTCAGCCCTTTTTTGTAATATCCGTCCTACAAAAATGCAAGAAACCATCATGTTTTAATTCGCCGCATGCCAAATAACAGGTTCAAACTCCCGTTTCAGCAACCGCACTACCTCGTCGCCGGTGGCAATGCTGACACAGCGATCATATGCATTGGGTACGCTGCCATAGGTACGAACTTTCTGGAAACCAGTCAGCTCCATTAAGGTGTTCAACATTCCCAGCTTTGTTGCATCCTTGCGATACACTTTGAGGTAACTGTACCCGGGAAAATCGTCCGACGGATAACACCGCAGCTTGTACTTCTCCTGAAGCCCATCGTCACATAAGGTTGCATAAGCGGCATCGATCCGTTCCGTTGTATCCATGGCCATCAAATAGGCTACTGACTCCCCCACCGGCAACTCACGGTGCAGATAGTTCCGATAGGGCGATTTGCGGAGGCGCTCAAACACCTGTTGGGATCCCTCGCTGACAATATTCTGGTAATAGATCAGCACAGAGTTGCCTGCAATGACATTCTGGAAGGTTTCGATTCCCAGTTCCTTCAGGCGGTCCATAACAGCCTTTGCATCTTCATAGCAAAGTTCCCGCTTTGCAGGAAAGGTATTATTGCGCGCATCATAGAGCACAGCTCCATCCATTAAAATCAAAGGACAACTCACTCGGATATCCCCTGCCGCTTCCAGAAAAGAAGCTGGCGTGCGCATCGTCATAATCGAAAGGGGAATCCCTTCATCCAGCATTCGATTTAATTCAACTCGGCTGTAATCCGACATAGTGGACTTGCGGGAAAGCAATACATCGTCCATTGCCGTGACAAACAGTGTATCCCTCCGTTTTTTTCGCGGAAGATGGCAGGCATTAACACCCATACCAATTGCCACACCAATCAAAGTGTCCACAACGCGGTTCAACACAAAGAGATAGGGATTCTCGTCGCCAATGTGCACCATGGTAACGGACAGGAAAACCACGCAGGAAAAATAGGCTGCATTTTTCTTGTGCAGCAAATGCACGGATGTAAACAAGCTGGCCACAACACCAACTGCCACAGCGGTACAGTATCCCAGATAAACGATATGATAGGGCTGAAGCAAAACCCGCTGAAGCAGAATAACCCAGAGCCCATGAAATGCTCCAACAAAGGTGCCGCAAATGCGCTGATTTGCAATCTTTTTCGTGTTTTCACGGTAAGCCTGCATACACTGCAATGCCGCCAATGCCGTATAGAACGGGATTCCCCGCCAGCCCCGTAAAACATACACAAGAAAGCACAAGCCGATGGCTACAGCAGATTTGACAATTCGCTGCCCAATCAGATGATGATGCTTGGGTCTTTGCTTTGCATCGATTTTCATATTCTGCTTTATTTTCCTCAGTTATGGCAAGGCGTCACCAAACGTCCATAGGCCTTAGCGGATTCGTCAACAACACCATCCTGCATGAGAACCCGGCCACGCAACACCGTGTAGGTAAGCTTGCACTTCAGGTGCTTTCCGTCATAAGGGACGGCAATATCTCTTGCATGAGAGTAGTTTTTATTCTTGTCAACGATCGTTTCTCCGTTTAAATCGAAGGAAACGAAATCGGCATCTGCGCCGGGACGAATTACTCCCTTTTGCGGGAAGATGTTGAAGCACTTTGCCGGATTTACACACAGCAGTTCTACACAGCGCTCCAGCGTTAATTTCCCTTCCTGCACCGCATTCAGCATCAGCGGCAACCGCAGATCAACACCCGGGAAACCAGATACTGCCTTAAAAATATTGTCAAGGCCACGGGTCTTTTCTTCCAGAAGGAACGGACTATGGTCACTTCCAATATAGTCCACACTGCCGTCATTAATATACTTCCACAGCCCGTCGGACAGTTCCTTGGTTCGCAGTGGCGGATTGCACTTTGCAAACGGACCGCAACGCTCCAGATCATCCTCTGTCAAAAACAGATAATGGGGGCAAGTTTCCAGATAGATCGGCAAGCCTTCCTTCTTTGCCTGCTTGATCAGCTCCATTGCCTCAGGAGTGGAAACATGGGCAATTTCAACCCGTGCACCCGTTTCCTTAGCAAAGCGAATCACCCGCTCTACGCTCTGAACCTCTGTAAAGGGCGGGCGGCTTTTTGCGTGATCTCTGCCGGCAGTGTGCCCCTCTTCCTGGAATTTCTTTGCGTAGTATGTCGTAAGATCGTTGTTTTCTGCATGGAAAGCACAGATGAGTCCGGTTTTGGCCAGTGCCTGCATACCGATCATCAATTCGGTATCATCCGCCATCGTAAGCCCCTCAAACTCCTGCTCCCGTCCCTCGGGAGGTGCATGCAGGAAGGTTTTATACGCCACGATGCGGCCATCATCTGCCAGACGCTGGATGTCTTCCGCATGTTTTGCACTGGCGGCGCCATAAAAGCAGTAGTCCACCACACACTGCGCCTCTGCTCTGGCAATGCGGTTGTTCAAAATTTCAATATTATACTGTGGCGGAACGCTGATTGGATGCTCCATAATGGTGGTAACACCACCGGCAGCAGCAGCCAATGTTTCCGTATAGAAATTGCCCCGTTCAACGTGGCCCGGATCACGGACATGCATATGTGTGTCAATTGTACCGGGAATCAGATACTGCCCGGTCAGATCCAACACTTCCCTTGCTTCCGGCACTTCCGATGGCTCTGTAACTACGGCAATCTTTCCATCTTTCACGCCAACATTTGCAAGCGTAAAGCTTCCGTCCAGATAAGTCTTTGCATTTTTCAATAACAGATCCAGCATAATGATCATGCTCCTTCCGTATGCTGTCCATTCAGCTTGAGTATTGTCTGGTATAATGTCTCCACTCCGGATTCAATTTGCTCCCATGTAGTGAATTCCTTCTTATTATGGCTGATTCCATCCTTACTCGGCACAAAGAGCATTCCTATCGGCATTTTCATCGCAAAAGCATTTCCATCGTGGGTGGCTCCGCTCGTCATTTTTCTCCAGCGCAGCCCGGAAGTGCAGCAAACCGATGCGAATGCTTCTATCAAATCTACATCGCATTGTACCGGTGCTTTTGCCACAATCGGTGAAAATTGAAATTCAACGCCTAAAATCTCTTTTGCGGCACTCTGAATTCGTGCAAAGAAATCTAACATACAGGAATCGTCACGACTGCGCACTTCCAACACCATTTCAACTCTGCCGGGCACGACCGGAGCGGAATTTGGAAACACTTCCAGCTTTCCTACCGTGGCAACCAAATCGTGGCCATATTCCCGTGCCGTTTCATCAATGCAGACAATCAATTTGCTGGCAGCCACCATGGCGTCATGGCGAAATTCCATCATCGTGGTTCCTGCGTGGTTGGCCTCCCCCAATACGGAAATCTGCCAACGGCGCAAGCCAACAATTCCAGTCACCACACCCAAATCTTCGCCTGCTTCATCCAGTGTCTTTCCCTGTTCAATATGCAGTTCCAGATAGCCAAGAGCATCGGATGTGTCAAGCTTTGCACCAACAATATCTTCTCGGCTTACACCAAAACCATTTGCGATATCAAGATACCCTGGTTGATCCGGATCAACCAGTCCCATCATGCAGCGACTGCCAAAGGTGCCACCGAGATCGTTCCCTTCTTCCCCGTTGGTTGCCAGAACATGAAGGGAAAAGGATCTTTCGTCCTGTTCCTCGGCAAACCCGCGTGCACACTCCACTCCGGCAATCACGCCCAACGCTCCATCGTAAAGCCCGCCATCGCGAACCGTATCCAAATGTGAGCCAAGATAAAGCGTTCCTGCACTTTTTCCCGTGGCCGGGAGCACGCCGTGAATATTTCCTACGCTGTCCCGATAAGCGGTTAAACCGCTCTGCTCCATGTACGTCATCAATTTTTCTGCTGCCCGGTCATATGCAGGCGTGAACAGCAGACGATTTACTGCACCGTCCTCGCCTCTTCCTTCACCGCCAATTTCCAACAGATGCTCTTTAATCGCATTCCGATCCATATGACATGCCGCTCCTTTGTCCTATCTGCCGCTCATTTAATGCACAGACAAATTGATCACATTCTCCAACGGTTCTTTCGCCAGATAATGGCCCATGTTGCGTTCCATCAACTGACCGATGAAGTAGGTCCATGTATCACCCATACCTGCTTTGTGGGACGAAATGAAAATGTTGGGCAATTCCCACAGCAGACTGTCCTGCGGAAGCGGCTCCTGTTCAAACACATCGCAGGCCGCCCATGCAATTTTACCCATTCGCAGTGCCCGCTCCAGTGCCTGTTCGTCCACGATAGGTCCGCGGGAAACATTGATGAGCATGGCGGTAGATTTCATCTTATCAAATGCTTCATCATTGATCATGTGGCGGGTAGAGTCAAACAGCGGAATGGTGAGCAGGACGAAGTCGCTTTCTCTCAGCAGTGTGTCCAATCCTTCTGCGTCGGTATAGCACTTTGTCAGCTCAGGCTCATCATATTCTTTGATATCGTAGGCACAGATGTCCATTCCAAATGCCTTTGCACGAATTGCAATCTCGTGGGCGAGTGAGCCATAACCAACAATGCCAAGCTTTTTGCCATAAACATCAGTATAGCAACGGCACATCCACTGATCCTGCCCAAAGGAATTCCACTTGTGATCCCTTTTATTCTGCTCCACTTCCCGCACCTTGCGGGTGAAAAACAGAATCTTGCACATTACATCTTCTGCAATGGAACGACTCATAACGCCACGGCTATTGGTGAGCACAAGTTCCCGACGGCGAATTTCTTCTACATCTGCGGCATCGTAGCCTGCGCCGGTAACCTGAACCCATTTTAAATCCGGTGCCCGATCGAGAAAATCCTTCGTGATGAGGTACGGCTGCGCCAGCACACCCTCTACACCGGAAAAATCCCGACTGGCATCACGAAATTCATCATCGTCCAAAAAAGTCATCTGCTTAGCGACCTCTTCGGAGAAAAGATATTCATAAAGTTTATTGCACAGAAATTTCTGATTGTCTGCCATGCTAGCTGCCTCACTTTCCTGCACTGTAATAACGGAATTTACTTGTTTTCGCACCGGCACGAACCATGCCTTCTGCCATGCTGAGGGCGCAAACTACGCCATCCAGCACCGGAACGCCCAATGCCTCTTCCATATCATCTGCCAGCTGGCACAATCCCGCGCAGCCCAGAATGATAACCTCAGCACCATCTTCCTCCATACATCTGCGTCCTGCGCGGATGTAACGTTCCAGTTCACTGCCTTCCCCTTCCGGGTTGCGAATCGATGCAAAATGAGAGTCCATACCGTAAGAACGGATCAAATTCACCTTGTTGGGGTTGGAATAAACACCCGTGGAAATAACGGAGAATTGATCGCCTAACATAGCAGCCATGTAAAAACTCGCCTCGCCAATGCCGAGCACCGGTTTGGAAGAAAGCTCTCTCAGCAACGGAAGATTCGGGTCGCAGTGGCAGGCTACAATGAAGGCATCTGCTTTTTCTTCGTATTCCCGCACAATGGACATCATGCCCGGAGCCGCCAACGCACGATCTTCAAATGTGTCAATAAATTCCGGTGCTCCCGGAGTCGGAAGAACGGTAACCTGGAAGCGATCCGAAGCATAACGCTCAGCGGCGTTGCGGATATCTGCCGTCATAGCCTCGGAGCTGTTGGGGTTAATTACAATAATATTCACGCAAGTTCCCCCCGTTCGCGAAGAATCTGCTCAATGCCGGAAATTTGAACGCAAAGGCAGAAAAGCGGAATGGCCAGTTCAAGTTCTTCAATTGCCGGCTTTGTGGGGGCAAGACGAATGTTTGTATCGTTTGGATCCTTATGATAGGGATAGGTTGCACCGGGATCCGCCATCATAACACCAACCGCTTTCGTAAGCTCCAATGTTCTGGCCGCGCAGCCGGGATAGGTATCCACAGTAATGAAATAGCCTCCGTCGGGCTTGAACCAGGTCAGCAAATCTTCAAACTCCATTTTCTCGTGGAGTAGGCCGTCCACCAAATCAAACCGGGGACGGATGATATCCGCTACCTGCCACATGTGCTCCTTAATATGCTCCGGGGACTGCAAATATTTTACATGACGCATTTGATTGATCTTGTCATGGCTGAAAATCTGCAATTTAAGCTGCTCTTTGATTTCAGCGATGGACTGATCACCCGATGCAATCACCGACACGGCAGCTCCGGGGAATGTAATCTTTGCCGTAGATGCAAAGTACAGAATACGATCTGTATTTCCGTATTTCTCAGCCTCGGCATAGATATTCTTCAATTTATGCTCTTTGTAAACGTGATGCACTACATAGGCATTGTCCCAGAAAATACGAAAATCCGGGGCGGCTGTCTTCATTTTCGCCAGCCGTGTTACCACCTCGTCACTATAGCAATAGCCCTGGGGATTGGAATACAGCGGCACGCACCAAATGCCCTTAATGGTAGGATCGTCCGCCACCAGCTGTTCAATCATGTCCATATCCGGACCGTCTTCATGCATTGGAACATTGATCATCTCAAAGCCAAAGGCCTCTGTGATGCGGAAATGACAATCATATCCGGGGACAGGGCAAAGGAACTTCAGATTTTTCTGGCGGCACCAGGGCTCATGGCCCAGCGTACCAAAGCACCAGATACGGCAAAAAGCATCATAGATCAGATTGAAGCTGGAGTTACCGCCAATGACGATATTGTCCATCGGCAATTCCAGAAGATCCGCAAACAGGCGGCGGCACTCCGCCAATCCGTACATCACGCCATAGTTGCGGATATCCGCGCCTTCTTCGGAAATACAATCTTTTTCATCCAGAATATGAAACATTTCCATATTCAGCTCCAACTGCTCTGTGCAGGGCAGGCCACGGCTTACATTGAGGTCCAGTCCCATTGCGCGATAAGGCTCATAAGCAGCCCACAGTTGGGACAGCTTTTCTTTTAGCTGCTGCGTAGTCAAATCCTGTGCTTTCATATTCACTGTTTCCTTTCCTTGGTATAAGTCGGCAAAATTTGTAACATACTCTTGCCGAGCATATAATTTTTTGATAATATAACGCTAATGATTATAAATTTCAAGTAATTTTCACCGCAATGCCACGAAAGCGAGGCCGCTATGCAAAACACACTACATTACATTTACGAAGTTTATCGGGAACGCAGTTTTTCCCGCGCGGCCAAAAACCTGTTTATCTCTCAACCTGCTCTCAGCGCATGCATCAAAAAGGTAGAGCAGGAAATCGGAATGCAGCTTTTTGATCGTTCCAGTCTGCCCATCGGATTGACCGAAGCCGGAGAGCTATATATTCACGCCATTCAGAAGATCATGGCAGCCGAAAACGAACTATCCACTCAAATTTGTGAACTGAGCAACCTGGATCGCGGACACCTCGTAATCGGTGGCGCTAATTTTTTCTCTGCTTACATGCTGCCTCCTATCATCCGTGCCTTTTCTGACCTGTATCCCGGTGTGGATATTGAAATCACAGAATCGGACACAAATTTACTCTACACGGACAGCGTGCAGGCAGGCATTGACCTTATTTTAGACGGCGGAACCTGTGATACGCAACTGTTTGATCAGGCAACGCTGTTTAATGAGTGTGTCATCTTTGCAGTACCCAGAACGAACCCGTTAAATCAGCAGTTTGAGGACTGTATGTTAACTTACGAGGACATCCTTCATCAAAAGCACCGCACCTCTGCTGCCAAAGCGATTGATATCCGTGCCTTTGAGCAGGAACGACTGGTTCTGCTCAAGCGCGGGCATGATATGCATATGCGGAGCGCAAGCATCTGTGACCACGCGGGATTCACTCCGCGAAACGTGGTCTATGTCAATCAGCTTTCAACCGCTGCCAATATGGCCGCCCAGGGGCTTGGCTGCTGCTTTGTTACCGATACCCTGGTTCGGATGACCCCCATGGATCGGCAGGCGCTGGTTTATTATGTGGTAGCCGATCCCATCGCATGGCGTGAGGTGTTCATCGCCTGGCATCGCAAGGGCGTAAAGACAAAGGTGATGGAACGATTCATTTCCATTGCTCAGCAAGTTTACGATCCAAAGCACTGGTCGCTTCCTTCGGATCAGAAATCCTAAAACGCAATTCATGGAAGGCAGGTAATCACCTGCCTTCCATTCTTTTATCACACGAAGGAATAGGCTCCCGTACCTCCCAGTAACCGGCGCAGACTTCCCCGCGCAGATATGGGAGTATACGCTCCTGTCACACCACCGGAAGCAAAGCTGCTGATATCCAGTTGGAATCGGATCCCTTCCCCCTCAACGGTAATAATGTGGGTATTGGTATGTACTGCCGGATCTGCCACAATTCGGCTGACAGTGCGCTCAAATCCAATGCCAGCCAATGCCACAGCAGCATGTACATTAACGTTGCGGGGGAACAGCTTGCAGGCATCTCTGGTTGGTCCATCGTACAGCACCGTCCGCTCCGTGTCGGTACGGCTTAAGCTGGCAGGATTTTTTGTCGTCTCGATTGTAACGCTATGGATAATACTGCGTCCGTCAAAAATCCCGTCCAGGCCAAGAATTGCACCGTGAGGCAGATAGATGTGGCTTCCGTACTGCTCGCACAGTGCCACCGCTTTTTTCTCAAATTCCGCATCACTGAATGCAGTAACGGAGAACATCATCAAATCGCAGTGAGAAAGGATGGTTTCGATTTCCTGCTTTAGAACATCCGCTGTCGCACATTCCAAAATAAGGTCTGCCTGCTCATACCAGCTTTCATCACTCTGCCGCACCATGGGCGCCAGTCCAATATCTTCTGCAAAGGGATCCTGAATAAACGCCAACTCGGCATTGGGCGCCGCCATCACTTCCTCTGCTAAGGCCCGTCCAATTTTACCAAAGCCAAGCAGTCCTACGCGAGTAACCTTCTGTTCACCTTTCATGCACTGCACCTCACTTACGATAACGCTCCATCAGCGTCAGCAAGCGCTGAATGGCATCATGTGCCTTGACTGCATCCTGAGAGAAGTTGATACGGAAATGATGTGTAAATTGGGGGCCAAATTCTGTGCCCGGCGTAACACTGACATGTGCATACTGACGGCACAGCTTCACAAAAGTGAGTATATCAACGTCCAGTTCCGGAAGCTCCGTAAACAGATAGCTGCCGCCCTCTGTTGTGCGCGCCTTTACTCCGGGCACACTGCGCAGCAGTCCCAGCAGATCATCCCGAATTGCCTGATGATCTGCCACCCGCTGCTGCAGCCAGCCTTCCGGTTCATTGAACCAAAGATCATAAATAGACTGGCAATAACCCGCTGCACGCAGAGAGACAATTGCCTGAAGCTTTTCCATGCGCCGAATGATATGCTCACTGCCAAATGCAACGCCCAGGCGGAATCCGCTGACGGACTCTGTTTTCGATGGGCCGATGATCGTAATCAGATTTTCCGGTGCCTCCGGCTGTGCGCACAGATGCGTATAGGTGCGACCATCAAAAATCTGACGGGAATACAACTCGTCTACCAGTAACGTCGCTCCATATTTGTCGGCCAGCGACGCAATGGTTCGAATCTCTTCCTGGGAGTAAATAACACCCGTAGGATTATTGGGGTTGGAGAACAGGAAGAGTTTTACACCGCTCTGAAATGTTTTTTCCAGCTCCTCCAAATCCAGACCTGCGCAGCCGACCGCAGTTTCATAGTTCATCCGAACCGGAACCAATTCGCCTTCAAAAAACTCCACTAATTTGCGATTTGCAAAGTAATCCGGCTCAACAATTGCCACTTTGTCTCCCCGCGCCACTAAGGAACCCATCGCCAAAAACAGTGCTCCCTGCGTACCGGGTGTAAAAATCAAATTCTTTGCCGGATCGATTTTGCAGCCTGTAAAAGCACTCAGGCGCGCAGCCACACCTTCACGCAGCTTCAAATCGCCCCGATATTCCGTGTAAGCTCGGTGACCGCCGATTGCAAATCCCTTGTCAAAGCACTCCAAACTTCCCGGAATGGGCGGATGCGCATCCACATCACCGTGGGAAAAATCGACTGTCGCTCCCTCCAGCGGTTCTCCGCGAAGCTGCAGCCCGCCAGTTTTATCGTTGATTTCCTGTCCCGGTGCATTGTCCACACCCAAACGCTTAAACTTTTCTTCAATCAGATCCATGATTATTGCCATCCTCTCATGCGAGCAATCCATCTGCCCGGTAGTATCCTTGTTTTATTTAATGTAATCATAGCATTTTGACATGCTATAATCAAATAGTTATATTTATATAATAGATATAAGATATAGTTATAAAAAGACGCTGAACCAAAGGAAGCGATTTCCTTAGATTCAGCGTCTTTGCCAAGTCTTTGTTGTACTTTTACTTTAGCGTGTCATCAAAAACACGCAGCGCATTACCCCACGCGAGTTTTTCAAGTTGACGGGTTGTCATTCCCTTTCGCCTTAACGCATCAAAAAGCAGTTCCATTTTTGTGGGATCGTTTACCTCTACCGTTCCGCCGATCCCATCAAAATCGGTACCCAATGCCACGCAGTCTTCACCGCCCACCTGAACGAAGTGGAGCACCTGGTCTGCAAGTTCCTCTGCGGTGCAGTACATTGCACCAAGACGGGTTAAATCCGGACAAAAGTTTACGCCGGAAACACCGCCCCGATCCGCCAATGCCCGAATCATCTCATCGCTCAGGTTACGCAATAAAGAGCACACTGTGCGGCAATTGGAATGGGATGCCACAAAGGGCTTCTTCGTATGTTTCACCACATCCCAAAACCCGCCATCCGACAAGTGGGACACGTCAACCAGCATGCCAAGCTCCTGCATATAGCCCACTGCCTCACAGCCAAATGGAGTTAATCCGATATTTTGCGTCGCAAGGCTATTGGGTGCGCCAAAGCAGTTCGAATGATTGAGTTCTCCAAAATTCCAAACCAAAGCCATGCACCGCACACCATGGTCATAGAAGTACTCCAATCGCTCCATCTGACCGTTCACTGCTCTTGCATCTTCAATGGTCAACAATCCTGAAACTTTTCCTTCTGCAAAATTCTTTCGAATTTCAGCAGCGTTGCCGGCGAGAGCAAAAATATCACTGTGCTCCTCTGCCGCCTGATGTAATATACGATGGGAACGCGAAAAAATTTCATCATCGGTGAGTAATCGCTTGTTTTCTTCTTTCGGGGGAAAGAAAACTGCAAAGCACTCTGCCATCGCACCGGCTTGATGCAAACGCTTCAGATCCAGCATTTTGTCCGGCAGATCATAAAGTCCCAGCTCTTCCTCCCGATCGATCCAATCGGTCAGCGTGTCACAATGAAGATCAATGCAACCCATGCCACGCATCAATCGACACTCCGGCCGCCCATCAGCTGCTGTTCCGGCAACTGAATGAACTGAAATTCCACTTTGTAATCATCCGGATCCCGGGTAAAGAATGCATATACCGGGAAATTCGCCTGCCGCTGAGGCGGCAAAGCGATTTTGCATCCCCGCTCCAGCATCGCCTGATACTGGCGATCAACATCTGCCTCATCATGGCAATTCAGAGACAGGCACACACCCACATCGCCGGACAGCAGCGGGCGTCCGTCCGGGTACTGGCAAAAGCCCCAATAACCGTATCCTGTGTCAAAAATACGGCAAATACCGCCAGACTGCTCCTGCACAACCGGAAATCCGACTACGTCACGATAAAAACGAGTGGTCGCCTCAATGTCACTAACTGGGAGAAAAACTACGCTGTTTTCAATTGCCATTTTACATTACCCCTTACTGCTGATTTTTTCTTTTATATCGCCAGTGGTCAGGTCATGTGCCCAGTGAAAACGATTCACTTTCACTGCCGCCACAAAGCATTTTAGGATTTGATCCAATTGAAGCAAAAAGCAAATGACTGCGGCATTTGCTCCCAGCTTAAGTGCGATGAAACACGCCGGCAGCATAATCCCAAAAATCAAAATGCTGTCTGTTTTTAAAACAAACGATGTCTCTCCACCACACTTCACGATACCACACAATGTCATGTCTTCATAGACCGAGAAAAAAACAATTGGAATCGTCACGCTGGAGAGCGCCCAGGCTGCCGCCTTTGCTGCATCGCTCACGTCGTAAAGTGACAGGAACAGCGGACGCACTGCAAAAAGGATTGCCACGGCCGCAGCCCCGATAATCAAAAAAATGACCTGCATATTGTGGGCATAGGGACGCAATTCATCCAGCTGTCCCTCTCCGATTCGTTTTCCCGTTAAAATGCCCGTTGCTGCTTCCATTGCCAGAATCCAGACAAAAACGGTTTCGCTGAGCAGGTTAATCATGCTGAAAGCAGTAATCACCTGGGTTGAAAACTGACCCATAAAATAGCTGCGCATCACTGTATTGCAGCCCCAGACAATCTCTCCCATCATTACCGGTGTTCCGCAACGGGCAAATGTACGCAGCAATGCACGATCGAAACGAAATAATCCGCCCAACGACAGCTTCAGGGGATTCTTTCGGACAAATAAAAGCCAAACTAAAATACAAAGTTCAGCGCCTCGAGCCGCTAATGTTGCAATCGCTGCACCGGCTATCCCAAGCGCCGGGAATCCCAGTAACCCAAAAATCAGCAAAGCATTCAGACCAACGTTCAAGATCAGCGCGCCGGCAGATGCATAAAGCCCCGGTCGGACATGTTCCACGCTGCGGGATGCGGCCACCAAAATTTGTGACACGCAAAACAGTGGAAAAGACTGTGCCAGAATACGCAGATACACAGCCCCTGCATCAATTACATCCGGCAAGGACGTAAATAATCCGATCAGTTGCTTTGGAAAAATGACGCTTCCTAATGTAACCAGCAAGGTTACCGGGATCCCCAGCATTAGCGCAAGAGAGGTTGCCCGACGAACTGCATCCACATCTCTTTTTCCCCAGTATTGCGCGCAAATAATGGTCATAGAGGTTGTGATTCCTGTAACAAACCATTGGAGAAGCGTGAAGATTTGAGTTCCCATATAAACCCCGGATACCGCCGTATCGCCTAGTTTCCCGATCATCAGGTTATCGGAAAGATTGACAAAGAAAGAGATCAGCGACTGCCCGGCTATCGGTAGAGCGAGGAACACCACAGGACAGAAATAGGACCAAAGCGTATGCAAAAAATGCGTTCTCGACTTCTGCATTGGAACCTCACCGCCCTGCCAAAAGAAATTAGCCGTAGTCTAGCACCCAAATTTCAGAAAGTCAAATAGCCTTTCCACGGGAATAATTCAAAATCCCCTATTTTATTTGTACAACATGAAATCAAGTCGTGTCAGGTCAGGCGTTTTTATGAATTTTGCAAGGAGATTTGATTCAAATTTCAAAAGAGCCTTGTTAAAACTGTAAAAAAGCATATTTTTCGCAAAACTATCTTGACAACTCTGCAGTTTCTGGCGTAGAATACAGGCACATCAATCAAATCATTTGTGAAAAGCAAGGGCGTTTTTCCGATCTGTTATTAGCAGGTTGGTTGCGTTCTTTTCTTTTTTCATTTGAAGGTTGATCCCGGCATAAGTTGCATTTCATTTTTTGATAAATTGCATGATGCCGGTTCTGGTTTGTCAATGTTATAAGTTTTTTTATATAACAGTTCAGTTAACATTCAATAAAGCTTTTAGCTGACTGCCATTGACAGAGCAGACTGCATGTGTTAATATCTGAATAAACACACCAACTAAGTAGGTTTATCGGGTTGATATTCCCGTACACCATAAACAAGCCGACATCCCCCTGTCGACGCCAAATCCAAAGGAGAGATTCAAATGAGATTGTACAAGAACATTGCGGCGTTAACTCTTGCTGGTGCAATGGCACTGAGCATCACTGCTTGTGGCAGCTCCTCCGGAACTTCTACTCCTGCCGGCAGCGCCTCCTCTGCTGCATCTTCCACCGATGATGCAGATGCAAAGGTCATTAAGATCGGCATTTCCACCGACTCCATGCCGAACTGCTATCTGGATGAGAACGGCGAGCTGGCCGGTGAAAACTACGAAGTTATGTGTCTGGTAGACGAGATGCTGCCTCAGTATAAGTTTGAATATGAGGCACTGACTCAGGACGTTATTTTGACCGGTATGGATACCGGCACTTATCAGGTCGGTGTATTCAATGCATGGTACAACGACGAGCGCGCTGAGAAGTATCTGTTCCCCGAGTATCCTGTTTCCGGCGGCGTCCAGGGTCTGGTTGTTTCTGCTGATTCCAGCATCACCGGCGGTACCAAGGAAGAAGTTTTGACTCAGTTCGCAACTGCCGGTCTGAACATGGTTCCTGTCTCCCCCGGCGACTCCTCCGACTCCAGCTTCTCTTCCTTCAATGAGACTCACGACGTGAAGATCAACTACGAGGCAGTGGAAGAGATTGATATCTCCACCTCCATCCGTTACATCATGCAGGGCCGTTATGACGGTGCTCAGTTCTTTATGAGCAACTACACCTCCGTAAATGAAGAGGTCGATCCCGATGGCAAGACCAAGTTCGTTCCCTATGACGACGGCGGCTTTGGCACCTGGATTCTTTACTCCAAGGATCAGCAGGAGCTGGTCGATGCAGTCGACGGCGCTATGAAGCAGCTGTTCGAAGACGGCACCATGGCTGCCATCTCCGAAAAGTATTATGGCGAGAACGTGTTCCAGTATGTTGAGGGCTTTGAATACGCCGACGTTACTCCCAACGCCGATTATAAGGGCTAATCACTTCGGTAGAAACTAAGTCGATTGGTGCTACCTCCAAAATGGGGCGGATCAGCATCCGCCCCATTTTATAACTTAAAAATAAGGGGACAGTGAATCATGCAGTTGTTTTCATTTCAATATTTTATCAGCACGCTGCCAAAGCTGTTGGTTTATTTGCCAGTGACACTGCTGATCCTGGCCATCTCACTGGTATTCTCCCTGCTGTTCGGCCTGTTATTCGCCTGGTGCCGGATGCGGAAAAACCGGGTGGTACGGGTCATTATCAGCACCTATATTGAGATCATTCGCGGCACGCCCTTTGTTGTGCTGCTGTTTATCATTTATTTTGGTTTACCTAAGCTGTTCTTGAATGCGTTTGGTATTGATATCAACGGTTGGAACAAGGCAATTTACATTATTGCCACACTTGCCATTTTCGGCTCTGCCCGTATGTCCGAGGCAATGCGTTCCGCTTATCTCGCTGTGCCCAAAGGGCAATTGGAGGCAGCTTATAGCTGCGGTCTTTCCTCTGCACAGGCTTTTCTCCATGTGACCATGCCGCAGGCACTGCTCATTGCGCTACCGAACCTTGGCAACCTGATTTTGAGCAACCTGTTGGAAACTGCCGTAGGCTTCTCCGTAGGCATCGTGGACTTCGTCGGCAATGCCCGTTTGGTCATCACCCGCGGCTATGGTGTTCACACGATGGAAGTTTATGTAGCGGTAGCTTTGGTCTACTGGGTTATGTCTATGTTGTTCGCAAAGCTCTTTGACGTGATTGAAGTGGCACTGAAGCGGCGTCAGGGAATCGCCCCGGACAATAAACGTTCGGACAAGACCAAGAAATTGAGAAAGAAGGTGACGAGCCGTGTTTGATTTTGAATTTGCGAAAAACACGATGAAGCTCATCCTGACGCAGGGTGTGCCTGTCTCCTTCTACATTCTGTTTTTTACCCTGCTCATCTCCCTGCCCCTTGGTTTTCTGGTCGGTTTGGCACGTTTCAAACGCGTCCCTGTGCTGAGCCAGATCCTTGGTATTCTGGTGTCCTTTTTCCGAGGCACGCCTCTGATCGTGCTGATCTTCCTCATTTACAGCGCGTTCCCCGATTTTGTCAACAATCTGGTGCAGAACATGGGTCTGGACATTCCAGTCTATGATATTCTGCTCGGTAATGTTAAAATGTATGCAGTTGGTATCTGTTCCAGTTTTACCACTGCTACCCTGTCCGAAGTGTTCCGATCCTCACTGACAGCCGTCAATCCGAATCAGTTGGAGGCGGCGCATTCCGTCGGATTAAGCACCTTTCAAGCATATATCCATATCATCATTCCGCAGGCACTGGTAAGTGCTATCCCCAACATCGCAAACGATGTAGTAGGTCTTTTTAAGGGTACCTCCCTTATTTTCTACATGGGCGTGCAGGACATTATGGGCGTTGCGAAAACGCAGGCCGGCCCGGCTTATGCTTATGTTGAAGCTTATGTGGACGTATTAATTGTCTATGTGGTGATCTGCTTTATCATGCAGCGGCTGTTTGCCCTGCTGGAAAAGCGACTGAATGTATATAATCGGAGTTAAGGAGACTGCATTATGGTACGAGTGGAAAACATAAAGAAATCCTTTGGCGAAAATCAGATTTTGCGTGGTGTAAGCCTTACCGTTCAAACCGGCGATGTGGTCGTTATCCTCGGCCCCAGCGGAAGCGGTAAAACTACATTTTTGCGCTGCCTGAACTTCCTGGAGCAGGCCGATGAAGGTTTGCTCACCATTGGCGACACAACTGTAGACCTTAAAACGGTAAATCGCCGTTCCATTGCACAGATCCGAAAGAACACCGGATTTGTATTTCAGAATTACTGCCTGTTTAACAATAAAACAGCTCTGGAAAATGTAATGCTCGGCCTGACTTTAGGTCATGGCGTACCAAAGGCCGAAGCAAAACAACGGGCCATGGAGGCGCTGGACCGGGTTGGCCTCTCTGCACGTTACAACTATTACCCCAGCCAGCTTTCCGGCGGTCAGCAGCAGCGCGTCGGTATTGCCCGTGCTGTTGCACTGAATCCGGAGGTTGTGCTTTTCGACGAGCCGACAAGCGCACTGGATCCCGAACTGATCGGTGAAGTTCTGAGTGTCATGAAGGACCTGGCAAAGTCCGGCATGACTATGATCGTTGTCACCCATGAGATGTCCTTTGCAAAGGATGTTGCCAACCACGTTATCTTTATGGATGGCGGTGTGATTGCAGAGGAAGGCACACCGGAAGAGATTTTTGATCATCCGAAACAGGAGCGTACCCGCCAATTCCTCAGCAGAATTCGTCAGGCAAATGCCGCTGAACAGGCTTTGGCCGATGCCGAGCTGGCAGAAGCCGCAGCGATTGCCGCTGTAGATTCTCAAGAACAATAATCTTCTCAGCCGGAGCGGTGTCCCCTACCGCCCCGGCTAAGTCCGTATATTCCAAAATAAAAAGCGAGGATCAGCTCATGAAGATCAAAAATGTAGAAATTTTTCTGCTGGACGGCGGCCGTCCCGGTTGGCGGCCGATTGTCTGCCGCGTGAATACTGACGAAGGACTTTATGGCTATGGAGAGGCTTCCGTTGGTTTCGACGCCGGTGCGCTCGGTTCCGTCGGTATGCTCCGGGAACTGGCTCCCCTTTGCATCGGTATGGATCCAATGGCCAACGAAGCTGTTTGGGATCACTTATTCCACGACTCCTTCTGGGGACAGGGCGGCGGAGTGATCGCCTTCAGCGCAATCAGTGCAATTGACACTGCACTTTGGGACATTCGAGGCAAAGCATTGAATGCACCAATTTGGAAATTGCTTGGTGGCCAAATCCGTAGCAACCTTCGTGCCTATGCCAGCCAACTTCAATTTGGTTGGGGCACGGAAGGAATGGTCTTTGACCGAGGCTTTCGCCCGGAAGATTTGGCCGAGCACGCTGCAAAAGCTGTCAGCGAAGGTTTTGATGCCGTCAAAATCAACTTTATCACCTATGACGAAAACGGAAATCGCCTAGGCTTTTTGCGCGGCCCCATTCCCCTTCGCATCCGCCATATGATTGAGTCTCGTCTGCAAGCCGTTCGCAATGCCATTGGTCCGGATGTTGATCTGCTGTTAGAAAACCACGGCCGAACGGATGCAGTAAGTGCCGTAGAATTAGCAAAAATTGCAGAACCCTATGGGGTAATGTTTATGGAAGAACCCTCTACTCCCTTCCTGCTCCAAACCTGTGAGCAGATTCACGAAAACAGTCCTATCCCGATTGCTGGCGGCGAGCGAGTCTTCGGCCGTTGGAATTATCTGAATCTTTTTCAGCACAATGCAATTCAAGTGGCTCAGCCGGACATTGGCACCTGCGGCGGTATCTCTGAGGCGAAAAAAGTCTGTGACATGGCACATGCCTTTGATGTTGGCATCCAGACTCATGTTTGCGGAAGCCCTATTTCCATCGCCGCGTCTCTTCAACTGGAGTGTGTATTGCCCAATTTTGTAATTCACGAACATCACGTAACCAACCGCAGTGAGGCAAATCGTTCCCTGGGACTTTACGATTATCAGCCGGTCAACGGCAAATGCTCCATTCCAGAGCTTCCCGGTCTTGGTCAGGAACTGAGTGAGAAGGCAATTGCTACCGCATTGGAACACGTTGTGGTTGATACCGCTGTTTAAGGAGAAGAAAAGTATGAAATACGATTTCACAACGTTGCCCGATCGATTCGGCACCAGGGCTGAGAAATTTGTCAATATGCGCGCCATTGATCCTACTGTTTCCTCCGACATCGTTCCCTTTTCTGTGGCAGACATGGATTTTCTGCCTCCATCCCAATTGATTCAGGGACTGCAGGACTTTATCGGTCAAACAATTTTCGGGTACACACTCCCCTCAGATCACTATTATGAAACCGTTTTGAACTGGATGGAGCACCGACACGGTCTGAAAATTTCTCGGGAATGGCTTGTAGATGCAGATAATGTAATTGCGGCTCTTCGTCAAATGATTCAGGCCTATACCAACACAGGGGACGGCATTATTGTCCTGACACCGGCTTACCCCGCGTTTCTTTCCTCCGTGGAGGCAACACAGCGCACATTACTGGCTTGCCCGTTAACGCTGGAGGACAATCATTAT
Organism: bacterium; assembly: GCA_963597355.1. Classification (GTDB taxonomy): domain Bacteria; phylum Bacillota; class Clostridia; order Oscillospirales; family Oscillospiraceae; genus UMGS1766. The sequence continues at coordinate 120,358 of CAVBPR010000002.1, read as the reverse complement.
TCCATTGATTACAATCAGCTGGAGGATCTCTGCAAGCGAGACGACGCCAAGGTATTGATTTTCTGCAACCCTCACAACCCTGTTGGACGAGTATGGAACCGTGAAGAGCTAGAGCAGGTTGCAAAAATCTGCCTGAAACACCATGTTTTTATCATCTCCGATGAAATTCATTGGGATCTTATTCTGCCCGGACATACCTTCACTTCTATGGCCTCCCTTGCCTCAGAGTACGTTCAAAACTGCGCTGTCAGCACCGCCTGCACAAAGACCTTCAACATGGCCGCTATGAAGGGCGCTGTTGTCATTCTTGCGGATCCGGATCGACGCGCAGCTTACCTGGCAGCCAACGGTGTGTCCGGTCGGGATTTAATATCCTATGCCATGCCGGAAATCGCATATCAGACCTGTGAAGACTGGTTAGATGAGTTGCTTATTGTTCTGGACGACAATCGAAAGGTTATGGAGGAATTCCTGACGGATCGTTTGCCGGAAGTAGGCATCATCCCCTTGGAAGGCACTTATCTCCAGTGGCTGGATTTTCGTTTCTTAGGCATGGATCCATTGGAACAAGCTGATTTTATGGCAAAAAAGGCACGATGCTTTTTTACAGAGGGCTATAAATTTGGTCTCGGCGGTGCCGGATTTGAACGTTGGGATCTGGCTTGTCCCCAAAACGTGTTGCTCACCGGTTTGGAACGGATGGAAAAAGCAATTAAAAACTTGAAATAAATTAAAATAACTTGAGGAGGAATTACATTATGGAAATGCAGGATTGGCAAAAGCCCGCAGTCGATGAAACCGACTTTCACTGCGTAGAGGCTACCCGCGGACGGGAATTTATCGTACGGCTGACTACAGGTGCAGATCCAGTGAAAGCGCTTAAGCACTTCGCCGAAGAAAAGCAGATTCGTTTTGGCAAAATTCACGCAGCGTTTATGGGCGGCTTTGAGCCCTGCCGTTACGACGTCTGGGCTCCGGACGCCCGGGATTTGAACAATAAAAGTTATGAAGTTACCGCTACCCGCCAGAACATCACCATGCTCTCCGCCATGGGCGGTATGATTGGCATCCGCCCCGACGGAAAGGGCGGCGAAGAATCCTTTGTTGCCGCTCACATTGTTGCCGGCGGCGGCTGGGACACCGGTACGATTGCCGGTCATTTGGAAGAAGGCACCAAGGTATTTGGTGTAATGCAGGTATTTGTCACGGAGATTTTGGATATCGATGTAATCTATCCATGCCAGCTCTATCAGGATGATGCCGCTTTTGATAAGTACCCGGAAAACTGGTATAAGTCTACAAAGGAGCAATAAGATGCGCATCGTTATTATCAATCCAAATAGTGATCCTGCTCAGACGGAACAGATTGACAAAGCTGCAAAAGCCTTTGCCCAGGATCGCTTTGAAGTTGTCACTCTCTCAACTCCTGATGCGCCGCAGTACATTGACACTTGCATGGATGCGGCAAAAGCGCTTCCGGGCATGCTGACACTGGTGGAAGAATGGGAAGAAAAAGCAGATGCTTTCATTATTGCATGCCACTGTGATCCAAATCTCACTGTCATGCGGGAAGCCAGCTCTCATCCTGTGCTCGGCATTGGCGAAAGCTCGATGAAAATTGCTACCATGCTTGGTCATAAGTTCTCCGTCGTTTCCACCGGTGAACGGGGAATTCCCAATAAGGAAGCAAATATCCGCTCCTATGGGTTGGATTCTTATGTTGCCTCCCTCCGCTCCCCCGGAGTTGAGTGTTGCTGCGCTGATATGGCAGGCAAACTGAGAAATGCTGCCGCTCATGCCGTAAACGAGGATCGCGCCGAGGTCATTGTCCTCAGTGCCGCCGGTCAATCCCAATTGGCCGCTGAGATGACAGCATCTTTGGGTGTTCCGGTGTTGGATGGTGTAGACTGCGCCCTTATGCTGGCGGAAGGCATGTGCCATGCCGGATATCACACCAGCAAAAAGTGCCGATATCAATAAACAACTGAATCGCTCTGTTGGATTCCCGATACAGGAATCCAACAGAGCGATTTTTTCATCATGGCATTCGTTCTCCAGTCTGCGAAGCTTGGGCACCTTTTTTATTTTCAATAATGTTTATGTATTAAAAACAATCAAAGTATGGTATGGTAAATTATACTATAGGTGTTATGGATTTCATGTGAATCAGCTCTTCAAGAAAGACAATTCCATTATAAATTCGTCTTTTGCAGAAATGCTAAAAAACTTGGTTATGCTATTCGGCCTGCCTATATAAATCTCGAGGAGAAATGATGCAATGGTGAATTTAAACCGATTGGAAGAAATAAAGGACTTGCGGGCAGTATGGCCACATGAAGCGTTGGACTTCACTCCGTGGCTCTCACAGGACGAAAATATCTCCATCCTTGCCGATGCGATAGGGCTTGATATTACCGTGGATGAAACAGAATCCTCTGTGGGCGATTTTAACGTCGATATCTTTGCATCTGAAACGGGGACGGACAGAAAAATCATCATAGAAAATCAGCTGGAGGATACAAACCACGACCATCTCGGCAAACTGATAACATATGCTTCTGGTAAATCGGCAGATGTGATTGTTTGGGTCGTGAAACACGCGCGCGAGGAACACAAGGCCGCTATCGAATGGCTAAACAACCATACGGATGAAAAAATCGGTTTTTTCCTTTGCGAGATAAAACTGTACCGTATTGGTAACTCTGACCCTGCCGTGAAATTCGAGGTCATTGAAAAGCCAAACGACTGGACAAAGGAAATAAAGAAGAACGAATCCGCAAACGAAACTCAGCAGCAGAGATATGACTATTGGGTAGCATTCCAGAATTATGCCTTTCAAAATGCACCGTTTGCAAAGAATTTCAATCGCCGTAAGCCGTCCACGAAGCATTGGATGAATTTCAGTGTGGGTTCCTCCGCCTGCCACATTGCTGTTTCACAGATTCGAAAAAGGAACGAACTGTATGTAGAACTGTATATCAGCGAGGATAAAGACCTGTTCCACGCCCTCTTCAATAATAAGAATGCCATCGAGTCCGATGCCGGTTTGACCTTCGATTGGCGGGAACGGCCGGAACACAAGGCAAGTCTTATCGGTATCAAAAAGACCGTACCACTCGAAAATAAGAGCGAATGGAACGCACAGTTTGACTGGATCATCGATGTCATGCTCAAAATGAAGAAGGTTTTTAAAAAATATATGTACTAACAGGAGTAATCTTGTGCAACAGAAATGCAGAATAACTGTTTTTACGTTTAAAGTTATTTCATTTCCGGAACTACAGTAGAAGTATCTGGCGGATACCACTGCGGAGGATGCTTATATAGAATATATCGGAATTTGTGGAGTTATTTCCTGAGCTTTCCTTATTTTACAGGCTTTTAGCCCCTTAGGTAGTAAAATGATATGTATTTTCCCTTATTTTTGCCCTTGTGAGGAATCCGCAAGGGAAATAAGGGAAATTTTATTTAAGCATTTTGCGTAAAATCACTAACCGGTACTATTTTCTTGATAAGGTGCTCGATAATACCGGCCATCTCATGAGGGGATTCTTTACAACCATTTTCCAGCCACTGCATTACGATGTGATATCCGCCATAAAGAATCAGTGTCTGTGCATAGGAATATTCATGTTCTCCATATTCGTTTTTCAGGCCTTGCAGTCTTTCCATGATAGACGGAAGCCCAAGAACCTGTTTCTGGAAATTTACATCGGCATTGGAGTTAATCAGCATTTTGCTGAGTTTCAAATTATCCTGCATAAATTGTAAAACGCCTTCTAAATGATTGTCGTTGACAGAAAGATTTGAATCTTTTGAAACAACCATTTCCATCTGATTCAGCAGATCATTTTCCATATCTTTTAAAAGATCATATTGTGAGTCATAGTATTTGTAAAATGTAGAGCGATTAAGATCTGCCAGCTCACATAAGGAACGAATAGATATTTTTCGGATATCCTGTTGCTCTAATAATTCTAAAAGACTGTCTTTCAATATTTTTTTCGTCATCTGGGTTCTTCTGTTTTCTTTTTTCATGTAGATCTTCTTTCTTTATATATAAAATTTCCAACACTTAAAAAAGATATGTTGAATTTGCATCCAATGCAAACGCAACTGATGGTTGATAAAACAACATATGTTGGTATAATTTTAAATCAAGAATAAAAAATGTCAATATGAAGTATCCGAAGCATCAAATGCAATGAGAAATTATCAGAATTTCTCTTGAATAAGCGTAACGGTGTAGTGGACTTCATGCTCGTCATTCGTATTACATACATTCCATTCTATAACAGTGCCATGGATACCAATATATGTGATCCAGGGCTCTGTATATGCAACTATGGTTATAGGAGTAACGAAAGATGGAAATAAATAAGAATTTTCAAAATGACTTCCCATTATTGGGAATAGGAACTATGTTATGGGTACCTAAGTCCAATGCTGAGAAAGAAGAATTGTTTCGCACATACAAGTATTGCATAGACAAAGGCTATGATTTTTTTGACACTGCGGAAGTCTATGGGAACGGAAAAGTAGAAACTTTATTAGGAGAATTTATAAAAAGAGATGGTCGTCCGGTGCGGATTTCTTCAAAATTCGCACCTCCATCTTCCATGAACCCCATGGCTCCCAAACGAAAAAATGTGCCAACAAATTCACCTGAGGCGATATGGGAGGCTTTGGAAGGATCACTAATGCGTCTGGGGATTCCATCTCTAGAGTTATATCTGATGCATACACCGCCAAAGTCCCATAGCATTGCAGATTATATGGACGTTATGGCACAGGCCGTACAGAAGGGAAAAGTGAAAAAGATAGGAGTATGCAATTTTTCCGCTGCACAGATTGATGAGTCGGCGAATGCTTTGGAGAAATATGGATTATCACTTTCTGCTGCAATGGTCGGTTATAATGTTGTCCGTCGTTATCCTGAAACCAACGGTGTGTTTGATGTCTGCAAAAAGCACAATGTTACATTGATTCCATATGCTCCGCTGGCTGAGGGAACATTAACGGGAAAATATCGGAGTAAAAAAGTTCCACTTAAATACTTCTTGACTTCTTATTTTGGACATCTTAATCTGACAAAAGAGAGAGATGACCAGATTTCATTTCTCAAGAGATTGTTTTCAAAGCCTCGTGAGTGTGATATCAAACGTATGGAACCAATTCTTACAGAAATGGAAAAGATAGGAGACATTCATAAAAAAAGTATTGCACAGGTTGCAATCAACTGGTTGTGTACAACGCCGGAAATCCAAGTATTCCCTATTCCTGGAATAAGAAATGTGAAACAGGCAGCTGATAATATCGGTGCAGTGGACTGGTATATGACAGCGGAGGAACGGGATCGTATTTGCAGGGTTGAAATATCTGTAAGATAATCGAAACAAGTAAGGCAGGAGAACTTTTATATGAGTTACTCCTGCTTTATATTTTTATGTGCGGAAAATAACATTTTTCATATTTCTATTCCACCTTGCGCAAAACTAAAAGCATGATATAATAGGATCAAATCAACTGGATCGTACGGATTTAAAATCACAGCGCTAGACATTCATATCCAGATTGATGGAGAAGGAATTATCTATAAATTAACGGTTATGTTTTGCACGGTGGTTAGTTATAGCTAACTATAACTATGATGTGAAGAAATTCTTTGCCGAAAATAGCGCCTTATCCTGTTTGCAGGCACTGGAGACGGAATGTGAACGGTACCTGACTTAAATTGAATCCCTAAAAAGATATTATTTCTGCTAATCGCAATAACAGTGCTATCCCCTGCACGATTGCTCGTGGGCAGAAAATAAGGAGGCAAAATAACAATGAAATGGCTTACTATACCCACCTTCTGGTTTTTGTACTGGGGGCTATGCATTCTGGGCACGGGAACGGACAAGAAAAACCTTGCGGGACTGCGCTCGTACCCCCGCGCGGTACAGAGCATCGTGTGTGAACGGCTTGCCAACGCTCCGAAAGAGAAGTCCATACTCTCGATTTTACTGGGCAACCTTATCCTGTTCACCGTGGTTTTCTCCGCTCTCGGTCTGGCGCTTAAAAACATTCTTGCCTTTGACGGCTTTCTTTCGGCGTTCTGCTATTTTCTCATCCTCGGCGAGGGGCTGGGGCTATTTGACCTTCTGGTTATCGACCTGCTCTGGTGGCGCAACACAAAGCGCATCCGTTTTTCCTTCCTGCCGGACAAGGCAATCTACCAAGACCCAACAAAGCACATCGGCTCGTTCCTGCGCAGCATCCCCCTGTTTGCCATCGTCGCTGCTCTGAGCGCATGGATTGTTACGATACTATAAGAGGAATTCGATCAATGGACAAATATCGAATGGAAACACCAATGCTGAACTTTTCCGATTCGGCGATACAAGCTTTGATTCAGCAGCGCAACTGGTGCACTTTGAGTGAATTCGAACGCATTCGAGCGATCTACAACTATGTTCGGGACGAGATACTGTTCGGTTACAACACTGACGACGGCATCTCTGCATCCAAGGTGCTTGCCGATGGCTATGGTCAATGCAACACAAAGGGGACGCTATTCATGGCGCTGCTGCGGGGCTGTGGTATCCCCTGCCGCATCCACGGCTTTACCATTGACAAAAAACTGCAAAAGGGCGCAATGACGGGGCTTGTTTATGCCCTCGCACCAAAAAATGTGTTTCACAGCTGGGTAGAGGTCTATCTGGACGGCATTTGGTACGAGTTAGAGGCCTTTATTCTCGACAAGCCCTATCTGAAAAACCTTCAGGCCGCAAACCCTGACTGCGTCGGCTCGTTCTGTGGCTACGGCGTGGCGGTACGAGATTTTCAACATCCCGTGATCGATTTTGACCGCAACAACACTTATATCCAGAGCGAAGGCATCAATCAGGACTTCGGCATTTACGCCAGTCCAGATGAACTGCTGGAAGAGCACGGTCAGGAAATGTCGCGCTTAAAAGCCTTTGTCTATAAAAATCTCGGCCGGCATTTCATGAACGCCAATGTGAAGAAAATCCGAGAGGCGAAATATAAAAAACATCCCGAACTCCGCAACCAGACGGGATCTCGACGGAATCAATAAGGAAACGATGACAATGAATATCTTTTGCGGGATCATGATCCCCTTTCTCGGAACGGCAGCCGGTGCGGCCTGCGTGTTCTTTATGAAGCGCTCGCTCAGCGACCTGGTGCAGCGTGCGCTTGCGGGCTTCGCCGCAGGCGTGATGGTAGCCGCCTCCATCTGGAGTCTGTTGATTCCGGCCATCGAGCAATCAGCGCAGCTTGGAAAGCTGGCCTTTTCTCCAGCATTTGTTGGATTCTGGCTTGGCATACTGTTCCTGCTCGCCCTCGACCACCTAATCCCCCATCTCCACATTGGCAGTGAGCAGACAGAGGGGCCCCGCAGCAATTTGAGCCGTACAGCGATGATGGTGCTGGCAGTCACACTGCACAACATTCCGGAGGGCATGGCCGTTGGCGTGATCTATGCGGGTCTTCTCTCCGAGAGCACCCAGATCACGACGACAAGCGCAATGGCTCTGTCCCTCGGCATCGCCATTCAGAACTTCCCGGAAGGTGCGATCATTTCAATGCCGCTTCGAGCAGAGGGAGAGGGTAAAGGACGAGCCTTCCTCGGCGGGGTGCTTTCCGGCATTGTGGAGCCAGTTGGCGCGGCACTCACCATACTCGCTGCCCATCGCATCATCCCCGCTCTGCCGTATCTCCTGAGTTTTGCGGCGGGCGCTATGCTCTATGTCGTTGTAGAGGATCTGATACCGGAAATGTCCCAGGGGCGACACTCCAATCTCGGCACGCTATTTTTTGCCCTCGGCTTCAGCATGATGATGGTCTTGGATGTTGCACTGGGTTGAGCAATATTTATTTCAAAATCCATTTTTCAGGAATGCAGTAGCTCTCGTTCTGTCAATTGACGTTTCCATATAATGAGCACAAAAAAAGAACCGGCTGCGCTCAATGCGCCCACTCTCACGGAAAAACCGCTTAGTGTAACCAATCCTTCTAAATTAAGTATATCTAATATCTAAGTTGTTGGATTATGTCAATAAATATTTTTCGACATTCTACCATCAGATTAATATATATCGATTTAAAAATCAGCACCCCAAAATATTTCACCTATTTTCAAAAATTTTATTTTTTTGAAAATAGGTGTTGACATACAGTGATGTATGTGGTATTCTATTTTAGCACTCAGGAGAACCGATTTGAGTGTCAAGTCAATATCGCGGGGTAGAGCAGCTCGGTAGCTCGTCGGGCTCATAACCCGGAGGTCGCAGGTTCAAATCCTGTCCCCGCAACCATTTATGAGTACGCCTATGTTTACGGTACGCATCCCGTAGACATAGGCGTACATTTTTACATATTGTTGGTAAAGCACCCACAGCTCTTGGATTTACTGCGGTAGCGATTCCCGCAATAATAATACGATGTTTTTACGCCTTCTGAATTTGTGTCGGACGGGAGCATTGTTGGCGTAAAAGCGTATAGTGCAAGAATGATCGTTTTGCATGGTACAGACGGAAATTTATATCTCTGTGATATTATCTCAATAAAAAAGCAGAAGGACACCGCGCAAAAAACTCCAAAGTGGAGTCGCACCGCTGCATACCAGCGGCAAAGCGAAGGATCCCTCTGCATGTGAACATGATACAAGAAATTCTGAGAATGTCAACACCGAAATTGCAGATCGGTTGAGCGAGGTATCCGGAGACGATGAGGCCGCACAACGCATTTTGTTGGAACAGCAGGACGCACAGTATTCTGCATGGAAGCGCAGCCTGAAAGCAATCCGACGATGACGACGCGCAGCGAACGGAAGTATACCGGCATTGGACGTCTGCTTATCGCCTATGGCATCAAGCTGTCGGTAGACTGTGGATTTGCCGGTGATGTGGTCTTAGAAGCCAAAACACCAGAACTGGCTGAACACTACATCAAGGATTTTGGCGCGGTTATGCTCCCGCAGTTTAGATCTAGTGCACCAAGACTGATGATCGCAGACGATGCCGCAAAAGAAATCTTTTGCAGTTATTTGAGATGAAAGGAGTGCAATCCCCATGATTGATACGAAGAATAGACCTGTCTCTGACGCTGAGTGGTACTGCCGAAAGGATGCTGAAGCAGACATTTATTATGCGCTCTTTTTCAAGCTTTGCCGAAAGTACCATATCAGCTGGCCAAGTGCCAGCGAGCAGGAAAAAGCTTTCATTGAAGAAGTTACCCGCGTTACCTATGAACATGACAGAGCTCGGCGGCTTGGTCTGCCCACTGAACAAATCCAGCCAGCCTTTGCTTCTTAACCCATCTTCTGCCCTGGAAGTTACAGTAAAATCTGACAAAATGCCTGCTGTGTTTGCCCAAAACCCTTGTAATTTCAAGCCATGTGTCGCGCCTGTATGTAATCTGCTTACATACAATCATTAAAGTATTCCCACAACCATTTATGAGTACGCCTACGTTTACGGTGCAAGATCCGTCAGCGTGGGCATATATTTTTGCATATATTGGCGGATCTGTGGGACAAGGCACTGCTGGAAAATTGAATCAGCAAAATTCGAGCTCAGATCAAAAGGATGCTGAGTATACGTATCGTGAGGGTAGAATTGAGCCGGATAAACTGGACGCGGGGATTACAGCAGTTGCAAGCATGCGCACAGTGTGTTCGCTAAAAGGATATGAGGGATCGCTTAAAGCTTCGGATATTTTACAGCAGGGACGGGTCGTTGATTATCAGATAAACTCGAAGGGTCGCGGATATGATACTGCGGTGGTTGCAGCTCCAATAGAAATTGATGGAACAGAATATATGGCTGGAGTGCTACTGAAACGCACTAATTCCGAGAATAAATTCTATATTCACGAAGTCTTGGCAATAAAAAAGGAGACATCACCGTTCAACCAGGCGGCGCTCCTCTCCGGAGACGTTGACTCTGGCGGTGATATCCCTTCTATCAATAAGATACTCCAACGTATCGTGGGTGTCAACGATGAAATTCCAGAACATCTAAAGGTTCCTCCGCGCCAAACCGTATTCTCTATGCGGGAATCGGTGGAGCAGGTGGGCAACCTGCTGGCACTGCATAATCTGACGGAGCAAAACCTGCTGGACACCATTCGTTTGGGTGGTTTCCCCATGCCCAGCATTGCTGTCGTCAAGGCCGATGCCGGCCACAGCAAATACGGGCCCATCTCCATCGTGCTGTCCAGCGGCTCTATTGATCCGGAGGTGGATTCCCGGAACCATGTGTACGGCGGCGATGCCTGGACACCAACGGCGCCAAACGTGGAATATCCGGTGAATTCCAAGAAGGCACAGCAGGTAGAACAGATGCTGGATCAGCAGGCCAAAAAGGTTGCCGGAGGCATTTTCGGCAATACCAGTGTACTACGTGCCGCTGGCATAGACGAAAGCTCCAACATGAGCGCAGAGACAATGGCAGACCGTCTGGCGGACAACGATACCGTGCGGGCCGCCTATCTGGCAGATCAGGGCGAAACACTGGAACCCACAAAAATGGCCAAGGTGTGGAACCGGAAGTTCGGCAACGACGTGTTGAATTCTGTTATTGACCGGATCGGCGTTCAGGAGCTGGCCGGGATTCAAGCGCAATTGGAGCAGGGCGAAAGCATTGAAACCGCTTTGGGCGAGCATCGGGAAACGCTGAACAATATTCTTCATGACTATTATAAAAAGCTGGGCGAACCATTGCTCCGGAAGATGGCAGTCGCGAAGAAATGGACGGCCGAGGAAATCAGCGAGAAGCGGGAAGCAAGAATTGCCCACAGCATGAGCAATCTCTCTGTTTTCCAGCTGGAAGACCTGATCCGCAATGCCTGGGCCATGTATGAGGACGGCGGCCAGACCAAGGGCGAGATTGATCGCACGGCAACGCATGATGCGCTACAGGCAAAGACAGATCGCGCCAAGGTGAAGCAATGGCTGCTGGGCCAGCTGGACGGCCTTCTGGGTGAACCGGGGATTTACAACGGCAAGGATCGCTTTACGGCCAGCGGCAATCGCCGCAGTTTTGCCTCCCTGCACTATGCCTACACGGCAGAAAACATCGTTCGCGCCATGACGCAGAACCAGCGCCAGCGGGGCGAGGGCGTGTGGGGCCACGATTCTAAGGCCATGATGAGCACGGCAACGCCGGAGTATTCCGACCTTGATTCCATTCGTTCCGATTCCGGCCGCCTGCAACAGATCGATGCGCAGGAATACGACGACCTGCTGTCGGATCTGGATGAAGATATCAGCTCAGTGATTCAGCAGGTACGCAAGCAGAACAAGCCGCATGCGGACAACAGCTACGAAGAAGAGGACATCATCGGCAGCATTCTGATCGATGCAGCCACCGGCAAGCAGACATCGGCCGCCATTGTCCGGGCCTTCTCCAAGGAAGGCTACACCATCGACAAGGACACGGCCAAGCGGATCCAAGCGCTTTACCATTCCGCGGCAGAGATGCCCACCGGCTATTTCGAGGCCAAACCGGAGCGCGTGGTCAATTTCGACGAGGTGCTGGCCGTCGTGGTGCCGGATAACATCGATGAAGCGTTGCTGCAGCAGATTCAAGCCACCGGCATGCCGGTGAAAACCTACGTCGCCGGAGACGAGCAGAGCCGCCTGCAGGCTGTCAATGCTGTTGAGGGTGCGAAGTTCTCTATTCGTGAAGCAATCGATGAAAACGGAAATGTGCTGCGGTATGTCCAGTTCGATCGCCTGCAACTGGAGGGAAACGATGTTCAGCAAATGGAAAAACAGGTTGAACAGTATATCAACGACACCATTCGCGGCGGCGAAGATATTATTATTCCCACTACGGATGGACAGTTCCTGCGACTCACCGCGCGTTCTGCCTATAAGCTGAGTGATCCCCACATACAATCCAGGAAAACAAAAGATCGCCCGCTGATGTCAGCAGACGATTATGGCGTAAAGGCCCGGGCTGCGTCTCATATTGACGAGCTGGCGCTGGTTGGAATTTTCATTGGTTATGATCCGGATATGAATGGCGCCCATGAGAATGATATCGGCGAAGATGGTTTTACGTACTATACGTCATTCTTCATGGATGCTGATGGCCAATTTTATAGGATTCATATTTCTGCTGGTGTAAACGGAAACAACGAAACCATATACAGCATCGGAGATATAGAAAAAAGAAATCCTCCATACCGTAACGGCTCTTCCGGAGGGGTAGATCACGGTAGTGATCGGAGTCAGCTGTACTCCCCCCTAGACAATGCTGACGCACTGTCTGCAAGTCCCGGCGCTCTAATTGGTATGCAGAAGACTTCTTTTGATACCAATGATAACATAGATTCCGACGCTGTCAATACTTCTGAGCAACAAAATTTTTCTGCGCCGCAACTCTCCCAGCGCGTCTACTCCGCCACCGACGACGAAATTCTGTCGGATCTGGACACTTCCACCCTCACAACGCAGGCAGAACGGGAAGCATATTTCCGGTGGGAACGCCGCAGATCCCAGTATCAGAACTGGCAAAACAAGATGGACGAGCTGCAGCGGGAGTACGATTCCATCGAAGACAAGTCTTCTGGCCGGGCCCGCAACATTTCCGCCCAGATGTCCCAGTACATGCCCCAGATCGACAACGCCATGCAGCGGGCCGAGGAGGCGCTCAGCAAGAGCAAAGCACTGCAGGATGTGCTGGCACGGGAACGGGCGGATCGTCTGTTGCAGGACACCTATGAAAAGTGCAGCTCCGAGCTTAACACAGTTTGAACCTGTGTAAGATCGGAGCTGCACTTTTGTCGTATCACGGCCGCATAATATTGACAGATTCGGTTCATAACAAATGAGGATTTCGCTTTGTCTGCTTTCTATCCCATGGCCAGCGTCAGAACAATTGCGAAGCTGCTGTCCATGAACGGCAGGCAGACTCCATTTTCTCCTTCCGCAATCAACAGATTTTCACCGGATGGGTCAATCATTACAGGATAGGTCTCGCTGATGTACATCGGACCATCTGAAGCGCCATAGCTCTTACCGCCCACACGGGAAAGACTGATTGTTACACGGCTGGGCATATCCGACTCAGTTTCTATCGTCCAGAAACCGCTCCACTGCTCTTCAAATTCTTCCTCCCCGTCGTACTGCCAGTCCAGATCAACTGCACCGCCTGTTTCATCCCCCGGATAAAAGGTAAGCAGGAACCTTGCCCACCGGTCGGTGTTCCATGCTGTGCAGGAGGCGCACCATGTCAGGCCCCAGTCGTCGCTTCCTGCAAGGCCGAACTCGGTCGGCCCGAGCCAGCCATCTGCAAGCCAAACGCCTAGGTCTCCCCCATCGCCATACCGGGATTCGGTGAAGTCCCAGGAACGGCATTCCCCATCTATTATACAGGGCACAAGGTAGTCGTGGAGCTCTTCATCGAAGGATGGATGCCATGTACAGCTGCGTCCACTGTTATCGGTAATCTGCACCTCTGTGTCAACATCCCATGCTATGCCGTCCAGATTTGCAAAGACCAATATCGGAGTGCCAATCTCTGACCGGTAGAGAACGTCTGTGTTCTCATAGGTCTGCGTGCTTTCGTTCCATTTTACACGGTTAACCGCAATCGTCGCGTTTTCATCCACCGGAACGATGCAGTACAGGTGGCCTGCATTACCGATAATGTGTTCCTCATCAAGTTCCTCGATGAAGGGGTATTCGTCCAGCATCGCCTGATCGTTCTCCTGCAGCCATGCCGGAAATCCCTGTTCAAAGCCTTCGTCAAACAAACCACCGACATATCCGAGATATGCCACACCAAACATCACCGAATCACCACTGATTTTTTCACGCAGCAGCGTTAAGGACTCTTCACCTCTCTGGGTCAGCACTGCCGATTCCAGCGATTCCGTAATTTTTTGATCTTTTTGCTCCTCTGTTTTCACAGGCAGATCGATGGTGGGATGATTTGTCGCTTCGACAGAATTCTCCGGCTGTTTTTGTGCGCAGGCGCAAAGCCACAGCGTCAATAGCAAGGTTAACATGACAGCAAAAACCTGTTTTCCCGCTTTCTGATTCATTTTCGCCTCCTTTCAGAACTTTCCGCTTCGGCCAGAGCCTCCGCCGCCGGATTCGCTCCGACTGCCGCCATCGGAGGAACTGCGTTCTATCTTCCTGCGCGACTGTGTTCGATGTGTAAATGTATCGGTCTTTTCTGTCAAGCGCAGATTTCCCGCGATGTAGTCGTTTGCTGTCGACTTTTCAGCCACACTTTTCATGGGCCACCAGATAAAACCTAACACCAACAATGCTACAAATAATGCCATTCCTGTCACGATAATGATCGGAATTACCGGACTTTTTCGCACCGGTTTACCGTCTTCCGCCTTTTGCAGATAGACCGAGCACTCTTTGATGTAATCCTCAAAGCCACTGTACCAGTCATCCTCTTTGAAATCATCCAGGAAGACTTCCTCCAGCTGCTCCTGCCCGTATTCGTTGAACGCATACTCGCATTGTTCACCGTAACAAAACATTGCCCAATCGCGTTCTTTCATGCTGAGCAGCAGCACAATGCCGTCTCTGCCTGCGCCCTCGCCCATGGTATACTCGTGGTAGAGGGTATAGGTTGCCGTGTAAACGCCGCCAGAGCTGATATCCCGATAGTCGTCCACCGTAACGATATAAACGCCTACACCGTATTTTTGAGAAACTGTTTCAGCCATCTTCTCCAACTGCATATCTTCGTTTTCACTGAGAAGTCCCGCCGCATCCGTAACATAATAAATTTGCGCTTCGGCGGCAACTGCACTCACACCGATTGCAAGCATTGCTGCGAGCACTAGCAGAAAGCAGAGAAATTTTCTTTTCATTGCTCCGCCCTCCTTATTGCATCAGATGCAGCACCGCCGTTACACCGATGGCAACGAGCGGCGCCGCAATCGCCGCATATAGACCGATTGCCCTTTTGATACTGACAGGAAGATCGCCAACCAGCTTGCCGGTCTGCCCATTCATGGCAAACAGAAAATTCTTTCCATTCCACTGCGTGTTCAAAAACCAGACCGGGAGCAGCGCATAATGCACCTTGCCCCTCTTTAAATGAACATCGGCCTTCTTTTGTGTACAGCTTTCATAGCCGGTTACAGTATCTTCCAGTGCAGCTGCAAATGAGCCTTTACAGCGCTTATCCGCCCGTTCACAGCTGTCTTCCACACTCACATCGTATTTGTCGGCCAGAAAACCGGGCAGGTACGCCGTAGAAAAGGGCTTCAGTTCAGAATAATCATATGGCTCGATAGAATCCATATAATCATCCGGCATCTGACTGGATGCATCCACCGGAATCTTTTCAAACGCAAGTTCCCCGGAACGCCGCACGTCAAAATGTTCTGTCTCTGTGATCTCATAGTCACCAGATCGGTGCGTATGGCTGCGGGTAGCCTCAAAGTGCACACTGCCTTCGGCTTCCACATCAAACATCCAGAAAGGAACATATACTCCCTTGATCTCGGCGAGATGGTTCGTTTTTGAAAATACTCTTGGCAGGAGCGGCTTTTTCCGATAGTGCTGCCTGAGTGCCTGGATTGCATCCTCTTTGCTCAGCTTGAACGGAAGAACATAGTCCGGTTTCAGTGCTCCTGAAAATTGCCCCGGAACGATACTCGGATTTCCACAGTACGGGCAGGCAGTTGCGGCGGTAGTGGCATCGCATATCAGTTCTGCGCCGCATGACGGGCAGGAGTACGCTTTTATTCCCTCTGCCTCGCCGTCCCAGTTGTCATGCAGTCCAGAGATATCCCAACGATCCGCGTCATTCGCAGCGTCTGCAGCTGCGGCAGAGTCGCTTTCCACTTTCTGCGCGGCCTCGACCGCTTTCGCTTCCTTTTCAGCGTAGAGCGCCTCAATTTCAGCGACAGCAAAGCTTGAACCGCAATATTCGCATTCCAGCCGTCCGGAAGCGCCTGCAAAATGCAGCGGTCCGGTACAGGCAGGGCATTGATAATTCGTTACCTGTGATGACATCTGTAATTTCCTCACTTCCTGCGCCAACATGTCCAGTTGTTTTCCTTAAGGTCTTTTATTAATATGGCTCCCATCCTGAACAGAGAATGGGAGCCACCTGGATTCATCGGCAGTTTTCTTTTGATCTACTGAGCGAGTATGAACAGGGTTTATAAAGCTCCTCATCCAACATCGTCAACGTTAATGCTGTCCGGCATGGACTCGCCCGCCTCAATCAGCGGCTGGTACCAGTCACTGTAGTAGTAGGGCTTTATGAGCCCGTCTTCGTCCCAGAGATTTCCCCACGGGCGCAGATAGATCTCATACTTGTAGCCGTCGTCGTCGTTTTCGTACCAGCCTTCGATCACAATCAGATCATCGTACTCCAGAAGACCGGGATCAAGAATCCAGTCTGCGTGTGACAGCCCTACGTTCGTGAACCGACCACCCTCGGAATACAGTGTGCCGTGTTCGCCGGTGCCGGCTTCATTCAGGCTGACGGAGGCATCAACCATGGGGTCATCACGGGTAAAATCCTCATCCCAGAGCGTGACAGTTCCTACATAGTCCTCGCCGAGATTAATGGTGCCACAGATGTCCCACCACATGTAGTCCATTGCCTTTTCCTCGTAGTAGCCTGTGCAGTCGGTCATGATCCACCAGCCGTACCAGTCGCCGTTCCACCAGTCGAGCAACGCATCGCCGGTCTCAGCCGCACCGGTAAGGTTAGCACCGCCTTCATTCGTTTTATCACCTTTATCCGAAGCTCCCTCACGGCTGAGCGTGGAGGGATCAATGGTGATTTTGCCGTTTTTGCTGCCAATCAACTGTTCAAAAGTCACATCAACCGGATTCGTAGTGTCATCCAGCACAAAGGCAGTGTGAATCTCAAGCGTCGCCCCCGGCGCAACTTCCTCCATGTGATCGTCAAACATCGTCTCATAGGCATCCAAATCAGTAAAGATCGTAGCCGATTCCAGCTGCACACCGTTCTGCATGGCGGTTTCGGAGATTCCCCAAAGATAAGAGGCATTCTCCTTGCCGTTGTTCGTGAAGTCCAACGTCAAAACCACTGCATCGTTCCCGTCGTAATCCTCCGTGATATACGCACCTTTGTAGAGAAGTGTATAGTCGCCAATCTTGAGCAGATTGGGGTCGGTCGACGCTTTGCTACCGCAGGCGGTGAGACCAAGCAGCATCAGTGCTGAAAGAATCAGGCAGAGGATTCCTGTTTTTGTCTGTTTCATAATTCCCTCCCAAACTGAGTCATGGATGCACAAGGCTGTGGATCACCAAGAAATAACCTGCGATTCCTGATGCAAACACACATGCATACCCGAGATATTTCGCCTTAATTGCTTACGATTCTTTCTGGATAAGGTTTCCGTTCTTATCGGTGAACTTGCCGCAAATGATCTTGATCAAGTCAACAAGGTAGCCAATGCCGAACACGCCACCGGTTATCATCCAGAGGATACCGGTGCCGATCTTACCGACATAGTAGCGGTGTATACCAAGACCGCCGAGGAAGAGGCACAGCAGCAGCGTGATTAGCCAGTCCTTCTTCGGCTCCTCTCCGGCCGGGATCTCAGGGGCAACATAGTCCTCGACCTGCTCACCCTCCAGAATCTTGCGCACTGTCTCGGTCACGGCATCGGTGTACTCGCCACGGGCGATCGGAAGGCTGACAGCCGCGCCCTTGATTCCGCGCCGCAGAGTGCTGTTTTTATCGACGCGTATACCGTTGACGCTCGTCTTGCTCTCCTGCAGTACCGGCGTGATCTTGATGTGGCTGCCATCCTTTACGGTGAGCCATAGCGTAATGTCGAGGTTTGGCTCTTTCTTGAAAACGATGCGCGGTCCCGGAATGCCGCCCTTGATCTCAAAGGGCATCTGGAACGCAGCTGCACGAGCCTGGAGCTTTTCAAGTATCTCTTCGAGTGTGGTGGAATACGAAATGTCGAATTCACGCGGAAAGTTGGCCGCCATCGCCTGTTTCGCAGTATCTGCAAAGTTTGCCATAATGTTTCTCCTTTCAAAAGTCGGATGGGTGGATGGACACGTTGTGTTTTACTCGGCTTTCGATTTTAAGAAGCTTTTTCTTTCTTTTCTCAGATGATTCAGCTATTCACTGCGCCGCCGCAGTATTCGCAGCAGCCACTGGCATCCGGCGTGGTAGTTGCGCCGCAGTAGGGACAGGTGACCGCCGCCTTGGGAGTGGCTGCCTGTTCGATCCTTTCCCGCACATCCTTGCGAACCTGGGTAAGCGCCTGTTTGATTTCCTCGCCTAACTTCTTGCAATTGCGGTACTCAACATTGGTTTCCGGGTTGCAGCTTGCCGCCATTCCAGGCCGTGCCGGAGTCGGTGTAATATCCACGGAACTGGAATTGACTTGAAACCGCATTTCATCGAAATAGGGGTTGTTGACAAAGATGGTGACATAGAAGTCGTAAGAATACTCATAGCGCGGCGGATTGTAGCTGACTTCCTTACCGTCCTTATCCTTGCGCTTAATCTCTGAACGCCTCTCGTCAATATCGAGGTTGCAGCCGGTCACATCCGCGAAATCCAGAACATCCGGGTTTGCTTCTTCCAGATCCCGCGCCCTTGTCACCATGAATTTCCCCGCATCTTCGTCGAGCAGTACCTTGGTATTCGTGCCAAGGGTTCGCGTGGTGTGGAATGCCGACACCTTTTCTCTGTTTTCTTCGCGGTAGGCAAGCTGTTCCTTGATCTCTTCAACCGTGCTGCTGCGTCGATCGGAGAACCATGGTGAGAGTTTTTTTGCGCAGTTTTTGCAGAGGTTTCCGTTTTCCAGCTTGCGATTGCCCAGCAAGCCGATCTTTTCTCCGCATATGTCACAATATTTTTTATCAAATAGTCCCATGATCTGTCACTCCTTTTGCTTTTGTAATGCCACTGTTTCCTCTGTGCCGTCTGACAGCTCCACTTCCATCCGAAGCATCCCGCTGTCACCATCCCCGGTCTCATGGCAGAGATATGTGATCTTGCCAAGAGTCTTCCGGTCCGGAGTCTGGAGCGTGTAGTCGTCCAAATAAAACTCCGTCTGCAAGACCTTACCCGGCTGGAGATAGGTGAAGTAGAGTTCGCCCTTCAGCACTGTTTCGCCATCCAGCAAGAGTGCAATACCGGTATCTTCGCCGATGACTGCCTGCCAACGGCCCTCCACGCTTTCCCATATACCATCCAGCACAGGCCAGAGGATGGAATTGTCCACATATGTGTAATCGCCGTCCAGCATTTGGATCGCATCCGGGTTTTCCATCCCGCCGCCTCCATCCATGATCTGATCCGTAACGAAATGTTGATACAGGCAAAAGCCTGTCAGCGCAAGAAGGGCAAGCAACAGTACAATGATTGTTCCAATTTTCAGTCCATTTTTCACACGAGATCTCCGTCATCAAACGGATCTCCGCATTCCGGGCAGAATTTCGGCGGATGCGTCGGATCAGTTGGCTCCCAGCCGCACTTGTCGCATTTATACTGGGGGACACCTGCAGGTTTTTTTGCACCGCACTCCGAGCAAAACTTTCCCTTGTTCACTGCGCCACAGCCGCACACCCAGCCATCCGGCTGTGGTTCCGGCTTCTTCGCACCGCATTCGGGGCAGAATTTTCCGGTTACGCTTGCACCGCAGGACGGGCACTTCCAGCTGTCCGCGGCAGGCTTTGGCTCCGGCTTTTTCGAGCCGCAATTCGGGCAGAAATTTCCGGTGATGCCATCCTGACCACAACTGCATGTCCAGCCGTTTGCCGGCATTGCCGGTGCTGCGGGAGCTGGTGCTGCCGGAGCAGGTGCAGGCTGCTGCGCTTGCTGCTGTGCGCCCATCTGGTAAAGATTCTGCGCATTCACGCCGCCTGCCTGACCCGCCATGTTCATTCCCATAAATGCCATCGCCGGACCTGCGTTCTGATTGCTCGCCGCCGACTGCATGGCGCTGGCCTGTGCTCCAACCAGATGTGCCGCAGCTCTTGTGGGATCCATAAATGCCGCGTTGCGCTGCATCTCCTTGATCATCTGTTCGTCTTCATCGCTTGCCTTGACAGAAGACACGCCGAAGGAGACGATTTCAAGGCCACGCAAGTTCCGCCACTTTCCGGAAAGCACCTCATTCAGTGCATCCGACAGTTCTGTCGTGTGGCCGGGAAGCGCCGAATAGCGGATGCCCATGTCGGAAATCTTTGCGAATGCGGGCTGCAAAGCGGTCAAAAGCTCGGTCTTGAGCTGACCGTCCAAACGATCCCGCGTATAATCCTCGCTGACATTGCCGCAGACATTGGTATAGAACAGAATCGGGTCGCAGATCCGATAGCTGTATTCACCGAAGCAGCGGATGGAAATGTCAATATCGATGCCAGCGCGCTGATCGACAACTCGGAAAGGAACGGGACTCGGCGTGCCGTACTTGTTGCCGATGAGCTCCTTGGTATTGAAGTAATAGACGCGCTGATCCTTGGGCGGCTCACCGCCGAAAGTAAAACGCTTGCCAATGCTCTTGAATGTATCGAGAATGCTTGTACCCAGGTCGCCGGAGAAGATGGTAGGCTCTGTCGAGGAATCGTAAACGAATTCGCCCGGCTCGGCGCACAACTCTGTGACCTTGCCCTGATCGACAATGATCATGCATTGTCCATCCGCAATTGCCACAACAGAACCATTGGAAATGATGTTTTCCGAACCCTTGTTGTTGCTGCTTCGGCCGGAAACACGGTGTACACCCTTAACTGCCATCACATTTTCCGGAATTGCTTCACAATAAAAATACTCTTTCCACTGGTCGGCCATCACGCCGCCAGCTGCACCGAGCGCTGCCTTAATAAGTCCCATTGATATGTACTTCCTTTCTTGTGTTTGTTATGCCCACGGGTCTTCCGCTGTTGGAATGCGGATGCCGCTTAAAATACTGGAATACTCCCAGAGAAACCACTCGCCGGTGGAACTCTTCTGCCGCAGTTTCAGGGGACGGGGAGAATCCGCCCCCGCCGTTATGAGAAAGACGCGAAGATAGCCGGGCTCGACATCCTGCGGTCTGGAGTCTGCCAGCACATTCAGAACATACGGTACAGCTGGCTGATAGCCGTTTTCCGGCGTTGCCCCGTCGAAATATGCCAACGGCAGATAACTTTTGCCCCGCAGACGGTCGCGCAGAAACTGCTGATCATAGGGTGTCATGGGCCGCGGACCACGAAGAAGGTTCATTGCTGCCGTGCCTGCGTTCTTATCCCCATCAAACAGGGAAAGTGCGCAAAGGAACAACGCACAGATCTTTTCCGGTGTCCTTGAAATTCCAACAAGCTCTTCAAATTCCTGCAAACTCTGCGGGATTTTCTGAATTGTAATCTGCATGTGACCACTCCCCCTCTAAAGCGTGTCGATTACGCCTGCAAGATAGGTCGGCGATACGGACGCATAAATGAAATTATCGGCCAGATGATCCTTCACTGCCTGCCGCACATCGGCTGCCAGCAGTTCGTCCGCCTTCTCATCCACCAACAGAAGTGTTTTGCAGCTTCGTTCGCCTTCGCTGCTTCGCATTTTGTCGAGAAGCTTCATCCTTTCCCCCAATTGCCAGACTCCCTGCCGGGCAACCTCCAGCACCAGCACGTTGGCATGGCAGGTGCGGCACAGGGATACCGTTTCTTCCGGTTTCGCGGAACGGTACACCAAGAAAGCAAGGTGGCTGTCTGTAAGCACCTTTGTGATTGCTTCTGCAAACAGTTCACTTTGCATATCCAATACAATTCTTCGCATGCTTTCTTACCACCACCTTTCCCTGTCTGTGCTCATCATAACAAAACATATTCCGAAACGCCCCCGCCGATTGGATAGGGTTTGCAATTCTTTTTCCAATTTCTTTGCAGTGCGGGAGGAAAACGTCGCATTGTCTTTTTTACACCCGCATGGTATCATGAAAAAAAGTGCTTGCAGGATGGAGAGGATTTTATGAGTAGGGCGACATATAAAAGCATACTTGTGGCGCTGATTATGCTGCCGCTTCTTGCGTTTGCCGCCAGTCTGCAATATCTCACCCAATGCGGTGAGCTGCCCCAGAACGCTTTGCTGCTCCGTGGTGCGATTCATATTTGCCTGCTGACGGTCTGGGGCATTTCCATCCGCACCCGCATCATTCAGACGCAGGTGCGGCAGTATCTGCTGGCAATCATAGGGATGATGGCATTGTGGATGATGCTTAAAATCATCAAGCATTCCATCGACAGCATGGATATCAAGCGCTGGCTCTGGTATTGGTACTATTTCCCCATGCTGTTCATCCCGGTCGTAGCCCTGCTTGTGAGCATGTCGCTGAGCAAGGCGGAAAATTACCGGCTGCCACCTTGGACAAAGCTGGTTTATGCACCGTCGGCATTCCTTTTCCTTCTTGTCCTGACGAACGACCTGCATCAGAGCGTATTCTCCTTCCCCTCCGGCGTTATGACGGATCTTGACTATTGCTATGAGGCAGGTTACTACATCATTCTGACGTGGGTCGTGCTGTGCGCGCTTGTTTCCTTCGCCCTAATGCTGAAGAAATGCCGCATAGCAGAGAACAAAACGGTCCTCCTGCTGCCACTGATCCCCCTTGCTCTGTCTCTGATATATACCATTGCGTACATCCGCGGCGTCCGATTCATCCTGCTGCTGGCCGGCGATATGACCATCACCCATTGCCTGCTGATTTGCGCCGCCTTTGAAGGGTGCATCCGATGCGGTCTGATTCAGTCGAACTCGGGGTACGATGACCTGTTAGAGGCAACCATGCTGCCGGTTCAGATCACAAATGAGGACTTTTCTCTGCAGCATATCTCTGCCGCAATGGGTGAACCAATCCCTCAGGATGTGCTGCGGCAGATGGGGGCGGACACTGTTGAACTGGATGACGACACGCTTTTGAAACGGCATTCGATACACGGTGGCTGGGTTTACTGGGAGGAGAATATTTCCGAGCTGAACCGACTCCGCGAGGCCTTGGAGCTGACCCGTGACGAGCTGCAGAGCACCGGAAACGTTCTGGCGGCAGAAAATGCTCAGCGCGAAAAGCATCTCCGGCTGTCGGAGGAAAACCGCCTGTATGACATGATGGAGGTGCAGACCTCTCGACAGATCGCAATGCTGCGGGATCGCCTGACTGCAATCCAGCGGACAGCCGACGAGAATGAAGCCAGAAAGCTTCTTGGGCAAATTATCGTGATCGGGACCTATATCAAGCGGAGGAATAACCTGATTTTTGTCGGCGCACAGCGGGGTGTGATTTCCACGCAGGAGTTGCGGCTGTGCTTTAACGAATCCATAGAGAGCCTGACCCTGTACGGTGTGGAATGCAGAGCGCTCATAGACGGAGAAAGCCTGCTCGATATGGAGCAGGCAACGCAGATTTATGACCTGTTTGAAGCAGTTGTGGAGTTAGGACTGGAATCCTTGGAATCGCTGCTGATCTCTGTTGAAATCAAAGATTGGATTGAGGTTAATATTTGCGTGTCCTGCAAGGAGGATCTCTGCGGCTTAAAAGAACGATTTCCTGCTCTGGAGTGGATGCAGGATGAGGACGGCTTACAATACATTATCCGGAAACTGAAAAAGTCAGAGGGGTAAAAGCATATGGACAAAATCAAGGAGAGCTTTGACCACCTTCCCATTGCAGTCTGCTTTTTCGACAAAAACGGTATCGTTCGGCTTGTCAACCACCGAATGCTTGCCATAGGAAGCCTTTTGCAAAAAAATGGGGTGCAGACGCTTACAGAACTGGAAACCGCCCTGAAAGCGCCCCCCGAAGGGATCTGCTGTCTGGAACCGCAGCTCCAGATTTTTCGTTTCCCCGATGGCAGTGCGCTGCGCTTCGCGCAGGAGCAAGTCACGACAAAAGCGGGTGTTCCGTATACACAAGTCACCGCTGCCAATGTGACAGAGCTGATACGGCGGCAGACCGAACTGAACGAGGAAAACACAAAACTTGCAGCGATCAATGACCGGCTGCGAAGGCTTTTTGAGCAGATGCCGGAAATTATCCGTGAAGAAGAGACGCTTGCAATGAAGCAGCGTATCCATGATGATATCGGACACAGCATTCTCGCCGCACGGCGGGCGCTCTACCGGCAAAGCGGACTTGCGTCACTCAAAGAAAGTGCGGAAATTTTCGAACAGGCTATTGCCGTACTTTACCGCTCCAATCAGATCCGTGCTGAATCTGACTCGTTGGAAGCGGCGATCGGCAAAAGCAATGAAATGGGCGTTCGTGTGCTGATCGAAGGGAAAGTTTCCAATCTGCCGGGTATGCAGTCACTTGCGGCATTCGCAATTCCCGAATGTGCGGCAAACTGTGTTCGCCATGCCGACGGCACTGAGCTGTATGTACGCTTTGAACAAAGCTTTGGCCGCGCAAAGCTTACTCTGACCAACAACGGTGTGCCGCCAAAAGAAGAAATTCGGGAGGGCGGCGGACTTTCCATGCTGCGTCGCCGCACGACAGAAGCGGGTGGCGCAATGAAAATTCAAAGTATCCCCTGCTTCAAGCTTCTTATTATACTGCCGAAAAAGGAGGTAACTGAGCGTGAGAGTCATGATTGTTGAGGATCAACCCATGATTCGCAGTCTGCTGGAAAGCTACTTTCCAGTCGAGAGCGGACATCAAATCGTCGCATCCATTCCCGGTGCAAAACAGGCCATTGAGATCTGCCGGGTCAGCCAGGTCGATCTTGTCTTGATGGATGTACAGACGCAAAACCGCGAGAACGGACTGACTGCCGTCCAAAAAATCAAGACCACATATCCCAAAATAAAAATCATCGTTGTAACCTCCCTCATCGACAGTGCGGTTCTGGAAAAGGCCAAATCGGCCGGAGCAGACAGTCTGTGGTACAAAGATTCTGCGGAAAACCGCCTGATGGAAATTGTGCGTCAGACAATGTCTGGCGAGCACATCTTTCCCGATGCACCACCGCCGGTCCAGATCGGCATGGCAAAAAGTACGGAATTTACAAAAACAGAGCTGAAAGTGCTGCGCTATCTGGTTCGGGGTCTCTCCTACCCTCGCATTGCATCGGAAATGGGCATTGAAATGTCCACCGTCAAGTTTCATGTGACCAACATGCTGCAAAAAACCGGACTGGAAAACAAACTTCAGCTTGCATTGGCAGTCAGCGAGGTAAAAATGATTGCCGATTTAGACGAGAAGTAGGTGCTCACAACGCATATTTTATCTCTCCATGTTGTTTTCTGATCGTTACAGTTCTATGCAAAAAGGCGGTACCTACTGGTACCGCCTTAAACCTTAAATTTATGCAGAAATTATTGCGTAACGCTCTGACCCTACGATCTCCATCATGACAGAGTACGGGGAAATCTCGCCCTTTGCCACCATGGAAAACAGACGGGGGGTACACCCGGAAACCAGGGCAACGCCTTGCTCGTTCTTTGTCACGGGCTGGTTGCTATTCCGGCTTGCAACATTCCAGAAGACAACCTGAGGTAATTTGTATCCATGCTCTGCAAATCTCTGCTTTGCACTGGCAAAATTCGACAGAGATGCATTTCGAACACAGGAGTCGAACTCCATATCCGAAATCAAATACAAAGTTTCAGGAAGCTCTTCCTGGGGAACATTGTTGCGCACTGCCGCATTCAAGATCAGATCAAAGACTGCTTCCACATTCGTATTCGCCACCTCGTTGAAGGTACACAGATACTCCAGCCGCTCGGCAAAGGTCTCGCCTTTGATCTCAATCAGCCGAGGGCGGGAAGAAAACTCGATAAAATGATTGTGGAAGACACCGGTATTGCGCTCACCGAAATACAGTCCCAAAGACAGCGCTACGGCCGCAGGAAGTGCATTATCACAGTACATAGATCCGGAAGTATCCACTACTGCCAAGGCATTTCTGTGGTCGCAGAAGTCAGGAAGAGACTCCCAGGACGCATTGAGCGAAGCCTTCTCTCCGGCAGTCAAGCGAGTATTAAAGCCCCAATAGCCTGCATCCAGCGCAGATCTGACAATCTCATAAGGAGCAAGATTATCTGCATGCAACTGCTTTTTACCGCTGCTTACAGCCTCCAGAAACGCATTATAGCGCTCATCGTCATTTCGCAGGAAAGCCTTTCTATATTTGAACATCGCCTTGGAAGGCTGCTTGGAATAGTCGAAAGAATAGTCCTTCTCCCGGAGATGATTCTCCAGGATTTGGATCTTTTTTCTCAGGGTTACAAGGGTCTTGCGATATTCCGCATCGGACATTCCGAGATAACGGGCAATCCGCTTGGCGTTACGAACGGTCTGTCCGTTGGATGCATTTACAGACGGGAGCCATTTTGCCAGCAAGGACACCTCTGCGTCAGACGCAAGATCGATTTCCAGTTGCTTACGAATGGTGCGCAAAGCATCCTTTTCGCAGGCCGTACCGAACAGAGCCAGCAAATCGTCATAACGCCCGAACTCCGGGATCAGCTCGATGTTCTTTCGCAAGGATTCGGATTTGTTTTCGGCCAGCCAGTTGATAATAACCCGGAATACGCGGCGTTCTCCAAGTCCACCGCGAATATCGCGTCCGAAGAACAAAATCTTCATGGCAATGTCCGCATCCTCTGCATATGCGCGAACAAAGCGTCCGATGATTTCCTGATCCTCGGCAGCACGGAGTGCACCGATTGTTGCAAACAAATCCAGACAGTCTGACATTGTGCTTGCATTGGTCACTGCGCCGTTTTCTGTGTAGGCAATATTCGCCTCATTTTTCAAATGATTCAACATTTCAATTCCTCCAATCCGACGGCGCAGGAGCATCGTATCACTCAGACGCCTTGAAATTATAAATAGGTCTTAATATCTCAATCACATCAACGGAATCTCTGATGACATCGATAATGTCTTCAAGGGACTTGTAGGCCATGGGCGCTTCATCGATCGTAGACGCATTGACCGACGTCGTGTAAATACCTTCCATTGTCTTCTTATATGCCTCTAAATCCAGCGTTGCTCTTGCCCTTGCGCGAGACATAATGCGACCGGCTCCATGGGGGGCAGAATAATTCCACTCCGGATTTCCTTTACCGCGCGCCAATATACTTCCGTCTCTCATATTGATCGGGATCAAGACCAGCTCTCCGTCATGGGCCGCAATAGAACCCTTGCGAAGAATCATTTCCTTCGTATCAATATAGTTGTGAATGGTGTGGAAAGAGGAAAGCGCCGTCATGCCGGTCTTCTCCAAAATGATTTCCGCCATTCTTTCCCGGCTGCGCCTTGCAAATTGCTGACAAATTTCCACATCGTGGAGGTAGTCCTCTAAGTAGGTGCCGTACAAATAGCACAGGTCTGCGGGGATGGTCGGCTCTTTTGCCGCCCATTCCTTCTCCATTGCCTTTAATGCAGACTGGATCTCAGCTCTGCGGCCTTGTTCCTTATATGTACGGATCAACTCGTCCCGACGCTGGAAGTAATCTGCCTTACCGGCATTCAAGTCAATTGCTAAGGTCTGGTAGAACTCCGCTACCTGCTTCCCCAGATTACGGCTTCCGGAATGGATCACCAAATATTTTGTGCCGTCCGAAGCAACATCAATCTCGATAAAATGGTTTCCTCCGCCCAGTGTACCCAGGCTTCTCTCCAAGCGCTTTGGTCGCTTCAGGTCTCTATAGCAGCGAAGGCCCGTCAGGTCAAAGCGCTCCATGCGCCCTTCCCAAACATCTCTTCCGCTGGGGATATAATGAGCAGCAGCATCTACCTTCTCAAAATCAATATCTACTTTGCCCAGTTCCAACGTGTACATTCCACAGCCGATGTCGACACCGACGATATTCGGTACCGCTTTATCGGTGATGGTCATTGTGGTGCCGATCGTACAGCCTTTTCCGGCATGAACGTCGGGCATAATCCGTATCTGAGATCCTGCTGTGAAATCATGATCGCACATTCTGCGGATCTGTTCGATGGCTTCATCCTCTACAACGGTTGCATAACAAATCGCTGTAGCTATTTTACCTTTGATTTCAAACATTGCGCTGCTCCTTTCGTTTTAGTAACAAGGCACCATTGAAGCGGGATTCGGACCCGCGAGGGATGATCATGAGTCATCTGCTATAACCACTTAGCTATTCATCATTGCTGTTGGTGCCTTTTCAAGATGCAACAGACCATCGCTCCAACTTCAGGAGAGACTGTCACGTCGTAACTGAACCGACTATTGGATTGCTGTATGCATCTTTGTAGACAAGGTACATCTTTTTTTATCGTAACCTGATAATAATTGCTGTAAGTACCTTTGATAAGAAGCAGCTGTTCGGCATCTGCATCTTATGGCCATATTATACGGTTCATGCTCCGGTATTTCACGGAAAAAAAGCTGCGAACTCACTTGAGTTCACAGCTTTTTTGAGAAATCAGTCGTTCTTTTATTAAATTCACAAAGCTTTGCGGCTCCAAAACCTTGACATACGGGCCAAAGGACAGCACACGAATCACGATCTCAGTCTCATCGCCCTCGTAATACTTCAGGTGCAGGATGTATTTGTTATCCTCTGTGCGTTCTGCTTGCTTCTCAAAATGGGCAAAATGCAACATGGCTCTCTCCAAAGCATTCCGCTCATCTGTTATTTGCAAGGTAAGATCTTCACGATGCTCTCCTTTCGGTTTCAAGCGCCACGGTCCGTGCCCGTTATAGAAGTCGCAGCTTACGACTCTTCCAAGATTAAATTGCTTAAATTTACACCCGGTGGCCAATATACGGACCTTGTCGTCCTTTACTGAATACTCGAATCCCTTGGGATAAAAACGAACCCATACTTCTTTGCCATAACGGTTCACCATAGTGATTCGAACGGGACGATCCTTCCGTATAGCGGAAAGTATCAATCTAAAATGCTTTCTGTATTCCTCGTCCTCAAAAGGATCTCCGTCATTGTATTGGTCATAGATTTTATAGTCATCCCTTGTGAAGAGAGGTTCCACATCGTCAAGCTCAGGAAACGCGACGCCAAACAGCTTAACACGGGGATCTTCTGCTATTGCTTTCAACCATCTCTTTTCCAGATTGGTCAGAGGCATTGTGGGCTTGTGTAACAGGTTTGGGGAAAGGTCCTCATGAAGCAACGGCCATTTTCCGGATTTCAACGCTGGAAGAATAGTCATTGCGCTTTCAGAGAACGCCTCTTCTATAACGCAACGCTGCAAATCCTTTTCGGTTGTCTCTGGATGGAAGGCTGTTTCCATAATTTTTGCAACCGTATTGTAGTAGACGGAGTATAACTCGCTGAATATCATCGTGCGTCACCTCCATCTATACCATACATTTGGTACATTTTCTGAAGATCCGCCTTGAATTTATTTTCAGCAGTACGATTTGAGAAGTTCATTCTTGTAATGCGGGAGATAAATGTCCGTATCCAGGGAAGCATTTCCGTCGTGTCAAATACATCTGCAACATACCGGTAATGGTTGTCATCTATTTTTTCAACACGACCGCAGCGTTTTTCTCTCTCCAGCCGGTGAACTATAAACTGCTCATCATCGTCGATCTTTATCTCAAACTCAACATGCTCCAAAAGCTTGATATTCCACTTGCAGTTCACGCCCCACATATGCGTTTCAACCTTGCCGAGCGCGTCGCGCAACGCATCAAATTTTTCGCAAACCTCATCTTCTATCCTGATGTTGGACATATAATCCAGGCGATAGGAATTCAGACGATTGGCTTTTTCATGAAAGGCCAAAAGATTTTGCCTGCCATTTTGAGCGCTTATGTAGAGCTTGAGTGGGACTAGCCGAACCGTTCTGACTTCGTTGGAATGTTTACCAAAATTGTCCACAGTGATGTAGCGATGACCGTGAATCGCCTCGAACAGTGTGGCCATCACATCGCTGTCCATTGCCTGCGTTAAGTAGTGGTGCTTAAAGGAAAACAGCTCCGGATGCTTTGGCTGCCTGTCCTGCAGGAATGAGCCAATGACACCGCACGGAGCCACCTCACTGAAGAAGTCAATCACATCCTGCAATGTAGTGATGTCTGTATCCGGAGTTCTGCTATACAAAACCTTCCGTCCATCTTTCTCAATCCGAATGAGTCCTTCTCCGGCATACTCCTTGAGCTTCTTTCTCAGCGTTGACTCATCAAAGGTCATGCCGGATGACAACCGCTTGTCGATCTCCTCAATCAACTCTGTAAGCGTCATTTTTGTCTCGGGCTCATAGAGAATATCAAAAATTGCAAAATGCAGCGTAATATCTCTGTCCGTGAAACTCTTCGCCTTCCATGCCTTATAGAACGGGTTCTTGTGGATCATGCGGCTATCTACCGACAGGAAAACATTCTTTCCTTCCGGCGTCTGGCTGAACCGCATGTAATCTCCTAACCAGCTTTCAAGCCTGCGTCGTTCATCATCATAGGAGCGTGCACTTTTGGCATCATATTCTGTTCTGCTCTTAAAGCCATACACATAAAACTCACGCATATAGGCTCTGACTTTTTCAAAGTTCTTTATGAGCTCACTATAAGCCACGTAGACACACTCCTTTCATGATAATAAACGATATAATTGATGTATGTGGTGTAAATCAACTTTTGCTTAAAGGAAAATAGGAAGAACTCCTGCTACTTCCACCAATATTATATCAACCCGTATTTTCAATAGCAAGCTAGCTCTCTTACATCATCATATCAATACAACCTACAAGAACCATACACCGCTCTGTTTTGCACTTTTGAACAAAACAGGGCGGTCTTTTTGTCCGCATTGGATAGCATCGCCGAGTTTCGGGTGGCCAGACCCGGATATGGCCTTTGTATGTGCAGAATAGGACAACGCTTTTTGTCGCTCCGGGATAAAGACAGCCACCTTCTCAATTGTTAAAATTCAAACATAAAGAAATTTAAATGCGAATTTAAATTGTGCAAATAGTACAAAGGAGTGAGATAAAATCATGAAAGAAATGAAATGCGACATTGTGGTGCTGGGCGGCGGAGGCAGCGGCATGGTGGCCGCGCTGAGAGCCGCAGAACACGGAAAGAAGAAAGTCATCGTGCTGGAAAAGAGCAAAGTAACCGGTGGCGGCGCGAACTTCGCCACCTTCATGCGCACCTTCGACAGCAAGTGGCAGAAGGAGCGGGGCATTCAGTGCCAGACCATCGACTACATCCGCCTGGTGCAGGACGAGATGTTCTGGCAGGTCGAGCCGGATCTGGCCGCCAACTCCGTTCGGGCGACGGGCGAATTTGTGGACTGGCTGATGGAACTGGAACCGTCGCTGGCCGAGCAGGTATACCCCGGCAAGTACCTCTTCCCCAATGAGTTTGATCCCGTCGGCCCCCAGGCTGACAACCACCAGAAGCGCACCTTCGGCCGCATGGTCATGGACACGATGCGGGACAAAGCGGCGGAGTTCGGCGTGGAACTGCTGACCCAGACGAAGGCCGTCGACGTGGATGTGACCGATGGGAAAATCACCGCCGTGCTGGCTGAGCAGAACGGCGAGCAACTGCGGGTAGAATGCAAGGCATGCATCCTCGCCACGGGCAGCTGGATCTGCAACGAGAAGATTGCAAAGCGGGTGTGCCCGGAATTCTCGCTCAAGGCGCTGGAAATGACGCCCCACACCAACCCGGCCTACACCGGCGACGGCATTCCCATTGCGGAGCACGCCGGGGCATTTGTGGACTATGACAGCTTCTGCATCCGCTTTATGGGGCCGATGCCGCCGCGCTCCCTTCATGGACCGGAGTATAGCATTATAAATGCCATGCTCCAGAGCCGCTATGTCATCACTGTCAATCAGGAGGGCAGACGCTATTGCAGCGAGCCACTGAACCACCTGCCCTATTTCAAAGACGGCGTGGTGCAGGCACGTCAGCCAGGGCTGGCAGCTTATCAGATCTTCGACATGAACTGCATCAAAGCCACGTCCCAACTGCCCCGCATTGAGCTGGAGTCTCATCTGCTGGAGGTCATGGGCGACCCCAACATCACCCATGACATGGACGCCGTCCGGGCGCAGATGGACGCCATCTTCGCCAAGCATCCCAAAGACATTTACCGCGCCGACACGCTGGAAGATCTGGCAGATCAGATCGGCGTTGACCGGGCTACCCTTCTGGAGACCGTTGCGAATTACAACCGCGCCTGTGCAGAAGGGAGGGACTGGGAATTCGCAAAACCGGCAGACGCGCTGGCGGCCATCAACACCGCCCCCTATTACGCCATCAAGGCGTCCCCCGGCACGGACGGCGCCTTCGGTGGCGTGCGGGTCAACGGCAGAATGGAGGCCTACACCGCCGACCGGAAACACACGGTGGAGGGACTGTATGTCACCGGTGACTTCGCCTCCGGTCGCTATACCCTGCTGGGCGGCTACAAGGCGCAGGTGCTCAACGACCTCTCATGGGCCTTTGCCAGCGGATTCCTTGCAGGCACAAACGCATCGGACTATCTGGATCGCGCATAAAAACAGAAAAATAAAGTGAAAAGGAGAGACCCCCATGGCAGTATTCAGTCTGATCTGCATCATCATTGCGATCGTCTTTATCAACTACAGTATGTACCGCGGTCTGGGACTGCCCCTGGCCTGTATCATCGGCACGATCTTCATCTACATCACCTCCGGCATCGACATCGCCACCGGCTGGCAGAACGCGATGGACTCCCAGGTCATGAACATGATGGCAACCTACGCCCCCCTGTTCCTGTTCGGCGGCATCCTCGGTATGTTCTATAGCGAGTCCGGCGCGGCGACCTCCCTGGGTCTGGCCGTTCTCGCTCCGGCGAAGAAGATCAAGAATCCCGCCGGTAAGATGATCGTCACCTTCATTCTGTTCTACCTTCTGCGCACCCTGCTAAGCTTGGCCGGTATCGACGGCATGGCCATCATGCCCACCGTCTGCGCTCTGGCCATCGCCGTGTTCAAGGAGCTGGACGTGCCCAAGCGCTATCTGAGCGCCATTCTCCAGTGCGGCGGCACCATCTCCATGTTCCTGCCCTGGGCACCCGGCGGTGCAAACATCATCCTGCCCATGCTGCTGCCCGGCTTCACTCCCAGCACTGCCTGGGCCGGCCGTCTGTTCTTCCTGGCGATCTTCCTGTTCGCCTCCGTGTTCTGGCTGACTCACATGATCCGCAAGGATCAGGCCAAGGGCGAGGGCTTCGTCATGGGCAAAATCCGCAACATCCCCATCAACGAGAGCGAGCACCGTCCCCACTGGCTGCTCACCCTGATCCCCATCATCATTATTCCCATCCTGTACAACGCTTTCTCTATGCCTGCCTGGCTGGCGCTGGCCATCGGCACCGCCATTGCCGCCGTTATGTTCTTCCGTTACATCCCCATCCCCGAAGGCAAAGGCCGTCTGGCCACCATCGTGGAAAAGTGCAACAACGCAGGCGTCATGATCTCCGTACTGCTGACCCTGTCCTACCTGCCCGGTCTGGCCATTACCATTTCTCCCGCCTATGACCTGATCCTGAGCGGTGCCAATGCTATTGCCTCTGCACTGCCTCTGTCTCTCGGCTTTGGCATTCTGGCGGTCGTCCTTGTGGTTATGGGCAACTCCTGCACCATCGTGCTGACCAGCCTTGCCAACACCATCTTCATGCCCGCCGGTCTGAGTCTGACCAGCGTGTCCCTGCTGATGATCGTCGGCAACACCGTGTTCGACACTCTGCCCAACAGCCCCTTCCTCGTGGCGCAGGCTGAATTGCTGGACTCCCCCATGCCGGAGAGCTATCCTCCCATCTTCAAAACCACCGTTCTGCTCACCTCTGCCATGATGGTTCTGGCTATTATCATGGCCGCGGTCGGCATCATCTGACCTAAAACGACGCAAGGAGGCGCGTGATATGCTGCAAATGAAACCGAAACCCCAGAAGATCGCTCTGCCTGGAAAATTCGCCTGTGCCTATCTGACGACGGTGGCCATAGCGGCTATTGTCGGTGCGGTTCTGGGTGGGCGCACGGTATGCGCAGTACTGGCCTGTATCGGTCTGTGCGGCTTTGTGGCGCTGGATGCGCTGAACGAGCTGCGCACCCACCCGAGAGCAGAAAAAGCCCGTCGTGCGCACAGCTATGCCACCGTCCTCCTCGCCATTGCAGGTGTAGTTATCTGTGCAGCAGCGCTAATACTCACCTGACAAAACGAAATTGAATACCTCTTCTCCTTACTCTCCACCCCGGCAAAGCTCCCCCTTTAAGGCTCTGCCGGGGTGGGCTTTTGTCTGCACCAGACAAAACGGCAGTGGGCTTTTCATCAGCCGCGACAGTGTTACTGCCGGACGGAGTTGTTACAATAAGACGAGATGAAAAGGAGATGGAACGATGTATCTATATCTGGAAAAACTGGTGCAGGATCTGCAAAAGCACTTCCGTGTGGAGGCCTACCATCTGTCGG
Source organism: bacterium (assembly GCA_963597355.1). Taxonomy (GTDB): domain Bacteria; phylum Bacillota; class Clostridia; order Oscillospirales; family Oscillospiraceae; genus UMGS1766. The sequence goes on along the minus strand of CAVBPR010000002.1, from coordinate 85,992 downwards.
CAGTACAACTCATCGACGGCATTGCACCGCTGCCAACGGAGCAGACCCGGCCGGTGGAGCATATGAACAGCGGCACACTCTACCTGTGTGACTACCGCTGCCTGCGTCAGATTGACCCGTTCATCAACCTTGCACCCGTTCTGTGCGTGGTCGAACCGGGTATGCTGACCGACGACATATTTTTTGAGAACCGTACTGCCGTTGTGGTGCACAACAGTACCCTTACCGAGGTGCTGTTTTTTCTGAACCGTCGGATGTACGATTACGGACGGCTGTCCTCCGATCTGCTGGAGATCTCCCAGAGCTTTCTGCGCTGTAAGACGCCGGAGGATCTCATGTCCGAGGGCTATCTGGTATTGGGCAATCCGCTGGTCCTCACCGACGGAGCTCAGAAGGTGATGTCCTACACACCACCGGCCATCGTGCGCAACTCCCAGTATAATGCCATCATGGAAATGGATTACCTTCCGGTGGGACATCCGGACAGGGACTCGCTGGAGGGCTATTGGCTGACCCGGGAAGCGCCATTTTTGAACCCCGGTAGCGGCGAGGTGCCGGACATCATCTGCAAGGAGCTGACCATTGGCGGCAGCACAAAAGGGTATCTCCACGTTCTTCAGTTCAATCGCAGCTTTCAGGAAGAGGACAACTACATCATCGGCCTGCTCAGCAATCTGCTCACCGCCCAACTGTGGAACTTTCACGAGTATGTTCAGAGCGACAAGGAGGACGCTGTCGGGCAGTTCCTGCGGGACATTCTGGACGACCGGATGCAGGACGCCGAGACTCTGCTTCGACGACAACATGCCATGAAGCTGGAATTCAAGCGCTATATCCGGGTGGCCATCATCGTATCCAAAAAGGATATTGATGCGCCTCGGGTCTCCTTCACCCTGCTGGCAGAGCAGATGGAGCGGTTACTGCCCGGGAGCCGGGCTTTTCTCTATAAAAACTCCATCAATGTCCTGCTCACCTGCGATGAGCCGGGCATGGATGCCGCATCGCTGCTTGCCCCGGCACTGGGGCTGCTGGAGCAGTACCGCATGGCCGTTGGCATCAGCAATTCCTTTTCCAGCCTGACCCGTCTGCGGGAGTACAGCTATCAGGCCTTCAAAGCCCTGCAGCTGGGATCAACACTGCGCCGGAAGGATACTCTGAATGATTACAGGGATTATGCTATTTACCGCATGGTGGAGGCCAGCCTCACCCGTGGCGGACTAGTGGATTTCTGTATGCCGGAGCTTCAAATTCTACTGGATCACTGCCGTGAAAACGGTCCAGAGCTTTTGGACACCCTGCGTACCTATCTGGATTGCAAGTGCAACAAAGCACAAACAGCCAAGGTACTCTTTACCCATCCCAACACCATCAAGTATCGCATCGCCCAGATTGAGTCCATCATGGGTGTCAGCCTGGATGATCAGGAAAACATTATGGCTCTGCATCTCTCCTTCAAACTGTTGGATTACAGCACTCACTTTCCCGTCGGGCCAAGTGAATAAAGACAAAGATGGCAGCGTTAAAACGCTGCCATCTTCTTTTATACATTTATGATCGGCTCATAGTTTTGGAACTTTTCCCGGTATTCGATCATCTTAAAGGCCAGCAGAAGCGAGAGTGCGGTCTCGTCGTCGCCGAGGTCGAGGTTGGTAATCTCCTGGATCTGGGCAATACGGTACTTGACCGTATTGACGTGGACAAACAGCTTTTTCGCCGTCTCCGCCTTGCTGCGGCCACAGTGCAGGTAAATGCGCAGGGTATCCAGCAGCTCCGGCCCGTTCTCCTTCCCGTAGGCGATGAGCTTGTGCAGCTCCGGAGGACACAGAGCGCTCAGGGACTCGTTTTTCAGGCACAGCTCCATCATGTAGTGCAGCGTGTAGTCCGAGTAGCGGTAATAGAGCTGATCTGGCTGTATGACTTCCCCTAATTGGAGCGCCTTGCGCGCCTGATAGCCTGCCTCCCGCAAATAGGAGATGGAGGGCAGCACATTGCTGATGCCGATGGTGAGGTTATACTGCTGCACCGATGGCAGGATGGGGGCAAGGTAGGCAGCCATATCATTGATCTCGCTGGCGGACTGAGCGAGAACAAACACGCTGTTTTTATAGAGAAAAGCAGTTGTGCCCGGCAGGGTGGTGCGAATGAGTGTGGCCAGATCGGAGAACAGAATATGGTGCACGGTGTTGATCTCGGCGGACTGGCGCAGATTGAACACCATGGCGTACAGATGTGGCTGGAATGTGAGGCCAAGCTCTTTCTGGCGGGTGTTGACGGCCTCCTGATCTCCCAGCAGACTGTCCAGAATGTCCCGCAGGAAGCGCTCCGTCAGTGTCTGACCGGTGCGGCTGTCACTGCGGCGGGTGCGCCACAGCTCGATGGTCAGCAGGTTGCCCAGCAACTCTGCGATATTGGAGTCCTGCTCGTCGAAACAGTGCTCGAACTGCATGATGTGCAGATAGCCCACGGTGGCCGTACCAACGGTCAGCGGCTTGCAGAGGATGGGGAACAGATTCTCTGTCTCGCTGGTAAGGAACAGGGTGTCCACCGCGTTCCAGGAGTTGCCCAGTTCGTCAATGAGGGGATGGCCGACAGGAAGATACTCTGAGGACAGGATGGTGCGGTATACCGGACTGGATACCCGGTCGGGGGCGGTGGCGTACAGGATTTTCTGGTTGTGATCGGTGACGATAAGGGGGTTCTTTAACGCCCGATAGCCCTCCATCATCAGCTCCTCCAGCGACCTGCACTGCAGAAACGTGCGAGACAGTTCGGTGATGAGGGAGGACTTGCACCCCAGGTCATAGGCGGCATTGGTCAGTGCCAGCAGCACTTCCACCACCGTGGAGCCGTATACTGCGGCCATGGAGCGGTTCTGGAACATGACGGCATTGGCATCGGCATGGGCTTCCATAACGCAGACCATGAGAGGCAGATCTGCCCGGGGGTCGAAGCGCTTGAACTGCCAGTATTCGCAGATGTAGAGCGTGTCCCGGTGCTGAGGCGTCTGCTCCGGGGTAAAATCTACGGACAGCATCTGAATATTAGTCACGATCTGCTCATTGGTGACATTGTAGGCCTGCACCTGTGCGCTTCGCTGGAGCTCAGCGACCAGTTCCTGAAATGAGACGTACATGATATTCTTCCTCTCAATGAGGATATAGATTCCAAAGACTTCCCATTGGGGGAAGTCTTTATGTGTCTACACCTCCGGTTCACATTCTCTTTTCGTCATTATAGACGAAAGAATCGCGAAGTTCAACTTGGGATTTATCCGGGACAGACAATCCACCTCAGTGAGATTGACTGCGGCGGCTAAAGACAGGGGCAGCGCCGGGGGCTAGAATAGAGATCGTAAGGTTTAAAAGCCAAACGACATTCGACAGAAAAGAGTGTGATGTTATGAAGCAGACTACGTTCACCACAGAACAGCTGGTGGACCGCTGGGAAGACCAGCGCGACGTAAAGAACCTGATGGGTATTTACGTCAACTACATTATCATGAATGACGATGCCAAGGTATTCGATGACCTTTGGGCGCAGGAGCAGGCCGATGTCTGCTACGGCGACAACAACGGCTGGTACATTGGAGCGCAAGCGGTCAAGAACTACTATCAAGCCATTCACGACCGCAATGCCCTCGTTGCGTCCCTGCTGCAGAAAAAGTTCCCCGAGGAAATCGGCGACAAGAGCGCCGACGAGATCTTCGGCATCGGCACATTCCGGGATTTCCCCGTTGCCGACCCGGTCATTGAGATTGCCGCTGACGGCAAGACTGCCAAGGGCTTGTGGTACTGCTGGGGCAGCCACGCAGAAGTAACCCCCACCGGCCCCCACGCCAACTGGACCTGGGGCTTCTATGCCGCTGATTTCATCCGCGAGGGCGACAAGTGGAAGATCTGGCATCTGGAGATCACCAACGACGTGGACGCCCGTTGCGGCACCGACTGGGGCAAGGCGGAAGAGCCGTTGCCGGAACTTCCGGAGTTTGCCGCGCTGAAGGAATTTGAAATGCCACTGTATTCCGGCGCAAAAACTAACCGCCCCTATTACTCCGCCCAGCGCCCACTGACCCCGTCGCCCCGGGTGCCTGAGCCCTACACCACCTTTGCTGAGACCTTCAGCTACGGTATCTGAGAGGAGGATGCACTGTGGAACAGAAGAAATTCACCGATGACGAGCAGATTCGCCGCATCTGGGACATTGAGGAAGTCAAGAATCTGATGGGGCGCCGGGTGTTCCTGCAAACCGCCGATGCCCGCGCGGAGGAGCTGGACACCATGTGGGTCAAGGAGCCGGAGCATCAGAAGACCGCCTCCTATGGCTCCAACTGGGGCTACTATGTGGGTATGGACGCCATCCGCGGCTACTATGTGGATGCCCACAATGCCGCGCTGGAGGAGCAAAAGAAGGCCAACGGCGCTTCTGAGCTGAATATGGGCAATATGTATGCCCATCCCCTGACCACCGGTCTGGTGGAGCTGGCCGAGGACGGCGAGACCGCCAAGGGCCTGTGGTACTCCATCGGCAACGAGGCCATGGCCGAGGCCGATGGCAGCGCCCACGTCCAGTGGATGCTGGGCAAGGTGGCCGTCGATTTCGTCCGCGAGGGCAACGAGTGGAAGATCTGGCACATCGTCATCTCCACCGACGTAGATTGCCAGGCCGGTCACGACTACGGCGAGTACCCGGTCTATGAGGACTGGAGCGCCAACTCCACCAACCGCGTGCGCAAGGAGTTCGGCACCCCCACCATTGAGGAGCTGACCCACGATGTCACCTTCAACTGGTGGGATGATTATCCGGCCATGCCGCCCAAGAACTACAAGACCTTTACCGACGACATCAGCTACGGCCCCGAGGGCTGGAGGCCGCCGGAAGTGATCGGTATGCGCGCTGGCGAGGGGAGGAACTACAAATGAAAAAACATCTGACGCTGTCTCAGCGCATCCATAACGCAGGCCTTTCTCAGGAGGCCGAGAACGTCAAGGCACGCCACCAGTATCTCCACGCCCGCTGCGACGGCGCGACGGAGTACGACCAACTGTGGGTGCACACCGACGACTGCGGCTGGGGGCACTTCTTCGGCTGTATGGTGGGCTTCGACCAGGTCTGGCACGGCAACATTACCGACTATGAGCTGATGGGCATGAAGAACTTTATGGCCAAGGTGGATCGTTATCCCGAGATTGCGGGCAAGGACTACCGCCCCCTGATGGAATGCTCCGTCCACACCCTGACCTGCGACGTCATCGAGGTCGCCGACGACGGCAAGAGCGTCCGCGGCAGCTTTGTCACCCCCGGTGCCATCAACTCCACCCTCGACCCAGACGGCGAGAAGTGGTGCCACATCATGTGGGAGCGCTATGGCTCCGACTTTGTCATCGACGAGAAGGACGGCAAGCTGAAGTACCTGAACGAGCAGGTCTGCCCCGATATCATGGGCGATCTGGATTACAAGGACTGGGCGGCTGAGGAATATGCCCGCCGCACCGATCCCAACAGCCCGCCTCCTCCTCCTGTGGTGCTTGGCAGTCCCAATGTAACCTACACCGGTCCATGGCACAAGCCATACAACCTGTTGCAGACACCCCAGCGGGACGTGATGTGGCCGGAGCCCTACGAGACGCTGGATCTTGACCACCGCTATAACGATCCCCGCATCCCGGAGCATCAACCCGGCCGTTAAGGGAGTGTAAAGGAAAGCAATGAATACGAAATATCCCAAGCTGCTCAGCCCCATCACCCTGGCGGAGCTGACGCTGAAAAACCGCATCTTCTCCGCCCCTACCTCCCTTGCGGAACTGGGGCCGGACACGAAGTACACCAAGGAGAACATCGAGTACTACAAGCTGCGCGCCGCCGGCGGCGCGGCGGTAGTCTGCGTCGGCGAGGTCATTGTAGATCTGGAGAACGGCCAGTCCCACCCCCAGCAGATCGGCATCGATGATCCCCGCAACGCCACCAGCTTCTGCGCTCTCGTGGACGCCATCCACTCTCAGGGTGCGGCGGCCAGCGCCGAGCTGGACCACGGCGGCGCACTGTGTGCCCCGGAATTTCTGGGCAAGACACCTGCCGGTCCCTCCGCCTATGTGGATGACTGGGGCGACGAAGTCCGCGCCATGACGGAGGAAGAGATCCTCCACGCCGCCAAGTGTTTTGGTCAGGCTGCGGCCAACGCCAAGCGCTACGGCTTCGACATGGTCACGGTTCACGCCGGTCATGGCTGGCTCATCCACCAGTTCCTCTCTCCCCTGACCAACTTCCGCACCGACAAATGGGGCGGCAGCATCGAGAACCGTCTGCGCTTCCTGCTGCTGTGCATTGACGAGATCCGCGCCGCCGTAGGCAAGAATTACCCCATCGAGGTGCGCATCTCCGGTTCGGAGCGCATTGAAGGCGGCTACGGTCTGGAAACCGGCGTAGAGATTGCCAAAGCGCTGGACGGCAAGATAGATCTGATCCATGTTTCTGCTGGTACCCAGCAGGTGGACTACTCCTGCGTGAAAATGCACCCCGGCCCCTTCGAAAACGACATGGAGAACCTGAATCTGGCGGCGGAGATCAAAAAACACGTCACCAAGACCCCTGTCCTGACCGTCGGCGCGTTCAACTTCCCGGAGCAGATGGAGCAGGTGCTGGAGGATGGCAAGGCCGATGCCATCGCCATTGGCCGCGCACTGGTGGCCGACCCCTTCCTGCCCAAGAAGATCATCGAGGGTCGGGAAAATGAAATCCGTCCCTGCCTGCGGTGCAGCGACTGCATGAGCAGCATGATTGCCTTCCGGGGAATGCGCTGTGCAGTCAACCCGGTCATCGGACGGGAGTGCGATTTCTTCCATCCCGTGCCCGTGAACCGTCACCGCAAGGTGCTCATCGCCGGAGGCGGCCCCGCCGGTATGGAGGCCGCCCTCACTGCCGCAGAGAAGGGGCATGAGGTGGTACTTTGTGAAGAACGGGACGTGCTGGGTGGCGCACTGAAGTTCGCTGACAACGGCGCCCACAACAAGCTGACGATGAAACGCTACCGCGACAGCCAGATCCGCAAGGTGATAGAAAACCCGGCCATTGAAGTTCGCCTGAACACCCGGGTCGACGAGGACGTAGTAAACGAGGTGAAGCCCGACGTACTGATTGCCGCCGTAGGCGCACTGCCTGTTACCCCGCCCATCCCCGGCGCGAATGGCAAGAATGTCATCTTCGGTGCTGACCTCATGGGGGACACCCCGCTGGGACACAACGTTGTCGTCATCGGAGGCGGCATGATCGGCTGTGAAGAGAGCATCTACCTCACCGACCTGGGCCACCATGTCACCATCGTAGAGCTGCAGGACGACATTGCCGCCGACTGTCTCAAGTATCCCTTCCTGTGGCTGCACCACGAAGTGGAGACTAGGGACATCCGCGTGATGACCCGCTCCAGCTGCACCAACATCACCGAGGGCAATGTCACGGTCAAGAATCTGGAAACCGGTGCGGAAGAGACCATTCCCTGCGACAATGTGGTGCTGGCCGCCGGTACCCGCGCCCGCCGCGATGAGGTGGAGCGTCTGCGCCCGCTGGTGAACAGCTTCTACGTCGTGGGCGATGCCAAGGTCGCCAAAAACGTCATGATGGCCGTCCGGGACGGCTATGATGCGGTCGTGGATATGGGACTTTGAGTCTGCTGATTATTATGGAACAACTGAAACTTCAAAAGAAAGGATGAATCACGTGTCTGATATGACAAAGATCGTGGACAGCGGCATCTGGACGGTCGAGGAGACCACCGCACTGTCCGCCCTGACCATCGCCCCCGGCGCATCCATCGCCGCGCCTGAGGGCAAGTACCTCACCCTGACTGTGAACGGTGTGACCCACACCCCCACCCCCGGTGTATATCAAGGTAATGTGTGCATTACCGTCTGTGATAACTTCACCCGCAAGTCCCTGCGCTTCGGTGAGGAGACCATCAGCAACTATCACGCCGGTGTTATTGTAGACAATGGCAAGATCGTCTCCGACAGCTCTGTCGCTGCCGCTGTTCAGGGCGGCACCGTCACCGACAAAAAGGCAGAGGGCATCCGCATCGAGTCTCAGGAGTGGGACTTCAACGGCTTCTACCTAACCGGTGACACGGAGTATGAGATCGACAACTCCGTCATCGATCTGACCGGCGACGGCACCGACGACTTCGTCGGCATGGGCGCTGCCATTGCCACCTCCGGCAATGCAAAGCTGACCATCAATAACACTCAGATCCACAACAAGGGCATCGGCCGCGGCACGCTGTTCGTGGGCGGTGAGTCCGAAGTGGTCATGAACGACTGCACCTTCACCGCCTACGCCGACGAGCCCACTCCCGAAGAGTTCGCCGCCGCCAAGGCCGCCGAGCGCATGGTCGAGCCCCCTTGGGCGATCGGCCTGCGGGGCAATGTCCGCACGCTGAACCTGGCCGAAAAGGGCAAGCTGACCCTGAATCGCAGTCACCTGGTGTGCAACCGCTGGGGCGTGCTGAGCATCGACGGTGCCTGCGTCAACCGCATGAACATCAATGACTCCCTCATTGAGATCACCGGTGACAACGGCTACGGCTTCTTCTGCATTTGCGACGACATCATGTTTGACTACGAGGCTTTCGGCGAGCCCGGCTGCATCAACACCGCCAGCAACTCCACCTTCAACGTGGCCTACACCGCCGCGCTGATGAGCCTGGGCAACGGCTGTGTAGAGTTCAAGGACGGCACTGTGGTCAACTCCAAGCGCTTCGGCGTGTTCTGCCACCGTCACAACGGCGGCACACTCAAAATTAACTCCGGTGCGGCCATGCGCACCGAGAAGTCCAACATCGTAGTGAAGGGCTCCAACCTGCACATTGAGCTGGACGACGCCCACATGGAACCGAAAAACGGCACCATCCTGCAACTGATGGACAATGACGACGTGGGTATGTGCGATGATCCCTTCATTGTCCCCATTGGCAAGGTGGATGTCCGCGACGACCGTGACCTGACCGCCGGTATCGAGGACGAGGACATCTTCGTCCGCATCTCCAACATGACTGCCAACGGCGACTTCCTGAACTCCACCACCAACTTCCGCCAGTGCAACTTCCGCCTACCCAAGCCCGGCAACTGCCCGCCGCCTCCTCCCCCTCCTCCCGGAGCGGATAAGCTGCGCGGTTTCATGGGTGATGTGCTGATGGGCGCGAAGAACCTGGAGATCACCGTAGAGAATGCCACCGTCAACGGCGTCATGAGCTCCGCCAATTATGCCTACCGTGACGGCGTCACGCAGATCAACCACGACAACTGCGAGGAACTGAGCAACATCACCCAGACCCCCGCTCCCGCCATCAACAACGGTACCATCGTCCACCTGGGCGACAAGGCCGTTTGGAATGTCACAGCTACCAGCTACCTCACCAAGCTGGACGTCGCTCCCGGCGCTACGCTGAACGCTGCCCGACTGACTGTGGATGGTGTGGAAATGCCCATCCATCCCGGTACCTACGTCGGTCAAATCGTGGTATACGCCGACTGAACCGCATATTCATTCAGGGAGAAAGCCTACTATATCTGCGGTCTAAACAAAAAAGGCCTGTGCGCGGTGGCAGCCGCGCACAGGCCGGATGGAAACATTCACTCGTCGAAAGGGTTTTGTTCCAGATGTGATAATAATATAAAACAACTGAATAGTCAACCAAAAATATTGCACACTGGAATGCCATCCAGCGTCTGACCGCGCAACAAAAGAGAAAAGAGGTATTCTATGTCTATCGCAATGTCCGCGATCCTGTTTGTGATCTCCTTCATTGTCCTGATGATCCTGGTCATGAAGGGCGTAAACCTGATCCCTGCCGCTATTATTGGCGGCGCTATCCTGTCCTTTGCCGTGGAGGGCGGCCCCATCAATGCGCTGTTCAGCCTGTTCTCTGAGGGCGCTGGCAGTTATTGCGCCAACCTGTTAATCGCCTTCATGTTCGGCGGTATGTTCGGCTCTGTCATGATTGGTACCGGCTCTGATGTCGTTCTGGGCCGTGCCCTCATCAACAAATTCGGCACAAACTTTGCCATTTTCAGCCTGGCTATCTTCGTTGCCATCTGCGGCTTCGTCGGCATCCAGTCCTGGCCCTTCCTGGCGGCCGTGTTCGCCTTCTCCCTGATGAAGGCCGCCGATCTGCCCCTGAATGTGGCCTGCGTCACCATGGTGGGTATCAACTCTGCCTTCAGCTTCATGTTCCCCGGCTCTCCCACCATCGGCAACATCATTGCCTCTCAGGCATATGGCACCACCATGTATGCCGGTGCTTCCATCGGTCTCATCATGTGCGCTGTGCAGTGCGTCATCGTTCTGCTGTATGTTGAGTTCATCCTCGTGCGCAAGTATCGCAAGGCCGGTATCGGCTACAAGCCCTCTCCCGCTGAGGAAGGGATGCGTGCCGACGCCGCCAACCTGACTGAGGATCAGATGCCCAGCCTCATTGAGGCCATCATTCCTCTGGTTATCGTTGTTGCCGGCTGCCCCATTCTGCAGTTCGGCTTCGGCTTTGCCTCCACCCCCGCCACCGTTATTGCTCAGACTGCCGCCATCATCGTCTGCCTGCTGCTGAACATCAAGCGTGGCTTCCATAAGCGTCTGGCCAGCACCATCACCAACGGCTGCATCCAGTGCTCCGTGCCCCTGCTGTGTGTCTGCGCCATCGTGGGTTACTCCACCCTGATTTCCAAAACCGCATTCTTCGATGCCGCCATGGGGGCTATCGGCAATCTGAACATCAGTCCCTATGTCATGGTTGTTCTCGGCACTGCTCTGTTCGCCGCTCTGTGTGCGGACGGCATGGGCGGCGTTTCCGGCGCTGTCGGCACCGTTGGTGCAAAGGCCATCGCTGCGGGCGCTAACGCCGGTCTGGTTCACAGACTGACCCTGGCCGCTTCCACCACCTTCGACTCCATGCCCTTCTCCAGCATGCTGAATGTCACCATGGGCTTCCTCGGTCTGAGCCACAAGGACGTCTATAAGCAGATTGTTGTTGTCCAGATCGGTGCAACTTCTATTGCAACCATTGTAGGTATGCTGATTGCCATGGTCATCGGCTAAAGAAACGCACTTCTCCCTGAATATATGGTAAAACTGAGCCGCCAGTCCGAATTGGGCTGGCGGCTTTTAGTCTCGGAAATGCTTCGCGTTCCCGAGAATGGGATGCAGTCCGCCACGCGCACTCACTATGTACGCACACTCGTGGCCTGAGAAGTGTTTTTTCTGAGGTACATGCCCTCAGAAAAAACATGATTTGACTTTATTCCGCCGCCTGCGGGCGGCGGAACTCTGCCAGGTGTTTCTAATCAAGACTTTCCAACAAAAACAGTGCCCTCCGCTTTTGCGGAGGGCACTGCATCTATCACCAGCTGTACACGCAGGGGGGATGAGGGGGTGCAAGATTAAGAGTAGGAACAGAGATATGAGAAGGGATTTTTCGAGGTGGATGGAAACTGTGCACAGCTGCTGTCAGCTATTTACGCCTGCACTGGAGTGAGGACGTATCTCCGGAGTAGACGCCGCACTCAGACTTGCGGCCCTTGCTGTTGAACGGGATGGCGACGAACTTGTCCTCCGGCGCGGTCAGTGCACCAACCAGCTGGGCGGTGCGTCGGGAGAGTCGGGCAGTCTCAGAGACAACCCACAGGCTGTTGATGGTCTTTTCTGTGAAAATGATCCTTATTATAATCCAATATCGACGGCGGCATCGTAGCCCTCGCGGACGGCTTTCAGGACTGTCGCGGCGGTGTGGCAGTCGCCGATGACGTAGCTTTCGGGGACAAGGCGGCGCAGCTCATCCACCGTGTCGCTGTTGGGACGCATACCGGCGGCCATGACCACCCAGTCGCTGGGATAGCTCTGCTCCGCACCGTCGGCATCCACGGCGGTCACCGCCGTGTCGGTAATTCCGGTGCAGCGCACGCCGGTGCGCACATCGATATTCTCGCGTACCTCGACTTCGTGGAGCAGGCCGAGTCGATGCATACGGCCGCAGTCGGGAGCCAGTTCCTCCTGCATCTCCACGATGGTGACATGATACCCCTTGTCAGCCAGCTGCAGTGCCTCCTCGCAGCCCACCAGACCGCCACCGATGACCACGACATTGTGCCCGGCTTTCTCATGACCCAGCAGGTCAGCACCGGCCACCACATTCTCGCCCTGTGCGCCGGGAATTGGCAGGAAGAAGGGATGGGAACCAACGGCGATAATAAGCACGTCAGGCTTCACTTCGTCCACCACTTCCTTGGTGACAGGAGTGTTCAGCCGCACTTCTACACCGGAGCGGCCGATCTTGTCGATCTGGCTGTCTCGGTAATTGCGCATCAATGTCTTGAAGCCGCCTGCATCGGCGAAGCGGAGGGTGCCGCCCAGACGGCCGGTGGACTCGCAGAGCACTACCTTGTGGCCACGCTTATCAGCCTCCAGGGCAGCTTCCATGCCGCCGGGACCGCCGCCGGCGATGAGCACCTTGCGGCCGGAGTGATTGACGGGACGGGGCTGGAAGAACTGATCCTCCCGACCGATGATGGGGTTGACAGAGCAGTGGACACGCTGGTTGTGGATCAGGCCACTCAGGCACTCAGTGCACCGCAGGCAGGGAGTGATCTCCCGCTCCTCGCCCCGCATCAGCTTCTTGGGGAAGAAAGGATCCGCGATAAGCTGACGTCCCATAGCGATGCAGTCCACACCAGTTTCCTCCATGTACTGCTCCATGAAGGCGGGATCGGAGAACGCACCCACGGTACAGACGGGAGTCTTGACGTGCTTTTTGATCTCCGCGGCCAGGCCGGAGTTCTCACCGGGCTTCTGGAAGATGCCGGGATGCATCAGAATGGCGGAATAGGGCACTTCCTGAGTTCCGGCAGAAACGTGGATAAGATCCACCTTACCGTCCACGGCTTTGGCAATTTCAATGCCGGTCTCGATGCCGTAACCCCCCTCAACGCGTTCTGCTCCAGAAATGCGGATATCAATCGGGAAGCGAGGACCGACGGCGGCGCGCACCTTGTCCACTACCAGATTCAGAAAGCGCAGGCGGTTTTCCATGCTGCCACCCCACTGGTCGGTGCGCTTGTTGGTCAGGGGGGAGATGAACTGGTGAATGAGCCAACCGTGACCGGCATGGAGCATCACCATGTCGAAGCCGAAGGTCTTGGCATTCAGCGCCGCCTGGGCGTACATATCTGCGGCGTGGTAAATGTCCTCCTCGGTCATCTCGTCGCAGGTGTCGCCCCACTCGTCAGTGAAGGAGCTGGGGCCCTTGGCGTTGCGACCATGCAGGAACTCCGGGCCGGAAAGACATCCTCCGTGATCCAGCTCAACGGAGGCCAGCGCACCTCCCTCGTGGATGGCATTGGCCAGATTGCGCAGAGGAATCATGGCGGCGGGGTCATCGATGCCGCACTGCACCGGGTGGGAGCGGCCGTTTTCCAGATCTACCATGACCTCGCCCACGATGACCATGGCCGCACCACCCACAGCCTTCATGCGGAAGTAGTTGTAGGTCTCTTCATTGTAGTAGCCATTGGAATCAAAGCCGGACATGGAGGTCGGCGAAGCAATGATGCGGTTTTTCAGGGTCACGCCATTGACTTGAAGGGGCTGGAAGAGTTTTTCGTATTTCATTTAGGTTCATCCTTTCTTTCTCAACTGAAGCAGGAACAAAAGCACCGCCATAACAATCGCCACGATGGCGGAGAGCAGAAAACGGTTGGCTACCGCACCGCCAAAGATGATGCCAGACAGGTTCGTCAGAATCATCGGAGACACGAAGGAGCCAAAGTTTGGGCCGACAGACAGAATAAGGGAGGAGGAAATAACGGAAATGGAGGCATCCACCTGTCCTGCAATGGTGACAAGGAAGTAGGGGAAGATAAGACTCAGACTGCCGCCGCCGATCAGTGCACCTACCATCAGTGCCGCGACACTGTCAGAACAGTAGATCAGCAGGTAGCTGGCCGCTACCAGCAGGAAGGCCACGCTGGGAGTAGCCCCCTTGCAGGTGCGCATCACCTTGTTGAAAATAAAGCCGAACAGACAGCCACCCAGCATGAAAATCGAAGTAGCAGTGCCGGAAAGACTTGTACCGCCCAGCTCCCGCTCGGTAATAAGCAGGCTAACGTTCGTCGAGAAGGCGAAATAAAGGACGGCAAACAGGAAGGTCTGGAGTGCCGCCAGCCACACGGCCGCCGGAATTTTCGATTTCGGCTGATCCGTAGCGGCTTTCACCTTTTTCTGTTTTTCCTCTGCCGGAATGCATTTCAGCGACAGTACCAGCACCGGTGCAGCAGCCAGAAACACCAGATAGGCGTTGCACCAGCGCTGGGTTGCCAAAATGCCGGAGAAGAAGCTCAACAGCATACCGCCCAGATTGACAAAGGCGGTCTGTATGCCGGCAACTTTATTGCGCTCATCGTCGTTCAGATAGTCAATCATCATGCTGGACACAGCAGGAATGAAAAGGCCCATGCCTGCTCCCAGAAATGCCGACCAGAGATAGGCCGCCCACAGACCGACCGTCAGGAACGTGCCACACAGGCCAGCCAGCGTGCACAGAGTCATGCCCAGTGCGCACATCATCCGGCGACCGATACGCTGCGCAATCGCTCCGGAGAACAAGGCGAACAGCACCAATACCAGACACAGGAAGGTCATGGCCAGCTGCGCTACCGTCTGGGATGTGCCGGGAAAGGCGGTGGTAATGGACGCTACCACAGGAGACAGCGCCACCATGCCCATCTGGAACAGGGAGACCAGCAGCATCGTTATAATAAGCGTTTTTTTGTTTTGCTTCATAAAGTCAACTCCTTCGAAATTTTGTAGCTTAATACAAATTATAGTGGACTGACGGGAGAAGTCATTATAGAGGTCAGATAAAAAAATCGCCCCGTTTTGTCGCAATGGACAATCGGCGGCGATTTTTATCTGGTGCTGTTTCTGCTGGATTATCCAGCGGTGTTGGGATTCTTCGCAGTGGTATGCAATATGAGCTATGGTTCAGATCGTCGGAAACAGCTCCGTTATCTGTGCCTTGTTACGAAATTCCAATATCTTCATCGACACAGTGAGGTTCAGCAGAGCGTTGGCCTCGCTGAGGTCTACCCGAAGCTGGCTCTGGATCTGGTCGATGCGGTACTTGACGGTATGCGGGTGCAGTCCCAGCACCTCCGCCGTCTTGGCTTTATTACAGCGGCAGTCCAGATAGACTCGCAGCGTTTCCAGCAATTCATTGTCATTCTGCTGGCGGCAGTGCTCGGCAAACTGGATAAGTTCCGGCATACAGAATTCAATATAGGAGCCGTCCTGACCGCTGGCTTCAATCATGTGGTAGAGAGCATAATCCTGATAGATGTACAGTGTCCGCTCCCGGTGGAGCTGGCGGCCGATGTCCAGCGCCTTCAGCGCTTGGAAGCTGTACTTGCGCAGCTCGCACACCGACTGGAACATGTTGCTGATCCCCGCCTTCATATGCCGCCGCTGGAGCAGCTCCACCAGCCCAGCAAAATGACGGGTCTGATGGAATGTGCCATGATCAATGGGACACACCATGCAGATACTGTTTTTATAGAGGAACGCATAGCTGCCCGGCACGGCCTCCTCCGCTTCTGCCTGCAGCGTCTCCGCCGGAACACCTGCCCCCTCCGCTTCACTCGCATCTGCTATGAGCACAAAGCGCATGTCCCGTTTTAGGCGGATGCCCAGTTCTCCGGCGCGCTTCTCCATTTTTGACCGGGACAGCAGCTCCACGCTGTCCAGAATATTGCGGAAGAACTGCCCCGTCCCGTTGGAGGCGCGGCGGAAGAAGTCCGGCGTAATGGCCTGCTGCACAACCAGCAGATTGCCCAGCAACTCGGTGATATAGGGCGCGTTGACCTGCAGACGGCGCACAAACTCGATAACCTGCAAGAAACCGACAATCTGACCGTTGATGACCAGATTTTTGGTGATGATTTTGGGCAGACCGGTGGCCTCGTCCGCTTTCCGGACGATAGGCAGGTCGTTGACCGACCACTGGGCATATGCATTGTCCTGGGTGCAGTAGACCACTGGGAAATACCGATTCTGCACCAGTTCCGTATACACCGGATGGCGCACCAGCCCCGGCGGCGTGGCCATAACGATCCTGAGATCGTTATCCACCAGCACGACAGGATTGCCCAGAATAGAAAAACCGCAGTCCAGCAGGGCGTCGAGGGAGCGGCATCGCAGCAGCTGCTGGGAAAATTCCAGTATCTCCGACGAACGGCTGCCATACTGGTACATCCGTCCTGCAAAAAACAGTGCAAGCTCCTCTACCGTTGTCTGATACACAGCCAGCACCGCGCGACTGCGGATGTAGATCTGATCCGGCGGTACGGTGCCGCTCATGGCGCAGAGGAACAGCCCCTGATTGCTGTTCGGATCGATGCTGCCAAGATCGTTGTACTCGCAGAGGTAGGCCACGTCCTTATAGAGCTGGTTTCCGCGCCCATCTCCACGGATCGGCAGGCGGCTGACGCCGGTGAGCAGCATCGCCGGCTGTATATTCCACGCCTGCACCTTATAGCGCTCCTGCAGATCCTCCATCAGCTGTTCAAAATAGAGATACATCCCATTCGCTCCCTTTCCCGTTTTCACCCCTATCATATCAACCTGGCGGTGCAAATACGATGTCCGCCGATACCGAAATAACCCCATGGCTTTTGTCCGCAACGAACAAAAAGAGTGCCCTTCTCACCAGAGAAAGGCACTCCCCTTTTGTCAGGCCATGCGGAAGAACAGCAGCACGCTCGCACCGATGGCTGCCAGCGTCACGCCGCAGAGCAGAATGCTCCGGGCTCTGCCCGCCCTGCTCTGTCCGTTCCGCGCCAGTCCGGCGATCAGATCCAGCAGCACGAAGCCACACACCGCCAGACACAGCACGAATTTACCGACCGCTTCGCTAATGAGCACGCCGGTCAGCGCCACTGCGGTCAGAGCGAGCGCGCCGTAGATCAGGCACATCTTTCGGGACACGGCGAAGCTCCGCTTCTCCGGCAACATCTGAAACTGGGGAAACATCCGATCACCTCACACTTTCTGTTTACCAGATGCCAACAGCCACCAGTACAACGGCCAGAACCGTGATGATGGCGGGCAGGATAACGTTGGTCTTGAACACCGGGCCGTAGCTTTCCTTCATGGTGCAGTCGGTCATCTCCGCCTGGCTGCAGACATACATGCTGTTGGGCAGAGCAGACAGAACAGCTGTGCCGACAAACATGACGGCGGCCATGCTGGTCATGGACAGACCGGCGGGCAGGAACACGGTGTTGATAAGGCCGCAGAGCACGATGGTGTTGGAGCCGCCCACCAGCGTCAGCAGGACGGACAGCAGACCAAAGACCACGATGCCGGGCAGCAGCTCAGACAGGGAATTGCAGCCCTTGACGATCAGGTTGTAGGCAGGGGTAATGCCGATGGCGCAGCCGGGCAGGAAGCTGACGGCCATCATCAGGGAGATCATCATGCTGCCCTGATTGCACTTCTCGATGATAGAGCCGAACTTCCCCTTGCCGGGCATGGCCTGCATATAGGGGCTGAACACGATAACGGCGGCAACCGTGCCGAAGGCCAGTGCAATCCAGGCATCCAGCTTTACCACATTATACAGTACAGCAACGACCACAATGGGGATCAGGGTCAGCAGCCAGTGAGGCTTCTTCATGTCGGGCGGCATACGGAAGCGTTCCAGTTTACCGGCCTCAAAGTGCTCCTCGCCCTTAGCCTGCTCCTTCGCCACCATGAAGTTCAGCATGATGACAACAGAGATGGACATCAGGACGACGCAGATAATGCGAGGCAGCCAGGCGGTGCTGGCGGTGTAGCCCTCGACGAACATGGGCACCATGATGTTCGGACCGCAGGGGACCCAGGGCATAAACAGGGAGACGGTGCAGCCGGTGATGAGGAAGGCGTTCATGTAGCGGCGGGGAATGTCCATCTCTTCAAACAGGGACACGCACAGGGCAACGGTGGGGATAATGCAGGCCATGCCGTCGATACCGGCGACGGTCAGCAGGATGCGGAACACGAGGAACAGGGAAAGGGCGACAATGCGCTTGGCATGGGGATTGGTGAACCGGCGGGACACGGACAGAATAGCTTCGCCGAGGGAAGCCGCCGCGCCGGACTCCGCGTAAAACAGGCCGAGAATGCCGCCAAACAGGAACACCATGGCGAACGTGCCAAGCATGGCCGTCACGCCGCTGTTCATACTCTGCGTAAACGCTTCCGAGAAATTCATGCCGGATGTGAGCAAAATGATGACCGTTCCGATCACGCTGGCCAGAGCCATGCCCAGACCGCGGTAAATGCTCCATACCATAAATATGATGGCTGCAATAATGCCAATCAGACTGATGACTTCGATTGTCATGGGGCGCTCTCCTTTCAATTCTCCATTTTTAATTTCTTTTATCGTGTCAGGTTTTGGCAGCCACCACCTTACCTGCCTCCCGTCCCAGCGTGATAGCCATGCCGATGCTCACACCGGAAATGGGGGTGGCGTACTGCATACCAAAGCGGCGGCCGCAACAGTTTCCGGTGGCATACAGGCCACCGATACGCTCATAGTTCTCGTCCAGCACCTGCTGGTGGTCATCGGTAACAAAGCCGCCGACGCTGACCAGCATCTGGAACATCATGGCCGGGCGCACTTTCTGCAGGAACAGCGTACCCGTCATCTCCCCCAGCAGCTTTGGATCGCGACCGAAGTCGTCATCTCTGCCCCGGGCGCACACTTCGTTGTAGTGGCGGATGCTGGCAATGACATTTTCTCGCACCGCGCCGGACAGCCTCGCCCGGTCTGCCAACTCCTCCGGTGTCTTGCCGGAATAGATGGTGATATTGCCGCGCATGGGTGCGGCCAGCGGGATTTCGACCTCCGCCTGACCGGCCTTTCCTGCGGAGATAAGCTCCCGCAGGGGTTCCAGCACCCGGGGCATATTGGCATCCACATTGCCGTGGCTGGGATAAGCCCACGCCAGTTCACGATCCACATAGTGCTCGTCAAACACGAGGTACATCTCTCCCCTGCCGATCTGGTTACCCGGGAAGCCCCGTAGCTCCGTGCCGCCGAACACCTCGTTGCAGAAGCGTCTGCCCTCCGCGTCCAGCCACAGGGAGCCAAAGGTGCACGGGCCGAGGAAATTAATGAGGTTACCACCCATGGTGGGAATAGGCCGGCTCTCCAGACGGCCGCCAGCCCACACGCCCATGCGGATACCGCCGCCCTTCCGGCCGGGATTGGGCATGGCCTTGTCCTCGGGGGTACGCAGGTCGGCGATGTCCATGCACAGGTCATCCACCATCTCCCGGTCACCGGAAAAATCACCGGCAGCCAGAATCACTCCGTGCTCGGCCAGATACTGGCGGTAAACACCGGCTTTATCCTTGGTAATGACGCCGTGAACACCGATCTCATCGGAAATAAGCTGCACGCCTTCCTCGCCAAAGAAAAGCTGTGCGCCCTCGTCCTCCGCCTTTTTCAAGTTGGCTTTTGCGCACTCCTGCAGGGTAGGGCTGCCCGGCCAGCACATCGGGTCGGGGAACTGCGCCGTGCCGTACCAGAAGTGGTAGCCGTTCACATCTACCTTGCCGGACAGCAATGCCTCTCGGTACTGCTCGCCGCCGTTGGGCCAGAAGGCAACGTGCAGGGGCTTCAGCTCCTCCTCCGTGTACATATTGGTATACCAGTCGAAAGCCGCGCCGCAATTCTGGCAGTATTGCATGACCAGGCTGGGATTGGCGCGGTTGCCCGCCCGGCGCATCCATTCATTGAACAGGTCGATGGGATCAACCGCCGGAATGCCCCGGCTGCGCAGAAACGCAGAATTGATGTGCCCCACATCCCGGCCAAACAGCACCTGCCGCTCCCGGGGCATAGCCTCCACACCGATGACGCTGGCGCCCGCCTCCACTGCGGCGCGGGCGGCGGCGCCGCCGGCATAGCCAAGACCAACTACAACAACGTCAGCCGTGCGGGTGTCGCTAATCTGCTCCTGTGGGATCGCTTTTGGTCTGTCTCTCCAACTCATAATTTTTCTCACTCCTTACTCGTTAAGCGGTGATCGTCTCCCGCCCCGGCCAGAGCCGGGACGGGAGCACTGGGGGAAAATAAAGAGAAAAGAGGTATTCGTTTCTTTACAGCGCCATGACTGCCTGGTAGGCGGCAAAGGTGGCGTCGCCCACAAACTTGGGGTTCACGCAGTCGCCGATAGCCGTCACCGTGGGAGCGCAGTCGTCAAAGGCGTGGCAGCCGGTCTCATCCGGGCGCATGCCGCTGGCATTGACGACGGTATCCGCCGGGAAGAACACTTCTTCGCCGTCGTGCTTTGCAGTCACCCCGTCTTTGGTGACGTGGTCGCAGGCGTAGCCCTCCCGCACGTCCACACCGGTGTTCTCCAGCATGATCAGGTAAGTCTCCACCGAAGCGAAGGGGGAGGCAAAGGGCGTTCCGAATTTCTTCAGAATCTTGGGCGACCGGCTGAGCAGCGTGACGTGGTGTCCCTCATCCGCCCAGTGGATCGCCGCCTCGGTGCCGGTCAGGCCAGCGCCGACGATGACGATATTGTGCCCTACCTCGTCGGCATGGAGATCGGCATAGGTGGCATCCAGCACCTGTGCGCCTTCCTCACAGGGGAATGGGAACGCCGCCGCAGAGCCGCCGGTGGCTACGATGACCGCATCCGCCTGTTCGGCTTTGACCAGTTCCGGCGTGGCCGCCTGCCCCAACCGGATGTCCACACCCATGCGGGCAATGCGCTTGGCCACATTGTCCTTATAACGGTGGAGCACCGTCTTGAACCGGTCATGGTCAGTATAGCGTAGGATGCCGCCCAACTCGTTTTCCTTCTCAAACAGCACCACATCAAATCCACGCCGCGCCGCATACTCCGCGGCCTTCATGCCGCCGATGCCACCACCGACAATGACCAGCTTGCGGCCGGATACATCCTTCTTGATGTAGCGCTTATCGTCATTGGCCGTCATAAAGTTCACAGGATTTACGGTGCAGTGGCCGTCTGCCCGGCACTCCGCGCAGCGCTGGCAGGTATTAATGTCCTCAGGATATCCCTCCCGCGCCTTGTTGGGGAACTCCGGGTCAGCGATCAGCAACTGGCGCGCCATGATGACGAAGTCCACCTTGCCGTCGGCTATCACCTGGTCGCACAGGGCGGGATCGGTCATGCCCCCGACTACACCGACCTTGATGTTCTTGACCGCCGCCTTGACCTTGGCCGCCGCCGCCACGTTCAGTCCTTCGGGGAAATAGAAGTTGCTGATGGTACGGCTGTTGTAAAGGGAATTGTAGTGCAGGCCGCCGGTGATGTGCGCCACATCCAGCAAACCGGGGTGCTGATCCAGCACCTGGAAGAACTTCACCGCATCGTCCACGGTCAGCATATGCTCAAAAGCCTTGTAGGTGGTCAGCGGCTCAGCATCCTCCTCGGCCGACCAGCGCATCTCCAGGATGAAGTCCTCGCCCACGGCGGCGCGGATGCGCTCCAGCACCATAATGGGGAACCGACAGCGGTTTTCAAAGCTGCCGCCGTACTCGTCAGTGCGGTGGTTAAATCGCTCGGAGATCCACGGCGCGAACATGAAGCCATGGCCGCTGTGAATGACGATGCCATCCAGCCCGCACGCCTTGGCGACGGAAGCGCAGTGGGCAAAGGCATCGGCAAATTCATTCATCTGCTCCACCGAGACACCATGGACGACTGTGCCGTCGTGGTTGTCCATACCCGTGTCCCGCAGGCGACTGTATCCATCGTAGGGCTCGTGAATGACCATGTCGCTGGGACCCCAGATGCGGTCAGGGAATTTGTAGGGCACGCCATTCTTGTCCTTGGGGATGTACTCCGGGGGCGGAGGCGGCATCGTGCCGATGAGCTCCGGTGGCATCTCGGGCATTTTCGGCGGCTCGCTGGGGTGGTTCGGGTCGCGGTAGCGACCAAACACGCCCATGTGTCCAAAAGAGGTAAATGCCAGCGCGCCCTCGTCGTGGCACGCCTTGGCATAGCGGCGAACGCTGTCCTTGAATGCCTCTGTCGGGTTACCCTCGCAATAGGCCCAGATGCCGTGGACGGCGCCACCATAGATCACATCATTCTCGCCGGATACCACTCTTGCGCAGCCGCCATGGGCGACGCTGTGGTAAAAGTCAATCACCTGATCGGACATCACGCCGCCTTCGCCTTCGTTGGGGATCTCCGGTCCGATGGGCGAGACCAAAATCCGGTTGCGGTAGGTCTTGCCGCGGATGGTCAGCGGTGAGAACAGATGGGGGTACATCATTGCCATATCTGTCATCCTTTCCTAACTTATTGTCTATTGTGATGAATCGCGCTTTGAACTTATCGTTCTTTATAGTGCAATTTTAACAGCGGCATAAGAAAGAATCATCCTGCACACAGACCAAAAGAAAGAAGAAATTTTCACTGCATATGCCCACGAAGAAGCCATCTTCAAAGATAAAACAGCTTGTCTTTGGCCAGATCGACCAAATGAGCAAGCTGCTTTTGTACCCTGTGGTATATTAGAGTTTTCGTTTCACTGTTCCAACTGCGTCTTTTTCTGCAATAAACTAGACAGGAAGGCATCAGACTGTAAAGCCTTTCGCTTTCAGAACAAACTCCAGTCCTTTATGGATGAGGCACAGAATATTCTTAATCGTGACGCTATTAGTGGACTTTGTACTAAGTTTTAGGTGGGCATGGATTTTTTCATCCCCCTGCCATTTACCGATACGAGGATATAAAAATGAGCCTGACTCAAAAAGTTCAGGCTCATCTTCTCAATAAAAATTTTTGACTATTTTCAGCATCCACGCCGATGGAATAAGCTTTGCAGCCATTCGGTATCCTTTATAAAACCAGCCGGGAGTATAAACACTTTTCCCCTTTTCTGCTAATTCCAATGCCTTCCATGTCAGCTTGTCCATGTTCAAAAACGGCAGGCCGTTTATCTTCTGGCTTTGTCTACCCTGTCCTCTCGGATTCATTTCCGTGTCCATATTTCCCGGGCACAGAAGCAACACATTTATTTTCTTTGCCAGAAGTTCCTCCCGCAAGGCTTTACCAAAATAATAGACGTACTTTTTAGATGCCGCATATATCGTTTGATTCGGCACCGGCACAAAAGCAGAAACCGAACAAGTAATGACACTGAAACTGCCCGCCTGCATATAGGGCAGACATATTCTTTGCAGCATTGTCATTCCTTTTATATTCACGGAAATCATATTCAGAATGTCTTTTTCCAGCATGGAAGAAAACGCTCCGGATCTCTCATATCCTGCATTGTTGATAAAAACTTTGACGATGGGCTGTTCTGCATTGAATTTGTCTGCAATTCTTGCGTATGCTTTTTCATCCGAAAGATCGGCTTCAATCGGCACGATTTTTTTCGGTGCATATTTCTTTGCCAACCTTTTCAATCGGTCCTTTCGTCTGGCTATAATCCAATATTCGTCGAGATTGGGATATTTTTTTACAATTGCATCCAGGAATTTCACTCCAAGCCCTGATGATGCCCCTGTTATCACTGCTATATTCATCTCATCGCCACTCTTCAGATTTTTACATTCGGATTTGTATACTGTCCATGTTTTCTTGTCTTGTTTCCACACTGGATAGAAAATTTCGGACATCGATGCAGACACCCCAGGCACATCACACACTTTTCCTTCCCCCAGACCGGTTTTCCTTCCTGCATTTGAATTGCCTGTACCGGACATTTTTTTGCACACAATCCGCACCCGATACAGTTTTCATCCACAGAGAGCCTACTTGTGCGTCTTGCTCTCCGATTATAAATCGGCTGTGCAATTGCCTTTACAATAAAAGTCGGTGTGGAATGCATCATTCGCTTATTGCAGCATTTTTCATTGATGGATTGAATGATGTTTTGTATCTCTGTCTCTGTATTTGCCGTAAAAGCATTCTGCTTCTCCGATGTCGAAATATCAAAGATTGGTGTGTAGGTATCCACCATACGAACAGAATATAATGCATCTACCTCGCGGCTGCTGATTGCTTCTTTTGCCAAAGCTCCGATTGCTCCAGGTGTAGTGCCATAGGTTGCCACAAAATACAGATAATTCGCATGAAACTCCGCTTTCTCCAAAAAATCATTTACAATACTCGGCAGACCCCAAAAATACGTCGGAGTTACAATCCCAATCCGCTCATCTTCAAATGAAAAACGGTTGTCAGTGATGCAGTCTGTAATCGCTACTATTTCATCATGGGTAGTCTCTGCGATGCGGAGCGCCACATACTTGCTGTTACCCGTAGCTGAAAAATATAGAATCATATATTTATCTCCTGTCTACTGTTCACTTCTGTCGGGAAGCTGCTCCATAATCTTTGTCATGCGTTCCACCAGTGACGAAAGCAGTGTAATCTGATTATCGTCCGGATCAAGGTAATAATATACAAAGGTGCCTTCCTTACGGGACTTCACGATGCCGGCATCTTTCAATATCTGCATGTGATGAGATACCGCAGGTCTTGAAAGATGGGTCGTCTCTGTAATCTCTGTCACGCGTGCACCTTCAACCGGACAATTCAGCATGACACAAAGCAGATGTTGTCGGTTCTCATCACCGACCGCCGTAAGCAATTTCCGACAGTTTTTAAACTCTTCTTCTAATTTTCTTACCTCTTTGCAAAAAGGTGTAGCTGTATTTTCTTTCATTGGAGTATTCTCCCGTCTGTTTAAGCGCTTGAACATTTATATTATAACGCTCAATTTCAAGAAATGTTTATCCGTCTAAAAAATGAAGATGTATATTTTGCAGATTTACAGATTCCGACGCTGTCAATATTTCCGAGCAACAATTTTTCCTGCGCACTTCATCAGGGCAACAACACTTCTCGCTTTCTCTTAAAATAAAGCAGACCAACAAGATCCGCCAAAAACCACCCAATCGGAACCGACCACCAGATGCCGACTACACCGACGGCAGGTATGGCAGACAGAAGATATGCCAGCGCAACACGAGTGCCCAACGAGATAATCGTGAGGACAACGCTCATTCCCGGCTTTCCAATTGCGCGAAACAATCCGTAAAGCAGGAATAGACAGCCAATACCACAGTAAAATGCCCCTTCTGTTCTCAAATAGCGCACGCCCTCCAAAATAACTTCGACTTCTTCCGCATCCACAAAAATTGCCATAAGCGGCTTCGCAAATACATAAATAAGAGCCGATATACTCACGCAAAAAACCATAGAAATGCACACTGCCGTTTTTAGTCCGGCACGAATTTGGTCACGTTTCTTTGCTCCATAGTTTTGCGCGATAAATGTAGAAAAGGCATTCCCAAAATCCTGCGCCGGCATATATGCAAATGCATCAATTTTTACAGCTGCAGCAAAGGCCGCCATCACAACAGAGCCAAAACTGTTTACAAGACCCTGAACCATAAGAATTCCCAGGTTCATGATGGATTGCTGAACACAAGTTAACATGGAGAAAGAAATGACCTCGCCAATGCGTTCCCTCCGCAAAAACTGAAGTCTCCAAATGGACTGTACCTGCGAAAAACGCAGGATTGCGTAAATTAAGATCCCGACACCGGAAACATACTGCGCAATTACGGTAGCTATTGCAGCCCCGGTGACACCCCAGTTCAATCCAATCACAAACCAGAGATCAAGCCCAATATTCAGTACCGCTGAAAAAGCTAAAAAAGTCAGCGGAATGACAGAATTTCCAACCGCTCGTAAAAACGATGAAAAGAAGTTATACAAGAAAACAGCAGGAATTCCAATAAAAATGACAACCAAATACTCATGCATATCTCCCCAAACTTCCTCTGGAACGCAAAGAAACCCCCGGAGTTTTCCCAAACAGACATACACCAGAACATTTAAAAACACTGTAACAACAGCAATAAAAGCAAAGGATGCGCAAACAGTTTCACAAAGAGCCTTCTCGTCCCGTTGTCCATAACGCATAGAGAACAGAACGCCACTCCCCATGCATAGGCCAAGGATAATTGATATCAGGAAGGTCATCAGCGTAAAAGATGACCCCACTGCCGCAAGAGCATTTCGTCCAAGAAATTTTCCGACAATCAGGGTGTCCGCAATATTGTAGCATTGCTGAAGAAGATCGCCTGCAATCATAGGAACGGCAAACAGCAGCATAGAACTGGTTACAGATCCTTTTGTTAAATCACGATTCATAGCTACCATCCATAACGCAACTTGTTGCTTACATTTCGTAATCATTCTAACAGTTTTTCTCTTGTTTTTCAACAGGGCATTTACTTTTGGAAAGCAAGCTGTTATTATGCCATGGTAATGGTCAAACCGATATTCGTGGAGGAATAATCTATGTATTTAGACGGACTGGACGAGTTAGATCAAAAAATCGTAGGATTACTGGTAGAAAATGCCCGTATTTCCTATTCTGATATTGGAGAACAAATCGGTATTTCCCGCGTTGCAGTAAAATCGAGAATCCAAGCGCTTGAACAGAAAGGAATTATTGAGGAATATACAACAGTAATCAATCCTCAAAAAATCAGTGGCGCTGTGTCCTGCTATTTTGAGATTGAAACAACTCCAAGCTCCCTGAGCGAAGTTACAGAGATACTGAATCAAAACGAAACGGTCACGCAGATATACCGTGTAACCGGAAAGGATAAACTGCATGTTCACGCCGTTGCCGCTTCCTCGGAGGAAATGGAGCATTTTCTGCACACCGTCATGGATACCTTGCCCGGTGTGCTCAGCTGCAGCTGCAATATCATTTTGTCCCGTATCAAGGACATCAAAGGACTTCGGTTATAAAATTTTCAATAAAACCGCAAAAATCCAAAGCACCGCTGATTCTGCATCAGCGGTGCTTTGGATTTTGAGGATAAAACAAACAGAGGATCAACGTCAAAAGGGAGTGGCTGAAAATTAAAGTGCAGCTGCAAATGCCTGATCCAAATCGGCAATGATATCGTCGATATGCTCTGTGCCGATGGACAGACGGATGGTGTTATTCTTAATGCCAACATCCGCCAGCTCGTCCTCCGTCAGCTGAGAATGAGTTGTGGTTGCAGGATGAATCACCAGGCTCTTTACATCAGCAACGTTTGCCAGCAGGGAGAAGATCTTCAGGTTATCAATAAACTTGAATGCAGCTTCCTGGCCGCCCTTAATTTCAAAGGTGAAAATAGAAGCGCCGCCGTTGGGGAAATACTTCTCATACAGTGCATGGTCGGGATGATCCGGCAAAGACGGATGGCTGACATGCTCAACCTGAGGATGCTTGGACAGGTACTCAACGACCTTCTTCGTATTCTCTGCATGGCGATCCAGACGCAGAGACAGAGTTTCAACGCCCTGAAGCAGCAGGAAAGCGGCAAACGGAGAAATGGTAGCGCCAGTATCACGCAGCAGAATTGCACGAATATAAGTAGCAAATGCAGCAGCGCCAGCAGCCTCTGTGAACTTCACTCCATGATAGCTGGGGTTGGGCTCGGAAATCCAGGGATAACGTCCGCTGGCTGCCCAGTCAAACGTACCACCGTCCACGATTACGCCGCCAAGGGTGGTACCATGACCGCCAATAAACTTGGTAGCGGAATGCACAACTACGTCAGCACCGTGCTCAATCGGACGAATCAGATAAGGAGTGCCAAAGGTGTTGTCGATAACCAGAGGCAGACCGTGCTTGTGTGCGATTGCTGCAATGGCATCGATATCCGGAATATCGGAATTGGGATTGCCCAGGGTTTCAATGTAGATTGCCTTGGTGTTCTCCTGAATGGCACCCTCAACCTCTGCAAGATCATGTGCATCCACAAAGCTTGCCTCAATGCCATACAGGGGAAGCGTATGGGCCAACAGGTTGGAAGTGCCGCCATAAATGGTCTTCTGTGCAACGATGTGCTCCCCTGCTTTTGCCAGTGCCTGGATGGTATAGGTAATCGCAGCAGCACCGGAAGCAACTGCCAAAGCGGCAACGCCACCCTCCAGTGCAGCAATGCGCTTTTCAAATACATCCTGAGTGGAATTGGTCAAACGGCCGTAAATATTGCCTGCATCAGCCAAACCAAAGCGAGCTGCTGCATGATCGCAGTTACGGAACACATAGGAAGTGGTCTGGTAAATTGGAACTGCACGGGCATCGGTTGCGGGATCGGGCTGCTCCTGGCCAACGTGAAGCTGCAGGGTTTCAAATTTATAGTTGCTCATATATAATAACCTCTTTCAAATCTGTAATTTTAGTTTTTTTGATAACGTTGAAGCATTCACACATCAGCGATACATTCGCCCGTTTCTAAAATTACATCTCAGCAATCTGCCAAATTTTATGCTCATGCTGGGCTCCCTTCTGTAATCAACCCATTTGACTACTTGGTTTAGTGGTAATATACCACTGTAATCCTACTTTGTCAATAGACTTTTCATATTTTATTGCGCCCGCACAAAAAGCGATGCGGACGCAATAAACCTGAAATTCGACGATTCCCGTGGATCAGTCTGCAAACAGAGCGGTCGACAGATAACGGTCGCCAGTATCCGGCAGCAATGCAACAATTGTCTTGCCCTCATTCTCCGGACGCTGTGCCAGCTGCAACGCTGCCCAAATGGCTGCACCGGAAGAAATGCCTACCAAAACGCCTTCTGCACGGCCAATCTCACGGCCGGTTGCAAATGCGTCATCATTTTCTACCGGGATAATCTCATCATAAATCTTCGTGTTCAGAACATCCGGCACAAAACCTGCACCAATGCCCTGAATCTTGTGGGGACCGGAAACACCCTTGCTCAGGACAGGAGAAGTTGCGGGCTCCACTGCTACAACTTTAACATCTGAATTCTGCTTTTTCAGGTAGCCGCCCACACCAGTCAATGTGCCGCCTGTTCCAACGCCAGCAACAAAAATATCGACTTTTCCGTCGGTATCAGCCCAGATTTCCGGACCGGTAGTAGCTTCATGCGCCGCAGGGTTTGCAGGATTCACGAACTGGCCGGGAATAAAGCTGTTCGGAATCTCCTTTGCCAGCTCATCCGCCTTTGCAATGGCACCTTTCATGCCTTTTGCGCCGTCCGTCAGTACCAGCTCAGCACCATAAGCCTTCATCAGCTGACGGCGTTCAACACTCATGGTTTCCGGCATAACAATGATAATCCGATAGCCACGGGCAGCTGCAACGGAAGCCAGACCAATGCCGGTATTGCCGGAAGTCGGCTCAATAATCACAGAACCCTCCTTCAGCACTCCACGTGCCTCGGCATCGTCAATCATAGCCTTTGCAATACGATCCTTCACCGAACCGGCCGGGTTGAAATACTCGAGCTTACCGAGAATACGAGCTTTCAAATTGTATTTTTTCTCAAGGTGAGTCAGTTCCAACAAAGGAGTACGGCCAATCAGTTGATCTGCAGAAGTATATACGTTGCTCATTTTAAAAACCTCCAAAATATAGTCACATGTTTTTGTATGTAATATCTGTCCTAATCAAGCGGATCTGAATACGCAGTTCGAAGTGCAATGGCTCAACAGCGACATCGACGGATATCATGTTTGAATTGCTTCATAATCATTACCTACCATTCATCTGGGTTTATAGGGATTATAGCGCGAATAACCCTTATTGTCAATAGGAAAATGGGAAAATATTTTTATTGATTTCCTATTTACCTTGTTATATAATTGGTTTTAAGAAAATGAGGAGGCGTACATCATGATGATTTCCACCAAAGGTCGTTATGCCCTGCGCGTCATGATCGACCTGGCTGAACACCAGACGGACGGATATATCCCTTTAAAGGAGATTGCACAGCGGCAGGAAATTTCGGAAAAATACCTAGAGAGCATCTTAAAGACGTTGGTGCAAAAAAAGTTTCTGACCGGTCTGCGCGGCAAAGGTGGCGGTTATCGGCTGACTATGTCGCCTGAGCAGTACACCGTCGGCAGCATTCTTCGTCTGACAGAGGGATCCCTCGCACCGGTGGCCTGTCTGGAAGATGAACCCATTCAATGTGAGCGCATGGAATTTTGCCGCACGCTCCCCATGTGGCGTGACTTAAATAAACTGGTAAACGATTTCTTTGATCATATTACGATCGCTGATCTAATGGTTTCCTCGCAAAACGGCGATAACTATGTGATTTGAAAGCACAGCATCTGTTACCACGCAAAAACTCCGTATGGCATATGCCATACGGAGTTTTTCTGCTTATTTGATGGTCGGATCCTTCATGTGAACAAAATCCTTTGAGTTTTCATCGATATGATCCAGTAACTCGTAATCTTCTGTATTGGTCGACATCGATTTCTTTTTGAGAAGATAATTGACCAATACATCTACCAACGAGTAAATCACTGCAAACAGCGGCACTGCAATGACCATGCCAACAAACCCAAACATTCCGCCAAAGAGAATGATGGAAAACAAAACCCAAAATGAGGAAAGACCCGTACTGCTGCCCAGAATTTTAGGCCCAAGGAAGTTTCCGTCAAATTGCTGAAGCGCAATAACAAAAATCACAAAATACAGGCATTTAATCGGGCTGGTCAACAAGATCAGAAGTGCGGACGGAATTGCACCAACGAAAGGTCCAAAGAATGGGATTATATTTGTCACACCAACGATCACGCTGACAACAATCGGGTAGGGAAAACGAAACAGCCAGCAGCAAACAAAGCAAATAATGCCGATAATCAGGGAATCCAGCAACTTGCCCCGAATAAAACCGCCGAACACGTTTTGAATGAAGCGGCATTCCGATAGAATGTAATTTGCAATCGGAAGTTTTGTGAGTGAATAAAGTATCTTTTTCGCTTGCGCAATCAGCCGTTTCTTCGAAACCAGCAGGTATGCCGCAATAAACATACCAAGTATATAATCCTTTCCGATCCGCACAACGACTCGAATGCCAGAAACAACACCGGAAAAAATAGTCGATAAACTGCTGATGGATTGCCAAAGTGCTTCTACATTGGGCGTCAGCTTTGTGTTGACCCAGTTCAGGAAATAGGAAGAAGCATTCCGATACACATCTTCAACCTGAGCCGCCATATCCGGATAGCCGGAAAGCATTTTGCTAAGCCAATTCATAATATTGTTGCTGTAGGTTTCCAACGATCCCACAATGCCGACAATACTATTAATAAACCGGGGCAAAACAAGCGCTAACACACCAATAGTTACCGCAACCGCCGCCAGAATCGAAATGGTCAACGCCAAAGCAACCGCCAAGGTATGTGCACGCTTGGCGCTAAGCTTTCGCGCAAAAAACGATTCGAAATTACGAAGAAGCCGATTATAAAGGGGGGCCAACAGGTAGGCAATAATAGCGCCAACGATAAACGGCTCCAAAATCTGGAGAAAACCGCCTACCGTACGCTTAATTGCCGGAAAACTGTGCAAGACGAAAAAGAGCAGTATGCTGGCCGCAATTACAAGGAATGCGGTCAATCCCATTGCAATATAATTTGAGTATTTTTCTTTCATGATTCTTCCCGCGCTTTCTGGAGGTGCTGTAAAATCAGACAGTTAACTCCACTGCATCTGCTTCCAACGCTTCTGCATACTTATCCAGTACCGGCTGGATGCAGTCCTTCAGGAACTCATCTACTTGCTGCGGGCAACGGCCAATATAAAGGGACGGATCCATATGTGCGCTCAGCTCTTCCATAGTCATACCAAACATTGGGTTTTGCGCAATAAGCTCCAGCAGATTATTATTTCCGCCTTCGTCCTTAACAACGCGACCGGCTTCAATGGACATTTTGCGGATCTCTTCATGGAGCACCTGACGATCGCCGCCACGGCGAACTGCATCCATCATAATGTTTTCAGAGGCCATGAAGGGCAATTCTTCCTGAATATGCTTGTTGATTACCTTCTCATGCACGATCAATCCAGATGCAACATTCAGGTAGATGTTCAGGATTGCATCCACTGCAAGGAACGCCTCCGGAACCGAAATCCGCTTATTAGCGGAATCATCCAGTGTGCGCTCAAACCATTGCGTTGCAGAGGTAATCGCCGGATTGGCCGCATCCGCAATGACATAACGCGCCAAAGAACAAATGCGCTCACACCGCATGGGATTGCGCTTATACGGCATGGCAGAAGAACCAATCTGATTTTTCTCAAATGGCTCTTCCACTTCCTTCAGGTGGCAGAGCAGACGCACATCCGTTGCAAATTTAGATGCAGACTGGGCAATACCGGACAGAGTGGACACCACCGCAGCATCCACCTTGCGGGAATAGGTCTGTCCAGATACCGGAACCACCGCATCAAAGCCCATTTCATTGGCAATTTTCTGCTCCAAAGCCTTGATTTTGTCGGTATCGCCATCGAACAGCTCCATGAAGCTGGCCTGCGTGCCTGTGGTGCCTTTCGACCCGAGCAGCTTCAAGGTAGACAAACGGAATTCCACTTCTTCCAGGTCCATTAGCAACTCGTTCATCCACAAGGTGGCGCGCTTTCCAACGGTGACCATTTGCGCTGCCTGAAAATGAGTGAAGCCTAACGTCGGAAGCGCTTTATACTGATTTGCAAATTTGCCAAGCGCATTGAGCACGCTCACCAGCTTATTGCGTACCAGCTCCAGACCTTCTTTCATCAAGATCACATCGGTGTTATCCCCTACATAGCAGCTTGTTGCACCCAGGTGGATAATACCAGCTGCCTTTGGGCACTGATGACCAAAGGTATGAACATGGGCCATAACATCATGGCGCAGTTTGCGCTCTTCCTCCGCTGCCATTTCATAGTCGATGTCAGTGATATGAGCTTCCATCTCATCAATCATATCCTGCGTGATCGTTGGAGTCCCATCTTCATTGGTTAAGCCAAGTTCCATTTCTGCCCGTGCAAGAGCAATCCAAAGTCTTCTCCATGTAGAGAATTTCTTGTCCGGAGAGAAGATATACAGCATCTCCTTGCTGGCATAACGGGACGAAAGCGGGCTTTCATACGAATTTTTCATAGCGTAAAAGGCTCCTGTCTTTTTTATTTTAATCGAATTCATTATAGCATGCAGACCGTCGAATGGAAACTGTTTTCTCTTAAACTTTGTTATCTACCAACCATTTTCCCTTCCATGCATACAGAACCATCAACACAAGTCCAACCGACCATGAAACGGGATAGAGCAGAAATACTCCATTAATCGAGGCAAAATGAGGCAGCACAAGCTGAATCCATGCAATACGAAACAGGCACATGGCAAACAATAAAATCAGCATCGGCGGAACGCTTTTTCCTGCCCCGCGGATCGTTCCTGCAAGTCCGTGCATAATACTGAGCAGGAAATAGAACGGGCAAAAATAACGCATGGCCAGTCTTCCATAGCTAACTGCCTCCGCATTTGTGGTAAACAGGTGCATAAGCGGATTTGAAAACAGCAGCAGTAACGCGCCAGTAACCAACGTGTACCCTACTCCCATGGCTAATGTTACGTACATTCCCTTTTTTACCCGGTTCAGTTTTCCCGCTCCATAGTTTTGTCCGACAAATGTCGTGGCCGCCATGCTGATACTCATAACCGGAAGAATGTCAAACCCGTCGATTTTCATGTAGGCACCAAAGCCTGCCATTGCGGCCGCACCATACAGGTTCACACTGGATTGTACGAGTACATTGGAAAAGGAAATAACGGTGTTTTGAATCGCGGTTGGCAAACCCATCTGCGTGATTCGGATTGCCATTTTCCTGTGCAAACGAATACGGCGCAACTCCACACGATAGGCATCTTTTGTTCGCACCAGATAGCTTACCGCCAGCACACTGGACACCAACTGACTGACATCCGTGGCTACTGCAGCTCCAGCAACCCCCATTTGTAATCCGCCCACCAGAATCAAATCCAATCCGATATTCGTTACCGATGCAATGGCTAAATAGATAAGTGAGCGTTGCGAATTCCCCGCTGCATTCAGAATGCCGGAAGACATATTATAGATGACATTGAATATAGTCCCCGCAAAATAAAGCCGCAGATATGCAACAGAGTCCTTCAATACTTCTGCCGGTGTGCTCATCCAAATCAGCAGCGGATGGCTGAGGAGAACTCCACCGATGGAAAGCACTAATCCCAACAGGATCGCCATTGCCATTGCCGTATGAACCGCTTCCCGCACATACTTCTTCAGCCCTGCGCCTAAGTATTGGGAAATAATAACCCCTGCACCGGCAGATGCGCCCTGGCTGAACGAAATGAGCATGTTAATAATTGATGTGCTCGATCCAACCGCAGCCAGCGCATTGCTGCCAACCATATTGCCTACAATGATAGAATCTGCCGTATTATAGCATTGTTGAAGCAAATTGCCCAAAATAAGAGGGATTGCAAAAAACAGAATCTGCTTTGCAATGTTCCCCTCTGTCATCAAATGTTCTTTTCTTCCTACCGTGTTCAACACTGTCGCCTTCTTTTTGAACTCGGATAAAACGCCTCTGTATCCGCAGATACAGAGGCGCTGTTGATTTAAAATTTTATCAATCCTCAGCAAGGAAACGCTCCAACCGATCCAAACCTTCCTTGATATTCTCCATGGAGGTGGCGTAGGACCAGCGGACATATCCTTCCGCTCCAAAGGCGCTTCCCGGTACAACCGCAACGAGGCCTTTCTCCAGCAATGCGGAAGCAAAGTCGTTGGAGTTATTGATTTTAACGCCCTTGATGGTCTTGCCGATCAGTTCCTTAATATTCATGAAGATATAGAACGCACCCTCAGGCAGCAGGCAGCTGACGCCAGGGATATTCTTCACGCGCTCATAGAAATATTTCCGGCGCTCATCAAAAGCCTTTTTCATCTCGTAGCTTGGATCCTGGCTTTCTGCAAAAGCCGCCAAAGCAGCCTGCTGAGAAATGCTGCAGGGTGAGCCGGTGGAATGGCTCAGGTAGTTGCTCATCGCTTTGGAAATCTCCGAATTCGCGGCAGCATAACCAATACGCCAACCAGTCATAGCATAGCTCTTGGAGACACCGTTGATCATGATGGTGCGCTCCTGCAGGTCTTCACTCAATGCGGCAATGCTGACGAAAGGCTTCTCGTAGCAGAGCATATAGTAAATCTCATCACTGATAACATAGAGATCATGGCGCTGAATAACATTAGCCAATGCTTGCAGTTCTTCACGGCTATATACCATGCCGGTGGGATTGGAGGGGTTGGTCAGAATAACTGCCTTGCTACGGGGCGTAATAGCATCAGAAAGCATATCCGGAGTTAGCTTAAATCCGGTTTCCTCTGTGGTCTCAACAATGATTGGCACACCGCCGGCCATACGAATGGCCTCAGCATAGGTTACCCAATAAGGTGCAGGAAGAATAACTTCTTCGCCGGCATTGATGATCGCCTGCAAAGCAATATAAACATTATGCTTTGCACCACTCGTCACGCAAATCTGACCGGGAGCATAATGAACTCCGGTATCTTTCAGAATACGATCGCAGATTGCCTCCCGCAGGGGCAGAACACCGGTGGAAGGAGTGTATCTCGTCTGGTTGTTTTCAATTGCCTGAATACCGGCTGCCTTGATATGATCAGGGGTGTTGAAATCAGGTTCACCGGCGCCGAAAGAAATCACGTCAATACCGCTGGCTTTCATCTGTTTTGCCATGGAATCAATCGCCATCGTTGCAGAGGGGGAAATGCCGCGGGCAATACTGGAAATAGGTTTCATAGAAGTCATCCTCCAAGTAATCTCAAACTGAGACCAATTATAGCGTTACTTGTCCAAAAATGCAACAGCAAAACATACAAATTGCAAAAACAGGATTGCATATTTCCTATGCAATCCTGTTTTGCATGATTCAGGCAACGCCCGTTCAAATCATTTTAGATGTGCTCACAAATCAAGGCGCTCATGCGTTTTGTACCGATCGCATCGCCCTTGCCCATGATGTCGGGAGTGTGCCAGCCCTCGGCGAGAACCGCATCTACCGCCTGCTCGATGGCAGCTGCCTCCTCCGGCAGATTGAAAGAATACTTGAACATCATTGCAACCGAGAGGATGGTAGCAATGGGATTTGCCTTGTCCTGACCGGCGATGTCAGGAGCGCTTCCGTGAATGGGCTCGTAAAGGCCGGGCGCCTGAGCGCCAATAGAAGCAGAAGGCAGCATACCCAGAGAACCCGTGATCATGGAAGCCTCATCCGAGAGGATGTCGCCGAACATATTCTCGGTGACCACTACGTCGAACTGGGACGGATCCCGCACCAGCTGCATGGCGGTGTTGTCTACCAGATAATCCTCATACTCTACCTCAGGATACTCCGCCGCCAGACGATGCATCACGCTGCGCCACAGGCGGGAGGTCTCCAGTACGTTGGCCTTGTCCACGCTGGTCACCTTCTTGCGGCGCTTCATGGCCAGCTCAAAGGCCTGACGACCGACGCGCTCGATCTCCATCTCGGAGTAGGCCATGAGGTCGGTGCACTCCACGCCCCGGTCAGGGGTGTCAT
The DNA here is from genome assembly GCA_963597355.1 of bacterium. Taxonomy (GTDB): domain Bacteria; phylum Bacillota; class Clostridia; order Oscillospirales; family Oscillospiraceae; genus UMGS1766. The sequence continues at coordinate 49,510 of CAVBPR010000002.1, read as the reverse complement.
AGCGATCGCGCTTGCCGAAGTACACGCCGCCGATCAGTTCACGCACCATCATGATGTCGATACCCTTCTGGGCAATCTCGTCCTTCAGGGGGCAGGCTTCGATCAGTGCGGGGCGCAGAGTGGCGTGGCGCAGGTTGGCAAACAGGCCCAGATCCTTGCGGATCGCCAGCAAGGCGGTCTCCGGCCGCTGCTCGGCGGGCTTGTCCGGCCCCCACTTCGGGCCACCTACCGCGCCCAGCAGGACAGCGTCGCAGGCCTTGCACTTTTCAGCCGTTCCAGCGGGATAGCTCACGCCGTACTTGTCGGTGGCGTTGCCGCCCATGTCCACATCTACATAAGTAATCGTGTGGCCGAACTTCTCGGCCACCTTATCAATGACAGTGACAGCACCGTTGACCACTTCAGGGCCAATGCCGTCACCGCGGATCAGAGCAATTTTGAATTCCATCTTCTCCACGTTCCTTTCTTTTATTTTGCCAAACCTCTCGCCTTCAGAGAATTCATCAGACCGCCGTTTTCGATAATGCCGTTGATGAACTCCGGGAAGGGTGCGGCCTGGAAGGTCTTTCCGGTGGTCTCGTCCACGATCTCACCAGTCTGGAAGTTCACGCTGACGCTGTCACCGGGCTTGATCTCCGCCGCGGCCTCAGGACTCTCCATAATCGGGAAGCCGATGTTGATGGCGTTGCGGTAGAAGATACGGGCGAAGGAGGCGGCAATGACGCACTTTACGCCGCTGGCCTTGATGGCGAGGGGCGCATGCTCACGGGAAGAGCCACAGCCGAAGTTCGCGCCGCCGACGATGATGTCGCCGGGCTCGACAGTGGAGGAGAAGTTCGGGTCAATGTCCTCCATGCAGTGGGCAGCCAGATTGCGCTCATCGGGGTCGTTCAGGTAACGGGCGGCAATGATGACGTCGGTGTCCACGTTGTCGCCGTAAACATAGATCTTAGACATAGTTCAGTTTCCTCCCATCTCAAAGGTCAGCCGGGTCAGCCAGGCAGCCGGCCACAGCGGAAGCCGCCGCCACAGCGGGGCTGGCCAGAATGACCTTGGACTCCACATGACCCATACGGCCAACAAAGTTACGGTTGGTGGTGGAGACGCAGGTCTCCCCTTCACACATACAGCCCATATGTCCGCCGAGGCAGGGGCCGCAGGTGGGAGTGGAAATGGCACAGCCGGCGGCCAGCATATCCTGATAGATCCCCTCATCGATCATCTGCTTGATGATGTCCTGAGTGGCAGGCAGGACGATGCAGCGGATGTCCTTGGCGACCTTGCGTCCCTTGAGGATCTCTGCCGCGGCGCGCATGTCGCTGATGCGGCCGTTGGTGCAGGAACCGATGACCACCTGATCGATCGCCAGTCCCTTCACGTCTTTGACCAGCTTCGCATTGCTGGGCAGATAAGGCATGGCGACGGTGGAATCCAACTCGCTCAGGTCGATATCCACCACCCGCTCATACTCCGCATCAGGATCAGCCTCGTAGATGACCGGTTCACGGTCGGTGCGGCCCTTGATGTAATCCAGCGTCAACTCATCCACCGGGAAGATACCGTTCTTCGCGCCTGCCTCGATGGCCATGTTTGCGATGGTGAAGCGGTCGTCCATGGTCAGCTCTTTTAATCCCTCCCCTGCGAACTCAAGGCTCTTGTACAGGGCACCATCTACACCGATCTCACCGATCAGGTGGAGCATGACATCCTTGCCGGAGACATACTTCTTGAACTTACCGTGGATATTTACCTTGATTGCCGGGGGCACCTTAAACCAGTTCAGACCAGTGGCCATGCCGGCGGCCATGTCGGTGGAGCCAACGCCAGTCGAGAACGCACCCAGTGCGCCATAAGTGCAGGTGTGGGAGTCCGCACCGATGGTCAGGTCACCGGGAATGACCAGCCCCTTCTCCGGGATAAAGGCATGCTCCACGCCAACAACGCCCACATCATAGAAGTGAGTGATGTTGTGCTTGTGGGCAAAGTCCCGAGCGGTCTTACATAGCTCGGCGGCCTTGATGTCCTTGCAGGGAGTGTAGTGGTCGAGAATGATGCCGATCTTATCCTTGTCAAAAATCTGTGTAATTCCGTTCTTCTCCAGAACGCCAATGGCCACAGGAGTGGTCACGTCATTGCCGTGGACGAAGTCCAGCTTCGCCTCGATGAGCTGACCCACAGAAACGGAGTCCAGCCCGGCATGGGCAGCTAAAATTTTCTGCGTCATTGTCATACCCATGATTGAATTCCTCCTCAATTCATGTTTTATACCTTATTATTGCAAGATTACTGGAAAAAGAATGTAGCATATGTTACAATATTAGAAAAAGCAGGTGATTTCGTGGAATATTTCGATAAGAAAGAGTTTGATCTTCCGCAAAATGTCTGGGGTGACTTTGCAACGTCCTATGATTCTGTACACTACAATCAGGGACAGATGATCTATTTTCAGCAAAGCAAGGCGGAGTGTTTCTATTATTTAAAATCCGGACGCGTAAAAACCTTCATTTCCTCCGAAGACGGCAGTGAAAAGGTGCTAACCATCCATCATAGCGGCAACGTGTTTGGTGAGGCTGCATTTTTTGATGAATTACCTCGGGTTTCCTCCGCCGTTACCTTGTCGGAATGTGAGATCGTGCGCATCAATCGGACCATGCTGTCGGACAAATTAGCGCAAAATCCGAATCTTGCGCTGTCGCTTTTAAAATATCTGGCCAGAACCGTACGCCTACTTTCTGCCCATGTGGACGACATGGCATTTTTGCAGGTTGATCAGCGCCTCGCCCGGCTGTTGCTCTCCTACGCACCGGAAGACGGCTTAATTCATGCAACCCAGGATGAACTTGCATCTGCTGTAAGTGCAAATCGGGTAACGGTCTGCCGGGTTCTAAAAAAGTTTCAGCAAGACAAACTTTTAATCACCGGATACGGAACCATTCGTATCCTCAATCGAGAAAAACTACAAGCGTTAATTCCTGCAACAACTTAACGAAAGAAGAAAAAAATTCCTGTATCAGTTACCTGACACAGGAATTTTCTGCATTCAATTGCTGCGAATCAGTAGCCCCACACCTGAAGTAACGCAAATTTTACAGGTACAACCCGGCAACAATTCATTGCTGATCCCAAGGGATGTCCATCGGTAGAGGTCTGTATTTTCCACTTCATATTTGGCTCCGCGAATGGTAACGCCGCCAAGAACGGAGTCCAGTGGAACAATGCCAAAGTAATAATACGCTGGTTGATGCGGTACAATAATTTCTCCCGGAGTGAGCAGACGAATTTCATTTCTGGAATCCACAATCATTCCAGAACCGCCACTGCGAGCAATGCGCTCCAACTGCCCCAATGCAGACAGATGATGATCCTCCCGTCCTCCGGTACAGCCGCAGAAGATGAAATCACGCATACCGAGCAACAGCCCCCGCGAAACCGCCATGTCGAGGTCGGTAACATCCTTTTCTGACGGCAAAATGTCACTGGGGCACTCTCCTGCCCTTCCGCCGGAGTCATCATCACCGACATACCATTTTACGGTTAAACCAAGCGACTCCGCCGCATTGCGGCCGCCATCTGCAGCAATGATAAAGTCATCTGCCCGAAGATATTTCTGCAGAAATGACCAGTCAGACACCGGTGCAGAACCAAAAATTACCGCTCGACTCATACGTGCTCCCATTGCTTATACTGTTTCGCCGCTTCATAGAGGCGAAGATAGCTTTTGTGCCGACTCTCTGAAATCTTACCGTCTTTTAATGCCTGCAAAACTGCGCAGCCCTTTTCTTTTGTATGAGAGCAGCCCACAAAACGGCACTCACCCAAGTATGGCTGAAATTCGCGAAATGCCAAGGCAAGTTCCTCTTTGTTCAAAAGTTCCGGAACCTCGGTATCAAAACTGGCAAATCCAGGCGTGTCCGCAACGATTGCACCATTGGGCAGTCGGAACAGCTCCACATGACGGGTTGTGTGACGCCCACGCCCCAGCTTTTCGCTGACTTCGCCGGTTTGAATTGACAGTCTGTCGTCTAGGGCATTTAAGATGCTGGACTTCCCCACTCCGGAATTTCCGGTAAAAACCACAGTTTTTCCTGCAATTGCTTCCCGTAATTTCGAAATGCCTTCACCGGTAGCTGCGCTGACTCGAATGGTGGTAAATCCAGCGTTGCAATAAATTTCATATAGCGCATCACATGGGTCAAGATCGCATTTATTGAGGCAGATAATCGGTTCACAATTTTTCCGCTCTGCAATGGCCGCTACCCGATCAATCAGGAATGGATCTGTAATCGGATTTACTCCCGCTGCAATCATGACCAATTGATCCATATTGGCTACAGCAGGGCGGAAAAAAGCATTTCTGCGTTCTAAAATTGCATCTACACTTCCGGTTTTCCCGCCCAATTCTGTAATCTCCACCTGATCCCCCACCAGAGGGCTCAATCCCTTGTGACGAAACTTTCCCCTTGCTCGGCAGGTAATCATTTCACCAGCGCAGTCAACGTAATAGAAGCCGCTCAGGGCTTTCATAATAATACCCGTCATCCGCTTTGTTTGGTCATTGTGACCGAATTGGTCACATCCGTTCCGTCAATCGTAACAGAATAGGAGTTGACAGTTCCTTCGTACTCTACCTGAATTGAACTGTCTGCATAACTTGCCGGAATCGATTGGGAATCAATCTTTTTACCGTTTACATTAAGCACTACAGTAACATCAGCGGTGCGATCCGAAGGCAGAGGAATGGTAAAGACGTATGCCCCTGTCTCCTCCTCCGGCGTCGGCTCCGGTGTCGGCTCCGGCCCCAAACTGACAATCAGATTTACCTTTGAATTCAGTTCGACCTCGGTATTTTCCGGAATACTCTGATAGCAGACACGACCCTTAGGATATTGATCGCTATATTCCGTAGTCACTTCTCCGGTAATCAGTCCAAGCTTGGAAATCGCATTTCTGGCATCCGACTCAGTTAAATTCAGAAGGTTTACCATTGTAGCAGTCGTAGGTGTCTTCTCTTCTGGTCCCTTGCTGTAGTAAATTGTAATCTGGCTGCCCTTCTCTGCTGTTTTTCCTGCCGCAGGATCGGTACGGATGGTTTTTCCGTCCTCAACGCTGTCGCTGTACTCGCTTTCGCAGCGCGTTGTAAACCCAAGGTCTTCCAGCTTACTCTTAACCAGCCGGTAATCCTGACCGGTATAATCGTCTAAAGTGATCTCCGTTGCATCTTTCGGTGCTGGACCGCTGCTCAATGTTACCTTGATTTCAGTTGTTTCCTGCTTTGTGGTCGCGTTTTCCTCTGGCGACTGCTTGATAATCACTCCCACTGCGTATTCCTCGCTGGTAGCATATTCTGTGGCTGTGATCGTAAAGTGTCCTTTTAATTTTTCGTCCGCATCAATTGCCGCCTGGGCTTCTTCCACCGTTTGACCCACTAATTTAGGAACAACATAAGTTGCGGAAGATGCGGAGGAAGAGGCAAACAGATTGCGGAACAACGCAAACCACAGGATCACAAAAATCAGTAAGATTGCAGCAATGATTGAAATTGTAACTGCAATGAAACGCTTATTGTGCCGCCTTTCATCATAGCTGTCCCTATCATAGTCATCATCGCTATCATCCCGTTCATCGTAGCGACGATTGGAACGACTTCTGGGCTCTTCCGTATCCCGTTCAAATCGGGCATTCTGGCCTGCGATTGGCGTGCGGATTGTGGCGTCAGCATCCGAATCCTCTTCCAGAAAACTGCCCCCGTGGCGCACCATTGTCGGCTCATCCTCGTCCGGAGCAACTACGCCGGGGAGATTATATCCGAAATCAATTCCCGGATTTTTGCGAAACGCATCCAGATCCTCCAGCATTGCCTCTGCGCTGGCATAGCGGCGATCCAGAACGGCAGCCATTGCCTTCATTGTGATCTGCTCCATGCCCAGCGGTACATCCGGATTGATGTCACGAGGCGGCACGGGAATGGAGTTAATATGCTGAATGGCCACTGCCACCGGATTATCCCCCTCAAAAGGCAGGCGGCCGGTCAACATTTCATACAGGACAACACCGGCAGAGTAGATGTCAGAACGGGCATCGATATGACTGCCTCGCGCCTGCTCCGGTGAAATATAGTGAACTGAGCCGATTGCCTCCTGGGTTACAGTTGCCTGAGATGTCGTAGAGCGGGCAATACCGAAGTCAGTTACCTTTACACTGCCATCCCGAAGCACCATAATATTCTGCGGCTTTATGTCCCGATGAATAATTCCGCGACTGTGCGCATGCTTCAGACCCTGCATAATCTGACTGATAAAATGCAACGCCTCGCGCCAATTAAGGCAGCCACCGCGTTTGCGCATATACTGTTTTAATGTAATTCCGTCAATCAGTTCCATGACGATAAATTCTCTGCCATCCACCTGACTGACATCATATACTGCAACAATGTTTGGGTGCGACAGCATGGCAACCGATTGAGATTCATCATGAAAGCGACGGCGCAAATCTTCATCCGCAGCCAGTTCGCTTTTTAGAATCTTCACCGCCACATAACGGTTGAGACGATGGCAGTATGCACGATAGACAACCGCCATTCCTCCGGTACCCAACACATCTAAAATTTCATATCGATCATCCAGATATTTTCCAATGTAAGGATCCATTTCAGGCCTCCATTTCTCTATCTAAAACGTTGTCTCCAACGGAAATCAGCACAACCGTTACATTATCCGGCGCACCACGTTGTAACGCAATATCCAGCAGGCGCTGACAGCAGGTATCCGCGTCTCCACCATGGATTACTTCGTACAGCAATTCCTGCTCGGAAACCTGATTGCTAAGTCCATCGCTGCAAAGAAGGATAAATTCATCTTCTTCCAGATCAACTTCAAACAGATCTCCTACGGTATGTTCCTCTGTGCCTAAAGCACGGGTAATAATATTTTTATTGGGGTGGGTACGCGCCTGTTCTTTTGTAATTTTTCCCCTTGAAACCAAATCTGCTACCAGGGAATGGTCACGTGTAATCTGACGAATACCATTGTTGGGAGAAATCTGGTACGCCCGACTGTCTCCCACATTCAGAACATAAGCATGATTCGGTTCTGTCAAATATGCCGCTACCAATGTGGTTCCCATTCCAGCACAATCCAGATCATCTCTGGAGCGGCGCAATACTTCCCGATTGGCAAGTTCCAGTGCATCCATCATAATTTTGCCCGGCTCTTCGTCCTGCATAAGATTCATCGCGCCGGTAAAAAGTTTCACTGCCATTTCACTGGCAACATTGCCGGCACGGGCACCTCCCATACCATCGCAAACAACGCCGCAAAGCGCGCCGTCCTTTTGAAGGATGCGATAAGCATCCTGATTCTGTTTTCGCACCAATCCGCGGTCTGTGATACCATATGCCTTCAAGAAAACACCATCCTTATGCATCGTCCAGATGCAGTGTCTTGCGGCGCAGTTGTCCGCAGGATGCATCTATATCGCCACCCAGCTTGCGCCGCACTGTCGCTGTAACTCCGTGACTTTCCAGTCGTTTTTGAAATGCCGCTACCCGCTTGCTTGGCTTTAACTTACTCTCACGTACGTCGTTCAGAGGAATCAGATTCACATGACTCGGCATTCCCTTTAACAATGCAGCTAACTGATCCGCCTGTTGATCGCTGTCATTTACGCCGTCAATCATTGCATATTCAAAAGAAATTCGTCGTCCTGTCTTTCGGAAATAGCTGCGGCAGGATTCCATCAAGGCTTGTACCCCGATCGCACGATTCACCGGCATAATCTGAGAACGAGTTGCGTCATCCGGTGCATGAAGTGAGACGGATAAGGTTAACTGCAGCTGCAAGTCTGCCAACCTGTCAATCTGAGAAACCAATCCACAGGTAGAAAGAGAGATGTGCCTCATGCCGATGTTCATTCCATCCGGATGGTTGACCAATTCCAAAAAACGCATCACATGATCAAAATTATCCAGCGGCTCACCGATTCCCATCAAAACAATATTGGAAATTGGCAGACCGGAATCTTTCTGGGTGAAGATGACCTGACTTAATATTTCCGCCGGTGTTAGGCGGCGAACCAAACCACCAATGGTGGAAGCACAAAAAGCACAGCCCATCGCACAGCCAATCTCAGAAGAAACACACACTGTATTTCCATGCTTGTAGCGCATCAATACGGTTTCCACGCAATTATCGTCTTCCAGTCGCCAGAGATATTTGATCGTGCCATCCAACTGAGAAACCTGCTTTCGCTCTACACGCAAAGCAGTCAAGGTGCACTGCTGCTGCAGCATTTCCCGCAGCGATTTGGAGAGGTTGGTCATCTCGCTGAAGGAAGTCACTCCCTTATTGAGCCAAACAAAAATCTGTTTTGCGCGAAATTTGGGTTCTCCGATTTGTGCAAGGTATTCCTCAATCTCCGGGATCGTCTTAGATTTTAAATCAATTTTCTGTTCACTCATTGGTTCTCCTTAGCTTGGCAAAAAAGAATCCGTCTGTGCCGTGAATATGGGGCCAGAGAGTTACATATCCGCATTCTCCGTCCACCGGACCGATGGAATCAAACCCTTCCAAATGGAACTCCGGATTACATTGCAAAAATGCGGAAACGACATCCTGGTTTTCTCGTTCCAAAACCGTGCAGGTGGAGTAAAGTAAGCACCCGCCTGGCTTTACATATCTTGCCACATTGCTTAAGATTGCAAGTTGGATTGTCGGAAGCTGGGCTGTTTGCGTTAAATCTTTGTACCGAATATCCGGTTTTTTTCGGATGATTCCCAGTCCGGAACAGGGCACATCCGCCAGAACAACATCAAAAGACCGTTCCCATTCCGGACGGAATGTTCGCCCGTCCATTGCACCGGTAGAAATACAATCGATTCCCATTCGTTCGGCACTTTTTTTGATACGGGACAGTTTCTTCTCTTGAATATCGCAGGAAAGGATCGTCCCTGTTCCTCCCATGGCCACGGCACTGGCAAAGGATTTTCCACCCGGTGCTGCACAGGCATCCAGTATCCGCTCTCCAGATCTGGGTTTCGCAGCCAGTACCGACAGGCGGGCTGCAGCATCCTGCACATAAAAAAGTCCATTCTGAAACGATGCCAGTCTTTCCAAATCGCCGCTGCCCTTAAGCAACATGCAATCCGGCAGCCACGGATGTGGAAGCACTTCCAGCCCCTCCGCTTCCAACTTTTCTGCCAGAGATTCTGTCGATATTTTCAGTGTGTTGGTCTGAATGGTCATTGGAACCGGTCGATTGTTTGCCGCTAAAAGCGGCTCTACATCGGAATGCAAATTTCCGGAAAGCAATTGCACCAACTCAATCGGATGACTGTATTGAACAGACAATTGCTTTAACCGATCTTCATATTCCGGCATTCTTTTGTCTGGATTGCTGCGTTGGAACGACCGGAGAACTGCATTTACCAGACCGGCCACTCCACGGTTTCGAACATATTTCCGGGTTAAATTGACTGACTCATTCACTGCGGCACTGTCTGGCACGCGATCCAGAAAATGCAATTGATACAATCCCATGCGCAAGCTGATACGCACTTCCCGTTCTAACTTTGCCGCAGGGACACGAGAGAATTGGTCAATCCACGCATCCAGCAGAATTTGATTCTGAACAACCCCGTAGCACAAATTTGCAGCCAATGCCGCATCACGAGCCGAGAGATTCTGTTTCTTTGATGCATTCTTGATTGCCTGATCGGACCATGCCCCCTGCTTTTCACAGGCCAGCAGTGCCGAAAATGCAGCCTCACGCGCCGGTGTGATCTGAATTTCACCCACTGGCCACCATTCCTTTCTCGAAACATTTAAAACAGGGCATGCCCCCGCAGATAGTCCACTGCACGCATTCGCTTCTTACCCGGAGCCTGCAATTCCAAAATGCGGAGCACTTTCCCATCTCCGCAAACGATGTTAAGTTCCTTCTTATCTGCGCCCAGTACAGTCCCCGCCGGTTTTTCAGAGCTTTCTCCGGTTTCCTCAACGGAAAAAATCTTGAATACCGTTTCACCGATCTTAACCGAGGTGGCTGGCCAAGGAATCAAGCCCCGCACCTGGTTGTGAATCTGATGTGCTGACTTATTAAAATCGATCGGCGATAAATCGCGGCTGAGCATGGACGCATAACTGGACAGACTGTCATCCTGCTGTGTGCGCGTTGCCGTTCCGGCACCAATCGAAGCCACTGTTTCCACTAACAGTTCCGCTCCTATCTCAGCCAGTCGGTCATGAAGGGACTCAACTGTTTCCTCCGGATCAATCGGTGTAGCTCTCTGAGAGATGATATCACCGGTATCAAGCCCTTCCGCCATGTACATGATGGTTACGCCTGTCTCCTGATCCCCATTCAGAATTGCCCAGTTAATCGGCGCCGCACCCCGATAGCGCGGCAGAAGAGAAGAGTGTACATTGATGCAGCCAAGCTTCGGTAAATCCAGAATTTTCTTGGGCAGAATTTTACCATACGCTGCGACAACGATCAGCTCCGGCTGCAAATCAGCCAGAATATCATATGCCTCATCCGTCTTTAATGTAGTCGGTTGGTAAACCGGAAGCTGATGCTCCTGCGCCACCACCTTGACCGGGCTTGGAGTCAGTTTCATGCCCCGATTTTTTGGCTTGTCCGGTTGAGTGAAAACGCCAACGATTTCATGTCCAGACGCAAGCAATGCTTTCAGCGACGGAACTGCAAAATCCGGCGTACCCATAAATACAATCCGCATCTTATTCCTCTACCTCAACACCGTTGTTTTCCATTTCTTCCAATTCCTCTGCCGTGTAGGTCCGTTCGGTCAGTTCATCGAACAGATGACCGCTCAGGTGATCAATCTCGTGGCAGAAGCAACGCGCTGTGATGCCTTCATCCTCAACTTCAAAAAACACTCCGTTGCGATCCTGTGCCTTTACGCGGACAATCATCGGACGCGTAACAAATCCATATTCACCGGGAACAGAAAGGCAGCCTTCCAGACCATGTTGTTCCCCGGAGGTTTTAACAATTTCAGGATTGATCAATTCAATGATCTCATCATCTTCATTGATAACCAAAACAACTTGGCGCAGAATTCCTACCTGAGGCGCAGCTAAGCCGACTCCGTCGGCATCTCGCAGCGTCTCAGCCATATCATCCAGCAAATTATGAAGACGATCGTCAAATTTAGTAACTGCGTGACACTTTTTATTTAAAATTGGGTCGCCCTTTTTTACAATTTCACGGATAGCCATAGTTTTGTTATTCCTTTCTTTAATCCATCGGATTGAGGTCTGCAAAAACTGAAACACCGCGATTCAGCCGATCAGAATTTGCAGCTTGCAGAATGTATCCCACCATCTTTCGCAATGCCGCTCCGGCATGACCCAGAACGGTAATGCGATAACGATAGCGTTTATTTACCATAAGTATCGGCGCAGCCGCCGGTCCGAGAATTTGGACCTCCGCCTGTTCCAGCTGCGGTGTTCTTGCCCACGCTTTCAATCCATCTTTCAACCGCATACAAGCACGCAGCACAGCTCCTTCATCCTCGCCGGAAACAGTGAAAACATACATCTCCCTGTATGGCGGCATTTTTCTCATCTGGCGAAGAAAAATTTCACTTTGATAGAAACTGTCGTAATCCTGCTCCGCTGCGCAGCGAATCACATCATTGAGCGGGGTGTACGTCTGGATTACTGCACGGCCGGAACGTGTGCCTCGCCCTGCTCGACCAACTACCTGAGTCAACAGAGAAAAGGTTCGCTCCGCTGCTCGATAGTCCTCTACATACAGGGATTGATCTGCCGCGATGACCCCCACCAGGGTCACATTTTCAAAGTCCAGACCTTTTGCCACCATTTGAGTGCCAACCAACACGGGGATCTTCTGCCTGCAAAATTTGTCCAGCATTTTTTCATGTGGGCAGGAAGGAGATATGGTATCCGTGTCCATGCGCAAGACTTCAATCCCGGGAAACAGAGTTTGAACTTCTTCCTGCACCTTTTGCGTGCCAGCACCGGAAAAACTCAATTTGCCGCCGCAGGACGGGCAATGCTGGGGCAGCAATTCGGAATGACCGCAATAATGACACATCAGCCGTCCGTTTGCCTTGTGATAGGTCATTCGCACGGAACATCGGGGGCACTGCGGCGACTGACCGCACTCCTCGCAGATCACTATTTTACTGGTGCCGCGACGATTGATGAACAGAATTGTCTGCTCTCCGCGCTCCAGATTTGCTTTCAGCTCACGTTGCAGGTCAGCACCAAGTACGGCGTCCGAACCGGAACGCAGTTGTTCTTTCATGTCGGAAATGATTACCTGCGGCAAGGCCTTCTGATTATAGCGTTCTTTTAACGTAAGAAGCCGATACTGCCCTGCCTTTGCACAATACATGGATTCCACCGACGGTGTGGCAGATCCCAGCACCAGCAGCGCATTCTCATGTGCCGCCCGATACTTTGCAATTTCCCTTGCGTGATAGCGCGGACTATTTTCTGACTTGTAGCTGCCTTCCTGTTCCTCGTCCAGAACAATCAATCCCAGCCGTTCTAATGGAGCAAAAATAGCACTTCTGGTCCCAACAACCACTTTGGCACGTCCTGAGCGAACTCGTTTCCACTCGTCATATCGAGTTCCCGCCGGCAACATGCTGTGCAGAAGGGCAATTTCATTGCCAAATTGCGCAGAAAATTGGGCCAGCACCTGAGGGGTAAGAGCAATTTCCGGAACCAGCACCAGTGCCGTTTTTCCTGCACGCAAAATCGTGTGGATCAGGCGAATGTATACTTGCGTCTTGCCGCTTCCGGTCACACCGTAAAGCAACGCACAGGTTGGTTTACCACTTTCAGCAAACTGCTCTAATTCATCCAAACAACATTGCTGTTCCTCGTTCATTTCAGGCGGAGGTGCCGTGATACCGCTATGCTTTACTGCGCTTCGAAAGACTTCTCTCTGCTCCAGTCGGAGCAACCCCTTCTTTTCCAGCGCCTTGACTGTGGCCGTTGTGACACCGGTATAATAACGAATATCCTTAACGGAAACTTCCGGAAAATCCGCCATCAACTGCAAGACCAATCTCTGGGACGGAGTATGACCTTTCAGCTTTTCCATGGCTTCATCCGCCGGCATATTCAGCACTGCAACCTGCTCATGCTTATCCCCCACCGCTCGAGACGCCGTGGTATCCACCGTTATCAACTTCTGCTGTAGCAGTCTTCGGATCGCTTTCCCCGGATTAACATCGGAAAATGCGGCAAACAAATGACCTCGTTCCATGCCGTTTTTACTTGCATAAAGCAAATCCAGCACTTTTTTCTCCGTTGGAGAATTTGCCTGCTCATAAGCTGTCTCCCGGTTCACGCCTTCGGCAATCGAATATCGATCCTTCAACGAGAAATAAAGCCCTGCCGGAAGCATTGCCTTAATTGCATCATAGACGGTACAGAAATAGCGGCTTCGCATCCATAATGCAAGCTGAATGCCATTTGCATTGATCAGTGGTTCATCGTCCAGGAGTGCCAAAACTGCTTTCAGCTTTTTTTCTCTTTCTCCTGATCCGATAGACAAAAGAATTCCCTCTGCCCGTTGATTTCCTCGTCCAAAAGGAATCAAAACGCGCATGCCAATGGCCGCCCGTTGGGCAAGCGTAAGCGGCAATACATAGGTGTAGGGTTTGTCAATTGCGTAGGTCGCTGTAGAAACTGCGACTTGGCAAAGCACATCCGGCTGCATGATCTCTTTCATCCTAATTATGAGAAATGCAAGCAACAGCGTCCCAATCCGGCGCTGCTGCTTGCGGATAATTAAACAGCAACAGAAGTTTCCTGACGGAGTTCTCCGCTGCGTACTTCTTCCAGTGCAATGGTAACCGGTTTTTCTGTCAGGGAAATGTGCTCCTGTTCTGCCTGCTCAGAAATTTGACGTGCACGATGTGCCACAATGTTAACCAGCATATAGCGGCTTTCAATATTAACCAGCATTTCATTCATCGGATAAAGAACCATAATTATACTCCTCCACAATATAAATCCGCTTGGCGGAGCGACATGTCTCCGCTTTTAAAATCCCGCAGACTTCCTCTGCAGCCTTTTCTACAACATCATTTACAATCAGGTAATCATACCGGGAAACTTCTTTTAGCTCTTCCTTTGCTCGCTTCAAACGTCTCTGTATAACCTCTTCCGAATCCGTTTGCCGCGCATGCAATCTTTGAGACAATTCCTCAAAGGTTGGTGGAATAACGAAGATCAGCGGCGTATCCGGTCGCTTCTCGTGAACAATTTTACTGCCCACAACCTCAATGTCCAGCAACACATCAATTCCAGCGTTTAGTTTGGAATCAATCAACTTTCCGGAAGTTCCGTAATAATTACCAGAGTATTCAGCCCATTCCAGTAACTCGTCATCTGCAATCATCCGCTCAAATTCCGGGCGCGACACGAAGTTATAATGAATCCCATCGACTTCTCCGGTACGGGGAACCCGTGTCGTATAGGACACGGAAAAATACAGATCCGGACGTGACTGCAGAACCTTGGCAATCACTGTGCTTTTGCCAACACCGGATGGACCGGAAATAATAAAAAGAGAGCCTGTTTTACTCATCTCCGGAAGTCACCTCCTCTGAAGTAACAGTATCTTTGCTATTCAGCCGGTTCGCAATCGTCTCCGGTTGAATGGCAGAAAGCACCACATGATCGCTGTCCATCAAGATAACCGCTCGCGTCCGGCGTCCATATGTGCCATCAATCAGAAGGCCTTTCTCCCGGCTCTCCTGAATCATTCGTTTGATCGGTGCAGAATCCGGGCTTACAATTGCAATGAGCCGATCCGAAGAGACCATGTTGCCAAAACCAATATTTAGAAGTCTCATCTCCGCTCTCCTTTACTCGATGTTTTGCACCTGTTCACGCAGCTTTTCAATTTCCGATTTCATATCAACAACAACATGGGCAATTGACAAGTCCGTGCACTTTGAACCAATTGTATTTGTCTCCCGATTCATCTCCTGAATCAAAAAATCGATTTTCCGTCCCACAATACCGCCTTGTTCCAGCATGTCCCGGAATTGGGCAATATGGCTGTGCAACCGCACTGTCTCCTCGTCCACGGCAACTTTGTCAGCAAAGATCGCTGCTTCTGTCAGAATGCGGTTTTCATCGATTTGCGTGTTGCTCAACACTTCTTCCAGTTTTGCACGAAGTTTTTCCTGATAAGCACGTACTGTCTCCGGAGAGCGACGTTCTACTTCTGCCAGCATTTCTTCCATATGCACCAACTTGGAAAGCAGATCCTCCTTCAACCGCTCCCCTTCCACGGTGCGCATATGATCAAATCCTTCCAGTGCCACAGACAGGACCTCTTCCAGATCTGCTGCCACCTGTTCTTGATCCTCCGGCAATTTCTGCACAGTCAATACGTCCGGGAATCTAGACAGCATGGAAACGCTGATGTCATCCTTCAACCCGTAGGTTTCCGCCATCTCACGCAGAGCAGACAAGTAACTTTCTGTCAGGGGTCGATTCAGTGCCACTGCCACCGAATCCGCCTGAGTGCTGTCCACTGTGATAAACACATCTACCTTGCCACGACTGGTGGCCTCTTTTACGCGTTTTTTGACAGTCTCTTCTGCAAATCCATAGGCTCTGGGCAAACGCACCGAACAATCCAGATAGCGGTTATTGACACTGCGTAGCTCAACCACAATGGAACGCCCATTCAAAATCGCTTCGCCGCGGCCATAACCGGTCATGCTTTTGATCATACATACACCTCGTTTGAGATCATTTCAAGGTATTACATTATACCAATATTCACGAAAAAAGTAAAGCAAATTGCATCTCCAGGCCGCTCACGACAGAAAGTTCGGCAAGTCGACCCTATCTTGAGAAAGCGTGTCGAAAAATCGACACGCTTTTTGTCAATGTCCCTTCCAGCGCTGCCGCATTTCCGGTACAAGACGCACTTGCAAAAGCGCCATAATCTTGGAAAATGCATAATCATATGCCAAAAAGACAATATTCGTAATAATCCACAACACAGGGAGAAGCGGAACATTCCACTCCCACTGGCTCGAAAGCGATTGAAACATCAACGGATACGCCAGGAAATACAATGCAAAAAAGATAACATTATAACAAACCAGTTTCACCACAATAACAAGCAAGAAGCTTTTCATGCGCTCAATTCGATTTTTCAAAATTGGATAGATTCCGAATAAGCACAAAAACAGCACAGCAACCTGTTTCCCGGGCACCAAAAGAAGCGCTAACAACCCTGCGGTAATCCAGCACATCACGCCAGAAAAATAACCTGCTACAGAAACACATAGCGCGACCGGGAATCCTGCCAATGCAGTGATTCCAATCCACCCGGTAGGCGCAATCCCGGCCAGCAAAAGAAACAGGAAACCAACCGCCGCCATCATGCCAACCAAAGCAATCCTTTGCGCCGAAAATTTTCGCGCCATCAGCGGCAGCCCCCGCCACACAGGCAATTCATGCACATCAGGGTCGTGCAGCAATCCATAGCATCCAAACCTGCCCCGTAGGCATCGGTTCGATAGGCCTGCCCGCCCTGCTGCATCATGTTGTATGCCTGACGATATTCAACATTGCCCGGATCCATTGTAACCGCTCGCTGATAGTGCATCATAGCCTCGTCCAGCCAGCCCTTCCGATAGGAAATACTTCCCTGCAGAAAATACCATTCTGCATCCTGCTTCGGCGCCTGCGACAGCAGATTTTCCGCCTGATAAAGGTCCCCATTATTGATTGCCGAACGCACTTGAACGTAGAGAGGATTGGAATAACCTCTCTGCTGCTGATAACCGTTATAACTGGCATTCCCGCCAGAGCTGTAACTCTGGGATCCAGTTTGCTGATATCCGCTTCCACCACTGGAGCGCATCTTTGTGATGGTTTCGTATGCCTCGTTAATTTCCTTCATTTTCTCCTCTGCCAAATCTGCCAGAGGATTATTTTGGTAATTATCCGGATGATATTTACGGGCAAGGGCTCTGTATGCCTGTTTTACTTCGTCATCAGTGGCTTCCGGTTTTACTCCTAATACACTGTATGGATCATTCATATACGCTTTAACTCCTGTTTCTTTTGTTTATGTCGTTTTTTCCATTCTCCGGACAATACCGATTTTCTGACCATGGGTAAACCGGCGCATAAAATGTTTTCTATTATGGATGCGCTGCTGCCCAGCTCCATGAGGTGAAATGCCGAAATTGCCAAATTTTCCGAGTGAACCAAGGTACGTTCCAAGGAAATTTTCGCCTCTTCCAACCTCGATGCATCGGCATCGCCCAATTCATAGCGCACTATAACCGGATTATAGTTTCCCTTTTTCCGGTCCTCTGCTAAGTCGTCCCATGCATCAATCAGGTAGATCCATCGGCCAAGGTGATATAAAAGCTGCTGCATCGCAAGTCGATTTTCCGCGTCCCGCTCTTCCGGAACCATAGCGGTCATAATTGCGGCAAAGCGGTCTGCTGTGCGATCAATCGATGGACAATTTTGCACCTCCAACGCTCGCAACTCCGACAAACATCCAGCAATTTTTGCATCCATTTCAGGGCAACGGCGGCGCACGCGGCGAAATATGCCATGCATTATCATCAACAGCAAGCGAGCCGGAATTT
Source organism: bacterium (assembly GCA_963597355.1). Lineage (GTDB taxonomy): Bacteria > Bacillota > Clostridia > Oscillospirales > Oscillospiraceae > UMGS1766. The sequence continues at coordinate 31,875 of CAVBPR010000002.1, read as the reverse complement.
TTTTCAGTCCCTTTTCATCTTCCAACTGATCCCGGAGTTTCCAATAGACAAGCAACACGGTAAGATCAGCCGCATCTTGCATCGCCAGATCGCCACTGTGCGCCATGCGGCCTTTTATCGGCGAAGCAATGCATCGCCGGCATTGAACACAGCCGCTCTCATCGCTTTGCCGCAGCAGAAGCGCCAGGAACGTGAAATCATAATTGAGCAGAAACCGAGCTGCAAACCCGCATCGTTCCTGAAGGACATGACACAGCCCGCAATAAGCCGCGTGATACTCCGTCCACTGGGCTTCTGACAGGAGCTCTTTTGCCGGAATAACATATCCAAACATCGCTTATGCCTTTGTTACGTTGGCTACCACTGTGTAGTCGCCAACGCAGCCCACATCTGCAAATCCACGCACACTAACCTTTGCCGAAACAGTCCGTGTACCCAGTCCGGAAGACTGAATATCGGAAAAATCTACTGTGACATGAATATCAGACTCTACAATCAAAGCCAATGTTTCCGCCGCACCACGAATTCGAACGTCAACACTTTGTGTTACGAGTTCTACGTTGTATCCTGCCGGAACATTGATTGCTTCAATATTGGATGTAGTAATCTTTTTTGTTTCCAATCCTGTGACAGAGGCTGTAACAGAAGCCGTCGTCATTCCGCTCGGCATCGTAACTCCCGATGGAGTATTGATCGCGAAGGTAAACACATCCGAGGTAACCACATCGGAAAGGTCAATCGTGCCAAGATTGATGCTGCTGATATTCGCCAACTGTTCCTCAGACCCCGAAAGGAGCACCGTGCTGGGATTGATCGTGTACGACACGTTGCTCTCCGTCGCACCGCCGCCGGACTGGAAGGACACTGTAAGCGGCACTTCTTTTACCATCTGCAATGGGAAGGTGGTATAGACACTGGTAATATTGCACGTCAGGTCATCTTCCCCGTCGTATTCAATTGTATTTCCCTGAGCATCTACCAGCGTAATGTCCAGATATCCCGTCCAGGTTGCGCTTAAATTTTCCTCGCTCAACACAACCTCAGCATGGTCTACCTGCTCCACCTTGCTTCGTTCACCGCTTACGGTAACGGTAGACTCCTCAAACTGGAAATTATTTTCGTCAAAAAGAACGCCGGAAACAGCACTGCCAGTGAACCGTCCCTCTATATCCACTGTTTTCGTTTTCATTTGAACGACGGTAACAGCAATCGCGCTTACACTGCGCTTGATTGGCGTGATCTGTGTTGAATCTACCGAACTTGGATAACTCACAGAATAGGTCAGGTTATATGTTCCTTCACCGGTAATCTGAGATGCAGCCTGAACGACGATAGCGGTATTATTTCGATCCAACTGAGAGACCGCCGTTCGGGGACCGCGAAAGGTTAACGAAACCGTTGTGCTGTGTCCTTCTGTAATCATCAGTCCTTCGTCAGAGAGCATCTCCTCTCCCACAAAGGTAACCGGAATATTATCCACCGTAACGGTTGTATCTGGTGCCTGTACCACGTCCACGTAAAGCCAGATACCAATAGCGCAGCCAATAGCTAAAATCATGTAAAGCCATTTGCTGTTGGCAATCTTATTCCACATGGTTATCTCCCTCCTTTTTTCGGCGGAAGATATTTCCTATGGTTTTTCTGGATTCCGCTGCCTCTTCCCGCGTAATTAGCTCGTTGCGCAACAGGCGATCCAACGTGTCCAGGGTCAAATGCCGTTTTAACATACCACCAACGGCAACAGAGATGGCACCGGTTTCTTCGGAAACGATGGCAACAACCGCATCGGACTGTTCACTAACACCAATGCCGGCACGATGCCTTGTGCCAAGATCACGGCTGACATTCAGGTTTCCCGTCAAGGGGAGGACACAACCCGCGCTGATCAGCCGCCCATTGCGAATAATAACCGCTCCATCGTGAAGAGGAGCTTTCGGCCAGAAAATATTTTTTAGAAGCTCACTGGAAACCGCTGCATCCAGTTCTGTGCCCGACTTAACACATTCGTCCAGAATGGTCACCCGTTCAAATACCACCAGCGCACCAATATGGTCGCGAGACATGGAGCCAAAGGCATCCACGGTCTGACGAATCGAGACCTCAATATCACTCAGCTTTGCTTTTGGCGAGAGAATACGGCGAAATCCCTTGCTACCCATCTGTTCCAGAAAATGACGAATTTCCGGCTGAAACACGACAATCAATGCCAGGAAACCGATCTCAACCGCGCTGCGCAAAATGAAATACAGCACATGGAGTTTAAACTGATAAGAAAACCACAGAGCCGCGATAACTAAAATGATTCCCTTCAGCACCTGTCCTGCTTGTGCCTGACGCGCAAACAAAAAAAGCCGATAAAGAATATATGCTATGATTGCCATGTCGATGATATCCGTTACACCAATTGTTTGGACATAACGCCAAATCACCGCCAAATGGCTTGTAAGAAATGCCATGCAGATCCCCCCTGATTAGGTTGGTTGCAGAAAAAGCAAAAAGCAATCTATGATTCACTGCTGCTTTTCACTCTATCACGAGTATAATTATATAGCATCCACAAAATCAAGGCAAGCAATCTGTATTACTTTTCTATTAAAATCTCGTGAACGTCTTCATCTTTTATAACTGCTCTAATAATGCGATTGCCTGTGCCGCAATGCCATCTCCTGTACCGGTAAAGCCAAGTCCTTCTTCTGTGGTTGCCTTGAGATTGATGCAATCTACATCCATTGCGAGAACCTCTGCAATATTGTTCCTCATGTCCGGAATATACGGAGAAAGCTTCGGCTTTTGTGCGATGATTGTACCATCTATATTAACAATATGGTAGCCTTTTTCTTCCAGCATCGCATTCACTTTTGAAAGAAGAATCAAACTGGAAATATTTTTATAGGCCGGATCATTATCCGGAAAACAGTGTCCAATATCCCACAATCCTGCCGCACCCAGCATTGCGTCCATAATTGCATGGACAATCACGTCCGCGTCCGAATGTCCCAGCAATCCAAGCTCATATGGCACAGTTACGCCGCCAAGGATCAGCTTGCGGTCTTTCACAAGCCGGTGCACATCATATCCTTGACCAATCCTCATTCTGCAGCTTGCCACGCAAGAATCGCCTCCCCCAGCACGAGATCGAACTGTGTAGTTATTTTTATATTCTGAGCACTTCCCGGGGTTAACACAACCTGTTTTCCTATTTGTTCCACAGCGGAGCAATCGTCTGTAACCGGTACCTTCCGGCTGACACAATAATGAAGCGCGCCCTTTAACAAATCTGCGTCGAAAGCCTGCGGCGTCTGTACCGCAAACAGTGCGGATCGATCCAGAGTTTTCGTTACTACTCCATTCTTAGCCATTTTCATGGTATCTGTCGCAGGAATTGCAGGTGCGGCCGCACCGGAACGACAAGCTTCTTCAATTGCATCAACTATAACTTCCGGAGAAGCGAAGGGACGCGCTCCATCGTGTACTGCAATCACCGTTGCCCGCTTGTCTGCCTCCTGCACTCCATTAAGAACAGAATGAACGCGATCCGCACCACCGAGAATAATTTTCTTCACTTTCGTTAAATTTTCTTTTTGACGCAGCAGTCCAATCGGTTCGATCAGGTCCTCCCGTGTCACGATGATCACTTCATCTACCAAGTCACACTCCGAGAGAGCGCGCATACTGCGCAATATAATCGGTTCGCCGCCTAATTCCGCCATAATCTTGTCCACTCCCTGCATACGCTGAGCAGAACCTGCGGCAACTACAATTGCTGTGCAAAAAGGATGACTTTCTTTTTGAAAACGTCTGAAAAGTTTCAAAACGACCCCTCCTGTTTCATCTCATAGTACTTTCATCATATCATACACAGATGAACAAAAAAAGACCGAATCGTAAAGATTCGGTCCTTTTTATCATCTTTTTGCCATGGAATCAGCAAGGACAAAATTAGTCCTCATATTCCTCTTCACCGGCATCCTGCAGAACAGCGCGGCGGGACAGGGAAATCTTCTTCGTCTCGGGGTTGACCTCAGTGATCTTCACCTCGACCATCTGACCCTCAGCCAGCTCATCCTCAGGCTTCTCAACGCGGTGATCCGCAATCTGAGAAATGTGGATCAGGCCGTCAACGCCGGGAACAACCTCAGCAAATGCGCCGAAGTTCATCAGCTTGACGATCTTAACCTCTGCCACATCACCAACCTGATACTTGGACATAAAGGTCTCCCAAGGATTCTCGTTGGGGTTCTTCATACCCAGAGAAATCTTCTTCTTCTCGGCATCTGCCTTGATGACATAAACATCAACCGTGTCACCCACAGCAACAACCTCGGAAGGATGCTTAATGCGGCTCCAGGACAGCTCGGAGATGTGAACCATGCCGTCCACACCGCCAATGTCAACGAATGCACCGTAAGAAGTCAGGCTCTTCACAGTGCCAGTGTAGTGCTTGCCCACCTCGATGTCGTTCCAGATAGCAGCAGCAGCGGCAGCCTTCTCTTCCGCAGCAACAGCGCGGATAGAACCGACTACGCGGCGGCGAGAACGGTTGACCTCAGTGATGCGCAGACGTGCAGTGGTCTTAACCAGCTGAGTCATAGGCTCGCTGCGGCGCAGACCAGTCTGAGAAGCGGGAACGAAAACACGGATGCCCTTAACGTTGACAACAACGCCGCCCTTGTTCTCTTCCACAACCAAACCTTCAACGGTAGTCTTTTCGTCCTTAGCCGTCTCGATCTCTTCCCAGTTCTTGTTTGCATCCAAACGCTTCTTGGACAGGGTTACAACACCCTCACCGTCGTTCACACGCATAACCATTGCGTCGATGGTATCGCCCACCTTAACGCAATCCTCAACCTTCACAGTAGGATCGTCGGAATACTCAGACACAGGAATATAACCAGCATGCTTCGTACCCAGGTCAACCTGAATTTCGGTAGGCGTGATGTTTACAACAACGCCGGTGGCCTTCTCTCCTGTATTTAAAGTTTTGATCGACTTCTCCAGCAGTTCAGCAAAGGATTCCTCGATCTCCAGATTTTCTTCGCTCATTTTGTCATTGACCTCCTTTATAATCCACCCAGGTGTGGACGCACCCGCGGTGATACCAACACAAGCTACATCTGCAAACATCTCAGGCTCCAGTTCGGACGCCTGCTCAATCCACACGACCTGTTTGCATTTCTCCCGACAAAGCTCCACCAGCCGTTTTGTATTCGAGCTGGCGTGATCTCCGATAACGATCATTGCATCGCACTTGGCCGCAATTTCTTGCGCCTCCATTTGTCTAAGGGACGTAGCATTGCATATTGTATCAAATATTTCAACATTTGTACACACTTTTTTTGCGCAATTCACAGATTTTTCCCAAATTTCTCTTGTGGAGGTCGTTTGTGAGACAAATGTTAAAGGAATTTCACGTCTTAGGGGATCAAAATCGAGCCATTTGCACAAAGAATCCGCCCCATCCAGCACAATCGGATGATTGCACCAACCTGCAATAGCCTGCACTTCCGGATGATCCGGCGTTCCAATAATCACTGGTGTACGCCCTTTTTTCTCCGCCTCAGCAACCAGTCGGTGAATGCGCTCTACGTTTGGGCAAGTAGCATCCAGGATCGGATTTCCGGCAGTTTCCAGCTGGTGATAAACTTGCAAACCTTCTCCATGAGAACGAATAAGCACCGTATATCCCTCAGGTGCTTCGGCAGAATCATTGATCTGCTGAATTCCCTGCTCACCGAGATGTTCCACAACATGTTTATTATGGATGATGGAGCCCAGCATAACGCAGTGTTCCCCACTTTTTCCGGCTCGCTCTGCCAACTCTACCGCCCGGCGGACGCCATAACAAAAACCTGCGCTTTTCGCAAGAATGACCTTTCTCATGCCTGCTCCTCACTTAAGGCATAGATCCGCCTTAATAATTCGTCCGCTTCCCGCTGATAGTCTTCCTGGGTAGCGCCTTTTTTCGGCATATCCGGATAATAAGGCTGACCAATCGTCACGGTTGTCGGGGCAAACCAGCGCTTTTTTCTTGGGATGTAAACCGGAACCAGGGGACTTCCCGTTCGCGCTGCAAACATAATTGCCCCCGTTTTTGCATTCGTAGCATTTTCGGCGGAAGTAACGCGAGTCCCCTCCGGAAACAGCATAAGCTTACAATCTTCCTTTAAAACTCGAATGGCCTGTTTTATTGCGGCCATATCGCTATGACCCCGGTTTACTCCGAACATACCGAACTTAATCATAAGCCAACCGAGAATCGGGATATGAAACAGTTCCTCCTTTGCCATAATACGCAAGGGATATTTTGCTCCAAATGTCATAATCGCCATCAACGGGTCAAAGTTGGAGGAATGATTTGGCGTTATGACAGCGGCACCGGCAGGAATATTTTCTCTTCCCTTCACTCGAACCGGATGAAAAATGCTCAACACAAGAAACACAGGCCAAAAAACAATACGATACAGACGATCCGTTCCCTGTTTGCTTAATGCTTTGTACTTTACCTTTGTTGTCTTATCCACGCTGCATTCCCTCTTGCACAAGCTGAACCAGCACATTCAAACTCTGCTCCAAATCAAGACAGGTTGTATCCAACAGCTTCGCATCATCCGCCTGTCGAAGCGGCGATACTGCTCTATGGGTATCATTATAGTCCCGTTCCTGTACGTCCTTCAAAATTTCATCAAAGGAGACATCCATTCCCTTCGCCCGAAGCTCTGCGCAGCGACGCTGTGCACGCGCTTCCGGTGCGGCAGTCAAATAGATCTTCACTGTAGCGTTTGGCAACACAACTGTTCCGATGTCCCGTCCATCCATGACCACATTATGGGCGCAAGCCAGCTCCCGCTGTTTCTCCAACAGGAAAGCGCGCACTGCCGGAATCGCGGATACAGTAGATGTAAACATTGAAATCTCCGGCGTACGAATCTGATCCGAAACATCCTCACCATTCAGGAACATCCGCTGTGTTCCCATCTCATCATAGGAAAGGTCAATTTTTATATCCGGCAACGCTTTCTCAACTTCAGCAACATTATCGCCAGAAATCCCCTTCCGGTGACAGTACAGCGCCACCGTTCGATAGATTGCCCCAGTGTCGACATAAATAAAGCCCAATTTCTGTGCACACTGACGCGCCAACGTGCTCTTGCCCGCACCGGACGGGCCATCTATCGCAATACTAACAGAACTCAAATGCCTTCCTCCTCCGCATTCCACAAATCCTCTGCCGCATGTTTTCCTGCCAGATAGCCGGTTGCCCATGCAATTTGCAGATTAAATCCGCCGGTATATGCATCAACGTCAATTACTTCCCCTGCAAAATACAAACCGCGGCACTTTTTGGACGCCATTGTTGCCGGATCAATTTCTCCTACTTTGATGCCTCCCCGCGTAACAATCGCCTCATCTACCGGCCGAGGCCCGGCAATTGAAACCGAGAAGCATTTTATCACCTCAAGCAATGTTCGTCTCTGGGCCTTTGTAATGTCATGCACACGCGTTTCCGGATCAATTCCTGTACGCTGTATCACAACCGGTATCATCAATCTGGGGAGCAACCCATTCAGGGCATTTCCAAAGGAGCGGTTCAGATTTTCACCAAAATCCCGCAAAATGCGTTCATCTAATTTTTTCTCGTCCAGTGCTGGTTTTAAATCAATGCAAACCTGATAGTGATTTCTTTCATAGTGATCCATATGTGCGCTGGCACTCAAAATCAGCGGGCCAGACAACCCGAAATGAGTGAACAATAATTCGCCAAATTCCTGAAAAACAACCTTTTTCTTTTGATTGACTACTTTGATCGCTACATTTTTCAGCGCAAGTCCCTGCATTTTGGGACAATCGTCCCCATCTTCCACCAAGGGAACGAGAGAGCCCACCGGTGAACAGATGGTATGTCCCAGTGCCTCTGCCATGGCATAACCATCTCCAGTGGAACCTGTCTTCGGGTAAGATGCTCCACCGGTCGCCAAAACTACCCGATCTGACGGTATAAACCGACCATCAGTCAGTGTCACTCCGGTTACCGAATCATTTTCAGCATCTATCTGCTGCACCGCTCCATGAACGAACGCCACATTTTTTCGTTTCAAGGCATAATACAGCGTATCGATCACATCTGCCGCACGGTCAGATGCGGGAAAAACCCGATTGCCCCGCTCCGTTTTCAGCGCAAGTCCCTGCTGTTTGAAAAATTCCATTGTCTTTTCCGGCGGATACTGCATCATAGCCCGCAGCAAAAACTTTGGATTATGGGGCACATTTTGAAGGACTTCTTCTCCAGTGCAGTGATTCGTCAGGTTGCACCGGCCTTTTCCGGTAATATAAAGCTTTCGTCCCACTTTTTCATTGCGCTCAATCAGGGTAACTCTTGCACCCGCGGAAACGGCGGAGTGCGCAGCCATCATACCCGCAGCGCCTCCGCCAATGATAATCACAGAAGGATGTTCTTTCAAATCAATTCCTCGTTTTTATATTATTTCGTTTCGTCATCCGGCCGCTCGTAAACTTCATATTCTGCCCATATCTGCTCCAGTTTGCTGAAGGTTGCCTCCAACTGGTCGTTTTTCTGCCGGCTGACTGCAACAATCAACGCATTCACCAGACTCAGCGGAGCAACAAGGGAATCCACGAAGGAGGCCATATCGCTTTTTGCAAACAGCGACACATCTGCAATGGATGCCAAAGGCGAGGTCGCACTGTCCGTAATTGCAATCACCTGTGCGCCTTGACTGCTGGCATACTTCATGGCCTTCACAGTTCGCTTTGAGTAGCGGGGGAAACTCAGTCCAATCAATACATCTCCCGGCTCAATTCGCATAACCTGCTCGAAAACTTCGCTAATGGAGGTTGTATCCACGTGGATGACATTGTCAAAGATATAGGTAAAATAGAACGTCATAAAATTCGCCAACGCGCTGGCGGAACGCACGCCTAGGATATAAATCCGTTTTGCCTCGGTAATCGTTTTTACCGCTTTCTCAAAGCTTGTACGGTCAGTTTCCTCCAGCGTGAGTCGAATTTTTTCAATGTCCGACTGCATCACCATGGACATAATATCCTGGTTGCCAATGCGATCATTTGAAACTTCAATTCGCTGTACCGAAGTGAGCTTATTTCGAATCATCTCCTGCAATGCTTTTTGCATATTCGGATATCCATCGTAACCCAGCTCTGCAGCAAAGCGTACAACGGTCGACTCGCTGACATTCACTGTCTTTCCCAGCTTGCATGCGGTCATAAACGCCGCTTTATCATAAGACTCCAAGATAAAATTAGCAATGAGCTTTTGTCCCTTGGAAAACGAAGTCATATTCTCTTTAATGTGTGTCAGTATATCTTTCGCCATCATTTCATCACCTAACTAAAGATGCCGCACAGCCTGCAGCAAATCATGATAGCATCATAATACCCTGTAAACACAAAAAAAGCAAGTCAGTTTTGCAAGCTTTTCGGATTCATCCTGCATTTTATTTGCTTTCGCCGTAGAGAGAAGCCACTTCCTCCTCCGACAAATAGCGCCAGGAACCGGGTTTCAAATCTCCAAGGGAAACATTCCCTTCCCGCACTCTCTTCAACCGCAGCACACGTAGCCCTGCCAATTGACACATCCTGCGGATTTGCCGATTCTTGCCTTCATGGATTACAAATCGAAGCAGCACATTTCCTTTTCCCTGTGCACACACATCAACCTGTGCCGGCGAGAGAATCTGCCCATCCAACTCGATTGTGCCACGCAGTATCTTCAACGCATGCTCCGAAACACGATCCACGCGAACCAGATACTCCTTGTCAATTTCACCGGAAGGATGTTCCAGTTTCTGTGTCAACTCTCCATCGTTTGTAAACAACAGCAAGCCTTCTGAATACATATCTAGCCGGCCAATGGGCCAAACCCGCTGCCCGCAATCCTCTACTAGCTGCGCCGCAGTTTCCCGTCCCTTCTCATCGGACAGTGTCGTTACATAACCCCGTGGCTTATTTAACATCAGGTAGCACTTTGGTGGATGCCCAGAAACAACCACCCCATCTACCGCTACTTCATCCTGATCCGGATTGATTCTCATTCCCAACAGCGCTGGAGTGCCGTTGACAGTAACCCTTCCATCCTGTATGTACCGTTCGGCTGTACGTCTGGATACAATCCCGCAAGCAGACAGGTATTTTTGAAGTCGCTCTTCCACGTATTTGTTGCCTCACCTTCGCAGTTTATCGCATCGCCAGTCATTAACAAACCGACTCCTACAACAGATCCACCAATTGAAAAGACCACTCTTCCGAATACAAATCCCTTCGGAATGCTGAGCGAAGCCTGCTCCGGCAAATAGACCGTCTGTTCCAAGGTTGCTCCATCAACGGACACACAGGAGACGGAGTTGAGATAATACGTTGGTGTTGTGATCACCGTACCCGGTAAAGTATAGCTCGGTCCCTGTTGACCGGCACTGCATGCAGTGATGGTTTTGCATTTGGAAAAGCCGTAGTCATACATCGCAATTTGGTCGTTCCAATCGTCCGCATCATTCAGCGTGACGGCAATTAGCGTTTGACCATCCTTTTCCGATGCGGTCACAAGCGTACGGCCTGCCGCAATGGTATACCCGGTCTTCCCGGCAACACAATATTCGTACCGGTTCAGCAGTTTGTTGTGAAAATAGAGCTCGTAGCCATCGATGTTAATGTATCGTGTTGAGGCAATCTCTCGAAAAGTTGCATTCTCCATCGCATGCACCATAAGGCGAGCCATATCATGGGCAGTAGAATAATGATCCTCCGCATCCAGTCCGTGGGGATTTGCGAAGTGAGTGCTTGACATTCCATATCGTTCTGCGTACTCATTCATCCAGCTCACAAAGGTTGCCTCATCTCCGCCAACCGCATTTGCCAGCGCAGTAGCAGCATCGTTGCCGGAGTTTAGCATAAGTCCATACAGCAATGCCCGTATCGAAACCGACTCTCCGGCTCTCAAATACATCGAGGAACCTTCTACGTCCGCCCATTCCTGCTTTACAACAACCGTGTCATCCAAATTATTGGCCTTTTCCAGCACGACCATGGCTGTCATGATCTTGGTTGTACTGGCAATGAGATGCTGCTGCTCTGCATTGCGTTCATACAGGACCTGCCCCGACTTGGCTTCTATCAGGATTGCACACTCCGCCGAAATATTCAGCCCATAGGAGTCGGTATAGGCTTCTACACTGTTGGCTACACCGCCAATTGTAATTGCACTTGCGCTGATAGAAAAGAGGATGCACAGCGGCAAAAATAATAAGATGGCTTTTTTCAAATGACAGATTTTCATCGCTGCTCTCCCTTGGCGCATATGGTATAAGCTGAGAAAGAGACATTAGAAAACTTCGTCATCCTCACCGCTATTATCGTTCTTCTTATCAAAAAATCCAGCTACCTTGTCCACAATTTCCGGCACCATATCGACCACACGGTCGGCCACGCCACCAGGAGGCGGAGCAACCGGAAGCAAACGGACATGATCCTTATTTACAATCAGAAAAGCTACCGGAGCGATATTGACGCCAGCTCCGCCACCGCCGCCAAACGGATTTTTCCCTCCATTCTGGTGCTTGGAAACAAAGTCTGAACCGCCAGATGCAAAGCCAATACTGACCTTGGACACCGGAATAATCGTAATTCCATCCGGTGTGCGAATTGGCTCACCAATAATGGTGTTCACGTCGATCATTTCTTTGATCTTTTCCATGGTAATGCCCATGACTTCACTGATCTGATGCTTTTCTTCCATGTCGTTTTTCCTCCTCTGGTTTTTCCTGCTTCTTATTCTTTTGATAAATAGGAAGCATCTGTTTTGCAAACCGAATACTAAAACAGATCAATCCACCAATACGGCAGCTTGCCTTTGCCGATAATGCCACTTTTGTGTCCTCTGCATCAAAATCCACTGCAGGCTGCAAATTCCATTGCTTAACAACAACCGCTTCATTGATCAGAGGAATCAATGCTCCTCCTCCGGCTGAAACAGCACCGTAACGAATGGCAGCTTGGGCCGGGTCATTTTTCCCCGCAATCATATATTGCAGAGAAATATAATCTATCCTGGGTTTGTGCTTCGATTGCCCAAGTGCGGAAAGCAGTGGCTTAGCATAATCAAGCAACACCGTCAGCTTTCCCGGTTTTTTCTCCGGCTTCTCCGCCGGATGCATTTTTGACTCTTCCGACTCAGATGACGGCTCGACATCTTTTTTTCTTTGTTTGGACTTTTTAGTCTTTCTTGGTCTGTGCTTTTTTTCTTTTTCCGGGATCAGTTGAATGTGAACCGCACCAATTGTAACCCATAGAAAGAAACCTTCCTCTGAATAATCGATCTGGCATCCCGCACGCAGCAACAGCAGAAGAAGAATTATGAGCAGCAGTCCGCCAATGATGCATATTGCGATCAACGCATCACTCCCCCTCTGTCTTATCCTGCTCCTGATCCTGAAGCTGCTCAATTGCCGCTTGCATATCCAGTGTGATTTGTCCGTCTTCTGGTGATACTTCCGGCATAGGCGGTAAATCTTCCAGTGTCTGCAATCCAAACGACCGTAAAAATGCCTGGGTCGTACGATAGAGAATCGGGCGACCCGGAACAGCCAACCGTCCGCATTCCTCAATCAGCCCGCGATCGGACAACAGTCCCACGGTATAGGAAGAGTCCACTCCACGAATCTGTTCCACATAGGCCTTTGTTGTCGGTTGAAAATAGGCAATCACCGCCAGCGACTCCAAAGCCGCCTGAGAAAGCTGCGGCGGCCGCCGCGTTTCCATTGCCCGACGCACCTGCGGTGCGTATTCCGGTGCGGAAGCCAGCTGATAACAATCATCTATTTTTAAAACTCGGATTCCCCTGCGTTCATAGCTGTAGTAATCCGACAATCGAGTTACGATCTTTTCAATCGTCTTCGGATCCGCCTCAACTGCTGCAGCCAACCGTTCCAACGAAATTGGTTCTCCTGAGGCAAACAAAATTGCTTCCACTGCAGACTCTATCTCTTTTAAATCCATCTCCAGTTGTCGCCCCCGTCCTTCAGTAGGTATCGGTTAACTCAGTCAAATCAGAAGTATCCTCTGTTCCAGTTACCGTACAATCCGTTTCCGTTCCGGTAATACGGATCCGTTTTCCTTTGCACAGCTCCAGCACAGCAAGAAAGGTAGCCACAATTTCAGACCGACTGCGGCTTCCACGAAATAACGCGCGAAAATGCGTCACGCCTGCCTTCAGCACACGGCTGAGCACATCTTTTACTTTGTCCTGCACCGGATAGGGTTCATGTCCCACAATATCCCGAAATGGATCCGCCATTTTCGAGGGATCCGGCATTTCATTTGCCCGTTCAAGAATTGTGCGCATTGCCCGCTGAAGATCCTCCGGCTGATGCACATACCGATATGTTTTCTCTTTGGGAAGCGGTTCCGGCAGACGCGTCAGGTAATCGCGGCAAACCTGAAACCGACGATCCAGTTCCGGTATGATCTTTTTGATTCTTCCGTAGTTTTCGTGTCGTTGATGCTCCTCCAGAGAAGCAATCAATTGTTCCATCTCGGTCGCAGCTTCCTCATCCTGTATTGACAGAAGCATTCTTGTTTTTATGTAAACAAGATGCGCCGCCATTGTGACAAACTCGCTGGCGATTTCCAGATCCATCTCCTTGCGTCGATCCATCCATTGGATGTATTGATCCAGAATCAGTGAGATTTGAATGTCCTTGATTTCCATTTTATTTTTACTGAGCAAGTGCAAAATCAGATCCAGAGGCCCGCTAAAATCCTCCATCTCCTCTTTGGAATGCACCACATGTTCCAAATGGTATATTGGCGCGTCCACGCGCTTCACCTCATTATCTTAAAATCCAAACACCGACGTTGGGAAACCGGTGAGTCTGCACAGGAGATATAACACACTGCGAATTGCCGCATTCAGTGGTGCATCAAATATGCCCGTCCAAACAGCAATAACCAAGGCAATCATAATATAACGCTCATAGTGCAGCACACGGAAATAAATCTGATCCGGCAAAAGAGACAACAGAACCTTTGACCCGTCCAGTGGCGGAATCGGGATAAGATTAAAGACACCCAAACCTATGCTGAGCACAGCAATCCGCACCAGCAAAGACCAAATAAACGTGTATATCTGCCAAACCGCTCCAGTTGTCACCGTGATAGGTACGCGATAAAGGAGACCGCCGAAAAACAGCGCCACAATAGCCAAGGCAAAGTTGGACAATGGCCCTGCAAGAGCCGTCACCGCCATACCACGCTTTGGATGTTTAAAATTTCTGGGATCTACAGGAACCGGCTTGGCCCAACCTACGCCAACGGTTACCATCATTAACAATCCAAAAGCATCGATGTGGCGCAAGGGATTCCAGGAAAGGCGGCCCGAACGGCGGGCAGTAGGATCTCCCATGCAATCTGCCGCAATCCCGTGGGCGCATTCATGCAGGATAATGCACACGAGAGAAGCCAGAACGGTTATAACCAGACTGCGAATTGCTTGTGTGTCCAAATTGTTTAAGAAATTCTGAAGAAAGGCCAAAGTAAAGCCCCTTTCTCTGTTTTATCCTGCCCTAAATTCCGTTCTATTATACCGAATACCCTGACAGAAAACAAGCCCCTCTCCGCAGGGGAAAGGGGCTTGTTTTCTGTTAAGTATTTTCACTTTCCGTCATAGGCCAATTCTTCGCCTGTAACAAGGGCAAACAATTCAGCACGATTCAGCTTCTTTTCCGCTGAAAAGGGAATGATCTTTACGGAATCATCAAGCTGCAATGTGGTTCGAATGCGTTGTAAATTGGGCTCAATTTCGCTTTTTTTGAGCTTATCCAGTTTATTTGCCACAACGATAAACGGTTTTCCAGACTGTTTAAACCAATCAACCATAACGCAATCGTCCGCAGTCGGCTTATGGCGGGCATCCACAATCTGCACGCCGAGAGTCATAAGGCTGGGGTCCTGAAACCACTGTTCAATCAGCCGTCCCCAGCGCAAACGCTCTGCCTGAGACACCTTGGCATATCCGTATCCCGGCAGATCCACAAAGTACAGTTGGTTATCCACGCGAAAATAGTTAATATGCGTTGTTTTTCCGGGCGAGTTACCCACACGGGCAAAATTTTTCCGTCCCAGAAGACAATTGATCACAGAAGACTTGCCTACATTGGATCGACCAGCAAAGACAACCTGCGGCAATTGGTCTCTTGGAAAATCTGCCTTCTTTGCTGCGGAAATCACAAATTCCAAATTGTTTAAGTTCATATTGACCTCCTTATTGGGAGATTGAGCAATGGTCACCCTGCTGCGTTGACTGCGTTGGAGGAATCAGCATTTTCTCCTCGGCTTCTGCCTTTTTTCGGCTGGTTACCGCCGAAGTGGATGTTAAAGTAAGCGCTTCCTTTAAAACATCCTCCGCACGCGTTACCGGAACAAAATGCAGTCCAGCTCGAACCGTCGGATCAATTTCCTCCAGATCCTTTTCGTTGTCCTTTGGAATGATCACGGTACGAATTCCATTTCGATAGGCGGCCATTGTTTTCTCTCTCAGCCCACCGATTGGCAGCACGCGGCCACGGATACTGATCTCGCCTGTCATTGCAACAGCGCACTTCACAGGAACATTGGTCAGTGCCGAGGTTATCGCCGTCATAATGGCAATACCTGCCGATGGCCCATCTTTGGGCACTGCTCCTTCAGGGAAATGAACGTGGATGTCTTTTGTCTGATAAAACTTGGGATCCACGCCCAGTTCTTCTGCATGACTGCGGATAAAGGAAATCGCCGCTTGACAGGACTCCTTCATAACATCGCCCAGATTTCCTGTCGGCATAATCTTTCCAGTGCCATCCATAACGCTGACTTCAACCTCGAGCAGAGTTCCGCCGACACTCGTCCATGCCAAGCCATTCACAACGCCAACCTGCGGTACGGCTTCGACGTGCTCCGGCTGATATTTTTGGACACCTAGCACCTGTTCTAAATTATCTTTATCCACTGCCACGCGTTTTTTCTTTTCGTCAACAAGCTGCATCACTGCTTTCCGGCAAAGAGCTGCCAGTTCCCGCTCTAACTGCCGAACGCCAGATTCCCTTGTATAGCCGTCAATCAGCATGCGCAGTGCGTCGTCCGTTACCCGCAGTTGAGTTCCCTTCAGCCCATGCCGTTTCATTTCCCGCGGCAGCAAATGCTGACGTGCAATTTTTACTTTTTCCTCATCTGTGTAGCTGGGCACTTCAATAATTTCCATACGATCCAGCAACGGACGAGGCACCGTATCAAGGGCATTACAGGTTGTAATAAATAAAACATCGGAAAGGTCAAAGGGAAGTTCCAGAAAATGATCGCGGAAGGTGGAATTTTGCTCCGCATCCAGCACCTCCAGCAGCGCTGCAGATGGATCCCCCCGGTAGTCACTGCCCATTTTATCCACTTCATCCAGCAATAACAGAGGATTGCGTGTTCCTGCCGTTGCAATTGCGTTGATGATTCGTCCCGGCATGGCACCGATATAGGTTCTGCGGTGGCCACGAATTTCTGCTTCATCCCGAACACCGCCAAGGGAAACCCGTGCCATTTTTCGATTGAGCGCTTTTGCAACGGAGGCTGCAATTGATGTTTTTCCTACACCGGGAGGACCAACAAGACAAATAATTTGTCCCTTTTGTTCCGGCGCCATTTTGCGCACAGCCAAAAATTCCAAAATGCGTTCTTTCACCTTTTCCATGCCGTAGTGATCTGCATCCAGAATTTTCTTCGCCTGTGCAAGGTTGACCCGATCCTTTGTCTTTACGCTCCAGGGCAGTTCCAGGCACACATCCAGATAATTTCTCTGAACAGACGCTTCTGCCGATCCAAAGGGCTGCTTTGCCATCCGGCCCAATTCTTTTTCCAGCTTAGCACGCACTTCATCCGGCAACTTTGCATGTTCAATTTTTTCTGCATACTCCTGGATTTCGCTGTCTGCCCCATCGCCTAATTCTTCCTGCAAAACACGAATCTGTTCCCGAAGATAATATTCTTTCTGAGACTCATTCACCCGATCCTGCACCTTGCTTTGGATCTCCTGATCCAGCTCCATAATTTGAATCTCATGGCGCATGATGTGGTTGACCTGAGTTAAGCGGCGGTTTTGATCCAGTTCCTCTAAGACAAGCTGCTTATCTTCAAACCGCCATGGCAAATTTTGCGCAATATAATCCGCTAGCCACCCCGGCTCACGGCTCGCCAATACCCGGAGCAAAGTCCGGGTCGGCACTTTCCCGTTTGTCAGCTCCGCATACTGATGAAACAGCTCATATGCTGTTCGCACCTGCACTTCTTCTTTTACAGACGATGCCTGTTTTGCCTCTTCCGGAATTTCTTCCACTTCTGCTAGAAGATAGGGTTCTGATTGCTTCAAATGCACTAATTTGCCGCGGGAAAGTCCCTCGACCATGACATGAGCATTATCTTCTGCCAATCGGATAACCTGTTTTACTGCAGCAATTGTGCCCATTGTGTAGAGGTCTTCTTCTTCTATTTTTTCCGAACTGATATCTCGCTGTGTGACCAGAAAGATCCGATCGCCCTGTTCCATGACCTGATCCAGTGCCTGCATGGAAATTTCCCGCTCCACTTCAAAATGCAGCGACATATTCGGAAACACAGTAATGCCGCGCATCGCCATAGCCGGCATTGTTTGCGTCATTGTGTGGATAGATTCTAACATATTGGTTAACTCCTATTAAGAAAAAAGACCGCAGAATCACCATAGGCGCGTCTGCGGTCTTTATTTTGTGTATCAGGATGCACTATCTTCCGATGCAAATGCACCGACACTCGAACTGTCCACATTATCCAGCACCGCCGCTGCAGCCGCCTGCAACCGCTGTACATCCCGTTCTACAAGAGGATCTTTTCCGTTCTTAACACAATCCTCTGTAATGGTCACCTTGCAGACGGAAGGATCCGACGGGATATCATACATGACCTGAGTCATGCAATTTTCCAGAACAGCACGCAGACCACGAGCGCCGATATTCCGCTCAAGGGCAATATCTGCTGCCGCCTCCAATGCAGACTGATCGAATTCCAGATCTACATGGTCATATTCCAGAAGCTTCTTATACTGCTTCACCAGTGCATTCTTCGGCTCGGTCAAAATATTGATCAGCTGATCCCGGTCCAGTGGATCAAGGGTTGTGATGACAGGAAGACGACCCACCAACTCTGGAATAATCCCGAACTTGATCAGGTCATGGGGCTGCAAGCCACGCAGGGTAGTATCCTGCCGTTTCTCTGCCTGACTTTGAATCTTTGCTCCAAAGCCAATTCCCTTCTTGTCTTCTCGATCCTCAATCAATTTCTCGATCCCGGCAAAAGCACCGCCGCAAATAAACAGGATATTTTTTGTATCGACCTGAATAAACTCCTGATGCGGATGCTTGCGTCCCCCCTGAGGAGGAACATTCGCCACCGTTCCTTCCAGGATTTTCAGTAACGCCTGCTGAACACCCTCGCCGGAGACATCCCGGGTAATGGATGTATTTTCGCTCTTACGCGCAATTTTATCCATTTCATCAATGTAAATAATGCCGCGTTCTGCCCGTTCCACATCATAGTCCGCCGCCTGCACCAGACGAAGCAGGATGTTTTCCACATCATCGCCCACGTATCCTGCCTCAGTTAAGGTAGTTGCATCTGCAATGGCAAAAGGCACATTCAGAATTTTTGCCAACGTCTGGGCAAACAGCGTCTTGCCACAGCCCGTGGGACCAACCAGCAAAATATTGCTCTTTTGCAGCTCAACATCATCACCGCCGCCATAGTAAATGCGCTTATAGTGATTGTAGACTGCAACAGCAAGTGAAATTTTTGCCCGTTCCTGTCCGATAATGTAGTCGTCCAGGACAGCCTTTATTTCCGCCGGCGTAATGATGGATTCCGGAATTTCTTCCTCCAGACTGATCTGCTCACCGATCTCTTCTTCCGCAAGGATGCTATTGCATAAACCAATGCATTCATTGCAGATATAAACGCCGGGACCGGCAATGATGCGATCCACCTCTTCCTGCCGCTTGCCGCAGAAAGAACAACGAACGCTCTTATTGGTGTCTTCGTTTCTCGCCATGAAAGTTTCCTCTTTGATTTGACTGATAATAATCGAATTCCGCTTTGCAGGATAAAATCAGCGCTTAACCAGAACCTGATCGATCAGGCCGTATTCTTTCGCTTCCTCTGCCGTAAGCCAATGATCTCGTTCCGTGTCAGCCTTTACCTGCTCCACGCTTTTACCGGTATTCTGTGCCAGCAGTTCGTTGAGATGATTCTTGATGCGCAAAACATGCTCAACATCAATCTCCATATCCGTTACCTTGCCTTGCGTGCCGGCAGACGGCTGATGAATCATTACCTCTGCGTTCGGCAGAGCGATCCGCTTTCCCTTTGTTCCGGAGGACAGCAGGAATGCACCCATGCTGGCTGCCATGCCAATACAGATTGTCGATACATCACACTTGATGTACTGCATCGTATCATAAATTCCCATGCCGGCAGTTACGGATCCGCCTGGGCTGTTGATATAGAATTGAATGTCTTTATCCGGGTCCTGAGCCTCCAAATAAAGCATCTGGGCAACTACAAGACCAGCAGAAGTGTCGTTTACTTCTTCATTCAAAAAAATGATTCGATCATTCAGCAAGCGTGAAAAAATATCATAGGAACGCTCGCCACGACTGGTCTGTTCCACCACATAGGGAACCAAGCTCATAGTAGTAACTCCTTTTCTATGCAAGCCAAACAGAAATGGCTCACTAAAAGTATATCCTTCCAGACGGAAGGATATACTTTTCAATCGTTTTTAATTACTCAGCGTCAGCAGCAGGAGTCTCCTCTGCAGCAGGAGCCTCAGCAACAGCAGCGTCGTAAACCAACTGAGCAGCCATGTTGTTGCGCAGCTGACGAGTGATCTCTTCCACAGGAACAGCAGCCTTAACAGCATCCAGTTCCATCTCGTACTGGTCAGCAACCTTCTGATACTCTTCTGCGATCTGCTCCTCAGTGGGCTGCACGTTCTCAGCCTCCGCAATGGCGGAGAAGATCAGTTCGCCCTGAATCTGACGGAGTGCTGCGGTCTTTGCATTCTCACGGAATGCGGCACGATTGGTGCCCATCATCTCCAGATACTGATCGAAGGTGAAACCAACGCCCTGCATGCGCTGCTCATAGTCCTCGATGATGCGGTCGGTCTCATACTCGACCATGGCATCAGGCACTTCCATCTCCGTGTTTTCAATCAGCTTCGTCAGGACAGCATTCTCGAACTCCTGCTGTGCAGAAGTCTCACGGCGTTCCTTCAGCTTCTTCTCCAGGTCAGCCTTGAACTCGTCCAGAGTCTCGAACTCGGAAACGTCCTTAGCAAACTCGTCGTCCAGCTCCGGTACCTTGGTTTCCTTAACCTCATGCACCTTCACCTTGAAGACGACCGGTGCACCGGCCAGATCCTCTGCTCCGTAATCTTCCGGGAAAGTGACATTAACGTCCTTCTCGTCGCCGGCAGAAGCGCCTACCAGCTGATCCTCAAATCCGGGAATGAAGGAGCCGGAGCCAAGTTCCAGAGGATACTTTTCCGCCTTGCCGCCTTCGAATGCAACACCATCCTTAAAGCCCTCAAAGTCGATCACAACTGTATCGCCATTCTGAGCGGCGCGCTCCACAGCCACCTGCTGGCTGGCACGGTTGATGAAGGGCTTCATCTCGGATTCAATATCCTCAGCAGTCACTTCAACCACCGCCTTAGGTGCGGCAATTCCCTTGTACTCGCCCAGGACAGGCACAGGACGCAGAGCGATCGTAGCCTCGAAGGTAAAGCCATCCTTGCCCAGTTCCTTCATATCCACGGAAGGATAGCCAACCATGTCCAGTCCGGATTCTTTAACTGCCTCAGTCAGGACAACAGGATACAGGTCATTGACAGCATCCTCATAGAAAACGTCAGCACCATACATCTGCTCTACCAGCTTGCGGGGTGCATGACCCTTACGGAAGCCAGGCAGAGAAATCACGCCTTTATTCTTGCGATATACCTTCTCAACAGCAGCATCAAACTCAGCCGCGTCTACCTCAACGGTCAGAACTGCGGTGTTTTTTTCTTTCTTTTCCACATTCTTCAGGTTCATTGGTTTCTTCCTCCTATTATGCCAGGACAGGCAAATATACATTATGATTCAGCATAGCGTTGCTATTCTACCAGAAAGGCACAAGAAAATCCAGTGTTTTTTTAGGATTCACAAATTTTTAACGGCCGGAAATCCAGAAAGTCACCGGATACCAGATGATATTCCACATTCCCATGCATTCCCTCCAGCGCAAGACGCATGCTCCCGCCATGGAGATGCCCGTAGTAACACGCCTCAACTCCGTAGCGTTCCAGCATTGCAAGAATTTCTTCGCAGCGGTAACCTTGATATAAAGGTGGATAGTGAAGAAAAACCAGTTTTCTTCTCTCACCCGCCGCCTTCAGGGATGTCTCCAAACGAAGCAATTCCCGATGAAACACCTTCTGATTGTGCCCGTTCTTGTCTTCATCCAAGAACCAGCCACGTGTACCGCACAAGGCATACTCGCCGTATTCATAGCAATTGTTATGCAACAGCTGCAAGCTTTGGAATCCATGCTCCTGCCAGAAACTATACGTCTTATTGGCTGTGGTCCACCAATAGTCATGGTTGCCCTTGACAATCAGCTTGCGTCCGGGAAATTGGTCTAAGAAGGCAAAATCATCCTTAGACTGCTCCAGGCTCATTCCCCAGGAAATATCACCCGCCAGAACAATGGTGTCTTCCGCCTGCAGCACGCTCAGACCTTCCCGCAGTTTGTCGACATAACCGATCCACGCTCCGCCAAAGACATCCATTGGCTTCTCGGTCTGAAAAGATAAGTGGGGATCCCCCAGAACATACAGCGCCATCAGCTCAGGAAGCCCAACACTGCCTGTTCCATATTTTCTTTCTCAACGCAGCCGTCAAATCGGGGCTGTTTGCTCTTCAAAGCCGCCAGCGGAGCAGGAATTGCAGCCCCGGTCTTCTCATGCAGCTGATCCAACAGTGCAATGCCGGAAGCCACGTTTGTCTCTCCAACTGCCTTCAAAACTGCATCGCCAAATTTAAACGGGCTGGCAGTGGATGCAACGACAGAAACCGTCTCATCGCCGGTTTCCTTCCGGTATTGCTCCAGCACATGGAACGCTACGGCGGAATGCGTATCGATCAGGTAGTGCTCTTTGCTCCACATAGCACCAATGGTCTGTTCCGTCTCCTCTTCGGTTGTAAAGCCGGCAGCAAAATTCTCCGCCAGCTTTGCTTTGATTTCGTCATTCACCTCATAGCGACCGGTTGCGTTCAACTGCGCCATATACTCGCTGACCAGCGCATCATCCTCTCCGTTCAGGGCAAAAAGCAGACGCTCCAGGTTGCTGGAAATCAAGATATCCATCGAAGGCGAGACCGTTGTATAGAAAGGACGATTACGGTCATAAATTCCGGTTTTCAGGAATTCCGTAAGCACATTGTTGCTGTTGGACGCACAAATCAATTTGTTAACCGGAAGCCCCATCTGCTTTGCGTAGTATGCGGCAAGGATATTGCCGAAATTGCCTGTCGGCACACAGATGTTGATCTTTTCCCCGTTCTGGATCGCTCCAGACTTGAGCAAGTCGGCATAGGCAGAGATATAATAGACAATCTGGGGCAATACACGGCCCCAGTTAATGGAGTTGGCCGAGGAGAAGAAGTAACCTCTCTTGTCCAATTCCGCCCGCAGAGCCTCGTCGGAAAACAGACGCTTTACCCCCGTCTGTGCATCGTCAAAATTACCCACCACCGAGCAGACACCCACGTTTGCGCCTTCCTGGGTGCGCATCTGCAGTTCCTGCACTTCAGACACGCCATCTCTCGGATAAAACACCATAATTCGGGTGTGGGGCACATCTTTAAAGCCTTCCATAGCTGCTTTGCCTGTATCACCGGAGGTTGCCACCAGAATGCAAACTGTGCGCTGCTCATCATTTTTCACCAGCGATGCAGAGAGCAGGTACGGCAGCATCTGAAGCGCCATGTCCTTGAATGCGCAGGTGGGGCCATGCCAAAGTTCCAGACAATGTGTATTGCCATCCACCTTATAAAGCGGAGCAACTGCAGATGTGTCAAATTTCTCTGCGCTATAAGCGTGATCCGCAAAATCCGCCAGCTCTTCCTTTGTAAAGCCCTCAAGATAAAGGCTCATCACATAGACTGCGCGCTGCTGATAAGTCATTTCTTTTAAATCTTCCAGCGCATGCTCCGGCAGTTTGGGAAACTCAGCCGGAACAAAGAGACCGCCCTCTCGAGACAGGCCCTGGGCAATCGCCTGGGCGGGTGTATACTTCAGATTTTTGTTGCGTGTGCTCAGATAGTACATACTTCAATCACTGTCCTCATCAGATTGTTGAAATACAGATCCCGGAGCAGTTGTTCCGGGTAGTTTTGCTTCCATAGGTGCTCGTAGAAATCCAGCCAGTTCCACACGCCGTCCCAGCCACTGGGCAGTTTGTCGCAGCCATCCCAATCACCACCCAGCGCAACGGTCTTTTCCCCGCCCAGTGCAAGAAAGTGATCCAGATGTTTCTGCAATGTGTTCATCGTGACTTTGCCCTCTCCCAAAAAACGAGAGTAGCAATTTAACCCCACAACACCATGTTTTTTTATTATGGCAGTAAATTGCGCATCGGTCAAGTTCCTTGTATGAAAAAATACATCTCGACTGTTTGAGTGGCTGGCGATAATCGGTTTTTTAGTCAATTCTACTACATCCCAAAATCCCGCATCGGACAGATGGGACACATCCGGCAGCATCCCCAACCGCTCCATTTCCATCACAAATGTGCGCCCTTGTTCACTGAGCCCTCGATCAAAGTCATCATTATGACTGCCGGAAAGGGCATTGGCGTGATTCCACGTCAAATTGACAATCCGCACTCCCTGGTCATATGCCCATCGCAACCGCTCCAGAGAGCAATCTAAAAGTTCTCCGCCCTCAACCGACAAAAAAGCCGCCAGTTTTCCCTGTCTGATCGCTTCGTCCGCCTCTTCACCGTTGCGGCAGTGTGCGATGCGGTTTTCCTCGTCTTTGCAAAGTTTCTGAAACACCCGCAATTGGTATTCCACAGCGGCACTGCCGCCGGAAATGGCAGAATCCCAAAAAAGTGCAAATATCTGCGCCTTTTCTTTTACTTCTTCCAGCCGATCCAGATTCCACTGATCTGTATTTCTTGTAAAGCTCCGTCCCGGATAGTTTGCAATGCGACTGATTGTGTCGCAGTGTGCATCGAAAAGAGGAATGTTCATCGCCAATATGTCACCTTACCAAAAAGCATTTTCAAGATAATTGATCTCCGGTTTCTTCGTTTCCATTCCCTGGGGCGCATATACCTCTGCGACATCAAATCGGCAAAAACAGTCTGCAAGGTTTGGATTCTGAGCTAAATAGAGTTGTGCCGTTGTATGAATGCGCCTCTGCTTTGCCGGAGTCACCTGTTCCCTTGCTGTGGAAAACTGAGCATTTTTTCGCAGTTTCACTTCCACAAATGCCAGCGTATTCCCCTTTTTTGCAATAAGGTCAATTTCTCCCATCCGGCATCGATAACCGGAAGCCAGCAAAGAATACCCCTGTTTTTGCAGCCATTTTCCCACCTGCACCTCGCCCCAGCGACCAATCAATGTCGTTTGAGAACTCATAGATTTTTCAAAAAAGTCCGCCGGTGTATCGGGCACGGTCCATATTTTCGCAGCATTTCATAGTGCAGTTTCGTTCCATAGCCCTTATGTTGCTCAAAATGGTACTCGGGATATTGCTCTGCCATCTCCATCATATAACGATCCCGACTGACTTTTGCCAGAATTGATGCCGCTGAAATAGATGCGGAAAGACTGTCTCCGTGAACAACCGTGCGATGCGCAACGCGAATTCCCTTATCTCGGTTTCCGTCAATCAATGCAAAATCCGGCAAGGTGTGCAATTGATGAATTGCCAGATCCATCGCCTTTAAACGGGCGTTCAGAATATTGATCTCGTCAATTTCCTGCTCACTTACCGACGCAACCGCCCAATCCAGCGCCTGCTCCTGAATGAGATCAAACAGAACTTCGCGGCGCTTTGGCGTGACTTTTTTGGAGTCCGTCAAATAGGGCAGATCATATTGTTCCGGCAAAACGACAGCCGCTGCAAAAACCGCTCCCGCCAACGGGCCTGCCCCGGCCTCATCTGCACCGCAGACAATGGCGTAGCCGGATTCATGCGCCTGTTTTTCCAGCGCCATAGGATCAAATATCACATTTTCCATTTAATTTGCCTCTTCCGGACGCTCCAGAGTGAACCGTCCCAGCTTCCCGGAACGATATTCTTCCAGCAGCACCCGACTCATACGCTCCAGGTTTACTTCTCCGCCGGAGATCAGAAATCCCCGTTTCCGTCCTGCTGCCTCCAGCAGTTCCCAACCCTGCATTTCCTCAGTCCAGTCAATCTTGTAGCGGTTCTTAATCGCCTCCGGATAGCGCTCTGCCAGCAATGCCATAAGATTGGAAGCCAGTTCCTCCAGATCCATGATATCATCTTTTACCGCACCGGTATATGCCAGATTCAAACCGATCGACTGATCCTCAAATTTGGGCCAGAGAATGCCCGGTGTATCCAGCAGCTCCAATGAATTGTCAACGCCAACCCATTGCTTCCCACGCGTAACACCAGGACGGTTTTGGGCAATGGCAGACTTCTTTTTTGCCACCTTATTGATAAAGGTGGACTTTCCCACGTTCGGTACTCCCACCACCATGGCGCGTACCTTTCGTCCTACCAGCCCTTTTGCTGACCAGGATGCAATCTGGTCTTTCAGCAGAGAACGAACCATGGGCGAAAATTGTCCAACTCCTTTGCCGGAATTTGCATCTGTTTCCATAACTGCAAATCCCTTTTGGCGGAAATAATCTCCCCAGACTTTGTTCATCTCCGGATCCGCCTGATCTGCCCGGTTCAATATAATCAGCCTCGGCTTTGTGCCGATTAAATCATCAATGTCCGGATTGCGGCTTGAAACAGGGATACGGGCGTCTACGATTTCCGCCACGACGTCCACCGTCTTCAAATTCTCCGCAATCATGCGCCGGGTTTTTGTCATATGTCCCGGATACCACTGTATATTCATCTGTCTCGCTTCCTTTCTCCGCTGGTTTTCTTCTGGATATGCAAAAAGGAGCGGTTTCCCGCTCCTATCTTTTGCATGAGGATTACAGCTTCTCCTTGACCTTTGCTGCCTTGCCCACGCGACCGCGCAGATAATACAGCTTGGCACGGCGAACCTTGCCCTTACGGACAGTCTCGACCTTGACCACGTTAGGAGAGTTGACAGGGAATACCTTCTCAACACCAACGCCATAGGAAATACGACGGACAGTGAAAGTCTCGCCTACGCCGCCATGCTTCTTAGCAATGACTGTACCTTCAAAGACCTGGATACGCTCCTTGGAACCTTCCTTAATCTTGATGTGTACACGAACGGTGCTGCCGACCTCGACAACGGGAAGCTCGCTCTTAACGTTCTGTGCGTCAAGAACCTCGATCAGATTGCTCATGAGTTTTCCTCCTGTTTTTATAGGTGTTCATGCGTCTTATTTGTCTGCGCAGAGGAACGCCCCTTATTAACCGAGCTATTTTACCATGTGAAAATTATAATTGCAAGCCTTTTTTAACGAAATACCTCAAAATTTGTATTTCTTACCTCGCTGCGATGATACTCCACAAAATCCGGCTGAAAATTGGAACATTGTGCCTTTGCCGTTGCAATCAACAACTCCGGATTTAACCCCGGGTTCTGCGCCGCCAATGTGGCACGAAGGATCAACCCCTCTTCCGAAGGCTGTAGATCAAGGGAGTGAATCATCGGAATCAGATCTACCTCTGTAAAACCGCGCTTTGCTTTTTTGGATGGCTTCTGAATTACCAGACTTTCCGCCCGGTACAAATTGAGGAACTCTTCCGTCACGCCCTCCGGCACACCGGAATCAAAGTGCAGCCGGCACTCCCAATCCAGCCAGCCGATTTGCTTCACCGGCACCTGGGATTCATAGCACTGCAGCACTTCAATTCCTTCCGGCAGCACTGCATTTAATTGAGAAGGCACTTCTTCCAGCGGAACAGGACTGATCAGTTCAAATTCCAGAATTTCACAGCAGCTGGAATAACCCAGAGAAAGGGGCAATGCGATGGAAACAAAGGAATGCTGATTGAATCCTTCCGTTTGTTTTACTTTTAAGTCCGCGCGGAGAAACGCTCTTGGAAAGGTTCGCATCAGATCAAGGTGAGAAATATAGCAGGCTCTTCCGGTTTTTGCAAACAACAGCCTATGCTTATGCATATGTGCCATAACTTACACCTCTCCCCTTTCCCGTCGCGTCAGCGGCTCATCGCATTTCCCACAAGCGAGCAATTTATCCGCACCGCAGCCCATGCATTTTACGCGGCAGTCGGGAGTAATCACGCTCTTATACGCCTGCTGACGCTCACGCCAGAAGTATTTGGGATTCACTCCTACCGAAATATGACTCCATGGCAGAACCTCGTCTGCATTTCGCTCTCTGGTCGCATAGAAGTCGGGATCAATTCCACAGGTCGAAAACGCTTTCATCCAGCGATCCAGGTTGAAATACTCACTCCAGGAATCGAACTTTGCGCCATTTTTCCATGCCTCTTCCATTGCAGCGCCCAAACGGCGATCTCCCCGGGCAAAAACCGCTTCAAGATAGGAGGTATCCGGATCATGCCAATTATAAATAATCGATTTATTGGTAATCGCGCTGCGCAAAAGCTGCACTCTGCGCTGATATTCTTCCATGGAGATCTGCGCTTCCCATTGGAATGGCGTAAACGGTTTGGGCACAAAGAAACTGGTTGATACGGTAATTCGTATGCCCCGCGCGCGGCTGACCGCATACTGCTTCCATGTGCGATAAACCTTATCCGCCAGATCGGCAATCCCCAGCACATCCTCGTCCGTTTCCGTCGGCAGACCCAGCATAAAATAAAGCTTTACCGCATTGCAGCCGCCTTCAAACACAGTGCGGCAGGACTTCAACAAATCTTCTTCCGTGACGTTCTTGTTGATTGCATCCCGAAGCCGCTGTGTGCCCGCCTCCGGAGCAAAGGTAATGCTGCTCTTACGGGAGCGCTGAAGCTTTTCCATAATGGACATAGAGAACCCATCGGCGCGAAGCGACGGTAAATTCAAGTTGATATTCTTTCCATCGCAATAAGCCAGAAGTCCGTCGCATAAGCCCTCCAATTGACGATAGTCACTGGAAGACAGCGAAGACAAGGTCATTTCCTGATAACCCGAGTTCTGACATGCCTCAATTCCCTGATCAATCAGCAGCTGTAGGCTTTTCGGCCGAACCGGACGGTAACAGTAACCCGCCTGACAGAAGCGGCAGCCGCGAATACAGCCGCGAAACAATTCCAGCATGACCCGGTCATGTACAATCTCGGTAGAGGGGATGATCGTGTCGGTTGGGAAAAACGCCTCATCCAAGTCCTGAATAATGCGCTTGGTAATGGTTGCCGGTGCTCCGTCCCGAGGCGTAATTGCCTCCACTGTTCCATCCGGCCGATACGTTACATCATACAGAGACGGGACATACAGCCCGGGTACCTGTGCAGCGCGGCGCAGGTATTCCTTCTTGGTCCATCCCTCTCTTTTCCCCTGCCGGTAGAGCTCCAGCATCTCAACCGTAACATCTTCGCCCTCGCCAAGCGAAAAAATGTCTACAAAGTCGGCAAGCGGTTCTCCATTATAAGCGCAGGTTCCGCCGGCAATCACCACCGGCATGGTATCATCCCGATCAGCGGCGCGAATCGGAAGGCCAGCCAAATCCAGCATATTCAGCACATTGGTATACGCCATCTCATAGCCCAGCGAAAACCCGATAAAATCAAAGTCCCGCAGGCTGTCGCCGCTTTCCAATGCATAAAGCGGAATACCGGCAGCACGCATCTCCGCTTCCATATCCGGCCACGGTGCAAAACAGCGCTCGCACCACACACCGTTCATCCGGTTCATCACACCGTAAAGAATCCGCATTCCCAAATTCGACATACCAATTTCGTATGTATCCGGGAAACAAAACGCAAATCGCAAATCAACCTGGCTTTTGTCCTTTTGAATCTCTCGATACTCACCACCGGTATACCGCGCCGGTTTCTGCACTCGAGGCAAAATTCGTTTTAAGCGAGGATCCAAATAAAATCCCTCCTTCATGTTGTCGCCGTTTCAAAAACAATGCACCCGTAAAATAAATTCCCAGATGCAAAGAAAGCATGAAATAATAACTACAGCCTCATCATTATCCACTTCTTACCGCAAACTGTCAACCTGTTCCCCCATCAATCCCCCGCTCTTGAAGAGAGCATAAACCCGGAGCGAGGTTTCGTTCCGGGTTTAAATTTTTATAGTGTTTCCACTTTTATCAGATTCGTATTGCCTGACATGCCGTTCACAAGTCCGGCGGTAATCACCAACCGGTCTCCTGTTGAAAGATGGAACTCGGTTTTGGCCATCTGTTTTGCCGTATAGAACAGCACATCTGTGGATTCATACACTTCACACAGCTTAGGAATAACGCCCCAGGAAAGGGCAAGCTTGCGCCAGGTTTTTTCATTTGTTGTCAAGCCCAAAATGTCCACCGGCGGACGGAAACGCGATACCATGCGCGCTGTCATTCCCGACAGGGAGCAGACCACAATTGCCGCCGCCTGAATATCAATCGCCACACCGCAGGTTGCATGGGACAGCGCATCAACCGTATTTTTAATCTGGAAATTCGATCTGGTAAGCAGATGGCTGTAATCAATGCTCTCTTCCGTCTTTTCTGCGATGCGAGACATGGTTTCCACGGTCAGAACAGGATATTTACCGGCCGCCGTTTCGCCGGAAAGCATAATCGCACTGGTGCCATCATACACCGCATTCGCAACATCGGAAATCTCAGCACGTGTCGGTCTCGGGTTGTGAATCATGGATTCCAGCATCTCCGTTGCTGTAATCACCCGCTTGCCTAAAAGGCGGCATTTTGTGATCAGGTGTTTCTGTATGGCCGGCAGTTCCTCAAAGGGAATTTCCACGCCCATGTCGCCACGGCCGATCATAATACCGCTGCAAACCTCGCAAATCTCTTCGATATTGTCGATTCCCGCCTGGTTTTCAATCTTAGCAATCAATTCAATATCATCTGTTGCGCCATTTGCCTTTAAAAATTCACGCACATCCAGCAAATCCTGCTTGCAGGAAACAAAGGAACAGGCAATGAAATCCACATCTTCCTGAATGCCAAACAAAAGATCCTGTTTGTCCTGCTCGCTGAGATAAATCTGCTTGAGAACCTTTTTCGGAAAGCTCATGCTCTTCCGATCAGACAATTCGCCTCCCACAAGAATCTGGCAAATAACATCGGTATCGGTCAGCTCTTTTACCTCAAAAATAAGCAGTCCGTTATTGACCAAAACCCGGTCTCCTATTTCCAGATCTCGCGCAAGTCCTTCATAGCTGACGGAAACGTGATGCTCATCCCCCTCTTCCTGCCGCGTGGTGAAGGTGAACATTTCCCCTTCCTGAAGCATAACTTTTCCCTCTTTAAAAGTGCGAATGCGATATTCCGGCCCCTTCGTATCCAGCATAATCGCAACGGGAAGGTTCAGCTTTTCTCTCACTTTTTTGATCAAGCGCACCTTCTCCCTCTGCTCTTCATGGGTACCATGAGAAAAATTCAATCGTGCCACATTCATGCCCGCTTGACACATGCCCGTCAGAGTCTCTTCATCTGAACTTGCCGGGCCAATGGTGCAGACAATTTTTGTTTTACGCATTTCGATTTACTCCTTCCGCTGTGTTTCCTTGGGTCATTACCTGGTAACTGATTTTTGTCAGGTTCATCTTAGCACAGGAAACCGACAGATTCAATTTATCCTACCGTGATACGCCTATTTTGTGCAAATACACAATCACAGTCCTAATATATAAAGCCTTCTCCGAAAGGCCGAAGAAGGCTTTATAAAAATACGTTCAACGCTACAAATTGCCTGTTATCGAACTTGAATTATAGGTTGACATAAGTCAACCTTGTTGTGGCTCTCGTCATCATGCAGGAAACACCCCTGCATGCTCTCTTATTTTTTCGGAATAATCGCATAGGTGCCAACTGCCGTAGCAGCCACCTTGCCCGTTCCGGGGATGATTGCCTCGCAATAGGCAGTGGCATTGCGTTTCCCGATGGAAGTTACCCGAGCCATAATGTGCACTCCGTCCTCAATCGGCACAGGGCGCAGATAGTTCACGGTCATCGTGATCGTAGGCGGAATGGTCTGGCGCGAATAGCAGTAAACTGCCATGCTCATGGTCAGATCCATCATCGTGGAAATCATGCCGCCGTGCAGCGTGCCCAGTCCATTTACCTGCCAATCCTGCACAGGATAGCGCAGCGTGATCGACTGCTCTGCTTCATTGCAGGAAACCAGCTCTCCCTGCATTCTTCCGTTCAGGGTTGCTGCCATCTTGCCGTTGATAAAGGCGATCTCATCGGTCAGCCATTCCTGTGCACTCAGTTCCTTTTCCTCCATAATACAAACCCCCTGCAATTTTATGTCATCCAAACGGAAGAAGATCTGGAATTGCAACATTTCCAGACTTCTCTTTTCTATTTGTCGGTAGCAAAATGCAACTTCTGTTCCATTATTATCCGCCACCTGCACAAAACTGTCAAGCTGTGAAATTTAAGCCAGTTCGCCAAAGCCTGCCTTCCCAAT
>CAVBPR010000001.1:0-19709 GCA_963597355.1 bacterium | reverse complement strand
TGATGAAATACTGAGTATAAATTGCTCGAGCTTGCTGCTCTAAATTCTCATTTATCGCATTGTTTAGTTCGATCTTATCGTCTATTGCTCCCAACAAGTTTGCGATTTTTTCTTGCACTTGCTTGTCGGGGTAGGAAACCTCAATTTCTCCCATCAATTTTGTGTTGATAGAAGGCATAGTGGCTCCAACTGCAATATTGCGTATAAATTTTTTGGTACTTTCCAAGCAGAAGAAATAATACAAAAACAGGGGACTGATTTCTTCGAATGGGCGGACTCGTAGACAGCGGCCCGAAAACAACCAGCCTGTATGTTGGCTATCAACAAATGAACATCTGTCGACCGAGCCGACTCTACTAAACACGATGTCACCTTCTTTGAGGATGTACTTACTTAACCGCTGTTTATCCTTGTTAGAAACTCTCGGTAGATTTTGCTCGGTAAAAACACGATTGCCAAGATGTTCAACAGTAACAATAGGTGTTCCATCATCCACATAATCTTCTTTATGAAGTTGACTACCAAACGGCCCAGTCTGAATATCCGACAGGAATCGGAGTGCTTTTGTTTTCATCTCAGACTTCATACCCAATCGCCCCCAGTTTCTTGCGGATTTCATCCTCTAACTCGTGAGACTTCTTGAACATCTCCGAAAGTTCAGAAGTCAAGCGGGTCATTTTTTCCTCAAAAGGTTCGCCGTCATCCTCAACTTCTTCGATGCCCACATATCGGCCCGGAGTCAGGATAAAGTCCTGCTTTTCGATTGCCTGAAGGTCTGCCACGGCACAGAAGCCCTTTACATCTTCCAATGTCCCTTCTTGGAAAGCCTCGAAGGTATCTGCTAATTTTTGAATGTCCTCGTCGGTGAAATCTCTGTGCTTTTTATCAACCATATGTCCCATCTTTCGGGCGTCAATAAAAAGCGTCTTGCCTTTTTGCTTTTTATTCTTGCTGATAAACCAAAGGGTGACGGGAATGGTCACGCTATAAAAAAGCTGTGTCGGCAGAGCTACAATTCCCTCCACGAGGTCAGCTTGAATGATGCGTTTTCTGATTTCTCCCTCACCACTTGTTTGAGTGGACAACGCACCATTTGCAAGGACAAGACCGATCTTGCCATTGGGGGCGAGGTGGTGGATCATATGTTGAATCCACGCATAGTTGGCGTTACCGGCGGGAGGCGTACCAAACTGCCACCGCACATCGTCCTCCAACTTTTCCTGTCCCCAGTTGGAGAGATTGAACGGCGGATTTGCCATAATGAAATCTGCCTTCAGCGTAGGGTGAAGGTCATTAAAGAAAGTGTCTGCCTGATACGGTCCGAAGTTGGCGTCGATTCCACGGATCGCCATATTCATTTTCGCCATCTTCCAAGTATCGGCGTTGCTCTCCTGACCATAAACAGAGATTTCACCACGATTGCCGCTGTGCGCCTTTATAAACTTTGCGCTCTGAACGAACATACCGCCGGAACCACAGCAAGGGTCATAGACTCGGCAGTTGGCAAAGGGTTTCAGAATGGCGACGATAGTTTTAACGATGCTGGACGGGGTATAGAATTCACCGCCCTTTACGCCTTCATACGCCGCAAACTGAGCAATGCAGTATTCGTAAGTTCTGCCGAGGAGGTCTTTACTGTCCTCGGTATCGCCCATATCCATATTGGTGAACAGGTCAACCACATCGCCCAAAACACGCTTGTCCAAATCTGGGCTGGCATAGTTTTTCGGCAGCACATTTTTCAGACTTTTGTTCTCTGCTTCAATAGCCCGCATTGCATTGTCGATGAGTGTGCCAATTTCAGGGGTATGAGCGGCAGAAGCAATTTTACTCCACCGGGCATCCTCCGGTACGAAGAAAATATTATCTTCGGCGTAGGCATCACGATCATCCTCGAAACCGTCGCCCTCGTCGACAAGCTCTTGATAGCGCTTTTCAAATGCATTGGATATGTAGCGCAGGAAAATAAGTCCTACGATCACTTTTCGGTATTCTGCTGCTGGGATATGCCCCCAAAGGACACACGCAGCGTCCCAGATTTGTTTTTCAAAGCCGATTGTGGCGTTGTTTCCGTTAGCCATAGAATGAATTCCTTCCTACGTTATTTTTCGCATTGCATTGGAGCGGGAAATAAATCAAACCAACACTTCCCATTTCCCGTATCTCTTGCCGCTTTCTCTGCGGATATAGTTTTTATCTTGCAGCGACTTCATAATTCGCTTTACAGTGCTGAGAGATCTCCCGGTTGTTGCAACCAGCTCTTGCTGTTTGATAGCCGGATTTTTTGCAATCAACTCCAAGATGGCGAGTTCTTCCAACGAACATTCCAAAGTGTCAAATTGAGACTTTGGAACTTTGAAATTGACACTTTGGGAACGGCTTTCCTCCACATAATCAATGTGCATATAGCGGTTCTTCAGCTCGTAATTCGTGTCTAAAAGAAGATTGCTGAAAAACATCTCCAAGAACTTTGTGGTGGAGTGAACACCCTTTTGCAGATTCGTATAGTTCGCCCTGACTAAGGCATTGCGGAAGTACCACGAATTCTTTTCAAAAGCGTCATTGTTTACACGAAAACCGAAGGTTTTCATATACTTGATTATAAAGACGGCGGTGGCACGGGTATTTCCCTCACCGAAGGGATGGATCTGCCAAATGTCCGAAGCAAATTTCGCCAGGTGCTTTACAGCCGCACCTACGGACAACCCCTCATAGGAGAACTGTTTTTCAGTGGCAAAATCGTAATCCAGTGTTTCCTTGATACTGTTCCAGTCTGCATAGATCACGGTGTCGCCGTTTAGTACCCATTCTTTCTTGGTGATGTTGTACTGCCGAATCTGTCCGGCGTGACCGAACACGCCTTCAAACAGTCTGCGGTGGATGGAGAGCCACTCGGCGGGCGAAAATTGGAATGCTATTTCCCCCAGCAGCTTTGCGATTCTGGCAGAGACAATGTCTGCTTCTTTGGTTTCATTCTCTATCTCGGTGCGGGTGGTGCGCTGCTCATAATAGCTATAAATGCGCTGCTGGGCTTCATCGATGGTGATTTTGCCCTCGATGTGATCCTTGGCCGTATCCAGCAGATAGGCAGAGGTGTTCAGCCCGTCAACCGCCTGCAAGCCGATAGCAGTCTGCCACGCCTCGCTTTTTTCGGCCCGGTCCGGCTCGCCTTGCTTGATGTATTCTTCCAGTTCAAATTGCCAATTCTGATCCGGCATATTTGCACCTCATTCCTTACTCAAATCTTCCGCCTTGAATGTCGTGTACCCTTCGTAATAGTAGCTGTGGTCAATACCCTTCATATAGACCTCACGGCTATTGATCTCATCGGTCAGCGCAGCCTTCAGCAGCACCTTGATCTCCACATCCTTGATGGGGCTGCGCTCCATTGCAAGGAGATAATCCTCTTTATCCACCTTGCTCCAGTCCACGACCTTTCCGATTTCGGTTTTCAGGATATGGTCAAGCCAAATGCGGGTGCTGCGCCCATTGCCCTCCCGGAAGGGGTGGGCAATATTCATTTCCACATATTTTTCGATGATCTCATCAAAAGTGGACTGCGGCATCTTGTCGATGTTGGACAGCGCCGCTTCCAGATACATCAGCGGTGCAAAGCGAAAATTGCCCTTCGCCAGATTCACCGTGCGCAGCTTACCGGCAAAGTCGTAAATATCTTCAAACAGATATTTGTGAATCACCTGCAAAGTCGAAAATTTACCCGCCGGCAGGGTGTCAAGCACGCCGTTTTCAAACAGTTCTACTGCCTTTTTCTTGCTGATGCGTTCTTCTTCACGGGCAAGATCAGCGGAGCTTGTTAGCCCCAATTTATTTTCCAGTGCCATAGCGCGCCTCCAAAATACTTACTTGTCGGCTGCCACGCCGGACTTCATCCAAGCGTCTACTTCGCTGACCTTGAATTTCCAAAGACGGCCTATTTTCGCAGCGGGCATACTTCTTTTATCTATCCAAGCGAGTACTGTATCACGGCTGACGCCGAGGTATTCGCAAATCTCTTTCATTGAGTACCAGCGTTCGATGGTCGGTTCCATTAAAACATCCTCACTTTCAGGCAGGCTCCAATAACTATATTTATACAGTATAAGTATATCATAACAGCGTGGATTTATCAAGGATTATTGCTGATTTACAAGGAAATCAGAAGAAAACCTCATAATTGAAAGTGAAAGGTTTCTCTGCTCGATTCGGTGAATGGAGCGGGGAAATCTTTTTTTATAAAAATCTCATATTTTTCCTCGAAAACACCCTCAAAATCTGGACCTCAATTCAGAGTAAGTAGAAGGGGCTTTTAAAAAGTTGAGGGAATTTTTCAAATTACTTTGCCAAAATCTCAAAAAAATTCCCAATTGGTTAGTAGGAAGAGTTCAAAAAAATTTCCTTCAAAATCTTATTTGTTATTTGCCCGAAAAGTTCCCAATTGATTAGTAGAGAGTTCGCTGAAAAATTTCTAAAAATTTTTCGCAAAAATCGAAAATTAGTTCCCAGTTGATTAGTAGGGAGGTTTGCAGAAAAATTCTCAAAAGTTCTTTCGTTCAAATCCGAAAAAATTTCCCAGTTGGTTAGTAGAGAGGATTTCAAAGAATTTTTTCAAAGTTCCTTCGTACAAATCGAAAAAAATTTCCCAGTTGGTTAGTGAGGGGGTTAAAAAACAGCCCTCCTCGCTGCCTACCTATTGAGGGGACTCTCTCCCTGTGCACCTTGAAAATTGAATCGCCGCCTCCAAAGGATATGCTTCCGGTAAGTGCTGCCACGACTTCTCGAAAAAGGAACGAGCGTGCCAAAGAAGCGATACGCCGTGGTGAGACTCCGGGGCAGGAACGATACGGATGAGCGGCAGCAAGCAAAAATCGCCGCAGAAATGCGGCGTCAAGAACAGACAAAAGGAGGTTCAAACCGATGAAGAAAAGTGAGCTCAGAGAGCTTTATCAGATGATGTTTCCGGAATACCCGGACATCGTAACCGTCAAAGAGCTTCGGGAGATGCTGGGCATCAGCCGCAAGCTGGCTTACAAGCTGATCGACTACGGGTACATCCACGCCGTGAAGATCGGCACGACGCTGAAGATTCCGAAAATCAGCGTTATCAACTATGTGATGGAGAAAGAGGTGAAGAAGGTTGGATGAGATCAAACGCCTGACGCCCGCCCAAAGGGCACGCTGCAACCGGCTGATCCGGCGGCTGTGCGCCAATTATGCCGGCGGCAACTGCCTGCCGCTGGACGACGGCGAGGGCTGCGTGTGCGTGCAGATGATTTCCTATTCGCTGCTGTGCAAGTACTTCCGGCGGGCGGTTCTGCCCGCCGACAAGGCACTCTGCACCGACATTTATCGGCAGCGCACACGGCACTGCGACCGGTGCGGAAAGTCATTTTCCCCCGGCAGCAACCGGCAGAAATCCAGCTCCATCATTGATTCTTCCATTGCTTACACATTTTCCCCCGGCAGCAACCGGCAGAAATACTGCCCGGAATGTGGCCGCTCCATCCGGCGCAAGCAGAAGGCGGACTCGGCCAGACGGCGGCGCAGCGTCGAACATTAAGTGTCGGGAAAGCCTTGATTTCCGGGGCTTTTCTGATAGCAAAGCGGGGGCGGGTGGCCGTTTCCATCCGTCCCCGCCAAAAACCATTTCTAACATTCTACAAAGGAGAACTCTATGAACAACAAACTGAAAACCGTGGACGCAGAAACCCTGCTGTCTACGCCGATGAGCAAGACAATGTTCATCGTGGACGGCCTTATCTCGCAGGGCGTCAATGTCATCAGCGGCGCCAGCAAGATCGGAAAAAGCTGGCTGATGCTGTGGCTGGGGCTGCAGGTGGCGCAGGGAAACTCCATTTGGGGTCTGCCCACGCTGCAATGCGATGTGCTCTATCTGAGCCTTGAGGACACCCAGCGCCGCATCAAGGACCGGCTCTATAACCTCACCGACAGCGCCCCGGACAACCTGTATTTTGCCGTGACCTCCGGGCTGATCGGCGGCGGTCTGGAGGAACAGATCACGGACTTTCTGACCGAGCATCCTGCAACCAAGCTGGTCATCATCGACACCTTGCAAAAAGTGCGGGACTCCAAGGGCAGCGCCGGAAAGGCGGGAATGTACGGCAACGACTACGACGACATTTCCTCCATCAAGCGCATTGCCGACGGCTTCAACATCGCCATTTTGCTGGTGCATCACCTGCGAAAGCTGCAAGACAGCGACGATCCCTTTAACGATGTCAGCGGCTCTACAGGCATCATCGGCGCTGCGGACACCAACTTTATTCTGCGCCGCAAGCGCAGCGGAAACGCCGCTACGCTGCTGGTCAGCGGGCGGGATGTGGAATATCAGGAGCTGACCTTGCAGTTCAATGATCTTGTCTGGGAGCTGGTGGAGCGCAAGAACAGCGAGGACATTCACAAGGCGGAGCTGCCGAAATTTCTGTTTCGGGTGGTGGACTTTGTGGAGCGCCGCACCGAGTGGGTGGGCACGGCTACGGAGCTGCTGACCGAAATGAAGGAGCAGGAGGTCACGCCCAATATGGTTACGAAGTATCTCGGCCAGTTCGCCTATGAGGTGCTGGAGCCGCTGGGCATCGAGTATCGCACCAAGCGCACCGGCAAAAGCCGGCTCATCAAATTTCTGCGTCGTGACGGCGATGACGCAAATGACGCCGGGATCGCTATATAAGGAAATCCCCGTCACAACCGTCACTGCCGTCACAAACCGAAGAAAGGGGGTGAACAAATGCGCAGCAAAAACTGCGGGATCAATGTCCGTGTGACCGAGCAGGAGAAGAAGAAGTTGCTGGAAAATGCCCGGTTCTGCTCTCTGTCGCTGTCGGAATATCTGCGGCGGCTGGGGCTCGGAAAAGAGGTCAAAGCGACCATCCGGGAGCGGGATTACCGTTTGTTCCGGATGCTGAACGGCCTGAAAACGGAGCTTCCACAGCTTCAGAAGGAAGAAATTCAGAGCAGACTGGAAGCCATCTTGAACGAGTTTGGATAACAGAATAACACGCTATATGGGGTCTCCGAAAAGTCCTTTGGACTTTTTGGGGAGAGGAGGAACAGCGGAGCGAGTGAGTTTTGCCGCCTGCGGCGAAACGAAGGATACGGAGCTTGTGACGACGAAGCGAGCAGACTGCTTGTACTCCTAAAGTCCAAACAGTGCCCCTGCCGCCGATGCCTGCGCCATCTGAGCGAGCAGTGCGTTTTTACTCCCGGCAGGGCCGGAGCGCAAAAACACTCGTTAGGGCGTGCCCTAAAACCCCGAAAGAAAAAACTATGAAAGTGAGGACAACACAATGAGAAAATCGGATTTTACTTTACCCACGCTGGACGACCTGTTCTCCACGCAGGCGGAACGGGACGACGCCAAGCTGGAGCGGGTGCGGAATATTCCGCTGGCCGAGCTGCACCCGTTTAAGGGCCATCCCTTCAAGGTGCAGAACAACGAGGAGATGCAGCGGATGATCGAGAGCATCCGCAAGGTTGGGGCCATCACGCCGGCACTGGCAAGGCCGCTGCCGGACGGCGGCTATGAGCTGATCTCCGGCCACCGGCGGTTGGCGGCGTGTCAGGTGCTGGGGGTCGAGACGATGCCCGTCATCGTCCGGGAGCTGTCCGACGATGAAGCGGTGATCGCAATGGTAGATGCCAATTTGCAGCGGGAGACCATCCTGCCCAGCGAAAAGGCGTTCGCTTACAAAATGAAAAGGGATGCTCTGAATCACCAAGGCATGACTTCTCCCCAAGTTGGGGAGAAGTTGCTGACGGCAGAAAAAGTTGGTTTGGATGGTGGAGACAGCCGCAATCAGGTGTTGCGTTATATCCGCCTGACTTACCTGATCCCCGAACTGCTTTCGATGGTGGACGACGGCAAAATCGCCTTCAACCCGGCGGTGGAGCTTTCTTACTTAGATTCTTACCAGCAGCGGGCGGTGCTGGACGCAATGGCACTGAATGACTGCGCCCCGTCCCACGCCCAGAGCATCCGCCTGAAAAAGCTGGCACAGGAGGGCGTGCTGGATGACCAGATGATCTACGCCGTGTTGGCGGAGACGAAGCCCAACCAGCAGGAGCAGCTGAAATTCAAGCGGGAGGAGCTGCGGAAATATTTCCCCGCCGGCTACACCGAGGAGCAGATGCGCCGGGACATCATCAAGGGTCTGGAACTGCTGAAACGGCAGAGAGAACGGAACCGGGATGCCCGCTGATTCGTATTGATGCGGCTGCAATCAAACAAATCGCAGAATAGAGAGAACCCCAAACCGGTGGTATACTGATGCTGTCGGTTTGGAGTTCTGTTCTGCAAATAGAAAGACAGGAGGACAACAAAATGGTAGCAGGACATCTGACTTTGAAAAACGGCAAGTATTATGCCGTGCTGAACTACATTGATGCCGGAGGGCAGCGGAAAACGAAATGGATCTCGCTGGGACTTCCCGAAAAGGGCAACAAGCGCAAGGCCGAGGCGGAACTGGCAAGGATCCGGGCGGAGTTTGAACCGCCTAAAGAAGTAGGCGACCTGAGCAGCGATATGCTGTTCGCCGATTATCTGCTGGAATGGCTGGAGATTGCCAAGGGACGGCTGGCGGTGGCAACATACAGTTCTTACGCCGCAATGATCAACAAGCCAATCGGCCCGTATTTTCGCAAAAAGAATCTGACCTTGCGGAATCTGGAGGCCCGTCATTTGCAGATGTTTTATTCTGAAATGCTCAGAAAGGTAAAACCGAATACGGTCATCCACTATCATGCGATTATCCACTCGGCACTGAAATATGCGGTCAAGACCGATATGCTGATCCAGAATGTGGCGGACAAGGTGGACCGGCCCAGAAAGAACAGCTTTCAGCCGGTCTTTCTCTCGGCGGAGGAGATGCAGAAGATGTTTGAAGCCCTGCAGGGTACCAAGTTGGAGCTGCCGGTGCTGGTAGCTGCTTTTTATGGATTCCGTCGTGGCGAAGTGCTGGGGCTGAAGTGGGATGCCATCGACTTTGAGCGTGGAACGATTTCGGTCATACGAACTGTGACGACGATTACCGTTGATGGCAAGCATACGGAAATTGAACAGCAGTCTGCCAAGACCAAGTCCAGCCTGCGCACCCTGCCGCTCATCGGCAGCTTTCGGGAATACTTTATGCAGGTGAAAGAAGCGCAGGAGCTGAACAAGCAGATCTGCGGCAATTGTTACAATCACCAGTATGACGGCTTTGTGTTTGTGGACGAGATGGGCGAACGAATGCGGGCCAATTATTTGACCTCGGCATTTCCAAAGTTTCTGGAAAGCCACGGCCTGCGCCGGATGCGCTTTCACGATCTTCGCCACAGCTGTGCCAGTTTGCTGTTGGCTAACGGCGTCCCTCTCAAGCACATTCAGGAGTGGCTGGGACACAGTGACTTTACCACCACGGCGAATATCTACGCCCACTTGGATTACAAGTCCAAGATCACCTCGGCACAGGCGATGGAGACAGGGCTTGCCCTGCCGGAGGGCGGCGACTTTGGAAGCCGGTGGGGCTCGATTGATGTCGGGGAGAATGGGTGATTTTCTCTCCAAAAGGCAGAAATAGCACGGAATTGCCCGTTTCGGAAAAAGAAAAGAGCCTGTAATCGGCTTGATTACAGGCTCTTGGTGGCGGAGCGAGTGGGATTCGAACCCACGGTACCGTGAGGTACAACTGATTTCGAGT
Organism: bacterium; assembly: GCA_963597355.1. Lineage (GTDB taxonomy): Bacteria > Bacillota > Clostridia > Oscillospirales > Oscillospiraceae > UMGS1766. The sequence goes on along the minus strand of CAVBPR010000001.1, from coordinate 10,014 downwards.
CAGTCCCGTTATGACCACTTCGATATCGCTCCGTGTCTATTTCCGCCCGCCATTCTCGTCGCTCCCAAAGCACTCAAAAATCCTTTGGAGAGAAAAGCAGGAGAGAAAACGAAAAAGTATTCGATTTGAATTTTTGAAAACCCAGAATTAGCAAGGGTTTTCGAGGGGACGAAACGGACAGATGCTGGAAAAATTTCGAGTCCATGCCGTTATGACCGCTTCGGTACCGCTGCAGCTATATTCCATCCGTTTTTCTCAGATAAGAGAAAAGCGAAAAGAAAGCAAATTAAAATAATGCTGTCATGAAATGCATTGGAAAAGAACCGAAGTATAGTATGCCATAAATTGCAGGAAAAGACAAGTGTTTTTAGAGCAAAAACAATGAAATTATTTCAAAACCGAGTCAGATGCGGCCTCTTCCTGCGCAATTTCTTTTAGCAGCTTTTGGTCTGCCTTAGAGGAAAGATCCAGTTTCGCATACATATCCGGGCGACGATCGCGAGTGCGAATCAGAGACTGTTTTCTGCGCCATTTTTCAACATTGCTATGGTGACCAGATAATAGTATTTGCGGAACTGGACGGCCATGCCACACACTGGGGCGTGAATATTGAGGAAATTCCAATAATCCATCCCAATGGCTTTCGTTTTCGTAGCACTCCGGCGTACTGAGTACACCGGGAACAAGGCGACAGACAGCGTCTGCCAGTGCCATAGCCGGAATTTCACCGCCGGTGAGAACAAAATCACCCAAAGATATTTCCTCGTCCACGCATTCGTCAATGAATCGTTGATCAATGCCTTCATAGTGACCACACACCAGAATCAGCCGATCATAATCGTCTCTCAGGCGAATGGCATCTGCCTGCTTGAATGTGGTCCCGCAAGGGGACATATAGATTGTGCGTACGCGCTCGCCCTCTGCAATCCCGTCCATAATGTGCTGCCAGCAGCGGTAAAGCGGATCGGCCTGCATAACTGCGCCGTGACCGCCGCCATAAGGGTAATCATCGACCTGATTCTGCTTGTTTTGGGTGTAGTCCCGGATTTGGTGGCATTCAATGCGGATATATCCCCGCTCCTGGCCACGACCGAGGATTGACTCGCAGAGCATGTCTCCCACTACGTCGGGGAACAGAGTCATAATGTCGATCCAGTACATTACATTCCCTCCAGCAGAACGAAAGAGATGTAGCCATCCTCTTCGTTAATTTCTTTGACAAAGTCGGGCACATCGGGAATCAGGTATGTTTTCTCACCCTTGACTTCGTAGAGGTCCTGCGCTGGGTAGGCGAGAATGTCGGTCACTTTTCCGAAAATTTCTCCTGTGTTAGCATCACGGGCATCAAGACCGATAAGGTCGGCGACAAAGTGCTCTCCTTCGATTTCCTGAATGTCGTCACGACGAACTTCAATGATTTTGTTTTTATAGGGGAGTGCGGCGTCCAGATCAAAAACGCCCTCTAAAGTCAGGAGTACATTGCGCTGGTGGACACGCACATTGACTACCTTTACCGGGCGATTATTGATATAGATCGTGTCAAACTGCTTGAGAAAGTCCACAGTGTCGCTCCAGGGCTGAACTTTCAGTTCGCCGCGGACACCGAAGGTGTTGATGATTTTACCAGCTTCGAGAAATTCTTTGTTTGCAGACATTCTCGTTCTCTCCTTTTATCTGTTCTAAAAAACGCAAACCGGGCTGCCGTCACACGACATCCCGGTTTACAAGTCCATCAGTCGACGATGTCAACGGTGACTCTAGTATTTTTACGCTGGGCATAGGAACGCACAACCGTACGGATCTCCTTCGCAATGCGGCCTTGACGACCGATTACCTTGCCCATATCCTCCGGAGCCACACGCAGTTCAAGGACAAGCTCTCCATCGCAGTTAATCTCATTCACACTGACAGCGTCAGGATGTTCAACAAGATTTTGTGCGATATAGGTCAGAAGTTCTTTCATAACGTGTCGAGCCTCGATTCCTTACAGGACGCCGGCTTTTTTCAGCAGACCCTTAACGGTCTCAGTGGGCTGAGCACCGGTCTTAATCCAAGCCTGGGCACGGTCAGCGTCCACCTTGATCTCAGCGGGCTCGGTCAGAGGATTGTAAGTACCAATTTCCTCGATGAAACGGCCGTCACGGGGATAACGAGAATCCGCCACAACGATACGATAGAAAGGAGCCTTCTTGGCGCCCATACGGCGCAGTCTGATTTTAACCATGTATCATTCACCTCCAAAGATTGTTTGACTATATTTGAAATGCACCTACGCACAAATCAACGCTTTTTCTTGCGCTTTTTATTTGGTTTTTGCCGGCCTCTGGAATGTCCGCCGCCACCAAAAGCACCCCGCAAACCACTCATGTCCGGCATGCCACTGCCCATCATATTGCGCATGGCCTTTGGCACCTTTCCACCGGAAACCTGCTTTGTCAGGGATTGCATCATCTCAAATTGCTTCAGCACCTGATTTACCTGCTGAACTGTTAAACCACTGCCGGCGGCGATGCGCTTTTTCCGACTGGCATTCAATATGCTGGGATTTTCACGCTCTTTTACCGTCATGGACTGGATAATAGCCTCTGTATGGGTTAAGATGCTTTCGTCGATCTGGGTTTCATCGATTTTGCCCTTCATACCGGGCAGCATACCCATGATTTCAGCCAGAGATCCCATTTTACGCAACTGCTTCAGCTGGTCGTAATAATCCGCAAGCGTAAAGGTGTTTTTCTTCAGCTTCTCCTGCAGTTTTGCGGTCTCTGCCTCATCAAAGCTTGCTTCCGCTTTTTCGATCAGAGAGAGCATATCGCCCATGCCGAGGATACGGCTGGCCATGCGATCTGGATGGAAGACTTCGATCTGATCCAGTTTTTCACCGATACCGGCAAACTTGATGGGTTTTCCTGTGGTAGCTCGGATCGAAAGCGCCGCACCGCCACGAGCATCGCCGTCAAGCTTCGTCAGCATCACGCCGGTTAAATCCAATGCCTCGTCAAAGGCAACGGCCGCGTTTACAGCGTCCTGGCCGATCATTGCATCAACGACCAGCATAATTTCATTTGGATTTACAGCTGCTTTGATTCGCTTCAGCTCATCCATCAGGGCGTCGTCTACGTGAAGACGACCTGCTGTGTCGAGAAAGACAAGATCATTTCCGTGTTTGCGGGCGTGATCAACCGCGGCTTGCGCGATTTCAACCGGATCTCCCTGTCCCTGCTGAAACACAGGAACACCAACCTGTTCGCCGACAACCTCTAACTGCCTGATTGCTGCAGGGCGGTAAACATCGCAGGCAACCAACAAAGGACGGCGACCGCTGCGTTTGAAATGCCCGGCAAGTTTAGCGGCATTTGTGGTTTTACCGGCGCCCTGCAAACCAACCATCATAATTACGGTGGGTCCCTTGGGCGCGGTAATAATGCCTTCCGCTTTGCCGCCCATCAACTCAGTTAATTCCTCGTTGACGATCTTTACAACCATCTGAGCAGGGGAGAGAGCCTTAAGAACGTCAGCACCGACGGCGCGCTCTGTTACCTTGTTGACAAAGTCCTTGACAACCTTAAAGCTGACGTCCGCTTCCAGCAAGGCCAAACGCACCTCGCGCATTGCCTCGCGTACATCTGCTTCGGTCAATCGGCCTTTTCCGCGCAACCGGTTGAAAGCATTTGTCAGTTTTTCAGTCAATCCTTCAAAGGCCATAGATTACTCCTTCAGCTGGAGGGCGCATTGCTTGATTTTCTGCGCCAACTCGAATAACTCTACACTGTTATAACGCTCATCATTGAGAGAGAGAATCGAATCAGAGGCTGACTCGATTTCCGAGCTGATTTTCTTTATTTCCAGAAATCGCGCGATAAGACCGGTTTTTTCTTCTATCTCGTTCAGATAGGCTTCGGAGCGCACTAAAACATCTCGCACGCCCTGCCGAGTAATACCGGCATTTTCCGCAATTTCGGCCAGAGAGAGATCCTCATTATAGTACAGGTCAAAGAACTCTTTCTGTCGATCGGTCAGCAGATCTCCGTAAAAATCAAACAGCATTGTCATGTGAAATGCCTTATCATCCATGAAATCCGCCTCCCAATAAAAGCTTCGTAAAGCAAGACAGCTTTACAACAGTGATGATTCTACTATATTCTTTCCCATATGTCAAGTAAAAATACTTTTATTTTTAATATCCACAGCCTGTGGATATCCAAATAGCGGGGAATGGCTTTTTAAGTGGGTGCAGATAGATGTATGAATCATCATCAATTTCGAAAGAGCAAAATTCGATTTTTGGGCAGAAAAAAAGTCCGATAAAATCGGACTTTTTCGATGCAGTACAACTTTTTGTATCCGCTTGATGGTGCGCGAGGCGGGAGTCGAACCCGCACGCCCGAACGAGCACTGGCACCTGAAGCCAGCGAGTCTACCAATTCCACCACTCGCGCATGTGATGTCACTGACGAAGCATCAGCGAACGACTGTTATAGTACTACATAAATAAGACAATGTCAATAATTTTTTGCTCAATGTTTTTTGCTTTGAACTTATAGATACTCTACGATGCGTAGGTTGTTCGTCGATTGAGAAAATGTTATCTTAAAACACAGAAAGGAGAGGTTGTTAAAATGAATAACTATATTACCGGTGCCGCAATTAGGGCACTGCGGGACAAACGTTGCCTGACGCAGCAGCAGCTGGCGGAGAGATTATGTGTCAGCGATAAGACGATCTCAAAATGGGAAACAGGGAAGGGTTTTCCCGATATTTCATTGATTGAGCCTTTGGCTAATGTGTTGCAGGTATCGATACCGGAACTGTTGTCAGGAGAGCAAATTATCAATTCCAATCGATCTGCAAATATTTTAAAATCCAATCTTTATGTCTGTCCTATCTGCGGCAATATTCTTCACGCCACTGGATCAGCCATGATTTCATGCTGTGGCGTCATACTGCCAGCTCTAGAGGCAGAGCAGGCTGATGAGGAGCATTCGATAGAATGGGAAAAAATCGAAGATGAAATTTTCATCTCAATGCAGCACCCAATGACGAAAGAGCATTATATTTCATTTGTGGCATACTGCACTGGAGAAAGATTTGAGACGGTAAAACTATACCCGGAAAGCAGCATTGAAGTGCGTTTTTTCAGCCGAGGCCATGGAACGCTGTATTGGTACTGCAATCATCATGGACTATTTAAGAAACGGATTTAGAAGACAATACGAAAGTCGAATGTACGGAACGGAAGTTCCGCTGACCATCTTCTTGGCCTGCTGATCCAGCATCTGCTCCACAGGTTCCTGCATGAAGAATTCGGTTTGGCGACCGGCAACCTTTTCAGAAATAGGCTGATTGCGTTGAGAAATATGTTTTTCTGCATTGCCCTTGACATTGAAATTTCTTTCTTTTCTGCTTGCTTGTCCATGTTTGTCAATGTATTATAATGGTAAACAATATTACAATGCACTCTAGCAGATTGGAGCAGGATATGTCTAAGGATAAGATTACCGTTGAGATGGTGCAAAAAAAATATCGCGCAGGAATTCAATCTTTTGCCCGACAACTCAGCGATCCCACTTTGCGCCTGAACTTTACGCAAGAAGCAGATCCATTCTTTCGTCGTTGTGCACTTGGCGTATGGCAGCATGGTGGTGCAGTCACAGAAAAACATGTAGCGGTTTACAACGTGATCTCCTCGGGAACAAACCCTGCACCATCCATTCTTTATTTTGAACTCTGCAGTGCAGTGGCGTCGGCGCCACCCTTTGCACCTCCGGCTTTTTTCTCTGATTTGGTACACAACGACGCGAGTACGAAACGAGATACAGCTGGACAGTTTATTGAACTTTGCTCCATCTTTCTGCTGTTATTTGCAGCTGTAGACGATGATGTCAGTTTGGAGGAGGCAAATTACGCCGATCATTGCGCTGAAGTGTTGAAACAGGCAAGTGGATTGAACTCCTCCTTAAAGGCAACGGATTATGTCACGCATCAGCAGCCTCAGAAAGCGCAGTCGGATGAAAAACAATCCAGCGAGGAAACGGAGCTTCCTCCCCCAGAAAAAGTGGAAGACCTGCTTGCTGAGCTGGACAGCTTGTGCGGTCTGGACAAGGTCAAGCAGGATGTGCACAGTCTGATCAATCTGGTGAAGGTGCGTCAACTGCGGGAAGAGAATGGGTTATCTGTTCCTCCCATGAGTCTGCATCTGGTATTTATGGGAAATCCGGGCACAGGAAAAACAACCGTTGCCCGCCTGCTGGCTCGACTTTATCGAGCAATCGGGGTGCTTTCCAAAGGACAGTTGGTTGAAACGGACCGTTCCGGACTGGTTGCCGGTTATGTCGGCCAGACGGCAATTAAAACGCAGGAGATTATAACAAAGGCAATGGGCGGAGTTCTATTTATTGACGAAGCCTACTCCCTCATCAGTCCGGATGGAACAAACGATTTCGGCAAGGAAGCAATTGAAGTGTTGCTAAAAAATATGGAGGATCATCGGGACGACTTAATTGTTATTGTCGCTGGATACACTAATCTGATGGATCGCTTTATTCACTCTAACCCGGGACTGGAATCTCGATTTAATAAATACTTCTATTTTGAAGACTATACTGCCGAGCAGCTGTTATCGATCTTAGAATCTCAATGCCAGCGAAACTGCTATCAATTGGACGAAGAGGCTCGTGAAATGGCCCAAGCCTGGTTGACAGAGGCGTATGAAAACCGGGATGAAAATTTCGGAAACGCCCGGGATGTCAGAAATCTGTTTGAACAGTTGATTGCCCGCCAGTCCGATCGTGTTGCCGCAATGGAAGCTCCTTCAAAAGAGGATTTGATGTGCATTACAGCAGCTGATTTTAAGACGGCAACAGCAGAGAATTGATCGATTGCCGCGCAGCTAAGTTTATAAATCTTGAAACTCTGTCGGATAGAACCGTTGGATCATACGAAGCGTCGAGAAAAATGTATTTGAGAGTAGAATGAATTTGATTCATTCTGCGGCGAAGGGAGATAATTTTTTGAACTACAATGAGATAGAAGCGCGTATTGCAGAACTTATGGCGTCTGCAGAGGAAGATGGGTCCGAGATTGTTGCTTACATTGAAGCGCAGAAAGAAAACTACACGGGCGATATTGCCGACTTTGCCTTCCGCGAAGCAATCCGTCAGGGAAATATTTCATACATTGTAAATCATGTAGATGAGTTTGAACTAAACGACAAAGGCGACTGCAGCAGCTATTTGTATGAATCCGACGATCCTGATGTGCAAGAGGTTCTTATGGAGTATGGTGCATGCCGCTCTTGGGGGGACTATTGTAACTGTCGTTTTGCATTCGAAACGTCTGAGGGCTATATTCTCGCATTTGATGAAGATTTCCAGAAAGAAGTTTTCCAAAAATATCTGGAAGTCAACCATATCTCTCAGAAAGATATTATTTCCATGTTCGATAATGAGAGTTCAGCAGAATCTTTTGAAGACGAGCATGAGCGATACTTTTTCGATGACATGGATGCAATGGGTGTCACGGTTGAGAATAATGAAATCTCCTTTGAAGACAAGGTAGATTCTGACGGCTACGAGTTGTATGAGCTTATTGAGGAGCTTGGATGGTCGTGCTCTTTCGAGGGGGAAAGCTGGAAACTTGAAACGAATGGTGTGTATTTCATACGCTAAAATTTCTGAGCCAAAGGGATAAAAAATATCACTTCAAAAGACTTTCAAAATGGGAAGAAACATGGACTTTGGACTGCACGCTGCAATGATCGACACGAATCGATCTATTGCGGATCTTTCTCGTGATATCTCCGGATGGTTCATTTGTCATGACTTGAGCGGCGAACGTCCAGCAAACCGGCGCTGTATCGCATAAATTGCTTGACACACAAAGGGTTAACATTTATAATTCAAGACAATAATGTGTTTTTATGCCCTTTTCTGTATTTGCTGTTTTTAATCGACAAATTTCAGAAAATCAGGCAATTTTGCATTTTTATTGGAAGGTAGTGTGTTACATGTCAAAAGTATATAAACTGACTGCTGCGCGTCTGAAAGAGCTTCAGGATGAAATGGTATGGATGAAGACCGTCCGTGAGAAGGAAGTTGCGGACCTGATCAAGGAAGCGCGTTCTTTTGGCGACTTGTCAGAAAACAGCGAGTATGATGAAGCAAAAAATGAGCAGGGCAAATTGTATTCCCGCATGGCTGAGGTGGAAGACATCCTGGCCAATTATGAGTTGATCGATGAAAATGAATTCGACTCTGCCACGATTCATCCCGGTTGCGTAGTAAAGGTCGCCTCTGCAGAGATGAACTGCGAGCTGGAATATAAAATTGTCGGTTCACAGGAAGCAGATCCCATGAATGGCCGTATTTCCGAGGAATCTCCTTTCGGTCACGCCTTGATGGGAAAGCGCGTTGGTGACGAAATTGTAGTAGAAGCCCCCGCTGGCATGATGCACTATACGGTGCAGTCCATCGCCAAAGTATGAATTATCAGATAAGGAGTCTTTTTCATGGCTGAAAAGCAGTCGAATGGCAATCAGAAGGTTTCTGAGCAGCAGGTTCGCAGAGAAAAGCTGACCTTGCTTCAGGAAGCAGGCCGCAACCCCTTTGAGCAGACCAAGTTTGATGTAACTCATTTTTCTGTGGATATTACAGAGCATTTTGAAGAGATGGAAGGCAAAGTTGTTTCCATTGCCGGCCGCTTAATGAGTAAGCGGGGGATGGGTAAGGTCTCTTTTTGCGATCTGCAGGACAAAGCCGGTCGCGTTCAGTTATATGTACGTCGCGATTTGATCGGGGAAGAGGAGTACTCTTGGTTTAAAAAGTGCGACACCGGTGATGTTGTCGGTGTCGTAGGTGAGGTATTTAAGACGGAGAAGGGACAGATTTCTGTCCGTGCCAGCAAAGTGGTTCTTCTTGCAAAATCTCTCCAGCCTCTGCCCGAAAAATTCCATGGGTTGACCGACCGTGAAACTCGTTACCGCCAACGTTATGTCGACTTGATTGTCAATCCCGACGTGAAGGACACCTTTGTTAAGCGGAGCAAAATCATGCGCGAGTTGCGCAGTTACTTGGATGGCAAGGGATTTTTGGAGGTTGATACCCCAATTCTGACGCCGTTTGAAATTGGAGCTTCGGCTCGTCCGTTCATTACGCACCATAACACGCTGGATATGGACATGGTGCTGCGCATTGAGACAGAGCTTTACCTGAAGCGACTGATTGTTGGCGGCATGGACCGTGTCTATGAAGTGGGACGTATTTTCCGTAACGAGGGTATGGACACGAAGCACAACCCTGAATTCACTACAATCGAGCTTTATCAGGCCTACACGGATTATCACGGAATGATGGATTTGGTAGAGGAAATGATGAAGACGGTTTCTCAGAATGTCTGCGGCAGTATGGTTGTGCCGTATCAGGGCAACGAGATTGATTTGGGTCACTGGGAGCGCCTCACCATGGTGGAAGCGGTTAAGAAGTATTCCGGCGTAGACTTTTCTGCGATTTCTTCGGACGAAGAGGCGGTTGCCGTTGCAAAAGAGCATCATGTTGAATTGCCTGAAGTGCCTACTAAGGGCGCAATTCTTGCCGAATTTTTCGATGCTTTCGTCGAAGAAAACCTGATCCAGCCCACCTTCATTTATGACTACCCGGTGGAAATCAGCCCCTTGGCAAAGCGCAAGCCGGATGATCCTGCTTTCACTGAGCGGTTTGAGTATTTCATTAATGCTACCGAGTTTGGCAATGCCTTCAGCGAATTGAATGATCCGATTGACCAGAAGGGGCGCTTTGAACGTCAGGTTGCAGAGCGTAAAGCAATTGACCCGGATTGCAAGGCACAGGTTGACTACGACTATGTCAATGCATTGGAATACGGTATGCCTCCCACGGGCGGACTTGGTTTCGGTGTGGATCGCCTTGTTATGCTGCTGACGGATTCGGCTTCTATCCGGGATGTACTTTTGTTCCCGACGATGAAGAGTTTGGATAAGTAAGAAGTCAAAAAAGCCAGTATTTA